>NZ_RBKY01000001.1:3715457-4953943 GCF_003634495.1 Nocardiopsis sp. Huas11 | reverse complement strand
GGAAGGTGCGCCGATTGTTAACACCGATGCACTTCCGTGCCACGGCGCGTCTCACTAGCCTGAAGCGCTCGCACGTCACCGAACACCGGAGGTAGAACCACCATGGCCGCGGACTCCCCCCTCTCCCGACGCGGCGCGATCGGCGGGCTCAGCGCGGCCGGCGCGCTGGCCCTGGCCGGGTGGCCCGGCACCGCCGCCGCGTCCTCCACGCGTGACGCCCTCATCACCGTCATGGGGACGTCCGACCTCCACGGCTACTGCCTGAACTGGGACTACTTCAAAAACGCCGAGTACGAGAACGCCGACGGCGACCACATCGGCATCGCCAAGGCCGCCAGCCTGATCAAGCAGGTGCGGGCCGAGCGGGGGACGGACAACACCCTGCTGTTCGACTCCGGCGACACCATCCAGGGGTCGTCCCTGGCCACGTTCTACAACAGCGTGGAGCCCTTCACCGAGACCGGTGAGACCCACCCGATGGCGCTGGCGATGAACGCCGTCGGCTACGACGCCGTGGCCCTGGGCAACCACGAGTTCAACTACGGCCTCGCGCACCTGGACGCGTGGATCGAGCAGATGGACGCCCCCGTCCTGGGCGCCAACGCCGTGCGCCACGGCACCGACGACCCCGCCTACAAGCCCTACGTCCTCAAGCGCATGAGGGTGACCTGCACCGACAAGCCCGGCAAACAGCCGCTGACGGTGGGCGTGCTGGGGCTGACCAACCCCGGCACCATCATCTGGGACCGCCGCCACGTCGAGGGCGAGCTGGAGTTCCGCGACCTGGTGGAGACCGCCGCCCACTGGGTGCCGATCATGCGCGCCGAGGGCGCCGACATCGTCATCGTCAGCGCCCACTCCGGTGACAACGGCACCTCCTCCTACGGCGACGACCTGCCGGTGGAGAACGCCTCGGCCCTGGTGGCCGAGGAGGTCCCGGGCATCGACGCGATCCTGTTCGGGCACTCCCACCGGGACGTGCCGGAGCGGTTCGTGACCAACCGCGTGACGGGCGAGGACGTCCTGATGTCGATGCCCTCGTTCTGGGGCCGGCGCCTGTCGGTCATGGACCTGGCGCTGCGCCGTGAGCGCGGCCGGTGGCGGGTGGTGTCCAAGAGCGCGGTCGCCCTCAACGCCAACACCGTCGAGGAGGACCCGGACGTCCTGGCGGCGGTCGAGGGCCAGCACGCCACCGCCGTGGACTACGTCAACCAGGTGATCGCGACCTCCACCGAGGAGCTGAGCGCGGCGCGCGCCTGCTGGACGGACACCGCGATCGTGGACTACATCCAGCACGTGCAGATCGAGACGGTCCGCGCGGCGCTGGCGGGCACTCCGGAGGCGGACCTGCCGGTCATCTCGATCGCGGCGCCCTTCAGCCGCTCCGCGGTCTTCCCGGCCGGCGACGTCAGCATCCGCGATATGGCGGGTCTGTACATCTACGACAACACGCTGCTGGCCAGCGAGATCACCGGCGCCCAGGTGCGCGCGTACCTGGAGTTCTCCGCCCGGTACTTCGAGCAGGTCGCGCCGGGTGCGGCGGTGGACCCGGAGCGGATCACCAACGCGGGCGGCACCCCGGACTACAACTTCGACCAGATCGCGGGGCTGGAGTACGAGATCGACATCTCCCGGCCCTCAGGGCAGCGGATCACCTCGCTGACCCTGGACGGCGCGGAGGTGGCCGACGACCAGCGCTTCGTGATGGCAGTGAACAACTACCGCCAGTCCGGTGGCGGCGGCTTCCCCCACATCGTCGACGCCCCGGTGGTCTACAACGAGCAGATCGAGGTGCGCCAGGCCCTGATCGACTACGCCACCGAGAGCGGCACGATCGACCCGGCCGACTTCCACACGGTCAACTGGCGCCTGGTCCGAGAGGGCGAGCCCGTCTTCGACTGAGGGGCGGGAAGGGGCGCCGGGCCCCGGAATACCGGGCGCCCCCTCCTGGTTACACCCTTCGCAGGCCAGTGCGGTAGAAAGTGTCCCCCGGGCTCACACACAGCCTTCACGGAATACCGCGTCCGGCGCCTACGGGCGACCGGGCGGCAGGAACCGTGTTGTGCCCCTTGCCGAGAGGCGACCGCCGTATTGGTCTCGCACGTCGGAGGTCCCATCGAGTCACATCGGTGGGACCTTCGGCATGTCCGGGGTGCGCGCGAGCCGGAGGGCCGCCGCTGCCCCGTCGCGCGGCCGACGCCGCGGGGTGTTCACTCCGGGGCCGGCCGCAGGTGGTCCAGGTCCCGCTCCTCGATCGGGTAGGGCCGCTCCCGCGGCAGCAGGTGCGTCGCGCCCTCCAGGTCGCCCGCCTCGACCAGCGCGCGGACCTCGTGGGCCAGCGGGGTCACGTCGGTGAACGAGACCGCCCACTCGTCGGCGTAGCGGCGCGTGGCCTCCCCCGCCAGCCCCAGCTGGAGGGAACGGTGGCTCAGCGGGCGCAGGCGCAGGTCGCGCTCGGGGTCCCACTGCACGCGGGCCGGGTTCTCGCGCAGCAGGCCCTTCCACTCGTCGTGGTCGGCGTGCACATCGGCGTTGAAGTGCGACAGGCAGGCGTGGCGCAGCGCCCACTCGAAGCCCTCGCGGGTGATCTCGATCGCCAGGACCGTCTCCTGGTTCTCCTTGCGCCCCCAGCCGCAGCGATACATCATCCACAGGAACGACGGCTTGATCCAGGTCATCCGTTCACGCTTCCACGAGGACGGGAAGCGGCCGTCGCGGACGGCGGGGCCGCCGATGGCCGGGTGGTAGGCCTGGTACACGGTGACCGTGTCATCGGTGAATCCGGCGCGGATCTGGTGTCGAGGGATCTCCATGGGCGACAAGCTTCGGGCCCGCCGGGCGTGTGGGCAAGCCCTTTTCCCGGGTCGACCCGGGACCGGCCGTCGAAGGCCCGGCCGCCGAAGGACCGGCCGCGTCGGCGCCGGGGTCACCGGCCGCGGGCCGGGACCTCGGCCTTGAGCAGCATCTCCCGGTACTCGTCCTCAGGATCGGAGTCCAGCACGATCGCCCCGCCCGCGCCGATGACCAGCTCACCGCCGGCGCGCACGGCCGTACGGATGACGATGCTCAGATCCGCCTGCCCCGTGTGCGACACGTAGCCGAGCGCGCCCGAGTACACCCCCCGTGCCGAGGACTCCAGCCGGTCGATGAGCTCCATCGTGCGCAGCTTGGGGGCGCCGGTCATCGATCCTCCCGGGAAGCAGGCGCGCACGGCCCCCAGCGTGGACACCTCCGGGCGCAACCGCCCCCGAACGGTGGAGACCAACTGGTGCACGGTGGCATAGGACTCGGTGTACATGAAGGCGGGCACCTCCACGCTCGCGACCTCGCACACCCGTCCCAGGTCGTTGCGGAGCAGGTCCACGATCATCAGGTTCTCGGCGCGGGTCTTGGCGCCGGTGCGCAGATCGGCGGCGGCCCTGGCGTCGGTGGCCGGATCAGGGTGGCGGGGCGCGGTGCCCTTGATGGGCCGGCTCTCCGCCACGCGATCGGCGTCCACGCGCAGGAAGCGTTCGGGTGAGGCGCTCAGCACGCTCACGCCGCCCACCCTCAGCAGGGCGGCGTACGGCGCGGGGCTGGCGGCTCGGAGGCGGCGGTAGAAGTCCAGTTCGCCTCCCCTTCCGAGGTCCGGCAGCCGAACCCGGTTGGTCAGGCAGATCTCGTAGCTCTCGCCGTCGGTGAGGTGGCCCAGGCAGGCCTTGACGCCGTCCACGTACCGCTCGCGCGGATGCTCCAGCAGGGCGGGCAGGTCGACGGGCGCGGCGGAGGGGGCGGGAGCGGGCAGAAGGGGCAGGTCCGTCAGCGCGTGACGGGTGGCCTCGAGCCACTCCTGGGCGTCCGGGGCCTGGTCCGCGCACACCACGTACGTGCGGTCCTCGTGGTGGTCGACGGCGACGAAACGGTCGCAGCGCATCCACACCGCGTCCGGGGTGGCGGCGGTGTGGGCACGGGCCGCCCCGCAGTCCGCCTTGAGTTCGTAGCCCAGGTAGCCGACGTAGCCGCCGGTGAAGCCGAAGGGCAGGCCGGTCTCGCCCGGTGTGTGGCGGGTGCGGCGTTCCAGCGCCTCGAACACGTCGCCGGGTTCCGTTCGTGTTCCGGCGGCGGTCCGTACCCGCACACCCTCGTCGCCGACGTCGTAGGTGAGCACCTCGGCGGTGGGGCCGCGAGCGTCTCCGAGGAAGGAGAAGCGGGCGGGCCCCTCGGGGCGGGAGCTGTCCAACCAGAAGGCGTGCTCCGCTGCGGAGTACAGGTGAGCGTAGGCGCGCTCGGTGTCCACGGCGTACGGCAGTGTCACGGAGCGGATCTCAGGCGCGGGGGCGGTCGCGGCCACGGCCTTCGGAGACTCCTGTGCGCCGGTCCCCCGGCCCACGGCGGCCCTCGCCGCCCCGCGGTGTTCCCGGGCCATGGTCAGGAAGTTGGCGACCAGGTCGGCGCCGTGCTCGCTGGCGACCGACTCGGGGTGGAACTGCACGCCCCAGCGCGGCAGATCCCGGTGGCGCAGGCCCATGACCACGCCGTCCTCGGCCCAGGCGGTGGCCGCCAGGGTCTCGGGCAGGGGTTCGGGGACGGCCAGGGAGTGGTAGCGCACGGCGGTGAAGTCCTGCGGGAGACCGGCGAAGAGTCCCGCTCCGTCGTGTCGGACCCGGGCCAGGTGACCGTGGCGGGGCTCGGGCGCCGAGCAGACCTGGGCGCCGGCCAGGTGCGCGATGGCCTGGTGGCCCAGGCACACCCCCAGGACCGGAAGGCCGGTGTGTTCCAACAGAGCCGGGACCCGGCCCAGGTCGCGGGGGGTCTGCGGGCGGCCCGGGCCAGGGGAGACGACCACGGCGTCCACGGAGGCGGGATCGAGGTCCGCCCACTCCGGGGCGTCGTTGGTCAGCACCCGGGGCTCCTCACCGAGCACGCGGGCGAGGAGCTGGAAGACGTTGAACGTGTAGGAGTCGTGGTTGTCCACGAGGAGAACGCGCATCCCGCCCCTTCTCGACCGGCCTACGGATGGCGACGTTCCAGGTTACGTGTTCAGGAGGTATCGGGCACGCCCGTCCAGATCGTGCGCGGGCCGCACCCTGGCGGCGGGCCCCCAGGGAGAGTAGACAGGGGGGAGGCGGGGCAGGCCGGCCCGCGCAACAGCCGAAGGAGCGCAGCCGTGAACGTCTTCATCGCCGCGATCTCGCTCGCGGTCGTCCTGGGTCTGGCCTTCTGCTTCGTACTCGCCGTCACCGAGGTCGGCCGGGCACTCGGACGGCGCATCGGCGGACGGCCCATCGATCCCGCCCCGTCCGCTCCACCGAACCCCGCTCCCCCGCCGGACGCCGCGGCGCAGGAGCTGCGGATGCGCTACGCCCGCGGCGAGATCAGCCGCGAGGAGTACCTCCAGCGCAAGATCGACCTCGAAGAGTTCTGAGCCGCCTCCCCTCCGAGCCGCTTTCCCACGAGCCGCGTCACACCGGACGACGGTTGACACCCGCCGCGCAGTGGGTAGGATCGCCCACGTCCTGTTGTCTCCGATCGAGGTGGACGTTGCGCATCTAGGTTCGCGATCATCACGCGGTACGGCGCCGGTAACCGGCCTGTCCGTCGCGTGCATGGAACCTTGGTGCATGAGCCGTCCCTGCCTCGTCCAGGACCCTCTCGCCGCTCTCCCGGCCGACCGCCGCGTGGTGCTCGCATACGAAGCCCTTTCCACACCGCTTCCGTCTGCGAGAACTTCCCATGTCGAAAACCAGCACCACCACCAGCGCCGCCGTCGCCTGCTCCGACCTGACCTTCCAGTGGAAGGACGGCACGGTCGTCTTCGACGGCCTGTCGCTCACCCTGGGCAGGGGGCGCACCGGCCTGGTCGGCGCCAACGGCGCCGGCAAGTCCACCCTGCTCCGGCTGCTGGCCGGGCGGTTGCGCCCGTCCCGGGGGTCGGTGACCGTCGGCGGCAGCCTGGCCTACCTGCCGCAGAACGTCACCCTCGACACCGGCATGAGAGTCGACCAGGCGATGGGCATCGCCGACACACGCGCCGCCCTGCACGCCATCGAGTCCGGGGACGCCTCGGAACGGCACTTCGAGACGGTCGGCGACGACTGGGACATCGAGGAGCGCACGCTGGCCACCCTGGGGTCGCTCGGCCTGGGCGGGATCGAACTGGACCGCACCGTGGGCCGGCTCTCCGGCGGCGAGACCGTCCTGCTGCGCCTGGCCACGGTCCTGTTGGAGCGCCCCGACGTGCTCCTGCTCGACGAGCCCACCAACAATCTCGACCTGTTCGCGCGCCGCAGGCTCTACGACACCGTGGAGACCTGGCGCTCGGGCTCCCTGGTCGTGGTCAGCCACGACCTGGAACTCCTGGAGCGCGTGGACCGCATCGCCGAGCTGCGTACCGGCTCGGTGACCGTCCACGGGGGCGGCTGGACCGCCTACCAGGAGGCCCTCGCCGTCCAGCAGGAGGCCGCCGAACGCACCCTGCGGGCCGCCGACGCCGACGTGCGGCGGCAAAAGCGTGAACTGGAGGAGACCCACATCAAGCTGGCCCGACGCCAGCGCACGGCGAAGAAGGCGGCCGCGGAGCGCGGCATCCCGAAGATCGTCCAGGGCGCGCTGAAACGGGCCGCCCAGGAGTCCGCGGGCAAACTCCGGGGCACGCACGAGGAGCGGCTCGACGAGGCGCGCGAGCGGCGCGAGGAGGCGGCCGACGCGGTCCGCGACGACGCCGAGATCAGGGTGGACCTGCCGCACACCGAGGTGCCGAGCGGCCGCTCCGTGCTGCGCCTGAGCGGTGTGCGCCCCCGGTTCGGCCGGCTGGTCTCGGGGGACCTGCTGGTGAGCGGACCCGAACGGATCGCGCTGGTGGGGCGCAACGGCGCGGGCAAGACCACGCTGCTGCGCGCCATCGCCGGGCAGCAGCCCCCGGAGGAGGGCGAGGTCGAGGTCTTCGTGCCGACACGGTTCCTGCCCCAGCGGTTGGACGTCCTGGACGAGGAGCTGAGCATCGCCGAGAACGTCTCCCGCGCGGCCCCGGGTGTGAGCGCCCAGCACATCCGGGCCCAGCTCGCCCGCTTCCTGTTCAAGGGGAGCCGGGCCGCGCAGAACGCCGGGACGCTGTCCGGAGGCGAACGCTTCCGGGCCTCCCTGGCGGCGACGATGCTGGCCTCTCCGGCGCCACAGCTGCTGATGCTGGACGAGCCCACCAACAACCTGGACCTGTCCAGCGTGCGGCAGCTGACCAACGCCCTGGAGGCCTACCGGGGCGCACTCGTGATCGCCAGTCACGACCTGCGGTTCCTGGAGTCGGTCGGAATCACCCGCTGGCTGTCGCTGGGCGAGGAACTTCGGGAGACCACCGCCGAGGAGGTACGCGAGGTGTTCACCGGAACCGCGGCCACGTAGGCGCTTCCGTGCGCGCTCCCGCGAGGGGCGCGGGCACGCTCGCCCTTGGCGAGAACACGCCCTAACCCTGCATCTCCTCCAGGGTCTTGCCGCGCGTCTCGCGCACGAACCGCCACACGAAGAAGAACGACAGCAGGGCGAAGAACGCGTACACCATGTACGTCCCGCTCAGGTTCCAGTCGCGCAGGCTCGGGAAGCTCACCGTGATGAGCCAGTTGGTGAGCCACTGGGTGGCGGTGGCCACGGCCATGGCGGCGGCGCGGATCCGCAGCGGGAACATCTCGCCCAGCAGCACCCACACCACCACGCCCCACGACAGGGCGAAGAACAGGACGAACGAGCTGGCGGAGATCAGCGCCACCACACCCCAGCCGAACGACAGGGAGGCCTGGTCGCCCACCACCACCGCGTTGCTGAACGCGTAGGCGGTCAGGCCCAGGGCCACGGCCATGCCGGCCGAGCCGACCAACAGCAGGGGTTTGCGGCCGATCCGGTCCACCAGGGCGATCGCGATGACCGTACCCACGATGTTGACCACGGAGGTGAACAGGCTCAGCAGCAGGGAGTCGCTCTCGGCCACGCCGACGGACTGCCACAGCGAGCTGGAGTAGTAGAAGATCACGTTGATGCCGACCAGCTGCTGGAAGGCCGAGATCGCCATACCGATCCACACGATGGGCAGGAGCCCGTACCGGCCGGTCAGGTCGCGCAGCCGTGGGGCCCGCTCCGTGCCCAGGGCCTCGTGGATCTCCGCGATGCGCCGGTCCACCTGGGCGCGGTCCCCGCCCTCCACGTCCGCCAGGATGCGGCGCGCCTGGTCCACGCGTCCCACCCGCACCAGGAACCGGGGCGACTCGGGGATGGTCAGGCTCAGTCCGACGTAGAGCAGCGCGGGCAGCACCTCGACGCCGAGCATCCACTGCCAGGCCTGCAGCGGTCCGATGTCGTTCTGGGCACTGCCGCCCGCACCCTGGGCCACGGCGTAGTTGACCAGCTGGGACATGGCGATGCCCAGGACGATCGCGAGCTGTTGCAGGGCGGCCAGGCGGCCGCGGAAGGGCGCGGGTGAGACCTCGGCGATGTAGGTCGGCGCGATCACCGACGCCATGCCGATGGCCACGCCGCCCAGGACCCGCCAGAACGTCAGGTCCCACACGGAGAACGGCAGCGCCGAGCCGATGGCGCTCACCGCGAACAGGAGCCCCGCGAGCTGCATGACGCGGATGCGGCCGAGGCGGTCGGCCAGGGAGCCGGCGGTGGCGGCGCCCAGTGCACTGCCCAGGAGCGCGGCGGCGACCGTGAAGCCGAGCGTGGCCGGCCCCACTCCGAACTTGAGCTGGATCGCGTCGACGGCGCCGTTGATGACGGAGCTGTCGTAACCGAAGAGGAACCCGCCCATCGCCGCGGCCCCGGCGATCATCGTCACGTGGACGATGTTGGCCTCCCCCTCGACGGAGGCTCCCGCCGCGTCCTTGCCTGTGTCGCTCAACGTCCTACCCCCTCTCAGTGCACGCACCGATGGGTGCGCCACAGCTCCAGCGTGAGGGAGAGGCGGGCCGGGGTCGATCGCGCAACGCCCCTGGGGCCAAGTTCGGATCGATCGTTGACCCGCCGCCGACCCGACGGGCCGAGGGGCAGCGGGGTCCGCGGCGGCTGCACCCGCGCCGGTCAGCTGTGCGGGTCGAACCGCTCGCGCGCGTCGGGGTCCTGGAGGAGGCGGGCCGGAGAGCCGGGACCCGGCCGTATGGACACGTCGTCCGCCAGGGCCGGCCTCTACACACCCGACTTCGCGCTCCAGCTAGCCGCCGACCCCCCCGGGCTGCTCCAACCCGTGGTCGCCGAGAAGATCTTCTGGGGCGACGGGCCCGAACAGAGCGGCGACAGGCAGGAAGGCGCCCAGCAGGGCCTGGCCCATGCCGGCCGCTCTGTTCGGGACCGCCACCAAGGAACAGATCGACACCTGGCTCCCCGAGTTCTTCGGCACCCCCGGAGACCTCGCGGCCACGCCCTCTTCCTCATCCCGCCCGGCACACGCGGCCTCGGTCAGGGCCAGAAGTTCTCCAAGCACGGACTGCGCGCCTCCCACATGTTCGAGCGCGGGGAGTCCTTCGCCCGCGCCGAGGGGAGCATGGCCAGACTCAAGGCCAGTGAGGTCGCCGTCCGCGCCACCGAGCGGGCCCTGCAGATCCTGGGCGGCAACGGCTACACCCGCGATGACCCCGTCGAACGCTGGGCCCGCGACGCCAAGATCTTCACGATCTACGAGGGCACCAGCGAGATCCAGCGCCTGGCCATCAGCCGGGCCCTGTCCGGCCGCCGTCACCGGAGCCGTCATCCCGGTCGACGGGGGCGTCCGCACCGCCGGTGGGACCGGCCGGTCCCACCGGGGCCGCCATGGGAGGATCGCGCCATGAGCGCGTTCATCACTGCGGAGCAGATCGCCCGCCGTACCTCCCGTGCCCTCGACGCGGCCGTCCACGCGGGGCGCGGCCTGGGACTCACCGTGACCGACGCCAAGGTGCTGCACGACGTGTTCTCCGTCGTGGTGCACCTGGCGCCCTCCCCGGTGGTGGTCCGGGTGCCCACCGTGCTGCCGCGCTACGCCGACCCCGAGGCCCAGGCGCGCCGGCAGCGGTCGGAGCTGGACGTGGCCCAGTGGCTCGCGGACCAGGGAACGCCCGTCATCCCGCCCAGTCCCCTCGTGCCCCGCGAACCCGTGCTGCACGACGGGTTCGCGATGACGTTCTGGCAGTGGGTCGAGGAGGCCCCGGCCTCAGCGCCCGACTACGTGGCCAACGCCGCCCTCGTCGCCGACCTGCACGCCGCCATGCGCGACTACCCCGGCGAGCTGTCCTTCCTGTCCGCGGCCGAACCGCCGTTCATCGAGGACAGCCTCGCGCTGCTCGAGGGGCGCCCCGACCTCATCGACGCGGCCGACCTGGACCGCGCGCGCCGGGAATGGCGGGTCCTGGAGCCCTTGGTGCGCTCACGCGAGGCGTTCGAGAGGACGTTCCCCGGCATCGGCCTCCAGCCCGTCCACGGCGACTCCCCGGCCGTGAACATCTTCTCCGGTGTGGACGGGGACCTGTACTCCGACTTCGAGCTGGTGACGCTGGGACCCGTGGAGTGGGACCTGGCCGCGCTCGGGCCCGACGGCGAGGCCGTCTACGACCGTCGTGCGCACGACCTCGGTCTGCGGCCGCTGGACGAGGGCGTCCTGCGGTTCGTGAACGCCGTGGGGATGCTGAGGGCCGTGTCCTGCCTCGCCCTCGCACCGCAGCTGCCGCTGCTGATGGACGCCCTGCACCCGCTCGACAGGTGGCGGGCCATGCCGTTCGCCGGAGGCCTGGCGGACTGACGGCGCACACCTCGCGACGAGCGGCCCGTACAAGACTCGGGCCGCGTTTTTTGGCGGGTTGGAGGGCTGCGCCCGGGCCGGTCTGCCGCCAGGATCGTCCCCGTGACGACATTCCAGCCCCTGGCCGAGAAGGCCCTGCGACGTCAGTCGCCCACCCGTGCCGAACTACTCGCGGTCCTCTCCAGCTCCGACGACGACCTCCTGGACCTGGTCGCCGCCGTGTTCAAGGTCCGGCTGCGCTACTTCGGCCGCCGGGTGAAGCTCAACTACCTCGTCAACATGAAGAGCGGGCTCTGCCCGGAGGACTGCTTCTACTGCTCACAACGCCTGGGCTCCGAGGCGGAGATCGTCAAGTACACCTGGCTCAAACCCGACGAGACCGCCAAGGCCGTGTCCGCGGGGGTCCAGGCGGGCGCCTCGCGCGTGTGCCTGGTGGCCAGCGGTCGCGGACCCACCGACCGCGACGTGGACCGGCTCGCCCCCACCATCTCCGGCATCAAGGAACAGCACCCCGGAGTGGAGGTGTGCGCCTGCCTGGGCCTGCTCTCCCAGGGCCAGGCCGACCGGCTGCGCGAGGCCGGCGCCGACGCCTACAACCACAACCTCAACACCTCCGAGGAGCGCTACGCCGACATCTGCACCACGCACGAGTTCGCCGACCGGGTGGACACCGTGGAGCAGGCCAAACACGCGGGGCTCTCCCCCTGCTCGGGGCTGATCGCGGGGATGAAGGAGAGCGACGAGGACCTCGTGGACGCCCTGTTCGCCCTGCGCGAGCTGGAGCCGGACTCGGTGCCCGTCAACTTCCTCATGCCCTTCGACGGCACGCCGCTGCAGGGCACCTGGGAACTGACGCCGCAGCGCTGCCTGCGCATCCTGGCCGCGACCCGGCTGGTCTTTCCCGACGTGGAGGTGCGCCTGGCGGGCGGCCGCGAGATCCACCTGCGCTCGCTGCAGCCCCTGGCCCTGCACGTGGTCAATTCGCTGTTCCTCGGCGACTACCTCACCAGCGAGGGGCAGGCGGGCAGCGCCGACCGGGAGATGATCGAGGACGCCGGGTTCGAGATCCAGAGCGCCGGCGAGCCCACGCTCCCCAAGGAGCGCCACGACCTGCTCAGGGCGCGCCGGCGGGGCGCTGGAACCGCTCTTCCGCCCAACGCCTGACCGCCGGCGGGCCGTGGACGCGTCCGGAGCGCGCCGCCGCGTGGCACGCGCGGCGGCGCCGGCTCACGAACGCTGGGCGGGCTGCTGTTCCGTGCCGTTCCAGATCGGCATCTGCTGGTAGTACTGGGCCTGCTCGGCGGCCAGCACGTCCTCCTGGCGGTCGCGCACGCACTTGGCCAGGGTGAAGGTCGCCGTGATCACGAACAGCACGCTCATCCCGAGGAAGGCGCGCATCCACAGGTCGACGGGCAGGTAGGCGATGCCCACCGAGACGCCGATGGTCGAGACGGCGAACGCGATGATCGACTGGAGGTAGAACTGCGGTGTGGTCCTGGTCTGGGGGGTGGGGATGCTCATGGACCCATCTTCGCCCGGTGCGGCGCGCCGTGCCTGAGTACGTCTACTCACCTTCGGCGGCGGTCGCCGAAGGCTCGGCCCCGGCCCGTTGTCCGCCCGCCAGCACCAGTGCGACCTGCGGGAAGATCAGGACCGACAGCATGCCGGCGCCGACCAGGGCGGCGGCGTGCGCGCCGTCCATGTCGCCGGCCTGGGTGCCGATCGTGGTGAGCACGACCAGGATCGGCAGTGCCGTGGAGGAGAACAGCGCGAGCGCCGGTCCCTGGTGGCCGGTGAGTCCGCCGCGGGAGAACAGCCAGACCGGCAGGCCGCGCACGAGCAGGAACAGCACGAGGAACAGCGGCACGGTGAGGATCGCCCCGGCTTCGGACAGCAGGGCGTCCAGGTCGAAGCGCACCCCGGTGACCACGAAGAACACCGGGATGAAGAACCCGTAGGACACGGCCGTCAGCCGTTTCTCCACCTCCTCGGCCTCACCCGGGTGGTTGTTGGCCAGCATCAGGCGCACGATCATCCCCGCGGCGAAGGCGCCCAGCACCGTGTCCAGGCCCAGGACCGAGGCCACCCAGAGCATGAAGACCACGACCAGCAGGCACAGGCGCACGGCCACCTGGGCGCTGGTCCCCAGAGTCGCCCGCACGAGCCGCTGCAGGCGCGGGTAGGTGCGCGTGCCCATCCGCCAGGCGGCGAAGCCGGCGACCGCGAAGAAGGCCAGCAGCAGGAGCGATCCGGTCAGCGGCCGGTAGCCGCTGAGCAGCAGTGCGATCACGACGATCGGCGCGAACTCGCCGACGGTCCCGGCGGTCAGGACCCGGTCGCCCAGGCGTGTGCCCAGCACCCCGGAGTCGCGCAGGATCGGCAGGACCGTTCCCAGGGCCGTCGTGGTCAGGGCCAGGCCGATCAGCAGGATGGTCTGTGCTCCGTCAACCAGCAGCCACGCCACCGTCAGCCCCAGCACCAGGGAGCACGCCCACGCGCCGGCCGCCCGTTTGAGCGGTCCGCCCGTCACGCGCGCCGGGTCGATCTCGTATCCGGCCATGAACATCAGCAGGGCCAGGCCCATGCTCGACGTCGCGGTGATGACGTCGTTCTCCTGGACCAGGCCGGTGCCCGAGGGCCCCAGCACGATGCCCAGGCCGATCTCCAGCACGACGCCGGGCAGGATCAACCAGCGCGCCGCCACGTCCGCGATCAGCGGGGCCACCACCGCGGCCACGAGCACCAGCAGCAGCGTGGTCAGACTCACCGAGAACCCGTCCTCCACCCGTCCCCGCCCTTCTCAGCGGCCCCTGCCGCACGTGGCGATCATGACCGATCGGCGGCCCGGGGCGGTGGAGCCGCGCCCGGTGGGACCGCGTGGCGGTTCGCCGCGGCTCCGGGAGCGGTGGTTCCCGCTCGGACGTGCGGCGCTAGGGCGTGTCGCCGGTGGCCGCCGCGCGCACCATGGCCCCGGCGAGCGTGCGGACCCGTTCCCGGTCGAGCTGCTCGGCGGGGAGGGTGACGAGGGTGAACAGGGTGCCGGAGTAGAGGGAGATGAGGACGGGCACCGCCGCCTCGGGCACGGGTGTTCCCATCGTGTCGTGCAGCCCGGTGGTGTCGGCGAGCGCGGCGTCGCCCAGCCGGGCCAGGACGGCGGCCAGGGCGGGACGGCGCCGGGCCTCCATGTGCAGCTCGAAGTACGCCAGGTAGCGGTCCCGCAGGTCGGTCGCCGCCGTCCACAGCGAGGCGGCGAGGATGTCGGCCAGCTCGGTCTCTTCGGTCCTTCGGCGCGACGTCTGCGCCCTCTCCGCCGGGTCGGGGGCGGTGGCGTCCGCCATGTCCGCGAGGTGGAGTTCGAGGATGCGTTCGGCGGCCGCGACGAGCAGGGCCTCGCGGTTGCGCGCGTAGTTCGTGGCGGTTCCGGCCGGGACTCCGGCGCGGGCCTCGACGGCGCGGTGGGTCAGGCCGTGGGCCCCCTCTTCGGCCAGGAGGGCGATGGCGGCGTCGGCGAGGGCACGGCGTCGCTGCAGGTTGGCGGGCGGCATGGGGGTCAGTATAGGTCGGCGGAACCAACCACTACTATCGTATTGAATGGCGGTCTCCACCCTGTCGACCGCCCGGATACGAGGGAGTGTGCGCTGATGAGGGAACCGGTGGCGACGGTGGTCGGCGGCGGTATCGCGGGGCTCGCGTCGGCGGTGGCGCTGGCCCGGGAGGGCTGGCGCACGACCGTGCTGGAGCGCAGGGCAGGGGATGCGGAGGTCGGCGCGGGCGTCGCGGTGCCGGGCAACGGCCTCGCGGCGCTGCACGCGCTCGGACTCGACGACGAGTGCATCGCCGAGATCGCGCACCCGACCACCGCGACGGGCTTTCGGGACACCCTGGGCCGACCCATCCTGCTCATCCCCGACGACCGCGCCCAGGTGCGCGCGGCGGTCACGCTGCTGGGGCTGTACCGCAGGCGGCTGCACGCCGCCCTCCTGCGCGCGGCGGAGGAGGCCGGGGTGTCCGTGGCCTCGGACGCGCGGGTCACCGGTGTGCTCCCGGGAACGCCGGGCGGGGACCTCGCGCAGGTGGAGTGGCGCGGCGGGGACCTCGCCCACCGCACCGAGTCCGACCTCGTGGTCGGCGCCGACGGCATGTGGAGCGCGGTGCGCACCGCGCTCTTCCCGGGCGCGCGCCCCCTCTACAGCGGGAGCACGAGCTGGCGCGCCGTCGTGCCCGACACCGTCCGGGACGGGCGCCTCACCGAGTACTGGGGACCGGGCGCGGAGTTCGGGACGATGCGGGTCAGCGCGTCGGAGATGTACTGGTACGGCTACGTCCGGGCGCCGGAGGGTGCGGTCGTCGACGACGAGCACGCGATGGCGCGCTCCAGGTTCGCCCAGTGGGCCCCCGAGATCGGCGAGCTCATCGCCGACACCGCCCCCGACCGGCTCATGCGGCACGACGTGTACCACCTGCCGGGCGGGCTGCCGAGCTACGTCCGCGGACGGGTCGCGATGGTCGGCGACGCCGCGCACGCCGCGCTGCCCACGATGGGGCAGGGCGCGGCCACGGCCCTGGAGGACGGGGTGAGCGTCGGCCGCCTGGTCGGCGGCCGGGTGGCGCGCGGCCACGACCTGGGGTCGGCCCTGGCGGAGTTCGACGCGGTCCGGCGCCCGCGGTGCCGCGCGATCGCCGCACGGGCCGTCCATATGGCGCGCTTCGGGGCGGACCTGGGCGGGGGATGGCGCCAGAGCCTGCGCAACGGCGTGCTCCGGATGGTCCCGGGCGAAGCCCTCGTCCGGGCGGGCTTCTCGGTGACGGAGTGGACGCCGCCGTCGGCCATCGGCCCGGTGCCGGTCCACGCCTGAGCCGCGTCCTGTGGTCCACGCCTGAGCCGCATCCCGCGGTCCGCGACCGGGCCGCGGGAGGCGGTCGCGCGGTGGTGCCCCGGCCGGCTCAGGCCGGGTCCGCCCACCCGCCCGTGCGCCACACGCGCACGCACCCCGCCATGAACCAGAAGGGGAGGGTCTGCCCGTTGGCCTGGTCGAACGTGCCGCACAGGTGCAGGTCGAGCTCGGGGCAGTGGAAGAGCCAGGTCCCGGTCGCCCCCGAGTGGCCGACGAGGGTGACGGGGCGGTGGCCGGCGGCCATGAGCCGGCCGACCCTGTAGGACATCGTCCCCAGTCCGTAGCGCAGGCCCGGGGCGTTGCGCAGCCGGTTGCGGCGCTCGGTGAGCAGCGCGCGGGTGCGGGGGTCGGCGAAGAGCGCGCCGTCCAGCAGGGCCCGCTGGAAGGTGAGCAGATCTGCGGTGGTGCTGAACAGGTCGTTGCTGGACGCGATCAGCGAGGCCGCCTTCACCCGGCGCCGCCTCGCGTGCAGAGGGGAGGGCGCCGGGGCCGCCGGATCGGTCGGGCTGTGCCCGGGCAGCCAGGTGTGCTCCAGGCCGAGGGGGCCGATGACGCGCTCGGTCAGCAGGTCGGCGAAGGACCGGCCGGTCACCGTCCCCAGAATGCGGATGAGCAGCTGGAAGCCGGTGTCGGAGTAGCGGGCCTTCTGCCGCGCGGCGGTCAGGTCCTGCGGAACGAAGTGCGGTCTCTGCCGCTCGCGGGTCGTGCGCAGCGTGTCCTCGAAGGTCCAGGACAGGTCCTGGCCGGCGGCCAGGAGCCGGAGCGGGGCGGGTTCGCCGCGGCGCTTGTCCAGGTGGTCCGGCAGGCCGGAGGTGTGACCGGCGAGGTGGCGCACCGTGATCGCCGCGGTCCGGTCGGTTCCGCCCAGGACGTGGAGCCCGGTGAGGGTCGAGGGCGGCAGGTGGTCGCCGATCGGCGCGTCCAGGTCGAGTTCGCCGCGCTCGTGCGCCTGCAGGACCAGCGTGACGATGAAGCGCTTGGTGATGCTCGCGACGAAGAAGGGGGTGTCGGGCCGGGGCGGGTGCTCGCCGGTTCCGACCGCACCGGACCAGTGGTGCTCGCCGTCGCCGCCGACCAGGGCGACGTTGGCGTGCTGGAGGCCGCGCCGGGCGACGAAGCCCTCCGTCAGGCGGGTCAGGCGTGCGTCGACGCCGGCGGGGACGCGGTTGTCGCGGGCGCGGATGGTGGTGGGCGGCGATGTCACGGGACGGCTCCTTGTCTCGACTGTTATATGTCTACAAGACATGTCTATGAGATAGCAAGAGCGTTAGACTCGCCCCATGGCCCATGTGATCCTCGGAATGCTACTGATCGCCCCCCAGAGCTTCTACGACCTCATCAAGGGGTTCGAGGGGGGTGTCTCGTTCTTCTACAGCGCCAGCTCCGGCAGCATCAAGCGCGCGCTGGACGCCCTCCTGGCGCGCGGTTCCATCGAGGTCGCCAGCGTCGAACCCGGCGGCCGGGGGCGCAAGGTGTACCGCGTGACCGACGCCGGCCGCGACGAGTTCCGCGCGTGGATGACGCAGGAGCCGACCGGACCCGACCTGGAGACGGCGGCGCTGGCCAGGCTCTTCTTCCTCGGCCTGCTGGAGCCGGACGAACGCGGACCGGTGCTGCGCCGCGTCGTGGCGCGCGCGGAGGCCGAGCTCGCCACGCTCTCGGACCTGGACGCCTACCTGGGCGGCGTGGACTTCCCCGAGGAGTACCGTGACGTCGTCGTCCACCAGCGCGCGACGCTCGACTACGGGATCGCCGCGCAGCGCTTCATGCTCGACTGGTTCCGCGACCACCTCGACCGGCACGAGTCGCAGGCCCCCTGAGACCGCGGACGGCGGCCCCGGGGCCGCGCGGTGGGGCGGCCCCGAGCCCGCCCCACCGCGCGCGGACTACCCCTGCCGCCCGCCGCCGTCGGCCTGGGCGCGGGCGAGCAGTTCCTGGGCGTCGGCCATGTCCTCCGAGGTGGGCGCGTCGTCCTGGGTCAGCGCCCGGCGCCAGTACCCGGTGAAGTCGATGGCGGCCTTGCCGATGCCCCGGTCGCCGACCATGTGCCGGCGCAGGCTCCGGACCATCCCCGCCTCACCCGCGATCCACACGCCCACGCGCTCCGTCGGCAGGTCCATCGCGTGGACCCGCTCCAGCAACCGGTGTCCGTGCGCGGCCCCGTCACGGTGCACCCAGCGCACGTCGACGCGGTCGCGATCGGGCAGGGGCTGCTCCTCCGCCGCGTCGGCGATCTCGATGACGGCGGTGGCGGCGGTGCCCTCGGGAAGGGCCTCCAACAGGGTGCCCACGGCCGGGAGCGCGCTCTCGTCGCCGAGCAGCACCACGTGGTCGGGGCCGGCCAGGTCGAAGGGGACGGCGAACATGTCCGAGGGGCCGAACATGCCCAGGACCGCCCCGGGGCGCACGTCCTGGGCCCAGCGGGTGGCGGGACCGGAGTCGCCGTGCACCACGAAGTCGATGTCGAGCGTGCCCCGCTCGGGGTCGTGGCCGCGGACGGTGAAACTGCGCATCCACGGGCGCTCGTCCTCGGGGATGGCGTTGTAGGCCTCGTACCAGCCCATGACGTCCCCCTCGGGTCGGGGCAGGAGCGGGCGCTCCTGGCCGGGCCGGGGGAAGTAGAGCTTCACCTGGCGGTCGGGGCCCGACAGGGCGGCTCCCGCCAGGTCGTCCCCGGTGAAGGTCACGCGCACCATGCGCGGTGTGAGGCGGCGGGACGAGGCGACGCGAAGGTAGCGGACCGGCAGTTCCTGGCTCACCAAAACTCCTCAGTATAAAAGGCCTGCCGCAGGTTCTCAAGGGCAGAACTAGAGTTCTAGCAAGCGATTTCGCGGAAATGTCAAATCGAAATGGCCCTATTTGGCAGTGTTCCGCGTCACATTGTGGCTCCGGTCGGGGCGGAACGGGGCCAGGTCCAGGCCGACGTCCTCCCCCAGCGCCAACCGGGCCGCCACGTGCCCCTGGTAGGGCCCGAACGTCAGCCCCTCCGACCCCAGCCCGGTCGCCACCACCACACCGGGCAGCCGATCGATGGGGCCCAGGAGCTGCTGTCCGTCGTGCGTGCCCGGACGGAACCCCACCCGGGTCTCGACCACGGTGGCCTCGCTCAGGCCGGGCAGCACCTCCACGGCCGTGGTGAGGTTGTGCAGCAGCCCCGCGGCGGTCACCCGCCGGTCGAACCCCGCGTCGGGTTCCACCGTGCCGCCGGTGACGACCCGGTCCGGCCCGAACGCCGACACGAAGTAGTCGCGCTCGCCGAAGCGCACCACCGGCCAGCCACGGGTGTCCCTGCCGGGCAGGGCGAAGTGCGTCATCTGCCCCCGCACGGGGAACACCGGCAGCTCCACCCCGGTCGCGGCCAGCAGCCCCGCGGACCAGGCGCCGGCCGCCACGACCACCACCGGTGCCTCCAGCTCCTCCGCCCCCACGTGCACGCCCGTCACCCGGTGCCCGTTCCACGCCAGGCGCGCGTCGCCCTTGTAGTAGCGCAGGCCGCGCTCCTCGGCGGCGTTGAACAGCGCGGCCCGGGCCGACCGGCCGTTCAGGCGGGCCATCCCCTCGATGTACACACCGCCGTAGGGCTCGGGGACGAGGGGGAAGCGCGCGGTCGGCTCACCCGGGGCCAGCCGCTCGACCCGGCCCATCGACGCGAACTCCGGCCGCTCGGCCAGGGCGCTCACCAGGTCGTACCCGGCGTCGTCGCCCTCCCGGTCCACCGACATCCCGCCGACCACCTCGTAGCCGGTGGCCTGGCCGTCCTCGGCGAGCTCGGCCATCAGGCGCGGATAGTGCTCGGCCGCCCGCGCCTTGAAGTCCCACACCGGCGGCGCGTCCCACGGGAAGGGCCAGGGAAAGACGATCCCCGTCCCGGCCCCGGTGGCCTGCCCCGTGTGCGCCGCGTCCACCAGTGCCGTGGACACGCCCTTGCGCGCCAGGTGGAACGCCGCGCTCACCCCTACGATCCCGCCGCCGACCACGATCACGTCCATGCCACCACCCTGCCCCGGCCGGGCGGCGCGAACAAGCCGAACGACCCGCGTGCCGTATCCGGGAACCGGGTAGGGAGTGGCGATACGTTGTGCACTCCCCAATCCCGCCCCTGGAGGTCGCGTGGACGGATACACCTACTACGGGGTCGCGCTGATGCGCCGCCCCGGCCCCGCTCTGGACCAGGGCATCGTGACCCACATTTCCCGGTCCCCGGTCGATCCGGTGCTGGCCGCGCGCCAGTACTCGATCTACCAGGAAACGGTCGCCTCGGCCGGCTGGCGGGTGTACGAGGTGGATCCGGCACCGGAGTGCCCGGACGCGGTGTTCGTCGAGGACACCCTCGTGGTGTGCGAGGGCCTGGCGGTCGTGACCCGGCCCGGAGCCGAGGAGCGGCGCGGCGAGGTGGCGGGCGCCGAGGCCGCCGCCCGCGCCCTGGGCCTGCGGGTGGAGCACATCACCTCGCCGGGGACCCTGGAGGGCGGCGACGTCCTCCAGGTGGGCTCGTCGGTGTACGTGGGTCTGGGCGGGCGTACCAACGCCGCGGGCGCCGACCAGCTCGAAGCGCTCCTGGCGCCGTTGGGCCGCAAGGTGGAGCGGGTCGCCCTGCGCGAGGTCCTGCACCTGAAGTCGGCGGTGACCGCGCTGCCCGACGGCGCCCTGATCGGCCTGCCGGAACTGGTGGACAGCCAAGCGCTGCCGCCGCTGCGGCGCGCTCCGGAGGAGCCGGGCGCGCACGTGCTCCCCCTGGGCGGACGCGACGTGCTGGTCAGCGCGTCCGCGCCCGAGACCATCCACGAACTGACCGCCGAGCGGTGGCGGGTCCTGCCGGTGGACATCTCCGAGTTCGAGAAGCTGGAGGCGTGCGTGACCTGCCTGAGCGTGCTGGTCCCCGACCTCGACGACCGCGGCTGAGGCCCGGTCGGGGCCGCCCGTGGCGACGGCTCCGACCGGTCCGAATCCCTAGCGCAGGTCGGCGAAGAACGCGCGCACGTCCGCCAGGAGCAGGTCCGGCTCCTCCAGCGCGGCGAAGTGGCCGCCCCGGTCCGTCGCCTCGGTCCACCGCACGATGGTGTGCTCGTGCTCGCAGTAGCGGCGGATCGACACGTCGTGGGCGAAGACGATCCCCGCGGTGGGCACCGCGGACTTCGCCGGGGCCGCGCCCCAGGCCGTGTCCTGGGCGTAGCCGACGTAGGCCGCGGAGGAACCCGTGCCGGTGAGCCAGTACAGCATCACGTTGGTGAGCAGGCGGTCCCGGTCGATGAGCTGCTCGGGGAGCGTGGGGCGCGGGTGGGTCCACTCGCGGAACTTGTCCATGATCCAGGCCAGTTGGGCCACCGGGGAGTCGGTGAGGCCGTAGCCGAGGGTCTGGGGGCGGGTGGACTGGATCGCGATGTAGCCGAACTCCTCCTGCATGAACGCCGCGATGCGGTCGAGCCGGTCGCGCTCCACGCCGGTGAGCGAGGCGCGCTCCTCCTCGGAGACCTCCTCCATGGGCAGGGGGCCCGGGCCGTTGAGGTGCACGCCCACGACACGCTCGGGCGCCTGTCGGCCGACCTCCGGGGAGACGGCCGCGCCGATGTCACCGCCCTGGACCCCGAAGCGCTCGTAGCCGAGCCGGTCCATCAGCTCCGCCCAGGCGCGGGCGACGCGCTCGATCGTCCAGCCCGCGTCGGTGACGGGTCCCGAGAACCCGAAGCCGGGCAGCGAGGGCACCACCACGTGGAAGGCCTGTGCGGGGTCGCCGCCGTGGGACCGGGGGTCGGTGAGCGGGCCGATGAGGTCGAGGAACTCCACCACCGATCCGGGCCAGCCGTGGGTGAGGACCAGGGGCAGGGCGCCGGGCTCGGGTGAGCGCACGTGGAGGAAGTGGATGTTCTGGCCGTCGATCTCGGTGGTGAACTGGGGGAAGGAGTTGAGCTCCGCCTCCGCCGCGCGCCAGTCGTAGCCGTGGCGCCAGTGGTCGGCCAGTTCCCGCAGCCAGGAGACGGGGACGCCGGTGTCCCAGCCGTCTCCGGGCAGCGGTGCGGGCCAGCGGGCGGCGTCGAGCCTGCTGTGCAGATCCTTCAGCTGAGCCTCGGGGATCTCGACACGGAAGGGGTGGACGCTCGTGTTCTCGCTGTTCGTCATGGTCATCATGGTGGACGCCATGGCGGTCGGTTTCTGTCCTCCACTCGACGACCACCCAAGAATTCAGGCCGCTTCGTCCCGCGTTTCGCGCACCCGCTCCCGTGCGGCGTCGTAGGTCAGGCCCTGGCGGGTCAGCACCGTGGCCATGGAGGCGGACAGGCCGTGGCGCAACAGGGCCAGCAGGATGTGGCCGGTGTCGATGCCCCGGTGTTCGAGGGCGATGGCCTCGCGCAGGCTCAGCTCCAGGATCTTCTTGGCGTCGGCGTCGAAGGCGCCGCCCAGGCGCCCGCGCTTGCGGGGCTTGCGGGCCGCCGGGTCGGGCCGCAGGGCGTCGGGGCCGAAGGCCTCGCGCATCCTGGCGAAGACGGCGTCGGTGTCCACCCCCACCGCCTTGAGCGCGTCGACCTCCTCGTCGGTGAGCCCGGCCGGGCCCGCCGCTTCCCCGTCCGCGTCCAGCTCGGCGGTGGTGACGCCGTGCTCGTGCAGGATGCGGGCGGCCGTGCTCTGCTCCTGGGCCGCCAGGGCGAGGAGCAGGTGCTCGGGCGCGACCTTGTCCTCTCCCCGGTCGGTCACCAGGGCGACGGCGTCGCGCACGGTGTCCCTCGAGTGCTTGGTGAAGCGTTCGAACATGGTGACTCCCGGTTCCGTTAGTTCCGTGCCCGTGGGGCGTGCTTCTGGTGGACGGCCTGGCGGGTGACCCCCAGGACGTCGGCGATGGCCTGCCAGGACCAGGACCGGGCGCGGGCCTCGCGCACGTGCAGCGCCTCCAGGTGGTCGGCGAGCTTGCGCAGGGCCGCGACGGCCCTCAGTCCGGTGGCCGGGTCGATCGGGTCGGTCGGCGTCTCGTCCATGGTGTCAATATAGATTGACGGCCTCTGGGCTGTCAAAATAAATTGACAGTCCTTCGGCGGACACGAAAGCCTGCACGACGACGCCCGCGCACCCGCGCGGGACGAGGACACGCGAACGGAGCCTGATGAGCGCGGTCACCCTGATCCGCAACGACAACCTGACCGAGCACGTGGAGTACGCCTACGGTGCCGCCGCGGGCCCCGGTGCGCGCGTGGTGTGGACGGCGGGCGCCTGCCCCCTGGACGAGAACGGGGCCACGGTCGCCCCGGGCGACGTCGCCGCCCAGGCCCACCAGGTCATGCGCAACCTGCGCGCGGCCCTCGCGGGCGCGGGCGCCGATCTCTCCGACATCGCCAAGACGACCGTCTACGTCGCCTCCTCCCGCCAGGCGGACCTGGTGGCGGCCTGGGAGGTGGTGCGCTTGTACATGGGCGACCACGACGCCCCCAGCACCCTGCTCGGCGTCACCGTGCTGGGCTACGACGACCAGCTGGTCGAAGTGGAGGCGGTCGCCGTCACCGCCTGACGGGTGCGCTCACGCCTTCGTCCCGGCCCGGTGCGCGGCGACGCGCTCACGGGTGGCGCACCGGCGCGAGCAGTACAGGCGCGGGCTCCCGCTGGCCGCGTCGACGAAGGCGCGGTCGCATCCGCGGGCCGCGCACGACCCGCCCGGAGGGCGCTGGCGGTCGGTGACCAGCAGGGCCAGCGCCATCGCGGCGGAGGTCAGGAACCACTCCGCGAGCGGTGCCTCGTCGTCGCTGTCCACATGGACGTGCCAGTGCGAGGCGCCGCCGTGGTCGGTCAGCCGGGGCGGTCGGGCCACGCGTGCGAGCACGCTGTTGATCCGCTCGGCCGCCTCGGCCACGTCGCGGGCCGCCAGCACACCGCGGAGCAGGTCGGCGGACACGCGCATCGACTCGACATCGTGCCAGGTCACGACCGGATCGTTCTCGCCGTGGGCGCACAGCACCGCGACGACGTCCCCGGGCCGGACGTCGTCGCGGGCCAGGGTGTTGAGCAGGTCGGCGGTGCGCTCGGCGACGGCGCGGACCGAGCGGCCGGTGATGGCGTTCGACGGGGGCACGGCCCCACTGTAACGCCTATTCCCATCTTTCCCGTTACCGCCGTAGCGTCGCGTCCATGCCACAGCGTCACGCACTGCTCCGCTACACCGCCGGGGCCCTGACCGCGCGCGTGGGCGACGAGATGTCCGGTCCCGCCGTGCTCCTCCTCGGCGCCGCGGCCACCGGATCGGTCGCCACGGGTTCCGCCCTGCTCGCCGGACTCACCGTGACCGCCGCGCTCGGCGGGCCCCTGGTGGGCGCGGCCCTGGACCGGGCCGCCCGCCCCGGACGGCTGCTGGCGGCGGCCCTGATCGGCTACGCCGCCGGTCTGGCCCTCGTGACCGTCGCGCTCGGCCGTGTTCCGCTGCCCCTCGTCGTGGGCACCGCACTGGTCATCGGTCTGCTCGGCCCCGCGCTCGCGGGCGGTTGGACCGCCCAGCTTCCCCGGGTGGTGCCCGCCGAACGGCTGGCGCGGGCCAGCGCGCTGGACGCCATGACCTTCGGCGGCGCGAGTCTGGCCGGCCCCGGCGCGGCGGGTCTGACGGCGGCGCTGCTGGGCGCGCCGGTGGCGGCCGCCGGCGCGGTCGCCCTCGTCGCCCTGGCCGTCCCCTTCGCGTGGACGCTGCCGGGGCGGTCCTCCCCCGCCGTCCGCCCTCCCCTGGCGGCCGACCTGCGCGCGGGTTTCCGGGCGCTCCTGGTCAACGTGCGGCTCGGGAGGGTCACCCTGGCGACCGTCGTCTCCATCGCCGGCTCGGGCATGTTCCTGGTCTGCCTGCCCGGGCTCGGCGACCGGTTCCTGGGCGGCCAGGCGCAGGGGGCGATGCTGCTGTCCCTCATGGCGGTGTGCTCCCTGGCGGCCAACCTCGTCCTGACCCGCGCCGTCCCACCGGTGAGCCCCGACACCATGGTGCTGGTGTGCATCCTGGTCCAGGCGGTGGGCATGGGCGCCGCGGCCCTGGCGGGTTCGGCCGTCGCGCTGGTGGCCGCCGCGGCCCTGACCGGGACGGCCGAGGGACCTCAGCTGACCGCCCTGTTCCGGGTGCGCCACCGCGAGGCCCCCGAGCATCTGCGCGCGCAGGTCTTCACCACCGGGGCGAGCCTGAAGATCTCGGCCTTCGCGCTCGGCGCCGCCGCGGCCGGCCCCCTCGCCGAGCACTCGCTCCCGGCCTGCCTCGCGGTGGCCGCGACCGTGCAGATCGGCGGCGCCCTCGTACTCCTGCGAAGGTGAAGGACAGTGGTTGTCCTCCACGACTGGCAGACTGCGGGCATGAAAGCGACCTCAGCACGCCTGTTGCGCCTGTTGTCCCTGCTCCAGACCCGCAAGGACTGGCCCGGGGCCGAGCTCTCCGACCGCCTGGAGGTCAGCCCGCGCACCGTGCGCCGCGACGTGGACCGGCTGCGCGAACTCGGCTATCCCATCCAGGCCACGATGGGCACCGGAGGCGGCTACCAGTTGGGCGCGGGAGCCACCCTGCCGCCGCTGCTCCTGGACGACGACGAGGCCGTCGCGGTCGCCGTGGGCCTGCGCACGGCCGCACAGGGCGGGGTGTCGGGGATCGAGGAGACCTCAGTGCGCGCCCTGGCCAAGCTCCTGCAGGTGCTCCCCACCCGGCTGCGGCGCCGGGTGGACGCCCTGGGCTCGTTCACCGTCCCCATGCCCAGCGACGGTCCCACCGTCGACTCGGCCACGCTGACGCTGGTCGCCTCGGCCTGCCGGGACAGCGAGATCCTGCGCTTCGACTACGAGAGCTCCGAGGGGACCGCCTCCCGCCGGATCGTGGAACCGCACCGGCTGGTCGCCCGGGGCCGGCGCTGGTACCTGGTGGCCTGGGACACCGGCCGCGACGACTGGCGGACCTTCCGGGTGGACCGCATGGAGCCGCTCACCCTGACGGGTCCGCGCGTGCCGCCCCGGGACCCGCCCGAGCAGGGGGTGGCGACGTACCTGGCCGAGCGGATGAACATGCACATGTGGCCGGTCAGGGCGCGGGTGCGGCTGCTGGTGTCCGCGGAGGAGGCGCAACGCAGGGTCGGGTCGTACTACGGGCGCGTGGAGCCGGTGGACGAGCACTCGTGCGTGCTGCTGTGCGCCGGGGACTCCCTGTTCTACATGGCCTGCTACCTGGGCATGCTCGACGTGGACATGGAGGTGGAGGAGCCCGAGGAGCTGCGCGAGCACATGGCCCGCCTGTCCACCCGGTTCCACCGGGCCTCCGAACCCGGCTGAGCGTCAGATCCGCCGTTCGACCTCGGTGAGGTCGATGTCGATCGGGTAGGGCTGTTCGATCTTGAGCCGGTCATGGTGGATACCGGTTGGCACATAGCACTTCTTCGCCGGGTCCAGTTCGTACACGTAGACGACGGGGGAGCCGTCGTTGTCCTCGATGCGCCAGAAATGCGGAATTCCCGCCTGGGCGTAGAGCTCCGGTTTGCGGTACCGATCGCGTTCGGCGGACTCCGGAGAGACGACCTCGGCGACGAGCAGAACCGTCTCCGGGGTGTAGCTGGTCTGGTTCCCGCCCGTGGACGCCCCTGCCCCGACGACCATGAGATCGGGCTCAGGCCGCTGCCTCGGGGCCAGGGTCACCGAGATCTCCCTGCGCACACGGAGCTCACGAGGCGTACAGGAGTACATCCCGGCCATGATCACGTCGATCAGTGCGCTGTGGAAGACCTTCTGGGGGCTCACGATGATCAGGCTTCCATCGATCAGTTCGGTGTGGGGGGGCAGGTCGGGCAGGGCGTCCAGGTCCTCCGCTCTGAAGCCCTCGGGCGGAGGAATGAGCCAGTCCGGGACGGGCTGTGCGCACATGTCTGCCTACCGATCGTGGAAGTGCCAGTGCGCTCATAGTAACCAGGGCGCCTTCGTTCAGAGGAAGTCCGCACTGGAGGCGACGCAAGGCGCTACGTTGGGGAGTCATTCAGTTCCAAAGAGTGACGTTAGTTGGTGTGTACGTGCCCAGCCCGACCCGACTCCAGTGCCCGGACCTGCGCGATCTCAGCTCTCCCCCGGTGGTCGGCGACCTCTGTCCCGGGTACCGCCTCGCCCGATGGGACTCCCCCGCCGATCTGGCGCCCGAGTGCCGCGACCGCCTGCACCACCTCCTGCGCGACCTGGCCGCCCGCGCCTTCGCCGCCGACCACTCCGGTTACTGGCGCGGCCGCGTCAGCGCCGGGTTCTTCGACCAGATCTCCACCCTGGCGCTCGTCCTGGGCCCCGACGGCGAGCCCGTGGGCTGGGGCGGCTACCACCGGCGCCGCTTCGCCGGCCGCCGCGCCCTGTACCTGGACGCCGCGGGCGTCGTCCCCGCCCACCGCCGCTTCGGGCTCTCCGCCGCCCTCATGGCCCACTTCCTGACCCGTGAGGTCCTCGCGCACCCGTTCTCGTCCACCTACGTGGTGCTGCGCACCCGCCACCCCGCGGTCTACTCCGCCTGGCGCGACGGGCTGGGGCCGCACCGCGTCCACCCGCACCGCGATCGGCCCCTCCCCGTTCGGGTCCGGCGCCTGGCGGGGGACGCCGCGGCGTGGCTGGGCGACGGGCCGCGCCTGGAGCCCGACACCCTGCTCGTGCGCGGCGCCTACCGCATGTTCGACGGCGACATCTACGGGGTGCGCCCGCACAGCGGCGACGAGCGCCTGGACGCCTACTTCGCCCGGGAGGTCGGCCCCAAGGACGCCCTGCTGGTCGTGGCGCGGGTCGGCGCGCCGTCCCTGGTCCGGATCCTCGCGGGCCGGGCCATGGCGCGGCGGTCGGCGGGCCGGCCTCCGTCCGGAGGCCGGCCCTCTCACGTGCGGCCCGAGGAGCAGGTCCACCGCAGCGTGCCCAACGGCGCGGGAGCGAGCGGGCTCATCCCAGGGGCACGGCCTTGACCGTGGGCGCGCTGTAGACCAGCCCGCCCATGTCGCGGACCTGGTCCATCAGGCGCGCCAGGCGCAGGCTCTCGGCCCAGGGCATGTCCGGGCTCTCCCGTTCACCGGCGGCCAGGCACCGGGCGACCTCGTCGGCCTCGAACTCGTAGCCGTTGGCGCGGAAGGGCTCGTGCAGCGCTTCGGGTTCGTGGCCGTCGCGGTGCAGGACGGCCTCGGTGCCGGCCCAGAACGCCGGCATCTCGACCCACCCCCGCGACCCGGCCAGGACGGCCCGGTTGGGCAGGGTGCGGCGCGAGGCGCACGAAACACTGGCGGTGCCGCCGTCCTGCCCCCTGAGCAGGATGGTCGTCTGGACGTCGACCATCCGGTCGGGTGAGAGCTCACGGGTGGCGCCGACCACGGTCAGGTCGCCCAGGAAGTGCGAGGCCAGCGCCAGCGGGTACACGCCCAGGTCCAGCAGCGCGCCGCCGCCGAGGTCGGCGTTGAAGAGCCGGTGGTCGGGGTCGTAGGGGGCGTTGAAGCCGAACTCGGCCGAGATCCAGCGCACCTCGCCGAGCGCGCCGTCGGCGACCAGGTCCCGTACCCGGCGGTAGACGGGCAGGTAGCGCGTCCACATCGCCTCCATGAGGAAGCGGTCGTTGTCGCGGGCGGCCCCGACCATCTGCGACACCTGGAGGGCGTTCATCGCCATGGGCTTCTCGACCAGCACGTGCTTGCCCGCCTTCAGGCACAGCAGCGCGGCCTCGTGGTGCCAGGGGTGGGGGGTGGCGATGTAGACCACGTCCACGTCGGGGCTGTCCGCCAGCTCCGCGTAGCTGCCGTGGCGGCCGGGCACGTCCCAGGCGTCCGCGAACTCCTCGGCCCGTGCCAGGGTGCGCGAACCCACCGCGACGGCGCGGGACGAGGAGGAGGCCCGCAGGCCCTCGAGGAAGGAATGGGCGATCCCACCGGTGCCGATCACGCCCCAGCGTGGTCCACCGTTGTCATGTGTCATAGAGGCATCCTAAAAAGACGGTCATCTCGGGGTCGAGGCGGACCAGGTCCTCGGTTTCCGGTCTGTTGGACCGTACGGTGTCGGGGAAGACGCGAAAGCCGCACGCGCGGGTCACCGAAGGAGGAGGAATGTCGGACACGCTCGCCCGGAGACTGGGAGTGCAGCCCGGCGACCGGCTGCTCATCCTCAACGCGCCCGAACGCTACCTGCGGCTGCTCGACCCGCCGCCCGACATCCACATCGACCTCGGGCCGATCGAGGGCGCGCAGTACGACGACGTCCACCTGTTCACCCTGGACCGGGGGACGGTCGACCGGGAGACCCCCCGCGTGTGGGAGATCATGGGGCCGCGCACGCGCCTGTGGATCTGCTACCCCCAGCGCGGCGGCACCATCATCACCGACCTGGCCGCGGACAAGGGATGGGACCTGCTCACCGACGCCGGCTGGCGCGGCACCGTCCAGGTCCCCATCGACTCGGACTGGGCGGCACTGCGCTTCGAGCGCACCTAGGGCGTGTATGACGGACACTCACCCTGCTGCGCGACGCCCCAGCGGCACCCTCACTGCGTTCTCATCAGTCAACAGCCACACCAGGATGCTTCCTTCTTCGGCCTTGCGAGGCCACCACTGGAACGCCGCTCGCGACGGGCGCCCTGGTTCGATCGGGGCAGGGGCAGGGGCAGGCGGCGCAGGTGGCGGGCCGCTCTCCGGAGAGCGCGCCAGCTCCCCGAACTCGCCCACCTCGATCTCCAGCGGCAGCTCGACCATCAGTGCGCCGTCGACGACCTCCTCGACGATGTCGTCGAAGGTCCTCTCGCCCAGGGCCACGGGTGTGACGAGCTCGTCGTAGAGGTCACCGAGGACCTCACGGGCGTCGAGTTCGGAGAGTCGGCCGGGCATCGCGGCTCCTACGGGTCTGCGGCGGGGGTACGACGGACCGTGGGGCCGCCCGCGTTCGCGGACGGCCCCACGGGGGTTCGGACGCCGGCGCACCCGCGCCGGTTTCCGTCAGTTCACGGTGAGGGAACCGCTGACGGCGTTGGCGTCGATGTGCGCGTCCGCGTCCGGGGACGTGTCCACGCCGACGGAGCGGTCGCCGGAGACGGACTCGCCGGTGATCCGGTAGGCGCCGTCGGGGACCTCCACCTGGCTGCTGCCGCTGACGGTGTCCAACGTGAGCAGGTCGAACGCATCCTCGGTGTCGACCGCGATGTTGCCCGAGGTCGTGGACACCTCGGCGGTGGTGAACCCGCCGCCCACCGCGATGGTGCCGCTCGTGGACTCGGCCTGGACCACGTCCGCGCTGAAACCGGACAGGTCGAGACTGCCGGAGACCGTGGACACGTCCAGGCTCGCGCCCGCGCCCGCGGCGGTGACGGACCCGCTGGTGGTCTCGACGTTCGCCGACCCCTCCACGCCGTCCAGTTCCACCGATCCGGAGGTCGACTCCACCTCCACGTCACCGACGTTGCCGTCCACGTTCACACGGCCGCTGGTGGTGGACAGTTCGAGTGCGCCGTCGACGTTGCTGACCGTGATCGGTCCGCCGATGGTCTCCACGGAGACCGCCGTGCCCTCGGGGACGGCGATCGTGTAGTCCACCGAGCACTGGCCGATGAAGGGCACGCCCTCGCAGTGGGCCTCCACGTGCACCTGGCCCTCGTTCTCCTCGACCTCGTGGACGGGCTCCTTCAGGGGCGATCCGTGCATCTGCCGTTCCACGACCATCTCGGGTCCGGTGGTGCCGGTGAGCTCCACACTGCCGCCGGTCTCGTTCTCGATCTCCACCGCGGTGGGCGCGTCGACGGACTGGACCTGGTTGCCGCGGTCCAGGCCGACCCGGCCCAGGACTGCGGCGGCGGTCACCAGGCCCACGGCGGCGACCACGACCAGTCCCAGCACCAGCCACAGCCCCACGCGGGACCGGCGGGGCTCCTTGCTCGACGAGGCGTACAGACCCCGTGCCTTGAAAGTCACTTGGTTCCTCTCCCGAAGGCTCGCGCCTCCTGACTGGTCGTCGGTCACGGCTGGTCGGAGCCGCGTAGATAGCGCAGGACCGCCTGGACCCTGCGGTGGTCGTGGTCGTCCTGTCCCAGGTCGAGCTTGGTGAAGATGGAGCGGATGTGCTTCTCCACGGCCCGCTCGGTGACCGTGAGCCGCGCCGCGATCCCGGCGTTGTTCAGCCCTTCGGCCATGACCCCCAGCACCTCGGCCTCCCGCGGCGAGAGCCGCTCCAGGGCGCTGTCCCGGCGGCGGCTGAGCAGCTGCGTGACCACCTCCGGGTCGATCGCGGCGCCGCCTCCGGCCACGCGCTTGAGGACCGCCAGGAACTCGTCGATGTCGGCCACGCGGTCCTTGAGCAGGTAGCCCACCTTCGAGGAGCCTCCGCCCAGCAGCTCGGCGGCGTAGCGGCTCACGACGTGCTGGGACAGCAGCAGGACGGCCACCTCGGGGTGTTCCCTGCGGATCCGCACACCCGCCTGGATGCCCTCCTCGGAGAACGTGGGCGGCATCCGGATGTCGACCAGGCACAGGTCGACGTCGGGGTGGGTCTCCACGGACGCGAGCAGGGCTTCGGCGTCGCCGACCTGGTCAACGATCTCGACTCCGGAGTCCTCCAGCAGGCGCGCCATGCCGCTGCGCAGCAGGACCGAGTCCTCGGCGATGATGACTCGCGGCCCGGCCGCTTCCTCCTGCGCGTTCGCCACGCTGTGCACGGTCATGCCTCCCATGGGATGTCTGCGGTCAGGACGGTTCCGCCGCCCACCGGGCTGTGGACGTCCAGGGTGCCGTCGACGGCGTCCAAACGGTCCCACAGCCCGTACAGGCCGGTGCCGGTCTCGGGGTCGGCGCCGCCCACGCCGTCGTCGGTGACGGTGAGCCGCAGCAGGTCGTTGCGCCCGCGACCGGTGCCGCGTACCCGCTCGACGGCGACGGTGACCTGTTCGGCCCGGGCGTGTTTGGTGACGTTGTTGAGCGCCTCGCACGCCGCGTAGTAGGCCACGGCCTCGGCCCGCGGTGAGGGGCGCTCCTCCAGGTCGACGTCGACCCGGACGGGAACGGGAGCGCGTCCGGCGGCCACCGGCAGGGCCGAGGCCAGACCGTGGTCGGTCAGGACCCGCGGGTGCAGGCCGCGCGCGACCTGGCGCAGCTCGTCCATGACCTCCCTGGACTCCTGCTGGGCCTCGGTGATCAGCTCCAGTGCCCGTTCGGGGTCGGAGGCCACGCGTGTGCGGGCCCTGGTCAGGGTCATGGTCAGGGCGAGCAGGCGCTGTTGCGCGCCGTCGTGGAGGTCGCGTTCGATCCGGGTGCGTTCGGCCTCCGCCGCGTCGACCATCCGCAGGCGGCTGTTCTCCAGGTGCATGAGCCGGCGGCGCACCCGTACCTCGGGCGCGTCGAAGAGCAGCACCCGGTGCAGCAGGACCTCGGTGGCGACCAGGTACGGGGTCAGGCGCAGGCCCACCAGGGCGGCGAGCACGCCGGCCACCACCAGGACCAGCGGGCCGACCAGGTCGGTGGGACTGCCCAGCAGGAGGACGAACGCGATGCCGAACGTCGCCGAGGCCGCGGACGCGCCTCCGCACACCACCAGGACCACGACCAGGCCGCCGGCCAGGAGGCCGTGCAGGCCGGCGATCGTGGTGTAGGCGACCATCGACCACGCGTCGCGGCCGAACACGAAGCGCCAGGTGCGCAGCGGCAGGTTGTCGTCGGCCAGGGGGTCGGGCGGGCGGCTCTCGACGATGCCGAACACCGTGCCCAGCCGTCGGCGCTGCACGGTGCACCCCAACCGGGCGAGCAGGGTGGCCACCGGCGGGAAGAGGACGACGAAGACGAGCGCGTCCACCCCGATCTCGGGCCACACCCGCGCCGGCATGCCCTCCTGCCAGGGCACGGCGATCGCGAGGCCGACCCACGTCGCCGACACCACGAGCATGAACCCGGGCACCAGGTAGAACAGGGCCAGGGCGAGGGAGGTCATCAGGTGCAGGACCTCGATCGAGCGAGCCTTCCACGTGGGGCTGTGGCCGGCGGCCACCCGGGGCAGGCCGGAGAGGAGCGGCCGGGAGAACCCTCCGCCGCCGCCCCGCGCACCTTCACCCGTGTTCTGTTCGCTCACGTGTCCAATCTAGAATTCGTCGGCCTCCCGGGACGAGGTCATCACCACGAGAAGTCGTGGTGGTGCGAGCACTACCGGGCACCGGCGTGAGCAGTAAGGAGCTGAGGGCCATGGACACCGCGGGTGTGGAGCTGCGGCCGGTCCTGGACGAGGTCGGCCGGATCAACCCGTTCTTCCGGGTGGAGGCGCGGGCCGAGGAGCCCGGACGGCGACCGGTGAGGGACTGCACGGTCGAGGAGGCGCGCGGACGGGTGGCCGACGTGCGCCGGAGCCCGGCCGGGCCCGGGGGTGATCCCGCCGCCGTGGAGTGGCGGGTGGCGGCCTCGCTCTTCCACCAGGGCCTGGCCACCCGGCTGCTGTCGCCCGTGCTGGCCGCGGGGCTGTGCCACGGCGTCCTGCTGGACGCGCGTGCCTTCGACTGGCGCCCGGGCGCTCCGGTCGAGCTGGGGACCGGGCAGCGGACGGCGGCGCGGGTGCGCGGGGGCTTGGTGGGTGTCGCGGACTGGATCGAGGAGTCCGTGGTCACCGGGGTGGCGGCCCGCGTGGCGGAGGCGCTCTCGGAGGCCGGCCGGGTGGCGCCGGGGCTGCTGCGGGGGAACACGGCGGCGGCGCTGGCCGGGGCGGTCCGGGTCCTGGGCTCGGACCGCCCGAAGGTGCGCGCGGACGCCGAGTCCGTGGCCCGCGACCTGCTGGCCCGGCCCGCCCTGGCGGGCACCGGCGGGTACCGGGGCGTGGACCCCGAGGGGCTCGCGGTGTTCCGGCGCACGACGTGCTGCCTGTACTACCGGCTGCCCGGCGGCGGCCTGTGCGGAGACTGCGCGCTGCGGGGCTGAGCGGCGCGGACCGGGGCCGCCGACTGAGCTCCGGGGAGCGTTCCACGAAGGCCCGCCCTGGCACGCTTGACCCTGACGCAGGGGCAACCCTCCAGCATGGTCGGCATGACGACGAGTCCGACGCGATCGAACCCATAGGTTTAGTGGATTTCCCGAACATGCGCCAGCACTCTCCGTTACGGTGGTTTCTCGAACGTGCGATCGACGACCGGTAGCGCGAAAGGGGGGTGGCGGCATGGCCGCAGCCGAGAAGAAACCGAAGAAGAAGCGCGGGTTCGAGCCCCGCCCCGGGCGCGTGGTGCAGGCCTACACCTTCGCGCTCGATCCGAACGCCGGGACCGAGGCACGACTCAGGTCGCACTGCGGCGCGGCGCGGGTGGCGTTCAACTGGAATCTGGCGTGTATCAAAGCCAATCTGGTCCAGCGGGACGCCGAGCGTTCCTACGGCATCGCCGAACAGGAGTTGACCCCGGCTCTGGACTGGTCGGCGTACTCCTTGAGGAAGGCGTGGAACGCGGCCAAGGAGGAGGTGGCGCCGTGGTGGGGTGAGTGTTCCAAGGAGGCGTTCGCGACCGGGTGCGCGAACCTGGCCACGGCCCTGGCCAACTGGAAGGCCTCCAAGAGTGGCGTCCGAAAAGGCCCTCGGGTGGGGTTCCCCCGGTTCAAGTCCAAGCGCCGCACGGTGTTGTCGTGCCGGTTCACCACTGGAACCCTGCGGGTGGAGGACGATCGGCGCCACCTCACCCTGCCCCGGCTGGGGACGATCCGCACCCATGAGAACACCCGCAAACTCCACCGGCGCCTGGCGAACGGGTCGGCGCGGATCCTGTCCGCCACGGTCTCCTACCGGCGGGGGAGGTGGCGGGTGGCCTTCCAGGTCGAGGTGAAGCGCGAGACCGACGCCCAGGCGCGCCCGGAAGCGGTGGCCGGGGTGGACCTGGGGATCAAAACCCTGGCCGTGGTCGCCGACGACAGCGGCCGCACCCGCCAGGTCCCCAACCCCCACCACTTGAAAAAGGAACTGGGGCGGCTTCGTCGGGCGTCCCGGAAGGTGTCGCGCCGGCGCGGCCCCGACCGGCGCACCGGCCAGGTGCCATCGAACCGGTGGTGCAGAGCCGATGCCGAGCGCAAACGGGTCCACCACCGGGTGGCGAATCTGCGTGAGGGCGCGCTGCACAAGCTCACCACGTCACTGGCCCGCGAGTACGGGACGATAGTGGTGGAGGACCTGAACGTGGCCGGAATGGTCAAGAACCGCAGGCTGGCCCGGTCCATCGCCGACGCTTCCTTCGGTCAGATCCGCCGCCAGCTCGACTACAAGACCGTATGGAACGGTGGACGGCTGGTCGTCGCGGACCGGTGGTTCGCCAGTAGCAAGACCTGCTCGGCGTGCGGGGCATTGAAAGCCAAGATGCCCTTGCACGTGCGGGTGTTCGACTGCGACGAGTGTGACCTGGTGTTGGACCGGGACGTCAACGCCGCACGCAACCTGGCCGCCCTGGCGGCCGCCTGCAGGACCGGTACCGGAGTGGCCGGAGACCGGGACACGCCAGTGTCGAAGCCTCGTGGAGCCGACCGTAAGACCCGCACCACCCGACGGGGCCGCAAGGCCACGGCGGGGCGGGCCGGTGGCACAAGACCCGCCCCGCGCGGGAAGGAAGCGAGAGACCGTCGCCGGGACACCCAACTCACGTTGTGGTGACCGGCACGGACCTTCCGGGCAGAAATGTCCGGAATGCTGATATATGACCACAGAATCAGCAACGGCGAGGACTACGTCGACGACGGAACACACCGGTAGGCGCGCCCCGGCAGGGCGTCCGCGGGAGGGGCGGGGCCCGTCCTGCCCTGCCCCGGGTACCGGTCAGCTTCCCTCGGCCGCACGGCGGAGCGTGTCGAGGTCGATCTTGCCCATCTTCAGCAGCGCCTCGGTCGTCCGGCGCCGGCGCTCGGGGTCGCTGTCCCGCGTCATCTCGACCAGCTCGGTGGGCACCACCTGCCAGGAGACGCCGAAGCGGTCCTTGAGCCAGCCGCACTGGCTCTCCTGACCGCCCTCGGTGAGCCGCTCCCAGTAGTGGTCGACCTCCTTCTGGTCGGCGCAGGAGATCTGGAAGGACACCGCCTCGTCGAAGGTGAACTCGGGGCCGCCGTTGAGCGCGGTGAACGCCTGGCCGTCCAGTTCGAACTCCACGGTCAGCACCATGTCGGCGTCGCGCATGCCGCCGGGGCCGAAGTAGGTCGTCTCGAGGATGCGGGAGTTCTCGAACACTCCGACGTAGAACTCGGCCGCCTCCTGCGCCTGGGTGTCGAACCACAGGCACGGCGTGATCCTGTTGAACTGGGCCATGGTCTCTTCCTCTCGATGAAGGTGGCTGCCTGCCACGTTCCTCGCCTGGACTGACCCGCGCGAGCCCCGGAACTCATCGGCCGCCCAGGTTTTTCCGAGGCTCTGCCGGCCCTTGGCCCGGCCCCGGCTCGTCCGAGCGTTCACGTTCATTCCATTGCAACGATTAGTCGCATCGACGTTGCGTTGACTGTCAGTGCATTGCAACAATACTGACGCTTTGAGCTGCTAGAACTAAGAATTCATGCAACGTGCGGCTTGTGGAAAACAGAAAGGCAACGTAGCGTTTCCATTGTTAGAAACAACGAGCCGCAAGGAGAGTACGATGCCGACCTTCACCACCCCCGCTCCCATCACCGTCGCCCTGGACACCCCCGCCGGGCAGGTCCGGCTCATCGCCGCCGACCGGACCGACACCGTCGTCGAGGTCCGCCCCGCCGACGCGGGCAAGAGCCGCGACGCCAGGGCCGCCGAGCAGACCACCGTGGAGTTCGCCGACGGCACCCTCCAGGTCCGGACTCCGGTCAAGAACCAGGTCTTCGGCTCCTCCGGGGCCGTCGAGGTCACCGTCCAGCTGCCCACCGGATCGCGCGTGGAGGCCGCGGCTGGCGGCACCGAGCTCCGCGGCGTGGGGCGCCTGGGCGAGGTCGTCGTCGAGAGCGCCTTTGGCCCGGTCAAGTTCGACGAGGCCGCGGGTATGCGCCTGAACACCACCGGCGGTGTCGAGGTCGGCCGACTCGACGGCCCCGCGGAGATCACCGCCCAGCAGGGCGACATCCGCGTCGGCGAGGCCACGGGCGGCACGCTCGTGCTGAGCACCCAGGACGGCGGTGTCTCGGTCGGCGCGGCCGTCGGGGTCTCGGCCGTCCTGGACGCGGGCACCTCCCTCGGGCGAGTGCACAACGCGCTGAAGAACACCGAGGGTGCGAGTGCCCCGCTCCGGATCCGCGCGACCACTGTTCGCGGCGACATCAGCGCCCACAGTCTGTGACCCGCACCGCCTGACGGAACCGGGCCCCGCGGCGCCGAGCGCGCGCCGTGGGGCCCGTCCGCGTGGAGGTCACCCGGTGCGCGTGGAGGTCACCCGGTGCGCGTGGAGGATCGGGGACGCGCGTCCCCTCGCTCGCGCGTCAGTGTCCTTCGGTCTCCTGTCGCACGGTGGCGGCGATGCGGGAGAGCGCGGCACCGAGGTGGCGGCGCTGGGCGGCGCTGAGCGGATCGAACACGAGCCGCTTCACCTGCTCCACGTGTCCCGGCGCGCTCTCGACGAGCTTCTGCCGACCGGTGTCGGTCAGCGTGGCGAGGGTGTACCGCCCGTCGCCGGGGTCGGGGCGGCGGGCGACCCAGCCACGGGACTCGAAGCGGTCCATCACCTTCGACAGCCGGGGCAGGGTGCTGTCGCAGAGCCGGGCCAGATCGCTCAACCGCATCGTGGCCTGGTCGGCCATCGACAGCCGGGCCAGGACCCCGTACTCGAAGTTGGAGATGCCCGCATCCTTCTGCAGCTGGCGGTCGAGGACCGCGGGGAGGGCGATGACGACCGTGAGCAGTGCCTGCCACAGGTCCTGCTGGTCGTCGTCGAGCCAGGGTGACTGGGTGTCCATGTGTCCCATCATACTTGCCCGGACAACTCAATTCACTTGCCTAAGCAAGTCTTCATGCGCTACGTTTTGACTTGCCTGAGCAAGTAAAAATACTTGCCTAGGCAAGTGAAGGAGCTGAAATCGATGACCACCTCGAGTCGCCTGACCTCCCCCTTTCCGTTACGAGCGCCGGCCGCGGCCTACGACGACCTCCTTGCCCGGGTCCTGCCACAGGCGCGTGAACAGCGGGTGTGGGAGCCCTCCGACGGGCCCCTGCCCAGCCTCTTCGTCAGCCACGGAGCCCCGTTCACCCTCGACGATCCGCAGTGGCTCGGCGACCTCTTCGACTGGGCGAGGTCGATGCCCAAGCCCAGGGCCATCGTCGTCATCTCGGCCCACTGGGAGCAGGCGCCGGCCGCGATCTCCGGGACCAAAGCCGGGACCCCGCTCTACTACGACTTCAGCGGCTTCCACCCCCGCTACAAGACTCTTCCCTACGCGACCCCGGACGCGTCCGACCTCGCCCGACGGCTCACCGGCGTGCTGAACCATCTGCCGGTGCACGAGTTCGCCGACCGCGGCCTCGACCACGGCGCCTTCATTCCGCTCATGGCCATGTACCCCGCGGCCGACGTCCCGGTCGTGCAGCTGTCCATGCCCGGCCTCGACCCCGGCGCGCTGCTCGACTTCGGGGCACGGCTGCGGACTCTGCGGGACGAGGGCGTCCTCGTGCTCGGCTCGGGCTTCATGACGCACAGCTTCGCCGTCTTCCGTCGGCCCGAGCTCGCCACCGAGACCGCGGACTTCGACGCATGGGCCGTCGACGCCCTCGCTCGCGGCGATGCCGACGCCCTCGCCGACTACCGCAACAAGGCGCCCGGTGTCGCGGTCGCCCACCCGACGGCCGAGCACTTCGTCCCGCTGCTGGTCGCCGTCGGCGCCGCCGACGACCCCGGCAGCGCCGTGAGCGCCATCGACCGCATGGTGATGGGCAACTCCACCAGGTCCGTACAGCTGACCTGAGCGCCCCGGCGTTCACGACCCTCCCGTCCGATCGCCTCTTGGCGACGGCACCGCGCATCACACACTCAGGAGAGAAGACCTATGAAGGCCATGCGTTTCCACGAGTTCGGCACCAGCGAGGTCCTGCGCTACGAGGACGTCGACCGTCCGACCCCCGGTGCCGGACAGGTGCTCGTGCGGGTGGCGGCCACGTCGTTCAACCCGGTCGACGACCACATCCGCGCCGGCGTCCTGGCCGAGATGCTCCCGATCACCCTTCCGTACGTGCCGGGCATCGATCTGGCGGGCACCATCGCCGAACTCGGTCCCGACGTGCGGAACCTGGGGGTCGGTGACCGGGTGGTGGCCATGCTGCCCCTCGGCTCCGCCGGCGGCGCCGCCGAGTACGTGCTCGTCCCGGCCGAGTCCCTGGCTCCGGCACCCCGTGCGATCGACCTGGTCGACGCCGCGGCACTGCCGCTGACCGGCCTGGCGGCCTGGCAGACGGTGTTCGAGCTCGCCGGGCTCCAGTCCGGCCAGACCGTTCTGGTCAACGGGGCCGGGGGTGCGGTGGGCAGCCTCGTGGTGCAGCTCGCCGTGGACGCCGGGGCGCACGTGACCGCGGTGGACGCGCCCCAGCACGCCGACCGCCTCCGGGGCTACGGCGCCCACCGGGTCGTCGGCCCCCTCGACCTCGCCGCGGGGCCGTCCGCCGTGGGCGGTCCGTTCGAGGCCGTGGTCAACCATGTGCGCGTGTCCGCGGAGGAGCTCGCGCGTCTGTCGGACTACGTCGCCGACGGCGGGGTCGCCGCCAGCACCGCCGGCGCGGTCCCCGAGGCGCCGGCCCGGAAGGTGCGCAGCGCGAGCCTGTGGGTCCGCAGCGACGGCGCACAGCTGACCGAGCTGGCCGCCAAGGTGGACGCGGGCAGCATCCGGATCCACGTCGCCGCCCGTCGTCCGGTGGCCGACCTGGCCGCCGTGCACGAGGACGCCGGCGCCGGGCGGCTGCCCGGCAAGACGGTCGTACTCGTCTCCTGACCGCCTCGGTCCGGGTCGCCCGCCGCCGTTCGTTCACCGCCGGCGGGCGGCCCGGGCGCTTGTCGCCGCGGTCCTGGCAGAAAACCTGATGTCCCACATTATGAGAAATGGATCTCAATAATAGAGACGTCGGTGTATCGTCGCAGAGGTCGGAACACGCGACCCCCACGACGAGGACGGACCCATGTCTCGCTACACACACGGCCAGCACCGCTCGGTGACCGACTCCTACCGTTGGCGCAACGCGGAGAACTCCGCCGCCTACGTCCTGGACGAGATGGTGCCCGGCCGTTCGCTGCTCGACGTGGGCTGCGGACCCGGCAGCATCACCGTGGACCTGGCCTCCCGCGTGGCCCCCGGTCCCGTCACGGCGGTGGACGCCTCCCCCGAGGCCGTCGAGCTGGCCCGCGCGACCGCCCGTGAGGCGGGCGCGGACGCCATCGACTTCCGCGTGGCCGACGTGCACGACCTGGACCTGCCCGACGACTCCTTCGACATCGTCCACGCCCACCAGGTCCTGCAGCACGTGGCCGACCCGGTGCGGGCACTGACCGAGATGCGCAGGGTCGCGGCGCCCGGCGGGATCGTCGCCGCCTGCGACAGCGACTACTCGGCGATGTACTGGTACCCGCTGCTGCCGGAGATCCAGGAGTGGATGGACCTGTACCAGCGGGTGGCCCGCGCCAACGGCGGGGAGCCCGACGCCGGCCGCCGTATGCTCGCCTGGGCCCGCCGGGCGGGCTTCACCGACGTGACCTACACGATGGAGGTGTGGAGCCACTCCGCTCCGGACCGCCGTGCCTGGTGGGGCCGGATGTGGGCCGAGCGCATCCTGGAGTCGGACATGGGCCGCCAGGCCGTCGCCGAGGGCTTCGCCACCCGCCAGGACCTGGAGCGCATCTCGGCCGGCTGGACCGCCTGGAGCGAGGACCCCGACGGCGTGTTCGCGGTACCGCGCGGCGCCATCGTGTGCCGGGTGGCCTGAGGGGCCGTGGGGCCTGAGGGGCCGTGGGGCCTCCCCGCGAAGGAGGAGGCCCCACGGGATCAGCCGCGCCTGCGGGCACGCAGGACGGCGTCGCTCATGGCGATCTCCCGCCCGTCCGCGACGGTGACCGTGCGCGGCCGGGCCTCGGCGGTGAGCACCTCCCACTCCTGCGGGTCCAGTACGTCCGCGATCTCCCGCGCCGTGACGTGGGCGCTGGTGACCTCGGCGTGCGGGGCCCCGGAGTGGCGGTCGGCGGGGTCGTGGCCGACCACCAGCAGCGTGCCGCCCGGGGCGACGACCGCGGCCAGACGGCGGAACAGCTCCTGGGGCGGGCCCTGCGGGTGCGCGTAGTGCGAGCAGACCAGGTCGAACCGCTCCTGGGGCGTCCACTCGGTCAGATCGGCCCGGATCCAGTCGATCCTGTCGGCGACGTCCTCGTCCAGGTCCTCGGCGTTGCGGCGGGCGCGCTCCAGTGCTCCGGCGGCGATGTCCACCGCCGTCACACGCCAACCGCGCGAGGCCAGCCAGACGGCCTCGGCGCCCTCGCCCGTGCCCGCGTCCAACGCCCTGCCGGGGGCCAGGTCCCCGGTCTCGGCCACCAGCTGCGGGTTGGGCGGCCGTCCGTGGGCGGTACCGGCGTCTCCGTGGCCATGACCGTGGCCGTGGCCCTCGTAGCGCTGCTCCCAGTAGGTGCGGCCGAACTCCTCCGCCATCCGGTTCCCCTCTCCGTGTGTCACTGTCCGTGGCGCCGATCGCCCAGAACCCGCTCGCTCACCCGTGCCTCCGATTCCGGCGAGAAGGGGTCCTCGTAGACCGCCACCGCCCGCTCCGCCTCCTCGGCGACCAGGTCCGCGTTGATCCGCGCCCCGGCCACGGCGCCCGCCGACGCCGACGCGCCCACCTGTGCGGCCAGGTCGACGACGTTGCCCGCCGCCCACACGCCGGGCACCTCCGTGGCGCCGGTGGCGTCGGCGGCGATGTGCTCGCCCATGCCCGAGGGGTGGGCGCTCGGGCGCAGGCCCAGTCCGGACAGGAAGCCCGCCCGGGCCACCATGCGCGGTGCCACCGCCAAGGCCTGGCGTGCGACCACCGTGCCGTCGGCCAGGCGCACCCCCGACAGGCGGCCCTCCTTGGTCTCCAACGCGGCGACCTCGTCGCGCACCACGGTGACGCCCCGCGCGGCCAGCTTGCGCGCGTCCTCCTCGCTCGGCGGCCCCGCCGTGTGGGCGAAGAAGACGACGTCATCGCTGAGCTGGCGGAAGAGCAGCGCCTGGTGCACCGCCATCGGGCCCGTGGCGAGCACGCCGATGGCCCGGTCCCGGACCTCCCATCCGTGGCAGTACGGGCAGTGCAGGACGTCGGTGCCCCACAGCTCCCGAAGCCCGGGTACGGGCGGCAGGTCGTCGACGAGCCCCGTCGTCACCAGCAGTCGCCGCGCGCGCACCGTGCGGCCGTCGGCCAGCGCCACGGAGAACCCCGACTCCTCCCGTGCCGCGGAGACGACCTCGCCGCTCACCACGTGCCCGCCGTAGCCGCGTACCTCCGCCCGGCCGCGTTCGAGCAGCTCCGCGGGCGGGGTGCCGTCCAGGGCCAGCAGCCCGTGCACGCCCTCGGCCGGAGCGTTGCGCGGAGCGCTCCCGTCGATCACCGCCACAGCCCGGCGCGAACGGGCCAGCATCAGGGCCCCGTTCAACCCCGCGGCACCGCCGCCGACCACCACCACGTCGTATTCGTCTCCCAGACGATCGGTCATCTCGACCACCTCCACGACCACCATGCGGGCCTACCCCCGAAATCCACAAACTCTGTTGCCGGTCTGGCAAACTATGCGTATGGACCACGAACTCGACCAGGCCCTCGACAGCGTCGGACCACGGCTGCGGGCCCTGCGGCGCCGGCGCGAGACCACGCTGACCGACCTGTCCGCAGCGACCGGCATCTCGGTGAGCACGCTGTCCCGGCTGGAGACCGGCGACCGCCGGCCCACCCTGGAACTCCTGCTCCCCCTGGCCAAGGCGCACGGCGTCTCGCTCGACGAACTCGTGGACGCCCCGCCCACCGGCGACCCGCGCGTCAACCTGCGCCCGGTCACGAACAACGGCATGACGATGCTCCCCCTGACCCGCAGGGCGGGCGGGATCCAGGCCTACAAGATGGTCCTGCCGGGCGGGGGTGCCCGTTCCGAACCCGATCCCCAGGTCCATGAGGGCTACGAGTGGCTCTACGTCCTCAACGGGCGGCTGCGGCTCGTTCTGGGCGAGCACGACCTGGTGCTCGGCCCGGGCGAGGCGGCCGAGTTCGACACCCGTGTTCCGCACTGGTTCGGCACCACCGGCGAGGAGTCGGTCGAGATCCTCAGCCTTTTCGGCCGCCAGGGCGAGCGCGCCCACGTGCGAGCCCGGCCCAAGGCCAAGCGGGCCTCCGGCGACCAGGACTAGGGCGTGTATGACGGACACTCACCCTGCTGCGCGACGCCCCAGCGGCACCCTCACTGCGTTCTCATCAGTCAACAGCCACACCAGGATGCTTCCTTCCCACCACTGGAACGCCGCTCGCGACGGGCGGCATCCGTCATACACGCCCTAGGGAGCGTCCCCCGCGGGCTCGCGGGCGAGCTCGCGCTCACGAGCCGGCATGCTGCAAGAACACGAACTAGGGGCCGGTGTCGTAGACGGTCACCCGGACACCGCGGGCCAGCAGTTCGGACTCGATGAGGGGCTGGACCCGGCCCCACGTGCCGCCCGCCAGCCCGCACCCGATCCGGGGCATGTGCACGGTGGCCTCCAGCTCCAGGACCCGCGGAGCCAGGGCGCGCAGGCAGTCGGCGAGCGCCTCGTAGCGCACGGGCGGGCCACCGCTGCCGCGCCGGATGCCGTGCTGGGCCACCATGTTCGCCACCCACACGTCGGGTTTGACCCGGACCAGGCGCACCGCGCCCAGGCCGAAGTCGTTCTCGGCCCGGCGGCGGTGCCAGGCGCGGTAGTCGCGCTCGGACTCGGGCCAGCGTTGGGACAGGGCCAGGACGAATCCCTTGCCCCAGCCGCCGCGGTCGTTGCACACGTGGGCGATGACCTTGGGCCCGGCGGCCTGCGGGCTGGTGGCGTCGCCGCGCACGAAACGCAGGCCCAGCGGCACCGTGTCAGAGGACGAAGGGGACATGCGGGCACACTAGCGGGCGGTGACGACACCGCGCGTGTCCTTGGCCGACCGGCCCGCGCGCGGCTATCGTCGACTACCGTGCGGACACCGCCGTTCCCGCTGGAGGTACCTTGTCCGACCTACCGATCGGCTACTGGCTCAAACACCTCGACCGGCTCATCGAGAACGATCTCGACCGCACCCTGGCCTCCGAGGCCTTGGGACGCCGCCACTGGCAGGTGCTCACGTCCCTGCACAACGAACCCGGCACGGTCGCCGACCTGGACCGCAGACTGGCCGCCTTCCTGGAGGAGGACGAGCCCTCGGTCGCCCCGGTCGTGGACGAACTGCGCGGACGCGGCTGGATCGACGGCCTGGTCGCCCTGTCCCTGTCGACCCAGGGAGAGGCGGCGCACGACGTGCTGTTCGAGAAGGTGCAGGGCGCGCGCCGCCGTCTGGCCCAGGGCATCAGCGCCGAGGAGTACCACGCCACCGTCAACGTGCTGGAGCGCATGGCCGCCAACCTCGAACGCGGCTGAGCCCGCTCCCCCGGGTCACGCCTGGGGCGCCACCGCGTGGGGGATCGGGTTGGACTCGCCGCCGTCGACCCACAGCACCTCCAGCCCGGGCGCCAGCTCCTCGGCGGTCCCGTGCAGCCGGTGCAGCAGATCGGCGACCGGCATCGCGCGCAGCCCGAGCTCGGCGGCCAGGCGATGGTGCGTCCGCTCACGGGACCGCGCCTCGTCGGCGGCGATGCCTTGGGCCGCCAGCTCCTCGTGCTCGGCCGTGGCGGCCGCGGGGCCGCGCCCGGCCAGGGTGTGCATGATGTCGAGCAGGTACGGCACGCCGATCAGCAGTTCCACCGCCTCGGCCAGGTCCCGGCCGAGCACCAGCACGCTGTCGGCGTCGTCGTAGTAGAGCACGGGCCGCCGTTCGTCCCCGCCGCAGAGCTGGAACGACTCACCTGCGCTGGTGGTGGCCAGGCCCACCAGGGGCTCGCCCGACACCAGCTCCAGCGGTACGGCGTCGGCGTACTCCGCCCGGTCCAGGTGGCAGTCGTGCCGGCTCAGGACCTCATCGGCCGGCGCGCTCCCGCGCAGCCGGGCCAGCAGGCCCGTGGCCGGGTGGTCCGGAGCGGCATCCCTGTGGTCGTCGGCCATCCGTGTTCCCTCCGGTGTTCGTGAACGGTCGGCGGGTAGGACGCCTCACGGTGCGGGCGGGTTCCACGGGCGCGAGCCGCTCAGCCGGCGTCGACCGGCAGGTCCCTGACGAGTTCGACGAACTCCAGGTCGGAGCGCTTGGGCAGGCCGAAGGCCTCGTCGCCGTAGGGAAAGGGCTCGGTGTTGCCGGTGCTCTTGTAGCCGCGCCGTTCGTACCAGGCGATGAGCTCGGTGCGCTGGCGGATCACCTTCATGCGCATGCGGCGGCTGCCCCAGCCGGCCACCGCCGTGCGCTCGGCCTCGGCGAGCACGATCCGGCCCAGGCCGCCGCCCTGCCGTCCTGGGCGCACGGAGAACATGCCGAAGTAGGCGTCCTGCCCGTCGCGCCGCAGCTCGCAGCAGGCCACGAGGTCGCCGTCGAGCTCGACGACGAGCAGCCGGGTGTCCGTCCGGGCCAGCAGGGCGAGGAGGCCGTCGGCGTCCACGCGCTGGCCGTCGAGCAGATCGGCCTCGGTCGTCCAGCCCTGTTGGGAGGAGTCGCCGCGGTAGCAGGAGTTGACCAGGTCCACCAGAGCGGGGACGTCGGCGGGATCGGCGTCGCGGTAGGCCGGATCCGGCCGGTCCTGGTCGTGGTGGCTGCTCGTCACGCTGTCCTCCTGCGCCGTGGGTGTGTCGCGCTCCAGTATCGGTCACTGCGCGCTCGTCCGTACGCGGGCCCCTGGGGCCCTCAGGCGTCAGGACGTGCGAGCACGGCCTCGACGCGGACCAGGAAGGCGCGCAGCCGGGCGCGCACCCCCTCCGGGCCGACCACCGACGGGGTGACCACGAGCTGGAGGGCGAGACCGTCCACGTAGGTGTGCAGGTGCTCGGACCACTCCTCCACGTCCGCGTCGGGGTGGGGCCGGGAGGGGTCGTCGGCGGGGAGCCTCGCGAGCCCGGCGACGAGTCGGCGGTAGAGCCGGCGCTGTTCGCGCCAGCGGTGCTCGCGGTCGGTGTCGCGCTCGCCGAGCATGCCGGCGGCCTCCCACGCCCGGTACTCGGCCAGACGGGTCTCGTCCAGGGGCAGGAGCTGTTCGGCCAGGCCGGCCACCTGGTCGACCACCGTCGTCGCGGGGTCCTGGGCGCTCTGGTGCGCGATCATGCGTTCGGTGACGCGCTCCTCGGCCAGTCGCATGGCGAACACCAGGAGCTCTTCGCGGGTCTGGAAGTAGTGGCGCAGGGCTCCCGTGGACAGGCCCGCCTCGGCGGCCACGGTGCGGATGGACACCGCTTCGGGGCCCGACTCGGCGATGACCCGCCACAGGGCCTCGGTCAGCTCCCGGCGGCGCTGTTCGTGATCGACGATCTTTGGCACCTCCCCTTTTTAACACACACGTGCTATTTTATTTAGCACAGTCGTGTGAGAAACAAGGAGGAGAGCGCGATGCCACCCTGGGAAGTCCTGCTGCCCGTGGCGGGCCTGGCCCTGCTGGACACGCTCAGTCCCGCCACCATCGGGATCACGCTCTACGTCCTGCTCAGCGGGACGCGCTCGGTCGCCCGGCCGCTGCTGGCCTTCCTCGGCACCGTCGCCGCGTTCTACTTCGTGCTCGGCTTCGCCCTGATGCTCGGGCTCGGCGCGGTGCTGTCGTCGTTGAACGGCCTGGCAGACGGGCCCGCCATGGGCTGGGGCATGGCCGTCCTGGGCGCCGGCCTGTTCGCCTACGGCTTCGTCATGCCGTCCAGGTCCCGCGAACGCCGCCGACCCGAGTCGCTGCGCACGGGCGCCATGGTCGCCCTGGGGCTGGCCACCGGGTTCCTGGAGGCGGGCACCGCCCTGCCCTACCTGGGCGCGATCGGCATCATGACCGCCGCCGAGCTCGCTCCCTCCGCGTGGGTGCCCATGATCGCCGCCTACAACGTGGTGATGGTGCTCCCGCCGGTCCTGCTCTACCTCGGGTACCGGGTCATGGGGGAACGCCTGCGCCCCCGTCTGGAGCGCTGGCGCACCCGTGTGGAGTCCGGCTCCCGCGAGGCGATGGGATGGATCCTGTGCATCGCCGGTGTGCTGCTGTTCCTCAACGGGCTGGCCCGCACCGGTGTCGTCGACGCGTTGGAGAACTCCGGGGCCATCGTGTTCCTGAACGGCCTCTGACCGCCGGGGCGCGGGTCGGTGGTGGGGCCTGCACCACCCCGACTCCGCGTGCGTACGGCACCGACGTGCGGCCTCCGCAGGCGTAGCTTCGGTGCCATGGACACGACCCACACCCCCTTCACCCGCATCGCCGCCGAGACCCGCTACGTACTGCTGGGCTTTCCCCTGGCCGTGGTCTCCTTCGCCGTCGTCCTGGCGGGGCTCGCCGCGGGCGCGGGCTCGGCCGTCGCCGTCGTCGGCCTGTTCGTCCTGGTGGGCGCCCTCCACACCGCCCGTGGCCTGGCCCACGCCGACCGGGTCCGCCTGGCCGACCTCGCCGGACGGACCGTCGAGCGCCGCCCCTACCGCTCCCCCGCCCCCGGGGCGGGTCCCCTGCGCCGAGCGCTGACCCCGCTCTCCTGCTCCCAGAGCTGGCTGGACGCGCTGCACGCCATCGTGCGCTTCCCGGTCGCGGTGACCGCCTTCGTCCTCACCGTCACCTGGTGGGTCGGCGGCCTGGCCGGTCTGCTCTACCCCGTCTGGGGATGGTCGCTGTACACCATCCCCGGCTACACCGACCTGGGCAGCCACGTCTACCCCGAGTCCCCGGTCCTGGCCACCACCGTCATCCACATGGTGGCGGGCGCGCTGTTCACCCTCACAGCGCCGTTGGTGGTGCGCGCCTGCGCCCAGGCCGAGGCCGGGCTGGCCCGCACGATGCTCCTGGCCCCCGAGGACGCCGGAGTGCGCGTGCGCGCCGCCGCGCACGCCCCGACCGAGGCTCCGTCGCGCGAGTACAGCGCCGTCTGAGGTCCCGGCGCCACCGCCCCCGGTACAGCTCCGTGAGCAGCGCGACCGCCCCGTGGGTGGCCGGGTGGGGGGTTGGGGACTGTTGTCGGTTGAGTGTGCATGAGTGTCCTTGCCCATGCATGAGTGGTCATGGACGCGCCTCGGTTGCGAACTCGCGGTCGTGCTCGTGCGTGTGCCCGGAGCACCGAGCCTGGACGGGGACGCCGTCCTCGATATTCCGTGTTCGCCGGACACGACCCCGCCCGCGCTGCTAGCTTCTGAGATCGAACACACGTACCAGGCCACGTTCGGGAGGTGGAGTCGGTGGCCAAGCGTGGCACGACACGGTTGCGGCCCATCGAGCCCTCTTCTGTGGTTCCGGGCCCGTCCGGGGTGGCGGTGCGTGACCGGCTCCAACACCTCACCCCCGCCGATGAGCAGGTTCTGCGTTCGGTGGGTGCCCATCTGGGGTCGCTGGCCTCTGGCGATCTGGCGACCCGGTGCCGTCAGGGCCGCGACCATGACGCTGGGACCTGGGCGGTGCGTAAACGCGAGTTGACCGCGAGGTCGTCGTCGCGGTGGGCGGGGTCGATCACCAAGGCCAGCCACGACCAGTGGGCGCTGGCCCGCCGCAGCCAGGCCGCTCACCTGCACAAGCTCCAAGCGGGTATCCGGATGCTGGAGCACCGGCTCTCCCTCCCCTTGGGGGAGAAGGGCACCAAACGCGCCCCGGGCGGGTACCGGTCGCGGCGCGAATGGCACGCCAAGTCCCGCCGCCTGACGGTCCTCGAAGACCGTCTGGCCAAGGTGCGCCAGGACTGGGAAGCCGGGATCGTGCATGTGGTGCGGGGCAGTAAGCGGCTGCTGAACACTCGTCATCACCTGGAGCAGGCGCAGCTCACCGAGGCCGAGTGGCGGGACCGGTGGGAAGCGGAGCGGTTCTTCCTCCAGGCCGACGGGGAGTCCGGGAAGCGGTACGGCAACGATACGATCCGCCTCACCCCGGCCGGGCGCGTCTCGATCCGGCTCCCGGCTCCGCTGGAGTATCTGGCGAACGCCCCGCACGGCCGGTACGTGCTCTCCTGCCGGGTGGCTTTCGCTCACCGGGGCGCCGAGTGGGCCGACCGTGTCGAAGCGAATCGGGCGGTGGCCTACCGGATCCACCTCGATGTGGAGCGGGGCCGGTGGTACATCACCGCGTCCTGGACCCGCCCCAAGACACGAACCCTGCCGTTGGCGGCGGCCCGTGCGAAGGGGGTGGTGGGTGTGGATATGAACGCCGACCATCTGGCAGCCTACCGGCTCGACCCGCACGGCAACCCGGTCGGGGACCCCGAGCGGTTCTCCTTCGACTTGACCGGTCGTGCTGCGCACCGCGACGCCCAGGTCCGGCACGCCCTGACCAGGCTGCTGCACTGGACCAAGCGCACCGGCGTACAGGCGATCGCGATCGAGGACCTGGACTTCGCCACCGGCAAGACCCGGGAGAAGCACGGCCGCAGGAAGCGCTTCCGGCAGTTGATCTCCGCCATGCCCACCTCCAAGCTCCGCGCCCGGATCGTGTCGATGGCCGCCGAATTCGGGCTCGCGGTCGTGGCCGTCGATCCGGCCTACACCTCGAAGTGGGGCGCCCAGCACTGGGCCAAGCCCCTGAACAGCAACAACCGAAACATGACTCGCCATGACGCCGCCGCGGTGGCCATTGGCAGGCGCGCCCTGGGGCACCCGATTCGGCGTCGGACGGTTCCGCCCCGCCACCACCGGAGTGATGGTGGCGGGCCTCGGACCGTCCAGACCGAACCGGGGTCTTTGGGGTGTGAGGGACCCCGCCGCCCTGCCACGGAGCGCGCACACGATGCGCGTGTCCGGGCAGGGGAGGAGAGAACGCGGGGAACCAGCGCGTCCAGCACCGTTCGGGACGCGCGCAGTGACAGCAGATGGGTCCTGGACCCACTCCTGAACACTGAATAGGAACGGTCGTGGCGCCGCCACAGCAGCCGCACCGGCACGGGCGGAGCGTCCCGCACCGGACGGAAGACGATCCCGTCGCGCCGGTACTGCGTCACCGTGCCCTTCGGGGTCATCCCCACACCGCGGCCCGCCGTGATCGCCGAGAGCCAGTCGTCGATGTCGCCGGTGCGCTCCACCGCCGGCCGGCCGTCCTCGGGCCACAGGTCCAGGGTGGTCGTCCCGGTGCGGGGGTCGACCAGCAGGACCCGCTCGGCCACGAGCGCCAGGGTCAGCGAACGCCGCCGGGCCCAGGGGTCGTCGGCGGCCAGGGCGCAGTAACGCCTTTCATGGCCGACCGTGGCCCCCTCCAACCGGCGGTCCTCCACCGGGGCCCGCACGACCGCGATGTCGCACAATCCCTCGGTCAGCCCCGCCGCCGGCGTGTTGGTGCGGACCAGGTGCAGGTCGGTGTCGGGGTAGCGCTCGGCCCACCGTCGCTGGAACCGGGCGGTGTGGCGCCCCATCGCCGACCAGGCGTGGCCCATGCGCAGCCGGGTGTGCCCGGAGACCGCTTCGCGCACGAGGTCGTCGGCTCCCGCCAACAGGTGCCGGGCACGGGCCAGGACCTGCACGCCCGCCGTGGTCGGAACGACCTCCCGGCTGGTTCGGTGCAGCAGGCGCACGCCCAGGATCCGCTCCAGGGCGGCCACGTTGCGCGAGACCGCCGCCTGGGAGACACCGAGGTCGAGCGCGGCGTCGGTGAAGGTGCCGGTGTCCACGACGGCGACCAGGCAACGCAGGTGGCGTAGTTCGACATCCATGACTCCAGCGTATGGATGGGCGCAACCATGCATTTTGCGTATCCGAAGGTGGGGCGCATGCTCGCGGCATGCAGACTTCGCAACCTTCGGTCCGCCTGGCCGGCGTGGCCCTGATGCTGACCGGTGGACTGTCGAACCAGGTCGGCGCGGCCACGGGCGCGCTCGCCTTCGGTGTGATCGGCCCGACCGGGGTGGTCGCGGTGCGCCAGTGGGTCGCGGCGGTGGTGCTGCTGTCGGTGGGCCGGCCGCGCCTGGCGTCGTTCACCCGCGCCCAGTGGTGGCCGGTCCTGGCCCTGGCGGCCGTGTTCGCGACGATGAACCTCACGCTGTACCTGTCGATCGACCGCATCGGACTGGGGTTGGCGGTGACCCTGGAGTTCCTGGGCCCGCTGGCCGTCGCGCTGGCCGCGTCCCGCCGGTCGACCGACCTGCTGTGCGCGCTGGCGGCCGCCGGGGCGGTGGCCGTACTGATGCGCCCCCAGCCCACCACCGACCACATCGGTATCGCCCTGGGCCTGGCGGCCGCGGTGTGCTGGGCGGCATACATCCTGTTGAACCGGACGGTGGGGCGGCGGCTGCCGGGAGCGCAGGGCTCGGCGGCGGCCGCGCTCGTCTCCGGTCTGCTGTTCGTGCCGGTCGGCGCCGTGGTGTTCGTCCACCATCCCCCGACGGCGGGTGCGCTGGCCTGTGCCGCCGCGGCCGGCGTGCTGTCCTCGGCGGTGCCCTTCCTGGTCGACCTGCTGGCGCTGCGCCGCGTTCCCGCACGGTTCTTCGGCCTGTTCATGAGCGTGCACCCCGTCCTGGCCTCGCTGGTGGGGCTGGTGGTCCTGGGGCAGGTGCTGGCCGTGGTCGAGTGGCTGGCGGTGGCGGCGATCGTGGGGGCCAACGCGGTGAGCGTGCTCCGCGGCGCACCGCGCCGGACCAGGGCCGAGGCCTCACCGGCGCCGGATCGGTGAGCGGTCCGTCGTCGCACGGTTGACCTAAATAAATGTTGAGGTTCTAGGGTTCTCGGTAACAGCCCCAACCCGTCCGGTGGTCGAACATGAGCATGGAAATGGCCGCGTGGAACTCCATCTACCACGCGATGCACGCCCGGGAGGACCAGCGCCCCTTCTCCCTCCCCGTCCTTCGGCGGATCGCCGCCTTCGCCCGCCCCCACTCGCGCCACCTCGTCTGGTTCCTGGCGCTGAGCGTGGCGAGCGCCGTCCTGGCCGTGGCCTCCCCGCTGCTGGCCGGCCGGGTCGTCAACACCATCATCGACGGCGGCGCGCTGCGGCCCGTCCTCCTCCTGGCCGGGCTCATCGCGTCCGTGGCCGTCGCCGAGGCCGGACTGGGCCTCATCATCCGGTGGCTCTCGGCCCGCGTCGGCGAGGGGCTCATCCTGGACCTGCGCACCACCGTCTACGACCACGTCCAGCGCATGCCGGTCGCCTTCTTCACCCGCACCCGTACCGGTGCCCTGGTCAGCCGCCTCAACAACGACGTCATCGGCGCCCAGCGTGCGTTCAGCGACGTGCTCTCCGGCGTGATCAGCAACCTGGTCACCCTCCTCCTGGCCATGGCCGTCATGATCACGCTGTCCTGGCAGATCACCCTGCTGGCGCTGCTGCTCCTGCCCGTGTTCATCCTGCCCGCCCGCCGCATGGGCGCCCGGCTGGCCAAGATCGAACGCGAACGCACCCACCACAACGCCGCCATGGGCACACAGATGACCGAGCGCTTCTCCGCCCCCGGCGCCACCCTGGTCAAGCTCTTCGGCCGCCCCCAGGAGGAGTCCGCCGAGTTCGCCCGCCGCGCCGACCGCGTCCGCGACATCGGCGTGCGCACCGCGATGGTCCAGGAGGTCTTCTTCACCGCGCTGACCCTGGTCTCCGCGCTCGCCCTCGCCCTCGTCTACGGGCTGGGCGGCTTCTACGCCCTGCGCGGGCAGCTGGACGCGGGCACCGTCGTGTCCATGGGCATGCTCCTCACCCGCCTCTACGCGCCTCTGACCGCCCTGGCCGGCGCCCGCGTCGAGGTGATGAGCGCCCTGGTCAGCTTCAGCCGGGTCTTCGAGGTCCTGGACCTGCGGCCGCTCGTGGAGGAGAAGCCCGACGCGCGCCCGGTGCCCGAGGGCCCCGCCTCCCTGGAGTTCGAGCACGTCGAGTTCTCCTACCCCACCGCGGACAAGGTCTCCCTCGCCTCGCTGGAGGAGGTCGCCACCCTGGACACCACCGAGCACGGGCCCGTCCTGCGCGACGTGTCCTTCCACGTCGAACCCGGGCAGACCGTCGCGCTGGTCGGATCCTCCGGCGCGGGCAAGTCCACGATCGCCCAACTGGCCCCCCGCCTGTACGACACCGACGCCGGTACCGTGCGCCTGGGCGGTGTGGACGTGCGCGACCTGAGCTTCGACTCCATCCGCGCCACCCTGGGCATGGTCACCCAGGACGGCCACCTCTTCCACGAGAGCATCCGCGCCAACCTGAGCCTGGGCCGCCCCGACGCCACCGACGACGAGATCTGGGACGCCCTGCGCCGCGCCCGCCTGGACGACCTCGTCGCCGCCCTGCCCGACGGCCTGGACACCGTCGTGGGAGAGCGCGGCTACCGCTTCTCCGGCGGCGAGCGCCAGCGGCTGACCATCGCCCGCCTGCTCATCACCGGCCCCGAGGTGGTCATCCTCGACGAGGCGACCTCCGCACTCGACTCCACGTCCGAGGCCGCCGTCCAGGCCGCCCTCACCGAGGCCCTGCACGGGCGTACCGCGCTGGTCATCGCCCACCGGCTGTCCACGGTCCGCGCCGCCGACGCCATCCTCGTCGTCGAGGCCGGGCGGATCGTCGAGCGCGGCACGCACACCGAACTGCTCGCCCGGGACGGCCGCTACGCCGAGCTGTACCGGACCCAGTTCGCCACCGGCGAGCCCGCGCCCGTCGCCGCGGGATAGCGGCCCGACCGCACGCGCGAGCGGGCCCGCCCCGGCTTCGTGCCTGGGGCGGGCCCGCGACGCGGTCCTCACAGAACGCGCTCGGCCCCGGGAACGGCGCGGACCGCCGCGGCCAGCGCCCAGCAGGCGGGGACCGCCAGGGCGGCGGCGCCCAGGAACTTCACGGCGGCGACCGCGTCCCAGCCGCTCAACGCCAGGCCCAGACCGACCAGGACCAGCGGGTGCAGGACGTACACGGCGAAGGCGTTGTCGGCCAGGAACCCGGTGCAGCGGGTCCGCCGGTCCAGGAAGCGGCGGAAGAACACCATCAGCACGAGCATCGCGCCGACGGCGAAGAACGACTCGGCGACCATCTGCACGAGCGCCGGGGCCGTGCCGGGCACGCCGGAGTCCTCACCGAAGAGGACGAACGCGGCCAGTGACGCCGCCAGGCCGGGCACGGCCGTCGCGAGCCCGTACCAGCCCGCCCGGCTCGGCAGGCGCGTGAACCAGTTGCCGCGGAAGGCGAGCACGCCCACGGTGAACAGGGCGACGTACTGGGGCAGGTAGTCGGGGCTGGGCAGGCCCACGAACGGCCAGTAGGGGGCCGGGTTCACCCAACGCCACAGGAACGAGACCAGGGCCAGGCCCACGGTGAAGGCCACGACGGGAACGAACCAGCGCAGCGGGGCGGAGTCCGCCGGCCGGGCGGAGGGCTCCACCGGCGCCCCGCGGCGCCGGGCGCGGCGCTCGCGCACGTCGCGGACCATGACGTAGGCGAGCGTGAGGACCAGCAGGACCTCGACGAACCACAGCGGGCCGGGGTCGAAGGAGAGCAGGTAGTACAGCCAGTAGGGCAGCTCCGCGCCCTCGGCGGCCGCTCCCTCCACCCACAGCGGGTACGTGTGGGCCGTCAGCACCGGACGCAGCAGCAGGGCGAACAGCAGGAACGGCACGCCCAGGCGCACCAGGCGTTCGCGGACGAATCCGCGCCGGCCCCGCCGGTCCCTGCCGCCGGGCACGAAGTAGCCCGAGAGCAGGAAGAACAGCCCCATGAAGAAGGTCTGGTTGAGGATGACGAAGAGGTCGAGCAGGCCGCCGGAGGGGTCCTGCGCGGGCTCGGTGTAGAACCACACCGGGATGTTGCCGTAGGTGAGGGCCACGTGGTGCAGGACGACCAGGACCGTGAGGGCCACGCGCAGGTGGTCGACGTAGTACAGGCGCCCGGCCCGCGGCGGTGCCGCGTCCGGGGCGTGGGCGGGGGCGGGGCGTGGTGTCATCGTGTCCTCGTCATGGGGGCGTGGGCTCCGTCGGGTCCGCGCGGGTGGCGCGGACCAGGTGCTCGCCGAGTTCGGCGGCGTGGGCCATCAGGTCGTGGTCGGGGTGGACGCGCCAGTACTCGAACATGCCGTCGGTGGCGGACTGCTGGGTCACGGCCATCGCGCGGACGTCGAAGGGGCGGAACTCGCCGCTCCTCTGCCCTTCGCGGTAGAGCCCTTCCAGGGCCTCGTGCAGGGGCTCGGACTCTCCGGCCCCGTACCGGGGGGAGCCGTCCGGCCTGCGCGCGTGGAGGAAGATCTGCGCCAGGGCCGTCATCCGGCTCCGGTGCTCCAGGGCGTAGGCGGCCAGGCCCCGTATGTGGGCGCGGAGCATGTCGGCGGCGTTGTCCTGGGTGGTGATGTGCGGGACGACGGACTCGGCGATCTCGGTGTAGACGTCCGTCACCAGCTGGTCCATCAGTTCGTCCTTTCCGGCGAAGTGGTACGAGATCACCCCCTTGCTCACGCCCGCCCGCTGGGCGATCCGCGCGAGGGAGGCGTTGGGGTAGCCCCCGTCCGCGATCGTCTCGATCGCCGCGGCGACGATCTGCCTCCTGCGGGCCCGCTCGATGAAGGACCGGTTTTGACCGTGTGGCTCATTTTCTGACCGCATGGCCAGAATCTAATACATGCGGTCAAAGAACCATGGGGGATGGCCCTGAGGCGCCCCTGAGACGTCCCCGCCTCCGACGGGGGGTCGCCCCCGCGGGTCGGCGTGCCGGTGGGATCCTGTTAGCCGACCTCGGCCGTGCCCCCGCGGCCCGTACGCGACCGGGAGGGAGCCCGCCGTGGGAGACCGTCCGCCCCTGCGCGAAACCGGCGCGACCCTGCTGGCCATCGGCGCTGGCGGCGCCCTGGGCGGCAGCGCCCGCTACGCCCTGCTGCTCCTGGTGCCCCACGGCGGCTCGGCCTTCCCCTGGGCCACGCTCACCTCGAACATCGCGGGGTCCTTCGCCATGGGCGTCCTGGTGGTGCTCGTCGCCCGGGCGGCGCGTCCGCACCGGCTCGTGCGCCCCTTCCTGGGCGTGGGCGTCCTGGGCGGCTTCACGACCTTCTCGACCTACGCCGCGGACACCCTCGGCCTGGCCGGGGCCGGAGCCTCCGGCACGGCGCTCGCCTACCTGGCGGCCACGCTGGTCGGCGCCCTCGCGGCCGTGTGGGCGGGCGCCGCGCTCACTCGCGCCCTGACCGACCGGAACCGGGGAGCGCGAGCGTGAGCCTGGTCGCGGTCGCCGTGGCGGCGGGATCGGCGCTGGGCGCCGTGAGCCGGTTCCTCGTCGACCGGTTCGTCCAGTCCCTCGGCCCTGCGGCCCTGCCGTGGGGCACGTTCACGGTCAACACCACCGGCTCGCTGATCCTCGGCCTCGTACTGGCCGCGGCGGCCTCGGGCGCCCTGCCGGGGGCGGCGACCGCCGCCCTGGGGACCGGCTTCTGCGGGGCGCTGACCACCTTCAGCACACTCGGCTACGAGACCCTGCTCCTGGCCGAGTCCGGGGCCCGCGCCCGCGCGGTGCTCTACGTGGCGCTGACCGTGGTCGCGGGGCTCGCCGCCGCGGCGCTGGGCTGGTGCGCGGGGGCGGCCCTGCTGGGCTGAACCGCGACGGGGCTGGAGCCCCGGGCGGCAACGGAGTAAGCTGGTGGCGGTGCGGTCCCGCGCCCAACCCCCGGCTTCGGCGCCCACGCCGTCGGCCCTGACGGGGGCAAAGGGGACCTGAAGTCCTCGGGACGCCGGCATGCGGTGCCCACCGGCGGGCGGGGAAGGCGTGGGCTTTCGTCGCTGTCGCCGAGGAGCCGTCATGACCAGGCACAAGTCCTTCAAGCAGCGCGTGCGCACCCGGATGGACAAGACCGGGGAGAGCTACACCGCTGCGCGTTCGCACCTCGTCGGCCGCGACGGGGAGGCCCCCGCTTCGGAACCCGCGGCGTCGGCCGAGACCTCGCACGAGGCACCGCCCGAGCCCGCGGCCGAGAGCCCGGCCGACCACGCGGCCCCCACACGACCGACCACCGCCGCGATCAGCAGCCGCGTCTCCGACGAGGCCCTGCACCGCGCCTCCGGGCGCGACTACGGCCAGTGGTTCGACCTGCTCGACGCCTGGGGCGCCACCGGCCGCACCCACACCGAGATGGCCGCGTGGCTGGTCCAGGAGCACGGGATGGGCGGCTGGTGGGCCCAGACCGTCACGGTGGCCTACGAGCAGGCGCGCGGACTGCGCGTGCCCGGCCAGAAGAAGGACGGGTTCGCCTGCAGCGCGAGCAAGACCATCGACGTCGCCGCCGCACGGGCCTTCGCGGCCGTGGCCGAGGAGGCCGGGCGCGAGCGCTGGCTGGAGGACCACGCGCTGTCGGTGCGCACGGCCAACGCGCCCAAGCGGCTGCGCGCCGACTTCGACGCCGACACCCGGTTGGCCTTCGAGTTCACGGCCAGGGGCGAGGCCAAGACCGTGGTCGCCGTGGAGCACTCGCGCCTGGCCGACGCCGACGAGGCCGCCCGGTCCAAGGCGCTGTGGCGGGAGCGGCTGGGCCGGCTCAAGGCCCTGCTGGAACAGGACCCGAGCTGACCCGGCCGGTCGCCTACATCCCCAGGTAGGCGCGCAGGTGGCGGGCGGTGAGCGTGTCCCCGCCCGCCACCAGGTCCGCGGGCGTGCCCTCGAAGACCACGTGCCCGCCGTCGTGCCCGGCACCGGGACCGAGGTCGATGATGTGGTCGGCGTGCGCCATCACGGCCTGGTGGTGCTCGATCACCACGACCGTGTTGCCGTCGTCGACCAACCGGTCCAGCAGTGCCAGGAGCCGGTCCACGTCGGCCAGGTGCAGTCCGGTCGTGGGCTCGTCCATGACGTAGACCGCCGCCTCGCGGGCCATGCTGATCGCGAGCTTGAGGCGCTGGCGCTCACCGCCGGAGAGCGTGGTCAGCGGCTGGCCCAGCCCGAGGTAGCCCAGACCCACGTCGTGGAGCCGGTTGAGGATGGCCCGGGCGTTCCCGCCGGGGAAGAAGTCGCGCGCCTCCTCCACCGACATCGCCAGCACCTGGCTGATGTTGCGGCCGCGCAGCTCGTGGGTGAGCACCTCGTCGCGGAACCGGCGCCCCTGGCACTTCTCACACGTGGACGCCACGCCCGCCATCATCGCCAGGTCGGTGTAGATGACGCCGGCGCCCTTGCACTCGGGGCAGGCTCCCTCGGAGTTGGCGCTGAACAGCGAGGCCTTGACGTTGTTGGCGCGGGCGAAGGCCGTGCGGATGGGGTCGAGCAGGCCGGTGTAGGTGGCCGGGTTGGAGCGGCGCGAGCCGCGGATCGGCGACTGGTCGACGACCACCACGTCGTCGCGGCCGGGCAGCGCCCCGTGGATGAGGGAGCTCTTGCCCGAACCGGCCACGCCCGTGACGACGGTGAGCACCCCCAGCGGCACGTCGACGGCGACGTCGCGCAGGTTGTGGGTGTTCGCGTCGCGGATGGGGATGGCGCCCCGGGGCGCGCGGACGCGCGGTCGCAGGGTGACCCGGTGGTCCAGGTGGCGGCCGGTGAGCGTGCCCGACTCGCGCAGTCCCGCCACGTCGCCGGTGTACATGACGCGACCGCCGTCGGGGCCCGCGCCCGGGCCCAGGTCCACGACGTGGTCGGCGATGGCGATGGTCTCGGGCTTGTGCTCCACGACCAGGACGGTGTTGCCGTTGTCGCGCAGGCTCAGCAGCAGGTTGTTCATCCGCTCGATGTCGTGCGGGTGCAGGCCCACGGTGGGCTCGTCGAAGACGTAGGTGACGTCGCTCAGGCTGGAGCCCAGGTGGCGGACCATCTTGACGCGCTGCGCCTCACCGCCGGAGAGCGTGCCCGACTCGCGGTCCAGGCTCAGGTAGCCCAGACCCACCTCCACCAGCGAGTCCAGGGTGTGGCCGAGGTTGTCCACGAGCGGCTTGACGGAGGGCTCGTCGATGGAGCGGACGAACCCGGCGAGGTCGTTGATCTGCATGGACGAGCACTCGGCGATGGTGCGCTCCTGGACCTTGACCGACCGGGCCCCGGCGTTCAGGCGCGAGCCCTCGCACTCGGGGCAGGTGGAGAAGGTCACGGCCCGGTCCACGTACGCGCGCATGTGGGCCTGCATGGCGTCGCGGTCCTTGGACAGGATGGTGCGGCGCACCTTGACCACGAGGCCCTCGTAGTTGAAGGAGTGGTTGCCGACCTTGACCTTGGTGGCGGGCCGGTGCAGGAAGGTCTCCCACTCCTCGGGGGTGTAGTCGCGCAGCTTGCGGTCGGCGTCCAACAGCCCGGAGTCGGCCATGACCTGCCAGTACCAGTTGCCGACGGCGAAGCCGGGCACGTTGATGGCGCCCTCGTTCAGTGACAGGTCGCGGTCGAAGAGCTCCTCCAGGTCGATCTGGTTGGTGCGGCCCAGTCCCTCGCACTCGGGGCACATGCCCTCGGAGCTGTTGAAGCTGAACACGCTGGAGGGCTCCAGGCGCGGGGTCCCGGCGCGGCTGAAGACGATGCGCAGCATGGCCGCGGCGTCGGTGGCGGTTCCGACCGTGGAGCGGGAGTTGGCGCCCATCCGCTCCTGGTCGACGATGATGGCCGCGCTCAGGTTGCGCAGGCCGTCCACGTCCGGCCGTCCCAGGCTGGGCATGAAGCCCTGCACGAAGGTGCTGTAGGTCTCGTTGATGAGCCGCTGCGACTCGGCGGCGATGGTGCCGAAGACGAGCGAGGACTTCCCGGAACCGGAGAGACCGGTGAAGACGCTCAGCCGCCGTTTGGGGATGTCCAGTGACACGTCGGCGAGGTTGTTCTCCCTGGCCCCTCTGACCTGGATGGTGTCGTGGGTGTCCGCCATGGTGATGGGTTCGGAAGGCACTCTGCTCCTCGGAAATCCTTATGCGGTAAACTGACGGCCTGCGAACGTTAGTTTATACACTAAGGAGATGCAAGTGGTCATCTATGCCGGACAGAGTGACGTCCGCCGCTCCATGGCCCTGCTGTGGCGCTCGTCCCAGGAGTCGCGCGAGCGGACCGCCCCGGGGCCCAAGCCCGAACTGAGCGTCGACCTGGTGGTGGACACCGCGATCGCGGTCGCCGACGAGCAGGGCATGGGCGCGCTGTCGATGAAGGCCGTCGGCGAACGGCTGGGCCGCACCGCGATGTCGCTGTACACCTACGTGGCCAGCAAGAACGAACTCGTCGAGCTGATGTACGACCAGGCCTTCGGTGAGCTGGCCGACGCCGCCGAGCAGACCGAGGCCCTCCCCTGGCGCGAGGCCACCACGGCCTGGGCGCAGCGCCTGTGGAACTTCTACCTGCGCCACCCCTGGACGCTGGAGGTCTCCCAGGCCCGCCCGGTCCTGGGCCCCAACGAGTACCGGATCTTCGAGTCGATGGCCGCCGTGCTGGAGCGGGCGGGCCTGGCGCCCGACCAGATCCGCAGCACCTTCGGCAGCCTGTTCACGATGGTCCGCGGCTTCGTGCAGACGGCCGCGGAGTCCCGTCAGGCCCCGATCGTCACGGGTCAGCCCGAGGACGAGTGGTGGCACGGGCGCGCCGGCCAGCTGGAGGAGGTCGTGCCCGACTTCGGCGAGCGGTTCCCCGTGCTGTCCCGGATGGCCGAGAGCGGGGCGTTCAGCAACGAGAACGAGAGCGAGCCCTACCTCGAGCAGGAGGCGTGGGAGACCTTCCGCTTCGGTCTGGAGGCCCTGCTCGACGGTGTGGAGAAGCGGATCGGCGGGGCCGGGCGCTGAGCCGTCAGAGGTGGCGGAGCACGCGCGCCGGGTTGCCCACCGCGACGACGCCGGCCGGAACGTCCCTGGTGACGACCGCGCCCGCCCCGATCACGGAGTCGTCCCCCACGGACACGCCCGGCAGGAGGATCGCCCCGCCGCCGATCCAGACGTTGTCTCCGACCGTGATGGGCAGGGCCGCCTCCAGCTTGGCCCTGCGGGCCTCGGGGTCGAGCGGGTGCGTCGGCGTCAGCAGCTGCACGTTCGGACCGATCTGGCAGTCCGCGCCGATGGTGATGGGCGCGACGTCCAGCGCGGTCAGGTTGTAGTTGACGAAGGTCCGGTCGCCGATGGAGAGGTGCTCCCCGTAGTCGACGTACAGCGGCGGCCGCACCTCGACACCCTCGCCCAGGTGCCCGAGCAGCTCGGCCAGGAGCGGACGCGCGGCCTCCTGCTGCCCGGCGACCACGGCCCGGTGGTAGTCGGCCGCCAACCGCACCGCGCGCCGTTGGCGCTCGGTGATCTCCGGGTCGTCGGCGATGTAGGGGTCGCCGGCGAGCATACGCTCCCGGTTGGTGCGCGGATCGCCCGCGAAGTAGTCCATGCCGCGAGCGTACAGAGGTCCGGCACGACCCCGCCGGCGTGGCCGCGCGCCACCGTGCGGGCGCACACCGGGGTGGGTCCGGCGGCGTACCGCGAGCGTTGCGGCCCGCGCCCGGGGACGGGCCCGGTGGCGGTGGAGCGCTCCCACCAGGCGTAGGATCATCGGTCATGGAGACACGCGAACTCGGCCGTACACACACGCCCGTCGGCGCCGTCGGCTTCGGCGCCTGGCAGATCGGATCAGCCTGGGGCGAGGTCAGCGAGAACGACGCCATGGCCGCCCTGCACGCCGCGGTGGCGGACGGCGTGACCTTCGTCGACACCGCCGACGTCTACGGTGACGGGCGCAGCGAACAGCTCGTCGGGCGGCTCCTCAAGGAGTACCCGCACCTGACCGTGGCCACGAAGATGGGCCGACGCCTGCCCCAGGAGACCGGGAACTACAACCCCGGCAACTTCCGTGCCTGGAACGACGACTCCCGCCGCAACCTCGGTGTGGACACCATCGACCTCGTCCAGCTGCACTGCCCGCCCGCGGCCGTCATCGCCACCGACGCCGTCTTCGACGACCTCGACGGCATGGTCGAGGAGGGCCGGATGAAGGCCTACGGGGTCTCGGTGGAGACGTGCGAGGAGGCGCTCGCCGCCATCGCCCGCCCCAACGTGGCCACCGTCCAGATCATCCTCAACGCCTTCCGCCACAAGCCCCTGGAGCGGGTCCTGCCCGCCGCCCGCGAGGCCGGCGTGGGCATCATCGCGCGCGTGCCCCTGGCCAGCGGACTGCTGACCGGCCGCTACACCCGGGACACCACGTTCGGCGACGACGACCACCGCACCTTCAACCGCCAGGGCGAGGCCTTCGACAAGGGCGAGACCTTCTCCGGCGTCGATTTCGCCACTGGTCTCACCGCCGTCGAGCGGCTGCGTCCCCTGGTGCCCGAGGGCGCCACCATGGCCCAGTTCGCGCTGCGCTGGATCCTGGACCAGGAGGGCGTCAGCGTGGTCATCCCCGGGGCCCGCAACGCCGCCCAGGCCCACGGCAACGCGGCCGCGGAGCAGCTGCCGCCGCTGGACGAGGCGACCCTCGCCCGTGTGCGCGAGGTCTACGACGAGCTCATCCGCCCCCAGGTCCACCACCTGTGGTGAGCACCGGCCGGCCGATACGCCGTACCGCCTGACGTCTCGGGCCCAGGGCCGTGCCCCGGGCCCGAGACGCCCTCCTTCCGCGCCGGGCGCCGCCCGCGTCCCACGTGCGCGTCCCACTGGGTGTCCTGGGGCCCTCGATCAGCTCGACGAAGGGGGCGCCGCCGCGGGCCCGCGGTTCAGCGGGCCAGCAGCTCGCGCAGGGCCTTGACCACCCCGGCCGGGTCCTCCTCCGCCATGAAGTGGCCGCTGGTCACGGTCGAGTGCGACAGGTCCGCCGCCCACCGCGACCACACCGCCTCCGCGTCGTAGCCCAGCGCGGCGCCCCAGTCCTGCTGGAGCACGCTCACCGGCATCTGCAGACGGCGGCCGGCGTCGCGGTCGGCACGGTCGTGGTCCACGTCCACGCCGGCCGAGGCACGGTAGTCGGCCACGATCGAGGGCACCGCGGCACGGCAGGCCTCCAGATAGGCGGCACGGACGTCGTCGGGGATCGCCCCCGCCTCACCCGCCCACAGGTCGAGGAAGTGGCCGAAGAAGGCGTCGGGCTCGGCGGCGATCATCCGCTCGGGCAGCCCCGGCGGCTGCGCCATGAGGTACAGGTGGAAGGCCACCGCGGCGTCCGCGCCGTGCAGCACGTCCCACATGTCCAGGGTCGGCAGGACGTCGAGGCAGGCCAGGTGGGTGACGGCCGCGGGGTGGTCGAGCCCGGCGCGCAGGGCCACCAGGGCGCCGCGATCGTGGCCGGCCAGGGCGAAGCACTCGTGGCCCAGCTCGCGGGCCAGGGCGACGACGTCGGCGGCCATGGTGCGCTTGGAGTAGGTGTCGGCACCGTCCTCGGCCGGTTTGTCGCTGGCGCCGTAGCCGCGCAGGTCGGGACAGATCACGGTGTGGTCGGCGGCCAGGTCGGCGGCGACGTGCCGCCACATCAGGTGGGTCTGGGGGAAGCCGTGCAGCAGCACGATCGGGCGCCCCGTCCCGCCCACGGCCGCGTGCAGCGACACCCCGTCGGCGACACGGACGCTCTGGTGGTCGAATCCGGCAGGCATCATGGTTCTTCTTCTCCTTCGTCGACGAACCGGTACGCACAGCGTGCCCGTCGCGGATGAGCATCCGATGAGCACGCCCGGCAGGGGCCGAGACGGAAGGTGGCCGGTGGAGGTCGAGTTCGGGGTCCTGGGGCCGGTCGCGGCCTGGGACGGGGAGGGCGGGCCCGTGGCTCTCAAAGGGCCGCGCCACCGCGCGGTCCTGGCCCGGCTCCTGCTGGCCCACCGGCGGGTCGTGCCCGTGGAACGCCTCGTCGACGATCTCTGGGACGACCCGCCCCCGGGCGCGGTCGGGGCGGTGCGCACCTTCGTGGCGGCCCTGCGCCGAGCCCTGGAACCCGGGCGCGCGCCGCGCACACCCGCCCGCCTGCTCGTGACCGAGGGGCCCGGCTACGCCCTGCGCACCGGCGAGGACACCGTGGACGCCTGGTGCTTCGAACGGGAGGTCTCCGGCGCCGACGCGCTGACCGCCCAGGTCCGTCTCGAACGCCTGCGGCGGGCCCTGAGCCGGTGGCGCGGACCCGCCTACGCCGACTTCGCCGACGAGCCCTGGACCCGGGCCGAGCGCTCCCGTCTGGCGGAGCTGCGCCTGCACGCCGTCGAACAGTGCGGCCGGTCCCTGATCGACCTGGGCCGGCCCGCCGAGGCCGTCGCCGACCTGGACGCGCACGCCGCCGAGCACCCCTGGCGCGAGGACGCCTGGCACCTGCTCGCGCTGGCCCTGTACCGGTCCGGCCGCCAGGGCGACGCCCTGGCGGTGCTGCGCCGAGCGCGCACGCTCCTGGTCGAACAGCTGGGCGTGGACCCGGGACCGCGCCTGCGCCGCCTGGAGCAGGACGTGCTCCACCACGCCGACCACCTCTCCCCCGACGCCGCACCCGGCGACGCGGCCGAACACGTGTGGGCCCGGGCCAGCGCCGCCTTCGACCGCACCGTGGCCGCCGGGTCCCGCGCCCGCCTGGAGTCGACCGTCGGACTGCTGCGCGAGCTCGCGGTCACCGGCGCCGGCGGCCTGGAGGAGGCCCGCCGGCAGCGCACCGCCGCCATCGCCGCCGCCGAGGAGACGGGCGACCCGGAACTGACCGCACGCGTCATCGGCGCCTACGACGTGCCCGCGATCTGGACCCGTTCCGACGACCCCGCGCAGGCCGCACGGGTGGTGGCCGCCGCCGAGCGCGCGCTGGACCACCTGCCCCCGCACCGCCACGAGGCGGTCCGCGCCCGCCTGCTGGCCACCATCGCCCTGGAGTCGCGCGGCGGCGGCACCGTGCGCGCCCGCCGCGCCGCCAGGGAGGCCGAGCGGATCGCCCGCCGCCTGGGCGACGCCACGCTGCTGGCCTTCACGCTCAACGGCGTGTTCATGCAGAGCTTCGACCGCGCCGGCCGTGCGCCCGAGCGCGACGCGATCGGCGCGGAGCTGGTCGAGCTGGCGGCGCGGCACGGTCTGCCGGGCTTCGAGGTCCTGGGACGCCTGGTCCGCCTCCAGGCGCGCTCCGCGCTGGACGACCCGGCCGGGGCCGAGGCCCACGCGGCCGAGGTGGACCGCCTGGCCGTGCGGCACGAACGGCCGCTGGCGAGCGTGTTCACGCGCTGGTACGGGGCGATGCGCCTGGCCGGCGACGACCGCGTGCCCTACGACGCGGCCGAGGCCGCCTACCGGGAGGCCGCCGCCCACCTGGGCGAGACCGGCATGCCCGGCCTGGCGGAGGGTCTGCCGCACCTGGCCCTGGTGTGCCTGCGCGAGCGGCGCGGCCTGCCCGCCCCGACCGACGAGACGGCCGACCCCGGCCCCTACGCGCCGTGGACGCGCCCGCTGGTGCTGTCGGCCCGGGACCAGCGCGAGCGGGCCGCCGAGGCGCTGCGCCGCGTCCCGGACCCGCCCGCGGACCTGCTGCAGGAGGCCCTGTGGTGCCTGACCGCGCGCGCGGCCCTCCTCCTCGGCGACCGCGGCACGATGCGGCGCGCCCGCGAGGCGCTCGCCCCGGCGTCGGCGGAGGTGGCGGGAGCGGGCAGCGGCGTGCTCACGCTGGGACCGGTCGCCGGGTACCTGGACGCACTCGACGCCGCGCTGACCCGCCTCCCCTGACCGGGCCGACGGCCCGACCCCGCCGACGGCCCGGTCGGCGCCGGCCCGCGAAGTGCAGCAGGAACCGTTTCCGCCTGGATGTCGACGCGCTTGGCGGGATGCGTGGGGTGCCGTGAGAGAGGTCGACATGAACAAAGGCGGAGCAACGGCCCCGAGTCCCGCGCTCGCGCCCGGCAGGAGCGCGACGACGTCAAGTACACGGCCTCGGCGCGAGAATGCGCCTCCCCGGGCTTGAGGGCGCTCTCGGCGACAGCGCTACCACAGGAGCAGCGCACGAATGGCCTGTCAGTCCGCCGTACTGTCCGCGGCTTGCCGGGGAGACGCGGCCAGCATGCCGCGGGGTGTCGCTTCACCGGCGAGATAACTGTCGAGGGTCTTCCGGCGTTGTGCCAGGCGCAGCTCCTGCCTGGCAAGTTCGTCACGAACCTCGCGGACACGAGTGAGAAGTGCTGAGCAGTCCGCTTCCGTGCGCGTGTGTCCGGCAAGCGGGAGGCTGTCGCGGATGACCTTCGAGGACAGGCCCGCGCTGAACAGGTCTTGGATGAAGGCGACTTGTTCTACCGCGTCCGGCTCGTACTCCCGGTAGCCGTTGGCCGTACGGCGGCTTCGCAGCAGGCCCTGTTGCTCGTAGTAGCGCAGGGAGCGACTGCTCACGCCCGTGGCCGCGCTGAGTTCTCCGATCCGCACCGCGCTTCTCCGAACATCTCCGATGTTGACCTTGACACTGATGTCACAGTTTAGCGTTCTCGGCATGACCACCGCACCGCAGATGAAAGGCCGAACCGCGGTCGTGACCGGCGCCACGTCCGGCATCGGAGCCGAGATCGCCGACCAGTTGGCCGGACACGGCGCCCATCTCGTTCTGGTGGCCCGCTCCGCCGAACTCCTGGAGACGACGGCGACCCGCCTACGCGTTCAGTACGGCGTCGATGTCCTCACCGCGCCCCTCGACCTCGCCGACCGCGAATCGCCCCGGCTGCTCGCGCACCAGCTTGCTGAGGCAGGGATCGAGGTAGAGATGTTGGTCAACAACGCCGCCGCCAGCCAACTGGGTGCCCTTGCCGACACCGACCCGATGCGGCTGCGCGCGATGCTGGAACTCAACGTCGGGACACTGGCGGAACTGACCGCCCGACTGCTCCCCGGCATGGTGCGACGCGGCCGCGGATCGGTGCTCAACATCTCCAGCACGGGCGCCTACCAGCCGACGCCGTACATGGCCGCCTACTCCGCGTCCAAGTCCTTCGTACTCTCCTTCACCCAGGCCGTATGGGCCGAGGTCGCTGGCACTGGCGTGCGGGTTGTGGCCGTCGCCCCCGGCCCCACCGACACTCCGATGAACGCAGCGGCGTCGCCACTGCGCAAACGTCAGCCCGCAGACGTGGCCCGCACCGCTCTGGCCGCGCTGAGCCGGCGGCGGCCCGCCATGGTGGACGGCGGTGGCAACGCTCTGCAGACCTTCATCTTCAGCAGGCTGTTACCGGCCGGAATCGCCGCCCGTGTCGGGAAACGAATCATCGAATCCACGATTCTCCATCGCTGACCCGCGACCACTACCTACCTCCTTCGTGAAAGAGGAACAGCATGCCCGAACCGATCATGACGACAGCCCACGAGTGGGGCGGCCTGCACGGGCGCCGCGTTCTTGTCACCGGTGGCAGCAAAGGAATCGGGCGCGCCGTCGCCTCCCGGCTCGCAGCCGCCGGCGCGACGGTCGTCGCGACGGCCAGAAAAGATCCCGGGGACCTGCCGACCGCAGTGCACTTCATCTCAGCCGACCTCAGCACAGCAGACGGCTGCGCCGAGCTGGTCACCGCCGCCACCGATCTGCTCGGCGGTGTCGACGTACTGATCAACAACGTCGGTGCCGGTACCCCACCACCCGACGGACTGCTATCGGCATCGGACGACATCTGGGAACGGACACTCCAGCTGAACCTGCTGCCTTCGGTCCGTCTGGACCGCGCGGTCCTCCCCGAGATGATCGCAGGAGGCAGCGGCACGATCATCCACGTCACCTCGGTGGGCGCCTACCTTCCGATCGGCCCCGACGCCCCCTACCAGGCAGCGAAGGCGGCGCTGTCGACCTACAGCAAAGCACTGGCCAACGAATTCGCCGGGCGCGGTGTCCGGGTCAACAGGATCTCCCCCGGCCTGATCGCCAATGACGCAATTTCCGCGCTGCTCACACAATCCGCCCACGGCGCCCCCAACGACCCCACTGCGCAGATGCTCGAAAAATGGGTCGGCGGCATTCCCCTGGGACGTCCCGGGCAACCCGCCGAGGTCGCCGACCTGGTCACTTTCCTGGTTTCCGACCAAGCCGCCTGGATCACCGGCTCGGACTTCCGTATCGACGGCGGCTCATTCCAAGCCGTGTGACCGGCGCGTCGAAACGACCCCAACGCCGGTGCGCTCACAGCTCACAGGACGAGTATGAGCTTGCCGCCGGGGCGGCGGGATTGGCTGAGTTCGGCCGCTTTCTGGATCTGGTCGAGCGTGTAGGTGCGGGCGACCGGTACGACCAAGATGCCTTCGCCAGCGAGCCGGGCGAACTCGTCCATCTGGTCGTAGCGGATCTCGGTGGTGATCCGGACACCCAGCTCGGCCGCGGCGGCGAAGTCCGAGACGGTGAGGACACGGTCGGGATCCCCGGTCAGCTCGATCAAGGTCGGTAGTGAGCCGCCAGCCGGGCTGGGCTGGTCGGCACGGTCGATCCGACCGCCGGTCGGCGCCGTGTCCAAGGCGCGGTCGACGGGGCCTCCGGTCAGTGCGCTGACGCGTTCGGCCATGCCCTCGCCGTAGGCGGTCACCTGGGCGCCGATCTCCTCCAAGGCGGCGGCCCGAGTCGGCCCGGCTGTGGCGATCACCCGAATACCCCGGTGCAGCGCGAAGCGCACCGCCGCCTCACCCACGGTCGTGCCCGCGCCGTGGACGAGCAGGAGATCACCCGGCTGGACGCCGAGGTCGTCGAGCGCGCGCCACGCCGTCTCGGCCGCCATCGGCAGCGCGGCGGCCTGCTCGGCGGTGACGCCTTCGGGGATGCGTGAAGCGGCGCCGGCGGCTGCGCTCGATCCGGCCGGGTGGTTCAGGAGCGCGCGGCCCCGGTGAGGGTGCAGTCCGGCTGTACCAGGTCCAGTTCGGACCCGGCGGTCAGGCAGTTCGTGATCATGTGGACCTGCTGGCCGTAGGCGCGGCCCTGCTCGAAGGCGAGGTCGCCGTCCCCGTCCACCTCGCAGGGGTTGTTGTCGGTGCACTCCCCGCCGTTCCGGTTGTGGGTGTTGTGGACCCCCACCACCGTGGAGCCGTCGGGGGCCAGCAGCGTCGAACCGGACATGCCCGGCTGGACACCGCAGGCCTCGTCCGAGGCGTAGCGGATCGCGTCGTCCTGCTCGTAGCCGCCCTCGCGCAGGTGCGGGACCACGGCTTCAGCGGAGCACTCCAGGCGGGTGTAGGGAACGAGCATGGTGAGCGGGTCGCCCGCGCGCACGGGCTCGGAGGCCAGTTCGAGGACCTTGGCCCCCTCCGACTCCAGCTGCCCTCGGTGCCGTCGATGATGCCCTCGATCCACTCGGTGTGCAGGGAGGCGTCGGTGAACCAGACCGGCGCGTCGTTCCCACTCGGACCGCTGACCACGCCGGCCACGGCCCACTCCCCGTCCTCGCGGACCAGCGCGGGCTCGCCCGAGTCCATGTTGGCCGCGTTGACACTGCCGTCGCGGCTGCCGATGCACAGCTCGTCGGTGGGGCCCGAGGACCCGCACGCGGAGACCGGCTGGACCACGGTGTCGGCCTCGTGCAACCGTTCGGGGTAGCACGCCGGGTCCTCGCCGTCGTCGCAGGTCATGCCCCAGCCCAGGAGCCGGGCCGGTGAGCCCTCCGCCGGGGTGCTGCGGGCGATTCGCACGGGTTCGGCCCCGACCGGGTCCGCCAGGTGCATCAGGGCGAGGTCCCTGCCCCAGAAGCCGCCCTCGTCGTTGTTGGTCGCCAACCGGTAGTAGTGGTCGACCTCGGCCACCTCGCCGCCGGACGCGGTGTCCAGCGACCCGATCCGGACCTTCCAGTCCTGGGGGACCCCCCACCTTCGCGTTGGTCGGGTTCTTGCCGGCGCAGTGGCTGGCGGTCAGCACCCACTGGGGGGCCAGGAGTAGGACGCCGCAGCCGTGGCCGTCCTCCCGCGGGGGCGCGGGGTAGGAGGGCTGGAACGAACCCATGAAGGAGTAGGTACTGGTGGACTCGGTGCCGCCCACGACCGCCTGCGCCGGGACCGCGGAGAACAGGGGTTGGGGACTGTTGTCGGTTGAGTGTGCATGAGTGTCCTTGCCCATGCATGAGTGGTCATGGACGCGCCTCGGTTGCGAACTCGCGGTCGTGCTCGTGCGTGTGCCCGGAGCACCGAGCCTGGACGGGGACGCCGTCCTCGATATTCCGTGTTCGCCGGACACGACCCCGCCCGCGCTGCTACCTTCTGTGATCGAACACACGTACCAGGACACGTTCGTGAGGTGGGGCTCGTGGTGCAGCGCGACACGACTCGGTTGCGGTCCATTGGCGCCCCCTCTGTGGTCCCGGGCCCGTCCGGGGTGGCGGTGCGTGACCGGCTCACACACCTCACCCCGGCCGATGAGCAGGTCCTGCGTGTGGCGGGTGCCCATCTGGGGTCGCTGGCTTCTGGTGACCTGGCGACCCGGTGCCGTCAGGGCCGCGACCACGATGCCGATACCTGGGCGGCGCGTAAACGGGATGTGACCGTGCAGTCGTCGTCGCGGTGGGCGGGGTCGATCACCAAGGCCACCCACGACCAGTGGGCACTGGCCCGCCGCAGCCAGGCCGCTCACCTGCACAAGCTCGAAGCGGGTATCCGGATGCTGGAGCACCGGCTCTCCCTCCCCTTGGGGGAGAAGGGCACCAAACGCGCCCCGGGCGGGTACCGGTCGCGGCGCGAATGGCACGCCAAGTCCCGCCGCCTGGCCTGCCTCAAAGACCGTCTGGAACGGGCACGCGCGGACATCGAGGCCGGGCGGGTGCACGTGGTGCGGGGCGGCAAACGCCTGCTGAAGGCCCGCCACCACCTGGACCAGGCACAGCTCACCGAAGCCGACTGGCGCAACCGGTGGGAGGCCGGGCGGTTCTTCCTCCAGGCCGATGGGGAGTCCGGTAAGCGGTACGGCAACGAGACCATCCGCCTCACCCCGGACGGGCGGGTGTCGATCCGGCTCCCGGCTCCGCTGGAGTATCTGGCGAACGCCCCGCACGGCCGGTACGTGCTCTCCTGCCGGGTGGCGTTCGCGCATCGCGGTGCCGAGTGGGCCGACCGTGTCGAAGCGAATCGGGCGGTGGCCTACCGGATCCACCTCGATGTGGAGCGGGGCCGGTGGTACATCACTGCTTCCTGGACCCGGCCCAAGGCGCGGGCCCTGCCGTTGGCGGCGGCCCGTGCGAAGGGGGTGGTGGGTGTGGATATGAACGCCGACCATCTGGCCGCCTACCGGCTCGACCCGCACGGCAACCCGGTCGGGGACCCTGAGCGGTTCTCCTTCGACTTGACCGGTCGTGCTGCGCACCGTGACGCCCAGGTCCGACACGCTTTGACCGGGCTGCTGCACTGGACCCAGCGCACCGGCGTACAGGCGATCGCGATCGAGGACCTGGACTTCGCCACCGGCAAGACCCGGGAGAAGCACGGCCGCAGGAAGCGCTTCCGGCAGTTGATCTCCGCCATGCCCATCGCCAGGCTCCGCGCCCGGATCGTGTCGATGGCCGCCGAACGCGCAATCGCGGTCGTGGCCGTCGATCCGGCCTACACCTCGAAGTGGGGCGCCCAGCACTGGGCCGAGCCCCTGAACAGCAACAACCGAAACATGACTCGCCATGACGCCGCCGCGGTGGCCATTGGCAGGCGCGCTCTGGGGCACCCGGTCCGGCGTCGGACGGCACCGCCCCGCCACCACCGGAGTGATGGTGGCGGGCCTCGGACCGTCCAGACCGAACCGGGGTCCTTGGGGTGTGAGGGACCCCGCCGCCCTGCCACGGAACGCGCACACGATGCGCGTCACCGGGCAGGGGAGGAGAGAACGCGGGGAACCAGCGCGTCCACCACCGTTCGGGACACGCGCAGGGACAGCAGATGGGCCCAACACCCACTCCTGCACACTGAATAGGAACGGTACGGCGAACGCGCACGCGGCACCGAGCAGGAGGAGTTGTCTACGCATGTGCCGGGACCTACTCGGGCCCGTGTTGCGTAATGGTGCCGCGCCGCGGCGGAGGCGACCGCCGGAGCGCCCTCCGGCACCGCAGTAGCTCAGCTACCCGATGAGCAGGCCATTGACTCTTTCGGGCTAACTTGGTTCGCCCCCGACCCCAGGCCGCGCAGCTACTCAGCGGTTACTTTGCCTCTGACCGTAGCTTCGGGAGAACCACACCCCTTAGCGCCGAATCCTGTTCCAATGTTCCTCGACCCCGGAACTCCTGTGGGCCTCCGCCGACGACCTCGATCCCCAGGGCCTGCACCCGGCCGACGTCCGCGCACCCCTGGCCCGGCTGCTGGAGCCGTGACCACGGGCCGACCCGGCGCGGGGCGGGGCGGGTGCGCCCGCGGGCGCACCCGGACACCGCTCAGATCAGGCCCTGGGCGAGCATGGCGCCCGCCACCCGCTCGAAGCCGGCCACGTTCGCGCCCAGCACGTAGTCGCCGGGCGACCCGTAGCGCTCGGCCGCCTCCTCACAGCGGTCGTGGATGTCCGACATCACCTCGGCCAGCTCCTGCTCGGTGTGCTCGAAGGACCACGAGGTGCGCCGCGCGTTCTGCTGCATCTCCAGGACGCTGGTGGCCACACCGCCGGCGTTGGCCGCCTTGCCCGGCCCGAACAGGACCTTGGCGTCCCGCAGCACCTGTACGGCCTCGGGCGTGGTGGGCATGTTCGCCCCCTCGGAGACCACCTTGACGCCGCCCCGGACCAGGGTGCGCGCCGCGTCGGCGTCCAGCTCGTTCTGGGTGGCCGAGGGCAGCGCGACCGTGCAGGGCACGTCCCACACGCTGCCGCCCTCCACGTAGCGCGCACCCGTGCGGCGATCGGCGTAGACGCTGATCCGCTCGCGCTCCACCTCCTTGACCTGCCGGAGCAGGTCGACGTCGATCCCGCGCTCGTCCACGACGTAGCCGCCGGAGTCGGAGCAGGCCACCACGGTCGCGCCGAGCTGGCGGGCCTTGGCCACCGAGTAGATCGCCACGTTGCCCGACCCCGAGACCACCACGCGCTGGCCGTCCAGGCTCTGGCCCACACGCTCCAGCATCCGCTGGGTGAACAGCACGTTCCCGTACCCGGTGGCCTCGGTGCGCACGCGGGAGCCGCCCCAGTCCAGGCCCTTGCCGGTGATGACCCCGGCCTCCCACCGGTTCGCCAGGCGCCGGTACTGGCCGAACAGGTAGCCGATCTCCCGGGCCCCCACGCCGATGTCGCCGGCCGGGACGTCGGTGTGCTCGCCCAGGTGGCGGTGGAGCTCGGTCATGAAGGACTGGCAGAACCGCTCCACCTCGGTGTCGGAGCGCCCCTTGGGGTCGAAGTCGCTGCCGCCCTTGCCGCCCCCGATGTTCATGCCGGTGAGCGCGTTCTTGAAGATCTGCTCGAAGCCCAGGAACTTGACGACGCCGAGGTTGACGCTGGGGTGGAAGCGCAGGCCGCCCTTGAAGGGCCCCAGGGCGCTGTTGAACTCCACCCGGAAGCCCCGGTTGACGTGCACCCGGCCACCGTCGTCACGCCACGGCACGCGGAAGACGATCTGGCGCTCAGGCTCGCACAGGCGCTCCAGGATCCGCTCCTGGGCGTACTCGGGGTGCCGGGACAGGGCCGGAGAGAGGCTGTCCAGGACCTCCAGCACCGCCTGCTGGAACTCGGGCTCGTCCGGGTTGCGGCGCGCCACGTGCTCGAAGGCCGAGCGCACGCCCGGATGGTGGTTCGCCAGCGCGGACTCGTTGGCAGCGGTCATACGTGAAGGGTCCTTTCGGAGCCGTCGTCCCGCCCGGGCGGGACGGGACGACGGCGTGCGATGGGCATGCGTTCGTGTCCCCGATGAGGACGAAGTATGTTTCGTCGACGTTACACGCCCACACGACTCCGGCCTCGGCCGGATGCCCCGCACACCACCGGCCGGTTCATCCCTCGGACAGCTCCACGTCCAACGGCCAGGGGGACAGCGCCGCCAGGAAGTCCGCGGCGTCGAACACCTGCCCCGGAGCCACGGCGCCCTCCGCGCGCACCCGGCCGTCCAGCACCCGTGTGACCGCCTCGGCCACCAGCGGCGCGGTCACCGCGTAGATGTCCCGGCCCGTGGCCACGGCCCGGTGCTCGACCCCCTCGGCACGCACCCGCACGTCGACCGCGAACCGCTGGGCCGACCGGCCGCTCTCGTCGCTCGCCTCGGGGCCGCCGGTGGCCGGGTCGCGCAACTCGGACAGGGGCGCCTCGCTCAGGTAGGAGTCGATCCGCCCGGCGTCCAGGTGCCGGTGCATCGCGATGACCTCGGTGAAGGGAAGGGCCACCACCGCGTGCCGCCCGAGCGGGGCCGGAAAGTCCCAGGTGCGGCTCGGCGCGGCCTCCGGCGCCGGAACCAGTCGTCCGTCGGCGACGACCAGGCGGCGGGCGGTGTTGCGCCGCCCGGTGGCCCTCGTGCCCTCGGTGGGCCACCACCGGTCCAGACCCACCGCGGTCGTGACCGACTCCACCGCGCCCCCGGACCGGTCGGCCAGCGCGGAGGCCAGCAGGTCCGCGAGCCCGCCGTAGAACGCCATCGCCGGCAGGACCACCACGCCCTCCGGGACCGAGCCCTCGCCGTGGGCACGGTAGGTGGCCTGGACGGAGGGCTGCTCGGCGGTCACGTCCAGGTAGTGGGCGCCGGCGCCCACCGCGGCCGCGGCCACGGGTCCCGCCGTGTCCAGGAAGGGCCCGGCACAGTTCACCACCGCCGCCACGTCCACGACGGCCTTCGCCAGCGCCTCCGCTTCCGCCACCTCGGCCGGACGCACCTCCAGGCCCGGGTGCCGGCGGCCCAGCTCGGCGAGCCTGTCCGAGTCCCGTCCGGACAGCACGGGCTCCAGGCCGCGCCGCACCAGCTCCTGGACCACGAACCGCCCGGTGTGCCCCGTGGCGCCGTAGACCAGTACACGTCGGCCCGCACGCGGGCCCCTGCTCGAAATCGCGTCCATGGAGCCATCCTCCGGCCTGGGGACGGCACCCCACCAGTGTCCGATCCGCCGCCTTGCGTACACTTTGCGCCATGCACTCCGTCGGAATCGCCGTCCACGAGCACACGATGCCCTACGAGGTGGCGATCGCCGCGGAGGTCTTCGGCGTCGACCGCTCCGACCTCTCCTGTGACGGCGACTGGTACCGCCTGAGCACCCACACCGCTGAGGGCGGCCCCTCACCGTTCCTGCCAGGGGTCCCCGCGTACGGGTTCGGGCAGGTGCCCGGCCTCGACACCGTGGTCGTGCCCGCCACCCACGACATCGAGACGCCCCCGTCCCCGGAGTACCTGGCCGCCCTGCGCGCCGCCCACCAAGCCGGTCGCCGGATCGTGTCCCTGTGCACCGGCGCCTTCGTGCTCGCCGCCGCCGGGCTGCTCGACGGCCGCAGCGCGACCACGCACTGGATGCACGCCGACGCGCTCGCCGGACGCCACCCCCTCGTGAACATGCGAGCCGACGTCCTCTACACCGACGACGGGCAGGTCCTGACCTCGGCCGGCAAGACCGCGGCCCTGGACCTGTGCCTGCACCTGGTCCGCACCGACCACGGCGCCGCGGCGGCCGGCGGTCTCGCACGCCGGCTCGTCGCACCGGTCCACCGCCCGGGCGGGCAGGCGCAGTACATCCCGCCGCCCACCGTGCCCTGCGCCCCCGACAGCCTGGGCGCGGCACTGGAGTGGGCCCGGGCCCGCCTGGACCGGCCGCTGGCCGTCGCGGACCTGGCCCGCAGGGCCGGCTTGAGCACCCGCCAGCTCGTCCGGCGCATGCGCGTCGAGACCGGGACGACTCCGCTGGTGTGGCTGCACGGCCAACGCGTGCGCCTGTCCCAGGAACTCCTGGAGAGCACCGACGCCACCGTCGAGCAGATCGCCGCGCGCTGCGGGATGGGCACCGCGACCACCCTGCGGCGCCACTTCCACCGGGTCGTCGGCGTCAGCCCGCTGGCCTACCGCGCCACCTTCCGCGCCTCCCGGTAGCCGTTCCTTCGCCCGGTCCTCAGCCCGCGCGCGGATCCGGAGCGTCCGCCGCCGGCACGAGCCCGGGCTCCTCTCCTGCGGCGGCGTCCGGCGCGGGCCGCGACGGCACCGCGGTCTGGGTGATGAAGGCGCCCGCCACGATGACGACCGCTCCCACGACCTGCACGGTGCTGAGCGCCTCGCCCAGCAGCACCCACGCCAGGACGATCGCGGTCACCACCTCCAGGTAGGCCACGCCCCCGGCGACCTGCGGCGAGAGCCGGCGCACCGCGCTCACCCCGGCGAAGTAGGCCATCGCCGTGCACACCAGCGCCAACCACAGCGCGATCGCCCACCCGGGCACGTGTGCCCCGCCGAGCGGGAGCGGCTCGGCCAGCGTCCCCCACGGGATCGACCACGGCCGAGCGAGGACCGCGAGCAGCGCGGTCGCCACGAGCGATCCGATGGCGATCACGGCCAGCGGATCCGCGTCCGCGCCCGTGGCGTCCGACAGCAGGAAGAACCCCACCTGCGCCGCGGCCGCGCCCAGGGCCAGCCCCACGCCGACGGGGTCCAGACTCATCCCCGACCACACCTCCAGCAGCAGCCCGAGCCCGGCCACCGCCAGGACCACGCCCACCACCGCCGCCGGGGCCACCCGGGTGCGGCGTACGAGGCGGAACCACACGAGCAGGAGGACGGGGCCGAGGAACTCGATCAGCAGGGCGATGCCCACCGGGATCCGGTCCACGGCCGCGAAGTACAGGGCCTGGACCCCGGCCATCGGGAACACCCCGTAGGCCAGGACCAGCAGCGGCCGGCGCAGCATCACCCGCCAGTGCAGGAGCGCCACCGGGGACAGCAGCAGCGCCGCTCCGGCCAGGCGCAGCCAGGTGACCTGGAGCGGGTCCATCCCGGACTCCAGCAGAGGGCGGGCCGCCACACCCGCCCCGCCGAAGAACAGGGCCGCGGCCAGCGCGAACGCCAGTCCTGAGGCGCGGTGACGCACGGGTTCCACGGACACGCCGACCTCCTGGGGCCGAGGGGTGATGATCGGACCAGAGCATACGGCCGGACGCTTCCCCTCGCGCCCGGGCCGCTGTGCGAGGGGCGGGGCCCCTACACCCGCCCGAGAGCCTCCGGCTCCTTCGGCGGGGCGGGCGAGCGGGGGTCAGGCCTCCCGGCGGGCGAGCGCCACCAGGTAGCGGCACGCGCGCTCGCCGGTGTTGCGGTACACGCACGGGACGGGCGCGCCGATCTGCAGGCAGTCCCCCGCGCCGAGCTCGTGCAGGAGGTCCCCCTCCTGGAAGGCCAGCTCGCCCTCGAGCACCCAGATCTGGTGGTGCAGGTGGCGGTAGGAGTCGGCCGGGTAGGAGACCTCCGCTCCCGCCGGGAGTTCGACCTCCACCAGCTCCAGCGCACCGCCCGCGGTGGGGGTGACCGCGCGGCGCCGGTAGCCGGTCACCGGGTCGGTCCACACGGGCTGCTCCGAGCGGCGCGCCAGGCGCCGCTCCCCCTGCTCGGCTCGGGCCACCAGCTCCGACAGGGTCATGCCCAGGGCCGCGGAGAGCCGGCCCAGCAGCTGCGCGGTCGGCTGTGTCTCGCCGCGCTCGACCTTGCTGATCATCGCCCGCGAGACCCCCGAGCGCTCGGCGAGGGCGGCGCCGGACAGGCCGCGCGATCTGCGAAGATCGCGCAGGGTGGTGGCCAGGGCTGAACCCAGTGCGTCGCTCATATGGCGACTATAGTGCACAAATTAATCCACTATGGTGGACTCATGGACACCACAGTCACCACGGCACACGTCCGGGACGCCACCGCGGCCGACGCGCAGGCCTGTGCGGCGATCTACGCCCCCTATGTCACCGACACCTCGATCACCTTCGAGTACGAGCCGCCCACCGCCGCGGAGATGGCCCGGCGCATCGCCGACGCCCAGCGCGACCACGCCTGGCTCGTCCTGGAGGAGCAGGGGCGGGTGGTGGGCTACGCCTACGGAGCGCCCTTCCGCGCCCGCGCCGCCTACCGGTGGTCCTGCGAGGTCAGCGTCTACCTCGAACGCGGCAGACGTCGCACGGGCGCGGGCCGCACCCTCTACGGCGCCCTGCTCCCCCGGCTGGCCGAACGCGGTATGCACACCGCCCTGGCCGGCATGACGCTGCCCAACGACGCCAGCCAGGGACTGCACCGCGCCCTGGGCTTCGAGCCCGTCGGCGTCCTGCGCGAGATCGGCCACAAGCACGGCTCCTGGCGCGACGTGGCCTGGGCCCAGCTGTCCCTGGCCGCCGTGTCCGACACCGCGCGGCCGAACGGATGAGCCCCGGCCGCCACGCACACGACGGGCCCGGCCGGAGCTAGAGCGCTCCCACTGGCCGGGCCCGTCACGCTGGAAGGGTCAGGACGCCTCGGTGGCGGCCTCGACCTCCTCGGTGAACTGCTGTGCGGCCTCCTCGGGCGTCAGCTCGCCGAAGCCCATGTCGTCGGAGATCCGCTTGATGATGTCCACGACCTCGCCGGCGCCGATCGGCGGCGGCGGGTTGCCGTCCTCGATCGTGCCCTCGATATCGGACAGGAACACCGCGCTGCGGGCGTCGGCCTCGGGCAGCTGGCTGACGATGTGCCCGCGCACGTCGATGTTGGCGGGCAGACCGCGGTCGGCCAGGATCAGCTCGGCCGCCTCGTTGCTGTTGACGAGGAAGTCCACGAACCGGCCCGCCTCCTCCGGGTGCTCGGACTCGGCCGAGACGGAGTAGAACATGGCCGGCTTGAAGAACATGCCGGCCCGGTCCTCGGTGGACTCACCCGGGTAGCGCAGGAGCTCGATCTCGTGCCCGGAGGTCTCGGTCTGCTGACCGAGCTGGTTGGTCCAGAAGTGCGCCATGGCACCGGTGTTGGTGGCCAGCACCGAACCGTCGGGGCCGAGCGCCTCGATCTCCACGCTCTCGGACGCCGTGGGCTGGCCCTCGGCCTCCAGCAGGCGGTCGGTGATCGAGAACCACTCGGTCAGCGTCTCCTCGGAGTAGCCGAGGGTGCCGTCCTCGTTGTAGAGGTTCTCGCCCTTCTGACGGGCGAAGATCTGGAAGCCGGCCTCGTTGTAGGCCATGCTCTGGGCGCCCAGGATGTCGCCGCCGGTGGTCTCGGAGATCTCGATCGCCAGGTCGACGTAGTCGTCCCAGCTCCAGGTCTCGTCGTCGGGCAGTTCGACGCCGGCCTCTTCGAAGGCGTCCAGGTCGGCCATGATGGTGTAGGCGTTCACACCGGTGGCCACACCGTAGGTCTGGCCGTTCATGTCGCCGCTCTCGGCGACCAGCGGGTCGATGTTCGACAGGTCCAGCGACTCGAGCTCGCTCAGGTCGGCCAGGGCGCCGCGGTCGCCGTACTCACGCAGGTAGCGCTCCTCCTGGGTGATGATGTCGGGCGCGTCACCGGCCGCGGTGCTCGTGGCCAGACGGTCCCAGTAGGAGGCCCAGTCGGTGTAGTCCCCGACGATCCGGATGTCGGGGTTGGCCGCCTCGAACTCCTCGATGACCTGCTGGGTGACCGCGTGGCGGTCGTCGGCGCCCCACCAGGAGAAGCGCAGTTCGACGACGCCGTCGTCGGAGCCCGAGCCGCCGCCGCACGCGGTGGCGGCCAGGACCACGGCGCTGACGCCGGCCGCGATCTTGAGCAGGGGGCGGCGCCGTAGGCGCCCGTCGGAGCTGAGGCTACGGGCCCGGGGGCGCCCGTTGCCAGGGTGTGCACGCATAGTCGTATGTCCCTTCGACTTACTTGATACCGGTGGTGGCGATGCCCTTGACCAGGTACTTCTGTCCGGCGAGGAAGAAGCCGAACACAGGGCCGAGGGCGATCACCGACATGGCGAACAGCGGACCCCAGGACGTCTGGGAGCTGGAGTCCACGAAGGTGCGCAGCGCGACGGGCACGGTGTACATGTCCGGGCTGGTGAGGAAGATCAGCTGGCTGAAGAAGTCGTTCCAGGTCCAGATGAAGGTGAAGATCGCGGTGGTGGCCAGCGCCGGCAGCGACAGCGGCATGATGATCTGGAAGAAGATCCGCACGTGTCCGCAGCCGTCGATGCGGGCGGCCTCGTCCAGGTCCTTGGGCAGGCCGCGGATGAACTGGACCATCAGGAAGATGAAGAACCCGTCGGTGGCCAGCAGCTTGGGCACGATGAGCGGCAGGAACGTGTTGATCCAGCCGATCTCCGCGAACAGGATGTACTGCGGCACGATCACGACGTGGATCGGGAGCATGATGGTGGCCAGCATGATGGCGAAGAAGAGCCGCTTGCCCCGGAACTCCAGGCGGGCGAAGGCGTAGGCCGCCATCGAGCACCCGATGAGGTTGCCGATGATCGCGCCGACCACCACGATCGCCGAGTTCAGCAGGTAGTGGTGGAACGGGAACTGCAGTGCCGTCCAGCCTTCGGTGTAGTTGCCCGGGGTGAAGGTCTCGGGGATCAGGCCGGGGGCGCGGAAGATCTCCGCGGTCGGCTTGAAGGAGCTGGCGAGCATCCACAGCAGCGGGTACAGCATGATGAGCCCGAAGCCGATGAGCCCGATGTGGATGAGCAACCGTCGTATGCGTGCGGCCCGGGAGCGCTCTTGCGTGGTCGCGGGGGCCGTCGTCTTAATCGCCATAGAAGACCCAGTACTTGGACGCGAGGAAGTTCACCGCGGTGAAGCCTCCGATGATCATGAGCAGCAGCCAGGCCATCGCCGAGGCGTAACCCATCTCGAAGGAACCGAAGCCGCGTTGGTAGAGGTAGAGCGTGTAGAACATCGTGGAGTCGGAGGGACCGCCGGTACCGCCGCTGACGATGAACGCCTGGGTGAAGGTCTGGAACGCGTTGATGATCTGCAGGACCAGGTTGAAGAAGATGATCGGCGTGAGCAGCGGCACCGTGATGTGCCGGAACTTGTACAACGGGCCGGCGCCGTCGACCGAGGCGGCCTCGTAGTACATGCGCGGGATCTGGCGCAGGCCGGCCAGGAAGATGACCATGGGCGCGCCGAAGGTCCACACGTTGAGCACGATCAGTGTGCCCAGGGCGTAGTCGGGGTGGGAGACCCAGCCCTCGCCCTGGATGCCGAAGAAGGCCAGCACCTGGTTGATCAGACCGTTGGCGCCGAAGACCTGGCGCCACAGGATGGCGATCGCGACGCTGCCGCCCAGGAGGGAGGGCAGGTAGTAGACCGACCTGTACAGCGGCAGTCCGCGTACGCCCCGGTCCAGGACCATCGCCAGGGCCAGCGCGAGCGCCAGCTGGAGCGGCACCGACACGAACACGTAGACGAACGTGACCCGGAGGGAGTTGTGCAGCCGCTCGTCCTCGAGCATGCGTGCGTAGTTCTCCAGGCCGACCCACGAGTGGTCGCCGATGAGGTTGTAGTCGGTGAAGGAGAAGTACAGGGAGGCCAGCAGCGGGCCCGCGGTGATGAAGAACAGTCCGATGAACCACGGGGCGAGGAAGCCGTAGGCCGCGAGGTTCTCGCGTTGCCTGGCACCCTGCTTCCCGGCGCGGGTCTTGGTCCTGGCGGCGGGCGCGGCCGCGACGGGGTCCGCCTTGGGCCTGCGCTGGAGCAGCGCGCTCACGGCGTTCCACCACCCCGGAGGGCGGCCGCCGCGGTGGCGGCGAGCACGTTCGGGCCTGGTTTCATGACTGGAGACCGCCAATCTCGCTGGAGGGACACGGTGAGTGCGTGGAACGTGTCCGAGAACACGGGCCGGATCAGCGACGACCGACTTGGTAAGCGCTATCCACGTACTAGGATGTTCAGTTTCTAGCACCGGGTTTCATGGGTGTCAACGACTCGTTTCCCCCTGAACGCCATCTATGCCCCGGATCGTTACAGGGGCGACGCCGTTCTCCCGACGGAAAATGCGATGAAGACGAGCACCAGGCATCGTTTCTTCACATGAGCGTCACGAAAAGTGCTGTTATGAACACTCGCTGGCATCGAATGGCGAGGCCATGACCTGCTCCATCTCGGCAGGGGTGCTCTTGTCCTGATGGTCGGAAAGCGTTTACCATGTCGTGTGTGAACGACACCACTCTACGCAGGTACGCCATCGTCGGAACCGGGTCGCGAGCCCGGATGTACACCCGGGCCCTGGTCGACACCCATCGTGACCAGGGAAGTCTCGTCGCGCTGTGCGATACCAACAGCACCCGGATGGCGGTGCACAACCGCATCGTCACCGACGCCGGACTCGACGCGGTGCCCACCTACGCCGCCGAGGACTTCTCCCGCATGCTGCGTGAGGAGCGCGTCGACGAGGTCATCGTGTGCACCGTCGACCGCACGCACGCCGACTACGTCGTGGCCGCACTGGACGCCGGCGTCGACGCGATCACCGAGAAGCCCATGACCGCGGACCTGGACGGCCTGCGCCGCATCAACGAAGCCCAGGCCCGCACCGGCCGCCGCGTCACGGTGGGCTTCAACTACCGCTACAACCCCGTCCACCGCCAGGTCCGCGACCTGCTGGCCTCGGGAGCCATCGGCGAGATCGGCTCGGTTCACTTCGAGTGGCTGCTGGACCTGCGCCACGGCGCCGACTACTTCCGCCGCTGGCACCGCGACAAGTCCCAGTCCGGCGGGCTGCTCGTGCACAAGGCCAGCCACCACTTCGACCTCGTCAACTGGTGGATCGGCGCCCGCCCCACGAACGTCTACGCCCAGGGCGGACTGTTCTTCTACGGCCCCGAGAACGCCCGCCGCCACGGCCTGGGCGCGCAGTACGAGCGCGGCCACGAGGCCGCCGCCGCGGAGAGCGACCCCTTCGCCCTGCACATGAGCGACAGCCCCGACCTGACGGCGCTCTACCTGGAGGCCGAGCACGAGGACGGCTACCGCCGCGACCTCAACGTGTTCGGGCCGGGCATCACCATCGAGGACGACATGTCGGTGCTGGTCGGCTACGACACCGGCGCCCGGCTGAGCTACCACCTGGTGGCCTACGCGCCCTGGGAGGGCTACCGCATCTCCTTCACCGGCAGCCGGGGCCGCCTGGAGCTGGACATGACCGAGTTCGAGTACACCTCGCCCGACCAGGACGAGAACACCCCGGTGCGCGGGATGCCCGCCCCCAAGGACCACTCCGAGGCCCGCCTGTGGCTGCGCCGCCACTGGCAGCGGCCCGAGGAGATCCCCGTGGCCGTCGGCGACGGCCCCCACGGCGGCGGCGACCAGGTCATGCTCGACGCCCTGTTCTCCGGCGCCGACGACGGCGTGCGCCCCGACCACGCCGACGGCGGCAACGCCCTGCTCACCGGACTGGCGGCCAACGCCTCCATCGCCTCGGGGACCCCCGTCTCCGTCGCCGACCTGCTCAAGGAAGAGGCATGAGCGTGCAGCCCCCCGTCCCCGTCCTCCTGGTCGGGCTGCACGGCCACGGCCGCCACCACCTGCGCGCCCTGCGCGCGCCGGTGGCGGCCGGGCTGGTCCGACTGGTCGGCGTGTGCGACCAGCGCCCGCCCGAGCCCGATGACGACCTCGAGGGGCACGGCCCCCTCCCCTTCCACACCGACCTGGGCGAGGCCATCGAGGCCACCGGCGCCCAGATCACCCTCGTGGTCACCCCGATCCACACCCACCTGCCCCTGGCGCGCGTGGCCCTGGAGCACGGCTCCCACGTGCTCCTGGAGAAGCCCACCACGGCGACCCTGGCCGAGTTCGAGGAACTCACCGAGATCGCCGAGCGCTCGGGGCTCGCCTGCCAGATCGGCTTCCAGAGCCTGGGCTCGCAGGCGGTGACCGAGGTGCGGCGGATGATCGCCGACGGCACCATCGGCCGACTGCGCGGGATCGGCGGGCAGGGCACGTGGGTGCGCACCTCGACCTACTACGAACGCGCCCCTTGGGCCGGCCGCCGCCGCCTCGACGGGCGCGACGTGGTCGACGGCGCCCTGACCAACCCCTTCGCGCACGCGGTCGCCACCGCGCTGGCCGTGGCGGACGCGGGCGAGCAGGCGCCGCAGAGCGTGGAGCTGGACCTGTTCCACGCCCACCCCATCGAGAGCGACGACACCTCCTGCCTGCGCCTGCGCACCGCGCAGGGCACCACCATCACGGTGGCCGTCACCCTGTGCGCCGCGCACAGCGAACCGCCGCGCCTGATCGTGCACGGCGAGCTCGGCCGGATCGACCTGGACTACACCCTGGACCGGATCACCGTGCACCGCCCGGGCCGGGCGCCGGCCACGACCACCCATCCGCGCACCCCGCTGCTGGAGAACCTGGTCGACCACCTGCGCGACGGCACGCCGCTGATCGTGCCGCCCGCGGCCACCCGCGCGTTCATGCACGTCCTGGAGGCGGTCCGCACGGCCCCCGACCCCGCTCCCCTGCCCGGTGACCACCAGGAGGTCACCAGCACCCCCGAGGGCACCCGCCGGATCATCGACGGCATCGACGCCCTCATCCACCGCAGCTCCCAGACCCTGTCCCTGTTCAGCGAACTCGAACCCGCCCGCTACCCCGCCGCACGGTCGGAGTCGGCCACCGGTTCCTGAACCCATGGCCACCCGGAGGAACCCCAGCCACATGAGCACCGTCGATCTCGTACTCGGCAGCACCGTCCTGGCCAGCCGCCAGGACGGCACCGACATCGAACCCGTCCTGTCCCCCCGCCCCTACCTGCACCCGGTCCGCACCAAGTCGGGCACCGTGGTCACCGAGGAGCGCCCCGCCGACCACCTGCACCACTTCGGTGTGAGCGTGGCCGTGCCCGACGTGTCCGGCACCAGCTTCTGGGGCGGGCGCACCTTCACCCCCGACCGCGGGTCGGTCCTGCTCGACAACCACGGCCGCCAGGAACACGTGTCGTGGCTGGCCCGCGAGCAGGACCGGCAGGTCGAGGTCCTGTCGTGGACCGGCACCGACGGCGCGGAGCTGCTGCGCGAGGAGCGCACCACCCGGATCCACGACCTGGACGAGCACACCTGGGTCCTGGACCTGTCGGTGCGGCTGCACAACACCTGCGGCCGCGACCTGAGCGTGGGCAGCCCCGCCACCAACGGCCGGCCCGGCGCCGGATACGGCGGCCTCTTCTGGCGGGCGCCCCACGCGCCCACACCGCCCACGTGCACCGGCCCCGACGGGCTGGAGGGCGAGCAGGCCCTGCACGGGTCCCGCGCCGAGTGGCTCGCCCTGGCCGGGACCGCGGGCGGAGCGCCCTGGACCCTGGTCTTCCTCCAGACGGGCCCCGTCACCGACCCCTGGTTCCTGCGCGTGCAGGAGTACCCCGGTGTCGGCCCCGCCCTGGCCTGGGACGCCCGCCTGCCCCTGCCGGCGGACTCCGTGCTGAGCCGGGGCCTGCGGACCGTGGTCCACGACGGGCACGCCGCCGACCCGGCCGCCCTGGCCAAGGCCGCCCGGTCACTGGACTGACGGCCCCCGGCCGGCCCACCCACCCATCCACCAGAAGGAAGACGACTCCCATGCGCGTTCTCGTCACCGGCGGCTCGGGAAGGCTCGGCCGCAGTGTCGTGGCCACCCTCACCGAGCGCGGCCACACCGTCACCTCCGTGGACACCGCCCCGACGCCGCCCGGCACCGACGGGATGACCGCCGACCTGCTCGTCGCGGCCGAACGGGAGGACGTCTTCACCCGGGCCCGGCCCGAGGCCGTCGTCCACCTGGCGGGGATCGCCGTCCCCTTCGCCAGCCCCGACCTGGACACCATCAGCGTCAACGCACGCCTGGCCTGGGCGGTGCTGTCCTCGGCGGAGGCCCACGGCGCCCGTTCGGCGGTGGCGGCCTCCAGCCCCACGGTCTACGGGTACAACACCCCCTCCTGGCAGCCCTCCTACCTGCCCCTGGACGAGGAGCACCCGGTCCGGCCCTGGCACGCCTACGGGCTGAGCAAGGCCTTCATCGAGCAGACCGTGGCTGCCCTGGCGCGCACCGCCCGCACCTGCACGATGACGTGCGTGCGCCCGGGTTACGTCGTGGCGCCTGAGGAGTGGGAGGGCGCGGTCACCCAGCAGGGCCACACCATCGCCGAAAGGCTGGCCGACCCCGAGCTGGCGGCGACCTCCCTGTTCAACTACGTCGACGCCCGCGACGCCGGCGAGTTGTTCGCGCTGGTGATCGAGAACCCCGACCGCGTCACCGGCGGCCAGGTCTTCAACGCCATGGCGGCCGATCCCCTGGCCCTGGGCCCGGTGGACGCCCTGCTGCCGAAGTACCACCCGACCACGGCCGAGCACGCCGCCGCGCTGGCCGACGGCTCGGCCGTCTTCAGCTCGCGCGCGGCCCGCGAGGCGCTGGGCTGGAACCCCACCCGCACGTGGCGCGAGCAGGTGCCCGCCGACGTCCGGGACGAACTCGAACGCCGCTGACCGCACGCATGCTCCGCTACGCTAGAGAGGAAAGAGTTTTCCAGTGGCGCGCAGCAGGAGAGGAAGCGGCGTGAACTCCGGTTACGTGACGTTGGAGCAGGTCGCCGAACACGCCGGGGTGTCCCTGGCCACGGCGTCGAGGGTCATCAACGGCAGTACCCGGCAGGTGAGCCAGAAGCTCCGGGACAAGGTGACGGCCAGCGCCCAGGAACTGGGCTACCTGGCCAACGCCTCCGCCCAGACACTGGCCCGCAACAGCAGTTCCCTGGTGGGCCTGATCGTCCACGACATCGCCGACCCCTACTTCTCCTCGATCGCCGCCGGGGTCACCCGGCAGACCGAGGCGCAGGGGCTGGTCCTGGTCCTGGGCACCACCAGCCACGCCCCGCAGAACGAGGGCCGCATTCTGGCGACCCTGCGCGCCCACCGGGCGCGCGCGGTCGTGCTCGTGGGTTCGCGCTCAACCGACGAGGAGAGCAACCGGCGCCTGGCCGAGGAGATCACCATGTTCCGCCGCCAGGGCGGCCGGGTGGCGTGCGTGTCCCAGGAGGGGCTGCCCGCCGACACCGTCACCCCCGACAACCACACCGGTTCGGCGGACCTGGCACGTCACCTCATCGCCCAGGGGCACCGGGAGTTCGCGATCCTGGCCGGTCCCACCGACCTGCAGACCGCCCGCGAGCGGCTGGACGGGTTCCATTCCGCGCTCTCGGGCGCCGGGCTGGAGCTGGCCCACCACAACGTGGTGCACGGGGCCTTCACCCGCGACGGCGGATACGAGTCCACGCGGCGCCTGATGGCGGTCGGCACCGACGCCACGTGCCTGTTCGCGGTCAACGACGTCATGGCCACCGGCGCGATGGCGGCCCTGCGCGACCTGGGGATGCGGGTTCCGCAGGACCTGTCCGTGGCCGGCTTCGACGACATTCCCACCCTGCGCGACCTGACCCCGGCCCTGACCACGGTCCGCCTGCCGCTGGAGGAGATGGGTGAGATGGCCGCCCAGCTGGCGCTGGACGGCGAGCCCGCCGAACAGCCGCGCGTGGTGACGGTCAAGGGCGAGGTCGTCGAGCGCGAGAGCACGGGGCCGGCCAAGACCGCCTGACCCCTGACCGGCTCACGGCCCCGGGTGCGTACGTGCCCGGGGCCGTGACGCGCGCGGGGTCAGCTCAGGGGCAGGCCCTCCAGGGTGCCGAAGGGGCCCGCTTCCAGCTCCACGGCCCCCACGTCCGGCGACGGGGCGGGGGCCTCCTCGGGTGGGGCCTGGTCACCGGGGGCGCAAGCGGTGGACAGCAGGGCCGCTCCGGCCAGGGCGGCACCCCAGCGGGTCAGGGGTCGAGGGGAGGTCTGCCGACGCATCTGCGACTTTCTTCCCGGGATCGCCGACAGCCGGTCGGACGCGGCGAACACCGCGGCGGTTCCGCCGGTTCCGCGCCACCGCGGCGCCCGCCCACGACAGCGCGATGACGCACGCGATCACCACCCGCGAGGTCATCAGGTGCTCCGGCGGGTACAGGGTCCCGGTGATGTGGAAATCGATGAAGCCCGCCTCCATCACCTCGCGCCCGGTCGCCGCCCGCGACCAGTTCTCGATCTCGGTCAGCACGCACGGCCAGTCGACGATGACGATGCCCAGCGCGTAGGCGGCCACGCCCACGTGCGGCCACAGCGCCCGGGGCCACCGCCAGGCCAGGAAGCCCCCGAGGACGACGTAGCCGAAGAACGCCCAGTGCAGGACCATCGCCGCGTGGCCGATGAGGAGGTAGGTCATGCGTCGAACCTAGGTTCCGGGCCCGCACCGCCACATCCGTACACGAACCCAGAAGCCCCTGAGTACGGGTACTCAGCCGCGCCCTCCACCAGCGAAGACGACCTCTTCCGGCCACCCAGGCATCCTGCCCCAAGACAGGTCCGGGGCGCCCCCGAAGGGACGCCCCGGACCACCGGCCGCACCACCAGTGCTAGGGGAAGTGGTCGGCGACCGGCGTGAGCGTGTCGGCGAACACCAGGCCGTGGCCGGGCCCGGTGTCGGCCCGTACCGAACCGCGGTCGAACTCCACGCCGCTGGGGCGGGCCAACGCGCCCAGCTCGGCGAAGGAGGCGCGATCGATCTCCTCGACCATCGCCACCCGGGGCAGGCACAGGGCCAACTGACCCGACAGCTCGGGCAACAGGTGCGGAGCCACCGGCACCCCGCGGCGCGCCATCGACTCCGCGATCCGCAGGAACGGCGTGATCCCGCCGACCCGCACCACGTTCGGCTGGGCCACGTCGACCACCCCCAGCTCCACCGCCCGCTCGAACTCCCGCACCGTGCGCAGGTTCTCACCGATCGCGAACGGCACCCGCGTGCGCTCACGCAACCGCGCGTGCGCCTCCAGGTCCTGGGCCGGCAGCGGCTCCTCGATGAAGAACGGGTCGAAGTCCTCCAACGCGGCCAGCGCCCGCGCCGCCGTCGCCACGTCCCAGCGCTGGTTGGCGTCCACCATCAGCACACCGTCCGGCCCCAGCAGCTCGCGCACCACGCCCACGCGCTCCACGTCACGGGACAGCTCCGCCGAACCGACCTTGATCTTGACCGCGGTGTGCCCGGCCGCCGTCCACCGGCGCACCTGGTCCTGCAAGTCCGCCAGCGGATAGTCCAGGTTCACCCCGCTGCCGTAGGCGGGCACGGACGCACGCCGGCGCCCCACCGCCTCCACCAGGCTCTCCCCCGCCGCGCGGGCCCGCAGGTCCCACAGGGCGATATCGATCCCGGCGACCGCCATCAGGGTCAGCCCGCTCGTGCCCGCCTCCCGCAGGTGCCAGCACAGGTCCTCCCACAGCGCCGGATGGGCCTCCCGACCCACCAGCGCCGCCGGACAGTCGTCATTGATCAGCGCCTCCACCGCACGCGCACCGATCAGCGGGGTCCAGGCGAACCCCGTCCCGACCTGCCCGGTGTCGGTCTGTACACGCACCACGACCAGGTCGTTGCGGTCCACGCCCCCGTCCCAGGCACGGTGCAGCGGCAGCCGGTAGGCACGGGCCGAAACCCCGCTCACACGCACGCTCAGCCCTCCTTGACCAGTGACAGGCCGGTCTCGATGAGCCCGGCCAGGGCGGTCTCCTCCTCGGGGGTCGGGTCCACGAACGGGGCCCGCACCCCGCCCACGTCCACCCCGCGCAGCCGCGCACCCGCCTTGACCAGCGAGACCGCGTACCCCGGCACCCGGTCACGCAGGCGCACCAGCGGCTCGAAGAACTCACGCGTGAGCGTGGCGGCCAGCTCGTCGCCGGTGTGCACCGCGGTGAAGAAGGCGTTGGCGACCTCGGGCACGAACGCGAACGCCGCCGAGGAGTAGAGCGGAACACCGATCGCGCTGTAGGCCGGCACGGTCAGCTCGGCCGTGGGAAGCCCGTTGAAGAACGTGAACTCCGGACCGCGCAGCGCGCGCACGGCCAGCACGATCTGGTGCACGCGCCCCAGGTCGCCCGTCCCGTCCTTGATCCCCACCACGTTCGGGATCGCCGCCAGCTCGGCCGCGCTCTCGGGCGTGAACACCATCGACCCGCGCTGGTAGACGATCACGGGGATGTCCACCGCCGAGGTCACGGTGCGCACGTACTCCACCAGGCCCCGCTGCGGGGCGCCCACCAGATAGGGCGGCAGCAACAGGACGGCGTCCGCGCCCAGCTCACGGGCGGAGGCGGCCTGCTCGATCGCGGTGCCCACGCTGCCGCCGGCGCCCGCCACCACGGGCACCCGCCCGGCGGTCACCTGGACCGACCGGCGCACCACGGCCGCGTGCTCGACGGCCGAGAGGGCGTGCACCTCCCCGGTCCCGCACGCCGCGAAGACACCGCCCGCGCCGTGCTCGACCCCCGAGGCGACGTGCTCGGCCAACACGTCCTCGTTGACCCGGCCCTCACCGTCGAAGGGCGTCAGGGGAAAGAACAGGATTCCGTCGAAGTTCATGGCACTCCTCGCTCATGGGCCCGTGCGGAGGACGGGCCCGGGGGGTCGGCCGAGGGCATGCGCCCCCGGCCCTCTCACAGGACGTACTGCACGTGTCGGCGGGCCATCGTCGCGATCACCTCGTCGCCGTCGGCCGACCAGATGCGCTCGTTGAAGATCTCCACCTCGATGTCGCCGTCGTAGCCCGCGGCGTCCACGGCCTCGCGCAGCCGGCGCACGTCGGCGTGGCCGTCGCCGACCATGCCGCGGCCCAGCAGGGCGTCGGAGGGGATCGGCAGTTCCCAGTCGCACGCCTGGAAGGAGGCGATGCGCCCGCCCGCGCCGGCCCGGGCGATCTGCTCGTACACCTGGGGGTCCCACCACACGTGGTAGGCGTCGACGACCACGCCCACCGCCTCGGCGTCGAAGCGCTCGGCGATGTCCAGGGCCTGGCCCAGGGTCGACAGCACGGCGCGGTCGGCGCAGAACATCGGGTGCAGGGGCTCCAGGGCCAGGCGCACCCCGCGTTCGAGCGCGTAGGGCACCAGTTCGGCCAGGACCTCGACCATGCGCTCGCGCACCGCGACCAGGTCGCGCTCGCCCTCGGGCAGGCCGCCGACCACCATGACCAGGCAGGGCGCACCGAGCTCGGCGGCCTCGTCGATGGCGCGGCGGTTGTCCTCCACCGCCTCCCGGCGGTCGGGCCGGGTCAGGAACCCGGCCCGGCAGTAGGAGGAGACGCGCAGACCGGACCGGCGGACCAGACGGGCGGCCTCGGCCAGACCCATCTCGGCGACCGGTTCGCGCCACACGCCGATGGAGGGCAGCCCCGCGCGCAGGCAGCCGTCCACCGCCTGGACCAGGTTCCAGTACTTGACGGTGGCCTGGTTGAGGGAGAGCCGGGCCAGCGCCGGGTCGCCGGGCTGGGGGGTGGGCACCTGGGCGGGTCGGCCGGAGGGCAGGTCCACCGCGGTGGGGGTGATCGGGCCGGAACCCGGCGAGGCGGTGGCGGTCACTGCTCCACCCCCGACACCTCGAGCAGGGCCCGCATCCGTGACACGGCCAGCTCGGGGTCGCTGAGGGCCCCGGCCGTGTCGGCCAGGCGCACGACCTGGGCCAGGTGGGGCAGGTCGCGGGCGCTGTGCAGTCCACCCACCATGTGGAAGCCCTTCTGGTGGCCGTTGAGCCAGGCCAGGAAGGCGATGCCGGACTTGTAGTAGAAGGTGGGGGCGGCGAACAGGTGCCGGGCCAGGGGGACGGTCGGATCCATCAGGGCCCGGTAGCGCTCGGTGTCTCCCTCGTCCAGGGCGGCCAGCGCCCGGGCGGCGGCGGGCCCGATGGCGGCGAAGATGCCGAGCAGCGCGTGGGAGTACCCCTGCTCGTCGCCCTGGATCAGCTCCGGGTAGTTGAAGTCGTCGCCGGTGTACAGGCGCACGCCCTCGGGGAGCAGGCGGCGCAGGCGCACCTCCAGGGAGGCGTCCAGCAGGGAGACCTTGATGCCCTCCACGGCCTGGGCGTGCTTGGCGATGAGCTCGGCGACCGGTTCGATCGCCTCGGCCGGGTCGGCGTAGCCCCAGTAGCCGGCCAGGGCCGGGTCGAAGGCGGTGCCCAGCCAGTGCAGGATCACCGGGCGCTCGGCCCGCTGGAGCAGCTGACCGTAGACGCGGGCGTAGTCGTCGGGCCCCTGCGCGGAGGCGGCCAGTGCGCGGGAGGCCATCAGGACGGGGGTGGCCCCGGCTCCCTGGACGACGTCCAGCTGTTCCTGATACGCCGTGATAACGCTTTCCAGGTCGGTCTGCGAAGATTCGATCTGGTCGGTGCCCACACCGCACGCCAGGGCGGCACCGCGCTCGGCGGCCTGCGCGCCGGAGCGGCGGATGAGCTCGGCGGTGGCCGCCCAGTCCAGTCCCATGCCGCGCTGGGCGGTGTCCATGGCGTCGGCCACGCCCAGGCCCTGGTCCCACAGGTGGTGGCGGAAGGCGAGGGTGGCCTCCCAGTCCACCGCGGCTGGGGCCCCGGGGGCGTTGGGGCGCGCGGGGTCGGCGACCACGTGGGCCGCGGCGTAGGCGGTCCGGGTGCGGGCCGGGGGCAGGGGCGAGGCCTCCACGGGCGTACCGCGCAGGGTGTAGGCCTCGATCCGTCCGTCGTCGGTGGGCAGTCTCAGGGTGTTCATGACAGCGTGACCTCGTCCAGTTCCACGGTGTGGCCCTCGGCGGCCGAACGCAGGCCGGCCTCGGCCATCTGCAGGCCGCGGGCGCCCGAGAGCAGGTCGTGCGGGAAGGGGGTGTCGGTGACCACGTGCCGGAGGAAGTTCTCCCACTGAGCGCGGAACCCGTTGGGGAACTCGGCGTTGTCGGGCACCGGCTCCCACTGGTCGCGGTAGCGTCCGGCGTCCTCCAGGTCGGGGTTCCAGACCGCCTTGGGGGTGGCCGAGCGGTGCTGGGCACGGCAGGAGCGCAGTCCGGCCACGGCGCTGCCGTGGGTGCCGTCGACCTGGAACTCCACGAGCTCGTCGCGGGCCACGCGCACGTTCCAGGAGGAGTTGATCTGCGCGATGACACCGCCGTCGAGCTCGAAGATGCCGTAGGCGGAATCGTCGGCGGTGGCCTTGTAGGGCTCGCCGCTTTCGTCCCAGCGCTGGGGGATGTGCGTGGCCACCTTCGCGGTGACGGTGCGCACCGGCCCGAAGAGGTGCTCGAGGATGTAGTGCCAGTGCGGGAACATGTCCAGCACCATGCCGCCGCCCTCCTCGGCGCGGTAGTTCCAGCTGGGGCGCTGTCCGGGCTGCCAGTCGCCCTCGAAGACCCAGTAGCCGAACTCGCCGCGGATGGACAGGATCTCGCCGAAGAAACCGGAGTCGATCAGGCGGCGCAGTTTGAGCAGGCCGGGCAGGAAGAGCTTGTCCTGCACCACGCCGTTGCGCACGCCGGCGTCGCGCGCGAGCTTGGCCAGTTCCAGGGCGGCGCTGAGGGTGCTCGCCGTGGGCTTTTCGACGTAGATGTGCTTGCCCGCGGCGATGGCGGCGCGAACGGCGGCCTCGCGGGCGTGCGTGATCTGCGCGTCGAAGTAGATCGAGATGCCGTCGTCGGACAGGACCGAGTCCAGGTCCGTGGTCCAGCGTTCGATGCCGTGGCGCTCGGCGATCTCGCTCAGCTTGCGCTCGTTGCGGCCCACCAGGACCGGCTCGGGGATGATCCGGGACCCGTCGGGCAGGGCGACGCCGCCCGCGTCACGGATGGCCAGGATCGACCGGGTCAGGTGCTGCCGGTACCCCATGCGTCCGGTAACGCCGTTCATGGCGACACCAAGCACGTGATCACGCATGTGTCTTTTCCGCCTCTCAGTAGGTAAGCGCTTTCCATCGTACGGCAAAGAACCCCCTCCGCACCAGAGGGGCCGTCGGACCTGCGTGTGCGGCTTCCGGAGCCCTTCGCGCGTGCCCCTGGTACGGTCCCGCGGCGCACATGGGTAGCGTCACCGGTGTGAGCAACCTCGAGGACCACCCGACCGAACGGCGCGTGTGCACCGCCGGCCCCGGTGACGCCGACCTCGCCCCGGGCACCGAACTCCTGCACCCGCGCGAGGTGCCCCTGGGCGGGCCCCGCGCCATGACCGTGCGCCGCGCGCTGCCCGGAAAGAACCGCCGCATGGTCGGCGCCTGGTGCTTCGCCGACGTCTACGGCCCCACCGACGTGGCCGCCCAGGGCGGCATGCAGGTCCCGCCGCATCCCCACATCGGCCTGCAGACGGTCAGCTGGCTGGTCCACGGCCACGTCCGCCACCAGGACGGACTGGGCTCGGACCGGCTCGTGCGCCCCGGACAGCTCAACCTCATGACCGCCGGGCACGGCATCGCGCACTCCGAGCGCACCCCCGGCGGGGCGCCCTCCCTGCTGCACGGCGCGCAGTTGTGGGTCGCCCTGCCCGAGGCCGACCGCGAGGGGGCGCCCCGCTTCGAGCACCACGCCGACCTGCCCGTGTGGCGGGCGCCGGGCGCTCGGGTGACCGTGATCGCCGGCGAGGCCGGGGGCCACCGCTCCCCCGCGCGCGTCCACACCCCGCTCATGGGCGCCGAGGTGGTCCTGTCGGCGGGCGCCCGCTTCGAGTTCCCCCTGGACCCCGCCTTCGAGCACGGCGTCCTGGCCCTGGACGCCCCCGTCCACGTCCTCGGGCACCGCGTGGAGGCCGGTTCCCTGCTCTACCTGGACCCCGGGCGCACCGGGATCGGTCTCCACACCGACCAGGACGCCCACCTGCTGGTGATCGGCGGTGAGCCCTTCGCCGAGGACCTGGTGATGTGGTGGAACCTCGTGGGCCGCGACCACGACGAGATCGTGGCCGCGCGCACCGCCTGGGAGGCCGACCGCGACGCACCAGGTGCCGCGCCCAGGTTCGCCCCCGTCACCGGGGACGAGGGGCCGCCGCTGCCCGCGCCGGTCCTGCCCAACGCGCGCCTGCGCGCCCGGCCGAGGCACCGGGAGTAGGGGCGGTCGGTCAACGGGCCCACACCTGCGGGGACAGGACCTTGAGCTGCCCGTTGGCCCAGCTCATCTGCCTGAGCGTCTGCGGGTGGCACCGCCCGCACAGTGCCAGCAGGTCGGCGTCCTTGACCGCCTGCGCCCCCTGGCCGAGCAGCTCCCAGTCCACCGACACCCCCGCGGCCGCCAGGTAGAGCCGCCGCAGGTCCGCCAACAGGGCCAGGCCCGGATCGGATCCGGCCCCCAGCAGGCCGCCCCCGTCGGGCGCGGGACCGAACGCCTCCCGCGGCGAGCCGTCCGCGCCTTCGACGTGCTCCCCGTGGCGCGCCGCGGCGGCGGCGAGCTCGCGGACGTGCTCGTCGGACCACCGGGCCAGGTCCTGGGCCACGTGGTGGATCTCGACCTCGTCGCGATAGCGGTCGGCCATCCGGCGCAGCTCGCCGGCGAGACCGCTCTCGGAGCGGTGCACCTCGCGCACCGCCACACCGATCCTCATCGCGTGCCTCCGTCCAGGTCCTCCCGGCACCGTCCACCCGGGCCTCCCGCCGTGGCGGGGACCCCGGCGCGGACCGGGCGGGACGCCGTCGTGGTCGGGGCCGGCGCCGCCTCGCCCTCGGAGGGCCGCAGCAGCCGCAGCCGCGCGGACGAGGTCTTGAAGAGCGGCTGTTTGGACACCGGATCCCAGTCGGTGACGGTCATCTCGTTGGCCGCCCGGTCCCTGTCGTGGCCCTGGGCGTCCCAGTAGCCGTAGTGGAACGGGACGAACAGGACACCGGGCCGGATCCCGCTGATCCTGGCCCGCGCCCGCACCACGCCTCTGGCCGAGGCGACCTCGACCAGGTCCCCCTCGCCGATCCCGGCCTCGCGGGCGTCGGACTCGGCGATCTCCACCCACACCTGGGGGGCGGCGCCGTTCAGCTGGGGAACGCGCCCGGTCTTGGTGCGCGTGTGGAAGTGGTAGAGCGTGCGGCCCGTCACAAGCGCGAAGGGGTACCGTGCGTCCGGTTCCTCGTGCGGGGGCAGGTACTCCGCGGCCCTGATGATCGCCCGGCCGAACGGGTTCATCGCCGCGTACTCCACGGGTTCGACCGGCGCGCCCGTGACCAGGTCGCGTCCGTAGCTCTCGCAGTCCTGGGGCGCGGCCCAGAACCGGCCGTCGGTGTAGAGGCGCTCGGTGCCCTCGGGCCGCTCGGCGGTACAGGGCCACTGCACACCGCTGCCGCCCCGCAGCCTGTCGTAGGTCAGGCCGGTGTAGTCGCACGGGCGCCCGGCACTGGCGCGCTTCCACGCCTCGAAGGCCGACTCCGCGTCGTGCCACTGCGGGAAGGGCGCGCCGTCCCTGTCGCGAAAGTCCATCCGCCGCGCGTAGTCCAGGAAGATGTCCAGGTCGGCGCGGGCCTGCCCGGGCGGTTCCACGGCCCGCTCGGACAGGTGCACCGTGCGGTCGCTGTTGGTGAACGTCCCCGTCTTCTCGCCCCAGGTCGCGGCGGGCAGCACCACGTCGGCGAGTTCGGTGGTCTCGGTCGCGAAGATGTCCTGCACCACCAGGAACAGCCCCTGGTGTGCCAGCAGCGAGCGGATCCGCCGCAGCTCGGGCAGTGACACCGCAGGGTTGGTCGCGCTCACCCACAGCAGTCGGACCGAACCGGTCTCGGCGTAGCGCATGATCTGCATCGCGTGCGTGGGCGGCGCGTAGTGCGGGACCTGCAGTGTGTCCAGGTTCCACACCCTCGCCAGGTCCGCCACGTGCTCGTCGTTGCTCCAGTTGCGAAAGCCCGTCAGGTCGCCGTCGGCCCCGCACTCACGCGTGTTCTGCGCCGTGGGCTGGCCGTTCATCTGCAGGATCCCCGCGCCGGGCCGGCCGAGCATGCCGCGCACCAGGTGCACGTTGTTGACCTGCACCGCCGCGGCGCTCGCCTGGTGGGCCTGGTAGAAGCCCTGCAGCACCGTCGACAGCAGCCGCTCGGCTCCGCCCAGCAGCTCCGCCGCCTCGCGGATGCGCGCGGCCTCGACTCCACAGATGCGCTCGGCCACCTCGGGCGTGTGGTCGGCCACCCGTTCGACCAGGTCCTGGTAGCCGACCGTGTGCTCCTCGACGTAGTCGTGGTCCACCAGGTCCCGGCGGATGATCTCGTGCAGGAGCGCGTTCATCAACGCGAGGTTGGTCCCCGGCCGGGGCGCCAGGTGCAGCGTCGCCTCCCGCGCCACCGGGGTCTCCCGGCAGTCCACGCACAGCAGCCGCGGCGGGTTCGGACCGGCGAGCCGGTCCAGCACACGCGACCACAGCACGGTCTGCGTCTCGGCCATATTGTGCCCGTACAGGGCGATGACGTCGGCGTGGTCGATGTCGGCGTAGGACCCCGGCTGGCCGTCGCAGCCGAACGACTCCTTCAGCGCCGCCGCCGCGGTGGCGGTGCACAACCGGGTGTTGCCGTCCATGTGGTTGGTGCCGATCGCGCCGTGCCCGATCGCCGCGAGCGTGTAGTACTCCTCCAGGAACAGCTGGCCGCTGGTGTAGAAGGCCAGAGCGCTGGGCCCCTGCTCGTCGAGCAGCTCCCTGCTGCGCCGCACGATCAGCTCCATCGCCGTGTCCCAGTCGGTCTCGACCAGGACGCCCTCCCGGCGCACCAGCGGCCGGGTGAGGCGGTCGGCGGACCGGTGGGCCTGCCAACCGAAGAGATCCTTGGGGCCCAGGCGCCCGCGGTTGACACGGTCCACGGCCCGGCCGCGCACACCGACGACGCGGTCGTCCTTGACGGCGATGTCCAGGGCGTCGCCGTTGGAGTGCAGGATCGTCGCCGACTGCACCCAGCGGTCCACGTCCTGGGGCTCGACCCCCTCGGCCAGGAAGCCGTCCACCCTGGCCGGCCACTCCTCGCCGAGCCCGTAGGGGGTCCGTGAACCCCACGGATCCGCGATCCGGTCCTTCGACGCCATGGAGACCATCCCCCTCGCACGCGGTGGGTACGCCCGAGGCGGCTACCCAGGGCCCGAGCGGACAAACGGCTCCCGGACCGCAGCTCCACTGAACGACCGCGTCAAGGTCGCCTTGATCCGCGCGCCGCACGGTCCTGGACAGAACAGCGCAAAAGGGCGGCGTCAGAGCGCCAACCTGCGAACCAGTCGAGTCCAACGATGCTCTCGCGGTCAACTCCTGCTACGGTGCGGATCGCGAACTACGGGATGATTTAGGAGACCTGAACATGGTCCAACAGCCTCGCGAGCAGTGGGGGACGCGCGCGGGATTCCTCCTGGCGGCCATCGGATCGGCCGTCGGACTGGGCAACATCTGGCGATTCCCCTACATCGCCTATGACAACGGTGGCGGCGCCTTCCTGGTGCCCTACCTCATCGCCCTGCTGACTGCGGGCATTCCACTGCTCATCCTCGAATACGCCATCGGGCACCGCTACCGCTCCTCGGCACCGCTGTCCTACCGGCGCATCACCCGCCCCGCCGAGGTCATCGGCTGGTGGCAGGTGGCGATCTGCTTCGTCATCGCCATCTACTACGCGGTCATCATCGCCTGGGCGGCGCGCTTCGCGATCTTCTCGGTGGGACAGCAGTGGGGCGAGGACCCCGAGGCGTTCTTCTACGGGGACTTCCTGGAGCTCAGCGACGCACCGGGCATGGTCTCGGGCTACGTCGCCGGAGTGGCCTGGCCGCTGGTGGGCGTGTGGGTGATCGTCCTGGCCATCCTGGCCCTGGGCATCCGCCAGGGCGTGGAGAAGGCCAACAAGATCTTCATCCCGCTGCTGCTGGTGCTGTTCCTGATCATGGTCGGGCAGGCACTGACCCTGGACGGGGCCGTGCTGGGCCTGAACGCGCTGTTCACCCCCGACTGGGGCGCCATGCTCAGCGGAAAGGTGTGGATCCAGGCCTACGGCCAGATCTTCTTCTCGCTGTCCATCGGCTTCGCCATCATGGTCACCTACGCCTCCTACCTCAAGCGCAAGGCCGACCTGACCGGCACCGCCGTCACCGCGGGCCTGGCCAACAGCTCCTTCGAGCTCCTGGCCGGCATCGGCGTCTTCGCCGCGCTCGGCTTCATGGCCAACGCCGCTGGCGTGGCCGTGGACGAGGTCGTCCAGGCCGGCCCCGGTCTGGCCTTCGTCGCCTTCCCGCAGATCATCTCCACGCTGCCGGTGGCCGCGGGACTGTTCGGCGTGCTGTTCTTCGCCTCCCTGGTGGTGGCCGGGCTCAGCTCCCTGATCAGCATCGTCCAGGTGATCATCTCCGCCGTGCAGGACCGCACCGGGCTCGGCCGCGTGCCGACCGTGCTCGTGGTGGGCGGCGCGACCGCGCTGGCCTCGATCCTGCTCTTCCCGACCCACGAGGGCCTCTACCTGCTCGACGCCGCCGACCACTTCATCAACCAGTACGGCATCGCGCTGGCCGGCCTGGTCATGGTGATCGTCTTCGGCTGGGTCGTGCGCAAGCTGCCCTACTTCGAGCGCCACGCCAACGCCACCTCGACCATCCGCCTGGCGCTGTGGTGGCGCGTGTGCCTGGGTGTGATCACGCCGATCCTGCTGGGCTTCATGATGTGGGACAGCCTGCGGGCCGAACTGGCCGAGGCCTACGAGGGCTACAGCATGTCCTTCCTGCTCGTCGCCGGCTGGGGCGTGGCGATCGGCGCCATCGTCTTCGGTGTCGTCGTCTCGCTCATCCCCTGGCGGCGCGCCGACCAGCTGGCCGCGCGTGATGCCGAGGAGGAGGCCGTCGAGGCCGCTTCGGGCCCGTCCACGAACGAGGAAGGGGGACGCTGATGTCCGCCAGTGCCATCGCCATGATGATCGTGTTCATCGTCGTCCTGTGGGGCGGCCTGATCGCCGCCGTGCTCAACCTGCGCGCCCACCCCGAGGAAGGCGACCAGGAGTAACACCCGAAGGACCAGAACGTGGGGCGGCCGACACTGTCGGACGCCCCACGCGCGTGTGGAGAGCAGGCGGGCGCCTTCGGCCGCCCGCCCCACCGCGCGGCCGTCGGCGCCAGGTCAGGACGCCTGGGCGTTGGCGATCTCCCGCACGACCCGCTCGCAGAAGGCGGGCAGGTCATCGGGATTGCGGCTCGTGGTCACGCCCTGGTCGGTGACGACCTCCTCGTCCACGACCTCGGCTCCGGCGTTGCGCAGGTCGGTGCGCAGGCTCGGGTAGGAGGTCACGGTGCGCCCGCGCGCCACGTCGGCCTCCACCAGCACCCAGGGCCCGTGGCAGATCGCGGCGAGCGGCTTGCCCGCGTCCACGAATCCGCGCACGAAGCTCATCGCGTCGGAATCGCTGCGCAGGTTGTCGGGATTGACCGTCCCGCCCGGCACCACCAGGGCGTCGTAGTCACCGACCCGCGCCTCCCGCACCCGCCGGTCCACGGTGAAGGTGTCGGCCGGTTCGATGTCGCCGTTCATGGCCTGGATGGTCCCCTCCTCCAGCGAGACCAGATCCGTGTGCGCGCCCTCGCTCTCCAGGGCCTTGCGCGGCTCGACGAGCTCGACCTGTTCCACACCGTCCGCCGCCAGGATCGCGACCCGGCGGCCGGTGAGCGTGCCGTTCATGGCTCCCCCTTCGTGATCGGTTCGCAGGCACCACCCGCACCGGTGCCCCCACCGTTCCACCCCAGCGTCCAAGAGGAAGTCTTGGACCCACATCCCGGATCTGGGCGCGTCCCGAACGGTGGTGGACGCGCTGGTGGCCCGCGTTCTCATGTCCCCCTGCCCAGAGGCGCGCATCGTATGCGCGCTCCGCGGCGGGGCGGCGGGCTCCCCGCGCCCTGGGTCGCGGTGGTCGGCCTGGACGCGCCGAGACCCGTACGATCCGGGCGCCTCAGTCGCCGACCGGACCGTCGACGGGGCTCAGGAGGCGCTCCACCAGGTCGACCGCGGCGTCCACGCGGTTGCGGATGCGCTCCGGCGGAAGGGTGCCGTTGGTCCACAGGACCAGGTGGTCGCCGCTCAGACGGAAGGGCACCACGTCCGGCCGCGACCCGAGCCACCGGCGCGTGTCCTGGTCCAGGGCCGTGCGCGCGAACGCGGCATCATCGCACTGGAGGTGGAACCGCTCGTCGAACTTCTCGTCGCCCAGCTCCAGATCGCCGATACCGATCAGATCGAGCAGGCGGTGCCCCAGGTGCTTGTCCTTGACCTGCAGGACCGGTGTGGCCCCGGTGGCGACCGCGACGATCGTGAACTTGTGCGTCGTGGTCGTGGTGGTCTGCCCGTTGCTGGAACTGGTCGTGTAGGAGTACTCGTAGACCGTCACCGACCGGTCCCGCCACCGGCCCGACAGCACGTTCTTGGCCTTGGCGCCCCTCCCGCCCCGGAACGGCGTCCCGGAGAACCGCCGCACCAGGTCGGGGCGCTGCTCGGCGTAGGCCAGGCCCTGGGTACGCGCCCAGTCGGCCAACCCCTCACGGCGCCGGCGGTCGGCAGCCGAGGACGCGACGGCGAACATGATGAACACCCCGAACACCACCGCGACGATCAGGGCTATGGCAGCGGCTTCCACGGGCACGTCCTCTCGGCGTCGGGCACTCTCTTCTTCGACGCCCCCGCCGGCGACCCGGTTCCTGCGCGTTCGCCCGCCACCGACAAAAGGACACCCGTGACCGACCACCACGTCCCCCTGGTCCGCCACCTGTGGCGCGGCCCCTTCACCGACCCCGAACTCACCGGCCTGCACGCCCGCGCCTTCGGCCACCCGCCCCAGGAGGACGGCTGGTGGGACAGGGTCCGAGCCCACAGCCTGGGCTGGGTGTGCGCCCGCCGGGAAACCGTGCTCGTCGGCTTCGTCAACCTCGCCTGGGACGGCGGCGCGCACGCCTTCCTGCTCGACACCGCCGTCGAACCGGGCCTGCAGCGGTCGGGGGTGGGCACCGGCCTGGTCGCCGCGGCGGCCGAGGGAGCCCGCGCCGCCCGCTGCCAGTGGCTGCACGTGGACTTCGAGCCGCACCTGCGCGACTTCTACCTCGGTGCCTGCGCGCTGCGCCCCACCCACGCGGGGCTGCTGGCCCTGTGACCCCGCCGAGAGGACAGGGACAGGCCGTGGCAGGATGAAATCCCCCACCGCCACGGCACCCGTGCCACCCCCGCCCCGACGCGTCAGGAGGACCGCCCATGCAGGCGTCCGTCATCGCGGTCAGCGCCGCCCCCCAGCACACCTTCAGCAAACCCGTCCAGCCCCGGATCCGCCTGCTCACCGGCCTCGGCGTCGAGGGCGACGCGCACATGGGCACCACGGTCAAACACCGCTCACGTGTGGCCAAGGACCCCACCCAGCCCAACCTGCGCCAGGTCCACCTCATCCCCGCCGAACTCTTCGACGCGCTCGCCGAGGCCGGATACGACCTCGCCCCGGGACAGCTCGGCGAGAACATCACCACGCGCGGCGTCGACCTGCTGGGCCTGTCCACCGGCGCCCTGCTGAGCGTGGGCGAGTGCGTCATCGAGGTGACCGGCCTGCGCAACCCCTGCACCCAGATCGACGCCTTCGCCCCCGGCCTGCTCAAGCACGTCGTCTACCGCGACGAACAGGGCACCCTCGTCCTGCGCGGCGGGGTGATGGGCGTCGTCCGCGCCGGCGGCACGGTCGAGCCCGGGATGGCCGTGCGCGTCCAGGAACCGGCGGGCCCGCACGTTCCGCTGGTCCGCGTGTGAGCCCGCGCCCGCCCTCGGGCCCGGTGCTAGCGTTGGCCCCATGACAGACGACGGTCCTCGCGCGGCCCCCGCGGCCAAGAGCATCCTCGTCACGGGCGCGACCGGGACCCTGGGCCGACCGGTGGTCGAACGCCTGCGCTCGGCCGGACACCGGGTCCGCACCCTGAGCCGGCACCCCGACCCGGACGACCCCCGCGCGCACGCCGTCGACCTGCGCCAGGGCACCGGGCTCACCGAGGCCCTGGACGGAGCCGAGGTGGTCGTGCACTGCGCCACCTCGCCCACCGGGGGCGACATCGCGGCGGCGACCCACCTGATCCGGGCCGCGCGCCGTGTGGGCGTCGAGCACCTGGTCTACATCTCCATCGTGGGCGTGGACCGGGTGCCGCTGCCCTACTACCGGACCAAGCACACCGTGGAACAGGCCCTGGCGGCCGGCCCCCTGGGCTGGACCGTCCTGCGGACCACCCAGTTCCACGACCTGGTGTACGGGATCTGCGCCCGGATGGCCCGCCTGCCCGTCCTCCCCTGCCCCGACATCCCCCTCCAGCCGATCGAGACCGATGACGTGGCCGCGCGCCTGGCCCAGATCGCCCAGGGCGCGCCGGCCGGACAGGTCCCCGACATGGGCGGACCACGGGTGGAGTCCCTGCCCGACCTGGCCCGCGCCTTTCTCGACGCCCGCGGGTCCCAGCACCGGGTGCGCCCGGTACGCCTGCCAGGGCGGGCCATGGCCGCCTGCCGCGACGGCGCACTGCTGGCCCCCGACCGCACGGTCGGCAGCACCACCTTCGCGGAGTTCCTGGACCGCTGAGCGCGGGTCCGCGCGAGCCGCGCGAGCCCCTGCCCTGGCCGGTTCCGGTCACCCCCACGGCCACCGCGCGTGCGCAAGCCACAATGGATCGCACACACCTGCGACAGAGAGCCACGATGCCGACCCCGGCCACCCCTGCTCCCCGCGGCGACACCGCTCCCGCACTGGCACGCCTGGCCAGGAGCCGACCCACCCCCGCGTGTTCGCCGCGATCCTGGCCGCGCTCACCCTTCCCGCGATCGCCGTCATCGGCACCGCCGTCGCCCTGCAGATGCCCGAGCCCCCCGAGCGCTCCTACACACCCGCCGCCGACCCGATCCAGGGCACCGACCTCATCGACGCGGCACGCCGGCGGCTGGAGGACGCCTCCTCCTACCGCGTGCGATCCCTCGCTCACGAAGGCGACGGCAGCGGCCCCTACCAGGGCCGGCCCACGGACGACAACCGCCGCCTCCTCAGCATCACCAGCCAGTGGTTCACCCATACCTCCGACCCCGTACCGGCCGTACTGCTGGAGTGGTCGGGAGAGGGCGCCGCCCCCACCAGGATGTGGGCCGAGGGCACCTCCGTGCTCTCCTGGGGCGGCGGATCACACCAGTGGTTCCACGAGGACCCCGACGACCCCACGGACGACGAGGCCTTCTTCCCCGTCCAGACCGCGCTGGCGGCCATCGCCGAGAACGGGCACATCGTCGAGGAGGAGCGGGCTCCCTTCACCCCGGACCCCTCCCTCGCCAGGGGCGAGGAGCCCACCGACACCGGCCCACGCCCCGGGGTCCGGCTGGCCGGAACGTTCGAGAACGCCGACGGGGCGACGGAGTTCGTCGTGTTCACGACGGTCAAGGGAACACCGCTGGGCCTGTCGATCGAGACGCTGCCTTCCGCAACCGAGGCCCTGCCCCCCGAATGGGCCTGGTTCTCCTACCGTGAGTACGAGATCGTCGACCTGGACGTCCCCGTCGACCTCGCCGTGCCGGCACCCGACGAGATCGGCCCCTGGGACGAGGCCTCCGGGCCCTGACCCGTACCAGCCCCGCCCCCGGTGGCCATGGCACCATGAGGAGATGGACCAGGTGACGCTGACACTGCGCTTCGCACCCGAACTCCGCTTCTTCCTGCTGCCTCGCGAGCGCGGCGAGCGGGTCCGCGTCCGGCACGACACCACCAGCACGCTCGGCCACGTCATCGAGTCCCTGGGCGTGCCCCGCACCGAGATCGGGCCTCTGCGCGCCGACGGCGACCAGGTCACCACCGCCCACCGCCCCACCGACGGCCAGAGCATCGAGATCGACGCCCCCGCGCGGCCCCAGCGCACGCCCTTCGATCACATCCGATTCCTGCTCGACGTCCACCTGGGCACCCTCGCCCGCCGGCTGCGCCTGCTGGGCGTGGACACCGCCTACGACAACGACCGCGACGACGCCGCCCTCGTCGTCCAGGCCAACGACGAACAGCGGATCCTGCTCACCCGCGACCGCGGGCTGCTGTGCCGGCGCGGCCTGCTCGCGGGCGCCCACGTCCACCACACCGACCCCGAACTCCAACTCGACGAGGTCCTGCGGCGCTTCGACCCGCCCCTGGCCCCGTTCACCCGTTGCCCGACCTGCAACGGTCTCGTGGAACCGGCCACCAAACAGCAGGTCAGCGGCGAGCTCGAGGCCGGCACGCGCGCCACCTACGACACCTTCACCCGGTGCCGCTCGTGCGGGCGGGTGTACTGGCCGGGGGCGCACCACGACCGGCTCGTGAGGATCGTCGAGCGGGTCCAGGGCAGCGCCCGTACCGCCTGAATTTCCCGCGACCGGCCCGCGCCCACGCGCAGCCGGACCCCACAGCCGCGCGGCATCGCCCCGAGCACCTTGCCATGGAGCCCGGTCGGGGGCGGCTACCTTGGCGCCATGGCCACATTGCACGACATTGTGTTCGACTGCTCCCACCCGGCCTCGCTGGCCCGCTTCTGGGCGCAGGCACTCGACGGGTACGAGGTCGCCCCCTATGACGACGAGGAGATCGAAAGGCTGCGCCGCGAGGGCGTCACCGATCTCGAGGACGACCCCTCCGTGCTCGTCCAGTCGGTCGCCGGAGCCCTCCCCCGCTTGTTCTTCAACAAGGTTCCCGAGCGCAAGCGGACGAAGAACCGGGTGCACCTGGACCTGTGGGCCGAGGACGTCGAAGCCGAGGCGCAACGGCTCACCCGCCTCGGTGCCGACCGCAAGGCCCGCGTCCAGGACTGGGTGGTGATGACCGATCCCGAGGGCAACGAGTTCGACATCCTGCCCCAGGAGTGACCCCGCGCCCCCACGGTGACCGTCGAACCGGGTCCACGGGTCCACGGGCCCACGGGCACCGCGGATCACCCGACCGACGGCCCCCGCCGGTCTCCACCCTCGTTCCCGCCACGGGGCGGAACCGTCAGCCGCGACCGCCCCACCGCGAGATAGAAGGGGGCGGGCACGACCGGGCGCCGCCCCCGGAGCAGCCGCCGCACGTTGAACACGGCCCACGTCGGGGCGTCCCTGACAGCGGTGTACATCAGCACCGCCTCTCCGGTTCCCTCCAGCGCGTGCAGCGCGGGCCCGTACACACCGCGCGCCATCCACTCCGGCGTCCGCGCGCGATCGGTGTCCAGTACCCGCACCGGGTCCGTCCACCCCGACCGGTCCGGCACGAGTTCGGCGGCCGTGACCGCCCACAGGCCCTGCGCGGGAAAGCGCGGTGTGCCGTGCAGATTCGACCCCCGGGCCAGCACCATCACCCACCGGTCGCCCACACGGTGGACGGCGTTGTCGAAGAATCCCTCCTCGGCCCCGGCGAAGACCCGTGGCGGCGACCAGGAGATCCCGTCGGCGCTCTCGGTGACCCGGAGCTCGTAGTCGGGCAGCTCGCCCGGCCCGATCTCGTTCGGGTTCGCCTGGAACCACATCAGGTAGCGGCCCCGATCATGGACCACGAGGGGTTCCAGAACGCTCCTGCGGGGCGCGCTGCCGCGCAGGACGGGCTCCGCGCGGCGCTCCCACCGTCCCCCGCGGTACTCCAGGACCCCGATCGCGTAACGGCTGCGGTCCCCGTAGTGCCGGAGCGAGGCGCGCCCGGTGTAGTACAGGCGCGGCGGGTGGCCGTCGACGCCGGGCACATACGAGGGCGTGTGCATCCCCGCGCGGTCCCATCCGTCACGGGGAGGGTCCGCGACCAGGGGCCTCGCCCGGCCGCGGGCGTCGGTGTCGAACACCCACCGTCCGCTCTCCATGGTCTGACCGGGGGCCAAGCGCGCACGGTAGAGACGGTTGCGAAACGTCGTGGAGAAGCCGCCCAGGAACATCGTGGGGACACCGTCGATCACGTGCACATCGGGGTCGCCGACGCCCAGCAGCCCGCGCGGCATCGGGCCGTCGACCATGTCCCACAGCACCGTGGACCGACCTGGGATGTGGAGCGAGAACATGCCTACCTCCGGGAATCGAGCACGCCGAACGGCGCGGACTCCCCTGGGGACCAGGTAGGTCGTTGCCTCGACGGTAACAGCGCCCACGCGAGGGGGCCAGAGGTGCTCCCGCATCGCCGCCCGCCGGTGCGACGGCGGGCGTGATCGGGGGCCGCTGCCTCGACGGCGACGGGCTCCCGGCCGAGGCGAGCACCACTCACGCCTGCCGCGCGCTGGGCCCGTCGGACGGCTCGGCACCCCCACCGGCCGCCCAGAGCCGCTCGGCCAGCGCGTGGCAGCGCCGCGCCAGCTCCGGAGGGTCCAGCACCTCGAAGCCGTGCCCCAGTACCACCATGTGCATGAGGACGAAATCGAGATCGTCGGCGCCACTGACCACCTCGCAGCGCCCGTTCCCCCGGTCCCGCACCAGGGCCGCCGACGCCGGGATCCGCGCCCGCACCGTGTCCGCCGGAGCGTGGACGAGGAATCGCGCCTGGTACCGGTAGACGCGGCTCGCCACCCCCTCCTGCACGAAGGGCGCCGCCTCGGGCGCCGGGCGCGGGCGAAAACGCCAGGTCCTGGCGCTCACCTCCCGCATCCGGTCGACCCGGAAGCTGCGCCAGTCGTCACGGTCCAGGTCGAAGGCCAGCAGGTACCAGCGCCGATCGGAGGCGACCAGGCGGTAGGGCTCCACCCGCCGTCGGCGTACGTGGTCTCCGGAGGGGTAGTCGAAACCCGCCTCGACCTCCTCGCGGCAGGCCCGCGCCAGCGTCATCAGCACCTCGGCGTCGACCGGCGTGCGACCGCCGCCGAAGGACTCCACCGCGCCCGAGAGCGTGCGCACCTGGTCCCGCAACCGGGTCGGCAGCACCCGGTCGAGCTTGGTCAGAGCCCGCAACGCGGCCTCACCGGCGCCCGCGACCGCCCCACCGGCCCCGGCCAGCAGCGAGATCGCCGTGGAGATCGCCTCCTCGTCGTCCAACAGCAGCGGTGGCAGCTCCTGGCCCCGCCCGAGCCGGTAGCCGCCGCGGACCCCCTGCTCGGCGTGCACCGGGTAGCCGAGCGCACGCAACCGCTCCACGTCCCGCCGCACCGTGCGGGAGGTGACACCGAGCCGCTCGGCGAGCTCCGGCCCCGTCCACACCCGGCGCTGCTGCAACAACCCGAGCAGGGTGAGCACCCGCTCCGCGGTCCCCCGCTCGTCCCCCTTGCCCATCCTTTGACGATAGCGGACCTAACCTGTCCTGTTTCGGTGCCAGATTGAAGCCATGCACACAGACGACTTCGACTGGAACCACACGCTGCTCGACCAGTGGCAGCACCACTGGGACCACCAGCTGGGCGCCAGGCTCGAGGGCCTCACCGACGACGAGTACTTCTGGTGCCCGGTGCCCGACGCCTGGAGCGTGCGACCGCGGGGCACCTCGACGGCACCCGTCCAGGGCGGCGCCGGGGACCTCACGATCGACTTCGGCTACCCGCCGCCGGACCCCGCGCCCTTCACCACCATCGCCTGGCGCCTGGGCCACGTCATCGTCGGCGTGCTCGCAATGCGCAACGCCGCCCACTTCGGCGCGCCCGCCGCCTCGTACGAGGACTGGGACTACGCCGGCGGCGCGGACCAGGCGCTCGACCAGCTGCGCACACAGCTCCAGATCTGGACGGCGGGGGTGCGCGGCCTGGACCAGGCCGCGCTGAAAGCGCCCGTCGGCGACAGGGAACCCTTCCCGGACCGGCCCATGGCGGACCTGGTGCTGCACATCCACCGCGAACTGATCCACCACCTGTCCGAGGTCTGCCTGCTGCGCGACCTCTACCTGCACACGCACGCCGCTGGAAACGGAGCCACCCGATGAGCCGCCAGGTCCAGATCACCTTCGACGCCCACGACCCGAGGGCGCTGTCGACCTTCTGGCGCGACGCACTGGGCTACGTCCACCCGGGCCCGCCGGGAGTGGAGGTGCCCGAGGGCGCCGACCCGCTGGCCGCCTGGGACGACTTCCTCGCCAGGGTCGGTGTGCCGGAGGAACAGCGCAACGCCAAGTCGGCCATCGAGGACCCCGACGGGCAGGGCCCGCGGATCTTCTTCCAGCAGGTCCCCGAGGACAAGGTCGCCACCAAGAACCGTGTCCACCTGGACGTGCGCGCGGCGCCGGGCCTTCAGGGCGAGGAGCGTATGGCCGCGCTGGAGGCCGAGTGCTCACGTCTGGTGGCGCTGGGGGCCTCGCGGCTGCGCCGCGACGAGCCCGCTCCGCCGCTGAGCGCCGGATTCATTGTGATGGCCGACCCCGAGGGCAACGAGTTCTGTCTGGACTGACATACCCCGCCGCGCGGGCCGGGACTCCGCGCCGTGTCCCGGCCCGCGGCGCGCCCGGCTCGAGGATCCCGCGTCCGGCGAGCCGACCCGACGCGGCTGACAGGCGAGGCCCTGTGGCCCGACGCCCCCGCACCTGGTGGATCCGGTGGCCGCAAGACGTGCTCGAACCCGGGTGGGCCCCGCTCCTGGGCCGTGTTTTTTGTAGCATTCCGGGCTCGCGGCCGCCGGAACCGCCTCTCGCCGCGCTTCTGCGCTCGTGCAGCAACACCAGGCTGAACGTCGCACATCGTCGTGCGAGAGATGACCTGACGGCCGCGAGCTCATCCGAAAGCCCGCAGAAGAACACGGCCTAGGACACACGGCTGTCGGCTGCTCATCGGTCCCTCCTCGTAGGCCGGTGACAGGGGAAGGTCGGGGGTCGAGGAGGATTACTACAGGATTGAGCGGTAGAGCCTCACGCACTCATCGGCCGGTGGTGTCGGCCTGCTCCTGAACCTACGGCGGCCGCGCTGATCCGTCAGCTCTCGGACTTGCAACCGGTACCTGGGTACAGGTTTACCGTCGAAGGTGCCCCCGGCCATCGGGGGCGCGACGACGGGAGTGAGTGCGATGAGTGATCTGGCGTGGGTGCCGCAGTCCTGCACGCTGCCCACCGAGGAGCGGCCCCTGCGGGTCGCCGAGTGGGACGCGTTGTTCTCCGAGCGACTGAGGTCGCTGTCCAGGCCCCGTCCGCTTCGCTTGCGTCTTGGCCTGGTCGGCGGTCCGGGTGTCGAGGAGCGGGTGCGTGATCTGGTGGCGCGTGAGAGCGGCTGCTGCTCGTTCTTCACCTTCGCCACCAGTCCCGGCCAGGACCAGGTCGGTCTGGAGGTCTCGGTGGACCAGGCGCACGAGGCGGTCCTGGACGCCCTGGCAGTGCGGGCCGTTGCTGCCGGGGAGCAGCGGTGAGTACGGGGCTGCGCAGCGGGCAGGTCGCCGAGGCGGCCGGGGTGAACGTCCAGACGCTGCGCTACTACGAGCGGCGCGGCCTGCTGGCGAAGCCGCAGCGCAGCAACGGCGGCCACCGCCTGTACGACGAGGACACGGTCGTGGCGCTGCGGGTGATCAAGGCCGCGCAGCGGCTCGGCTTCACCCTGGCGTGCTGCGCGTTGCCGGTGCTGATCGCGGCCGGGGCCGTGGGCGCCGGCGCCGGTGTGGTGGTGGGGTGGCTGTCTGCCCTGGCCGTGGCCTTGGGGGTGCTCGCTGCCGGAACCTGGTGGCTCAGCCGGCGCCCCCGCTCCTGCTCCTGTGCGCCGAAGGTCGCGGGGCAGGGTGGGTGCGGATGCGGCGCGCCCGGGTGAACCGCTGGATGTCGGCGGCCCGGACGGCCGGTAGAACGGTTCCAGGTCCCGGCCGGCGGTGAACTGCCCGTACATCACGTGAAAGCCGCGCTGCTCGTACAGCTGGACGCGGCGTTTGACCAAAGCCGCGGCCATGTTGGCCTTGCGCACCTGGGCCAGGAAGCGGCCCGGCGGAATGGTCAGGGCGCAGCCGACGACCCGTCCGTCGCGATCGGTGGCCACCAGCAGCGCCGACAGGCCCGCCAGGGGGTCGACCTCGCGGCCGTGCAGGGTGGCGGTCGCTACGGCTCGCATCCTGCACTCGTTGTCGCGCCTGGCCAGGTACTCGTGCAGCAACACCGAGGTGTCCGCCTTCCCGGAGGCGGCGTTCAGATCCTCGGTGATGTCGGTGCCCACGTCGGCCAGCAGTTCGGCGGCCCGGTGCAGGTCGTCGGGGTGTGCCGGGCGGATGCGGCCGTCGGCGAGAGCGGACCATGCCTTGGCGAACTTGGCGGGGGTGATGGGGGGAACCGGACCCGCAGAAGGCAACGGCGCACAGCCCCCTCCTGTCCAACCTGTCCACGACCCGGAACGGCTACCCGTGCTGGTCGGGGTCGCGCAACGGCCGCAGGTCTTCGACGGTGGGGAAGGTGTAGGAGCCCAGGAAGTGGATGTGGTCGATCCCCAGCGGGGACAGCCGCGCACACATCTGGTCGGTGGCGGGGGACCCGTCGGCCCTCAAGCGGAACGGCGGCGTCGATGTAGAGGCTGTTTCACCGCACCGCGAATCGCAGGCCGTCGGCCGGCGCGATCAGCCCGCCGCCCCGGGCAGAGGTGAGGCCGATGCGCGCCTGGGCCTGGACCAGGCGGGTCGGCCTCCCGGCTCGCCCCTGGTCCCAGGGGCGCTAGGCCCTTGTCGATCCCGGCTTGGCCGTGCCCTGCGGGACCTTCATTCATTTCGTTTCGTTGGAAACGTTTATGCATAACGTAATTAGTTACGTTGACCCCAAGAGGGCTCGAGAAGACCCCCGCGCCTGACCCCCGATAAGCGAGCCTTATCGGCGGTCAGGGTTTCGGGAGGGCGAGAAGGCGTTCAGGGGCGCCAGGGCGGGCCCGCAACGTTATTCAGGCGGGACTCTGGCCAGGCAAAACGAGATGGGTACAGTTGGTGCTGTACCGAGGTTCGGTCTCCGCGGCCCGCTGCGCGCAACCCCTCAGGGTTCGACCCTGTCCGTGCGGTCCCGCACCAGTGGCTGCACGCCCTGATCCGCGGGAACCAGGACGACGAGGAACCCGGAGCGTTCATCGGCCGCCTCGCGGCAGTGCGCCCGCAGGGGTGGCCACTGCCCGAAGACCACACGGCCCGGGCCCTGGATGAGTTGTCCTGGACCATCGACCGCCTGTCTGCCCTGCTGCTCGACGAGGGCGAGGGCACCGCCCTTTACACCGCAGCCGAGGCACCAGGGTCCGTCGAAGCCCATGCCTCGGCCGCCCTGGCCGCCACCGAGATCGCCCAGGAATTGGTCCGCCTACGCACCAGCCCCGGCTTCTACGGTGCCCCTGAACAAGGGTTACAGCTGGTCTCTGCCCGGTGCGAGGAACTCAACGAGGCCATGGCCGCGGTAGCCGAACACCACAGGGCGCGGCCCACAACCTGAGCCAGGGGCCGTTTCCGGTGTCCACAGGTCGATCTCTCACTTCGGACCGATGTCGTTCTCGGCGACCTTGACCTCGCCGTGCACGACGGCCAGGCTCACCCCGACCCCGCGGGCGATCGCGCGCAGCGACTGGCCCTCGGCGCGGCGGGCCAGGATCGCGCGGCGTTTGTCGGCGTCGACCACGCGGGGCCGGCCGCCCTTGCGTCCGGCCCGGGCAGCCGATTCCAGGCCGCTCTTGGTCTTGCGGACGATGTCGCGGCGGCGGTCCTCGGCCAGAGCGAGGGCCAGGTCCAGGATCAGGCTGCGCTCGGTGTGTTCTCCGGCGGCGATGCCATCCAGGATCTTGACCGGCACGCCGCGCTCGAACAGGTCGTTGAGCACGATCAGCCCTTCGAGGAGGCTGCGGCCCAGTCGGTCGGCCTCCTGGACGGTGAGCATGTCTCCCGGGCGCATGTAGTCCAGGCGGCTTTCAGGGCGGGCCGGTCGCTGACCTTGAGCTTGCCGCTGATCTTCTCCTCGAAGACCTTGACGCAGATCGCATCGAGGTCTTCGTGTTGGCGTCGGGTCTCCTGCTTGCTCGTGCTGACCCGTAGAGGGCGAAGTGCACCACCGGCCCCGCAGGCACTTCGAATGCGCGCCGAGCATTGGGTCCCCGGCGAAGTCGCAGCCGACGGTAGGCCTTTCGGTGACAGGTTGCCCTCCCACAACCGGCCCCCGGCACCGGCGCTGACATGACACGCAGCGCCACCCGGCCTTCGTCGGGGTGGACGACGGGACCGCTCACCGTACGGCCGCCCACACCACGACGAAGGCCTACATCGTCCCGGGCACCGATCTCCAGCGCGGTGATCGCCTCATGCCACACCCTCGATCACGTCCCGACAGCCCTCGGTCCGTTCAGCCCGGCACCCACACGGTGGGCGGGGCCCGAGGCCTCAACCGGAGTCGAGCGTGTCACAGGCTGCAACGGGCGTCGGCGGGCGGGGATTCGAGGTCGAGGAGATATTCGTTGACCGCGTCGTTGACGCACTCGCTGCCGCCGAGGAGGTAGGCGCCGTGCTGCTTGCCGTCGACTGTGAGCAGGCTTCCGCCGAGGGCTTCCGCCAGCGCGATGCCGCCCTCGTGCGGGGTCGCGGGGTCTCCCGTGACCGACACGACGAGCGTCTCGGGAATCCCGTCGACGTCGGCGAGCCAGGGATCGTCGCCCGTGGGCGGCGCGGGCCACGCCTCGCACTCGCTGTGGTAGCTCCCCGACGTGAACACGTCGATGTCGAACATCGGCGCGACCTCTCCGATCTTGGTTGCCAGCGCGGTGGTCTCCTCGGGCGTCAGGCGGGGCCAGTCCATGCAGCGCACGGCGATGTTCGTGTCGAAGTCCAAGCCGTAGGCGCCATCCGCGGTGCGGGAGAAGAAGGTGTCGCGGAGGGTGAGCATCTCGTCGGCGTCCCCGGTCTCGAGTGCGGTCAGGGCGGAGATGATGGCGGGCCAGCTCGCCTCCGAGTACAGCCCGCCGGTGATGCCCAGGTAGACGTCCCACACACTCACCTCTCTGCCGTCGATCGTCGGTGGCGTCTCGACGAGCGGCCGCACGATCTCGTGCAGGCGATCGTTCGCAGCCGCGGGATCGGCGCCGAGCACGCAGTCGGGTGATTCGGCGCAGAGCGTGGCGAGATCGTTGAACCGCGCCTGAAAGCTGGCGGACTGCGAGACGCGCATCTCCCATGCCGTCAGGTCCGGCGCGATCGCCCCGTCGAGCACGACCGCGCGAACCTTCTCGGGGTAGGTCGTGGCATACATGGCGCCGAGCTGGGTTCCGTAGCTGTAGCCGAGATAGGTCAGCTTCTCGTCGCCGAGCACCTCTCGTATGATGTCCATGTCCTGTACGACGCTCTTGGACCCGGCGTTCACGAGGTTCGCGGCGCCGCCGGAACCCTCGGCGCAACGATCTGCGAGCTCCGTCGCCTGCTCGGCGCTGGTGATGTCGTACACGACGCCGAACCCTGGCGCCGTGCCTGCGTCGTACTCCTCGTCGGTGTAGCAGTCGATGGCCGGGGTCGATGCGCCGATCCCCCGCGGGTCGAAGCCGACGATGTCGAAGCGCTCGGCGACGGGGCTGGCCTGCCACAGAGGCAGGGTCATCGCGACGAAGTCGGTGCCGGAGCCTCCGGGGCCTCCCGGGTTGATCAGCAGTGAGCCCTCGGACTCGCCCGTCGCGGGCAAGCGCAGGAGCGCGATGTGCGCTCTTTCGCCGTCGGGCTCGTCGTAGTCGATCGGCACTTCGACCGAGGCGCACTCGAGCGCCGGGTTCGCGAACAACTCCGCGTCCGCGGCGTTCGTCGCGGTGTCCTCGCACCCTGCCCAGTCGACTTCCTGCTCGTGGTAGGCACCGAGAGTCGCATCGGTGTCACTGGCGGGCAGAGGAGAGGTCGGTGCGCAGGCGGCGAGCAGCAACGGAGCCGCACAGGCGGTTGCAGCGATCCCGATAGCGAGGCTCTTGGGTCCATGTTGGCGGCGATGATGTGATCGCATGGGAGGTCTTCCTTTCAATCGAGTGGTGTGTGGTTGGGGTACTGCCGAGGATGCAGAGGGCGTGCTTGGCCGGGCGTGGAGCTTGATCGAGCGTTCAGTCCGCGAGGTCAGGTCGGGATCCCGTCGGTCTCGGCGTCCAGGAGCCGGTGATGGCGGAAGGTGAGTGCTCGTTCGATCCCCGCGAGGCCCGCGGTGATGGTGAGTGCCGTGTTCGCCCACGCCGGCAGGTCGATAGGCGAGACGAACGGGGTGAAGCGATCCGTCCAGTGCGGCAGGTGGGTGACCAGTTCGAGTAGCTGCGGCGCGAGGAGGATCAGATTGACCGTCAGCACGATGACGGCCCCCGCGGCCAGCGCGCGCCCGACCCCGGGGTGCCGCAGGGAGAGCTGAGCGCGCCAGTGCTCGGGCGCCCCCTGTGCGGGATCGAGGCGTCGCTGGCTGCCGTCCGCGCTGACCAGGTGGATCCGCTGCATGCCGTACCTGCTCGCGGCGACCTCGATGCCGTCCGATCCGAGCGAGAACCGGACCGGCATGTCGCAGGTCCGCACGTGCCGGTCGTCCCTGTAGAGCGACGCCCGCCCCGACAGGTGATCAATATCGACCGTCGCCGTCGACGCATCGGAAAGGTCGATCGCGAAGCGCGTGCGCTGCAGCGAGAGGGAGCGGCGGAACGGCGGCAACGGCGCTCCCGGCTCCGGAGCGGGCGTCGACCACGCTCCCGCGTCGCCTTCGAGACCTCCGAGCCCGTCGTAGCCGTCGATCCGGCCGTCGTCGTGAGGCCCCTTCCGCGGCGCACCCGTCCAGGGGTCGTTCCAACCGTTCATGTCCCGCCCTGTCCGGGGCCGGGACGGGACGGAGCACTGCCACGAAGTTCATCTAGCATCCTCATGCCAAATAAAGTAGCACATGCATGCCAAAAAATGACTAGGATGGTGTCCATGCCTAAGAGAGTCGACCCGGATGCCCGCCGGGAGCAGGTCGCCGATGCCGTGATCGACGAGATCGCCGAGCACGGGATCCGCTCGGTGACCCTCACCCGGATCTCCGCACGCACCGGCCTGGCCATCGGGAGCATCCGGCACTACTTCGGCGACACCGTCCGCGAGGTCATGCGCTTCACGCTGGGCGTCCTCATGCAGCGCGCCGCGCGCCGCGACGCGAGGATGTCCGACGACCCGGTGGCGCGAATCGCGGATGTGATCGCCTTCGCCACGCCGACCAGCGAGCAGGAGCGCCGGGAGAACATCGCCCTGGTCGAATACCGCGTCATGGCGCGCACGGACCCGGAGCTCGCGGCCGACATCGCCGCGACGTCCCTCGCGGCCGAGGAGCTGATCCACTCGCTGCTGCGCGAAGCGCTGGCCGACCGTGTTGTCGACGAGGAGGCGCTGCACCGCGAGGCGCTCCTGCTGTTCGCCCTGATCGAGGGTCTCTCGTTCAGTTCGGCGCTGTTCTCCGCCCCGTTGCAGGAGACGGACGTCCGTACCGTCGTGACGGCGACCATGCAACGTCTGCGCGACGCCTATCCGCCTTCCGAAACAGCCGTAGAGGTAGCGGCTAAGCGGCCAGGTCCAGGACGGTGAAGTCGATCTCGTCCAGGGCGGACTCGAACGCCTCCGGTTCGATGCCCAGCACGTCGGTGGCGTAGGCGCCGAACCGGGTGATGTGGGCGCGGATGTAGGGGGAGAGTCCGGCGAGTTCGGCGGCGGTGATGGTCCACCCCTCGGCGACCAGGTCGCGGACGATGTCGGCGATGTCCAGGGCGTTGTGGAAGATGACCAGGTCGGCCAGCAGGGTGTTGAGCTTGATGAGCTTCTCCTGCTCGACGGGGTCGTTGTCGGCCAGCACCCCGCCGTTGCCGAACCTCAGCCACTGGGAAAAGGCGTTGTAGGACTCGACCTTGTTGGTGGCCGCGGTGATCCGTGAGCGCAGCGCCGGGTCGGCCAGGAAGCGCAGGAGCGCGACGGTGCGCACCGACCGGCCGACCTCGCGGAACACCTTGTAGATGCGGCTCTTGCGCGAGTTGGAGCGCAGTCGGCGCATGAGCGTGGTCGAGGACAGCCGTCCCTGGCTGATGGAGACGGCGACCTGCATCAGGTCGCGCCAGTGCCGCTCGATCAGCTTCCAGTCGATGACGTTGCGCCCCCGCTCCCCGTACAGCTCATCGGTGCTGGGGTAGAGCACCTTGTCGGATGCGCGGAAGAAGGTGAGGTCGGCGAAGTTGCGGATGCGGGGCAAAAGGTCGACCCGAACAGGGTGGCCAGGGTGAACACCGGCGCGGACTGGCCTTGGGTGTCCGCGTGCACGGTGGAGGGCTTGACACCGGAGGAGTTCTCCAACAGTCCCTTGATCAGGTGCACCGCCTCCCACACCCCGCACGGGATGAACCGGGAGAACAACGCGACGTAGGTGTCGGAGACGTAGTGGTAGGCGATCCCGCCCACCCCGCCGTAGCGGATGGAGGTCTCGGCGAGCAGGTTGTCGACGTAGGTGGCCACCTGCGTGCCGTCCGCGGCCACCGAGGTGCCATCGCCCCAGGCCCGCACCACGTCCAGGTCGTTGAAGGCGTCGACCACCACGGCGATCGCGGCGTTGAGCTTGGCGATGTCGATGTGGCGGTTGCGCACCATCGACAACTCCCGGGCGGTGATCCCGGCGATGTGGCGGGCGGCCTCGGTCGGGCCGATGTTGATGCCGCCGGTGAACACCGCCAGCGAGTACCGGCCCAACGTGTCCCGGATCTTGGGGTCGGCCCCCGAGGCCGGACCGAAGCAGTGGTATCAGCCCAGCCAGTAGGCGGTGCGCGCCACGATCTGCAACAGGGACCGCTCCGGCAGGCGCGCCTGGATCGCCTCGAACAGCTTCTCCACCGCCTGCGGAGCAGCCGAACCGCGCCGCGATCGCAGCCGGGGCACCCCGCCGTCGATGAACAGGTCGGTGTTGTCGGCGTACCCGGCCTCCAGTGCGATGGCCGCGTCCAGGTGCTGGTGCCTGAGGTGGTCGACGAACCCCGCCGCGGTGTCGGGCAGGCCGACCTCGGCGCAGAACGCGGCCAGCTTCTGCTCGCACTCATCCCACGGCAACAGGTGCTCGGACCAGTCGGCGTACTCGTTCGACCCGATCACGGCGATGTCGCCGGTGCGCAGCTCCTCGGCCAGGTAGTAGAACACCATCGCCTCGAAGTGGCGCCGCTCCACCATCCCCGGGCGGCGCCGGTCGGTGACCACGCGCCGCCAGTTGCCCGACGCGAAGCCGATCCCCGACTCCGGGTCCTCCTCCTCAGCCGGGGCGGCAGCGGGATGAAGTCGCGCCGCTTGGCCGCGTACTCCCGGGCGTGCTCCAACGCCACCAGCACCGAGGCATCCGAAGAGGTCGCCTTCAACTCCAGGTGGCCCACCAGGTCGAACATCACCGCCCGGTCCTTACGGAAGAACCGGTGCACCAGCATCTCGTGGTTGTCGCCGTGCAAGGCCGACACCTCCTCGATGTCGGCGAACTGGGAGGCGAACCCGCCCGCGGCCTCCACCACCTGCGCGGCCCGCCGGGCCCGCTCGGCCACCCCACCGCCCTGTGGCGCATCGGGGTCCAGGTGCTCCAGCACACCCCGGTAGGTGCCGATCAGCCGTTCGTTCACCGCCCGCTGGCGCTCGCGGATCTCCTCCAGCTCCTCCTTGGCGGGTGGTACGCGCCCCGCCCCGTGGTCGGGTTCGACCTCTGCGTCCAGGTCCAGGCAGCGCCGCACGTGGTCGACCACCTCGGCGGGGATCTCCTTGGGGCCGGGGAAGCGCGCCATCTTCTGGTAGCACTTCAGCGCGAGCACCACGCTGAGGTCAGCTTCTTGAACTGCGGGTAGGCCGTGCGCTCGATCGAGGTCACCGGCCGGCTCTTTCTGGTCAGGGGGTGGCGAACGCCGCACACGGTAGCGACAGCGAACCGGGGTGTCCCCAGCACTTCACCGAATCGCAACCGAACAGGAGCAGACCTCTACAGCACCGATGCGAGCAGGCTCGTTCAGCGGCCCATTGCCGCTTTCCGGCGTACTTGGTTCGCCCCCCTAGTGACGGCGCATGAGTGCGCCGCACGAACCCCGGTCCAGGGCGACATTCGTACAAGACAGACGATCGACATCCCACGCATCATCGATCGCATGAGTGAGTACGACGTCACACCCTCACATGGGATGCATGTGGTCCACGACGGCGCCCGACAGGCGTCGCCACTGTTGCTCGTTCACGGATCGGGCGCCTCGAGTGGCTCCTGGAGCGCGATGGTCCCGGCCCTCGCCGCGCACCATCACGTTCTCCGGGTGGATCTCCCGGGTTGCGGCCGATCACCGACCGCGGTCTCATACGACGTGTCCGTGCAGGCAGGCCGGGTGGCAGCGCTCCTCGACGAACTCGGCCTGCGTTCCGTCACCGTGGTCGGACACTCCAGCGGCGGCTATGTCGCTACCGCGCTTGCCGAACAGCGCCCCGACCTGGTGAGGTCGATCGTGCTCATCAGCAGCGGCCCGAGCCTCGATGCGCTCCTGCCTCAGCCGTTCCTCCTGCGGGTCCTGCTGGGCCCGCCTCTCGGCGCACTCCTGTGGTCGAGCCGCTCGGACGCGATGATCCGCAAGGGGATCAGGGCGACGGCTGCCCGCCCGGTGGATGTCCCGGACGACGTGGTCGCCGAGCTCAGGGGGACCCCGTACCGCGTGTTCAGGACTGTGCTGCGTCGGAATACGGAGTACGTCGCGGACCGGAGCGTGCCCGAGCGTCTGGCCACCCTCGGCGTTCCCGTCCTGGTGATCTTCGGTGCTGCCGATCCCCGTTGGGAGCCCTCGTCGGCGCACCAGTACGACGTGGTGCCCAACACCAGGGTCGAGCAGTTGCCCGGCGTCGGACACATGCCCATGCTCGAAGCGCCCGAGGCGACCAGCGAGCTGCTCCTCGACTTCACGGCGACAGACCGCGGGCGTACCGCCCCCGACACGGTTTAGGCTCCTCGCATGCTGTCGACAGGGGTACCACGCGACGGGGCGCTCGTGGACATCGCCGTCCCGCGCCCGGCAGATCGGCTGCCGGGCGGCGACATGGCCGGGTTCCGCTATCGTGCCCCCGTGTTCACGGACATCGCCATGGTCGCGCACCCCTCTGTCAGCCTGTTCATCGACCTGAGCGAGGGAGAAGGCCTCGTCCACCACACCCCTGGCCGACACAGGCGCGGCAGCGTCGTCGTCGGGCTCCTCCCCGGCGAACTCCGGACAGGCGGCCTCGCGGGAGAATGCCTCCAGATCCGGTTGGATCCGGCCGCAGCGACCGCGGTGCTCGGCACAGCGACTGAACTCACCGGGGCCGTAGTGTCCCTCGCGGACGTCTGGGGCCGCGATGCCGGACGGGCAGAGGACAGGCTGCGCGCCGCCGCGTCGTGGGACGAACGGTTCACGATCGCAAGGCAAATCCTCGGTCGGCGGCTGGACACCTGCCCAACGGTCGCCCCGGAGGTCGCCTTCGCCTGGCGGCAGGTGCGCTCCAGCCGGGGGCGGACGCGGGTCGACCGCCTTGCGGACGAGGTCGGCTGGAGCCGCAAGCGTCTGTCGGCTCGCTTCCGGTCCCAGCTCGGTATCACGCCCAAACGCGCCGCCCGACTGGTGCGGTTCGACCACGCCGCCCGTCTTCTCGCGGAGGGTCACGCCGCCGCCGGTGTAGCCGGGGAGAGCGGCTACGTCGACCAAGCCCACCTTCACCGCGAGGTCAAGTCGTTCACCGGGCATACTCCCGCGGCCGTGGCCGTCGCTCCGTGGCTCGCGATCGACCACGTTGCATGGTTCGGTTGGCCTCCGGGGAGGACCGGTCCGGGTTTTGGCGGTCGCGCTCTCCGTGACGTACGTGGCTGAGCGTGCGCCCCTGCGGGTGCCCGACTAACGATCGTTTCTGCGACCAACCGGGCCTGCGCGTCGACACACGACGCGACCCGCCCCTCGTCCTGGCGCGCCTTCACCACGACGTCGCGCCCGCCGGCCGACCCCAGCCCGACCACCGCCGACATCGACCGCACCTCGAACAGCACGCTGACCGGTGCGCACCCCCACCGGTCACGGCGCCAAGCCGCGAGCCAGGCCGGCAGATCATCGAACGGCATGGCGGGGACCGTGCCACGCGCCGAACACAGCGGGGGCGATCCGGCCATGGCGCACCGCGGGGCCTGGACCAACGGCCCACCAGAAGTTCCACGCCGGGGGAGCCACTGGGCAGGACCGCCGACCGGTCGGACGGTCGCTAGCGGCTCGTCTCAGGGGCCTCGAACACGGCGTCCCCGCTGAGATAGCGCCTGGGCGAGGTGCCGACGGTTCGTCGGAACGCCGCCAGGAACGCGCTCGACGTCGCGTACCCCACGGCGCGTGCGACCCGGGAGACGGATTGACCCTCGGCGAGCAGGGGCAGTGACGCCCGCAGCCGCATGTGGGTGCGCCAGCGATCGAAGCTCATGCCGGTGTCGTTGACGAACAGCCGTGTCAGGGTACGTCGGCTCACACCCACGGCCCGCGCGTGGGCTTCGAGGCCGCGCGGGTCCGCGGGATCGGCCAGCAGCGCGTCGGCCACGGCACACACGCGGGAATCGACGGGACGGGGCACGTCGATGGGCAGGGTCGGCAAGGGGTGCAGCAGGTCCAACAGGGCCGCCTCGGCCCGCAGCCGCACGTTATGGGCGAGGTCATGGCGGCTGAGGTGGTCGATCAGGTGGGCCAGCAGCCCGTTGACGCCCACCGGTGTGGGCTCCGTCCAGTCCAGAGCGCACCGGTCCGGTTCGAGATAGAGACTGCACAGCACCGCGTCGCGGGTCGCACCGGTCCGGTGCACGACCCCCGCGGGCAACCACAGCGCCCGCGTGGGCGGCAGGACCCAATAGGTGTCTTCGACGGCGACGCCGAGCACACCGTGCCGCGTCCAGGCCAACTGGTGCTGCAGGTGGCTGTGCGGCGGTATCCACTCTCCCGACGACAGGGGAAAGTGTCCCACGACGATCGCCCCCGCCCCGGGCGGGACGACTCCTAGGAAGGGCTCGGTCATGCCCCTGAGCCTATGTCCTCAATTCGACATGATGTGGCCTCATGGCGGATTGTGGCCAGATCGGCCGGTGCGTAGCTTCGTGGCATGCCGATCAATCCTTCGCGCCGACGGCGCTACTCCACAACGGATGTGCCGACAGCGCTCAAGGGGCGTGCGTCATGACATCGGCATCGCCCCCGACCGCCGTCACCGGCCGGCGTCGGCTGGCGCTGATCCTGTTGTGCTTCGTGCAGTTCATGCTCGTCCTGGACGACACGGTGGTCAGCGTCGCCCTCCCCAGCGTGCAGGACGATCTCGGCTTCAGCACCGCGGGCCTGGCCTGGGTCGTCAACGCGTACTTCCTCGCCTTCGGCGGGCTGCTGCTGTTGTTCGGCCGTGTGGCCGACCTGCTGGGCCGCAGGCGCGTCTACCTCGGCGGCGTGGCACTGTTCGGCGCGGCGAGCCTGGCCTGCGGACTCGCCCAGGAGCCATGGCAACTCGTGGCCGGACGGTTCGCCCAGGGCGCGGGCGCGGCCATGGCCGCCCCGGCCGCGCTGTCACTGATCACACTGTTGTTCCCCGGTACCGGGGAACGTGCCAGGGCACTCGGCATCTGGGGAGGCGTCGCGGGTCTGGGCGGCACGATGGGCGTGGTGATCTCCGGTGTGCTGACCGACCTCGCCTCCTGGCGCTGGATCTTCCTGATCAACCTGCCCGTGGCCGTTCTGGCCCTGGTGCTGCTGCCCTACGTGGTCGCCGAGAGCCGCGCCACCCGCCGCACACGCTTGGACGTACCAGGCGCGGTCCTGGGCACCGGCGCCGTCGTGTCCCTGGTCTACGGTTTCCTCCAGGCCGCGGAGTCGGGGTGGGGCAGCGTGGCCTGCGCCGGGCCGCTCCTCCTGGCCGCCGTCCTGGCCGTGGCCTTCCTCGCGGTCGAGTCGCGTACGGCTGAGCCGCTGGTGCCGTTGCCGTTCCTGGCCTAGCGGCCCCGTGCCGTCGCCAACGGTATGACCCTGCTGTTCTCCGCCGCCTTCTACGCGATGGCCTTCCTGCTGATGATCCACCTGCAGAACGTGCTCGGATACGGCCCGCTCGAGGCAGGAGTCGCCTATCTGCCCTACGGCGCCGGAATCCTCGGAGGACTGTGGCTGTCCTCCCGCGCGGTGCTCAGGTTCGGGGTGCGCCCCACGCTGGTCACCTCGTTCCTGATCAGTTCGGTCGGGCTGCTTCTGCTGTCCGGCGTGGCACAGGGCGACGGCTACGCCTCCGGCGTGCTGCCCGGCATGCTCGTCACGAGCCTGGGATGCGGCCTGGCCCTGCCCGCCCTGACGGTCGCCGCGCTCACGGGCACCACCGAGGACGACGCCGGTCTGGGCTCGGCCCTGTTCAGCTCCGTCCAACAGGTCGGCGGCGCTGTGGGCCTGGCGGTGCTGGTCACCCTGGCCGTACACCGCGGTGACGCCCTCACCGACTCGATCGGCCCCTCGCTCGCCGCGACACACGGCTACTCGTTCGCGCTCATCGTCGCCGCCGTCCTCCTCGCGCTCGGAGCCGTCGTCATCGCAGCACTGCTCGGGGGCGGACGCTCGCCATCCGAAGCCGACAGCGGCGCATCTGCAGCACAGCAGGGGTAACAGCAGATGACCGCCCCCGCGCTCGGCGTCCTTTCCGGGCAGGGGAGGGCGCGTATCCGCACAAGCGCCCGCGGTCACTGTTCGCCGTGGTCCACGACCGGACGGGCCGAGGTGTCGGCTGCCCCCTCGGCGGGTTCCGCGGAGCACACGCCACCCCGTTAGGGTGACTCGGCATGGCGGACATCGAGATCACCGCGGACCTCGTCCGCGACCTGCTGCGGGACCAGCGACCGGACCTGGCCGAGCTGCCCCTGCGCGAGGTGGAGGGCGGCTGGGGCAACCAGATGTGGCGCCTCGGTGACGACCTGGCCGTGCGGATCCAACGCATGGACGCCGACCCCGCACCCCAGCTCAAGGAGCGCCGGTGGTTGCCGCTGCTCGCCCCGCGCCTGCCGCTGCCCATCCCCGTCCCGGTGTGCGGGGGTGCGCCCTGTGAGCGCTTTTCCAAACTGTGGACGGTCATGACGTGGGTGCCGGGCCTGCCGTTGGACCTCGGATCGATCACCCGCGGCGAGCACGCGGCCGACACACTGGCGGCGTTCCTGCGGGCACTGCACGTGCCCGCGCCCGCCGACGCGCCGGCCGACACGGGCCGCGGCGCGCACCCCAAGGACCAGACGGAGGGCTTCGACCGGTTCTTCGCCTCGCTCGCGGCCGACGCGATCGGCTCCGACGCCGCCCGCATCCGGGCCGTGTGGGAGGACGCCGTCGCGGCCCCCGCCTGGGAGGGGCCGCCGGTGTGGGTGCACGGCGACCTGCACCCCGCGAACGTCGTCGTCGCCGGCGGCACGCTGGCGGGCGTGGTCGATTTCGGCGACCTGTTCGTCGGCGACCCGGCGCTGGACCTGGCCGCCGCCTGGGTGCTGCTCCCGGCGGGCACGGCCGCGCACTTCTTCGCCGCCTACGGGCGGGCCGACGAGGCGACGATCCGGCGCGCCCGCGGGCTGGCCGCGCTCAAGAGCCTCTTCCTGATGCTGATGGGCCAGAACGGTGACCGCGGCCTGCCCGGCGGCAAACCGGCGTGGGGCCCCGCGGGACGGGCGGCGCTCGACCGGGTCCTGAGCGAGCGCCCGAGCCGATTCCACGAGTAGCTCGACGGCCCATCTCGACACCGCCGAAGGCGACCGGACCGCTGCACCACAGGCACCCCGCCCCGCCGCGCCTGACTTCGAGGACACTCTGAGTGCCATGCCCGTAGGCGTTCCTGAGAGTGCCGGATTCGTCGGTACAGCCGTGACGTGCGCAAAGGACCTGCACGCCCGTCAGCACTTCAGCCCAGTGCCGGGACAGGTCGGGGCCGGAGGCGACCGCGGACGGAGCCGTCGGTGGCGCGGGTCCTGCCCGAACAGATCGCGTTGTCGCGCGAGCCCTGGGCCCGCCCCTGGCCCGCGCACGTCGACTGATCCGTCCGCGGCCACAGGCCGCCCCGCGCATCGCGGCACGCGGCCACACCGCCGAGGAGGCCCGCGCCCTCCCCACACGCTTTCGGGCCACGTCTCGCACCGGAAGGCGTCCCCGGGGTGTCACAGACGAGCGGGGCGCGGTGTCCGGTGTTGCGACGGCAGGTCTCATCGGACCCGCCACCACCGAAGGAGGAACGGGAGATGAGTGAGCAGACCACCCGGCACGGGGTCGCCCTGGTCACCGGGGCGAACAAGGGGATCGGACGCGCCACAGCCGAGCGGCTCGCCGAGCTGGGCATGGCGGTGGTCGTCGGCGCCAGGGACGCCCGGCGCGGCCAGGAGGCCGCCCAGGCGCTGCGGGCGCAGGGCGCCGACGCCCGCGCGGTCGTGCTGGACGTCACCGACCCGGCCACCGTCCAAACGGCCGCCGAGCAGATCGACGCGGCCTTCGGCCGCCTGGACGTGCTCGTCAACAACGCCGGCATCACCGGCTCCGGCCAGGTATCGCCCATGGACGCCACCGACCAGATCCCCAGCCAAGTCGATCTGCGCATGGTGCGGGCGGTGTTCGAGACCAACGTGTTCGGTGTGATCACGGTGACCAACGCGATGCTGGCACTGCTGCGGCGCTCCCCCACGCCACGTGTGGTCAACGTCAGCAGCCACTCGGCGTCGCTGACCCTGACCAGCGACCCGGACGGGCCCTTCGCCGCCCTGCTGCCCTCGGCCGCCTACCACCCGTCCAAGTCGGCGCTGAGCGCGGTGACCGTACAGTACGCCCACGAACTGCGTAAGGACGGCGTCCTGGTCAACGCGGTCGCCCCCGGCTTCGTCGACACCGACATCAACGACCACACCGGCCAGTTGACCCCCGCCCAAGGAGCCGCGGTCGTCGTGGACCTGGCCACCGCGGGCGCCGACGGACCCACGGGCGGGTTCTTCGGGCACGAGGGTCCGATCCCGTGGTGAGAGGGGTCCTCACCGGGCTCAGCCGCCGCCTCCCAGGGCCGGGCACCGCCTGAGCGCCCACCCGCCCGCCTGACCGGGGCCTGGGGACAGCGCGCCCATGCCCGGCCCTGTCGCGCCAGGGCCGGGCACCGCCCCGTCCGCGCCCGGGTGGCGTCTCACCCCTGTTGGACCGGCACGACCACCAGCTCGGCGATGTTGACGTGCGCGGGAGCGGCGACCGAGAACCCGATCGCGTCCGCGATGTCCTCGGCGTCCAGCGCACGCAGCTGGGAGCGCATCCGCGACAGGTTCGCCTTCATCGCCTCATCGCGCATGTCCGCGCCCAGCTCGGTGACCGTCACTCCGGGTTCGACGTTGCGCACACGCACCCCGCGCGGACCCAGTTCCGCGCGCAGGTTGCGGCTCAGGTGCGCCACGGCGGCCTTGGTCGCCGCGTACACCGACCAGTCGGGGTACAGCAGGTGGCCGGCCACCGACCCCACGTGCACCAGGTCCGCGGGGCCGCCCCGCCCGGCAGCGCGCAACAGCGAGTCGGTGAACGCGTGCGCGGTGTGCACCAGCCCGCGCAGGTTCACGTCGATCATCCGGTCCCACTCCTGGGTGGCTCCGGCCGTGAACGGCGACCCCAGCATCGCCCCGGCGTTGGCCACGACCAGGTCGACGGCGCCCAAGGCCGAGGCGATGGCACGGGCGGCCTCGCCCATCGCCTCAGGGTCGGTGATGTCCACCGCCAGGGGCAGGACCGCGGCCCCGCCGGCCCCGCCGAGCTCGTCGGCCAGGTCCTTGAGCCGGTCCTGGCGGCGGCCGAGCACGGCCACGGCCGCGCCGTCGGCGGCCAACCGTCGGGCGGTGGCCGCGCCGATCCCGCTGGAGGCACCGGTCACGACCGCGACCCGCCCCGAGAGCGGACCGCCCGCTCCGGCCCCGGCCCCGGCACCGGAGCCGGATGAGTCAGGAGAGTCGGAGGTGGAAGTGGTGGTGTTCGCATCGTGTGTCATGGACCCCACCGTGCCCGGCCGCGCCCGCGCCGCCCAGGCCGCGCACCACCCCGGGGCGGCGAACATGGGAGTAGCACGGCCACCCTGCGCGCTGGCACCCCGCCACGTGCGCGCCTAGGGTCGAGGACATGGACACCGACAACCCGCTCGGGCGGTTCCTGCGGGCCCGCCGCGCCCTGACCAGCCCGCAGCAGACCGGACTCCCCCAGACGGGCCGGCGCCGCGTGCCGGGACTGCGCCGCGAGGAGGTCGCGATCCTGTCCGGGGTGAGCACCGACTACTACGTCCGCCTGGAGCAGGGCCGCGAACGCAGCCCCTCCGCGCAGGTCGTGGACGCCCTGGCGCGCACCCTGGACCTGGACGAGGACGCCAGGGCCCATCTGCACCGGCTCGCCCACCCCACCGGCACCGTTCGTCGCCCGGCGCCGGGCGACGAACGCGTCAGCGCCGCCCTGGTGAGCATGATGGCGGGCTGGCACCGCACCCCCGCCCTGATCCTGGGCCGCCGCCTGAACGTGCTGGCCCACAACGCCCTGGGCGCCGCCCTCTTCGACGGCCACACCCACAGCCGCGACCTGCTGCGCCTGGTCTTCCTCGACCCGAGCGCACGCGAGTTCTACCCCGACTGGGAGCAGATCGCGGCCGGCACGGTCGCCGCCCTGCGCGCCGGCGCCGCGGAGGAGGCCGACGACCCCCGGTTCGCCGCAACCGTGGGCGAGCTGTGCCTGAAAAGCGAGGAGTTCGCCCGGCTCTGGGCCCGCCACGACGTGCGCCACAAGACCCACGCGAGCAAACGCTTCCACCACCGGCTGGTGGGGGAGCTGACCCTGGACTACGAGACGCTGACCGTCAACAGCGCCCCCGGCCAGCAGCTGGTGGTCTACCAGGCCGCCCCGGACAGTACCTCCGAGCAGGCACTGGCCCTGCTGGGCAGCCTCACCGCCTCCGACTCCGCCGCCCGCGACCCCCACCCGGCCCCCGAACGCTGACACCGCCCACCCCTCGGCCGTCCCACCTCTCACAACCGGGTGGCGGTGTCCACCAGCCCCGCCAGGGCGAGGGAGCGACTGTGCGCCGGCCAGGCGATATGGGTGACGACCGGGGACGCGTCGGTCACAGGAACGGCGGTGTGTTCGGCCCACAGCCACGCCCGGGCGGAGTCGGGAAAGACCGCGACGGTACGCCCCAGGGCGATCAGCTGAGCCAGCTGGGTCTGGTCGTGGATCCGCGGGCCCGGCCCGGACGGGTAGGTGCCGTGGCGGGCCCAGCGGGCGAGCGGAAGATCGGGGATGTCGGTGACCTCGGCCATGGACAGGCTCGCGCGCCCGGCGAGGGGATGGGTCGCGGGCACGATGGCGATCTGCCCCTCGGTCATCAGTTCCTCGCTGTCGAACCCGGCCAGGGAATTGAACGGCGCGTGCATGATCGCCACGTCGGCGCGGCCGTCGCGCAGCATCTCCCCCTGCTCGCACGTGCCGCTCGGCAGCACCTCGATCTCGGCGGCCTCCGGCTCGGCCGCGTAGGCGTCCAGGAGCTTGTGCAGGAGTTCGTGGGACGCGGCTGCCTTGACCGCCAGCACCAAGCGCTCACGTGAGCCGCCCGCACCGTCGGCGCCACCGGCGCGACGCGTGCGCCGGGCGGCGGCGGTGGTCGCGTCCAGGGCCGCGCGTCCCTCCTCCAGCAGCACCCGTCCGGCACCGGTCAGGGAAACGCCGCGCCGGTCGCGATCCAGCAGGCGCACATCCAGGCGCCGCTCCAGCCGCTGGATCGCCCGGGACAGCGGAGGCTGGCCCATGCCCAGGCGTTCGGCGGCCCGGCCGAAGTGCAGTTCCTCGGCCACGGCCAGGAAGTAGCGGAGCTCACGGGTCTCCAAGGTGTCCATGGCCGCACTCTAGCCGCGTGATACCCGCCGGGTATCACAGGGCGCCGGATCGGTGTTGGCCGCGCCAACGGCCGACGAGCCAGTATCGAACCCATGAGCGAAACGAAGACCGCGCTGGTCACCGGCGCCAACAAGGGAATCGGATACGAGATCGCCGGCGGGCTGGGCGCCCTGGGATACCGGGTGGCCGTGGGGGCCCGTGAGCAGACCCGGCGCGAGAGGGCCGTGGAGAGGCTACGCGCCGCCGGGGTGGACGCGTTCGGCGTGGCGCTGGAGGTGACCATTGACCGCAGCGTCGCCGAGGCGGCCGCACTGGTCGAGCAACGCCTTGGGCGCCTGGACGTTCTCGTCAACAACGCGGGTATCTCGGGAGAGACGGGGCCGGGGTGGGGACAGGACCCCACCACCCTGGACCTGGACGTGGTGCGCACGGTCGTGGAGACCAACGTCATCGGCGTCATCCGGGTCACCAACGCGATGCTGCCGCTGCTGCGGCGCTCGGCCTCGCCGCGCATCGTCAACGTGTCCAGTTCCGTGGGCTCCCTGACCCGCCAGTCCGACCCCGACATCGAGGTGGGCCCCGTCATGGCGGCCTACGCACCATCGAAGTCGTTCCTCAACGCCCTGACCGTGCAGTACGCCCGCCGGCTCGACGACACGAACATTCTGGTCAACGCCGCCTGCCCTGGTCTGGTCGCCACCGACTTCACCGGCTTCCAGGGTCCTCGCACCCCCCGGCAGGGTGCGGCCACCGCGATCCGGCTCGCCACGCTGGCCGACGGCGGGCCCACCGGAGGGTTCTTCGAGGACGCCGGGGCCATCCCCTGGTGACCCCCCGGGGGGGGCGGACACGGCTCCGGGCCGGGGCCGGATGGCCGTCGGCGCGTTCGTGTGAACCCGCGATGGCACCCGGCCCCGGCCCGCGGGCCACCGGACCGGCCGGCGCCCCCAGCGCGCAGACGGGGCCCCAAGGCCAGACCCGCCCCTACCCTTGAGCCGAGCGCACCGCCGGGGGGAGAGCAGTGAACGGACCGCGAACACCGTCCCCACGGGGCTCCATCGCCTTCACCGACCTGGCCCTGGCGATCGCCCTGACACCCCTGGCGCTGCTCAACCGCCTCTTCGACACCCCCTGGTGGGCCCTGGCCGCGGCGGCGGCCCTGCTCCTGGCGGCCCTGGCCGGGCACCGCCGCCGGCCCTGGGCCGCGCTGGCCACGACCCTGGCCCTGGCCCTGTGGTCCTCCAACGCGGTGCTGGCCGCCGCCGTGGTCGCCTTCGGCATCGGCCGCCGAGGCGGGCGCCCCACCAGGCGTGCGGCCGCCCTCGCCACCGCGCTCGCCGGCGCCCTCCTGAGCGTCCTGGCCGCCCTGGTGTGGACCAGCGAGCCCCCGACCCTGGAAGCGCTCGCCCTGCTCCCCCTGCCGGTGGTCCTGGCCTGGACCCTGGGCGAGCACCTGCGCACCCGCGCCGACCTGCGCAGACGCCAGGCCCAAGGGATCGCCGAGCAGGCCCGCCTGCGCGAGCGCGCCCGCATCGCCGGCGACATGCACGACTCCCTGGGCCACGAGATCGGCCTCATCGCCGTCCGCGCCGGCGCCCTGCAGGTCGACCCCCACCCCACCCCCGAGAGCACCCGCGCGGCCGCCGCCGACCTGCGTGCCGGCGCCGCCCGCGCCGCCGAACGCCTGCGCCAGGTCATCGGGGTCCTGGGCGCACAGCACACCCCCGCCCCCGACAGCACCGACGACCTCCTCGAACGCGCACGCGCCGCCGGCATGCGGGTAGGCCTGCGCACCCGGGGACCGCACACCGCGGGACCGGACCTGGTCGAGCGCACCCTGCACCGCCTGCTCCAGGAGGCCCTGACCAACGCCGCCAAGCACGCCCCCGGCGCACACGTGGACATCGAGCTCGCCCGCACCCCCGCCCACACCACGCTGACCGTCACCACCGGCCCACCGGCCCAGGCACCCACCACCGCCCCGACCGGCGCCGGCACCGGCACCGGCACTGGCACCGGCCTGGTGGGCCTGCGCGAACGCGTCCGCCTGAGCGGAGGAACGCTCTGGGCCGCGCCCCTGGGCGAGGGTTTCCAGGTGCGCGCCCACCTGCCCCACACCCCCACCGCAGAGGCGGCGCCACAGGAGCCCGGCCCCGACGACGCGCTCCCCCCGCACCTGGCCGCCCGCGCGTGGCGGCGCCTGCGCTGGGACCTGGCCCGCACCGTCGCGATCACCACGGCGCTCACCATCGCCCTGGCCTCCCTGGCCGCCCTCTACGGCTGGTGACCAGCAGACCCCGAGCGCACGCGTTCGGACCAGTACCAGCGCACCACCACCGTCACCGTGTTGGCCAGCGCCGCCACCACCAACCACACCGGCAACGCCGTGAGCCCCACGGAGCCCACGCCCAGCGCCCACACCACCGAGGTCTTGGCACCCGAGAGCGCACCCAGCACCACGAAGGCCGCGATCAGCGCCAACGGCAGCAGGCGCGGCAGCGACCTGGCCACCGCCCGCCACCGGGGACGGCCGGCCATGCGCAGCGCCCACGCGCGCGCACCCAGCACACGCCGCACACCCAGCCCCACCGTCACCAGGGCCAGCGCACCCAGGACCGCGTCGATGATCCGGTGCACCGGCACGGGCTGGTCGGGCGTGCTCCCCTGGGCCAGTTCCAGCAGGGCCACCGCCAACGGCTGTGCGGTGTCCAGAGGGGTCAGGCTGTTGTTGAGCACCACCACTCCCAGAGAGCGTTCCTCGGCCACGGTCTGGTAGGCCGTGTAGCCGAACAGGGTCCCGCCGTGGGCCATCCGGTCCTCACCCGGCACGGGCCGCCACCCCATCGCGTAGCGCTCCTGGGGGCCGGAGGGTGTGAGCAGGGTATCGATGCTCTCGCCGGACACGAACGGCTCACCGCTCGCGGTACGCCCGCCGCTGGTGAAGGGGGCCAGCCAGCGGCCCATGTCCGCGGCGGTCGCCACGACCCCGCCCGAGCCGACGAAGAAGTCCGGGGGCTCGTGCAGCGGCACGGACATCCCGTACAGGGGCACATGGCCGTTCTCCAACCCCTCGAACTCGGCCACGGCCCGCTCACCGTCCACGGCACTGCCGCTGTCGGCCATGCCCAGGGGCGCCAGCACGGCGTCGTCGAGGTAGTCGCCGAACGACTGCCCCGAGACCACCTCGACCAGGCGCGCCAGCATGTAGTAGTTGCCGCTGTAGTAGTGGTGGCGGGCGCCGGGGTCGGCACCCAGCTCCATGGTGGCCAGGATCGCCACGGCCTCGCGCGGGCTCTGCTTGTAGCGGCGATCCGGTGAGAGCAGTCCCTGGGAGGCCATACCGGAGGTCTGGTCCAGGAGTTGGCGCACGGTGATGCGCTCGGCCCGGGGGTCGACGGGGTCGTACTCGGGCAGGTGGTCGGTGACAGGGTCGTCCAGGGCGATCTCGCCCTCCTCCACCAGGAGCATGACGGCCATCGCGGTGATGGCCTTGGACAGCGACGCGGTCAGCATGGGGGTGTCGGCGGTGACCGGACGCCCCTGCGAGTCGTGCCCGTAGCCGCCGGTGTGCAGCACCCGGCCTTGGCTCACCACCGCCACCGACACCCCCGCCAGCCCCTGGCGGCGCACATACTCCTGCACGTACCGGTCGATACGGTCGGTGTCCACCGCCGCCGCCGGCCCCGAAGACGAACCCGGGGCGGCCGCGGCGGGAGCGGTCTGGGCGGCCACCAGGACCAGAACGGACACCAGGATGGCCAGCGCTGTACAAAGACGAGAGAGCATGGGTCGAATCTAGGAACGGGGACGGCCCGCCCGCATCGGGTCTTCGCCGTGCCCGACCCCTGACTTTCGGGGGAGGATCCCGGGCGCCCGCGCCCTGACGACACGAAGGGGGAGCCCCAGCCATGATCGGTGTGGTCCTGGCCGACGACGAGTCGATGATGCGCGCCGGTGTGCGCGCGATCGTGACCGCCGACCCGCAGATCACGGTGCTGGGCGAGGCCGCCGACGGCCACCAGGCCCTCGCACAGGTGGTCCGCCACCGCCCCCAGGTGGCCCTGTTCGACATCCGCATGCCGCGCATGGACGGGCTGGCCGCCGCCGCGCGGGTGCGCGAACAGGTGCCCGAGACCGCCCTGGTGATGCTCACCCTCTTCGGAGAGGACGCCTACATCGCCGCGGCCCTGGAGATGGGGGTGAGCGGGTTCGTGCTCAAGACCGGCGACCCCGGCGACCTCATGGCCGCGGTGCGCGCCGCGGCCGACGGCGGGGCGTTCTTGTCCCCGCCGGTGGCCCGCCGGGTCCTGGACCACCTGGACGGGACCCGCTCCCATGCCGCCCGCGAACGGGTCGGCGCCCTGAGCCCGCGCGAGCGCGAGGTACTGGCCCTGATCGGCCAGGGCCTGACCAACACCCTGATCGCCCAGCGGCTGGGGTTGGCGCCCAGCACGGTCAAGACCCACGTGGACGCGGTCCGGGCCCGGCTGGGTGTGCGCACCCGGGTGCAGGCGGCCCTGGTGGCCTACGACGCGGGCCTGTTGCACACCGACCCCTGAGAGCGCCCCGACCTCTACTCGGCCAGGAACCGCGCGAGCTCCTCGCCCTGGCCCAGGAGCGCGTGTCCGGCCTCGGGCAGGACACGCACCTGGGCGTGGGGCACCCACGCGCGCAGCCGCGCGGCGGTGCCGGCCGAGTCGAACATCGCGTCGCGCCCGCCCACGACGGCCAGCACGGGCATCGTCAGCTCGCCCAGCGCCTGGTCGGAGAACGCGGGCAGGCGCTCGGTGCGCGGCCGAAAGTGGGCGAAGGTGCGCTCCAGCACCTCCAGCATGGGGACCGCCTCCGCGGCCGAGAGCCCCGTCATGGCGCGCACCGACCGGCGCCGCCCCCAGGGGCCCAGTGCGCGCAGGGCCAGGGCCGCCACGATCTTGCCCATGGTCTGGCGGCCCAGCCCTCCCGGGCACAGCAGTCCCAGGCGCCGCACCCGATCGGGCCTGCGGGTGGCCAGGTCCAGGGCCATCCACCCGCCCAGGGACATGCCCACCACGGCCGGTTCGGTGAGGCCGAGCCCGTCCAGGACCTGGACGAGCCACTGGGCGTGGGCCCCGCCCTCCAGGGGCGGGCGCGAGGGTGCGCTCAGCCCGGGCTCGCCGATGAGGTCGACGGCGTACACGCGCGAGGTGCGCGCCAGGGCGGCGATGTCGCCGCTCCAGGCGCCGGCGTTGGCGCCCGACCCGTGCAGGAGCACCACCGGGGGCGCGTCCGAGGGCCCGCAGACCAGCACGAACGTCTCGCCCTGGTCGGTGGCCACGCGCAGGTGCTCGGCGCTGACCGGCCACCGCCGCAGCTGGTCCAGGTAGTGCTCGCGCAGCAGGCGCTCGCCGGTCGGGGAGGAGTAGATCGTGTTCATGAGGCCAGGACACCTTCGATGTAGTCGAGCAGGCGGGCGGTCTCGCTCAGAGGGCCCAGGACGATGACCTTCATCCGCGCGCGGGCGGGGTCGTAGACGGTCTCTACGCGCAGCGGCCGCCCGCCGGGGCGGGGCCCGCCGGCCACGCTGGTGAGCAGGGTGGTGAGGCGGTCGGCGGTGCGCGCGTCGACCCCTTCGACCTCGACGATGCTGGAGGCCTCGGCGTGGCGGGGCGCCGGCTCGGGCTCGGCCGGCGCGGATCCGGGCACGGGGGTGCCGGTGAACTCCTCCAGGTCCGCGGGCGCGATGCGGTACTGCTTGCCGATGCGTACCGCGCGCAGCCGCCCCTCGCGCACGTAGTTGCGGATGGTGCGCACGTGCAGACCCAGCAGGTCGGCGACCTGGTCCACGGAGTACAGATGTTCTGTCACCACCACACCCTATCCTTCCCTAACTTCCATCACAACACAGCAAATAGAGGAATATAGGGAAGGATGCGGGTGCGGGACGGCACCGAACCCGACACAGCCACTGAGCGGCCACGACCGCCCCGGCCCCGACCCCCGCGCGGAGGCCACACGAGCGAGCGCGCCCACACCGCCGCCACCGCCCACGGAAAAACCCCGCGTCCCCCCACACCCGGCTGTGGCAGGATCCCTGCCATGTCCGCACGCGAACTCCACATCCTGGGCACCTCCAGCGCCGTCCCCACCAAACGCCGCAACCACAACGGCTACTTCCTGCGCTGGGACCAGCACGGCATCCTCTTCGACCCCGGCGAAGGCACCCAACGCCAAATGCGCCACGCCGGCCTGGCCGCCTCCGACCTGACCCGCGTGTGCATCACCCACTTCCACGGCGACCACTGCCTGGGCCTGCCCGGCATCATCCAACGCATCGCCCGCGACCGCCCCACCCACCCCGTGCGCGTCGCCTACCCCCACAGCGGACACCACTACTGGGAGCGCCTACGCCACGCCAGCGCCTTCCACGACACCGACCTCGTCCAAGGCCAAGGCGTGGGCGGCCACGGCAGCTGCCCCCTGGGCGAGGACGACCTGCGCCTGAGCGCCCTCCCCCTGGCCCACTCCATCCCCACCTACGGCTACCGCCTGGCCGAACCCGACGGATGGAGCATGCTCCCCCAAGCCCTGGCCCACCACGGCATCACCGGCCCCCTCATCGGCCGCCTACGCCGCGAAGGCACCATCACCTCCCCCCACGGCCACACCGTCCACCTGTCCCAGTGCGCCACACCCCGCCCCGGACAGGTGTTCGCCTTCGTCATGGACACCGGCGAATGCGACCAATCCCTGACCCTGGCCCAGGACGCCGACATGCTCGTCATCGAATCGACCTACCTGGAGGAGGAAACCCACCTGGCCCGCGCCCACGGCCACCTCACCGCCCGCCAGGCCGCACGCATCGCCGCCCGCGCCCGAGCACGCACCCTCGTCCTGACCCACATCTCCGAACGCTACGAACACGGCGAGGACCAACGCTTCCTCGACCAGGCCGCCACCGAGTTCGACGGCACCATCCACCTCGCCCAGGACCTGGACCGCATCGCCCTCCCGCCCCGCCGCCGACCAGCCCAGACCATGGTGTAGGTTGGCACCCGTCCGCGCACGCACACGATCAGGGGAGGTGAGCAGCGATCCTCGCCATCACCCACGGGGCGCCCTCACCACGAGGTGGCACCGCCACCTCCTGACCTCGGGCGACCCACGTGATCGAAAGGTTTTGCGTGGTCCTCCCACACCCTGACACCGACCAGGACTTCGCCCTGGTCCAGCGCCTGCGCCGAGCCGGATGCGTCTTCGCCGAAGACGAAGCGGCCCTGATCACCGCCACCGCCCGCACCCCCCACGAGCGCGACCTCATGGCCGACCGCCGCTGCGCCGGACTGCCCCTGCAACACGTCCTGGGCTGGGCCGAATTCTGCGGCCTGCGCCTGCGCGTGGACCCCGGCGTGTTCGTCCCCCGCCCCCGCAGCCGCTACCTGGCCCACCAGGCCAGCGCTCTGGCCCCACCCACCGGCGTGGCCGTGGACCTGTGCTGCGGCACCGGCGCCCTGGGCGCCGTCCTGACCCACCACCACCCCGCCCTGACCCTGCACGCCAGCGACATCGACCCCGCCAGCCTGGACTGCGCCCGCCACAACCTGCCCGGCGCACACATCCACCAGGGCGACCTCTTCGACGCCCTGCCCCACCACCTGGCCCACCGCGTCGACCTCCTGGTCGCCAACGTCCCCTACGTCCCCAGCGACCACATCGCCCTGCTGCCCCCCGAAGCCCGCGAACACGAACAGCACCGCGCCCTGGACGGCGGCGACGACGGCCTGGACCTGGTCCGACGCGTCAGCGCCCGCGCCCCGCACTGGCTCGCCCCCGGCGGGCACCTGTTGGTGGAGGTCAGCGGCGCCCAGGTCAGTGCCGCACGCCAGGCCTTCACCGACGCCGGACTCACCTGCCGGGTACGGCACTGCCCCGAACAGGAGGCCACGGTCATCATCGGCACCCGCTGAAGCGCCCCCGCCACCCGGGGCGCCCACCTGCCCAGGGGCGCCCCGGGCACCGAGGACCCACCATGGACACCATGAGCACGCCCCACGACCACGCCGCCGCCCTGGCCCACCTGGCCGCTCTGCTCGCAGACCCCACCCGCGCCGCCATGTGCCTGGCCCTGCTGGACGGCCGCGCCTGGACCGCCGGAGAACTGGCCCGCCACAGCGGCGTGGCACCCTCCACCGCCACCGAGCACCTGACCCGCCTGGTCCAGGGCGGTGTGCTCACCCAGCACCGCCAGGGCCGCCACCGCTACGTGCGCCTGGCCGACGAACGCACCGCCCACCTGGTGGAGTCCCTGGCCGCCCACGCCACACCACCGCCCGCGCCGGCCCGCACCCTGCGCCAGGACCGCGCCGCCGGGGCACTGGCCCGCGCCCGCACCTGCTACGACCACCTCGCCGGACGCCTGGGGTGCGCGGTGACCGAGGCGATGACCCACCAGGGGTTGCTGGACCAGGCCACCGGGTTCGCGCTCACCGACACCGGCCTGGCCTGGTTCGACGCACACGGCATCACCCTGCCCAAGGCCGGGCGCCGACCCCTGGCCCGCGCCTGCCTGGACTGGACCGAACGCCGCCCCCACCTGGCGGGCGCGGCCGGGGCGGCGCTGTGCGCGTGGGTCCTGGACTCGGGCTGGTGCGTGCGCGTGGGATCGGGCCGCGCTCTGCGCATCACCGACTCCGGGCGCACCGCCCTCGAAGAACTGTGGGGCCTGCCCACCCCCGTCTGAGACCCCCCGCCCTCTGTTGCACTCCGAGTGCTCGCCAGGGGCGTGGTGGGACCACGGGCTCCCTCACAGGTGGGCCGCGGTGACCTCGCACACCACGGTCCAGCCCATGCGCTCGTAGAGCTTGCGGCCATCCTCGGTGGCCACCAGGACGGCGTGTTCGGCGCCCCGCTCGGCGACCGCGGCCGTCAGTGCGCCCACCGCGAGTCCGGCCAGGCCGCGCCGCCGGTGCGCAGGCTCGGTCACCACCTGGTCGAACACGGCCGCCCGGCCGGCCAGAGCGGCGACCGCACCCGCCGCACGCTCCCCAGAGGGGGCGCACACCACGGCATGGTGGACCCCGTCCGCGCCCTTGACCTGCAGGGTGTAGGGCTCAGGTGTCTCCACCAGGGCGGGTGGCGACACCGCGGTACTCATCAGGTACTCGGGCTCTCCGACTTTCCACGCGGGAGTCAGACGATCCAGGACGTCTGAGCGCGGGCCGCACACCTTCAGCCAGGTGCCCGGTTCGTTCAGCCCTCTGGCCCGGGCGGCGACGGTGCGGGTGGTGGGCAGGACGTAGCGAACGAGATGACCGACAGAGGCGACGTCCAGACGGTAGCCGTCGACTTCACTGGTGGGCGCGAGAACACCGCGCGCCCGCGCCCAGCCATGGACCCAGCTCCCGACCAGGTCCTCGATGTGCGCGAGTGCGGCCGGCGGTGACTGTTCCATAGGCGGCATCGTGGCACACACGTGACTCGGGGAGCGAGCAGGATTCGCCGCACCCGGCATGGGCCGACATTTTCGCAGGCCAGCACGGTCGACCACTCTGGCCCCACCTCCCGGAGAGCAGGGCTCTCCCACGACCACGCACCCCGCCCCGCCGTCGCAGAGCTAGGCCGGCTCCCCGGCCGGGCGCACATTGCCCATCACCCGCTCCACACCGATCCGGATCACCACCCGGTCCGGATTGGGGCGCGGCTGCCGATAACGCAGGGCGTACAGCCGCTCGGCCTCGGCCACCTCCGCCGGGTCCGACACCACCCGCGCGGGCCCCTCCAGCGTCGACCACCAACGCCCGTCGACCTGGCACACCGACACCCGCGTCCCCGGCCGCGCCGCCAGGTTCACCGCCTTGTAACTCGTCGCGGACGTGATCACCCGCACCACGTGCTCACGCGGGTCATAGGTCGCCCCCACCGGCACCTGGTGCACACTCCCATCAGGGCGCGGCCCGGCCAGCGTGCACAGGTGGCGCGCACGCCAAAACTCCAGGAAGGGATCATCGGGGTTCTCGGACACAGGCACCTCACCTGACTCGCGGCCATCGTTCCAGCTCACAAGCCTAGGCCCGCCCCTTTCACCCAACGCACCGGCCACCCCGGCCACACCTTGCCCCCGACTCCCGGTAAGATTCCCCACCCCCACCCGGCCCTCCCACACCAGGACCCACCATGAGCACACCCCACGCCTACGGCACCCTGCCCGTCACCGACGGCCACACCCTGTACTGGCAGGCCCACGGCAACCCCGACGGCCGCCCCGCCCTGGTCCTGCACGGCGGCCCCGGCGCCGCCGCCACCCCCGGCTGGACCACCTTCTTCGACACCACCCGCTACCGCGTCATCCTGCTCGACCAGCGCGGCAGTGGACGCAGCACCCCCGACGCCGCCGACCCCACCGCCGACCTGACCACCAACACCACCCGGCACCTGGTCGCCGACATCGAAGCGCTGCGCCACCACCTGGGCATCGACACCTGGCTGGTCCTGGGCGGCTCCTGGGGCACCACCCTGGCCCTGGCCTACGCCCTCACCCACCCCGAACCCGTGCGCGCCATGGTGCTGTTCGCCCTGACCACCACCACACCCCGCGAAGTCACCTGGATCACCCACGACATGCGCCGCGTCTTCCCCGAACAGTGGGAGCGCTTCGCCGCCGCGGCCGGCCCGGGCGCCGACCCCCGCGACCTGTCCAGCGCCTACGCCCGCCTCCTGGCCGACCCCGACCCCCAGGTGCGCTTCGACGCCGCCCGCGCCTGGTGTGAGTGGGAGGACACCCACGTCTCGGCCACCCCCGGGTTCACCCCCAACGCGCGCTTCACCGACCCGGCCTTTCGCATGACCTTCGCCCGCCTGGTCACCCACTACTGGTCCCACGCCGCGTTCCTGCCCCCCGGCCACCTGCTCGCCCACGCCCCCGACCTGGCCCACATCCCCGCCACCCTGGTCCACGGACGCCTGGACATCAGCGGCCCCGCCGACATCGCCTACGACCTCGCCACCGCCTGGCCCGGCGCCGAACTGGTCATCGTCGAAGGAGCCGGACACAGCGCCGGCACCATCACCCTGCACAGTGCCACCCGCGCCGCCACCGACCGCTACGCCGACCTGCCCTGACCACCACCGCCCACCAGACGCCCGCCCCGCACCGGCAACGCCCGCGCGCGGCCACGTCACCGCACCAGACCCGCCCGGAACGCGAACACCACCAACTGCGCCCGATCACGCGCCCCCAACTTCACCATCGACCGGCTCACATGCGTACGCGCCGTCGCCGGAGAGACCACCAACCGCCCCGCGATCTCCTCATTGCTCAACCCCTCACCCACCAACCCCACCACCTCGCGCTCACGCCCGGTCAACGACGCCAACCGCGGAACCTCCCCCCGCACCGGACTGCGCGAGGTGAACGCCGCCACCACCCGCCGCGTCACCGACGGCGACAACAACGCCTCCCCCCGAGCGGCCACCCGCACCGCCTCCAACATCTGCGCCGGATCGGAGTCCTTGATCAAGAACCCCGACGCCCCCGCCCGCAACGCCTCGAACACGTACTCGTCCAACTCGAACGTGGTCAGCACCACCACCCGGGTCCCCGACAACGCCTCGTCCGCGCTGATGCGCCGCAACGCCTCCAACCCGTCCATCACCGGCATGCGCACATCCATCAACACCACCTCGGGCCGCACCCGCCGCACCAACGCCAGCGCCTGGGCCCCATCACACGCCTCCCCCACCAACTCCACGTCATCCTCGGCCTCCAACAGCACCCGCAACCCCATCCGCACCAGCGCCTGGTCGTCGGCGACCACCACCCGCACCACCATCACCGCTCACCCGCCAACGGCAGCACGGCCTCCACTTCGAAACCACCCGTGGCCACCGGCCCCACCCGCAACCGGCCCCCCACCGCGCGCGCCCGCTCACGCATCCCCGCGATCCCCGACCCCTCACGCACCACACCCGCACCGCAACCCTCATCACGCACCCGCACCACCAGCTCACCCTCCCCAAAGACCACACCCACCCGCACCGGCACATCACCGGCGTGGCGCACCACGTTCGTCAACGCCTCCTGCACGATCCGCAGCGCCGCATGGTCCACCGCACCGGGCACCTGCACCGGCTCGCCCTCCCACACCACCTCGACCCCGCGCCCGGCCGAACGCAACTCCTGCACCAACGACTCCACCCGACCCAACCCCGCCAGGGGCGCCCGCTCGACCCCGTCCTGCCCACGAAAGACCGCCAACGTCCCGCGCAGTTCCTCCAACGCGGCCCGACTGCTGTCCCGGATCGCCTCCAACGCCACCGCGGCCTGCTCCGGCCGCCGATCCACCACATGCAAAGCCACACCCGCCTGCATACTGATCACCGACAGGCTGTGCCCCACCAGGTCGTGCACCTCACGCGCGATCCGCAACCGCTCCTCGAACCGGTGCCGCTGCACCTCCTCGGCCTCGGCGCGCCGCCGCGACTCCCGGCGCGAGCGCACGAACACCCCCGCACCCGCCGGCACCGCCATCGACCCCACCGCCAAAACCACCGCCACCGCCGCACCACCATCGGCCCACCCCCACCACGGCCGCCCCACCTGCGAGACCAACCCCACCGCGACCACCAAAGGGCCCACCCACACAACGAACCGGCCCGGCGCCATCCGGATCCCGGCCGAGAACACCACCAGCGCCGACATCACCAGCACCGGACCCGGCCCCGCCCCCCAGGCCAAGAACACGCCCGTGCCCACCGCGGCCGCCACCACCGCGGCCACCGGCCACACCCGCCGCACCGCCACCGCCACCACCAGCACGGCCACACCCGCCCACACACCCCAGGGCAGCACCACCGACTCCCAGACCACACCCGGACCCGGCCCTGGCGCCGACTCCCATGGACCCCGGTGCCCGCGCCAGGCCGGCTGCCCGCGCGCCACCACCACCGCCACCAGGCCCAACACCACACCCAGGACCAGATCCCAGGCCACCACCAGACCCCGACTTCCACTCCACGACTCACGCACACCCCGACCCTAGGCCGCACACCCCCCGCCCGGCCTCCCCCGCACGGCGTAGCCCCGCTACGCACCCGTGCGTACACCCACAGCCGCCCCCGGGGCGACGCGCGCGACCCTGCCCCGCCCGCACAGTGAGGACCATGGACACCATCACCGCAGCCGCGACCGCGGCCACCACCGGCCCGCCCTGGCACGGCGGACCGCCACCCTTCGCACCGATCCTGGGAGCCCTCATGTTCTGCCTGCTCATCGCCCTGGCCCTGGGCGCGCTGTTCTTCACCGTGATGCGCCGCCGCCACGGCGGACCCCCGCCCTGGGCCCGCACCCACGGCGCCGCCCCGCCCACCTCACCCGAAGACGACGCCCGCCGCACCCTGGCCGACCGCTTCGCCAAGGGCGACCTGACGGTCGAGGAATTCATGGAACGCGCCAGCGCCCTGAACTGGACCCCCGGCACCGACGAAGGACCCCGCCGCCGCTGACCACCACCGCAGACCGCGGGGGCCGCACCCCACACCGGGTGCGGCCCCCTTCGCGTGCGCGAGCCCACCCGGTGCCGCGCCCCACACCACACCCCACACCGGCCGCCCCACGCGCCCCCATCAGCGACAATGGCCACACCCCGACGAGAAAGGCACACCCCACACCCATGCCCATCCCCAAAGCCGAACTCCACCTGCACATCGAAGGCACCCTGGAGCCCGAACTCGCCTTCACCCTGGCCGAGCGCAACGGCATCACCCTGCCCTACACCGACGTCGACGCCCTACGCCAGGCCTACTCCTTCACCGACCTGCAGTCCTTCCTCGACCTCTACTACGAGCTCATGGACGTGCTGCGCACCCCACGCGACTTCACCGACCTGGCCGAGGCCTACCTCACCCGCGCCGCCGCCCAGGGCGTCCGCCACGCCGAGATCTTCTTCGACCCCCAGGCCCACACCAGCCGCGGCATCGCCCTGGACACCGTCATCGAAGGCCTCACCGCCGCCCTGGACACCAGCCTGGCCCGCCACGACATCTCCACCGCCCTCATCCTGTGCTTCCTACGCGACCGCCCCGCGCGCGAAGCCATGCACACACTGGACCAGGCCCGCCCCCACCTGGACCACATCACCGCCGTAGGACTGGACTCCGCCGAAGTCGGCCACCCGCCCTCCAAGTTCACCGAAGTCTTCGCCGCCGCCCGCGACATGGGCCTGCGCTGCGTGGCCCACGCCGGCGAGGAAGGCCCCGCCTCCTACATCTGGCAGGCCCTGGACCTGCTCAAGGTCGAACGCGTCGACCACGGCATCCGCGCCCTGGACGACCCCGCCCTCCTACAGCGCCTGGCCACCGACCAGACCCCCCTGACGGTGTGCCCCCTGTCCAACGTGCGCCTGCGCGCCGTCGACCACATGGCCCACCACCCCCTGCCCGCCCTGATGGACGCCGGCCTGCTCGTGACCGTCAACTCCGACGACCCCTCCTACTTCGGCGGCTACGTCCACGACAACTACCAGGCCCTGCACACCCACCTGGGCCTGGACACCCAGCGACTGCGCCAACTCGCCCGCAACTCCTTCACCGCCGCCTTCCTCGACACCGACCGCAAGAACGCCCTCATCGCCCAGGTCGACGCCCACCCCGGCTGGTGACACACCACGGGCCCCACCCCCACCAAAGGGGGGAGGGGCCCGCGGCCCGGCACGATCCTCAACCGGACCAGGTCACACTCTCACCGCGCTCACCGCCATAACCCACCACACGCCCGTCCAACGCCAACGTCAAATCGGTCGCCACCGGCGGCCGCACCCGCGGCCACCCCGGCAGGCACTGCCACGCCTCATCGACCACCCAGTGCCCCAGCACCCGGTCCATCGCCCCCACGAACGCCGACACCTTCGCCGCGGGCAACCACGACAACACACCGCTGTGCATCACCACCACCGTCGCCGACGCCGGCGCGCGCCGCACCACCGCCTGCACCTGCTCCACCAGGTCACCGGCCACCAGCAACGGCGGATCGGCCGCCACCACCCGCACCGCGCCCATCAACCGCTCGGTGCGCTCACGCTCACCCGCACCCGGACGCACCAGCGAGGCCATCCACCGCACGTCCTCCTCCACACCCACATCCAACGGGTGCGTGTCGATGCCCGCACGCCAGACCACCTCCGGCACCCGCCCGGGCACCGGAACCCGCCCCGACGTCGCACACTCCAACAGCACCTCGCCATCGGCCGGGCCGATCGGCGCCGCCCCGTCGAAGGAGTACCGGTACCGGTCCGGGTACAGGCACAACCCCGCCGACGCCCCGACCTCCACCAACGCCAACGGCCCCTGCAAGGACGCCAGCACCGGCAGCATGCTCGCCAGACGCCCCACCTCACCGGTCCGGGCGCTGCGCCGCAGCACCACCGCCCTCACCGGCTCCCAGTGCTCCACCAACCACGGGCGAAACTCCGCCCACGACCCCACAGGGCCGCCCAGGAAACGCACCGCTCCCAACAACAGCTCCGGTGCGCGCTTGTCACCCTCAGGCAACGCGCACACCAGCTCCATCACCACCCCGTCCCGAACCAGGGCACGCGCGATCTCCGCATAGGCCGGCGAGGACCCCTGCTCGCAGTGGGCGGCGAAGGCCTCGTACTGTCCAACGACAGCCTCCGCCTCAACGCCGATCTCGGCCACATGCTCCACGCGGTTCCGCCTCTCCTCATCACACCTGGACCCTGCACACACTCCCCGGCACGGTCCGGCGCCCAAGAGGGGGACCGACTACGGCCGTAGCACCGCATCCGCCTGGCCGCGCAGGAAATCAACGACCTCGGCCGGCGCACCGGCGGGCGACCCCGCCCCGAAAGGAGGCTGCGGGTCGTACTCGATGCCCAGCTGTACCGTCTCGGCCACCATGCGCCCTGCCAGGCGCCCGGTCAACTCCAACGCCATGTCGATGCCCGCGCTCACCCCCGCCGCGCTCACGTACTTGCCGTCGAAGACCACCCGCCGCGGCTCGGCCCTGGCACCCCACTCACCCAGCTGGTCCACCGCCAACCAGTGCGTGGTCGCCGCCCGCCCCCGCAACAACCCCGCCGCCGCCAGGATCAACGACCCCGTGCACACCGACGTCGTCCACGTGCTGGTCTCATCCACCGCCCGCACCCACTCCTGCACGGGCCCGCCCGCCATGTGGTGGACCTGGCCCGGACCTCCCGGCACCACCACGACCTCGGCCCGATCGACCTCCGCCAAGGCGGCCTCGGCGACCATGCGCGCCGACCCCACATGGTCAAGGACCGGCCCGCGACGCTCACCCACCAACACCACCTCCACGCCCGGCACGGCGCTGAACACCTGGTAGGGACCCACCGCGTCCAACACCGTGAACCCCTCGAACAACACGATCGCCACCCGCATCAACCCACACCCCTCTCAGATCGAACACTTTCGAACACCCCGGCCGCGCCTGACACACCCGGACCGAACCGCTGCCGGTACTGGGCCGGCGAACACCCCAGCGCCCGCACGAACGCCCGCCGCATCGCCTCCGCAGTGCCGTATCCACACCGCCTGGCCACCGCCGCCACCGACGCCTCACCCTCCACCAGCACCCGCCGAGCCGTCTCCAACCGCACCCGCTCCACATACCGGCCCGGGCTCACCCCCACCTGCTCGGCGAACACCCGTGCGAACTGGCGCGGCGACAACCCCGCCCGCCGCGCCAACACCTCCACCCGCAGATCCCGCCCCGGATGCTGCGCGATCCAGTGCTGCACCTCACGCACCGCCGGACGCTGCGCCGTCTGCGCCGCCAGATGGGTGGAGAACTGCGCCTGGTCACCGGGCCGCCGCAGGAACACCACCAGGTGCCGCGCCACCGCCAACGCCACCTGCCGCCCCACGTCCTCCTCCACCAAAGCCAACGCCAGATCGATGCCCGCGCTCACCCCCGCCGAGGTGCACACCGCGCCCTCGCGCACGAAGATCGGCTCCGAGAGCACCCGCACCCGCGGATACTCCCGCGCCAGACGCCCGCAGTGCGCCCAGTGCGTGGTGGCCGAGCGCCCGTCCAACAAACCCGCCTCGGCCAGCCAGAACGTGCCCGTGCACACCCCCGCCACCCGCCCCGCCCGCGGCGCCGCCCGCGCCAGCCACGCCACGAACTCCGGATCCATCTCCCGGGTGCCCTCACCGCCGGGCACCACCAGGGTGTCGATGCGCCCCACGGTGCGCAGGTCCGCCTGCGGCACCAGCCCCAACCCGCTGGAGGCGGTGACCGCACCGCCCCCCAGCGAGGCGGTGCGCACCCGGTAGGCGGCCCCCGGCGCCCGCGCAGCACCGGTGAAGACCTCCAGCGGACCCGTCACGTCCAGGCTCTGCACGCCCTCGAACAGGGCGACGACGACCTCGTGGCTCATGCCCTCATCCTCAGCCGCCGCGCCCGACGGCCACAAGGTCGCACACCCCACCTTTCCTGCCACCCTTGACCTCAACTAACGTTCAGGTCAAAGGATGGAGGGACCACTCACCCCGAGGACACCGCCATGTACCTGGTCACCGACCCCGAACACCCCATCAGCCGCCTGGTCCTGCGCGCCCTGCACACCCGCCACTGCCCCACACTCACCACCTGCCCCAGCAACCCCACACACCTCACCGCCACCTTCCTCACCTGCACCAACCCCCACACCACCCCCGCGCCCGCACTCCTGGCCGCCCTCACCCACCACGTCGTCTACCTCACCACCACCCCACCCCCGACCCCCTCCACGACCTCATCACCCACCACACCCCCACCTGGACCCTCCTACGCCCCGGCCCACCCGCCACCGACGCCCTGCGCTGGGCCCCACTCCTGCGCACCGGCCGCCTCCCCCGGCCCCGCACCGACGCGCCCCGCCCCCTGGTCCACGAAGCCGACATCGCCGACGTGGCCGTGGCCGCCCTCACCCACCCCGAACTCCACACCCGCCGCACCTACCACCTCACCGGCCCCCACCACCTCACCGAAGCCGACCAGATCCGCATCCTCGCCCAGGTCCTGGCCCTGCCCGCCCCACCCGGCCCCCACCGCGCAACCGCCCACGAACCCACCACCGCCATTGAACGCGTCCTGGGCCGGCCCGCCCGCTCCTTCCGCCAGTGGACCGCCGACCACGCCGCCGAACTGCGCTGACCCACCCCCGCCCCCACCACGGGGCCGACCATGCAAGGCGGGACACCGGACACCACGCCGGCCGGGCCGGGCCCCGCAACGCCCGGGCCCCGAAGCGTCGGCCGGCGAAAGCGCCTCACCCCAGCGCGATGAGCGCACACACCCCGCCACGGGCCGCGTCCGCACCGCCCGCCACACCCCGCTCCCACCCTCACGGCACCCGCCCCGCCCACGCACCCACCGGCCCCGCCCACAACACGCCGACAAGACCCGAACACATCACCAGAACTCTCAGCCCCGCGCGACAATCCCAGGCAGGTGACGACCACACACACGAACGGACACCCGTGAGGCTCTCAGACCGCGGCCGACTCCGCCGCGCACCGCACACCACACCCGCCGCCCCGCCCCTGATCGAGCTGCGCGACGTGTCCCTCACCCACGACCACACCACCCTGGTCCACCACCTCGACCTCACCGTCCACGAGAACGAACACGTCGCCCTCCTGGGCCTGACCACCACCGCCACCACCGCCCTGGCCCACGCACTCACCGGACGCACACCCCCCACCCACGGCCACATCACCGCCCACACCCCCACCCAGCACTTCACCCCCCACCCCCACCACACCCTCGCCCAAGCCATCACGGGCCACCCCAACCCCTCACCCTTGGACCCCCACCTGCCCCCCACCCTGACCGCCACCGGCCTGGACCCCCGCGACCTGCACACACCCCTGTCCCGCCTGGACCACCGCCTGCGCACCCACATCCACCACGCCCGCACCCTCTACGCCCTGCGCACCGGCACCCGCCTGTTCATCCACACCACCGACCCCGCACCCACCCGCACCCCCCACACCGGCCACCTCCTCCTCACCCCCCACCCCACCCACGCCCGCACCGCCGACCGCATCCTGCTCCTGGCCCAGGGCCGCGTCACCGAAACAGGCACCCACCGCCAACTCCTGCTGCGCGGCGGCGCCTACGCACGCCTGTACGCCCTGCACCGCCACACCGCCTGAACCCGCCCGCCGGCCCGAGCACCACCCGCTCCCACGGCGCGACACCCCACACTCCAGAGGGCGCCCAACGCGCCCTAGGATGAACACGTGTCACCCATCACCAAGGAACTCACCGTCGGCCAGGTCGCCGAACGCGCGGGCGTAGCCGTCTCCGCCCTGCACTTCTACGAACGCCAGGGCCTCATCCACAGCCGCCGCACCGCCGGCAACCAACGCCGCTACCGCCGCGACACCCTGCGCCGCGTCTCCTTCATCCGCATCTCCCAACGCGTGGGCCTGCCCCTGGCACGCATCCGCCAGGCCCTGGACGCCCTGCCCGACAACCGCACCCCCACCCCCCGCGACTGGGCACGCGTGTCCGAGCAGTGGCGCGACGAACTCGACACCCGCATCGCCCAGCTCATCCGCCTGCGCGACGACCTCACCGACTGCATCGGCTGCGGCTGCCTGTCCCTGGACACCTGCACCCTGTCCAACCCCGACGACGAACTCGCCGCCTCCGGCACCGGTCCCCGCCGCCTGATGGTCGACACCCTCAAGGCCGAAGACCACACCTGAGCCGTGCCCCGCGCGGCATCGCGGGCTCGCGGCCGCCGCCTCTCCCAGCGCCTTCGCGCTCGTGCGGCACCACCAGGGTGAACGTCGCGCCTCGCCTTGCGGGACAGGGCCCGGCGGCCGCGACCTCATTCGAAAGCCCGCGGAAGAACACGGCCCAAGGCCGTGCCCTAGCGGGGCCGCCGGGTCCGCGTCGCGCCTGCGCGCTCGTGGAGCACGAGCGGGCGCGACTTCGCACCTCGCCGCGCGCCAGGCGGCACTACGACCGTGAGCCCATCCCACCGCAGGACACGTCCGGGGCCGCCCCGGCGCCGGGGGAGCGACCCACGCGCCCCCGCGCACCGGCAAGGCTGCGCGCGCCACCGCCCGAACCCCTGGGCGCACCCGCACAGGGCACCGCCGCCCCCACCACGAAGCCCCACCCACCAGGCCGCCACCGGCCAAGGCCCCGAGCGCGCCCGAATCCCTCCCCAGAGGGACCCCCACCCCTCTGCGGAGGGAAGACCCCGCACCCGCGCACCGGCACCCTGGCACCATGACCGCCACCCGCACCCCCGCCCCGGCCACAACCCACCACGTCGCCACCCTCACCACCGTCTGGGCAGCCCTCTACGGCCTCCTGCGCCTGTACTGGACCCTCACCGACACCCGACCCCGCCTACCACCCGTCGGCGACGACCTCATCGCCTTCTCCGACTGGCCCATCATCGCCCTGGCCGCCACCACCATCACCCTGACCACCGCACTGACCCGCCCCACACCATCCCTGCCCGCCCGCGCCCTGCTCGGCGCCGCCTGGGCCACCGCCGCACTCATCACCCTCAGCGCCGTCCTGCTCCTGCTCGACGTCGTCTCCCTGCTCCTGCTCAACACCTCCGGCATCCCCTTCTCACCCGCCGCCATGGCCGCCCGCCTGGGCGCCCTGGCCATGGCCCTGGGCCTGGCCCACACCGCCCGCCGCGCCCACCGCCGCTGGATCGCCGACTGTGCCCACTGCGGCCGCACCCCCCGCACCCGCCCAGCACCCCAGAGCACACCCGCCTGGGCCTACGCCGCCGCCTACACCGCCATCGCCGGCTGCCTGACCCGCGTACTCGTCCAACTCCCCTTCGGCGAGCAGTCGCCCATGACCCCCACCGACTCGACCGAACACGCCATCGCCGCCACCGGGCTGCTCCTGCTCCTGGGCGGATCCGGCGTCCTGCTCCCCCTGGCCCTGGTCCACGCCTTCGGACGCACCTGGCCCCGCTGGATCCCCTCCCTGGCCGGGCGCCGCGTCCCGCGCCCGCTCGTCCTGGGCCCCGCCCTCTTCGCCACCGTGGGCATGAACGCCTACTTCGGCATGAACCTGGCCGGACTGCTCCTCGAAGGACCCGACGTCTACGGCGGCGGCTTCCCCGACTGGTTCTGGTGGGCCGCGATCGGCTCCTACCTCGTCTGGGGCCTGGGCCTGGCCGCCGCCACCGTGTTCTTCGCCCGCCGCACCCGCCCGGCCTGCGACCACTGCCACCGCCACTGACCCCGCACACACCAGTGGCGGCGACCCCCTGGCCGCCGCCACCCGCACCTACACCCGCCGTGCCCGCTCAGAGCCCGGCGGCCTCGTCCCTGCCCCGCCGCGCCAGCTCGTCCGCGCGCTCGTTGCCCTCATCGCCGCTGTGCCCGCGCACCCAGCGCCACTCCACCTCATAGCGCGCCGACACCTCCTCCAGGCGCTGCCACAGGTCCACGTTCTTGACCGGCTTCTTGTCGGCCGTACGCCACCCGCGCCGCTTCCAGTTCGCCACCCACGTCGTGATGCCGTTGCGCACGTAGGAGGAGTCGGTGTGCACCAGCACCGGCAGCGGCCGCTTCAGGCTCTCCAACGCCTGGATGGCCGCCATCAACTCCATCCGGTTGTTGGTCGTCTGCGCCTCACCGCCGTACATCTCCCGCTCGTGGTCGCCATAGCGAAGCCACACACCCCACCCTCCCGGGCCGGGGTTGCCGCTGCACGCCCCATCGGTGTAGATGACCACCTTCTGTTCCGGCTGCCCGCCGGCCTCGTCCCCGTTGTGCATGCGCCGAAATCTACCGCCCCCGGCCCCCACCACAGGACACCACCCACCTCCAACAGAGCCAAAACACAGACCAATCCCCACAATCGGACGCCCACCGGTGCCGAATTGGCCCGCCATGACCCCTCACCACCCCCAACACCCACCCCGCCACCGACCACACCCCACTTGCCGCCACCGCGCCCCGCACACCACAATGACCCACCCACACACCCACGAAGGGACCACGTGCACCTCCACGCCATCACCATCGACTGCGCCGACGCCCACACCCTGGCCACCTTCTGGTCCCAGGCCCTGGGCCACCCCCTGGACCCCCAGGACCGCCCCGGCGACCCCGAGGCCCTCATCCGCCTCCCCCAGGGCCCACCCCTGCTCTTCATCGGCGTGCCCGAGCCCAAGACCACCAAGAACCGCCTCCACCTGGACCTGTGCGCCGACCCCGGCGCCACCCGCGAGACCGAGGTCGCCCGCCTGCGGGACCTGGGCGCCACCCTGGCCGAGGACCGCCGCGAGGGCGACGGCTCCGGCTGGGTCGTCCTGCGCGACCCCGAGGGCCACGAGTTCTGCGTCGTACGCGGCGACCACGAACGCTGACACCACGACAAGGGGGCGCCCCGGCCACCGCCGGGACGCCCCCTTCCTCCTGCCGAAGCCTCAGCCTCGCAGCTCGTGCTGCCGGGGCCTCAGCCCTCCAGCTCGTGCACCAGCTCCGCCGTGCGCTCCTCGCGCCGCTCGAACACGCTCTGGGACATCTCGCTCATCTTCTTCAACACCCGCTTGCGCTCACGCGCCGAGAGCCGGTCGATGTAGAGCCGGCCCAGCGTGTGGTCGGTCTCGTGCTGCAGGCACCGCGCGAAGTACCCCCGGCCCGAGAGCACCACCTCGGCGCCGTCCTTGTCCACACCGCGCACCGTCGCCCGCTCCAGCCGCCCCAGGTCCGCGTGCGGCCCCGGCACCGACAGGCACCCCTCCGACTCCACCACCAGCACGTCCTCGGCACTGCGCTCGTCCAGCACCGGGTTGACCACGTGCCCCACGTGGCGCACCCCGTCATCGTCGGGGCAGTCGTAGACGAACAACCGCCATTCCTCGCCCACCTGGCTGCCCGCCAGCCCCACACCCTCGGCCGCGTACATCGTCACGAACATGTCGTCGATGAGCTGCGAGAGCTCCGCCGAGCCCAGCATGTGCCCGGGCACGTCGGTCCCCGGACGGTGCAGCACGTCCTCACCCGTCACCGTGATCCGACGGACCCGGCCCCGGACGGCCTCGGGCGCCAGCTCCGGGTACTCCGCCACCTCCCGGCCCTGGACGACGGCGGCTACCTGGGCAGGAGTGGACTGCTCCGACATGGTTCTACTCTCACAACGTGCTCGGGGAGACGACAGGCGGCCCAACACGCCGCCAACACCCCGAAAAATAGCACGAAACGGCAGGTCACCCCCGCGCTCACCCGACCCTCACCGAAACCACGCGTTGCCCTGGATGAAGCACCTGGCCAGGTAGTCGCGCAACGACACCACCACCAGGCGCCGGCGGTCGCTCTCGTGGTCCCACACCACGATCCCCGGACCGTAGTCGGTGTGCACATAGGCGAACTGCGGACCCATGTCCGAGTCGCCGAAGAAGATCATCTCGTCGAAGGGCGCGTACAGCTCCAGGTAGTCCGGCTCCTGCCGCATCGCCAGGTTGTCCTCCACCAGGCGCCGCGCACTCCACACCACCGCGTCCCCGTACTCGTTGGACACACCGTCGGTCTCCCGCAGCAGCGACGCCAACTCGAAGGGCAGGGGCAGCATCAGGTGCTTCTCCACCTCGGCCAGGGTCACCTCATCGGCCGGATCGTTCAGATCGGCCTCGGGGTACATCTGTAGGATCAGTTCACGCCACACACTCCCGATCATCACAGGTCGTGGCAAGCCACGGGAAATCGACGGCGGCGAGTTGCGCCAAAAACCCGCCAATCCGGCCCTCTCACCCCCACGAACCTCCCATCAGGGGCATACCGCCCACCCCTGAGGCCAGCCCCCACACCCCACCGCCGCACCACGGCACCACCACAGCCACGCCCGAAAAGCCCGAAACCGCCAAAAACGTCACCGTGCGTGACAACACCACCACACATGCGATGCAATAGACCCATCACACACCCCACACCCCACACCCCACCCACAAAAAAAGGGGACCCACCACCACCGCGCCCACACCCACCCACACGCCAGAATGGAACCACCAACACACACCAGCAGGAACGGACCGCACCACACATGGCCACCGCCCCACACCACAGAGCAGGCCCCCACCACACCGGCCCGCTCACCACCCTGGCCTACATCGTCCTGCTGATCTCACAGAACATCGCCACCCTCATCCTCCTCCCCCTCGTCATCGTCTCCGCCGTCCTCACCCTCATCTGGGTCGGTCTCCCCTACATCATCCTCACCGCCACCCTCCTACGCGCCCTCGCCGACACCCAACGACGCACACTCGGCCACATCCTCAACCAAGGCCACATCCCCTCCGTCTACCGACCCGTACCACCCACCGGCCTCGTCCCCCGCGCCGGCGCCATCATCACCGACCCCGCCACCTGGAAAGACCTCCTCTGGCTCGTCGCCACACCAGCCAGCATCTCCCTCATCGCCATCCCCGCCGTCTTCCTCGCCCACGGCACCTTCCACATCCTCTTCACCCTCAACACCCTCCTCGACCTCATCCCCAACATCGCCCTCTACGGCGTCTACACACCCACCAACCTCCCCGAAACCCTCCTCCCCCTCCTCAGCGGCACCATCCTGATCGCCCTCGCCTACATCACCGCCCCCCGCGCCATCAACCTCTACATCCGCTTCAACCGCCTCCTGCTCTCCCCCACCGAAAAAGCCCGACTCACCGCCCGCGTCGCCCACCTCGCCACCAGCCGCGCCAACACCATCGACACCCAAGCCGCCGAAATCCGCCGCATCGAACGCGACCTCCACGACGGCGCCCAAGCCCGACTCGTCGCCCTCGGCATGAACCTCGGCATGGCCGAGAACATCGTCGAAACCGACCCCGAAACCGCCCGCACCATGCTCGCCGAAGCCCGCGAAACCACCCGCCACGCCCTCATCGAACTCCGCGACCTCGTCCGCGGCATCCACCCACCCGTCCTCGTCGAACGCGGACTCCACGGCGCCGTCCACGCCCTCGCCCTCACCCACCAACTCCCCATCAGCGTCACCATCGACCTCGACGGACGCCCCGCCGACCCCGTCGAATCCGCCGCCTACTTCGCCATCGCCGAACTCCTCACCAACACCGTCAAACACTCAGGCGCCACCCACGCCTGGATCCACATCAACCACGGCCACCACCGACTCGTCATCACCATCGCCGACAACGGAAACGGCGGCGCCAACGCCACCCCCGGCAGCGGCCTCTACGGCATCCGTCGCCGACTCGACGCATTCGATGGCACGATGAACATCACCAGCCCCCTCGGCGGCCCCACCATCGTGACCCTGGAGATCCCGTGCGCGTTGTCATCGCCGAAGACCTTGCCCTCCTCCGCGACGGCCTGATCAGGCTCCTCGAGGCACACGACTTCACCGTCGTCGCCGCCGTCGACAACGGCCCCGACCTCCAAGCCGCCCTCACCGAGCACAAACCCGACGTCGCCGTCGTCGACGTCCGCCTACCCCCCACCTTCACCGACGAAGGCCTCCAAGCCGCCCTCGGAGCCCGCGCCCAGGTCCCCGGACTGCCCATCCTGGTCCTGTCCCAACACGTCGAACAGCTCTACGCACGCGAACTCCTCTCCGACGACACCGGCGGCGTCGGATACCTCCTCAAGGACCGCGTCCTCGACATCGGCCAGTTCATCGAAGCCGTCCGCCGCGTCGCCGACGGCGGCACCGCCATGGACCCCGCCGTCATCTCCCAACTCCTCGCCCGCCAGGACCAGAGCGGACCCCTCGCCCAACTCACCCCCCGCGAACGCGAAGTCCTCGCCGAAATGGCCGAAGGCCGCTCCAACTCCGCCATCGCCGGACGCCTCTACATCACCGAAAAGGCCGTCAGCAAACACATCAACAACATCTTCACCAAACTCGACCTACCGCCCTCCTCCGACGACAGCCGACGCGTCCTCGCCGTCCTGGCCTACCTCAACGGCCAATAACCCCGCACACGACGAAGCCGCGGCCCCCACACCCCCGGGGACCGCGGCACACCACCGACCGACCTACTGCTCGCGACGCACGCGGTACAACCCGTCGATCTCCTCCGCGAACGCCCGCAACACCGCCTCACGCCGCAACTCACCCGAGGACTGCACCAACCCCGACTGCGACGTGAACTCCTCCGCCAACACATGGAACGACCGCACCGCCAAATGCCGCGGCACCGACCGGTTGGCCTCGTACACCAACCCCTGCACCTCCCGCAGCAGATCACGATCCCCCGCGATCTCCTCCGGCGCCATCGACAACGGCCGCCCGTTCACCAACCGCCAGTACTCCAGCTGATCACGCACCAACGTCACCAGCGCACTCGCGAACGGCCGCCCCTCCACGATCACCAACACCTGACTGATCAACGGATGAGCACGCAACCGGGCCTCGAACTCCGCCACCAGCTCCGCGTCCGAACGCTCACCCGCCTCCACGGCCACCGGCTCCGCCTCCACCGCCGGCGACCACGGCTCCACCGAAGCACGCTCCGCCACCGCCGGCACCACGGCCACACCCGACTCACCGCGCTCCGCCCCGGCACCCACCGGACCACGCGCCACGAACCGACCCGGCACCTCCGCCATCGCCGCCTGCGCCCGCAACCGGCCACGCAGACCCACGAAACCGGCCCCGTCCACCTCCACGGCCACACCCGTGGCCAACCAACCCTCACGGAACGCGCTCCGCGACCCCTCGGCATCCGCCCAGTACCCCGAGAACAACGCACCACCGCGCACATAGGCCTCACCCTCCGGCGAGACCCACAACTCACGGTCGTCCAACACCCGGCCCGCCGAACCGGCCACACGATCCCCCACCGCGTTGGCCGAGAACGCACCCGCCGTCTCCGGCGTACCGAACACCTGCATCACCGGCACACCCACACCGCCGTAGAACGCGTCCAGCTCCTGCGACAGACCACCACCCCAGCACACACCCAGATGCACCCGGTTACCGAAGATCTCCCGCACCCGCACGAACGACCAGCCGTACATCGACCGCGACAGCCGCCGCCACGCACCCTTCTTCGGCGACTGGTCGAAATCCACCGCGGCCGCCACCGACGCGTTGAACGTCGCCAACGAGTCCCACCCCGTCGACTGCGCCCGCTCACGCTCCACCGCGAACACCGACTCCAACTGCGCCGCCGAACACACCAGCACCGTCGGCTTGAACGAGGCCACCCCCGCCATCAGCGTCCCCGGCGCGGTCAACCCCACCCGCACCCGGCCCACCACACACGCCAACAACGACGCCAACCCCTGGATCTGCGTCAACGGCAGATCCAACAACGCACTCGCCCGGCCCGGATCCAACTCCGACAACCGCGGCCACATCCGGTCCACCAATGACGCCGCCGCCGTCAACAGCGCACCGTGCGAGAGCACCACACCCCGCGTCGACCGCGCGACCGTACTCAGCGGGTACAGCACCACCGCCGCGTCCTCGTGCCGCGTCTCATCCCGCCGGAACCGCACCGACGTCGCGTCCATGTAGGCGCCCAACGACACCAGATCCGGCAGATCCGGCTCCAGCCGCCACACACGCCCCAGATCCGGCAACTCCCGCTGCAGACCCGTCACCGTGCCCAGCAGGCGCTCACCCTCCACCAGAGCCGCCGCAGGCCGCGTCTCACGAACCACCTGCACCACACGCTCCGCCGAAGCCGACGGCTCCAACGGCACCACCACAGCACGCACCGACCACACCGCGAACGCGACCCGCACCCACTCCTGGTGCGAACCGGACACCACCAGCACCCGGTCGCCCTCGCCCACACCGGCCGCGATCAAACCCTTGGCCACCGAGGTCACGTCCGTGGCGAACTCACCCGCCGTCCGACGCCGCCAACCACCATCGCCCAAGGGCACAGAGAACAGTTCGGCATGCGCGTCGCCGGACGCCCCCTCGTACACCAGGTCGCCCAGCCCGGACATCGCCCGAGCCCGCACACCGGGGGTGACACCAGCCTCGCCCATACCCACTCATCCTCTGCCACATCAGAAGGCGGACCAGGTACAGACCGGAGCCGCCTCAATCGGGGAATAGAGCCCTACTGTGCCCACAATCCCCAGCACAGGCAACCCGACGCAGGCAGGTCACGACACTCCATCGTGTGGTTATCGGACCTTCGACCGCACCGTCCACACGAAAGCCACCATCGACAACACCGACGCCACGGCCATCACCGCGGCCATGCTGACCAACGACGCCTCACCCGACGGCGTCATCCCGGCCAGAGCGGCCACACCGCCGCCCAGCGTGAACTGCATCGCCCCCATCAGAGCCGAAGCCGTCCCCGCCACGGCCATCGGCTGACCGTCCAACGCCGTCACCGTCGAGTTCGGGAAGATGAACCCCACGCTGAACATCATCAGCGCCAACAACGCCACGGTCACCCACATCGTGGCCACACCGGTCAACGCCAGCACCAGCAGGGTCACCACCGCCACCAACGCCAAGAACAGACCCAGGCCCAGACGCCGCAACGTCTCCACCCGGCCCACCAGGAAACCGTTCGTCTGCGTCCCCGCCATCATCCCCAGCGAGTTGATCGCGAACAGCCACGCGTACATCTGCGGCGAGGCACCGAACTCGTTCTGCGAGATGAACGAGAACGCCGACACGTACGTGAACAGCATCCCGAAGCTCAGACCCAGCGTCAGCACCGGACCCATGAACCGCGGCTGACGCACCAGACCGCCCACCGTCCGGGCCAGACGCCGCGGACCCTGCGGACGCCGGTTCTCCGGGGGAAGGCTCTCCGGCAGCCACACCAGCACCAGCACGAAGCTGATCGCCGCCATCGCCGCCAACACCCAGAAGCTCACCTGCCACGGACCCACCAGCAACAACTGGGCACCCGCCAACGGAGCCAACAGCGGAGCCAGCATCATCACCAGGGCCAGACGCGAGAAGAACCGCACCGCGTCGTCACCCTTGAACAGGTCACGCACGACTGCCCGGCCGATCACCGCGCCGGCCGCACCCGCCATGCCCTGCACGAACCTCAACGCGATGAACAGCGTCACGTTCGGCACGAACACGCACAGCACCGAGGTCACGGTGAACACCGCGACACCGACCAGCAACGGCGTGCGCCGCCCGAAGGCGTCGCTCATCGGGCCGATCACCAGCTGGCCCACGGCCAGACCGAGCATCATCGCGGTCAGGGTCAACCCGACCTGGGACTCACTCGCCCCCAGCTCCTGGGTGATCTGGGGGAACGCCGGGAGGTACATGTCGGTCGCCAACGGCCCGGTGGCCGTCAGCACCCCCAGCACCATCACCAACAGCGCGACGGACCGCCGCGTCGGTGTCCACGCGGGGGGAGGCGCGTCCACACCGGTGGCGGAGCCGGAGCCGGTCGGTGTGGCGGGGGGTGACTTCGGGGACTGCACAGGCACTCCAGTTCAAGGGAACGTCGACGGATGCCGGTCTGGGAGCGTGCCCACCGGCGGGGACCACTCCCATATCAACACCCGCAGGGGGATGTTCGCCTCCCCCTCAACCCCTGAAATGCCTGTGATGTCCATTACCCGACGAGCGGATCAGCGGACCAACCGGTCCAGCAACCGCTCCACCTCGACCGACGGATCCTCCGTCAACCCGCCGTGGATCGGCCCCGGCTGCACGATGGTGCTCCGCGGCGCGGTCAGCCACCGGAACCGCTGACCGGGCCGTTCACGGCCGGCCGCACCCGCCTCCGCACCGCCCCGGCACAACGACTCCACCGCCGCCAGAGCCCGGCGCACACCCTCCACGTCCGCCTCCGGAGCCACCGCGAGCAGCCGCCGCTCGTCCAGGGCCGACCGGGCCGCCAGGAACGCCCGTTCCTGGCAGTAGACGATCACGCCGGCGTTGACGCACTCACCGCGCTCCAGCCGCGGAACGACCCGCACCAACGCGTACTCGAAGACCGCCCGGTCCCGTTCCTCGCCGACCCGGCCCGTCGTCACCGCGTCGCTGTACCGCTCGACCCCGCTCACGAGACCACCTCCGGCAGCCAGGAACGGTCGGCCACCCGCGCGAGCAGATGCCGCATGTACGCCGCACGGACCGCGTCCGCCGAATCGAACCCCGGCTCGTCGGCCAACCACACGTCGGGGACCATCGCCAGCACACCGGACAGCAACCGCTCGTCGACCAGCGGAGCCATCAGCGCGTCCGCCGCGGCCAGGTCGGGAGAACACCCGGCCATCACGTGGTCGGAGGCGTCGTAGGGGCGCAGGACCGACCGGTCGGCCCCCGCCCAGTTGTGGTGGAAGATCAGTGCCGCCCCGTGGTCGATCAGATACGGCTCGCCGTGCCACAGGAGCATGTTGGGGTTGCGCCAGGACCGGTCGACGTTGCCGATGAGGGCGTCGAACCACAGCACACGGCCGGCGAAGAGGGGATCCACGTCGTAGGCCAGCGGATCGAAGGCCAGGGAACCCGGAAGGAAGTCCATCCCCAGGTTGAGCCCGCCGCTGGCCTTGATCAGCTCCTGGACCTCCGGGTCGGGCTCACCGCGGCCGATCACCGGGTCCAGGTCCACCCGCGCCAGCTCAGGCACCGGCAGGCCCAGGGCCCGCCCGAGTTCACCGGCCACGACCTCGGCCACGAGGGTCTTGCGCCCCTGACCGGCCCCGATGAACTTCAGCACGTACATTCCCAGATCGTCAGCCTCGACCAACCCGGGAAGCGATCCGCCTTCGCGCAACGGCAGCACGTACCGTGTCACGATCACCTTTTTCAGCACCAGGCCAGCATAGGCACCGCGCGACGCGGTCCGACCGCGAACACCTCCCGGGCCGGCACCGCCCCGACCCCAGGAGGAAGTGCGGGGAACGCGGCCGCTCGGGGCCGCTGAGTCGAACACCGGCGAGCACGCCTGTGAGCCCCGCCCATCAACTGCGAGCTTCCCCAGACGGCCGTTTCCGCAACGCTGAACACGTTCTAGGCACCCATGCCGGCCAGGTTCGACACGCCGACACCGCAACGGCGGAACGTTTGGAGGGGCGGGCGGCGTAGCCGCGCGATCATGTCGTTGGGAAGTGTTTCTATAGAAGCGAACCGCCACCTTTACGACGTAGATTTTAATCAGGAACACGAGCCCGACAGACGCCCTCCAGAGATCTCGCGCCTTCTGCGACCCGATCTCCTCCCCCGAGCCGAGAAAGGCCGCCCCATGCCCCGCCCTCCCCTGACGCCTCCCCTGGTGACCGACGGGCACCTCCCCCAAGGCCCGGTCCTGTCCCCCGACGGGCGCTGGGCGGCCTACACCGTGACCCCGCTCAGCCGCACCTCTGCCTCCCCCACCAGCACACTCTGGGTCGCCGCCGCCGACGGCGGCGCCTCCCCCGTCCAGATCACCGACGGAACCGTCTGGGACCACCGTCCGCGGTGGAGCGCCGACTCCGAGCACCTGGCCTTCCTCTCCCAGCGCCCCGGCGAGGACGCGCCCCGACTGCGCCGGATCCACCGTGACGGCTCCGGGCCCGCCACCCTGGCCGGAGCCGAGGCCCGCCTCGTGGACCACCTTCCGCTCGCCGGCGGCGCGCTGACGGCGGTGGTGGTCCGCGATCCCGACACCCGGAGCGCGGCTCCCCGGGTGTGGGGAGCGCCCGAGCCCCACGACCGGCTGGGCCTGTTCGACGCGCGTACCGGCCGTGTACGCACGTTCCCCGGCGAGCGCCACGTGCTGGAGGTGGCCGCCAGTCCCGACGGTGCCGCTCTGGCCGTGATCAGCCGACCAGGGCCCGCGCTGGACCCGGTCCACCCCCGGTGGGACCTGCACGTGGTCGATCCGGCCACCGGTCGGGTCGACGCCCTGGGCGAGGCCGGCTGGGACGCCCACTCCCCCGTCTGGTGGCACGACGGGCACCACCGGCACCTGGCGTGGCTCGCGATGAATCCCGGCCCCGACGGCGGCCAGGTCGTCCGGGACCTGCCGCTGACCGGCGACGCGGGCGAGCGGCCCACCGATCTCACCGAGGGCATGGACCGCTGTCCGGTCGAGCTCGCGCAGGCCGACGAGGGTCCGCCGCTGGCCCTGTTCGCCCACGGGCTCGACACCGAGATCCACCGCCTGGACACCGCCACCCTGCGCTTCACACCGTTGCGCCGGTCGACCGGGCTGTTGGAGTCCCTGACCTGCGACCGCACCGGTGGCCGTGTGGCGGTGGTCGCGACCTCCGCCCACGAGCCGCGACAGGTGTACGCCGGGCCCGTGAAGGCGGCGCCCACCCGCCTGACCCGGCTGCGCCCCGAACTGGACGGGTGCGCCTGGGCCGACCAGGAGCGACTGTCCTATCGGGCCCGGGACGGCCTCGCACTGGACGGACTCCTGCTCACCCCCGTGGGCGCCACCGCGCGGCAGGGGCCCTTCCCCCTGGTCACGTGGGTGCACGGTGGCCCCTACGGGCGCTACGCGGACCAGTTCGTCTGCGGTGCTCACGCCCCCGCCCAGTGGCTGGCCCACGCCGGGTACGCGGTGTTCCTGCCCAATCCGCGCGGCGGCCTGGGGCACGGGCGGGCCTTCGCCGAGACGGTGGTGGGCGCGCTGGGGCAAGGAGAGTGGACCGACATCGAGGACGGCATCGACCTGCTCGTGGACCGGGGCGTGGCCGACCCCGGCCGGCTGGGCATCGGCGGGTGGAGCCACGGCGGGACCATGGCGGCCTGGGCGGTGGGGCGGACCGACCGGTTCCGAGCGGCGGTCGTGGGCGCGGGGGTCAGCGACTGGGGGATGCTCGCCGCCACCGGTGAGTACGGCGCCGCCGAGGCCGGACTGAGCGGGAGCGTCGGCTGGGAGGGGCCTGGCCCGCACCCGCACGACGCGGTCGGCCCGGTCTCCTTCACCTCCCGCGTGCGCACGCCGGTCCTGGTCCTGCACGGCGACCAGGACACCAACGTGCCGGTGGGCCAGGCCGTCTACCTGCACCGGGCACTACGGCACCACGGAGTCGAGCACGAGTTCGTGACCTATCCGGGCGAGGGGCACTCGGTGGACGGGCGGGAGAACCAGATCGACATGCTGCGGCGCACACGTGCCTGGTTCGACGCCCGACTCACTCGCTGAGGGGTGTGGTCCGCCGGCAGGACGTGCCGGTGAGCATGTTGTCGGTGGCGGAGGCGGTGACCGAGTCGAGCCGGTCCCGGACGCGCATGAGATCGACGATGCGCCGCTCGATCCGCTCGCGCTCCGCGGCCAGGCGCTTGAGCAGGGCGGGAGTGGCTCGTCCGTCGACGACGCACGGCAGGAGCTCGACGATTGCCCTGCTGGACAGCCCGGCGGAGTCCAGCTGCTGGATCAGCTGGACCTGGTCGACCGCGCTCTCACCGTAGTGACGCTGACCGCTGGAGCTGCGCTCGGCGCTGAGCAGGTTCTGCTCCTCGTAGTAGCGCAGGGCCCGAACACTGACACCGGTCCGGGCGGCGAGCTCTCCAATGCGCATCCGGTGCTCCTCTGCGACGTCCACCACATGACTTGCCTCTGACGTCAACGTCAGGTTCTAGCGTAACCGTCGTGCGCCCCTCCGGGCCCATCCCCCGGTCGAACCACCGGCGCACCCTGCCTGGAAGGGGCACACCATGACCACGTACAACGCCACCGGCCTCACCGGCCCTCCGTCCACCCCGATCGTGTCGGTCAAGCCGATCGTGCTGCCCATGCCGGGGCGCGTCGAGGATGTGCACATACGCGTTTGCGCACCGGTCACCGGCACCGAACTGCCGATCGTCCTGTTCGCCCACGGGTTCGGCTCGAACCTGGACGGCTACGCACCCCTGGTCGACCACTGGGCCTCCCACGGCTTCGTGGTGATCCAGGCCACTCACTCCGACTCCAGGCGCCTCAGCGCCACCATGGACGATTCCCGCAGACCGCACGTGTGGCGCTACCGCGTGCAGGACATGACGCTGATCCTCGACGAGCTCGACACCCTGGCGGCGTCCGTGCCCGGCCTGGCCGGTCGGATGGACCATGGTCGCGTCGTCGCGGCCGGACACTCCTTCGGCGGGCAGACCGCGGGCATCCTCGTGGGCCTGCGGGTCACGGACCCGACGACCGGAACCGCCCAGGACATGTCCGATTCCCGCGTCATGGCCGGCATCCAGCTGGCCACGGCCGGCAGGGGCGGCGACGAACTGACCCGACTCGCACTGGAGGTCGCTCCCTGGCTGCGCGACCAGGACTTCTCCCACATCACCGCACCGGGACTCGTCGTGGCGGGCGATGCGGACGAACTCCCGCTCTCCACCCGTGGACCGTCCTGGACGACCGATCCCTACACGCTCGCCGTCGGCGGCAAGAGCCTGCTGACGGTCTACGGCGGCCGACACTCCCTCGGTGGCATCCCGGGCTACGAGGCGGCGGAGACCACCGACGAGGATCCCGACCGCGTCGCCCTGGTCCAACAGGTCACCCTCGCCTACCTGCGCCACGTCACCGGCATCGACGACACTGACTGGGAGGTGGCACGGGCCGCCCTGGGCAGTGGTCGGCACCCGTTGGGGCGGTTGGAGTCGAAGTGACCGGCGATCGCGGTTGACCGCAGCGGCCACCTTTACGATGTAGATTTTTGCTGGATTAAGAGGCGGACTCCTGCTTTCGCGGGAGTCCGCCGCACCTGGTCGGTCAGAGGTTGTCCTCCGGCTCCTCGCCCCAGCCGTCCTCGCCCTGTGAGGGCCCCACCGAAGGAACCGGCGCCGGCTCCTCGGGCTCACCCTCCTCGGGCTGCTCGGACTCCTCCCCCGGCGAGGGCTCGGTCTGCTCCATCTCGGGCTGGGTCACGGGGATCTCCGGAGGCGGGAACCGCAGCATCCACAGGTACAGGGACGTGACCAGCAGCAGAAGCAGGAGCAGGACCGCCCCCATGCCTCCGATGAGCCACCAGTTCCCCTCCCCCGCGGCCACCGCGCTCTCGCGCCGGCCGGCCCAGGGCGCCCACCGCACCGCGGCGCCGCTCCGGTGGCCCGCCCAGTGCGGCAGCACGACCGGGCCGCGCGCGGCGACCCGTCCGCCCCGGGAGGCCTCCTCCAGCAGCGGACCGGCTCCGGTCCCGTCCTGGCCCAGCGGCACCGCCGCCCACAGCGCCCCGCGGCCCCGTGTACGGGCCGCGACCACGTCGCTGTGCGCCCGCACCGCCTCGGTGAACTGCGTCCTGGCCTGTTCGTCGACGCCGCCGCCGGAGTCCAGGACCGCGATGCTCACCCGGCCCCCCGAGGCGTCGCGGCCCACGTAGACCACGCCGAGCGGGGACTCGCCCGTCCGGCCCTCCAGGCGGAACTGTCCCAGTTGGCGTGGGTCGCCCTCGTTCAGCCCCAACGCGCGAAGCGCCACGTCAAGCCCCTCTCACCGTCGCCGCCCCGTCCCCCTCGCGTATGACCCCTCGGTGGAACCGTTCCCCAGCCTATCGGTCGCTCTCGTGCCATTCCCGACATCGCCACCCCGGTGCCTTTTCTCCGGCACCTCCTTCGTGCTCATACCCGCGGCCCTGGTCGGCGTGGCCGCAATCGGTCACCGAGGGGGCGGCGCCGCGCTTCTCATTGCGACCCGATTCGGGCATGTCCCCCGGGGCGACGGGTGTAGGCCCGCGGGACCGGCGCGCGCACTTCCGCGCGGCCGTGAGGTCCGTTCGCGGCCCCACCGCCCTGGCGCGGGACACGTCGATACGGCTGATACTGGCCAATCATCCTGGGAACGGTAGTGTCGCCACAGGCGGGTGATCACCACCGAATTCGGCGTCACCGATGCAGAACGTCCCACACGGCCGCACGCGGCCGGGGCGGGCGCGCGCCGCACGAACCACGAGCGCGGGGACGGGCTCCGAGCAGACCGTCACCGCGACCACCACCCGGAAGGAGGAGGGCGCTGCCTCTCTGGCCCGCAGGGAACGCGCCCGAGAATCCATGGCAGAAACCTCACCCGGACAAGGTGCCTCCCCCTCACCGGCCCCGGAGAGCACTCCGGGCGAGCCGACCCGACTGCTGCGTGCCGCACTGCACGAGGTGTCGACGGTCATCGTCGGCCAGGAGCGGATGGTGGAACGCTCCCTCATCGCCCTGGTCGCCCAGGGACACTGCCTCATCGAGGGCGTGCCCGGCATCGCCAAGACCCTGGCCGTGTCCACGCTGGCCAAGGTCACCGGCGGTTCCTTCGCCCGGGTGCAGTTCACCCCGGACCTGGTCCCCTCCGACATCGTCGGCACGCGCATCTACCACCCCTCCACCGAGAAGTTCGACGTCGAGTTGGGGCCGGTGTTCGCCAACTTCGTGCTCGCCGACGAGATCAACCGGGCCCCGGCCAAGGTCCAGTCGGCCCTGCTGGAGGTGATGGCCGAGGGGCAGGTGTCCATCGGCGGCACCACTCATCCCCTCCCCTCCCCCTTCATCGTCATCGCCACACAGAACCCGGTGGAGTCCGAGGGCGTCTACCCGCTCCCCGAGGCGCAGCGCGACCGCTTCCTGATGAAGGTCAACGTCGGCCACCCGCGCGCGCACGAGGAGATGGAGATCCTGCGGCGGATGAGCGGTACGCCGCCCACCGCGCACCAGATCCTGGACCCGGTCACCCTCAGCGAACTGCAGGCCGACGCCGAGCGGGTGCACGTCCACCAGCTCATCGCCGACTACATCGTGCGCCTGGTCATGGCGACCCGGGAGCCGGAGAACCACCAGATGTCGGACCTGCGCCAGGTGCTGGAGGTGGGCGCCAGCCCGCGGGCGACCCTGGGCCTGGTGGCGGCGGCGCGCGCCCTGGCGCTGCTGCGCGGGCGCGACTACGTCCTGCCCGACGACGTGCGCGTGCTGGCGCACGACATCATCGCCCACCGGCTCGTGCTCACCTTCGACGCGCTGGCCGACGGGGTCAGTGCCGAGCAGGTGGTCGACCGCATCCTGGCGACCGTGCCGGCGCCACGGGTGATCTGGGACGAGCCGCCCAGCGGCGAGTCGGCCTCGTTCGCGTCGGCGAGGTAGCCCCCGTGAACATGCCCGCGATCGGCACCGATCCGCGCCTGCGCGCGGCCCTGCGCCGGCTGGACCTGCGTATCGTGCACCGTCTGGACGGGCTGCTGCACGGCGAGCACCTCGGACTGCGGCTCGGGCCGGGGTCGGAGGCGGCCGAGGCGCGCCTGTACCAGCCGGGCGAGGACGACGTGCGGCTGATGGACTGGGCGGTGACCGCGCGGACCGACACCCCGCACGTGCGCGACCTGGTGGCCGACCGCGAGCTGGAGAGCTGGACGCTGCTCGACCTGTCTCCGAGCATGGACTTCGGGACCGGGGAGCGCTCCAAGCGCGATGTGGCCGTCGGTGCGATGGTGGCCGCCAACCTGCTGACCCAGCGGGTGGGCGACCGGTTCGGCGCGCACTTCCTGCACCGGGGGGCCGTCCGGCGGTGGCCCGCCCGGTCGGGCAAGGAGGCCCTGCTGGCGCTGTTGGCGACCATCGCGGCCGCGCCGACGGGCGACGAACGCGAACCCTCGTCGCAGCGCGCGACCCTGGCCGACGCGATCGAGGACCTGGTGCGCACGCGCCGGCGGCGGGGGCTGCGGGTGGTGGTCTCGGACTTCCTGGACACCCCGGCCTTCGGCGGCACGGTTCCGTGGGAGCGGCCGCTGCGCCAGCTGGCCCAGCGGCACCAGGTCCTGGTGGTGGAGGTGGTCGATCCCCGGGAACTGGACGTGCCCGATGTCGGTGACGTGGCCCTGCGCGATCCGAGGACGGGTCGCGTCAAGGACGTGCGGCTGACCCGGTCCGTCCGGGAGCGCTATCAGAAGGCCGCCGCGGCCCAGCGCGAGGCCGTGCGTGATGCTCTGCGGCGTTGCGGGGTACACCACCTGATATTGCGGACAGACCGTGACTGGGTGGTAGATATCGCCAGATTCGTGATCCACCAGCGCCGTACGGCCCACCATCTGGCGAGGCACACACCGGGAGTGCCCCGATGAGCCGGGGCGCACACACGCGAGCACGACGACGGAGCGCAAGCGGCCCGCACGGAGCCGACGCACGGGGGACGAGCCGATGACCTTCCTGGAACCCACGCGGCTGTGGTGGCTGCTGATCCTGATCCTGTTGGTCGGGGCCTACGTGTTCGCCCAGCGCCAGCGACGCGAGTACACGGTGCGCTTCACCAATCTGGCGCTGCTGGACCAGGTGGCCCCGCACCGCCCGGACCTGCGCCGCCATGTTCCGGCGGCGCTGTTCACGCTCACCCTGGGCGTGCTGATCGCGGCCATGGCGGTGCCTGCCATGCCGGTGGAGGCGCCGCGGGAGCGGGCGACGATCATCGTGGCCGTGGACGTGTCGCTGTCGATGGCGGCGACCGACATCGAGCCGGACCGGTTGGAGGCCGCCAAGGAGTCGGCGCAGGGGTTCGTGGAGACGCTGCCGGACCGGTTCAACGTGGGGCTGGTGGCGTTCTCCTCCACCGCGACGGTGGTGTCCTCCCCCACGCAGGACCACCAGGCGGTGATCGGTTCGATCGAGAACCTGCGACTGGGTCCGGGGACCGCCATCGGTGAGGGCGTGTTCGCGTCCCTGGAGGCGATCCGCAGCTTCGACGAGGACTCCGAGGAGGATCCGCCGCCCTCCGCCATCGTGCTGCTCTCGGACGGCGAGAACACGAGCGGGCGCGACATCTCCCAGGCCGCCGCGGCGGCGGGCGAGGAGGAGGTGCCGGTCTCGACGATCGCGTTCGGCAGCGGCGCCGCGATGATCGAGATCGACGGCTACCAGGTCCCCGCCGACATCGACAAGGACGCGCTGCGCGGACTGGCGCAGGACACCCAGGGCCACTTCTACGAGGCGGAGAACGAGACCGAGCTCACCGAGGTCTATGAGGACATCGGGTCGTCCCTGGGCATGGAGCTCGTGCACGAGGAAATCGTCACACGCTTCGTGCTGGTGGCCATCGTGCTGTCCATGGCCACGGCGGTGACCTCACTCCTGTGGTTCCAGCGGCTTCCGTGACGTCCGGGAGTGCTCGAGCCGCAGGACCACCCTCAGTAAGGTGATTTTGGCCACATCCGATCCGGCGGGGTTTGCACCTTTTACGTCGTCCTTACGGGTTAGCGTTGGCATGTTTTGTCCTGCCAGCCAGTTGAGGAACGATGCCGAACATACCCGCAGCGCCGATGGCGATCTGCTTCGACCTGGACGACACCCTCATCGATGACGAAGCGGCGTCCTCCACCGGACTGCGCGCGGTCATGGAGCGCCTCGGTCACCCCGACTTCGCCGCCGCGCGCAGCCTCTGGGACGTCCAGACGGAGATCTCCTTCGGCGCGTATCTGCGCGGCGACCTGAGCCTGGACCAGCAACGTCGCGACCGGATCCGCGCCCTGGCCGTCCAGGCCGGGCATGCCGAGATCGCCGACCAGCACTGCGACGACCTCTACCGTCTCTACCTGGACGCGCACCGCTCGGGATGGCAGCTCTTCTCCGACACCCTCTCGACCCTGCACGCACTGCACTCCGCCGGGTACCGCCTCGCGATCGTCACCAACGGCGTCGAGGCCATCCAGCACGCCAAGCTGCAGGCCCTGGAGCTGTCCCCGTACTTCCACGCCGTGGTCTGTTCCGACACCGCCGGCTCCGGCAAGCCCGACCCGGCGATCTTCCACATGGCCGCCCAGCGGCTCGGGGTGACCCCCTCCGACTGCTGGCACGTGGGCGACCTGATCCACGCCGACGGCGTCGGCGCCGTCGCCGCCCGCATGCACCCGGTCATGATCGACCGCCGCGGGCGCCAGCGCTTCGAGGGCGTGACGACCATCGCCAGCCTCGACGAGCTCCTGCGGCTGGTCGGCCTGCCCAGCGTGGCCGCCTCGGGCTCGCTGTGACCACCGTGCCCTCGGGCGAGCCGGCCCGGCGCGTCACCGCGCACCTCGTGGTCCCGGGCCCGGCCCTGCTGGGCGCACGCGTGCTGTTCGGCCAGGATCCCGCCGACGTCGCCCGTACCCTGGGGCGGCTCGCGGCGGAGGAGGACCTGGTCGCCCTCGACGTGCTCAGCGACGTGGTCTCGGCCCCCGACGGCACGACCCTGCAGGTGGACCGCGTCGTGTTCGCCACGCCCGCCACGGCTGAGCTGTGGCCCGCCGTGGCGGCCTCGCTGGAGGGCTCCGTGGCGCTGGAGCGCCTCCTGGCGGAGGAGGAGCCCGGCCCGCGGTCCCGGCTGAGCCGTGTGGCCTCCTACGGCATCGTCACCGACCCCTCCGGGCGCATCCTGCTCAGCCTGATCGCCGAGGGCTTCCCCGGCGGCGGCACCTGGCACCTGCCGGGCGGCGGTGTCGACCCGGGCGAGGACGTGCGCGGGGCGCTGCGCCGCGAGGTCCTGGAGGAGACCGGCCAGGAGGGCGTGGTCGGCCGGCTGATCACCGTCGCCAGCTACCACCGCGTCCCGCCGACGGGCCGGGAGCTCTACGCGGTCTGGGTCTTCTCGCACGTGCACGTGCCCCACCCGGACCGGCCCCGGGTCCTGGAGGTGGACGGCTCCACGGCCGACTGCGGGTGGTTCACGCCCGAGGAAGTCGTCGACCTGCGCCTGTCCACGACCGCCAAGCGCGGCCTGGCCTACCTGGTGGCCCACATCCGCTGACGCCCCCGCGCGGGCCGAAGCCGAGCGCGGGCCCGCGTCAGGAGCGGTGGCGCACCCACCACACCGCTGCGCCCAGCCCCAGCACGGCCATGCCGGTCATCCCCACCGGCAGCGGCAGGCTGCACGCCAGGACCACGCACCCGACCAGGCCGACGACCGGCACGAGCAGCGGCGGCCGGGTCTCCTCCGGCCCCAGGCGCAGCGCGGAGGCGTTGGTGATGGCGTAGTAGACCAGCACCCCGAACGCGGAGAAGGCGATCGCGCCGCGCAGGTCGAAGAGCAGGACCAGCGCCAGGACCACCGCGCCGACCAGGAGCTCCGCCCGGTGGGGGACCCCGTGGCGCTCGTGCAGGACCGCCAGGGACCGGGGCAGGTGGCCGTCAGCGGCCATCGCGGCCGTGGTGCGCGAGACGCCCAGCACGAGGGAGAGCAGCGCGCCCAGGCTGGCCACGGCCGCGCCCGCCACCATGACCGGGACCAGGGCCGGGTATCCGGCGACCAGGACCGCGTCGACCATCGGCGCGGTGCTGGTGGAGAGCCGGTCGCGGCCCAGCACGATGAGCAGGCCGGTGCCGACCACCATGTACAGGGCCAGGACGCCGCCCAGGGCCAGCACGATGGCGCGCGGGATGGTGGTCGCGGGGTCGCGGACCTCACCGCCCAGGGTGGCGATACGGGCGTACCCGGCGAAGGCGAAGAAGATCATCCCGGCCGAGCCGAGCAGGCCGAAGGAGCCCGGCCAGGGCCCGAGCCCCTCCACCTGCGCGACCAGGGCCAGTCGGCCGCTGAGCACCATGGCCGCGATCGCGACCGCCAGTGCCGCCAGCACCAGGACCAGGAGGATCTTGACCACGAGCGTGGAGCGGCGCACCCCCCGGTAGTTCAGCGCGGTGATCGCCACGACCGCGGCGGCCGCCACCGGGCGCTCCCATCCGGGCACCGCGTAGGCGGCGAAGGTCAGCGCCATCGCGGCGCAGGAGGCGACCTTGCCGACGACGAAGGACCAGCCCGCCAGGTAGCCCCACAGCTCCCCCAGCCGCTCGGTGCCGTAGACGTAGGTGCCCCCGGACTGGGGGTGGCGGGCGGCGAGCCGGGCCGAGGAGACCGCGTTGCAGTAGGCGACGATCCCGGCGATGAGGATGGCCACCGGGAGCCAGGCGCCCGCGCCGATCACGGCGGGAGCGAAGACCGAGAACACGCCCGCGCCCAGCATGGCGCCGGCGCCGATGGCGACCGCGTCGACGGTACCGAGGACCCGGGCGGGTCCGGCCTGGGGTGACGAGGTGGTCAACGGCTCTCCTTGCGTGAGTACGCCCGGCTCGCGCCGGGTGGCAACGCGCGCTGGCCCGGAACCCCTCCGGCAGAAGCACAGCGGTACCTCGGACGCGGCGGCCGTCTCCTCCCGAAGAGCTCCCTTCCCTTCTCCGGCCGCCCTGCACTGGTGCCGACACAGCGGCGGTCCCGGCTCCGCGGGAGCCGGGACGCGCGTCCCGCCGTCGGGGCGGGAGCCGTGTCCGACTTCCGAGTGTGCCCGATGCCGGTGACCACCGGGCCCAAACGACCCGAGGGGCGGATGGCCACTTTCGGTCTGCCCGGTGACGCGTCGCACACAGGTGCGGCCCCCGGCCGAAGCCGGGGGCCGCGGTGCCGGCGCGCTGGGTCGCGCCGACCGGTGGCGGCTCAGGTGGGACGCCAGGGCGTGCCGGTGTTGTCGTTGATGTCCTCGGCCGCGACCTGACGGAGCTGGCGCGAGAGGTCGGACAGGGCGCGCGAGACGGCGAGCTCCTCCCCGATCTCCGGTACGTCGAGGTCGGCGGGGTGCTTGCGGGACATTCCGTGGCCGCGGAGCGCCGTGCCGTCGTCGGCGATCAGGCCGACTTCGGCCCAGGTCCGCGCGGTGTCGCCCTCGGTCTCCTCGGCGACGACGACATCGACGTCCCAGCGCTTCATGGTCTGCATGGCTTGTGTCCCCTCCGTGTCCGCGCCCGTGCGGCCGGGCGTGTGTTCGATGTGCGCGTCCGGCCCCGGGTAGACCAGGGCGTCGTGCCCGCCGACCGGGTCCAGCCAGTGCACCTGGTACGGCGGGGCCCCGCCGTCGCCCTGGACCCTGGTGACGACGCCCGTCCGGCGGTGGGTGTCGGCACGCGGGCTCTCGACGACGAGCCGGTCTCCTACCTCTGCTCGCATGTGCTCCCCCACGAGATGGTCGGTTACCTCCATCTTCCGCACCCGGGCGCCCCGGGTGCGGGTCCTTGGAGACTTCGTATCCGGCAGGTGGCGAGGTTTTTGCCTGGCCGGAGCGGGGACGGCGCCCTGGTAGCGTCACGGCGTGGCCCAGCACTACTTCGACTCCTCTCCCGACGCCGCCAGCCGGCCCTCCACGGCCGACCTGGTCCTGCCCGATCTGCACCTGCGGTTGCACACCGACCGCGGCGTGTTCTCGCCCGACAAGGTCGACCTGGGCACGCGCGTGCTGTTGGAGACCGTGCCGGCGCCCCCGGAGCAGGGGCGCCTGCTGGACCTGGGCTGCGGCTACGGGCCCATCGCGCTGACGATGGCCTCCCGCGCGCCGCGGGCGCGGGTGCTGGGCGTGGACGTCAACTCCCGGGCCGTGGGCCTGGCGCGGCGCAACGCGGACGAGTACGGGCTCGCGCACGCCGCCTTCGCGGTCATCACGCCCGAGGGCGAGCCGACCGCCGAGCCGGAGGGGACCGCGCCCGCCGCCGAGGAGCTGCGGGGGCCCTTCGACGCGATCTGGTCCAATCCGCCCATCCGGGTCGGCAAGGACGTGCTGCACTCGATGCTGCGCACGTGGCTGGGCCGGCTCACCCCGGAGGGGACGGCGCACCTGGTGGTCCAGCGCCACCTGGGCGCCGACTCGCTCCAGAAGTGGCTGGACGCGCAGGGCCTGCCGGCCGAGCGCGTGGCCTCTCGGGCGGGATTCCGCGTCCTGGCGGTGCGCCGCGGGGCGTGATCCGCGCCCGCCCGCCCGCCACCCGCTCAGGCCCGCGACGGTGTGTCCGGTCCCCGCGTGCGAGGTGCGCGGTCGGGCAGTATCCTGTTGCGAACACCGACCCCGGGGCCGCCCGGGGCTGAACCCGCTGAGGAACACACCGCAGTTGAGCACGCAGTTGCGTCCCACCGACGTCAAACGCCTGAACCGCCAGTGGCGCAGGCGCACCGAGGGGCGTCTGGCCCTTCTGGTGGAGTCCGTCACCCAGCCGTACAACCTGGGTTCGATCCTGCGTACCTGCGCGACCTTCGGCGTCGACCGGCTCTGGCTCACCGGCAACAGCGCCGACCCCGACGACCCCAAGGTCGGCAAGACCGCGCTGGGCACCGGCGCGAAGGTGTCGCACACCCGGATCTCCTCGACCGCCGACGCGCTCTCCGCCGCGCGCGGCGAGGGCTTCAAGGTCGTCGCGGTGGAACTGGCCTCCGGCGCGGTGCCGCTGCACGCCGCCCCGCTGGAGCCGGACGTGTGCCTGGCCGTGGGCGCCGAGGACCACGGCTGCTCCCCCGCCCTGCTGTCCGGCGCCGACGCGGTGACCTACATCCCGCAGATCGGCCGGGTCGGATCGCTGAACGTGGCCGTGGCCACCGCGATCGCGCTCGCCGAGGCCCGCCGGCGCGAGTGGGCGACCTTCGACGCGGAGGCCGACGCGCCCGTCGGGCGCTGAGCGGGAACTTTTCGCCCGCCTTTCAACGTCTTTCCTGACAACTGGACCACTTCGGTCACACCAACAACGCGCACCATGCGCAGAGAGAGGAACAGTGGACCCGTCCCGAAGTACCAACAGCATCCCGCAGGGATGCTGTGACCCAGACTCCGACGAGCCCCCTTCTCCCAGGGGCGCGCGCCTGATCGACGCTCCCGCCGCTAGGCGGGCCGAGGCGGTGCGTGCCCGATGAGCACCGTCCTCAGTATCGCCTTCGGGGCACTGGTGGTCCTCGTGATCACCGCGGCGACGGGTTACTTCGTCGCCCAGGAATTCGGCTACATGGCCGTGGACCGTTCGCGTCTGCGGGCCAGGGCCGCGGCCGGGGACGCGGGGGCCGTTCGGACCCTGCGGATCACCGACCGCACGTCGTTCATGCTCTCCGGCGCCCAGTTGGGCATCACGGTGACCGGTCTTCTGGTCGGTTACGTGGCCGAGCCGATGATCGGCCGGGGTGTCGGCGAGCTCCTCGGCGGTGTGGGGGTCCCCACCGGAACCGGGGTGGCCCTCGGAACCGTCCTGGCGCTGCTGTTCTCGACCATCGTGCAGATGGTCTTCGGTGAGCTCTTCCCCAAGAACCTGGCGATCGCGCGCCCCGAGCGGGTGGCCCGCGCCCTGGCGCTGTCGACGGGGATCTACCTGCGGATCTTCGGCCCGGTCATCTGGCTGTTCGACCAGGCGGCGATCCTGCTGCTCAAGGCGATGCGGATCGAACCGGTGGAGGACGTCCAGCACGCGGCCACGCCGCGCGACCTGGAGAGCATCATCGCCGAGTCCCGCGAGAGCGGCGACCTTCCGGCGGAGCTGTCCACCCTGTTGGACCGCACCCTGGACTTCCACGACCGCACCGCCGGGCACGCGATGATCCCGCGTCCCGAGGTGACCACGGTGGAGGAGGGCGACCCGGTGAGCCGGGTCGTGGAACTGATGGCTTCGGACCACTCCCGCTTCCCGGTCCTGGGCGACGGCGTGGACGACATCGTGGGCGTGATCTGCCTGCGTGACGTGCTGGCCCTGGGCGACCGCGACCTGTCCGGCGTCCTGGTCAGCGAGGTGGCGCGGGCGACCGTCATGGTCCCGGCGTCGCTGCCGCTGCCGGCCCTGCTGCGGCAGCTGCGCGAGGCGGGCGAGGAGTTCGCCTGCGTGGTGGACGAGTACGGCGGCCTGGCCGGGGTCGTCACGACCGAGGACCTGGCCGAGGAGCTGGTCGGTGAGATCGCCGACGAGCACACCCTGGACGAGGACTCACCGTCCCACCTGGACGGCGAGGGCACGTACCTGGTCCCGGGCGGGCTGCACATCGACGAGGTGGAGCGCCTGATCGGCCACGACCTGCCCTCGGGCGACTACGAGACGCTGGGCGGGCTGGTCATCCACGAACTGCACCGGCTGCCCGAGCCGGGCGACCGGGTCGAACTCGACCTGCACCGTCCGGCCAGCGCCCACGACGAGGACCCGGACATGGCGTTGACCCTGGTGGTCAACACGGTCCAGCGGCACGTGCCGCACACGGTCGAGCTGCGACTGCGTGAGCGCGCCGAGGACGAGTCCCGGGAGGTGCGGGCATGAGTGACATGAACGTGTGGCTGGCGCTCGGAGTGACCGCGGGCATCATCCTGCTGAGCGCGTTCTTCGTGGCCATCGAGTTCGCCCTGGTGGCGGCGCGCCGCTACCGGCTGGAGGCGGCCGCGGAGACGAGCGCGTCGGCGCGCGCCGCGCTGCGCAGCGCGCGCGACCTGTCGCTGCTGTTGGCGGGTTCGCAGCTCGGCATCACGCTGTGCACGCTGGCGCTGGGCGCGATCTCCAAGCCGGCGGTGCACCACCTGCTGGAACCGCTGTTCCACGGGCTGCCGCACGCGGTGGCCTCGGTGGTCTCGTTCGTGCTGGCCCTGGTGGTCGTCACGTTCCTGCACCTGGTGGTGGGTGAGATGGCGCCCAAGTCGTGGGCGATCTCGCACCCGGAGAAGTCCGCGACGCTGCTGGCGATCCCGATGCGGGCGTTCATGTGGCTCACCCGGCCGGTGCTGGTCATGCTCAACGGCATGGCGAACTGGTCGCTGCACCGCGTGGGCGTGGAGGCCGTGGACGAGGTCTCGGCCGGGCACAGCCCGGACGACGTGCGCGAGCTGGTGGAGCACTCGGCCAAGGCGGGCGCGCTGGACTCCGAGCGCCGTAACCAGCTGGCCACCGCGTTGGAGGTGAACTCGCGTCCGCTGGACGAGATCATCACCCCGCGCGAGGACATCGCCTCGGTCGGGCCCGAGGACGGGCTGGAGGAGATCAAGCGGGTCTCCCGCGAGTCCACGCACCTGCGGCTGGTGGTGATGGACGGGGGCGAGCCGGTGGGCGTGCTGCACGTACGCGAGGCGTTGACGAGTCCGGCGGGCACGACCGCCGCCGACCTGATGCGTCCGGTGCTCACCCTGCCCGCGGACACGCCGATGTACGCGGCGATGGGGATCATGCGGGACAGCCGCAGCCACCTTTCGCTGGTGGAGGACGACGGTCTGATGGGCCTGGTCACGCTCCAGGACATCCTGGACCAGCTCCTGCTCCTGGAGACCGCCGCCTAGACGGGACGGTACGGAACACGGCGGACGGCCGCCCCGGGCACTGTGCCCGGGGCGGCCGTCCTACACTGCGGCCATGCGCAGCGTGTTCGTCTTCCCCTCGCGTGGGCGGGCCGAGACGGCCGAGGCCCTGGACCGGCACCTGACCGGCGGGCAGGGGTCCTGGGTCGTGGTGCGGCCCGACGACCACGTCGACCTCTACGTCGACATCGACGACGCCGGGAGCGGCCTCTTCTGCGACTGGGAGCCCGACGCCGTCGCTGCCCTGGAGGCGCGGCTCGGGCACTGCCCCGCCTGGGCGGTGCGGATCGACCTCTCCCGGCGGATCGACGGCGTCGAGGAGGTGGGCCGGCTCCTCGCGCTGCTGCTCGACTCCGCGGGCGTGGCGGTCGACGACCACTCCGACCACCTCTGGAGCCTGCGGGAGATCGAGTCCGGGGCCGTCGTCGACGGCCTGCGGTTCCTCCGGGGACCGGGAGGCTGAGAACGCGAAGGGCCGCCCCGGGCACTGTGCCCGGGGCGGCCCTTCAGGGGTTGGGGACTGTTGTCGGTTGAGTGTGCATGAGTGTCCTTGCCCATGCATGAGTGGTCATCGACCCGCCTCGGTTGCGAACTCGCGGTCGTGCTCGTGCGTGTTCCCGGAGCGCCGGGCCTGGACGGGGACGCCGTCCTCGATATTCCGTGTTCGCCGGACACGACCCCGCCCGCGCTGCTAGCTTTCCGATCGAACACACGTACCAGGCCAGGTTCGGGAGGTGGGGCTCGTGGCCGAGCGCGAGACGACACGGTTGCGGTCCATTGAGGCCCCTTCCCTGGTCCCGGGCCCGGCCGGGGTGGCGGTGTGTGACCGGCTCACACACCTCACACCGGCCGATGAGCACGTCCTGCGTGTGGCGGGTGCCCATCTGGGGTCGCTGGCTTCTGGTGACCTGGCGACCCGGTGCCGTGACGGGCGTGACCATGACGCCGATACCTGGGCGGCGCGTAAACGGGAGTTGACCGCGAGGTCGTCGTCGCGGTGGGCGGGGTCGATCACCAAGGCCACCCACGACCAGTGGGCGCTGGCCCGCCGCAGCCAGGCCGCTCACCTGCACAAGCTCCAAGCGGGCATCCGGATGCTGGAGCACCGGCTCTCCCTCCCCCTGGGGGAGAAGGGCACCAAACGCGCCCCGGGCGGGTACCGCACCCGGCGTGAGTGGCACGCCAAGTCCCGCCGCCTGGCCTGCCTCAAAGACCGTCTGGCCCAGGTGCGCCAGGACTGGGAAGCCGGGATCGTGCATGTGGTGCGGGGCGGTAAGCGGCTGCTCAACGCGCGTCACCACCTGGAGCAGGCGCAGCTCACCGAAGCCGACTGGCGCAACCGGTGGGAGGCCGGGCGGTTCTTCCTCCAGGCCGATGGGGAGTCCGGTAAGCGGTACGGCAACGAGACCATCCGCCTCACCCCGGACGGGCGGGTGTCGATCCGGCTCCCGGCTCCGCTGGAGTATCTGGCGAACGCCCCGCACGGCCGGTACGTGCTCTCCTGCCGGGTGGCGTTCGCGCATCGCGGTGCCGAGTGGGCCGACCGTGTCGAAGCGAATCGGGCGGTGGCCTACCGGATCCACCTCGATGTGGAGCGGGGCCGGTGGTACATCACTGCTTCCTGGACCCGGCCCAAGGCGCGGGCCCTGCCGTTGGCGGCGGCCTGCGCGCAGGGGGTGGTGGGTGTGGATATGAACGCCGACCATCTGGCCGCCTACCGGCTCGACCCGCACGGCAACCCGGTCGGGGACCCTGAGCGGTTCTCCTTCGACTTGACCGGTCGTGCTGCGCACCGTGACGCCCGGGTCCGGCATGCGTTGACCCGGCTGCTGCACTGGACCCGGCGCGCCGGCGTACAGGCGATCGCGATCGAGGACCTGGACTTCGCCACCGGCAAGACCCGGGAGAAGCACGGCCGCAGGAAGCGCTTCCGGCAGTTGATCTCCGCCATGCCCACCGCCAAGCTGCGCGCCCGGATCGTGTCGATGGCCGCCGAATTCGGGCTGGCGGTCGTGGCCGTCGATCCGGCCTATACCTCGATGTGGGGCGCCCGGCACTGGGCCGAGCCTTTGACCAGCAGTAAGCGTACGATGACTCGCCATGACGCCGCTGCGGTGGCCATTGGCAGGCGCGCCCTGGGGCACCCGATTCGGCGTCGGACCCCGCCGCCCCGTACCCACCGGAGCGATGGGTACGGGCCTCGGATCGTTCAGACCGAACCCGGTGCTGTGGGGTGTGGGGGACCCCGCCGCCCTGCCACGGAACGCGCACACGATGCGCGTGCCCGGGCAGGGGAGGAGAGAACGCGGGGAACCAGCGCGTCCAGCACCGTTCGGGACGCGCGCAGTGACAGCAGATGGGCCCAGGACCCACTCCTGCACACTGAATAGGAACGGTACGTCAGGCGGTCTTCACCGAGAGGTTGACCTCGATGTTGCCGCGGGTGGCGCGGGAGTAGGGGCACACCTGGTGGGCGGCGTTCACCAGCTCCTCGGCCTTGGCCTGGTCCTGGCCGGCGATGGTGACGTCCAGGTCGACGACGAGGGTGAGGCCGTCCTCGGCCTTGCCCAGGGAGACCTTGGAGTCGATCGTGGAGCCGTCGATGTTGGTCTTGGACTCGCGGGCGACCTTCTTCAGGGCGCCGTGGAAGCAGGCGGCGTAGCCGACGGCGAAGAGCTGCTCGGGGTTGGTGCCGGGGCCGTCGTCGCCGCCCAGGCCCTTGGGCACGGAGAGGTCGACGGACAGGCGGCCGTCGTCGGTCTTGCCGGATCCGGCGCGGCCCTCTCCGGTGACGCTGGCGTTGGCGGTGTACAGGATGTCGACGGACATGTGTTCCTTTCGTGGCCCGCTCAGGGGCCGTCGCGTGGTGCGGCTGGTCGGTCGTTGCGGCGGGCCGAGCGCCTCAGCCGGTGTGTCGGCGCCCGGCCGACTCCACCGCGCGGGTGATCTCGTCCAGGGCGTGGCGGAGTTCCCCCGCCCTGCCCGGGGACAGGCCCACGGTGCACAGGAGCCGGTCGGGGATGTCCTGGGCGCGGGCGCTGAGAGCGTTTCCGGTCTCGGTCGCGCTCACCCGGACGACGCGTTCGTCGTCGGAGTCGCGCTCACGGGTCAGGAGTCCCGCCTGCTCCATCCGGCGCAGCAGGGGCGAGAGCGTCCCCGAGTCCAGGTGCAGGGCGTGGCTGAGGTCCTTGACGGTGAGGCCGTCGCGCTCCCAGAGCACGAGCATGACCAGGTACTGCGGATAGGTCAGGCCCAGGTCGTGCAGCAGATCCCGGTAGAGGCCGGTCAGGGCGCGCGAGGCCGCGTAGAGGGAGAAGCACAGCTGGTGGTCCAGTGCGAGGGGATCGCCCTCGTCGGTGTCGGCCACGCTGCCCCTCCCCGCGTCGTCGGTTCGACCCTCGAACACGCCTGACGCTACCAGCATTGGTTGTCCACAACAAGGTTGGACACAATATTTATCGGTGCGGGTCCCCGCGCCCGAGGACGCGGGGCCGCACGGGCTCAGAGGAAGCGCACGCCCTGGGCGAGGGGGAGCTCGCCGCCGTAGTTGACGGTGTTGGTGGCCCGGCGCATGTAGGACTTCCACGAGTCGGAACCGGACTCGCGGCCGCCGCCGGTGTCCTTCTCACCGCCGAACGCGCCGCCGATCTCCGCCCCGGAGGTGCCGATGTTGACGTTGACGATCCCGCAGTCCGAGCCGGCCGCGGACAGGAACCGCTCCGCCTCGGCCTGGTCCTGGGTGAAGATGGACGACGACAGTCCCTGGGGCACGCCGTTGTGCAGCTCCACGGCCTCCTCGAAGGTGCGGTAGGACAGCACGTACAGGATCGGCGCGAAGGTCTCCTCCCGCACGATCTCGGTCTGGGCCGGCATCCGGACGACGGCGGGCTCGACGTAGTAGGCGTCCTCGGCCTCGTCCTCCAGGCGCCGCCCGCCGCCGACCAGGACCTCGCCGCCGTCGGCCTCGGCGCGCGAGAGCGCCTCGCGCATGGCGGTGTACCCGACCTCGGAGACCAGCGGCCCCACGAGCGTGTCGTCGTCGAAGGGGTTCCCCACACGGTCGCGCAGCTGCTTGTAGGCGTCCACGATCTTGTCCGTGACCTCCTCGACCACGTCCTCGTGCACGATCATCCGGCGCAGCGTCGTGCAGCGCTGGCCCGCCGTCCCCGCGGCGGAGAACACGCTGCCGCGCACGACCAGGTCCAGGTCCGCGGTGGGTCCGACGACCGCCGCGTTGTTGCCGCCCAGCTCCAGCAGGCAGCGCCCCAGGCGCGCGGAGACCTTCGGGGCCACGGCCTTGCCCATCGCCACCGATCCGGTGGCCGAGAGCAGGGCCACGCGCTCGTCCTCGACCAGCGCCTCGCCCACCTCGCGCCCGCCCAGGACCACGTGGTGGACGTCGGCGGGCGCGCCGACGTCGGAGGCGGCGCGCATGAGCAGGCCGTGGCAGGCCAGAGCGGTGAGCGGGGTCGTCTCCGAGGGCTTCCACACCACGGTGTCGCCGCACACCAGCGCCACACAGGTGTTCCAGGACCACACGGCGACGGGGAAGTTGAAGGCGGTGATGACGCCGACCACGCCCAGCGGGTGCCAGGTCTCCATGAGCCGGTGCCCGGGACGCTCGGAGGGCATCGTGCGCCCGTAGAGCTGCCGGGACAGGCCCACGGCGAAGTCACAGATGTCGATCATCTCCTGGACCTCGCCCAGGGCCTCGGAGTGGATCTTGCCGGCCTCCACGGTCACCAGCGCCGCCAGGTCCTCCTTGTGCTCGCGCAGCAGCTCGCCGAGCCGGTGGACGAGCCGGCCTCGCACGGGGGCGGGGGTGTCGCGCCAGGCCGTGGTGAAGGTGTCGCGGGCGGCGGTGACGGCCCTTCCGGCGGAGGCGGGGGTGTCGAACTCGACGGGGAAGAGGATCTGCCCGGTCAGGGGTGTGCGCGCCGCGCCGGCCGCGCCGACGGGTTCGCGCAGGCGCTCGACTCCGCACCGGGCCAGAGCGGTGCGCGCGCGCTCGACGAGGTCCCGGGTGTCGGGGAGGGCAGCGGTGTCCATGAGTATCTCTCTCCGTTGAGAGGGGCAGCGGTCACTACACACCCTGCCAAGTCCACCGCCCCCGGTCCAGCCCCAGTGTCAGGTTCGGCGACTCGCCCGACTCCCCCTGCCGCGGCGGACTTTCCGGAACGTTAGACTCACCGGGCCCCCAGGGGCTCATCCGTTCCCGACACAGAGTCTGCGACCCAGTGCACCACCACCCCACTCCCGAAGAGGAACGCGTCGGACTCCCGGAGCCGCGGCGGATCCTGGCCCGTTCCGGTTTCGGCGCGGCCGAGCCGCTGTTCGCCGCCGACCTGCGCGCGTGCCAGGACCTGCCCGAGGCGTGGGGGACGGTCTCCTCCCACGCCTCCCGTCTGTGGACGGAGGCCGCGCGCACCGAGCCGGGGAGCCCCGACGACCGTCCCCTGTACTGGGCGCGGCTGGTCCTGGCGGCGCGGTTGCGGGCCTGGCGCCCGGGCTTCGAGCTCTCCGACCGCGAGCGCGGGGAGCTGCTGCACCTGCTGGAGACGTCCTCGCGCGGCATCACCGATCTGGACTTCCCACCGGGCGACCGGTGGATCCGGGTGGTCGTGACCGGGTTCGACCCCTTCCACTTGGACGAGGACCTCGCATGCTCCAACCCCTCGGGCACGGCCGCGCTGGACCTCAACGGCTGGACCTTCGCGGTGGGCGAGCGCACCGCGGTCGTGCGCACCGCGGTGTTCCCGGTGCGCTGGGCCGACTTCGACGCGGGACTGGTGGAGGAGGCCCTGGCGGGCCAGTACGAGCGGGTCGACGCGGTGATCACCCTGAGCCGGGGGCGCCCCGGGCGCTTCGACCTGGAGGTATGGAACGGCTCCTGGCGCGGCGGCGGCACCGACAACCTGGGCGCGGCCCGGACGGGACGGGTTCCCGTGCGCGAGCCCGACGCCCCCGGGTGGACCCGGTCCTCGCTGCCGCTGGAGCGGGTGGTGGAGCGGGCACGGGGACGGTTCCCGGTCGTGGCCAACACCGAGGTGACCGAGGTGCCCGCGGGCGGCGGCGACCCGGTCGTGCGCGCCGACGGCCCCTCCCCCGGCTCCGCGGCGCGGTGCGGGGGCGGCGGGGACTACCTGTCCAACGAGATCGCCTACCGCAACACGCTGTTGAGCGAGCGGGCGGCCCGCGACGTCCCGGCCGGGCACGTCCACGTGCCCAGAACACTCCGCCCGGAGGAACACGCCGACACCCTGGCCCAGATCCGGGAGATCGTGGCGGCGACGGTCGGCTGAGGCCGGAGCCGGCCGAACGGCGCCCGGGTGCGCGTGCGCCGACGCACGTGCCCGGGTCCAGGTCCTGCCCTGCGGACCCCTGCGGGCCCGCGACCGCGAGATCGGCCGCGGGCCCGTGGGACGCGCGCCAGAGCGCTAGTACCCCGTGTAGGAATCCTCCTGCATGAGACTCCACATCCCCGCGCCGCCGTAGATCAGGAACATGATGATGGCCAGGACGACGCCCACGCCGAAGAGCACGTAGGAGATGGTCGTGCAGATCCTGGACGCCTGGGGACTGCTCTCGTAGGTCACGGCGGCGATGACGCCCAGGACCAGGCCGATGACCGACAGGACCGTGCACCCGCACAGGCCCACGACGTTGGCCACGATCGCGCCGATGGCCGCGCCGATGCTCGCGGGGGGCTCACCGCCGCCGGGCGGGCCGTAGGGCGGCGGGGGCCCGCCAGGGCCTCCCGGGGGAGTCTGGCCGTAGCCGCCGTAGCCTCCCGGAGGCGTGGGGCCGTAGCCGCCGGGACCTCCGGACGAAGGAGGCACGTAACCGCCGGTGCCTCCGGGGGGCGGTCCGTATCTTCCCGTCCCACCGGTCGGGGGTTGGCCGGGTCCAGGGCCGGGACCGTAGCTCATGAGTACCTTTCCACCTCGCGGATTCCACACGCACAGCGCGAACTACGATGCCGGACGCGGCCGATCGGTTCCCCTTCTTCAACAGATTGACCAAATTGTCACCTTTGGCGCACAAGTCATCGCGCTCCGTGATGTGACTTGGGCTCCGGCTCCGATAGTGTCCCCCTCGTGGTTGACACCTCACTGCGACGAAAAATCACCGCCTGCGCCGCCATGGGACTGCTCCTGGTGCCCGGCTGCCACGCCGAGGACCATGCGCTGCCCTTCGCCGAGGCGATCGGCACACCTGTGGAGGAGGTCCCCGGCGTGGAGGCCGGCTCCGGATCGGTGGTGGCCGACCACAGCGTGGTCGGCTACCGGTATCCGCGACTGGGCGGGGCCCATCCGCTCTCGACGGAGATCCGCACCGCGATGGCCGAGCGGCAGACCGCCTTCCTGGAGGACCTGCCCGAACGCGGCACGCCCGAGCTGAACCAGGACACCACGATCCTGGCGATATCGGACGAGGTCGTGGGCGCCCGCGTCACCTCCGTCACCAAGAGCGGCCTGCGCGAGACCCGGGAGTCCTCGACGCTCTGGTACGCCGCCGAGGATGAGCGGGTCCTGCCCTGGACCGCCCTGTTCCGCGACGAGGCGGCCCTGGAACAGGCGCACCTGCTCATCGCCGGCGTGCTGACGGAGGGCTACAACCTGCCCCCCGAGCAGCTGCCCGGCCTCCTGGGCGAGGTCGCCGCACGGGCCGAAGCCGAGGCCGGCACCGACTCCGACCCGGCCGAGGGCGGGACGGTGTCGGAGCCGGAGGCCTCTGCCTCGCCCGGGGCCTCCGCCTCGCCGGAAACTCCGGTCGAGCCCGAGGGGACCGAGCCCCTGGATCTGGGCGATCCCGAGCAGGCCTGGGCGGCCGCCGAGCAGTGGCATGGCTCGCCGCTGGCCGACGTGGCCTTCAGTACCTCGGGCGGGCTGGTCGGGCGCATGGACCCCGACGAGGTGCCGGGGGCGGGCCGCGAGAGCGAGGTCCTGCTCCCCGTGGAGGCCGAGGACGCCGAGGAACTGCTGTCCGACCTGGGCTACCAGGCCCGCGACGCGGCCCTGGCCGGCACCGACGACGTGCCGCCGCTGGGCGAGGGGCTCAGCGCCGAGGGCAGCGACCTGAACTGCCAAGAGCTCAAGTGCGTGGCCCTGACCTTCGACGACGGCCCCGGCGAGCACACCGAGGAGCTGCTCGACATGCTCCAGGAGTACGACGCCAGGGCGACCTTCTACGTGCTCGGGTCGCTGGTCGAGGAGTTCCCGGAGGTGCTGGAGCGCACGGCCGCCGAGGGGCACGAGATCGGCAACCACAGCTGGAAGCACGACGACCTGTCCGGGATGTCCGGCGGCGGGGTGGCCAAGGACCTCGAACGCACCAACCGGGCGGTCGAGGAGGTCATCGGCTCGGAGCCGCTCACCCTGCGTCCGCCCTACGGCGCGCTGAACGGCACGGTGCGCCAGTCCGCCGACATGCCCATCATCCTGTGGGACGTGGACACCCTGGACTGGGAGAGCCGCGACACCGCGGCGATCACCGACCACGCGCTCACCCACTCGGTACCCGGCAGCGTCGTGCTCTTCCACGACATCCACCCGACGTCGGTCCAGGCGATCCCTGGGGTGCTGGAGGGCCTGCACCGGCAGGGGTACCACTTCGTCACCGTCACCGACATCTTCCACGGAGAGCTGGAAGCGGGTGACGTCTACACCGACGCCCAGCCGCACTGAGGACCGAGCGAGCGACCCACGGTCTTTACCCATTCCCGGGCGCCGCAAAAGCGCTGATCGTCACTTTTTACCTTTGACGAGCGATTTTGTTGCCAAATGCGGATACATTCGATGCGTGAACGAGACTCTCTCTCCTCAGCGCATCATCATCCGGTCCGCGGTCGCGCTCGGGACCGCCCTCGGCGCCTGTGCCGCTCTGGCCTCTCCCGCCGCCGCGGCGGTCGCGCCGGCCGCCACCGACCACGTCGGCTCGGCCGTCGTCGGCGGGCTCAGCGGGAACCCGCGGGACTGCGCCCAGCTCAAGTGCGTGGCCCTGACCTTCGACGACGGCCCCGGCGAGTACACCGACGAGGTGCTGGACGACCTGGCCGTCTACGACGCCCAGGCTACCTTCTACGTCCTCGGATCCAAGGTCGGGGGCAACACCGACATCCTCCAGCGGATGACGCGGGAGGGCCACCAGGTCGGCAACCACTCCTGGGACCACGCCGACCTGGCCACCCTGTCGGCCGATGAGGTCGACGAGGACATGGACCGCACCAACGAGGCCATCCGCGAGGCGACCGGCACCGAGCCCACGACCATGCGGCCGCCCTACGGGTCGTTGGACGACACCGCGCGCTCGGCCATCGACCAGGCCGTGATCCTGTGGGACGTGGACACGCTGGACTGGGAGAGCCGCGACGCCGACGCGGTCACCGAGGTGACCATGGACGAGACCGGGCCGGGCAGCGTGGTGCTCTTCCACGACATCCACGAGTCCACCGCCGAGGCGGTCCCCTCCGTCCTCAAGCGCCTGCACCGGCAGGGATACCACTTCGTGACGGTCGACGAGCTGTTCCAGGACACCCTGGAGCCGGGCGACGTCTACACCGACGCCCGGCTCTAGACCCGAGCCCGGCTTCAGAGCATCCTGCGCAGCAGGCGCTCCTTGAGGTCGGTGATCGGCGCGTAGGCCACGCGCATGGTGTCCAGGCGCAGCGACTTGTCGAGCACCGACTTGGTGTGCGAGAAGGTGTCGATCGAGGCGGCGGAGTGGTAGGCGCCCATCCCGCTCTCCCCGACCCCGCCGAAGGGCAGGTCCGGGACGGCCAGGTGGGCGATGGGCAGGCCGAAGGCCAGGCCGCCCGAGGAGGTCTCCGTGGTCAGGCGGCGCTTGGTCTCCTCGGACTCGGTGAAGGCGTACAGGGCCAGCGGCTTGTCGCGCTCGTTGACGAACGCGATGGCCGCGTCCAGGTCGGGGACGCGGATGACCGGCAGGATCGGGCCGAAGATCTCCTCGGCCATCACCGGCGCGTCGGGCGAGACCCCGCCCAGCACCGTCGGGGCGATGTAGAGGTCGTCCCGGTCGTGGTCTCCGCCGGCCACGACCGTGCCGGAGTCCAGCAGGGCGGTGAGCCGGTCGAAGTGGCGCTCGTTGACGATGCGGCCGTAGTCGGCGCTGCGGGCCGGATCCTGGCCGAACATCTCGGTGATGGCCGCGGCGAGTTCTCGCTCCAGGGCCGGGGCGCTGTCGCCCACGGCGAGCACGTAGTCTGGGGCCACACAGGTCTGTCCGGCGTTGGTGAACTTGCCCCAGGCCAGGCGCCGGGCGGTGGTGGCCGGGTCGGCTCCGGGCTCCACGATGGCCGGGCTCTTGCCGCCCAGTTCCAGGGTCACCGGGGTCAGGTGCTTGACCGCGGCGCCCATGACGATGCGGGCCACGGCGCCGTTGCCGGTGTAGAAGATGTGGTCGAACCGCTGCTCCAGCAGGGCGGTGCTCTCGGGCACTCCGCCCTCCACCACCGCGATCGCCTCCGTGTCGAGGTAGCGCGGGACCAGGTCGGCCAGGGCCGCGGAGGTGGCCGGGGCCAGCTCGCTGGGCTTGACCAGTGCGGCGTTGCCGGCCGCCAGGGCGCCGACCAGCGGCGCCAGGGCCAGGTTCACCGGATAGTTCCACGGGGCGATGATCAGCACGGTGCCCAGCGGCTCGCGCACGCGGCGGGCCTTGGCGGGGGCCAGGGCCATGGGCACCGAGACGCGCTGGGGCCGCAGCCACGACGCCAGGTGCTTCAGGGTGTGGTCGATCTCGTTGACGACGAACCCGATCTCGGTGGTGTGCGCCTCCACCGGGCTCTTGCCGAGGTCGGCCTTGAGCGCCTTCTCCAGGGTGGCGCGCTCCTCGGTGAGCAGCCTGCGCAGCGCGCGCAGCTGGGCGCGCCGCCAGGCGAGGGGCTTGGTGCGGCCGTCGGAGAACGCGGAGCGCAGCCGGGCGACGGTCGCCACGATGTCGGCGTCGGTGACGACGTCGGCGGGCGGAGCGATGTCGACGCTGGTGACGGCCTCGGCGGGCGGGGCGCTCTCGGCCGGCGCCGCGATGTCGATGCGCGCCGCCATGTCGGCGGGCGGCGGATTGCCGGCGCCGGTCACGGACCCGGCGGGGGCGGCCGTGTCGTCGGGCGGGGTGTGGGATCCACTGGTGGGCTCGGTGTTCGACATGGGCCGATACTAAACGAAAGCGTTTCGTTTCGATAGGGAGCCTCGCATAGGATTCCGGGCATGACCACGGACCATCTGCCCGGCGCGTCCGGCGCCCCCACCCGGGGACGACCGAGGGACGCCGCCCGGGACCGCGCGCTGATGGACGCCACCCTCGCCGAACTCCAGTCGCGCGGCTACAGCGGCCTGACCACGGCCGCCGTCGCCAAACGCGCCGGAGTCTCGACCGCCACCCTGTACCGCCGCTGGCGCTCCAAGGAGGACCTGGTGGTGGGGGCCGCCCAGGCGTGGGCCGAGGACCTGGGGCCCGACGTGGACCACGGCGGCCTGCGGGAGGACCTGGGGGCACTGCTGCACGACAAGGCCGACGCCCTGGAAGGCGCCTCCGGCCGCCTGCTGAGGGCCGTGCTGGGCGAGGCGGCGCACAACCGGGCCCTGGCCGACGTACTCTTCGAGGCCTTCGTCCTGCCCCTGCAGAACCGGGTCGCGGCGCTACTGGACCGCGCCGCCGCGCGCGGCGAGATCGCCCCGGTGGAGGACCCCCTGGTCGTCGGCGAGATGGTCATCGGTCCGATGGTCAGCCACACGTTCCTCATCCCGCCCACGCCCGGCGCCAGTCCGGGCACGGACATGGCCGACCGCCTGCTCCCCTACCTCCTGCGCGCCCTGGGCGCCCCCGCCGACTGACCCCGGCCGCGGCCGGCCCGCGCCCCGGATCAGGGAAACGACCTGTCCTCGCCCGGGGCCCCGCTGCCCCCGTTGTGGGCGGTGTCGGGGCGCTGTACGTTCGCCTGGCCCACCAGCGAACGGGCGCGTTCCCCCGCGCGCCCGAAGGAAAGGTGATCGCCGTGGCACCACGCTCACACCGGCTCGGGGCGGTCACCGCCCTCGGGCTCGGCCTCCTCCTGTGCACATCGACGGTCTCGGCCGCTCCGGTCCCCGCCGACCTCCTGCCCGTCCCCGTCCCCGACGTCGAGGGTCCGCTGCCGAGCGCCTCGCCCGGCGACCCGGCCGCCGACGACATCGCCGACACCGCCACGTTCTTCGCGACCGACGCCGACCTGGACGCCTACGGCTACGTCGAGGAGGAGTTCGTGCTCTCGGGCACCGCTCGCCGGTACGCCGGCGCGGACGTGGCCTCCGAGCACCCCTACCGGACACGGGTGGTCGTGCGACGGCCCGCCCGCGAGCGCGACTCGAACGAGACCGCGCTGGTCGAGTGGCAGAACGTCACCGCGGGCAATGACCTCGACGCGCTGTGGATGTCCAGCGCCGACCACCTCATGCGCTCCGGCTACACGTGGGTCGGGGTCTCGGCCCAGAACGTGGGCGTGTCCCACCTGGCGGGGTGGAGCCCGGCGCGCTACGGCGACCTGGACGTCACCGACGGGGGCACCGTGGGCGGCGACGCGCTGTCCTACGACGTGTTCGCCCAGGCCGGGCGGGCGCTGCGGGAGCCGGACGGCGGCACCCTGGCACCCGGCCTGGAGTACGACGAGGTCCTGGCGATCGGGGCGTCGCAGTCGGCGTCCCGGATGACGGTGTACTACGACCAGGTCCTGCCCCTGACCGAACCTGTCTTCGACGGGTACGGGTTCATGGTGGGCCCGGCCCCCTCGGGCGAGCGCCCCGAACCGGTCTTCCAGGTCCTGTCCGAGACCGACGTCGCCGGGTCGGTGCCCAGGGAGGACACCGACACCCTGCGGGTGTGGGAGGTGGCCGGCGCGGCCCACTCGGGCTGGGCGGGACGCGCCGCGCGGGCGGAGATCGAGGAGCGCGACCTGGGCGGCCAGACGGAGTTCGCCTGCGCCGAGCCGCCGTTCAGCCGGGTGCCGCTGCAGCACCCGCTCAACGCCTCCTACGACCACCTGCGGGAGTGGGCCGATGACGGCACCGCTCCCCCGGCCGCCGACCCGATCGAGCGGACCGCCGCGGGCGAGATCCTGCGGGACGCGGACGGGCACGCGCTGGGCGGTATCCGGCTGTCCCAGGTGGAGGTGCCCACGGCCCTGAACACGGGCACCAACCGCGCGGCCGACGCCGACAGCACCTTCTGCTACCTCTTCGGCTCCCATCGGCCCTACGACGAGGAGGAGCTGGCCGAGCGCTACCCGAGGCGCGGCTCCTACGTGTCCTCAGTCGTGCGCACGGACGTCCAGAACGTGCGCTCGGGCTACCTCACGCGCGCCGACGCCCGGGAGAACCGGCACGAGGCCGTGCGGTCGGGCGTGGGCCGCTAGGCCGTGTTCTTCTGCGGGCTTTCGGTGAGCCGGAATGCCGCAAAGAACACGGCCTAGGGGTGGCCGCGCGGGGGACCACGCCACTGGAAGTGGTCCCCCGCACCGGCTTTCCCGCTGACGCGTCGGGGTCAGCCCGCGAGCAGCAGCGGCAAGAGGTAGATGATCGAGAAGGCCTCGTAGACCGCGCCGATGATGAGGAGCGCCAGCGCGGGCAGGCCCAGCCAACCGACCTGTCGCAGCCCCTGGACATAGCCCTGACGCCGGTTGCGGGCGCCGACCGTCCCGGGGCGCAGCCAGGCCTTCCCGAGCAGGTAGGCGCCGAGCATCACGAGGACGTAGGCCTGGAGTTCGATGAGGATCGTCAGGGAGTGCGGGATCATCCCCACCCCGAGGCCCTCCTCGACCGGGGCGAGGGTCACGCCGACGATGAATGCTTGGTACGCGAAAAAGGCCAGGCCGGCGAAGGGCACGATCATCGAGGGCAGCACAATGGTCAGCAGGCAGACCCTGAGCACGTTGACCGCGAGGATGACCATGGTGAACAGCCAGACGTTCTCCAGCAGCGCCGTCACCAGATCCGCTGTCCCGTCCTCCTCCAGGGAGGCGACCCGTGCGGCGTTCAGCTCGGGGAAGAGCAGCCCGGCCCCCATACCGATCAGCAACAGGCCGTAGACGACCGCGTTCAACACGAGGTAGACGCGCACGTTGCCACGAATGATCTGGAAGGGTCTGCGAAGGTTGCTCACGTGTCTTGCTCCATGATCGGGTCGACTGCCGATGAGCCCCCTCACCGCGGCGACACCCCGGTCCACCGCACGATCACGCGGCGCGCAGCCGTGCGGTCAGCGGTGAGCAAGGTGCGACGCGTGTCGCGTGCGGCTCACCACCACTCAAAGCCGTGACCTCGGGGCAGGGTCAAGCGCGGGGCACAGAGGTGGGCGGAACCGGAAAGACCAGAACGTGGCGTGCGTCGGCCCTGGCGGTCCGCTCGGTACGCGGTCCGCCAGGGCCGGGGAGTCTCCGGGGCGCACGCTGTGGGGTGGCGGGCGCCCGTCCGTCAGGGTGCGGTGACGGGCGTCCAGTAGGGGTGGTCCAGTGAGTGGCGCTGGTCGTCGGGGAGCCCGAGGTCGGACGGGTCGAGCTCCTCGGTGACCAGCCAGTCGCCGGAACGCACCCGGGCGACGGGGTTCCACTCGATGGCCTGGCCGTGGACGACCGTGCGCTCCAGTTCCAGTCCCAGGCCGTCCTCGATCCTTTCCTCGGCGAGGACGTACACCTCCACGGTGGAGGCGCCCGCGGTGCGCCACATCACACCGATCGGTGTGATGTCGTGAGTGGAGCCCGGGGACGGATATGTCCGCGGGTCGAACTCCGCGCTGGCCGATCGCGCTTCCTCGGAAATGTCGGTGGCGCGTTCCGTCAGGAATTCAGTGCCAGCCGATTCCGGGTCGATCTCCTGGCCGGAGGCATGGTACACGGCCACGGCCCCGCCCAGTTCAACGGTGTCGTTGGTGGAGATCGCGCGCAGGTAGGCCAGCACCATCGAGACACCGCCCTCGGCCTCGCGGGAGAACCCGACCGGGTACAGCTCCTGCATCGTTCCCCCGCTCTCCAACGGCTCGAATACCGCCAGATCGAGGTTGTCGGGTGGGGGTGGCCCTTCCGGATCGCCCGCCCCGTCGGGGCTCTCGGCTCCCGAGGGGTCGGCCGGCGCGGTGAGGACGGTCTGGACATCATCGGACGCTCCGGGTCCGCAGCCGGTCACCAGCACCAGGCCGGCCAGGACCGGTCCGAGCGCGGGCGCCAGGCCGCGGCCCGTACCTGCGGTGATTCCCGAGTGCCGTGTTCCAGCGGGTGGACCGAACAAATGTCCGGCCCTGGTTCCGGTCGCCTCGAATGGCATGGGTCTCTTTTCCGGCTTCGTCGGTTGAATTGTTCTGTTGCGTGGGGGATGGCAACGGATTTATATCATCCAGACCGGAAACGCGACATTTCGAGGAGGTAAATCGTGACCCCCCGGACACGGCGGAGCCCCGGACCCGCGCGGGGCGGATCCGGGGCTCGGGGGCGAGTCGGTCTAGCGGGCGGGCAGGACCCGGCCGGCGACCTCGCCGAAGTCCACCCGCGTGCCGCCGGGGCCGGGCGCGGTCGCGGTGATGGTGACCTCGTCGCCGTCCTCCAGGAACGTGCGCTCCGTGCCGTCGGGCAGGTGCAGGGGCTCCTTGCCGGACCAGGTCAGTTCGAGGAGGCAGCCGCGCTGGCCGGCCTCGGGTCCGCTGACCGTGCCGGAGGCGTAGACGTCGCCGGTGCGCAGGGAGGCGCCGTTGACGGTCATGTGCGCCAGCTGCTGGGCGGCGGTCCAGTACATGAGCTCGAACGGCGGGCGGGAGACCACGTGGCCGTTGATCCGCACCTCCAGACGCAGGTCCAGGCCCCACGGCTGCTCGCCCCGCAGGTAGGGCAGCGGCGCGGGGTCCTGGGCGGGCTGCTCCACCCGGGCGGCCTCCAGCGCGGACACCGGCACGATCCACGGGGAGATCGAGGTGGCGAACGACTTGCCGAGGAACGGGCCGAGCGGCACGTACTCCCAGGCCTGGAGGTCGCGCGAGGACCAGTCGTTGAGCAGGAACACCCCGAACACGTGGTCGGCGAAGTCGTCGACGGCCACACGGTCGCCCATGGGGCTGGGCGTGCCCACGACGAACCCGACCTCGGCCTCGATGTCCAGGCGGACCGAGGGGCCGAACACCGGTACGGGCTCGGTGGGCGGTTTGCGCTGGCCGGTGGGCCGCACGATGTCGGTCCCCGATACCACGACGGTGCCGGAGCGCCCGTGGTAGCCGATCGGCAGGTGCCGCCAGTTCGGGGTCAGGGGCTCCTGTTCGGGCCGGAAGATGCGGCCGACGTTGCTCGCGTGGTGCTCGGAGGCGTAGAAGTCCACGTAGTCGGCGACGGTGAACGGCAGGTGCAGCGTGACCGAGTCGCGCTCCACCAGGTGCGGGCGCACGGCCGCCTCGTGGGCGGGGTCGGTGAACCACGCGGTCAGGGCGGCGCGGACCTGGTCCCACACCGGCCGCCCTGCGGCCATGAGCGCGTCCAGGGTGGGGGCGGCGACGGTGTCGGCGAAGGGGGCGCCGACGGCGCGGGCCGCCGCGCCCAGGTCCAGGACGTGGGCGCCCACGGCCACACCGGTGCGCGGCGCGGGGTCGGCGGCGGTGCTGAACACCCCGTAGGGCAGGGTGGCCAGACCGAAGGGCGCGTCGGGATCGAGGTCGAGCCAGCTGTCGGGCATGGGGTCGCTTCCTGGTCGGTGTCGGGTGGTCAATGGGTGCGGGCCGCGGGCAGCGCGCCGAGGACCACCAGGTCCTCCAGCGGTTCGGTGACGCTGCAGGTGCCGAAGGAGCGGAAGGCGCGCCGGACGGACACGGCGTCCTCATGGGTGAGCTCGGCGACGCGGGCGGCCAGGGCCGGTCCGTCGCGGTCGGCCAGGACGGCGGCGGCCTCGTCGGGGCCCGCTCCCGCCACCAGGGTGTGGGTGGCCAGCAGGACGTTGAGGAAGCCGTGCTGCTCGAATCCCTCGGCGGTGGTGTGGCGGACGGCGTGGTGCAGTCCGGCCGTGCACTTGAAGGGCACCCCCGCCGCGACGGCCGCGTGCAGCAGCCGGGCGAGCTCGGCCTCACCGGGATGGGCCTCGGGGACGAGTCCGCCGGTGCGGAACTTGGCCTGGTGGCCCGCGGCGGACAGGGCCGCCAGGTCGGCGGGCACGTCGCCCGCGCGCGAGAGTTCGACGTAGCCCTCGGCGTCCTCGGGCAGGTGCCGGTCGAGCTGCGCGGCCGCCTCGGCGGCTCGGCCAGGTTCTGCGGCCACCTCCACCGCCGCCAGGCGCAGTGCCGGGTCGGTGCGCACGGAGGCCACCGCGGGGCCGACCTCTTCGGGTCCCGCGGGCACGGTGACCACGACGGCCAACGGCGCGTGCCCGTCGTCCTCCCGGCTCAGGAAGGTGCGCAGTTCCGCGGTGCGGGCCTGGGAGACCACGAACGGGCCGACGAAGCGGGCGCGGCGCCCGGCCAGGTGGGCGCGGTGGGCGGGGACGGCCTCGCCCATGGGCGCGTTGCCGGGCGGGAAGAGGGCGGCGTCGTCGAACAGGCGGGCGTACAGGGCGTGGGTCATGCTCTGGCCTCCTCCCAGGCGCGGCGGCGGGCTCTCATCGGCGTCCTCCGGCCCAGGTCCAGGCGTAGCCGCCGTCGTCGCAGGCCCGGCCGCCCTCCCCCAGGTCCAGCGGCCGGAAGGTGTCGACCATGACGGCGAGCTCGTCGAAGTACTGGACGCCGACACTGCGCTCGTAGACGCCGGGCTGGGGGCCGTGGGAGTGTCCGCCGGGGTGCAGCGAGATCGATCCCTGGCCGATCCCCGATCCCTTGCGGGCCTCGTAGTCGCCGCCGCAGTAGAACATGACCTCGTCGGAGTCGACGTTGGAGTGGTAGTAGGGCACCGGGATCGACTCGGGGTGGTAGTCCACCTTGCGGGGCACGAAGTTGCAGATGACGAAGTTGTGCCCCTCGAAGACCTGGTGGACGGGCGGCGGCTGGTGGACGCGGCCGGTGATGGGCTGGAAGTCGGCGACGTTGAACACGTAGGGGTACAGGCACCCGTCCCAGCCCACGACGTCGAAGGGATGGGTGGGGTAGGTGTAGCGGGTTCCGGAGATCCCGCCGGGGCCGTCGCCGCGGTGCTTGATGAGGACGTCGACCATCTCGCCCTCGACCAGCAGCGGCTCGGTGGGGCCGCGCAGGTCGCGTTCGCAGTAGGGCGCGTGCTCCAGGAACTGCCCGTAGCGGGAGAGGTAGCGCTTGGGCGGCGCGATGTGGCCGTTGGCCTCGATGGCGTAGGCGCGCAGGGGCTCGTCGCCGGTGGGCACCCAGCGGTGGGTGGTGGCGCGGGGCAGGATGACGTAGTCGCCGCCGCCGACCTCCAGGGCGCCGAACACGGTCTCCACGCGGGCGGTCCCGGACTCCACGTACACGCACTCGTCGCCGATGCCGTTGCGGTACAGCTGCGAGGGCGTCCCGGCGACCACGTAGGAGATGCGCACGTCGTCGTTGCCCAGGACGAGGCGGCGCGACTCCACGACGTCGGCGGCCTTCCAGTCCTGGTCCGAGAACAGGTCGTGCAGCCGCAGGTGGCGGGGGATCATCGGGGCGTTGCGCGTGCGGGACTGGTCCGGCACCCGCCATTCGGCGGCGTCGGCGATCGCCGAGGGGATGGCGCGGTGGTAGAGCAGGGAGGAATCGCTGGAGAACCCCTCCTCCCCCATCAGTTCCTCGTAGTACAGCCCGCCCTCGGGATTGCGGTGCTGGGTGTGGCGGGTGCGGGGCACCTCGCCGACGTGGCGGTAGTAGGCCATGGCCGTGATCTCCTTACCGTGGGCTGGGTGTGTGCGGGGCCGTCGCCGGCCCCGGGAGCGGGGCCTCGGCTCCCTCGGTGGCGTCGGCGCTGTCGGTGGCGCCGGTGGCGCCGGCGTCCTCGGCCGCCGGGCGCACCGCCCCGCCCAGGGCCGCGTGCACGGCCGCCCGCAGGGCCCCGGTGTCGGCGCCGGGCAGGACGGCGGCGACGTGGGCGTCGGGGCGCACGAGCCAGACCTGTCCGGGTTCGGGGGCCAGGGCGGCGGCCAGGGCGCCGGTGCGGTCGATGTCGTGCAGGTACAGGGCGGTGACGGGGGCGGGTGTGGCGTCCTGGGCCGCGGTGCGCACGCGGTCGAGGAAGGCCGTGCGCTCGGTGTCGGGCCCCGCGCCCACCAGCAGGGTCAGGCCCTCGCGCAGCAGGGCGCGGATCCGGGTGGGGCCGGAGTCGCCGGGGAGCGTGACGGGGGCGTCGGGCAGCACGACGCCGGGGCAGGGCGCCGGGGCGTGCCCTCGGGGCGGCCGGCCTCCGAAGGGGCGCTCGGCGCACGGGGTGGTCAGGGCGGAGCCGGTGTACCAGAAGGGTTCGGCCAGGCGGCCGGAGTCGACCTGGGCGTGCACGCCGTCGTCGGTCAGGGCCCGGTCCAGGACGCTGACGCGCCGCTCGCGCTCGGCCTCGTCGTGGGGGACGAGGAAGCGCATGGTGGCGCTGGTGACGTCGGCGTTCTCCAGCGCGGCGGCGTGGCGCTCGGTCTCGTAGGTCTCCAGGAGTTCCGTCGGCGCCCATCCGGCCCGCACGTAGGCGAGCTTCCAGGCGGCGTTCTCGGCGTCCTGGACACCGGAGTTGAGCCCGCGCGCCCCGAAGGGCGCCACCAGGTGGGCGTTGTCGCCCGCCAGGAGGACGCGGCCCACCCGCATGCGGTCGGCGGTGCGCGTGTGGAAGCGGTACACCGAGTGCCAGACGATCTCGTAGGGCGTGTCCCCGATGATCTGGCGGATCCGGGCGTCCAGCCGGCCGCTGGAGCGCTCGGTGTCCAGGTCGAAGTCCGGCGGGACCTGCCAGTCGATACGGAAGACGGAGTCGGGGCAGGGGTGGATGAGCACCTGGCGGCCGGGGTTCCACTCGGGGTCGAAGTAGAAGCGGCGCTCGCGTTCCCAGCCGGGCAGCTCGGCTCGGATGTCGCAGATGAGGAAGCGGTCGTCGAAGGAGGTGCCCTCGAAGGACGCGCCGATCGCCTCGCGCACGACCCCGCCGTGGGCGCCGAGGCAGGACAGGGCGTGGGTCCCCCGCAGGGTGACGGGTCCGCCCGCGGTGCGACAGGTGACGGTGACGCCCTCGGCGTCCTGGGTCAGGCCCTCGACCCGGTGGTTCCACAGCACCTGGACGCCCGCCCGGTCCAGGAGCTCGTCGAGGACCTGCTCGGTGCGGGACTGGGAGATGTTGACGAAGGGCGGCAGGGGCGAGGCGCCCGGGTCGGGCAGTCGGACGCTGAACAGCTCGCGGTCGCGGTAGAAGGTGCGGGCGGTGTCCCAGGTCAGGCCCTCGCGCACGAGGGTGCCGCCGCCCAGCCAGTCCCACACGTCCAGCACGTCGCGCTGCTGGCAGATGGCCTTGGATCCGACGGCGTCGCGGGCCGGTCGGCCGTCGACGATCTGGACGGGGACGCCGCGCCGGGCCAGCAGCAGGGCCGCGGTCTGGCCCACGGGGCCGGCGCCGAGCACGAGGACCGGGTCGGCGGCGGGGTCGGACGGGCTGCGTGGAGCAGGGGGACGCATGTGGGCTCCGTTCGGCTGGGGTCGATGGCGGGCGGCGGGCGGGCGACGGGACGCGGCGGTCCAGGCCGGGCGGTCAGTCCTGGAGCCGGTCCCAGACCTCGCGGTCGCGCTCGGCGGTCCAGATCACGGGGCGCTCGATGCCGGAGAACTCGTCCCACAGGCGTGAGACGTCGAAGGGCAGGCAGTGCTCGAAGATGGGCCAGTGGCCGTAGGTGCCCTCCAGCGCGCCGTGGGCGGCGGCGAAGGCCTCCCTGAGGGTGCCGCCGCGCTCGTGGACGGCGCCGACCTCGCGGATCATGGTGGTGAGGAAGCCGCGCGTCTGGGCGATGGCGGCGTCGACCTGGTCGCGTCCCCGGGTCACGGCTCCGCGCCCGCCGACGAGCATCTCCGCCTCCAGCGCGGCGACGGAGTCCAGGGTCGGTCCGGCCCAGTCGTGGTGGAAGGCGTCGCCGGTGTAGAGGGCCGCCTCGGCCTCGACGAGGTCGCCGGCGAAGAGGATGCGGTGCTTGGGCAGCCAGGCGACGATGTCGCCCTCGGTGTGGCCGCGCCCGAAGTACTCCAGCACGAGCTCGCCGCGGTCGCCGCCCAGGTCGATGGTGGTGCGGTCGGCGAAGGTCTGGGTGGGCCAGGTCAGGCCGGGCACGGAGTCGGGGTCCTTGGCCAGGCGCGGCATGCGGCCGAACTCGCTGGCCCAGTCCTCCTTGCCCCGTTCGCGGATGAGCTCGTGCGTCTTCTCGTGGGTGAGGATGATGTCGGCGTCGAAGGCGCTGGCGCCCAGGACGCGGACCGCGTGGTAGTGCGACAGGACGAGGTAGCGCACGGGCTTGTCGGTGTGCTCGCGCAGCAGGGCGAGCCAGTCCCGGGCGGCGGCGGGGGTGGCCAGCGCCTCGAAGGCGACGACGAAGTCCTCACCCTCGATCGCGCCCACGTTGGGGTCGCCCTCGGCGGTGAGCGCGTAGACACCGTCGGCCAGGACTTCCAGTGTCTGCTGCTTGGCCTCGGTGTCGGCGGAGGAGGCGAACGGCTTGGCTGCCATGGTCGAAGGCCCTTCACTCGCAGGGGCGGCTGCCGCCGCCCGAATAATCAAACATTTGATTAGTTGGACCATAACGTGCCCCACGCCACACCCCCAAGAGGCGTAGAAGGGGTGATTTAGTGATACACGTCACAGTCCCAGACTACTGTCCGCTCCCTCGCGTGTCCCCCAGGCACGACCGCGCGCCCGAAGCTCACGCCCCGATGGCGCCCCGAGCCCAGGCACTAGGCTGGGACCGTGACCCACAATCCCGCTCCCCCCAGCGATCTCACCTTCTGGTCATTCGTGGACTACGCGGTGCAGAAGGCCGAGCAGGAACTGCCCTCCGTCAACGCCGACGCCATGCGCATGGTGCTGACCCTCAACCGGGCGACGAGCATGGTCATCTACGACCTGGAGTCGAGCGTCCACCGTCCGCGCGGCCTGACCTGGCCCGGGTTCCGGGTGATCTTCGCCCTGTGGCTGGCGGGCCCGATGGAGGCCAAGACCACCGCCGAGATCTCCGGGATGAGCCGCGCCGCGCTGTCAGCCCTGCTCAACACCCTGGAGCGGGACGGCCTCATCCTGCGCGAACGAGCCACGCACGACCGGCGCGCCCTCCAGCTCAGCCTCACCGAGGACGGCTACCGGGCGATCCTGGGCGGCTTTCGCGCGCACAACCGCCGGGAGAGCGCCTGGGCCGAGGCCTTGGAGCCCGCCGAGCGCACGGAGCTCGTCCGGCTCCTCAACAAACTCATGGCCGGTTCCACGGACGCCAAGGCCAAGTTCCGCAGCTGACCCCGCGGCGCGAATTGGCCCTTGAGCCCGCCGCCGCATGCTGTGAGCATCGGGGCATGGACGACTCCCACCGCACGCGGCTGCACGCCGCCCAGCAGCAGTTCGCCCCGGAGACCACCTACCTCAACACGGCCACCCACGGCCTGGCTCCCGCCCGGGCCACCCGAGCGTTGGAACGACACGTGCGCGAGGTGGCCTCGGGTCGCTTCTCCGCCGGGTCCGCCGACGCGGTCATCGACGCGGCCCGCGCCTCCTACGCGCGGCTCACGGGCGTGCCCGTCGACCGGATCGCCGTGGGGACGCACGTCGCCCAGTTCGTCGGCACCGTCGCCGCCACCGTGCCCGCGGGCGCCGAGGTGCTCGTGCCCGTCCGCGAGTTCGCCTCCGTGGGGTTCCCCTTCATGGCCCGGGAGGGCGTGACCGTACGCGAGGTGCCCCTGGAACGACTGCCCGACGAGGTCGGCCCGGGCACCGCCATGGTGGCCGTGTCGGCCGTGCAGTCCGCCGATGGGGCGATCGCGCCCCTGGAGCAGCTGATCACCGCCTGCCGGAACCACGGGGCACGGCTGCTGGTGGACACCACCCAGGCCGCCGGATGGCTGCCGGTCCCCTGCGACCGGATCGACTACACCGTGTGCAGCACCTACAAGTGGCTGCTCGGGCCGCGCGGTGCGGCCTTCCTGACCGGCACGGCCGAGGCGCTGGCCGAGCTGGCGCCGCTCGCGCCGAACTGGTTCGCGGGCGCCGAGCCGTGGAACTCCCTCTACGGCGGGCCACTGCGGCTGGCCACGGAGGCGCGCCGTCTGGACCTGGCGCCGGTGTGGTCGGCGTGGCTCGGCCTGGCGCCGGCCCTGGAGCTGATCGAGGAGGTCGGGGTGGAGACGATCCGCGCCCACGACGCCGCGCTCGGCGACCGGCTGCGCGCCGCCCGGGACATGGCGCCCACGGGTTCGGCTATCGTCTCGCTGCCCGCGCCCGAGGGCGCCGCCGAACGCGTCGCGGAGGCGGGCGTGGTCGCGGCCGTGCGCGACGGGCGGCTGCGAGCCTCGTTCCACCTGTACAACGACGAGTCCGACGTGGACCGCCTGGTCAAGGCCCTGGGCTAGGGCGTGTCCCCCCGCGGGCCCGCGAGGAACACGACCTGGCCGCCCCGCCCCGCCCGGCCTGTCGGGCGGGGCGGGGCGGCATCGACTAGAAGACGACGGAGCACAGCGGGGCGTGGGGCACCCGCAGCGCCGCGTCGAGCCGCTCCGCGGTGCCCGGGGTGTGCTCGGTGACGATGCCCGCGGCCAGCTGCGCGGCGAGCGTGTGCTGGCCCAGGAAGGCCGCGCCGAGGTGGGACACGTCCAGCGACAGGTCCGGAGCGCTCTCGGCGGGCTCGACCCTGGCGCCGCCGGCGTCGCCCTTGATCCGCCAGCGTCCGGCGTTCCAGGGCGCGTGGCGGTCGGAGACCTCCACGACCGCCTCGACCGGCGCCGCGTAGGCGCGTTCGGTCAGGGCCGCGCGCACGTCCACCAGGCGCACCCACAGCGCGGTCCCCGGGACCGCGCCGATCCGCTGCCGGTCGGCCGCCAGCGACCAGAGGGGGTCGTCCATCGCGGTGGACTCCAGCACGACCTTGGCGATCAGGTCGCGGCCGAAGACGTGCTCGTACAGCGCGACCCGCGCGGCGGGGGTGGGTGAGACCAGCTCCTGGACGCGCAGTTCGCTCTGCGGACCGGTCGAGCCCCAGTCGGCCCGGGTGCGGTACAGCGCGTACCCCTGGGGGCCCTCGGGTCCGCTCACGACGACCGCCCACAGGGGGCCGTTGCCGCCGCGCTCGTCGGGCGCGTCGCGCAGCAGGCGGTCCCACCAGCCCTGGGAGCGCTGGAAGCGCCCGATCCGGCTGGCGGCCTCCTGACGGAAGAGCGCCTCCAGCTCCGCGCGGACCTGACCGGGCTCGGCCATGCGCACGGTCAGCTCCGGGTCGCGGGGCGCGTCGGCGCGCAGCGCGGCGTAGGGGGTGGCGATGGACAGCTCCGCCTCCATGGAGGCGGCCCCGTAACCGAACCGGCCGTAGATGCCGCCCTCGCTCGCCCAGAGCGCCGCGACGCTCTCGCCGGCCTCGCGCAGGTCGTGGAGCTGGCGCCGCATGAGCGCGCTGAGGACCCCGCGCCGCCGGTGGGTGGGCCACACGCCCACTCCGGTCACGCCCGCGACCTGGCGGGGACCGCCCGGCATGGCCATCTCGAAGTCGAAGGAGTTGACGGCGCCGACGACCTCGTCGCCGTCCACCGCCACCAGGATCCGGTCGAGGCCGGGCCCGTCCATGATGGGGAGCAGCCGCTCCACACGGGTCGGCACGTCCGACGGGGACAGCAGGGCCTCTCCCACCACCCTGGCCACCTCGGGGAACTCGTCGCGGTCGATGCCGCGCACGGTCCATTCGGCGGAGCGCGAGGTGGACGGATCGGTAACGGGGTTGTTCGTCATGCCCGCATGCCTACCAGGCCGACCACGGCTCCGGCCACAGGTTTTCCGGTAAGCGAGTAACGGCGTGTCGGTGCGGGCAAGCCTTCCTTGTGACGCACTCGACCTCCTCCCGCCCCGACCGCCCCGACCGCCACCCCGATGGTGGTCGACCCAGACTCGTGGTGGGGGTGGACGCGGGCGGCACGAGCGCGCGGGCCCTGGTCACGACATTGACGGGCCGACGGCTCGGGGAGTCCTGGGCCGGGGGCGCCAACCCCAACACGCACGGGGCCCAGCACGCGGCCGCCCAGCTCGCCGAGGCGGTCGAGGGCGCCCTGGACCAGGCCGGTCCCTGGTCGCGCGCGGCGGTGGAGACCGTCGTCGTGGGGCTGGCCGGGGTGTCGGCCCTGCGCGACCCCGACACGCGCGCGGTCATGGAGGGCGCGCTGGCCGAGGCCGGGCTGGGGTCCGTGGAGGGCGAGTTCACCGGCGACGACGAGATCGCCTTCGCCGCGGGGACCCCGGTCGCCGACGGCACCGTGCTCATCGCGGGCACGGGGGCGATCGCCACCCGGATCGTGGGGCGGCGGCGTGACCGCTCGGCCGACGGGATGGGCTGGCTGATCGGCGACGACGGCTCGGCGTTCTGGATCGGGCACCAGGCGGCCAAGGAGACGGCCCGCCAGCTCTCGCACGGCGGAGAGCTGAGCCCGCTGGCCCGCTCGGTGGCCAAGGAGGTGATCCCGGGCCAGCGGCCGGTCGACGGGGACGGGCACCTGCCCGAGGAGCACGCCCGCAACTTCGCGCGCACGCTGACCGCCGCTCCCCCGGTCCGGCTCGCCGCGTTCGCGCCCATGGTCAGCCAGGCCCACGAGCTGGGGGATCCGGCGGCCGAGGTGATCATCGACGCCGCGGCGGGCCATCTGGCCCAGTCGGTCCACCAGGTGCGCACCCCCGGTGAGTGCAGGCCCATCGTCCTGGCCGGGGGCGTCCTGCTGCACTCGGATCCCCTCCGCGAGGCGCTCACCCGCAAGCTGGCCCTGGGCGCGGCCGGGTCGAGCATCGTCCTGGCCGGCTCCACCGCCGGCGGCGCGGCCTGGCTGGCGGCGCTGCGCGCGGGGGCCGCGGAGTCCGACCACCGCCTGCACGAGGCCTTCACGCTCAGGGACGGGGACCACGACCGCACCGACGCGGCCTGAGGCGGAGGCGGCGCGGGGCCTCCTGAGCGCCGAGCCGGGGGCCGGGCCTGCGCCGCACGGCCCCGGGGGCCGATTTGCCTCCGCGGGACGAATGTGCGAGCCTATGTCGTCATCTTTCGGAAAGGGCCGATCGTGATGCTCGGCATGGCTCCCGGTCCGGTGCTCGGCGACTCCTCCCCTCCCGCTCGGACGCGGGGACGGTAGCGCCTGCCTCTCGTCGTACGCACCCCCGTGCCCCGGCACGGGCCGTTCGCCCTGCTCCTCGTCGAAGTGCTCCTCCCACCACCGCGTGATCCACATCCCGAGGAGTACTCCATGCCCACGATCGGCTGGGTCGAGGACGACGTCCCCCGCACCGCCCTCTGGCACTCCGAGAGCGCCGTGCCCGCGCCCGCGCGGGTCGTGCTCGCGGACGACCGGACCAGGGCCGACACCGCCTACCGGCGGGCCAAAGCGGGCACCGCCCTGCTGTGGCGGGGCGACTTCCCCAACGCGCGGGCCCTACTGACGGCGATGGGCCGCCGCGTCGACCGCGAGGGACAGCGCCCCGGTGAGGACCCGGCGGAGGCCTTCCGCCTGCAGCGCCGGGCCCGTGCCCACCGCGCGCGAGTGCTGGGCCGACTCCTGGTCCTGCTGGACGGTGACCACCGGCTGGATCTGCCCCGGGCCCCCGACGTGCGCCAGGCCTGCGCCGAGGCGTACGGCCCGCCCTCGGAGCCGGTCGCCGTCTCGCTGACGGAGCTGCTCGGGGTCATCGGAGCCCAGCAGTGGCGCGCCAAGGGCGTGGAGGTGCCGGCGCTCGGCGCGCGCGTGCACCCGCACTACGGTGTGTTCTCGCCGACCCGGAGCGAGTACGTCGACCTCGTGGCGCAGGCGCCCCTGCCCTGGGCGCACGGCCCGGACACGGCACGTCGCACCGCCTTCGACCTCGGAACGGGGACGGGAGTGCTGGCGGCCGTGCTCGCCCGCCGCGGCATCGGCCGCGTCGTGGCCACCGACATCAGCCCGCGCGCCCTGGACTGCGCGCGGGAGAACGTGCGCCGGCTGGACCTGTTCGGGCACGTCGACGTGGTGGGGCCCCGGCTCTTCCCCGACGGGCGCGCGGACCTCATCGTGTGCAACCCGCCCTGGCTGCCCGCCCGGCCCACCTCCGCTCTCGAACTGGGTGTGTACGACGAGGACGGGGGCATGCTCCATGCCTTCCTCGGCGGGCTCGCCGACCACCTGACGCCCGGTGGCGAGGGGTGGCTCGTGCTGTCGGACCTGGCCGAGCGGCTCGGGCTCAGGCCGCCCGGGGCGGTGCCCGCCGCCGCGGAGGCGGCGGGGCTGCGCGTGGTCGACAGGCTCGACACCCGGCCTCGGCACCCGCGGTCCGCGGACGCCGCCGACCTCCTCCATGCCGCCCGCGCGGCGGAGGTCACCTCGCTGTGGCGTCTGGCCGCGGGTCCCGCCGCCGGTTAGGCCGCGTCTTCGGTCGTGATCGCCGTGCCCGCGGTGCGCCCGGTCGGAGGCCGGATCGGTCGTCGCCGTCCTTCGCGGCATGGCGGGCTCGCGGTGGCCCGCGGCAGAGCGCTCCCTAGAGGTCGAGGTTCTCCAGGGCGATGAGGTAGGCCTCCCCGAAGGTGGGGAACTGGACGATGGAGTCGGACAGGACCGACAGGGGCAGGCGCGCACGGATCGCCAGGGCGGCGGTGTGGATCCACTCCGAGGCCAGTGGCGCGAACGCCCACGCCCCCACCAGGACGCCGCGCTCGCGGTCGGCGACCAGGCCCAGCGTGCCGCGCGGTTCGGTGTCGTAGGTCCAGGGTCGGGCCAGCGTCTGGGGCAGGTCGGCCTCGGCGGTGACGGTGTCGATCCCCTGCTCACGGGCCTGGGACTCGGTGAGCCCCACGGCCGCGATCTCGGGGTCGGAGAACACCACGCGCGGGATGCCGGTGTAGTCGGCGGTGCGGTCGCCGCCCAGGATGTTGTCGGCGACCAGACGGCCCTGGTACTTGGCGACGTGGGTGAACAGCGCCTGCCCGGTGACGTCGCCGGTGCCCCACAGGCCCGGCGCCGCCCGGCAGCGCTCGTCCACGACCAGGCCGGTGCGGTCCAGTTCGACGCCGGCTTCCTCCAGACCCAGGCCGTCGGCGCGGGGACGGCGGCCGGTCGCCAGCACGATCACGTCCGTGCGCACGGTGGTGCCGTCGGACAGGGACGCGACGACCTCGGTCCCCTCGCGTTGGACGGAGGCGACCTCGGCGCCGGTGCGCACGGTGATGCCGTCGCGCGCGAACTGGTCGGTGACGAGTTCGCACAGGCGCGGTTCCTCGCGGTCCATCAGACGCGGGCCGCGCTGGACGACGGTCACGTTCGTGCCCATCCTGGCCAGGAACTGGCCGAGCTCCACGCCCACGGCGCTGCCGCCGATCACCAGGGCGCGCCGGGGGATCTCGGTCAGGGTGGTGGCCTCACGGTTGGTCCACACCATGGTGGAGTCGAGGTCGTCGAGCCCTTCCACGGGCGGGCGCAGCGCGGCGGAGCCGGTGGCGACCACGACGTGGTCGGTGCTGATCTCGGTCCCGCCGACCTCCACCCGCCAGGGGTCGCGCCCGGTGACACGGCCCTGGCCCTTGAGGACGAGGGCGCCCTGGTCCTGGTATCCCTTGACCTGCGCCGAGTCGTCCAGGTGGCGGATCATCTGGTCCCGGTAGGCGCGCAGGGCGGGCCAGTCCAGAGCGGGGCGCGCCAGGCCCGCGGCGCCGTCGGCGGCCGCACGGGCCTCCTGCGGCCGCAGCAGCGTCTTGGTGGGGATGCAGGCCCAGTAGCCGCACTCCCCGCCGATGAGTTCGCGCTCGGCCACCGCCACACGCTTGCCCGCGGCGAGCAGTCGGCCCGCGACCGTCTCCCCGCCGGGTCCCATGCCGATCACGACCGCGTCCATGTGTTCCATACCTGGCTCCGTCCACCGTCCGTCGGGGTCGACTCCGATGGTGTCGGCTGGGCGGCGTGTCGGGAAGGCCCGACACGCGCGCCCTCGCCGTGTCCGGCGCGCACACGCCGCCGTCAGTGCGGCCGATCGGACCGCCAGATGCGGGGCGGCCGGCCGGTGACCAGTTCGTGCGCGCGCAGGACCTGGATCCGCCACGGTTCCAGGCGCAGGACGTGGAACCCGGGATCGGTGGGCCCGCCGGGCCAGTACGCGCCGGGGTCGTAGCCCGCGCCGGGCGGGCTGCCCCTGCGGTAGAGCTCCCACACGTGCTCGCGGACGCCGGGATCGTCGTCCCACGTGGCGACCACATCGGCGGAGGCGGTGTGCTGGGCCGGGCTCCAGTACGAGAACGTCGCGTGCGGGTTGGCGGCCAGGTGCGCGGCCTTGACCGGGGTGCGGAACGTGCCGAGCCAGCCGGTCGGGGTCTCCCCCTCGGTCTCCCAGACGGGGATGAGCACGCGCGAGCGTGGGCGCCCGCGGGTGTCGACGGTGGTCATGGTGGCGTAGACGACGCTGCCGACGGTGCGGTCGAAGTCGGCGCGCAGGTCGGCGAAGGCGGTGCCCGCGCGGCGGGTCCCGGTGCTCATGAGGCCTCCCCCATGCGCTCCAGGACGACGATGGGGATGCCGTAACGCGTGACGCGTGCGTAGTGGTGGTACACGGGCGCCTCGTGGGTCACCTTCCGCCACAGCCGTTCGTACTCCTGACCGTGGACCTCGCGGGCGCGCACGGTGAAGCGCTCGGCGCGCACCTGGACCTCGGCCTCGGGATGGGCCAGGAGGTTGCGGTACCAGTTCGGCGGGGTGGGCGCGCCCGGCACCGATCCGCTGGCCACCAGGACGTAGCGGTCGCCGTCGCGGCCGAAGAAGACGCCGGTGCGGCGGCGCAGGCCGGACGTGCGGCCCACGGTGGTCAGGACGAGGTTGGTGGTCCCGCCCTCCCGGTAGCCGTCCTCGCCGTCGGTGGCCAGGTAGCGGCGGACGTGCTCGGTCACGGACGGGTCGGGGCTGTCGGTCGCCGCGACGGTGTGTTCGCGTGTCTCGTTCATGGCACCACCGTGCGGCACGCGGCTCCGGATCGGCTCAGGACCGGCTCAGGGCCGCCGTCGGCAGCCCCGGGACCGGACGCCGACCGCCGGACCGCCGGAGCAGCGGGCCCGCGCAGCCGCTGGAACCCTCAGGACAGCCGGGACACCCCCGGTCCCGAGCCCGCTTGGACCCAGCAGGCCATCACGTGGTCGATCCGCCGGAACACCGGGCCGATCACGGGTGGGTGGGCGACTCCACGGCCTGGTCGGGGGTGAGGCCACGGCCCCGGCCGCGCTCCTTGTCCAGGGCCCCGGCCTCCAGCGCGGCGCCCACGCGCGCCTCGATCCGGTCGACGTCGCCGCGTTCGGCCGGGGGCAGCGGCGCTCCCACCGAGTCGCGCAGGGCGTCGGCGGCGCCGAGCAGCCGGGCGGCGTGCGCCGGGTCCCCGGCCAGCGACCGGGCGCCCGCCAGGCCCTCCAGGGCCAGGGCGAGGGCGCGCGGGTCACCCGTGCGCCGCGCGGCCTCCAGACCGCGCCGGTGGAGGGCCTCGGCACCGGGCGCGTCCCCGCCCTGTTCGGCGGCGAAGCCCAGTTCGGCCAGGATGAGCGCCGCGCCGAAGTCCGATCCGGCCCGCAGGTGCCAGTCCAGCCACGCGCCCAGGTGCTCGCAGGCGGCGTCGAGATCGCCCCTGCGGCGGGCGACAAGCCCGAGCCCGAGGACCGCCGACTCCTCCCCCACCACGTGGCCGTGCTCGACCGCGATGCGCCGGGCCCGCTCGTGCAGGTCCTCGCTGCGGTCGAAGTCCCCCTGGAGCAGGGCGACGCGGCCCAGGGAGGTGAGCCGTTCACCGACCTCGGTCCACAGTTCCAGGGCTTCGGCGGTGCGCAGCGCGGCGCGGTGGTGGCGGGCGGCGGTGTCCAGGTCGCCGGTGACCTCGGCGAGGGAACCCAGGAGGTAGGTGGCCAGGGCCTGGCCCCACCGGTCGCCGAGTTCGGTGAACAGGGCCAGGGCGCGCCCGGCGTGCTCGCCGATCGCGGCGAGGTCGCTCCGGGCGAAGGCCTTGCGGGCCAGGCTGGCCACCAGCGCCGCCGCGACCCAGGGTTCGGCGCGGCCCCGGGCGCCCGCCCGGACCCGGCGGGTGAGGTCGCCCTCCTCGCCGGCGGAGAAGCCGTCGCGCACGTGCAGGAGGTACCACCCGGCCCGCAGTCGGGCGTCGGAGTCCAGGGGGCCGGGAGCGACGGGTGCGTCGGGTCGGCTCCGCCCGATGCCGTGGGCCAGCCCTTCGCGCCACAGGGCGGCCGTGCGCCGGTCGCCGTCGCTGTCCCCGGCGGCGGCGTCGCCGTCGGCCGGCGCCAGGGCCAGCGCGGCGTCGAGCGCGCGCACGCCCTCGGCCAGGCGCCCGCGCATCACCCAGTACCAGGCCTGGGCGTTGACCAGGCGTAGAGCGGCGTCGGCCGCGCCGGTGGCCGTGGCGGTCTCCAGTGCGCGCCGGAGGTTGGCCGACTCGGTGTCCAGCAGGCGCAGCCACCGCCGCTGGTCCGCGGTGCGCAGGTGGGGGTCGGCGCGTTCGGCCAGGGCGGTGTAGTGGTCCAGGTGGCGCCGGCGGACCGCCGGTTCCTCGCCCGTCTCGCGCAACCGCTCGGCGGCGTAGGCGGCCACCGACTCCAGCAGTCGGTAGCGGGGTCGCGGCCCGTGGGCGGCCACGGTCACCAGGGAGCGGTCGACCAGCCCGGTGATCAGGTCCAGCACGCGCGGGCCGGGCAGGTCGGCGTCGGCGCACACGGCCTCGGCCGCCTCCAGGTCGCAGCCGTCTGCGTGGACGCTGAGTCGGCGCAGCACCGCGCGTTCGCCCTCGGGTAGCGGCTCCCAGCTCCAGTCCAGGACGGCGCGCAGGGTGCGCTGGCGGTCGGGCGCGTCGCGCGGCCCGGAGGAGAGCAGGGCGAAGCGGTCGTCCAGGCGGGCGGCGAGCGCGTGCACGCCGAGGGCGCGGACCCGGGTGGCGGCCAGTTCCAGGGCGAGCGGTACGCCGTCCAGACGGCGGCACAGGGCGGCGACCGCGTCGGCGTCGGCGTCGGTGACCTCGAAGGCGGGGTCGGCCGCGGCGGCGCGCTCGGTGAAGAGCCGGACGGCGGCGCTGTCCCGGACGTCGCGCGCCGGGGCGCCGGGTTCGGGGAGGGTCAGGGGCCGGACCGGCCAGACGTGCTCGCCGGTCAGGGCCAGCGGCACCTGGCTGGTGGCCAGGACCCGCACACCGGGGGCGGCGCGCAGCAGGGCGGCGACGAGTGCGGCGACCGGCTCCGCCACGTGCTCGCAGTTGTCCAGGACCAGGAGCAGGCGGCGGGCGCGCACGGCGTCGGCGAGGCGGGCCACGGGCGAGGCGGCGTCGGGCGCGGGGAAGGGGCTGGAGGCGGCGGTGTCGTCGCGCACGTCGAGCCCGGCCGCCACGACGGCGGTGACCGCGTCCAGCAGGTCCCCGGGGCCGGATCCGGCGGTGACTCCGGAGAGTTCGACCAGGCGCACGCCGTCGGGCGACGGAACGGCGTCCGCCGCCGCGAGGGCGAGCCGGGTCTTGCCGACGCCGCCGGGCCCGGTGAGGGTGACCAGCCGGGCGGTGCCGAGCAGGGCGCGGACACGGGCGACGTCCTCGTCGCGGCCGACCAGGGAGCTGGTGGGAACGGGCAGGTCCGGTACCCGTCGGGTGCGCTCGGCGGTGGCCGCGGCCGTGGCGGACGGGGGCGCGCCCAGGGCGGGGTCCTGGGCCAGGACGGCCTGGTGCAGGGCGACGAGGTCGGGGCCGGGGTCCAGGCCCAGGGTGTCGGCCAGGTGGGTGCGCAGGCGCTGGTAGGACTCCAGGGCCTCGGCCTGGCGGCCGGAGCGGTAGAGGGCGCGCATGTGGACGGCGCGCAGCCGTTCGCGCAGGGGGTGGCGTTCGACCTGGTCGCCGAGCTCGTCGGCGACCAGGTCGTGCTCGCCGAGTTCGACGCGGACCTCGGCCTGGTCCTCCAGGGCGGTCAGGCGCTGCTCCTCCAGGCGGGTGACGGCCGCGCGGGCGAAGGGGTGGTCGGCGACGTCGCCGAAGGCGGGGCCGCGCCACAGGGCCAGGGCGTCGCCGAGCAGGGCGGCGCGGCCCGCGGGGTCGGCGGCTGCGCGGGCGCGGGCGATCAGTGTTCGGAAGTCCTGGGAGTCGACGTCCTCGGGGGCGGTGTCGAGGAAGTAGCCGGGGGCACGTGAGACCAGGAGGGCGCGGGCGCCGGGCTCGGCGCCCTCCAGGGCCCGGCGCAGTTGGGAGGCGCGGGTCTGCAGGGAGGCGGCGGGGTTGGCGGGCAGGGCACCGCCCCACAGGTCCTCGACCAGCCGGTCGGCGGGCACGACGCGGCCCGGGTCGACGAGCAGGCCCGCGAGCAGGAGCCGGACCTTGACCTCGGGGACGCGCACGGGCCGACCTTGGGAGGTCCACACCGCCAACGGACCCAGTACGCCGAATCGCATGCGTAGAGCCTAGGGCGGGCGGAGAGCCGGGCGCGCACCGACCTGGCACCGCGTCACGCCGTGCACGGGGCGGGTGGTGCACCGGCTGATCGGCGCGCGGGATGGGCCCTTCGGCACCGCTCGACGCTCGCCCGCGCACAGTGCGCGGCGATGACCTGCGACTTCAGACGTCCCGGCGCTCGCCCTGAGCAGTTCTGGAGGGAGCCCGAAGCCGCGCTCGCCACGGTGGGTCCATCAACCCCACGGTGCGAGGAGCGGGACATGGACGGGACGCGGCCACGGGTGGCGATCGTGATCGGCGGAGGCGGGGCGCCCCGGTTCGAGGCCGCGGTCGCGGACTGGATGACGCGCCTGGCGCACACCGCCACGGGCCTGGAGGCGGCCACGATCGACCTGGCCGCCGCCTGCCTGCCCGTGGATCCGCCCCCGTCCGGGTCCCAGGCTCCGAACGCCGACGGGGTCGACGGGGCCGCCGACACCCGGCCCTGCTCGGTGCGCGACCTGGCGCCGTGGCTGGCCGAGGCCGACGCGTTCGTCGTGGTCACCGCGGAATACCACCACGGCGCGCCTGGCCCGCTCAAGACGGCCGTCGACTGGTTCGACGCCGAGTGGTGGGCCAAGCCGGTCGGGTTCTGCTCCTACGGCGAGCGGACCGGGGGCGCGCACGCCACGCGCCAGCTGCGCGAGGTGTTCGCCGGCGCGCACGCCGTCCCGGTGCGCGACGCGGTCGACCTGCGCTCCCCCGACGCCTCGCTGCTACCTGAGGCGGGACCGGCCGCCGAGGGCATGCTCGGCCAGCTCGACTGGTGGGCCCGCGCGCTCCGGCTGGCCCGCGACCGGTGTCCCCGCACGTTCTGAGACCTGCGCGGTGCCCCCTGCACTCGCCACACCATCCATCCTCGAAGGGAATCTCATGACCACGCACGACGCAGTCACGGCGGCGCCACGGGCGACCGCACGCAGTTGGCTGGGGCTGGTGGTGCTGTTGTTGCCCACCGTGCTGCTGTTCCTGGCAATGACCGTCCTGTTCCTGGCCACCCCCTACATCGCCGTCGACCTGGCGCCGAGCAGCGGCCAGCTGCTGTGGATCAACGACATCTACGGGTTCGTGATGGCCGGGTTCCTGGTCACCATGGGCACCCTGGGCGACCGGGTCGGACGCCGGCGCCTGCTGCTGGTCGGCGCTGCGGTGTTCGGCGCCGCCTCGGTGGCCGCCGCCTACGCTCCGGGCCCGGAGGTCCTCATCGCGGCACGGGCGCTGATGGGACTGGGCGCCGCGGCGCTGATGCCCGCCACCCTGTCCCTCATCACCACGATGTTCCGTGACGAGCGCCAGCGGGGCGTGGCGATCGGACTGTGGGCGGCCTCGGTCTCCGTGGGCGTGGCCCTGGGCCCACTCGTGGGCGGACTGCTGCTGGAGGCCTTCTGGTGGGGCGCCGCGATGCTGGTGGGCGTGCCGGTGATGGCGCTGGTGCTGGTCACCGTGCCCCTGTTGGTCCCGGAGTACCGCGCCCCGCAGGCGGGCCGCCTGGAGCCGCTCAGCGTCGTCCTGTCGCTGGCCGCCCTGCTCCCGTTCGTGTACGGGATCAAGAAGCTCGCCGAGACGGGTCCGTCCGCGCTGCCGGTGGCCGCGCTGGTGGCGGGCGTGGTGTTCGCGGTGGTGTTCGTCCGCAGGCAGCTGCGGCTGGCCGACCCCCTGCTCGACATCCGGCTGTTCGCGAACAGGACCTTCAGCGGAGCGCTGGGCGTGTTCATGCTCGCGGCCATCGCCCTGGGCGGCGTGTACCTGCTGTTCACCCAGTACCTGCAGCTGGTGGCCGAGGAGTCGCCGCTGCGGGCCGGGCTGTGGATCCTGCCGGCGGCGATCGCGCTGGTCGTCGTCTCGACGGTGACCCCGATGCTGGCGCGCCGGGTGCGGCCCGCCCACCTGATCGCGGCCGGCCTGGCGCTGTCGACCGCGGGCTACCTGGTCATGACTCAGGTCGGTTCCGAAGCGGGTCTGGGACTGCTGGTCACGGGCTTCTACATCCTCTACCCCGGCATCGCGCCGACCATGGCGCTGGTCCCCGGTCTGGTCATGGGCGCGGCCCCGCCGGAGAAGGCCGGTGAGGCCTCGGCCGTCGAGAGCACCGCCAGCGACCTGGGTGTGGCGCTCGGTGTGGCCCTGTTGGGCAGCGTGGGCGCGGCGGTCTACCGCCTGGACGCCGCCGACGCGGCGCGGACCGCGGGGGCGGGAGCGGAGCAGGCGGGCGAGAGCCTTCCCGGCGCGCTGACCGCCGCCGAGGCGATGCCGGCCGACGCGGCGGCGGCGCTGGTGGACTCGGCGCAGGCCGCCTTCACCGACGGGCTCAACGCGGCCGCCTGGATCGCCGCGGCGCTCTCCGCCGTGGGCGCGGTCCTGGCGCTGGTGCTGCTGCGCCACGTGCCGCCGACCGGATCCGCCACCGCGGAGCCCGCCGCACCGGAGGCGGCCGCGGTTCCTGGGAACGCGGACCCGAAGACCGCGGCAACCAGGACCGCGACCCTGAAGGGCACGGACCGAGAACGGGAGGACAGCGGGGTCTGAGACCTGGGCCGGAGCCCGTCGCGGTGCGGACCGCGGCGGGCTCCGGCGCGTGCGGTCCCACACCGGGCCGTGCGGCGTGTCACGCCCCGGACGTACCTCGGCGCCCGCGGGGGCGTGGTGTACTGACGGGTCGACACCGCCAGCATCCCCGGAAGGAAGCCGTCCCGGCGCACGCGCATGTCCACCCAGACCCTTCTCATCGTCCTCGACCTCATCGGGGTCTTCGCCTTCGCGCTGGACGGTGCCCTGACGGCCATCCGCACCGCGCGCGTGGACATCGTCGGTGTCATGTCGCTGGGCGTGATCACCGCCATCGGCGGCGGTATCATCCGCGACGTGCTGCTGGGGGTGACGCCCGCGACCTTCCAGGACTGGCGGTACCTGGTGACCGCGCTGGCCGGCGCGACCCTGGCGTTCTTCCTCAGCAGTCAGTTGAGCCAGCTGAGCAAACCGATCCTGCTCTTCGACGCCGCGGGCCTGAGCCTGTTCGTGGTGATCGGCGCGACCAAGGCGATGGAGCTGGGTTTCGGCCCGCTCCAGGCGACGATCCTGGGCGTGATCACCGGCGTGGGCGGCGGGACCATCCGCGACGTCCTCCTCAACCGGGTGCCGACGGTGCTCAGCGCGAACTCGCACCTGTACGCCGTCCCGGCCGCGCTCGGCGCGGGCTTCGTGGTCGCGGTGTCCTTCTTCGGCCTCGGCGCGGGCTGGGTCGCGGTGGTGGGCGCCGTCCTGTGCTTCGTCGTGCGCGTGCTGGCGCTGCGCTACCGGTGGAACGCCCCGTCCCCGCCCGGTGCGCCCCCGCTGTAGTCCAGGGCGCGCGCGGCGGTGCGCCGCAGGATCGCGACCATGGCCGGAACGGGGTCGGTGGCACGGCCGCGGTGGACGGCGAAGATCTCCCTGGCCGGGCTGGCGCCCCTGAGCGGGCGTGCGACCCAGCCCCCGCCGCGGGCCGCGACCAGAATACTGCGCGGGATGAGCGCCACGCCGACACCCGCCTCGATGAGCGCCAGCGCCACCTCGTAGTCGCGGGTCTCGTAGGTGACGTTCAGGCGGAGCCCGGCCGCCGCGGCGGCGTCGTCCAGGGTGACACGGTTGTGGATGCCGGGCGCGCCGCAGATCCATTCCTCCCCCGCCAGGTCGGCCAGGGACAGCTCCCGGTCGGCGACGGGGTGGCCGGTGGGGGCCACGACCATGAGCGGGTCCACGAGGACCCGCTCGCGGTGCAGCCCTCCGGCCCGGGGCAGGGGCGCGCCCGGGTAGCGGTGCGTGATGAGCAGGTCCAGGTCGCCGGAGGTGACCAGGTCGTAGCCGCCCGGCGGTTCGATGTCCGACAGAGACAGGCGCACGTGGGGGTGTTCGCTGCCGAACGCGGCGAGCGTGGCGGGCAGCAGGACCTTGCCCGCGCTGGCGAAGGCGCCCAGGGACAGGCGCCCCGGCGGCTCGCCGGCCACGGCCCGGACCGCGGCCTCGGCGTCGCGGAGCTGGCCCAGGACGCGTTCGCCGTGGTCGAGCAGGACCAGGCCGGCCTCGGTGAGCGTGGCGCCGGTGCGTCCGCGTTCGACGAGCAGGCAGCCCACCTCTCGCTCCAGCTTGGTCAGCTGCTGGGAGAGGGCGGGCGGGGTGAAGGAGAGCCGCTGGGCCGCGGCGGCGATGGATCCGGCGTGCGCGATCTCCACCAGCACGCGCAGCCTGTTGGCGTCCAGCATGCTGTTCCCCCCGCTCAACAAAGTCCGGCACAAAGTTCTGCTTACGGTTCTTTAGCAAGCCCAACTTTAAGTTAATGCCCGGTCGCGGCAGAGTGGTCCCATGAGCCCCAGAACCGCGCACGCAGTCCCCACGGCCACCGACGTCCGAGCCGCCGCGGAACGCATCGCTCCCTACGCCCGGCGCACGCCCGTCCTGCACACCGAGATCGACGGCCGCCCGGTCTCGCTGAAGCTGGAGTACCTCCAGCGCACGGGCGCGTTCAAGCTGCGCGGAGCCCTCAACGCCCTGCTCGCCGGCCCGGCGACCGACCGGGTCATCACCGCCTCGGGCGGCAACCACGGGCTCGGGGTGGCCACGGCGGCCCGCCTGCTGGGCGTGCGCGCCACGGTCTACGTCCCGAGGACGATCCCCGAGGCCAAGGCCGCTCCCCTGGCGGCCACCGGCGCGGAGATCGTCCGGGTGGGCGAGGAGTACGCGCAGGCCGCGGCCGAGGCCCGCTCGCGCGCCCGGGCCGAGGACGTGCGCTACCTGCACGCCTACGACGACGCCCTCGTCGTGGCCGGCCAGGGCACCATCGGCCTGGAGATCGCCGCCGACGCGCCCGAGTGCGACACCGTCGCGGTCGCCGTCGGCGGGGGCGGGCTCGTGGCCGGGGTCCGCCTGGGGTCGGGCGACCGGCGCGTGGTGGGAGTGGAGCCGCGCGGCTGCCAGAGCCTGCACGCCGCGCTGGCGGCCGGCCACCCCGTGCAGGGCCCCGTGGACTCGGTCGCCTCCTCCGCCCTGGGCGCGGCCACCCTGGGCGAGGTGCCCTTCGAAGTGCTGCGGTCGCACCCGGTGACGACCGCGCTGGTCGGCGACGAGGAGATCCTGGCCGCCCAGGACCGCTTGTGGGAGGAGTTCCGCATCGCCACCGAGCCGGCCGCCGCGGTGCCCTTCGCCGCCTGGCTGGCCGGACTGGTGCCCGGCGAGCGCCCCTGCCTGGTGGTGTGCGGCGCCAACGCCGAGTGGCGCCGCACCGCCTGAGCCGCGCGGTGGCCGGCGCCGCGGGGACGGCGCCGGTCCTCACCTGGGACGATGCCCGCCACTCGATCCGGCGGGTGACACACAGCACTCCGTGGGCCCCGACGCAGTGGTTACCGGCCGGTCGCCCTTACATTGGTGTGCGTCATCCACTGAACGAGTGAGGGAGAACACGTGCTCTACGGTGCGTTGCGGCAGACCGCGGCGGTGCTCGCCCGGACCCTGTGCCGCCCGACCATCGAGGGCCGTGAGAACGTCCCTGCCCAGGGCGCCGTCCTGCTGGCCAGCAACCATCTGTCGTTCGTCGACAGCGTGGTCATCCCGCTCTCGGTCACGCACAGGCGGGTGCGCTTCCTGGCCAAGAGCGACTACTTCGAGGGCACCGGTCTCAAGGGCCGGGCCACCAAGACCCTGTTCGGCTCGCTGGGCGCGATGCCGGTGCGGCGCGGCAACGCCCGGGACGCCATGCTCTCGCTGGAGATGATGCTGGACCGGCTGCGCGAGGGCGAGGCGTGCGTCGTCTACCCCGAGGGCACCCGTTCCCGGGACGGGCGCCTGTACCGGGGCCGCACCGGGGTGGCCCACCTGGCCCTGGAGTCCAAGGCTCCGGTCGTGCCGGTGGCGGTCTCGGGCACGGAGCGGGTCCAGCCGATCGGCACGTCGATGCCCCGGCCGCACCCCTTCACGGTGCGCTTCGGCGAGCCGCTGGACTTCTCCACCGGCTACGACCACCTGGCCCCGGGCAAGGCGCGCCGGGAGATCACCGACCGCGTCATGGACGCCATCCACGCCCTGTCCGGCCAGGAGCGCGCCAACGAGTACAACTCCTTCTCCTCCGAGGAGTAGACCGGTCGGCGCGGGCGCGCGGAGCCGCGCCGACCTGGCCGCGACCGGCCCTAGGGCGTGTATGACGGACACTCACCCTGCTGCGCGACGCCCCAGCGGCACCCTCACTGCGTTCTCATCAGTCAACAGCCACACCAGGATGCTTCCTTCTTCGGCCTTGCGAGGCCACCACCGGAACGCCGCTCGCGACGGGCGGCATCCGTCACACACGCCCTAGAAGGGGCGGTCGCCCACGATCGCGACGCGCTCGGCCACCCGCGGGTGCGGGTGGTAGTCGTTCGCGGCGTAGTGCTGGGTGGCCCGGTTGTCCCAGAACGCGATGGAGTCGGGCCGCCAGGAGAAGCGCACCTGGAACTCGGGGGCGTGCGCCTGCTGGAAGAGGAAGCGCAGGAGTTCGTCGCTCTCGGCCTGCTCCAGGCCCACGATGCGCGTGGTGAAGGAGACGTTGACGAACAGCGTCCTGCGGCCGGTCTCGGGGTGGACGCGCACCACGGGGTGCTCGACCGGGGGGAACCGGTCCTGCCACTCCAGCAGCCGGTCCCGGTCCAGGAAGCGCGCGAAGCCCGGGATGACGTCGTGGACGGCGGTGCGGCCCTCGATGCGCTCCTTGACGCGTTCGGGCAGGTTGTCGTAGGCGGCGGCCATGTCCGCCCACAGGGTGTCCCCGCCCATGGGCGGTACCTCCACCAGGCGCAGGATCGCGCCCATGGCGGGCTTCTCGCGCCAGGTGACGTCGGTGTGCCAGACGTTCTCGTAGCTGGGCGGGAGCGCTCCCTTGGCGAAGCGGGCGATGTGGGCGTCCTCGCCCTGGTCGATGAAGGGGTTGGTCTCCAGCTCGCCCCACAGGCGGGCGATCTCCTGCTGGCGCCGGGAGTCGATGGGCTGGTCGCGGAAGAACACGACCTTGAACTCCAGCAGCGCGCGGTGCAGTTCGGCGCGCAGCTCCTCACTGATGTGCTCGCGCAGGTCGACACCGTGGATCTCGGCGCCGATGAGGGGGCCGAGGGGGCGCACCTCGAACAGCTCGTAGGGCCGGGCCACGGCGCCTTCGGGGAGCCGGCGCAGGTGGCGCGGTCCTTCGACGAGGGCGTCGTCGACGGCCGCGGCGGAGCGCAGCCGCTGGACGGCGGTGTCGGTGGTCACGGTCATGGGTGTGGCCTTTCCGTGGGGGTGGGTGCGCGCGTGCGCGCCGATGGCCTCCGGCCGCGCGCCACGCGAGGGCGGGGCGCGGCCCGAAGGAGGGATGACGGTGCCCGATCACGGGCACACGGGGATCGCGGCGGTTACGTGCCGGCGCCGCGAGGGAAGGAACGCGGCTCAGCCGCGGGGAGGGGAGCCCAGGCGTCCGCGCCGCAGGATGAGTCCCGGGGTGCCGCGGCGCGCTCGGTCAGCTCGCGCGGACCGGCCGGCGGTCGGGGGCGTGCTGAGGGCGTCCATGACAGTGAGCGTGGTGCAGGACCGCCTCGTGTGTCAAGGCCGCCGCCGGTCCCCAGGCCCTGCCCGGGCGGTCGGGTCGGCGCGACACGCCCGGAGCGGCCCACGCCCGGCGCGACACGCCCGGAGCGGTCCGCGCCCGGGGTGACCGGAAGAGGCCGGACGCGGCTGCAAGGGGCCGGAAGGGGCCGGACCCGGCGCGGCCGGGGCGTGCCCGAGCGGGGATGGGGCTACCCTGCCCCCATGCGTGTGCTCCTGCTGTCCGACACCCACATCCCCCGACGTGCCCGCGACCTCCCCGAACCGGTGTGGGAGGAGGTCGATCGCGCCGACGTGGTCGTGCACGCGGGCGACTGGTGCGACCTCCCGAGCCTGGACCGCCTGGCGGACCGCGCCCGCCGCCTGGTCGCCGTGTACGGCAACAACGACGGCCCGGAACTGCGCGCGCGGCTGCCCGAGATCGCCCGTGCCACGCTCGGCGGGGTGCGCTTCGCGGTCGTGCACGAGACCGGGTCGACCCGTGGCCGCGAGAAGCGGTGCGAGAAGCGCTTCAGCGACAGTGACGTGCTGGTGTTCGGGCACTCCCACATCCCCTGGGACACCCGTTCGCCCTCGGGTCTGCGGCTGCTCAATCCCGGTTCGCCCACCGACCGGCGCCGCCAGCCGCACCACACGTACATGACGCTGGAGGCCGCCGAGGGCGAGGTCCGCGAGGTCCGCCTGCACGAGCTGCCCTGACCGGAACCTCCCGTCCGTGGAGGGCGGCCGAGAGGGTCTCAGGCACCTCTGAGGTCACGGTCGCACCAATCGCGCGGCGAAGACTTGCCTTCTGGCGCGCGATCGTGAAGGTTCTCTCCTAAGCTCATGCTGACAGTCGCACACGGTGCCGACACGATCACGCAGCCGCGTCGGGGCCGGTGCGACGACGGCCGGAAGGAGCCATCTTGGCGTACCCACGCCGGACCCGCCCCGCGAGCCGCGGAGCCGTCCGGATCCCCCGTACCACCGCCCGCCGCGGCGTGCTGGCCGCCGCGGTCGCGCTGTGCCTGCTGCACACACCGCATGCCGCCGCCTCGTCGACGCCGGCGGCGGCCCCAGAGGAACCCGTGCCCACGCCCTGCCAGGTCGACGAGCAGGCCCCGCCCAAGCGGCAGCTGCGGGCGGAGTGGATCGCCGGGGTGCACAACATCGACTGGCCCAGTGAGCAGGGGCTCTCCGCCGAGCAGCAGCGCGCGGAGCTCACCGAGCTCTACGACCAGGCGCAGGCCGACGGCCTCAACGCGGTGTTCGTGCAGATCCGGCCGACCGCCGACGCGTTCTGGCCCTCACCCCACGAGCCGTGGTCGGAGTGGCTCACCGGCGAGCAGGGCGGCGATCCCGGGTACGACCCGCTGGAGTTCGCCGTGTCCGAGGCGCACGAGCGCAACCTGGAGTTCCACGGCTGGTTCAACCCCTACCGCGTCGCCATGCACGACGACCCGGCGCGGCTGACCGAGGACCACCCCGCCCGGCGCCACCCGGACTGGGTCTTCGACTACGGCGGCCGCCTCTACTACGACCCGGGCGTGCCCGAGGTGCGCGCGTTCGTCGTCGAGGCGATGATGGACGCGGTCGAGAACTACGACCTGGACGGCGTGCACTTCGACGACTACTTCTACCCGTATCCCGTGTCCGGGGAGGAGCTCCCCGACCAGGACACCTTCGCCGAGCACGGCGGCTCGTTCGACGACGTCGACGACTGGCGGCGCGACAACGTCGACCGCCTGGTGCGGGAGATGGACACGGCCGTGCACGAGGCCAAGCCGCACGTGAAGTTCGGGGTCAGCCCGTTCGGGATCTGGCGCAACGCCTCCAGCGACCCCGCGGGCTCGGACACCAGCGGCTTCGAGTCCTACGACGGTATCTACGCCGACAGCCGGCGCTGGGTGGAGCAGGGCTGGGTGGACTACATCAACCCGCAGGTGTACTGGGAGATCGGCCTGCCCGTGGCCGACTACGCGGTCCTGGTGCCCTGGTGGGAGGAGGTCGTGGCCGACACCGGCGTCCAGCTCTACATCGGCCAGGCCGCCTACAAGGCCGGCAACGACGGCGCCTGGTCCGATCCGGACGAACTGGCGCGGCACCTGGAGTTCAACCGGGACCACCCCGGGGTCGACGGCGACGTGTACTTCAGCGCGGCCTCGCTGCGCACCAACGCCCGGCAGGCCATGGACGCGGTGCTCGCCGAGCACTACGCGCACCCCGCTCTGATCCCGATCAAGGAGGACCTGGGCGGCGCCGCGCCCTCCGCGCCCGTGGTCTCGCGCGCCCAGCGCGGTGAGGACGGCACCCGCCTGACGATCCGCCCCCGCTCGGGCGAGTCACCCGCCTACTACGCGGTGTACGGGGTGGACGGGGCGCCGGACCCGGGCGAGGCGCCGTGCCGGATCCAGGACCCGCGCCACCTGCTCGGCACCGTGCGCGCGGACGGGGACCGTCCCACGACGTTCACGGCCCCGGCGCACGAGGGCGAGCGGACCTACTACGCGACCGCCCTGGACCGGCTGCACCACGAGAGCCCGCCCGGGAACCCGCGGCACACGCCCTGACCCGGCCCCGGCTGCGCGCGTGCCGTGCGCGGCCGCTGTCGGGACCCGAAGGTCTCAGCAGCGGCCGCGCAGTTCGGCCACACCTTCGCCGGTGAGGTCGTCGCAGTAGGCGGCGCGCCCGGTCATCGCCATGATGAGCGCCAGCGTCGGGCCCTTGACCTCGGGGCCCGAGCCGGTCGTGAAGGGGCCGTCGGTCGCGCTCAGGCGCAGCCCGCCGATCCGGCCCTTGGCCAGGACCACCAGGTCGCTCCCCCGGTGGTACTCGGCCACCCGGGTCAGGACCTCGATCGGGACGTCCCGCTCGATGCCCAGGGGTCTGCGGATGTCCTGGGCGTGCACGACGGTCTCGGCGAGCCACGTCACCACCGGCCCCATCGGCGAGGTCGTGCTGGTGATGACCGCCTCGAATCGCGCCAGCGTCTCCTCGGACGTCTCGCCCAGGTGCTCGGCCAGCCGCATCGCCACCTGGCGGTCGAAGTCGAACCGGCAGCGGATCACCCCGGCCATCCAGCGCACCGTGTTCAGGCTGGCGCCCGCGGTCATGTGCGCCAGGACCTCGCGGACGGTCAGCCCTTCGCACAGGGAAGGGGTCCGCCATCGCTCGTCGTCCAGACCGGCCAGGTCGGCGGCCAGCGCGGCCCGTTCAGCGTGCACCGAGTTCCAGAGTGGGTCCATGGGACGAGCCTAGGGAGTGGCTCGGACACTCGGCCGGGTCGACGCGCGTCCTCGCGCGCGGGCCGACCCGGCGGGGGCCCGGTACGGCCGTTCCCGCCCGCGCCACTCCCACCTCATCTGCCAGACCGGCCTCACCGGCACACCCTGCCCTGCAGGGCGCAGGTGAGGTCCCTGACCGCCTCCCGGTCGGACGCCCCCGTCGACCCCTCGCCGGCCCACGTGCCCACGTACCGCCGCAGGACGTCGCTGACCTGCGGGTAGTAGGGGGTGCGCGGGCGGAGCCGCCCCTGCTCGATGGTGGTGCGCAACGCCCTCCAGTACTGGCGGTCGGCATCGTTCTGGGTGTCGAACTCGTACTCCGCGCTGCGGGCCGGGAGAAGGTCGGCGGCCTGCAACCGTTCCTGGGCGGACGATCCGGTCATCGCGCGCACCAGGCTCCACGCCTGTTCCGGGTGGGGCGAGCGGGTGGTCACCGCCAGGCTCTGGCTCCCGAGCACCGCGGCGGGCAGACCGACCACGCCGAAGGCGGGTCCGCCCCCTTCGGCGGCGCCGTCCCAGCCCACCCACTCCATCCCCTCCTCCGAGTCCTGTGTCCGGGCTCTGAGCGCTCCGATCGCGTAGGGCCAGTGCCGCATGAACACGACGTCACCGCGATGGAAGCGGGCCAGCGTGTCGGCCTCGGTGTCCTCCAGGACCTCGTCCGGGAGGACGTCGAGGTCCTGCACGGCGGAGGCGAGCACGTCCTGCGCGCCCTCCATGCCGCCCTCGACCCCCACCGCCGTGGGGCACACGTCGTCGTCCGCGGGCCGGAAGGGGTCGCCGTCCACGCCGTGGACCAACTCCAGCCCGTTGACGGCCCGCCCCTCGTAGTCGCCGAACTGCCCCGCGTATCCGTAGGGGACGCCGTGCTCGTCACGGACCTCCTCCGCCAGCGAGAACAGGCCCGCCCACCCCTCGTCCTCCATCCGCTCGGTGACCTCGTCCGGGTCGACCCAGTCGGCGCGGTAGTAGAGCAGGCCGATGTCCACGTGGAAGGGCACCGCCCAGCTCCGGTCCTCGTAGCACACCGAGTCGCGGGCCCGTTCGAGGAAACCGTTCCACTCCATCGCGCCGTCGGCGCCGGTGTCGACGGGTTCCAGCCAGCCCCGCTCCGCGAACTCCGGGATCCACTGGTTGTCCACGCGCAGGACGTCGTAGCCGCGGCCCGACGACTGCAGGTCCACGGCCATCTGCGCGCGCTGCTCGTCGGCCTCCGGCGAGAGGACGTCGACCTCGACCGTCCAGCCGGGATGGTCGTCCTCCCACTCGGAGACGAGTTCCCGGTAGACACCGCCGGTCCCATCGGCCGCGGCGGTGACGTCCACCGCGATCGCCAGCCGGAGCGTGCGGTCGTCGTCCTCGTCCGGGCCCGGCACGGCCACGGCGGCCAGGACGAGCAGTGCGACGGCGGAGAGCACCAGGGCGACGCGCCGCCACCCGCGCGGCGGGGCCCTCACTCGGCCACTCTCCGGGCTTCGGCCACGATCGTGTACAGGAGCTGGTCGGACTCGGCGGAGGAGGGCGGGTGGCACCGTGCGCCCGCGTCCGCCAGCCGGCCGAGCACACCGTCCCCTCCGCACCCCTCGGTTCCCACGGAGACCACGTGGACGAGCACGTGTTCGCCCAGGCCGTCCAGTACGTCGGCCACGTCGGCCGGGGCGGCGCCCTCACGGGGCCCGGGGAGGGCGACACCGTCGGTGAACACGACCACGACGCAGGCGCCGGGGCCGCTGGGACGGTCCAGGCAGGTCTCGAACTCGGCGGCGCCGTCGCGGACCGCGTCGGTCAGCGGCGTCGCCTCGTAGTCGGCGGTCAGACCGTCCACGTACGACCGCGCCTGGTCGATCCGATCCGCCGTGGCGCGCGGTTGGAGTGGCAGCAGGTGCTCCTGACCGGTGACATCGGTGCCCGTCCCGGGTTCGGGGAAGGCCCACAGCCCCACGGAGTCCTGGGGTCCGAGCAGGTCGAGGAGGCCGTGGGCCCGGGCCCGCGCCGTCTCCAGGCGCGTGCCGTCGGAGCCCGGCCCCCGCATCGAGTCGGACCGGTCCAGGGCGATCAGCACGTCGATCCGCCCGCGCACGTCCTGCTGTCGCAGGAGCGCCCGCTGCAGCCGTTCCGCCCAAACGCCGGGGTCGAACCGGTCGGGGGGTTCGTGCGCGGGCAGGAGCGGTTCGTCCCCCAGGTGCTCGCCGTCCGTGGCCCGATAGCCCTCGAATCCGTCGGGGACGTCCTCGGACCCGGATCGGGCCCTCTCGAACATCCACTCGCGCAGCTCGGTGACCTCGCGGCGCACACCGTCGTCCCGACCCCAGTCGAGCTCGACGAAGGGGTGGTCGAGGTCGGCGACGCCCTCCAGGCCGGCCGCGAAGAGCGGTGCGTCGACGGGCCCGCCGATGGCGGGGCATCCGGGTCCCAGCGCGGCACCGGAGTTGTAGGTCTGGACGGCCTGTTCCGTGGTCAGGACCGCGGTCCGGTCCGCGTCGCTACCGTCCCGGCGCAGAGCGCACAGCAGGGCGAGGCCGCCCTCCGCGTCCAGTCCGGCGGAGGTCACCGCCGCCTCGACCCGCCGGGTCTCCTCCTCGCCCCCGTCGGGGGCCAGGGCGGTGTAGGCGGCCTGGGTGTGGATCAGCGCCGACGTGGACGTGCGGGGCGAGGGGCGGGCCAGGAGCAGGCCCTCCTCCCCGAGGGCGCCCAGGCAGTCGGACACGCCCGCGGGGTCGGCGCCGATCGGGGCGCAGGCGTCCACTCCCCCCACCGCCCTGGGGTAGGCCACGACCAGCGGCGTGACACGGGTGGACCCGTGGTCGACGATCTCCGGAGGCGCGCTCCCCTCGGTCTCGTGTTCCAGCAGGGCCAGGTCCGCCGAGGAGTCGGGCAGCCAGACGTGGGGGCGCGGTCCCATCGTCAGATCGCGGTATCCCTCCAGCTCCTGGCCTTCGCCCTCCCACCCCCGGGCGAGCAGGGCGCGGACATCCTGCGCCCCGCCCGCCACGCCGACACTGACGCGTACCGGGGCGCACTGCCCCGCCTCGCCGGCCCGCTCGTCCACGTACTCGGCCATCGCCGTATCGAGCGCCGGGCGCTGGTCTGCGCTGGTCGACACCACGAGTTCGACGGGCGGCGGGCACTCACTCAGCAGCGGTGGCCGGATCAGGGCGGCCAGGAGGACGGCGGCGGTGACGAGGACCCCGCCGGTGATCAGCCACGTCCACAACCGCCGCAGCCGCGCCGCGGGCATGTCGTCGTGCAGCAGGCGCGCGAAGTCCCTGTGCGCCATCAGCGACTCGAAGGGCGCCGCGTAGAGGAAGGCGGGTTCGCGCGCCTTCCTGTTGGACACGACGCCGACCAGCCGGCCCCACACGAAGAGGTTGGCCCCCGAGGCACCGCTCCAGTCCCGCTGCTCGTGCGGGACGTAGACGAGGCGGACCGCGAAGTGGACGCCCCCTCCGGCGTTGGAGCCCAACCTGCCGCTGAGGAACTTCCCGGCCGGGGCGAAACGGGGAAAGGCGTAGGTGACGAAGGACGCCGGCATCCACCTGACCCAGTGCGCCCTGAACCACCGGAGCCGCGGAGGGTTCCTTCGTCCGCCGCCGTCCAGACGCAGCAGGACGACGTCGAGGTCCTGGTGGTGCCACACGACGTGCGCGTCGACCGCTTCACCCTGGGCGGGTACCCCCAGGTGCACGCGGATGTCGGTCATGCCCTGGACCACGTGCCACGCGGTCAGGACGAGGTGCGGGGTGACCAGGTAGCCGGAACCGGCCGACTCCTGGTCCCCCTCCCCCGCGCGGATCTCCGCCACGAACCTCTTCTGCGGGTTATGCCACCACACGGTCAGCGCTTACGGGACAGGGTCACCGTCTCGGAGGTCTTGAGCTTCAGCCTGAGCTTGTGCGCGTTGATATCGCCGTACCGGCCGTCCGCGCCGATCGTGACCACTCCGATCCCCACCCCGGCTTTGCCGCCGCCCTCGCGGTTGATCTGGACGAGGAGCTCGACCTCGGCCTCGACGATCTCGAATTCCGTTCCGTCGTTTCCGTTCTCCGCCCTCGCCTTCTGGGCCCGGTCGATCTCCTCACGAAGCTGCTCCACGGCTTCTGCGATGCCGATGGGAGAGGGCACGATGCGACTCCTGGGGGTTATGGTGTTTTTGGGGGTATTCGCACTGATATCGGAAGTATGACGGTTGAGCAAAGGATACCAATATGTCGCCGACCGGGAAGGGTTTTCTCGACACGGCGAAAACCCCTCAGGAGCAACAGACAGAAACCGACATTAGTTAACAACAGCCTCACGAATACCATTCCGAAAGCACCACCGCCCAGGGAGAGAACTCCGTGCCGATCCCCGATGGGGGGCGAACCGAGCAAGCCCGAAAGGGGGCGCCCGGGTATGGTGCAGCGGCGCCACTTCGAGGCGATGGCCTTCCGCTACCTGGCCGGGGAGTCGCGCGCCGGCGGCATCGCCGTGGTCGGGTCGAACGAGTACGCCGACTGAACCGAACACCCGTTGCCGTAGGCCCTTGTTCAGGCGGAGGTCCGCAGGTGTTCGTGCGCCCACTCTTCGAAGCTGGTCAGGTCGATGCCCAGCGCACGAGCGGACTGTGGCCGGGCCGGCTGGCCCACCACCTCCATGAACTCGTGCGTGGCACCCATGTCTCCCATACCGGCGGCGCGCGCCTGTTCCTCGGTCATGTCCGGGGCCGTCAGTGGGACGCCCAGGGCGCGGGAGAGGGTCTCGGCGATGTCGGTCATGGTCAGGTCATCGCTGGCGAGCTCCAGTTCCACGCGGTGGAACTCGGCGGGGGCGGACAGGGCGGCCACCGCGGCTCGGCCCACGTCCTTGGCTGCTACGAGTGCCAGGCGCGTGTTCGGTTTGACGACGGTGACCAGACCCCCTTCGACGCCGCGGGGGAAGTAGAACCGCATGGACGGCTCGAAGTTCTCCATGAAGAACGACGGCTTGAGCAACGTCCAGTAGGGAAAGTCGAGTTCGCGCAGCCGGTCCTGGATCGCGGCCTTCGCGCCGAGCGGAGCTTCCATCACCGCCCACCGTCCTTCGGCCCAGCCCGGAGCCTCGACGTGCTGTCCCACGCCGCTGGTGGAGGACTGGACGAACTGCTCCACACCGGCGGCCCGCGCGGTCGTCATGAGGTTGTTCGCCTGGCTGACCTCGCCGGCGAAGTCGAACCCCTGCTCGGTGTATGCGGGCATCTGCACGGAGAAGACGGCCCGCACGCCGTCCATGGCAGCCTCAAGGGTCACGGGTTCGGTGAGATCGCCCACGAACAGGCCGGCACCGAGTTCTTCGACGGCCCGTGCACGCGGCGTGCCCGGGTCGCGCACCAGGGCGCGCACCGGTGTTCCCTGCGCGAACAGGGCGCGGGCGGTGGCGCCGCCTTGGCGGCCAGTGGCACCGGCGACGAGAACCGGTGGTGCGGCAGTGGTCATGTGTATCTCGGTGGTCACGCACACCACAAACGGCGGGGCCCGCCGTTTCATGTTCGCTACAATACGGCGGGGCCCGCCACTTAGCAATCTTGGAGAGACCATGCCCGGCCAGCGCTCGGACGCCCGCCGCAACTACACGCACATCCTCGCCGTGGCCGAGGCCGAGGTGGCGGCCCAAGGAGCCCAGGCATCCCTGGAGCAGATCGCCCGCGTCGCAGGCGTCGGATCAGCCACCGTGCGGCGCCACTTCCCCACCCGCAAAGCCCTGCTCGAAGCCGTCTTCAAGAAGCGCGTCCATGCTCTGTGCGATCGCGCTCATACGCTCTGCGGCGAGCACGACAGCCGCTCCGCGCTGGTGGAATGGCTGCGCGAGCTGCTCGACTACTCCATCGCCGCACGCGGTCTGGCAGACGTCCTCTCCTACCAGCCACTGCAGGACGAGGCCACCCCGGACTCCTGTGCGGCAGCCATCGGTGCGGCCGGCGCCCTGCTGCTGCGCAGGGCCATCGACGACCAGGCTGTCCGGGCGGACATCACCATCGACGATCTACTCACAGTGATCGTCGGAATCGCCCTGGCCACCGAGAATCACACCGACCCGGCGATGCAGGCGGACCGCGCCTTCCGGCTCACGGTCGCAGGGCTCGGGGCCAACGGCACCTGAGCACTCGTGCGCGGCACCATCACAGCCCTGGCTCAGTGCGTCAACCTGTACCGCGCTGTCCTGTCCAGGGCGGCCAGTTCGGCCTCGCCCAGTGACGGGGCCGCGGGCACTGACGTTCGGCGAGGCCGCCGAGGCGATCAGCGACGCGGCCGGGTACCCGGTGGTGGTCGAGGAGGGTCCAGGTCGGTCCGGCTCAGATCCAGCCGTGCCCGGCGGCGACGCGCGCGGCCTCGTGCCGGTTCGAGACGTCGAGCTTGGCGATGGCGGCCGCGAGGTGATTGCGCACGGTCCCCCGGGAGAGGGAGACGCGCCTGGCGATCTCCTCGACGGGCGCGCCGTCGCGTGCCAGGGCGAGGATGTCGGCCTCGCGCGGGCTGAGCGGGGAGTCGCCCGCGCTGATCGCCTCGGCTGCGAGCTCGGGGTCGACGTAGCGTCCACCGGCCGCGACGTTGCTCACGACCTCGGTGAACGTGCGGGAGGAGACGGTCTTGGGCAGGAAGCCGCGCGCGCCGGCGGCCAGTGCCGACTTCAGGTAGCCGGGCCGGCCGTGCGAGGTCACGATGACGCAGCGGCAGTCGGGCAGCTGCCCGGCGAGCCGCCGGGTCACCTCGATCCCGTCGGGGCCGGGCAGCTGCAGGTCGAGCAGAGCCACGTCGGGACGGACCCGCAGGGCCGTCGCCAGCGCCTCGTCACCGGAGGCCGCCCGGCCGACGACCTCGAAGCCGTCCTCCAGGTCGAGCAGACCGGCGATGGCGTCGCGGATGAGGTGTTCGTCATCGGCGACGAGGATGCGGGTCGTGCGCGTCATGCGGGGCCTTCCTCCTGGAGCGGGACGGTGGCGTCGAGCAGGAACCAGTCTCCGTCACGGCGGGTGGTGACGTGCCCGCCGAGCGCGTGCACACGCTCGGACATCGCGCGGAGCCCGGTACCCCCGGTGGCGGTCGCGACGGCGCCCTCACCCCCGCCGGTCCGCGCGGGGTCGGTGGTCCCGGCCCCGTCGTTGGCGATGGTGAGGAGTACGTGTCCCTCCTCGTGCGCGCTCGCGAGCGTGACCCGCGCCGCCGCCGAGTGGCGCAGCACGTTCGTGACGCCCTCGCGCACGACCCACGCGAGGGCCTGCGCGCACTCCTCGGGCACGGGGTCGCCGACCACCGTGCAGCGGATGCCGGCGGAGGCCAGCAGCGATCGCGCGCCCGACACCTCGTCGTCCCAGCTCGTGTGGAGTTCACCGCGCACGACCTGGCGGACCTCGGTTCCTGCCTCCTCGGCGAGTCGCCGGACCTCGGTGATCTCCTGCGCGGCCCGCGCGCCGCGGCCGCGCAGGACGAGCTCTGAGGCCAGGGAACTCTTGACCGCGATCGTCGCCAGGGTCCGGCCGAACACGTCGTGCAGGTCGCGCGAGATACGCAGGCGCTCGTTCGCGAGCGCCAGTGCGGCACGGGTCTCGTGTGCCGTCTGGAGCTCGCGCAACACCCGCAGCATCCACGCGCTCGACCAGCAGGCCCACAGGACGCCGCTGATCACGATCGCGCCGGTCACCAGCACCGGGAGGTCCGAGAACCCCGTGAGCAGCAGGGCCATGACCAGGACCGCCGCGTTGAGGCCGAGCGCCGGGCGTGCACCGAGGGCGGGAACGAAGCTCGCGGCGGCCGAGGCGAGCGCCGCCGCGAGCGTCACCCCCATCGCGGGCAGGGGGATCACGGGCACCACGACGGCGAACGCCGCCAGGGCCGGCACCCACACCGCGATCACGGCGAGGGGCGGGCGACGTGCGCGGCCGACGACGGTGTCGATGCTCCAGTTGACGACCACGACGTTTCCGACGGTCAGGGCGAGCGCGAGGACGAACCCGAGCGCGGCCGCCGGGTCCGCGGGGTCCACGCCGGCGGTCCGCTCGGCCGTCAGCACGGAGCCGAACAGGGTGACGACCGGAATCGTGACGACGCCGTAGGTGGACCAGCGTACGTAGGCCTCGAACTTGCGTGCGCCGACCAGCGGTGACTCGCTCATGGCCATCATTGTCCCGTCAGACCCGCACGGCGTGTGGGTCCGAGGGGGTCAGGGCCGGCCCCGTCCTGTGCGAGCGCAGCCATACCACCGCCGCGATCGCGGCGACGATGACGCTGGGTACGAGCAGCGCGGCCGAACCGGTGCCCGCCGACCGGTCCGTGGCGGCGACACCCAGGTCGGTGTGCAGGGCGATGGCGAAGAGGAACGTGAGCGTGTTGAGCAGCGCGTGGATGACGACCGCAGTCTCGATGCCGCCGGTGCGCCAGGTGATGACGGCCAGGCTGACGGCGAGCGTGAAGTACCAGAGGTTGATCCAGGGATCACCCGCGCCGTGGAGGCTCGTGAACAACAGGCTGGAGACGAGGATACCGACGACCAGCGCGGTGCGCGGACCGCGGTTCCAGCTCCCGGCGACCCGCAGGACGAGTCCGCGCAGGCCGTACTCCTCACCGGCCGACTGCAGCGGGGTCAGCAGGAGGGTCAAGGCGAAGATCGCGATCAGGTCGGTGGTCGACCAGAAGGTCTGCTCGGCGGGCATCGAGACGGTCAGGATGATCGTGGGCACCAGCCAGATGGGACCGATGATCAGGAGCGCCCTACCGAACACCTCGATGCGCAAGCGCGACAGCACCGAGTGCAGCGAGGCGCCCCGCACCCCGTAGAGCCACCGTTGGATGAGCATGCTCCACGGGATGAGCAGGGCGAGCGCGAACATGGTCAGGCCGTGGTACAGCGGCGTGTAGTCGGTGCCGCCCGCGGCCGGGTTGGTCCTGCCCATCCGGGCGTCGATGAGCACGGCGGCTTGGGAGGCGGCGAAGCTGAAGACGAACAGGCCCGCGACCAGGAGCACGATGGCGAGGACGCCGCGTGCGATACGGCGGTTGTCTCCGGCGAGGACACGGTGGTACTCCACGCCGGGCGGGACCGGCCGCGGTCCGCGCCGACGCGGGGTCGGCGCGGCCTGGTCGGTGGGTGCGGGAGTCCGTGCCGCTCCCGTGTGCGGGTGCGCGCGGAACGCCTCGGCCGCGTCGGCGGATGGCGGGGCCGGAGGGAAACGGTCGTCGTTGGGGTTCATGCCTCGAACCTAAGCCGGAGCCGATCCGTGACAGAGTGTCGCCGATCATGGGTTTTCTCCCCGAGGTGCACGGTCCGCCCATGACAGATGTCATGGGCGGACCGTGCACACGCGTCGGCTCGGGGCAGTGGGGAACCCTCAGCGGCCTGCGTGCGCCGGTGATCGGTCAGCGGTCCTCGCGCGCCTTTCGGGCCTCCTGGCGGTCGGCGTCGGCGGCGAAGGCGTCGCGCAGGTAGGCGCTCAGGCCTTCGGCGTGGGCGTCGATGGTGGCGGTGAACCACTCGTCGGCCACGTACCGTGCGCTCGATCGAGGTCACCGGCGGCCCTCTCCAGAACGGGGGGGTCGCGGACACGGTAGCCAGGCTGGTCAGGAGGGTGAGGGTTTCACCGGACCGCAACCCAACACGGGCTCACATCACGGAGTGAGCCGGGCTTGCCCCTTTCGGGCTTACTTGGCCCGCCCCCCGATGGCGGACGGACGGCCTAGACCGCGTACTCGCGCCGGATGCGGTCGGCGAAGCGGGCGAAGTCGGCGCCGTGCAGGAAGGCCGAGCGCATCGTGCCGTGGTCGGCCATGCCCTTGCCCGCGATGTCGAAGGCCGTGCCGTGGTCGACCGAGGTCCGCAGGATGGGCAGGCCCACGGTCACCGAGATCGTGCCGTCGAAGTCGAAGGTCTTGGCCGCGATGTGGCCCTGGTCGTGGTACTGGGACAGGACACCGTCGTAGTGGTCGGTGAGCAGCCGGTGGAAGACGGAGTCGGCCGGGACGGGGCCGACCACGTCGGCGCCGGTGGCGCGCATCCGCTCCACCGCCGGAGCCAGGTGGCGGATCTCCTCGTCGCCGAAGGCGCCGTTCTCGCCCCCGTGCGGGTTGATCGCCGCGACCGCGAGCGTGGGTTCGTCGTGGCCGAACACGCGCAGCGCCGTCAGCGCCTCGGTGATCGCCTCGACCTGCTGGTCGGCGTCGATGCGGTCCAGCGCCCCGCGCAGTGACACGTGCCTGGTCGCGAAGAAGATCTTCTTGCCGCGCACCACGAACATCGTGTTCTGGCGGGTGGCCCCGGTCAGCGCGCCCAGCATCTCGGTGTGTCCCAGGTGGGGGCTGCCGGCGGCCCAGATCGCCTCCTTGTTGATCGGCCCGGTGACGATCCCGGCGACGTGACCGGCCATCGCCGCCTCGGTGGCGACCTCGATCGCGCGGACCGCCGCCCGGCCCGCCTGGGCGTCGACCACCCCCCAGGCCAGCTCCGTCTCACCGAGCACGCCGATGTCCAGGCAGTCGATGACGCCGTCCTCCTCCGCGGGCAGGTCCCAGGAGTCCACGGCGCGCACGCGCGCGTCCAGGCCCAGGACCGCCACCGCCCGGCGCAGGACCGCCGGGTCGGCCACTACCACCCCACGGGCCGGGGCGGTCCCGGCGACCTCCGCCAGGGTGCGCACGGTGATCTCGGGGCCGATGCCGACGGGGTCGCCGACGGTGAGGGCCAGGATCGGGCGTTCGGTCATGCTTGCTCCTTCAGTGCGGAACGCGCGTGGTGACCGCGCGTCGGCTGTCGTGGACCGCCTCACGCAGGCGCGCGAGGCAGTGGGCGAGCGTGCCGTCGTCGCCGACGAGCCCGCCCTTGGTGATGATCGGGGCGCCGTCCAGGGGGCTGCCGTCGAGCCGGCCGTAGACGGCCAGCGGGACGAGTTCGCCGCCCACGTCCAGGGCGCGCACGCCCAGGGCGGTCAGGACCGCGGAGGTGACGTCGCCCCCGCTGGTGAACAGGGCACTGGGCGCGCTCGCGGCCGCGGCCTCGACGACCAGGTCCGCGAGCCGTCCGGGCAGGGCGCGGCGCCGGTCCGCGGGGATGCGCACGACGTCGCGCGCCGAGGCGCACGTGCGCACGACCACCGCCCCGGGGAAGCGGTGCTCGGACAGCGCGCGGGCCAGGGCCAGCGCGGTGTCGGCGCGGTAGGCGGGATCGTCGACGCACCGCAGGGGGTCGACGTCGACGAAACGCACGGCGGGGTCCTGGGCGACGACGTCGAGCTGGCGCCGGGAGAGCTCGGTGGCGCTGCCCACGACGGCCAGCAGCGGGCCGGGGTCCGGTGCCCGACCGCGCAGGCCCAGTGCGCGGGCGAGCATCGCCCCGCACGGGCCGGGGTCGGCGGCGACCCACACGGTGCCGTCCCGGCGGTGGACCTCGGCGGCGGCGCGGGCGAGGTCGGCCAGGTGCTCCTCGGTGACCGCGTCGCACACCACGACCGGTTCGTCTCCGGCGGCGAGGGCGTCGGCCAGGCCGCGCCCGGTGACCTCGCCGATCGTCACGTGCCGCACCGCCAGGGAGGTCTGCTCGGCGAGGATGTCGGCGACCACGCTGGTGGTCATCGGGTTGAGCGGGTCCAGGGCGAGCTGGGTGCGCTCCAGCGGGACGCCGTCGAGCAGTTGGACGCCGTCGGCGGTGATGCGCCCGGAGGCGGGGTGGGCGGGGGCGAACAGGACACGGACCCTTCGCCTGGCCGGGACCCGCTCGCGCACCGCACGCCAGGCGGCCTCCACCTCGGCGCCCACGTTGCCGCGCAGCGTGGTGTCGGTGCGCTTGACCACGAGGTCGGCCGGCCACAGCCCCTGGACCACGGAGCCCACGAGGTCGGCGGCCTCGGCGGCGGCCAGGTGGCGGCTGTCGAGGTTGGCCACGACCACGTCGTAGACCTCGGCGGCCTCCGCGGCGTGGGCGGCGTCGACCGAGGCCACGCGCATGCCGCCGTGGGCGAAGCGCGCGCCGGTGGCGTTCGCGCCGGTCAGGTCGTCGGCCAGGACGAGGATCCGTGCCATGGTCTCCTCCTATCCCAGGATCAGGGCGGCGACGCCCAGGAGCGGCAGGCTGGCCAGCCACAGCAGGGTGGTCATCCCGCTCCACATCTTCATCGCGGCGACGCCGGACAGGCCGGTGAAACGCGTGACGACCCAGAAGTAGGAGTCGCTGACGTAGGAGAAGACGAACGATCCGGCGCAGGCGGAGGCCACGGCCAGGGCGGGGTCCACGCCCGCGGCGTGCACGATGGGCGCGCTCAGGGTGGCCGCGGTGATGATGGCGACCGTTCCCGAGCCCTGGGCCAGGCGGACGAAGGTGGCGATGGCGAAGGGCAGCAGGAACATGGGCACCGGCCAGCCCGAGACGGCGTCGGCCAGGGCGTCGCCGACACCGGACTGGCGCAGGACCTCGCCGAAGGCGCCACCGGCGCCGGTGATGAAGACGATCATGCCGGCCGAGGCGGCGGCCGCGGTGAGCCAGCCGACGATCTCGCGGCGTCCGGTGCCGCGGCGCGGCAGGGCGTAGACGGCGATGACCAGGCCGATGAGCAGGGCGATGGCGGGGGTGCCGACGAAGCCGAAGACGTCGGCGAGCAGGCTCCCCTGGGTGATGGCGGCGGTGACGGTGTTGCCGACGATCAGCAGCAACGGCAGCACGAGCGGCAGGGCGGCGGTCAGGGCGCTCACGCCCGGGTCCGGGGGCTCCTCGTCGATGCCGCGAGGGGCGGAGCCCGTGCCGTCGGCTCCGCCGGTGCGTCCGGCGGATTCGGTGGATCCGGCGGGCACGGCCTCGGGGACGAGCTCGTGCTCGACGTCGGCCTCCAGGCGCGGGCCCATGTAGCGGGCGTAGGCCACGACGACGGGGATGAGCACGATCGCCATGGCCGCGCCGACCAGGACCGTGGTGCCCAGGTCGGCTCCGAGGAGGCCGACGGCGGCCAGCGGGCCGGGGGTGGGCGGGACGAGGTGGTGGGTGACGGCCAGACCGCCCGCGAGCGCCAGGCTCATGGTCACCAGGGACCGGCCGTAGCGGCGCGCCAGGGAGCGGGCGAGGGGGTGCAGGATGACGAAGCCGGAGTCGCAGAAGACGGGCACGGACACGACCGCGCCGGTGGCGGTCATCGCGACGTCCTCGCGGCCCTTGCCGGCCATCCGCACGAACGCCTTGGCCAGGGCGTCGGCGCCGCCGCTGCGTTCCAGGACGGTGCCGATCATCACCCCCAGGGCGATGACGATGCCGATCCCCGCGAGGGTGTTGCCGAAGCCGGTGGTGATGTACTCGATGAGTTCGGCCGGGGGCACGCCCGCGACCGCGCCGGTGACCAGCGCGCCGGCGAGGAGTCCGACGAACGCGTCCAGCCGGGTCCACAGGATGACCGCGACGACGACGCCGACGCCGATCAGGAGTGCGGCGAGGAGCTGTACTTCCATGACACGACCTTTCGGGGGATCACTCCGGCGCGGTGCCTTCGGCGGCCGGAACGAGGTGGGGGGTACACGAGGCGTCGGCTTCGAGGGCGGCCAGGGCCGCCGGGTCGAGCGCGTCGTCGGTGATGAGCGCGTAGGGGCCGGGGACGACCGCCCAGTAGGGGTCCTCGTCGCGGCCGACCTTGGTGGAGTCGGCGACCACGACGACCCGCCGGGCGCTGCGCATCTGCAGCTCCTTGGCGGCGGCGATCTCCGGGCTGGGGCAGTTGAGGCCGCGTCCGGGCACGAGGCCGTCGGCGCCGACGAAGGCGATGTCGGCGGTGAGCCGGTCCAGCACGCCGTGGGCGTAGTCGCCCACGATCGAGCCGCGGGGGCGGCGCACGCGTCCGCCGACCACGATGAGCTCGATGCCCTCGGCGTCGTGCAGGGCGGTCATGGGTCCGACTCCGGCGGTGACCACGGTGGGCCCGTAGCGCCGGGCCAGGCGCTCGGCGACGAACGTCGTGGTGCTGCCGGCGTCGAGCAGGACGACGTGGTCGTCCTCGACCATGGCCGCGGCGTGGTCGGCGATGCGCCGTTTGGCGGCGGCGTTGCGCAGTCCCTTCTGACTCCAGGAGAGTTCGCCGCCCGCGGGCGCGGGCACGGCGCCGCCGTGGGTGCGCACGACCCGGCCGGCCCTCTCCAGTTCGGTGAGGCCGCGGCGCACGGTGGAGGGGCTGATGCCGAGTTCGCGGGCGAGGTCCTCGACACGCTGGATGCCGTCGGTGACGGCGTCCAGCAGTCCCTGATGCCGCATGTCCGCTCCTCTGCTCGTTTCGCGCATGTTGCGCAGCTCATATTGCTCCTTATGAGCATGTATCACAAGAGTTCATGCGAAATTTGCTTGAAATGAGCAAACTCGGTTGTGGGGCCACCGGACGGCCGCGACCTGCGGGGACCGCGGGACCGTTCACCGCGGGGACGTGTGTCGGCCGCCGTCCGCCGTTAGGGTGGGGGCGCCAGGCAACACAGCGGTCATACAGCGGGAGCCGCCCATGCGCCGTCAGTTCGTCAACGATCCCGGGGACGTGGTCCCCGAGGCCCTGGAAGGATTCGCGGCGGCATGGCCCCGCCACGTCCGCTGGAACCGCGAGCCGAGTTACGTGGTGCGCGCCGAACCCGCCCCGGACAAGGTGGCGGTGCTCTCCGGCGGCGGTTCCGGACACGAGCCGCTGCACGTGGGCTTCGTGGGCCGGGGCATGCTCGACGCCGCGGTACCGGGCGCCGTCTTCGCCTCCCCCACCGCCATGCAGATCCGGGCCGCCTCACTGGCCGCCGACACCGGCCGCGGCGTCCTGCACGTGGTCAAGAACTACACCGGCGACGTGCTCAACTTCCGCATCGCCGGCGAGCTGCTGGCCGACGAGGGCGTGCACAGCGACATCGCCCTGGTCGACGACGACCTGGCCACCGAGACCGACGACGCCGACGGCCCCGGCCGGCGCGGTACCGCCGCGGTCGTGGCCGTGGAGAAGGTCTGCGGCGCCGCCGCCGAGCGCGGCGCGGACCTGTCGGAGCTGGTGAAGCTCGGGCGCCGGGTGGTCGCGGGCAGCCGCACGCTGAGCGTGGCCCTGGCGGCCGGGGCCCACCCCGGCCAGTCCCGCCCCTCCTTCGACCTGCCCGAGGACCAGGTCGAGTTCGGCGTCGGCATCCACGGGGAGCGTGCCCGCGAGCGGCGCGCCTTCGGTCCGCGGCGCGAACTCGTCGCCGATATGGCCGCCCCGCTGCTGCGGGACCTGGACCTGGGCCGCGGCGAACGGGTCGCCGTGATCGTCAACGGACTGGGCGCCACCCACGACCTGGAGCTGTACGGCGTGTTCGGCGAGGTCAAGGCGTTGTTGGAGGGCGCCGGGATCGAGGTCGCCCGTTCCCTGGTGGGCTCCTACGTCACGTCCCTGGACATGGCGGGCTGCTCGGTGACGCTGGTGCGCGCCGACGACGAGTTCCTGGACCTGTGGGACGCGCCCGTGTCCACGCCCGCCCTCACCTGGTGACCAGCCACGACCCCGGGAGATCCGCCATGGCCGACCAGATCAGCCCCGCCCACGCCGACCTGTGGGTCCGCGGCTTCGCCGCCGCGATCACCGACGCCGACGACCACCTGACCGACCTCGACCGCCGCAGCGGCGACGGCGACTTCGGCACGAACATGGTCACGGGCCTGCGCCGGTCGCTGACCGCCCTGCCCGAGCGGCCCGACTCCCCCGGCGCGCCCTTCCAGGCGCTGAGCGACACCTTCCTGTCGCACAGCGGAGGGACCAGCGGGCCGCTGTTCGGCATGTGGTTCCGCGACTTCGCCAAGGCCGGCAACGGCACGCCCGCCATGACCCTGGCCGGGGTGGCCGAGGCCGCGGAGCGGGGATGGGCCACCGTGACCCGGCTGGGCGCGGCCAAGGTCGGCGACCGCACGATGGTCGACGCGATCGCTCCGGCCGCGGAGTCCTTGAAGCGGTCGGCGGCGGAGGGCCGCAGCCTGGCGGAAGGGCTGCGGGAGGCCGCGGAGGCGGCCGAGGCCGGCGCCGAGGGCACCAGTGAACTCCTGGGCCGCAAGGGGCGCACCAGCTACGTGGGCGATGCCGCCCTGGGCGCGCCCGACCCCGGCGCCGTCGCGATCGGGCTGTTCTTCCGCGCCGCGCACGCGAGCGTGACACAGGAGGCGGACGAGGCCCGGTAGCCGAACCGGAACCCCCGGCCGGACCGGAACCCCGCCCGGTCCGGCCGGGTCCGCCCGGCCTGGGTCGCCGGGCGGCGGTCGGCCGGGGTCCCGGGACCGATCAGGTCCGCACAGCGAAGACGAGCCCTGAGCCAGGGGCGAACCACGACGTGAGTCCGTCCCCGCTCACGGGACACCGGCCGGAAACGGCCGCCGCGGGACGGCGGTCGACGGCTGAGGCGGCCTCACTCCCGGGCGGACCGGCCCGGCCGAGCGCGCCGAGCGGGGGTCAGTAGCCGAGGCGGGCGCGCAGGGCCGTGAGCTCGTGGGAGGACTCCACCGCGCGGTCGGCGTCCACGGTGGCCACGGACTGCACCAGGGCGTCGACCACGACGATGCCGGTGGGGTGTGGGGAGCCGCGAGCACGGCGTCCACACGGCGCCTGCGACGACGTCCTGCGGCGGCCCGAGCACCCCTACACCCGGATGCTGGTCTCCAGTGTTCCGGGCCCGGGGTGGGAGCCCTCGGAGGTGGTCCGGCTGCGCGCGGAGTTCGCGCGGGCGGGCGAGGCACAGTGAGGGCCGGCGGCGGTCACGCGTGGGCGTGGCCGCCGCCGGTGCGGATCTAGGCCGTCCGGGGCGCTCGGGGGACGAACGCGGCCGCCGCCAGCGGCACGGCGGCCATGATCAGCCAGGACGCGGGGCCGCCCCGGTCCACCAGCGCTCCGGCGGGGATGCTGCCCAGCAGCACGGCCAGACCGGAGGCGGAGGACAGGGCACCGGTGAACAGGCCGAGCCGGGCGCCGTCGACGAGGTCGGGGACCCACGCCCGCACGGTGGGGACGATGAGCACCTGTCCGAGGGTGAGGGCGGTGACGAAGGCCACCGAGGGCAGCAGCCCGCCGGCCGCGGTGACGGGGGTCAGCACGGCCGCGGCGGCGAACCCCGTGGCCAGGAGCAGGAGACCGGTGCGCAGGACCGCCCGCCGGGAGAGGCGGTCGCCGATCCAGCGCAGGACGGGCATCTGCACGAGGACGTAGAGCAGCGACCCCCACGCGAGCAGCCAGCCCAGCGCGGTCTGGGTGCCGGTGGCGCGCTCCACTTCCTGGGGCAGGGCCAGGTAGAGCTGGTTGTAGGCGAGCAGGTAGCCGCTGTAGCCCAGGCACAGCAGCAGGAAGGGGCGGTGGGAGAGGAGTTCGCGCACGCCCTCCCCCAGACGCGGTCGCTCTCGCGGGGTCGCTTCGCCGCCCCCTTGGGGTCCGACATCGGACCCGGCGCGCGGCATCCACCGCAGGTGGGCGATGAGCACGAGGGTGAAGACCACGGCGCCCGCCAGGCACGCGGTCGCGAAACCGCCGAGCAGCAGGAGCGCGCCCAGGGGCGGGCCGACCAGCGTGCCCGCCTGTCCGGCCGTCGAGAACAGCCCGAGTACGCGCGTGCGCGGGATGCCGGTGGCCCGCTCGTGGCGCACGGCCTGGCGCGCGACCTCGGTCTCCACGGCCGGGGAGAACAGGGCGGCGGCGAATCCGATGAGCAGCACCGCGGCGATGAGTGCCCCCGTGCGCTGGGCCACGGCGAGCCAGGCGAACCCGGCCACGCGCAGCACGCAGCCGATGAGGACCACCGGGCGTGGCCCGAACCGGTCGGTGAGGGCGCCGCCGACGACGAACAGTCCCTGCTGGCTGAAGGTGCGCAGGCCCAGGACCAGGCCGACCAGCCATCCGGCGAGCCCGATCGTGCCCGCCAGATGGGCGGCCAGGTAGGGCAGGACGACGAAGAAGCCGACGTTGAAGGCGGCCTGCGAGCCCACCAGGAGCCAGATCAGGCTGCCCAGTCCGCGCAGTTCGCGCAGCGTTCCCCGGCCGCGGAGGGCGGTCGCGGTCATGACGCGCTCGCGACCGGTCCGGGTCCGGTGGTCGGGGCCGGTTCGGGCACGGCCGCCACGAGTGCGCGCGTGTAGGCGTGCTCGGGCTCGGTGCACACCCGGCGGGCGGGCCCCGACTCCACGATCCGGCCCTCGCGCAGGACCAGGGCGTCGTGGGCCACGTGCCGGACCAGGGCGAGGTCGTGGCAGATGAACAGGTAGCCCAGCCCCAGTTCGTCCTGGAGGTCGGTCAGCAGGTTGAGCACGCCGGCGCGCACGGAGGCGTCCAGCGCGGAGACGGGCTCGTCCAGGACCAGCACCTCGGGCTCGCACGCCAGGGCGCGGGCGATCCCCACGCGCTGGCACTGGCCGCCGGAGAGTTCGTGCGGCAGCCGCGAGCCCAGCGCGGGGTCCAGACCCACGCGTTCGAGCAGGGCGTCCACCCGGGCGGGTCCGGTGGCGCGGTCCCATCGCCGTTGGACGCGCAGCGGTTCGGCGACGGCCTCGCGTACGCGCAGGCGGGGGCTGAGCGAGCCGTAGGGGTCCTGGAAGACCGGTTGGAGCGCGGGGCGCAGGGCGCGCAGCTCCCGTTCGGGCAGGGTGGTCAGTTCTTCGCCCCGGAAGCGGACCGAGCCCGACTCGGGGCGCAGTAGTCCGGTGACGGCGGCGGCCGTGCTGGACTTGCCGGATCCGGACTCCCCGATCAGGGCCAGGGTGTGTCCGCGGCGCAGGTCGAAGGAGACGCCGTCCACGGCCGGGGCGGCCGGGTCGCGGCCGGGCCCGGGGTAGCGCACGACCAGGTCGCGCACCCGCAGCAGGAGGTGGTCGTCGTCCATCGCGGTTCCCTCCGGGTGCGGTGTGGGGCGGTCCGGGCCGGCGCTCATACGGCGGCCCGGGAGAACAGGGTGTGCGCGGGGACCGGGACGTCCCGCCAGTGGTGACAGGAGACCAGATGCGCGGGGTCGCCGGTGGGAACCGGGTCGGGCGCGTCGGCCTCGCAGCGCGCGTCGGCCAGCGGGCAGCGCGGGGCGAACGCGCAGCCCGGCGGCAGGGCCGCGGGCGAGGGCGGGGATCCGCCGATGGCGGGCAGGCGGCGGTCGGTGGCCTCCCGCGGGGGCACGGCGGCGACGAGTCCGGCCGTGTAGGGCGCCCGAGGCTCGGTCAGGACCCGGCCCGCGGGACCGGACTCGACGTGGCGGCCCGCGTAGGCGACCACGACCCGGTCGGCGTGGCCGTGGACGACCGCGAGGTCGTGGGTGATGAGCACGACCGCGGTCCCGGTCTCTCGTCGCAGGTCCGCCAGCAGGTCGAGGACCACCCCGCTGGTGCGGGGGTCCAGGGCGGTGGTGGGTTCGTCGGCGAAGACGACCTCGGGCTCGTTGACCATGGCCATCGCGATGACCGCGCGCTGGCGCATGCCGCCGGAGAACTCGTGCGGGTAGGCGCGGGCGCGCCGCGCGGCGTCGGGGATGCCGACCCGGTCCAGGGCGGCCACCGCTCGCTCGTGGGCCCGGGCCCGGCTCAGGCGCCGGTTCGCGCGCAGGGCGCGCACGAGTTGCCCGCCCACGGTGTGCATGGGGCTCAGGACCGAGAGCGCGTCCTGGGGGATGAGTGCGACGCGGCGCCCGCGCACGGCGCGCAGTGCGCGGGGGCCGGCGCCGACGAGTTCCCGTTCCCCCAGGCGGACGCTGCCGGTGACGGTGGCGCCGTGGGGGGTGGTCCCCAGGACGGCGCGGGCGGCCATCGACTTGCCGGCGCCGGACTCGCCGATGAGCGCGAGCGCCTCGCCCGGGTGGACGTCGAAGGACAGCCCGCGCACGACGGGCAGCACCGTGCCGCGCTCGCCCGGCAGGGTGACGCGCAGGTCGCGGACCGAGAGCAGCGGCTGGTTCACGGTGTCCGTCCTCGCTGGGTGTGGGCCCGGCCGGGCAGGGTCGACAGGGAGACCGCGAAGGCGGCCAGGAGCAGGAGCATCGCGGTCGGGGCCAGGGCGGCCAGCGGCGCGCGTTCGACGTAGACCAGGGACTCCGACAGGCTCAGCCCCCATTCGGCGGAGGGCGGCTGGGCGCCCAGGCCGAGGAAGCCCAGGGAGGCCAGCGCCAGGGCGATGGCGGGCAGGCGCAGCACGGCGTGGCGGGCGACCGGGCCGGCGACCGAGGGCAGGATGTGGTGCCACAGGATCCAGCGGTCGTCGGCGCCGATGGCGCGCTGGGCGCTGAGGTAGCCCGCGGCGCGGGTCTGCTGGACGAGCGCGGCGGCGTGCGCGGCCAGCGGCGGCCAGGAGACCACGGCGATGGCGACCGAGGCGCCGAGCGTGCCGGGGCCCATGACGGCGACGACGAGGATGCCCGCGATCACCGGGGGCAGGGCGTTGGCGGCCTCGGCGGCGCCGGAGGCCAGGGAGGGCCAAAAGCCCACCACGAGCGCGATGGCGAGGCTGACCGCGCACACGAGGACGGCGACCCCGACGGTGGACACCGCTCCGTGGCCGAGCCGGGCCAGGACGTCGCGGCCCACGGCGTCGGTGCCCAGAGGGTGCGCCCAGGAGGGTCCCAGCAGGCGGTCGGCGACGGTCACGGTCAGGGCGTCGCGCGCCAGGCCCCACGCGGTGACGGTGAGCAGCAGGGCCGCGCACACGGCGGGCACCGCCCGTCGCAGGGGTCCGGCGGGCGCGGTGGGCGGCGGGGCCAGGGACAGGGCGGCGTCGCGCAGGCTCCGGCCCAGGAGGCGGCGGTGCGCGGCCTGGGCGAGGACCCCGGCGAGGGTGCCGAGCAGCACGAGGGCGAGCACGGACCCCTGGAGGACGGGCAGGTCCTGGGCCTGGGCGGCGCCCAGGGCGGTGCGGCCGATGCCGGGCACGGTGAAGATGGTCTCCACGGCGACCGCTCCCCCGGTCAGTCCGACGGCGACCATGCCGAGCTGCGGCACGAGGGCGGGGGTGGCGCGGCGCAGGGCCGCGGCGGCGATCTGGCCGGGCGAACAGCCCGAGGCGGTCCACAGCCCGACCCAGCGTTCGGCGAACACGGCGGGCAGGGCGTCGTCGACGAGCCGGCCCAGGAGTCCGCCCGCCGGGATGCCCAGCGCCAGGGCGGGCAGGACGAGGTGTTCGGGTCCGCTCCAGCCGTAGGGCGGCGACCACCCCAGCCCCACCGCGAACACGAGCATCAGCACGATGGCGATGAGGAACTCGGGCAGGGCGGTGAGCGCGGCCGCGGCGGCGCCGGTGCCCGAACCGCCCGGCCGCAGGGTGCCGCGGGCGCCGCGCACCAGGGTGGGGGCGCACAGCGCGGCGGCCACGGGCAGGGCGACGGCCAGGGCCGCACCCATCACGGTCAGGGACACCCCGGTGGCGGAGAGAACGGACGGCAGCACGGGCGTGCCCGAGATCCAGGAGGCGCCCAGGTCGCCGCGGAGCAGACCAGCGAACCAGGAGCCCAGGAGGGCGGCAGGGCCCTCGGCGAGGCCGAGTTCGTCGCGGATGGCGTCGAGGGCCTCGGGGGTGGGCTCCTGCTCGGCGGACCGGGCGCGCAGCAGCGACAGCGCGGGGTCGCGACCCGAGAGCCAGGGCAGCAGTCCGACGACGACCGTGATGAGGGCGAGCGCGGCCAGGCGGGTCAGCAGGGGCGCGGCCCGGCGGGCCCGCGCGGGGCGCCGCCGGGGCGGTGCGGTGTCCTTCATCGGTCCAGGTGGGTCTGCGGGGTGATGAGCAGGCGCTCGCGCGGGTCCTTGGCCGAGTCGACGACGCCGGTGGCGTCGCCCTGCAGGACGCGCTCGTGCAGCATCGGCAGGGCGGCGTCGGTGTCCAGGATGGCGGCCTCGGCGGCCAGGATCGCGGCGCGGCGCTCGTCGCCGGTGGGGGCGCTCTCGGCCTCCTCCAGGGCGGCGTCGACGTCCTCGTCGCACAGCTGGGCGATGTTGAAGGAGCCCTCGCAGGAGAAGTCGCTGGTCATGTAGGCGGCCGGGTCGCCGGAGTCCAGGACGGTGGCGCGGGAGAGGATGAAGGCGTCGAACTCCCCGGCCAGGGCGTCCTCCTCGATGTTGGCGTACTCGCGCACGACCTGCTCGACCTCGAAGCCGGCGTCCTCCAGCTGCTGTTCGAGGACGGTGGCGACCTCGGGCAGCTCGGCGCGGTCGGTGAAGGTGGCCAGGGTGATGGCGGTGCCGTCGGGGTCGGCGGCCTCGACCGCGTCGGTGCGCTCGGGGCGTTCGGCCGCCCAGGGGATGGCCGGGCCCAGCAGCCCGGCGGCGACGTCGGCGCGTCCCTCGTAGACACCGTCGACCAGGGCCTGGGCGTCGATGGCCTCGCGGACGGCAGCCCGCGTCGCGTGGTCGGTGAAGGGGCCCTGCTCGGTGTTGAGGTAGAGCGTGTTGGTCCGCGGCATGGGGACCTCGGTGACGGTGCCCTCGTCCAGCAGGGCGGCCTGGGAGGTGGGCACGGACTCGACGATGTCGGCCTCGCCGGTGCGCAGGGCGGCGGCCCGCGCGGTGCCGTCGGGAACGAAGCTGACGTCGATGCCGGCGGCCTGGGCGGGCTCGCCCCAGTAGTCGTCGAAGCGGTCCAGGCGGGCGGAGGTGGTGCCGTTGACCTCAACGATCTCGAAGGGGCCGCTGCCGGTGCCGACGGGGTCGACGGCGTCGCCGTCGTAGGCGCTCTCGGCGAGGATCGACAGCTGGGGCGAGGAGAGCCGCTGCGGGACCAGGGGGTCCTGGTCGGCGGTGGTGACGGTGAGGGTGTCGCCCTCGGCGCTGACGTCCAGGTCCACGCCGTCGAGGATGCGCGGCTTGGGCGAGGCCGCGGCGGCGTGGGCCAGGGCGTCGGCGGCGATGTCGGCGGTCAGCTCGGTGCCGTCGTGGAAGGTGACGCCCTCGCGGACGGTGAAGGTCCAGGTGGTGGGGTCGACCTGGGCCCAGTCGGTGGCCAGTCCGGGCTGGGGGTCGCCGGCCTCGTCGAGGTTGACCAGGGTCTCGGCGGTGCTCCAGCGGGACAGCTTGAAGGCGTCGTCGCTGAGCGGGGTGAGCCCGGATCTGGGCGGTTGCATCATCGCCACGGAGATCCGGCCGTCGGCGGCCTCCTCCTCGGCGGGGAAGCAGGCGGTCATCAGCAGGACGGCGGCCGCGGCCAGCGCGGCGCCGGGCAGGGCCTTGTGGTGGTGCACGGGGTGACTTCCAGGGGTGCGGAGGAGGGGCGGCGCGGACCTGCGGGCGCCCCGAAGAAGCCTCAAATTAGCACATGAAAACCGTTTTCATTCACATTCCGGACCTGGGGTGACACACTTCACCGAGCCGCCACAGGCCTCACCGCCCCGCGTGGGACCGCCGGCCGAGGACCCACCGCCGTTAGCATCGTTCCCACCCACAGTGACCGAGTGCTGACCGCACATGGAGCCGACATGAAGCTGCCCCTGAAGCCGCACCACCTGCCCGTCCGCCTGGCCACGGGCGCGTTCATCTTCAACTCCGGCTGGGACAAGCGCGACGCCGACGAGGCCACCGCGCAGGGCCTGCACGGCATGGCCGCCGGGGCCTACCCGTTCCTCGACAAGGTGGCGCCGGCCGACTTCGTCAAGGCCGTCTCCGCCGGGGAGATGGCCCTGGGCGCCTCGCTGATGCTGCCGATCGTGCCGAGCCGTCTGGCCGGCGCCGGGCTGACCGCGTTCGCCGCGGGACTGCTGGGCGTGTACCTGCGCACCCCGGGCCTGCGCCGCGAGGGCAGCGTCCGCCCGACCCCGGACGGCATCGGGATGGCCAAGGACTCGTTCATGCTCGGAGCGGGCCTGACCCTGATGATGGACCGCCCCGACCGCGACTGCGACTGACCGGCCCCGTCCGGGCAGGCGTGACCGCGCCCGCCCGGACGGACGGCACTCACACGAGGGGCCGGCTCATCGCGGACCGGCACTCGACTCGGTCCACCTGCGCCCGATGTGTCCGGGCCTACTCGGCCGCGACGGGGACGATGCTGCCCTGGTACTCCTCCTCCAGGAAGCGCGTGGCCTCGGACGAGGTCAGCAGCTCCAGGAGCGTGGCGATACGCGGATCGTCGGCATTGTCGGCGCGAGCCGCGAGCACGTTGACGTAGGGGTTGCCCTCGACCTGCTCGAGCAGAATGCTGTCCTGTTCGAAGTCCAGACCCGCTTCCTGGGCGTAGTTGTTGTTGACGATCGCGGCGTCGACGTCGTCCAGCGAGCGGGGCAGCTGGGCCGCCTCGACCTCACGGAACTCCAGGTCCTTGGGGTTGTCCTCGATGTCGTCGAGGGAGAAGGAGCCCTCGTCGGTGCCCTCGGCCAGGGTGATGAGGCCGCCCTCCTGCAGAAGCAGCAGAGCCCGGAACTCGTTGGTGGGGTCGTTGGGCAGCGCGACCACGGCGCCCTCCCCCAGGTCCTCGACGGCGTCCACGCTGGAGGAGTACAGCCCCAGCGGAGGCAGGTAGACCTGGTCGACCGCGACGAGGTCGGCCCCGTGCCCTTCGTTGAACTCCTGCAGGAACGGCTCGTGCTGGTAGAGGTTGGCGTCCAGCTGCCCCTCTGCGAGCGCACTGTTGGGCGCGATGTAGTCGGAGTACTCGTGGATCTCCAGCTCCAGACCCGCGTCGGCGGCCAGCTCGGCGTCGACGAACTCCAGCAGGTCGCCGGCGGGCACGGCGGTCGCGCCGACCACGAGCGCGTCCTCACCGGAGCCGGCGGGCGCGTTCTCGGAAGGGGCGCCGCAGGCGGTCGCCGCCAGCAGGACCAGGGCGGCGGGGGCGATGACAGTGGTGCGACGCATGGCGGTGAACCCTCAATGTGTGCGGTGCGGACGGGCGGCCCCGGGGGGTTCGACAGGCCACCGCGTATTTCCTACTAATTTGATGCTAAATGAGTCGGACGCCCGTTCGCCCTGTTCGGACCGCTCGAGTGGGCAACCGCACACCGTGCCCCGCGCCCGGCTCCCCGCCGAAGCCCGTTCACCACGTCACGGGCAGGGCGGTCAGCCCTCCGGTGGCGCCGGGCGTGCGGGGAGACCCCCCTTCTTCGACGGCGGGGTGGACGGGTGCTTCGCGGAAGCGAACTGTCCCGTGGCGATCAGGACCACGACGAGCGCGAGCGGCACGATCCACCCGCTCCAGCCGAGGATCGTCGCCTGCGTGGTGTCGACGTGCTCTCCCGCCGCGGCGAAAAGGAGGTAGGTCCCGCCCGCACCGTTGAACGCGGCATGTGCCAGGGCTGCGGGCCACACGGATCCCGATCGGAGCCTCAGCCAGCCGAAGACCGCGCCGACCAGGACGCACATGCAGACCATCGCGGTCAAGCCGAGCCGGCCCGGTGCGTCGGGGTAGTTGTACCCGAGGAGGATGAGCGGGGCGTGCCAAAGGCCCCAGATCACGCCAGAGACCAGAAGGGCTGGGAGTGTACCGAGCGGCATCAGTTTCGGGAGCAGCCACCCTCGCCACCCGAGTTCCTCGCCCAGCGCCGGGATGAGGTTGATGAACGCCGCCAAGGGGAGCATCGCGATCTGGAGGGCGATGAGCGCGCCGATCGGTATCGGGATCTCGGCCGCTCCTGCGGGACCCGCTTGCTCGTCGAGGGCCTGCTGGAAAGCGGAGAAGTTCGTGAAGTCGGCCGGATAGACCCCCAGCAGCGCACCGACCGGGAGCGCCACCAGGACCAGCGCGATGGGCACGAAGATTCCCAGCGCCGAGTAGACGAGGAGTCTGCGAACCGGTCTCAGCGGCCACAGTCCGAGCGTCCACGCCTTCTGCCGCGGCCGCTCCACGAAGAAGACGACGACGAGGGCGGCGATCGCGGGGGTCATCATCGTGGCGGTCGCCACGGGGGCGAACCAGGGGCTGGCGAGTCCGTCACCGAACCAGAGAGGGAGCGCGAAGAGCCAGGCGAGCGCGAACGCCAGGGCGGTGAACACACTGATGGATCGCAGGTCTCGGCCGCTCATGCGGGGTCCGCCACGGGGCGTGGTCGTCTTCGATCCGCTCGGAGATTCGTTGGTCACGACTTCTGCCCTTCCAGGATGTGCAGACCGGCGATGGTGCGGTCGTCGCGGAACGCGATCCGTGCCGTGTAGTCGGCCGCCTCGAACGAGAGTGGCGTGTTCGTGATGGTCACGTCGCCGGCCCGGGCGACCTCCGGCTCTCCACGCCCTTCGAAGGCTCCTGACAGGCCGACGATCTGTGCCCACGCGGCCGCGAGCGCGTCCTCCGACAGGCCATCGCGCATGGTCGCATCGAACCGCTCGGTGACACGCGCCCATTGCCCGGAAGCGAGGTCCTCGATCGTCGAGGCGGCCAGCTCGGCAACGCCGGGGAGTGGCGTGGTGTTCATGGGTTCTCCTGTTCTGGGATCGATCGGTTTGCCATAGCGCTGAAACGCCGCTTGCCTGCTCACGCCGAGCGCGTCACCGATGACCTGCCACGTAGCGCCGTCCTGGCGCGCCTGCTGCACGACGGCACGCACGACGTCATCGGCGGCCGCCTGCAGGCTCACGGCACGACCTATCGAGTCGGCCCAGTCGTCGTCCTCCGTCAGGACACGTGCCGCGAGGAACGCGTCCATGCGTTCTTTCAAGGCCCGCAGGGCATCTGTCAATCGTTCTTGCACATGTAAAGGATAGCTTTACAACCGGGCTGTGTGTCAAGAGAATGAGCGCGACGGTGTGCGATGCCGCCCAGCCGGGTGTGTCCTCCACCGTGAGGGCTCAGAGTTGGGCGGATGCGCCGCGCGCCTGCCGGAGAGGGAGACCGTTCACCACGTCACGGGCAGGGCGGTGAGCCCTCCGGTGAGAACGTCCCTACGGGTGGAGAGCTCGTCGACGGCCACCGCCAGACGCAGCTCGGGGAGGCGCCGCGTGAGCCCTTCCAGCACGGCGCGCAGTTCGATCCGGGCCAGCGGCGCGCCGATGCAGTAGCGCATGCCGTGTCCGAAGCCGAGGTGCGCTCCGGCGTTGCGAGTGACATCGACGCGGTCGGGGTCGGGGAAGGCGTCCGGGTCGTGGTTGGCCGAACCGAGGTCGCAGAGCACCAGGTCACCGGCGGCGATCTCGACCCCGGCGATCTCGAAGTCCACGCGCGCGTAGCGCGGGACCCCGTCGCCGCCCTTACGGGGTGCGCGCAGGATCTCCTCCACCGCCCCGGACACCAGGTCGGGATCGGCGACCAGCACCCGGTACTGCTCCGGTCGGCGAGCAGACTCAGCACACCGAGGCCGATCTGCACGACGGTGGTCTCGTGCCCGGCGAAGAGCAGCGCCATGGCGAGCCCTGCGGCCTCGGTGTCCTCGACGTCGGGGTCGGCGGCCAGGTGCGAGATGACGTCGTCGGCCGGCTCGCGGCGTTTGGCGGCGACCGGGGTGAGCCCGTAGTCGAAGAGCGCCCCCAGGCCCTGTTCGGAGCGGCCGCGGTCGGTGACGTCGCCGGCGGCCAGGCTCCACTCGCGGAAGCGCCCGCGGTCGGCGTAGGGCACCCCGAGGAGTTCGCAGATGACCTGGATCGGCAGCGGCACGGCGAGGGCCTCGTGCAGGTCGGCGGGGCGCGGACCGCGCTCCATGGTCTCGATGAGCTCGACGGCGAGCCGTTCCACGCGCGGGGCCAGGAGCCGCATCCGCTTGGGCGTGACGTGGGGCCGCAGCAGGGCGCGCATCCGGGTGTGGTCGGCCTTCTCGGTGTCGAAGTCGCCCATCGGCCCGCCGAAGAGCGCGGACTCCCCCGAGCGGGCGGCGCGGTCCGGGTCGCGGTGAGCGCGGCCGAGGCGATCGTCGTCGAGCAGTGCGCGGACCTCGTCGTGACCGGTGACGAGCCAGGCGTCGTGGCCGACTCGAGTGCGGACGCGATGGACGGGAGCCTGGGCGCACAGGCGCTCCAGCTCGGGCGGAGCGGCCAGCGGCCCGGGCCGCTCGAAGGGCAATCGCGGGATCATGGTGTCCTCCATTCATTGACTCTTGTTTGTACACTCTGCTTTAAACAAGACAGCATGTAGACTCTGAAGTCAACAAAAGGAGGTGGCCGATGTCCGGTGAGCCCATGATCGAAACCGAAACCGGAACCGGGTCTGGCTCTGCGGCCGGAACCGGAACCGAGTCCGAACCCGTGCGTCGGCTGCCCCGGGCGCAGCGGCGGGCACAGATCCTGGACGCGGCCACGCGCGCCTTCGCCCGCACCGGCTACGCCGACACCAGTCTCGACGACGTGGCCCTGGAGGCCGGGATCAGCCGCGTGCTGCTCTACCGGCACTTCGAGTCCAAGAGCGAGATGTACCGGGCGGCCCTGGATCACGCCTGCGCCCGCTTGGGCGAACGTGTGGGCACCGACCACTTCACCGACCAGAGCATCCCCGCCTTCCTCGACGCCGCAGCCGAGGACCCCGACGGCTTCCGGCTGGTGTTCCAGCACGCCGCGCGCGAACCGGAGTTCCGCGACCTCACGGACAACCTGACCCACGCCTCCACCGAACTGGCCCTGCGCCAGCTGCGCGAGATCATCCCCGAGCCCGCCTGGGCCCGTTGGGCCGCCCGCATGGTCTTCATCGTGGCCATCGAGGGCGCCATCGCGTGGCTGGACGCCGACCGTCCCGATCCCGACCAGGCCGCCGCCCGCATCGACGCGGCGGTCCACGGGGTCATCGAGGCCGCGCGCGCCTCCTACTGAGCAGCGAGCGCGCCGGGCTCGGCGAGTGTCCGAGCCGGCGCTCACGCTCAAGGCGGTCAGGCGGGTTGGACCTCGTCGAAGAGGGCGAGGGCCTCGGCGGGATCCGGGCTCACGAGCCGCCGCAGACCCGCCTCGGTGATTCCCGCCCACTGCCCGGCCCGCGCCCACATCCGCTCCTCGAAGACACGGACGGCCTCGTCCAGCTCCGCTGATCCGGAAGCGGCGGCGACGGCCTCGGCGAGCTCGGCGCCTTCCACCATCGCGAGGTTCGCTCCCGCTCCCAGAGGCGGCATCAGGTGGGCGGCGTCGCCCAGCAGGGTCACTCCGGGGACGTGGGCCCAGGTGTGGGACTCGGGCAGGGCGTGGACGGGTCGGTGGACGAAGGTACTGCCGTGGCGGAGGAGGTCGAGCACGGGATCGGCCCAGCCGTCGACATCAGCAAAGCCATCCGCCCCCTCGGACTCGCTCTCTCAGAGTTCGGCCTCGCCCCACTCCTGGACGGCCACCTCGTCGCCGACCGACAGTTTCCCGGGGCGCAGCACGGAGAACTTCGCGCCGAACACCACGCCCCCGCTCGCCGCGCGTCGGTAGCTCGCGAGCGTGCGCAGGGGTTCTGGTCCCTGCCTCGTCCCGGCCTCCTGCTCGACCAGCGTGACCGCACAGCGCACCGCGAGCTTGGCATAGCCCAGCTCGGCCTCGCCGATGGTGAGACGGCGTGCGCGGTCCTCGGCGTTCGGCATAGCGGCCCAGTCGCCGTCGCCGCCCTCATGACCGGCGCCGGGGCGGCTGTCGACGACGATGTTCGGGCGGAAGCGGTTCACCGGCAGGGGCGGTGCGCCGCGCTCGGCGATCCGCCGGTTGAGCAGGGCAAGAGAGGCGCGGGACAGCAGGTGCACGGCACTGCTGTCGGCGTAGCCAGAGCGACCAGAGGTCAGACCATCGGTGACTCGGTCGTGTTCCGGCGGCACGCGGACCAGACGGCTGGGGGTGCCGAGGAACTCTGAGAGCCAAACCGCGACGTCGTCGCCCTGGTCGATCCCCTGGAAGGTGGCGCCGAACAGGTCGACGTCGCGGCGCGGCAGGGACGTCGTCACGTCGACGCCCACCGTTCCGTATCGGCCCGGAGCGTCGGCTGAGTCAGCTGCGTCGAGTGTGAGCCGGGTTCCGTCGGCGCTCACGGTGGGCTGGATCAGGGCGAGGCGGGGGTGACGTCGCTGGGTGCGGTAGACCCCGTCCTCGCTGATGACCATGAAGCTGCGGTCATACGCGAGACCCGCCGGCGTCAGGAGCGCATCGCTCATCGATGTGCCCGCGCATCCCTTGACGGGATAGCAGATCAGTTCCACGACGGCGGCCATGTGCCCCTCCTCCGGTCGGCGGCCACAGGAGAACGTCGGTCCCCCTGGCGCGATGTCCTCTGCCCCGCAGTGATCCAAGCACTTCGGAGCTCGCCTCGAAAGGAGTTTCCAGGTGCGTCACCGCGCCAGGGCCCTGAGTGGCCGGTTCCGGCAGGAAAGGTCGGTAGGCACGGGGATTCTCGGGGCCTTCTACTCCGGACCGACCCCGACCCCACCGACATCGGCCCCTGCCGCCTCCACACCCGCCTGGGCGGCGGCATGGGACGGCTCGTCCTGAGATGACAAGGAGTGCGGCCCGCAGTGAGCTGGGCAGCGGTGCGTGAACGGTGCTCGAGGTGGCGGCCGGGCGAACATCAGGCGCACACCCGGTGGAGACCGTTGACCACTCAAGGAAGCTCAGCAAATATTGACTCAATGAATACTGAGCTTCCTTTGGAGCGGCGGGCCGCGCTTCACGCCGCCCTGGCCGATCCCGCCCGCCTGGCCATCGCCGACGCCCTGTGCTCCGGGGACGCCTCGCCCTCGGAGCTGGGCGATCGGTTCCAGATGCGCTCCAACCTCATCGCCCATCACCTGCGTGTGCTGGAGTCGGCGGGACTGGTCACCCGGTCCCGCTCCGAGGCCGACCACCGCCGCGTCTACATCCGCCTGCTGCCCGAGGTGTTCGGCGCTCTGGTCCCGGCCTCCCTGCTGCGCGCCCCGCGTGTGGTGTTCGTGTGCACCCGCAACTCGGCTCGCTCCCAACTGGCCGCCGCCTTGTGGCAGCACCGCAGCACGGTTCCCGCTGCCTCGGCGGGGACCCGCCCCGGCGAGCACGTGCACGCGGGCGCCCTTGCCGCCGCCCGCCGCCACGGGCTTCGTCTGGAAGCCGAGCACACCGCCCACGTCACGGACGTGCTACGCCCCGATGACCTGGTCGTGGCGGTCTGCGACAGCGCCCACGAGGAACTGTCCCGGACACGAGAGCGCCTGCACTGGTCGGTCCCCGACCCCGTGCGCACCGGCACCGACGAGGCGTTCGAGGACGCCTACGCCGAGATCAACGACCGCATCGAGCGGCTCGCACCCGCCGTCCACCCCGAAGGAACACCATGACCGACCAGCCCCGCCAGTTCACCGTCGACCAGCGGTACAGCCTCAAAGTCGCCTCCACCCACCTCGCCGAGGAGTTCACGGGGGTGTTCAACACCGAGACCATCGAGAGGTTCCTGCACTCCAGCTACGACCAGTTCGCGGCCCGAGCCACCATCGCCCAGTTCCTTCCGCTGCTGGCCGAACGCTTCGCCCGCCAACGACTGAGCGCGCTCGCCCGGGTCGAGAACAAAGTGGACGACGGCCGCCCTGTCGTGCTGTTCCTGTGCACACACAACGCCGGACGCAGCCAGATGGCACTGGGCTTCTTCCGCCACCTGGCCGGGGACCGCGCGATCGCCTGGTCGGGCGGTTCCGAACCGGGCCAGGAGGTCAACCCGGCCGCCGTGGAGGCCATGAAGGAGGTCGGCATCAACATCGCCACCGAGTTCCCCAAGCCGTGGACGGACGAGGTGGTGCGCGCGGCCGACGTCGTGGTCAGCATGGGCTGCGGAGACGCCTGCCCGATCTTCCCGGGCAAGCGCTACGAGGAGTGGACTCTGGAGGACCCCGACGGCCAGGACCTGACCGCGGTCCGATCGATCCGCGACGAGGTCGAGGAGCGGGTCCGCGTCCTCCTGGCCGAGCTCGAGATCGCCGTGTGAACACGATGGCGGGCCCCTCGGGGATCAGGTGTACCGCCGGCGATCCCACTCCGTGAGCCGCCGCCACCCTCCACGAGTGCGATCCCCGTGTCCTGCCTCACACGTGCCGGTGCTCACTCCCGGCTGTGGCGTAAAACGCCTGTACAGACGCCCTTTGAGCCCCCTCCACCCTGTCGTTCCTGCCGCCACAGGCATTAAGCTGTGACGGCAGGAATGACAGGAAGTCGCCGCCGCGTTGACCACTGCGGGATCGGAGACCTTCTCCCTCGTTCCGTCCCGCCGTTTCCGACGGCGGCGCGCCGGCGGGTCCGCTTCTGAGCGTCCTCGCCTGTTTCCATGCTCTCCTGCCTCTGCTGTCAGCCGCTCTGGTGGACACCCCGTCCCGTCGGCCGCCACGCACGCACGACGCATGGATTTTCCGATACTGACCGGCAACGTCCCGGTCGGTGCCTCCATACGAGGAGCACCTACTTCTTCATGTTCTCCACCCTGCGCACGCGTGTGTCCGCACCAGGCCGCCGGACCGACCCCTGGGTCATGGGAGTGTCGGGGGTGTTGATGGCCGTCTTCGTCCTGGCCGCGCTCGCCGCCCCCAAGGCGGTGGGCGCCGCGGTCGACGTGGCCTTCACCTGGTCGGCGCGCTGGTTCGGTGCCTACTGGCAGATCCTGATGCTGGCCACGTTCGTGGTGGTCACGATCCTGGCCTTCTCCCGGTACGGCAGGGTCCGCATGGGCGGCAACGACGCTCCGGCGTTCGGCCGCTTCACCTGGATCGCGATGATCACCACCACGCTGCTGGCCGCGGGCGGGGTGTTCTGGGCCGCGGCGGAGCCGATCGCGCACTACGCCTCTCCCCCGCCCCAGTACGCCGACCAGGTCAACGGCGGCGCGGGGGGCGCGGCGCTGGCCATGGCGCAGAGCTTCGTGCACTGGGGCTTCATCGGCTGGGCCATCGGCGGTTCGCTGGCCACGCTGGTGATGATGCGCGGTGTCGAGAAGGGCATGCCCCTGCGCCCCCGCACCCTGCTGTGGCCGGTGATGGGCGAGCGCGTGCGCACGCACTGGATCGGCACGGTCGTCGACGTCAGCTGCGTGCTCGCGGTCGTCGCCGGAACCGTGGGCCCGATCGGCTTCCTCGGTCTGCAGATCTCCTACATCGCCGGTGAGCTGTTCGGCCTGCCCGACACCTACGCCACCCAGGCGGCGATCATCGTCGGCCTGACCATCGTGGCCGCCGCGTCGGTGCTGAGCGGTATCCACCGCGGCATCCAGCTGCTGAGCCGCGCCAACGTGTGGGTGGCCCTGGCCCTCATCGGGGCGATCGTGAGCATGGCGTCGCTGCCCTTCGTCGCGGACCTCTACCTCCAGGCCTCGGTCGTGCAGGTGCAGGAGTTCCTGCCGATGGCGCTGTACCAGGAGGACAAGACGTGGGTCGGCTACTGGACCCTGTTCTTCTTCGGCTGGTTCCTGGGCTTCGGCCCGATGATGGCGATTTTCTTCGCCCGTATCTCGCGCGGGCGCACCGTGCGCGACATCTACGTGGGCGCGACGGTGATGCCCACGGTCGTGACCACCGTGTGGTTCACGGCGCTGGGCGGCACCGGTATCTGGCTGGAGCAGCGCGACCCGGGCACGATCACCGGCCCCTACGAGCAGGACGGGCTGCCGGCGGCGGCACTGTCCATCATCCAGGCGCTGCCGTTGACGGGTCTGCTGGGCGCGCTCATGATCATCGTGGCGCTGATCTTCCTGGCGTCCACGCTCGACTCGATGTCCTACGCGATCTCGGTGTCGAGCATGCACGAGGGCGAGCCGTCCGGGATGGTGCGCGCGTTCTGGTGCGTGGGCATGGGCCTGGCCGCAGTGGCCCTGCTGCTGGTGGGCGACGGGGGCATCCAGGCTCTCCAGTCGTTCATCGTGGTGACCGCGGTTCCGGTCGGCCTCATCATGCTGCCGACCCTGTGGACCACGCCGCGCCTGCTGCGCGACATGGCCGTCGAGCAGGGCATCGTCGTCCCTTCGACGCCGCCCGCTCGGGTGAGCGAGGAGAGCGCGGACGACGCGCAGGACGGGTCCGAGGAGACCGCGCCTCTGGTCGCCGCGTCGGAGAAGTGAGCCCCGAGTGACCTGAGGGCCCGTCCGCTTCCGCGGGCGGGCCCTCTCGCTTGTCAACGGAGCGCGAACACGCCCTCAGCGGTGGTGAACACGATGGTCCGGTCGGACAGGGCCACCGCGTTGATCAGCTGCCCCAGCGCACGCCATGGCTCCTGGACCCGCCGGCCGGGCGGCTCGCGGGCCAGGCGTCGGGTGGGGCGGCGATCATGGCCGATGGCGGAAGCTGATGCGCATCAGCCGGCTGTCGGCCCAGTCTTCGAGCCGAGTCGGCCGGATGGTCCCTGGATCGTGGGGCTGGTTGAGATCCGCGACGATCTCCGCCAGCACGGCCCGGCGTTCGGCTGGGGCGGTGACCGGCGTGGCCCGCGCCGGCAGATCCGCACGGATCCCGTTCTTGAGGTGGAAGGTGAAGGCGGGAGTGGCGAGAAGGTTCGCATGCCAGTCGGTAGCGGCCCCGCCGGCGCCGCTGCACAGGTAGGTGCCGCCCGCGGCTCGGTAGAAGAAGATCTCGATGCGGCGTGGCCGGCCGGTGCGGCGCCCCCGTGTCGTGATGTCGATGATCCGTTCACTGGTGCCTGCCGCGGGCGTGATCTCGATGGCTCGCCGGATGTCATCGGGCAGGTGCGCCAAGGACGCGTCCCGTGCGGAGTCGTCCCATCCGGCCGTGCCCGGACCGCTCATGCGGCCTCCTTCTGAAGGGCGGGCCCGAGGAGGAGTCCACCGTCGATGACGTACTCCGACCCCGTGATGAACGACGCGTCCGATGACGTGAGGAACAGGAGAAGCCGGGTGACGTCGGTCGGCTCTCCGAGTCGGGGGATGGCGAACGGCTCGGGTGAGTAGAAGTCGGCGATCGCCGCGGTGGCGCCGGCTGCTGGTTCCTGGATGAAGGGGGTCGCGATCACGCCGGGGTGGATGGTGTTCACGCGGATGTGGTCCCGGCCGAGTTCGAGCGCCGCCGTTTGCGTGAGACCACGCACGGCCCACTTACTGGCCACGTACGGCGCGTAGTGCGCTGTGCCGCCCAGGCCCATGGTCGAGGCGATATTGACGATGGCTCCCCCTGTTGCACGTCGCAGAGCGGGGGCGGCGGCCTTGATGCCGAGGAAGGTCCCGGTGAGGTTGATGTCCAGGATGCGCGACCACGTGACCTGGTCCGTCTTCTCGATCGGCACCGGCGGGTTCTGGACGCCCGCGTTGTTGACGAGCACGTTCAGGGCGCCGAAGGCGCTCTCGGCGGCCGGCACAGCGGCGGACCACGAGCTCTCGTCGGTGACGTCGAGGTGGATGAAGCGAGCGCGGGTCCCGAGCTCGTCGGCGAGAGCGGCGCCGCGTTCGGCGTCGATGTCGCCGATCACCACGTTCGCTCCCTCCGCGTGAAAGGCGCGCACGTGGCTCGATCCCTGGCCACCGGTCCCACCGGTCACGAGCACGGTCTGGTCGTCGAAGCGGCGCATCAGATGTTCCTTCAGGACGTGGGTGACTGACCGGGATCATCGGTGATGACCGGCGGCCAGTGGTGAGCCAAGCGACTCACCACTGCCTGACACTAGGTCGTCGTCAGTGGTGAGTCAAGCCACTCACCTCGTATGCTCGGCCCATGAGCAGAGCCGTGACGACGTATCACCAGCGCATCGCCCAGGAGAAGCGCGCCCTGATCCTGGCGGCCGCGACCGCCCTGTTCCTCGAGTTGGGCTACGACCGGACGTCGCTGGCGCGGATCGCGGAGCGCTCGGGCGTTTCGCGGGCCACCTTGTTCAAGCAGTTTCCGAGCAAGGCCGCCCTGTTCGACGCCATGGTCACCGAGTCCTGGTCGACCGCTGACGAAGAGGATCCACCGCCGGCGGGCGACATCGTCGACGGGCTCGGCACCATCGGCCGCCGCTACGCCGAGCTGTTGAGCCGCCCCCAGATGACCGACCTGTTCCGCATCGTCATCGCCGAGCTGCCGCGATTCCCCGAACTCGCCAACGCGCAGTTCTCACACGGGAAGATGCCCTACTTCGAGTCCGTACGCGGCTACCTGCTGGCCGAGCACGAGGCGGGAACGGTGCGGATCGAAGACGTGGACCTCGCGGCCACCCAGTTCCTGGGCATGATCTCCAACTACGTCTTCTGGCCGACCCTCCTCGTGCCGGGCTGGGAGGTGAGCGCCGAACGCGTCGCCCAGGTGGTCGACGAGGCCGTCCGCACCATGGCAGCCCGGTACGCCGTGACCGGACCGGAATCGTCGACCGACGACTGAGTCCCACCGGCCGGCGGCACTGCCCCCTTGTCCCCCGCCGTGGATAGCATCACCTGGCCAGTGCAAGACATCCGCGACCGGGCCAGGCGTCCCGGCCCTGCAAGGAGGCCACATGAGCGAGGCGTACTCGCCGATCCCTGAGCTGAACCTGCTCAAGGAGTTCTCGGACCGGATCGGCCCGATCTACTACTCGGACGGTTTCGAGCTGCTCGAGTACGACTCAGACGCCGGCCTCCACACCTGGTCGGAGCACCCGGAGTTCCTGAGCCGGTTCATCCCGTTCGCGCAGGCCAACGGCTCCGGATCCGCCTACGCGCTGTGGCGGTGCGACGATCGGACCGACCTTGCCACCCTGCCCGTCGTCCTGGTCGGCGATGAAGGAGATCTCTATGTGATCGCGCGGAACCTGGTGGAGCTGTTCCAGCTTCTGGCCTTCGACAGCGCGCCTTTCGCTGAATTCGGGTTCTTTGCCGCTGGAGAAGATGAGGAACACAGCGAGGCCCACCACGAGTTCCTCACCTGGTTGCACCAGAATTTCGGCCTTGGGCCACCGGAGGACCCGCAGGTGCTCTGGGCCGAACGAAAGAAGTACGACGATCGCTTCAAGGCATGGGCGAGCCGGTTCGTCGAGTTGGACGGTCGCTGACAGTCCATCGCGGTTCGTGGTCCCACCAACTGCCACTCCGCGATCGTCCGGAGTGTGAACAAGGACGGCAAAGTGACGGCGAGAGACCGTGTCACGCGAGGCGCCAAGGTGTGGGCCAAGGCTGATCTGGACAACAGCGGCTCCATTTCGGGAGCTCCCTGGGCCCCTTCCGGGGTCTCTAAGCCGATCGGATGATCCGCTTGAGGCGGTCATTCTCGTTTCGAGCCGCCACCTTGACGACGTAGATCTCGACTACGCCCACACGGATTTTCCGGAAAACCATCCGAACCCGCGTTCGAACTCGCTAAGTTACCTCCTGAAAGCAAGCGAACCCGGACGGTGTTGGAGCACCGTTCCGGGTTCTGACCACCTGCCTGCAAGACCCCAGGAAGGCGGCTGGTGATGGAGTCTATCCTTCCCTGCCCACGGACATCCGGCGAAACGGCGCATCGGTCCGAGTGTTCCGGCCCGAGCAAGCGACCGCTGGGCGCGATGGACGGTATCGGGTTCGTCCTCCCCCTGTGGATCGGCCAGGCGCGCCGGTCCGGCCTGTTCCCCACGCTCCGCGCGCACCTGCTCTTCAGCGTCCTGGCCGAGGCCGCCGACGTGGACGGGCGCTGGTGCTACCTCTACCAGAGCACCGTGACCGCGCGCTCGGGCGGCCTGCTCAGCGAGTCCACCGTCCTGCGCGCCCTCCAGGACCTCAAGACGGCCCGCCTCGTCAGCGTTCTGAGTCGCGAGGAGACCCGGGCCTTCTTCGCCGCCGATCTGGCCTCCGGCGCCCGGCACGCCGACCGGCTGCCGCTCGTGATCGACCTGCTCATCCCGGCCGGCGCCTACCCCGCGCAGACCCTGGCCGAGATCAACCACGCCCGCGCCCGCCTCGGCGAGGAACTCCTGGACGAGGCCACGCGGCCCTACCCTGCGGTAGGAACGACCCGTCAGCCTGACACCCGCGAGGCGTCAGAACGACGGACAGACCTTTCTCCGAAGCACCCTTCCCACCACCGCGCCGAGGCTTCCGTCCGTAGGCGCGTCAGTACAGGTGGGGACGAACACGCCCGAACACCGACGCATCACGACATTCCCGAAAGCTCCACAGGCGCAGCAGCACCGACTCCGGCGCTGCCACCGCGTCCCGCGACGCCCTCGCCCCCGCTTCCAGCACCACTCCCCCGCCTGCCGCAGCGGCTCGCCTCCGCCGTTCCGGCCCACCGGCTCACGCGCCCCCAGCACGATCGGCGCGCCCTGGCCGAGGCGGCCGGACTCCTGCTGGAGCAGGGCCTGTCCGAGCACGACGTCAGCGCCCTCTTCACCGGCATCGACACCCTGGACCGCCCCTTTCCCGCGCTGATGCGCCGCCTGCGCACCCTCCGCGACGCCCGCGCCTTCCTGGCCGGACGCCTCGGCCCGTCATCAGCGACCGAACCCGGCGCGCACCGAGCGCACCTGGGCGCGACCCCGGAACCCGCCGACGCGGACCCGTTCTCCCGCCGCCCCCGCTTCGAGGTGGACGACCGTGGCGCCGCCGCCCGCACCTGCCCGCGCCACCCCGGCGTGCGCAACGCACCGGGCGCCGCCTGCCGGGTCTGCGGCGATCCCTGCCGGGCCGTCCCCGGGGAACTCCTGCACCCGCCCGCCCAGGACGCCGCCGACCCCGCTCTGTGGGAACGGGTCCTGGACTCCTACGCACGCGCTGGGCGACCACGGCGAGAGGAACCCGCCGGACCCGCACATCCGCCCGGCCGCCAGCGCATCATCGCCCGGCTCCGGCAACAGCTCAGCGCCTCCCCCGCGACGCCGCCCGACAGCCGGGCACGGCCCGCCCGATCGGCACAGCAGAGGCAACCGGTGCGTCCGACCGCGCTCCGGTGAACGGGGCCCACGCCCGGGCAGGGTTCGGCGCACGGCACCCCACGGGCCCGCCCCTCGAAGGGGCCCTGGGATGCCGTGGTGCGGTGATGCGCAGCCCGTCGCTTCCGGCCATCAGGCGCCGGGTGAGCGCACCGACCGATAGGTCAACCGACGCAGGAGCACCTCCGCCGGGCCCCTACGCCCGGCCCGCTCCAGCGCCGCCGCACCGACCACCGTCAGGGCCCAGGTGAGCACCGCCAGCACCGAGGCCGACCAACTCGACATGGACGCACCCAAGCCCAAGCCCCAGGCGGCCAGGACCGGCCCCCACACCAGCGACTGCGCCAGGTACCCGCTCATCGACCGCCGGCCGAGCGCGCCCAGCCACCGCACCGGCCACGCCGTTGCCGCGGCGCGCCCGCTCAACCAGTGCGCCACCAGGCCGAACAGCGCCGCGTACCCGACACCGGTGAAGATCCCGACGAAGAAGCTCACCCCCGCCAGCATCGACACGGAACCGAACCCGGCGGACGTGGTGTGCTGGAGAGCCAGCACCGCACCGGCCGCCCACCCCGCGGCGATCCCCCACAGCGCCAGCCGCCGCAGCAGCACCAGGTGCCGGCCCGGCTCGTCCAGCAGCCGGTGGCGCGCCGCCAGCACGCCCATCAGGAACGCCGTCGGCAGTGCCAGCGTCGCGACACCGGACACCAGCTGGACCAGCCACGCCGAGAGCCGCGGCGCCATCGAGGCCGGGTAGGAGGCCTCCGCGATGCTGGCCCGCTGCATCTCGGCCGCCGCACCGCTCGCGCCGCCCGCGCCGGTCGCGCCGGTCGCGGCCAGCGCGCCCGCCAGGGCGATCAGAGCGCCCAGAGCCAGCAGGACGCCGATCCACACCTTCAGTGTCCGGTCCGAGCGACCGAAGAACAGCGGCACCATGATCAGGCCGATCAGCCCGTAGACGCCGATGATGTCGCCCTGCCACAGCAGCAGCGCGTGCACCGCCCCGAAGGCGATCATCCACAGGTGGCGCCGGCGCAGCAGCCGCCGTGCTTGGAGAGGGCTGGTCCCCTTGGCGGTCTGGCGCGCGTACATCTGCCCGATGCCGTAGGCGAAGAGGAACCCGAACATCGTGTGGACCCGGGCGTCCACCACGATCAGCGTGAACGCCTGGGCGATCTTGTCGGCGACGCTTCCGTCCAACGGGTGCAGCCCAGCTGCGCCCGTCTGGGCGGTGTAGAGGAAGTAGGGGGTGTGCGCGAGGGCGATCAGCAGCAGCATCATCCCCCGCGCCAGGTCGGGGGCCAGGGACCGCTCCGAGAGTGGAGTCGGTGGGAGCGGCCTGTCCTGCGCGGTCGGTGCGCGACCGGAATTGCTGGTGGTCATGGCGTCCTTTCGGTGAGGGGGTCGGTCGCCGGCGCCGTCCGGCGCTGCGGCGAGACCGCTTGTGAGGCCGAGCCGAGCCGAGCCCGTGCCAACACACTGTGCTAGTGCCGACACGAGACTAACACACTGTGCTAGTACGGTGTGCTAGTAGAGTGGGGCGCGGAGGTGCACATGACCGAATCAGCCCGCTCGAAGCCGAGTTCGCGCGACAGGATCCTCACGGCGGCCGCGGAGATGGTGGGCGAGAACCCCGCCGCACGGTTGAGCGTGCGGGCGGTGGCCGCCAGAGCAGGGGTGAGCACGGGCTCGCTCCGACACCACTTCCCGACGCAGCGCGCCCTTCAGGACGCGGTGCTCACCGGCCTCTACGACGTGGCGTTCCCCGGCGAGCCCATCCACGACACGGACCTGCCCGCGCGGGACCGGCTGGTCGGCTGTCTGCGGCAGCTGCTCGCGCCCACCGGAACCGGGGAACAGGCGAGACAGGCGTGGCGGCAGATCTACGCGTCCCTCATCAGTACCGAGCCGACCGAGGCGTCCCGCGAGGGGTACCTCGCCATCGAACGGCAGGCGCAACACCGCGTGGAGTACTGGCTCTCCGTCCTGGCCGACGCGAGAGAGCTCCCCGAGGGGGACAACACCGCCCGCGCGAAGTTCCTGCTCACCGTGATCAACGGCCTCTCGCTGGAAAGGGCGCTTCCGGGATCGGAGTCCCTGCTCGCGTCCGAGAACACCACCCTGTACACCGCCGTCGACAGCGTGCTGCGCGGCTGAACCCTGGGAGCGCCCGCGGGGACGCCCAACGAGTCCGCGTCCTTCCACAAGGCCTTGGGCGCACACACGAAAGCGGGCCCGCTCCCCTCCAGGGGAAACGGGCCCGCGTCGAACTCGACGGGTCAGCGCGGAAGGCGCTCGGCCAGCCAGGACTCGACCTCGGCCGACGAACGCGGCAGACCGGCCGACATCACGGTGCGGCCCTCCTCGGTCACCAGCACGTCGTCCTCGATGCGCACGCCGATGCCGCGCAGCTCCTCGGGGACGGTGAGGTCATCGGGCTGGAAGTACAGGCCCGGCTCGACCGTGAGCACCATGCCGGCCTCCAGGTCGCCGTACAGGTGCACCTCCTGGCGCGAGGCGGCGCAGTCGTGCACGTCCATCCCCAGCATGTGGCCGGTGCCGTGCAGGGTGTACCGGCGCTGCAGGCCCAGCTCCAGGACGCGGTCCACCGGGCCCTCCAGCAGGCCCCACTCGATCAGCCCTTCGGCCAGCACCCGCTGCGAGGCCTCGTGGAAGTCCGTGAACGGGCGGCCGGGGGCGACCGCGGCGATACCCGCCTCCTGGGCGGCGAAGACCAGGTCGTACACCTTGCGCTGGGTGTCGGTGAAGGCGCCCGACACCGGCATGGTGCGCGTGACGTCGGCGGTGTACAGGGTCGTGGTCTCCACACCCGCGTCCAGCAGCAGCAGATCGCCCTCACGCACGGGGCCGTCGTTGCGGGTCCAGTGCAGGGTGGTGGCGTTGGGGCCGGAGGCGGCGATGGTGCCGTAACCGACGTCGTTGCCCTCCACCCGGGCGCGCAGGAAGAACGTGCCCTCGATGAACCGCTCGGAGGTGTCCTTGGCCTGCGGCAGGGCGGTGACCACGTCGTTGAAGCCGCGCACGGTGGCGTCGACCGCCAGCTGCAGCTGCTCGACCTCCCAGGCGTCCTTGACCAGGCGGTGGTCGGCCAGGGTCACGTCCAGCTCGGCGTCCAGCTGGGCGGACTTGGCGCGCGAGTCCTCGTCGGCGTCCCCGCGCACCTCGTCGACGAGGGCGTCGAGCTCGGCGTCGTGGCCGCGCACGATCCGCACGGCCGTGTCGCCCGAGCGCAGGGCGTCGGGCAGGGTGCGCACGTCGGCGGTGGCCACGCCCAGCAGCTCCGCGGCCTCGGGCAGGCTGTTGCGACGGCCGGTCCACAGCTCGCCGTAGCCACCCAGCCAGAACTCGCCGTTGTCGCGGTTGGAACGGGGCTTGAGGTAGAGCACGACGTCGTGGCCGCCGTCGGCGTCGGGGGTGAAGACCAGGCAGCCGCCGTCGGAGGTGTCACCGGTCAGGTAGGCGTAGGGCGTCGCGGCGCGGAAGGGGTACTCGGTGTCGTTGGACCGGGTGATCAGCTGTCCGGCGGGCACGACCAGGCGCTCGCCGGGGAAGGCGGCGCTGATCCGGGCGCGGCGCCGCGCGGTGTGGTCGGCCTGCTCGATCGGTTCGAGGTCGCGCCGCTCGGTGTCGGCCCAGCCGGTGCTCATCCACGCGGCGAGCTCGTCGGAGACCGACTGCGCCTGCCCGTTCTTGCGTGGACTGAACACGGGCGCGTCCGTCTCTGCCTCCGGGCGCTGCTGCTCGCTCACCTGGGCACACTCCTCATCGGGTCGATCGGATGACCGCTGGTCACGGCCGATGCCACCATCGTACGGAAACAGCGGCCCCTATGGCCTTCCATGGACATAGCGACCCCCATAACGCCTGTCCCATAGCCGTTCGAGCCGTGGGAGGGGTCGGTCGCCCATGAATGCGCCACACCATCTCCCATACCGTTCTCACCCGATTCCAACACCATCTTGACCCGCGCCCGACAGAGTGGAGTCCATGATCGGCGAATCGGCCGACCACGCAGCGGACACGAACAGGCGGGACTCATGGCGGACTCGAGGTTCCAGGGCGCACCACTCACCCGGCGGCACGCCATCGCGGGCGGCGGTGCCCTGGTGATGGGAACGGCTCTGGCCGGGTGCTCCTCCTCCGACTCCGGAAGCGGGACCGGCGGCACGGAGTCGGCCCCGTCGGTCGACGGCACCGACGGGGTGTGCGTGCTGTCCCCGGAGGTGACCGAGGGCCCCTACTACCTCGACGGGCAGCTCATCCGCGAGGACATCACCGACGGCAAGCAGGGCTTCCCGCTGGCGATGGCGATCACAGTGGTCGACTACTCCGACGGCTGCGCCCCGATGACCGAGGACTCGGTGGCGGTGGAGATCTGGCACTGCGACGCCTGGGGCTACTACTCCGGCTACACCGACGCCGGCCCCGGCGGGCAGGTCCCCGACGAGGACGGTGAGGGCGACGAGATGTCCTTCCTGCGGGGCATCCGCCTGGTGGACGGCGACGGTACCGCCTACTTCAGCACGGTCGTCCCGGGCTGGTACAGGCCCCGGGTCACGCACGTCCACCTCAAGGTGCACGTCGGAGGCGAGGCCGACACCACCTACGAGGGCGGCACCACGGTGCACACCGGCCAGCTGCTGTTCGCCGACGACTTCTGCGCCGAGATCGCCGAACGCGAGCCCTACTCCGAGCACGTGCTGGAACTGACCCCGGTCGAGGAGGACCAGGTGTACCGGGAGGCGCAGGAGGGGGAAGGGGACCCCGGCAGCATGGTCGTCTCGCCCGTCCCGATCACCGAGGGCACGCCGGAGAACGGCTACACCCTGTCCGTGACCGTGGGCATCACCCCGGAGGAGTCCACGACCGGCGGCGGAGCGCCCACCCGAAAGATATGACCCACGTCACATTGCATTCCTGTCAGAGGTCTGGGCGCTGTCTCGTTCAAGGGCCAAGCGAACAGACAGGGAGCACGAACATGCGGCATCGCATCATCGTCCTCGGGGCCGGGTACGCGGGAGCCTCCGCCGCTGGATACCTCGCTCGCCATCTCCACCCCGACGACGCCGAGATCACCGTCGTCAACGCCGAACCCGACTTCGTCGAACGGATGCGCCTGCACCAGCTCGCCGCCGGACGCGAACAGCGCCGCTTCGGGTTGGCGGAGATGTTCGCGGGCACGGGCATCCGGCTGCGCGTCGCACGGGTCACCGCCGTCGACGCCGAGCGGCGGACCGTCACCGTGGCCGACGGAGAGGGCAGCGACCGGCTCGGCTACGACACCCTCCTCTACGCGCTCGGCAGCGCCTCCGCCGACCACGGGGTCCCCGGCGTGGACGAGCACGCCTTCCACATCGCCGCACGGCCGTCGGCACAGCGGTTGCGCGAGCGCCTGGACGAGCTGGGCGGGAACGGGCGGGTGGTGGTCGTCGGTGGCAACCTGACCGCGATCGAGGCCGCCACCGAGATCGCCGAAGCCCGCCCCGGCCTGCGCGTGACCCTCGCCACCAGCGGGGAGCTGGGCGGCTGGCTGGGCCCCAAGGCCCGCCGCCACCTGCTGCGGTCCTTCGACGGATTCGGCATCACCGTCCACGAGCACACCACCGTCGAGCGGGTCGAGGCGACCGGTGCCGTGGCCGCCGACGACACCGCCTTCGCCGCCGACGCGACCGTGTGGGCGGCCGGCTTCGCCGCCCACCCTATCGCCGCCGCCAGCGGACTCGCCGTCGAGGACGACGGCAGGATCACGGTCGACCGCAAGATGCGGTCGGTCTCGCACCCGCGGGTCTACGCCGCTGGTGACAGCGTCCACGTCATCGGCGACAACGGCCGACCGCTGCCGATGTCCTGCGCTTCGGCGGGATTCACCAGGATGCAGGCCACGGCCGCGGTCGTCGGGGACCTGACCGGACGCACCGTCCGCGAGAGCGCGTTGGGCTACCTGGGCAACTGCATCAGCCTCGGAAGCAAGGACGCGATCTTCCAACGGGTCGACGGCGAGGCACGGTCGCTGTCCGGGGCCCTGCTCGGCCGCCCGGCCGCACGGTTCAAGGCGTTCGTGCTCAGGGGCGCCGCGTGGAACATGGGCCACCCGACCTATGGGCTGCCGACCCGCAGGCTCCGACTGTCCGCCGCGCCCGTCCGCCGCCCCGAGGTGGCCGCCGAGTAGCGTGGCCCCCATGGACGCTGCGGCTGTGGAACTGTTCGAGGCCAACCGGGCACGGTTGGCCTCGCTCGCGTACCGTCTCCTCGGCTCGGCCGCCGACGCCGATGACGCGGTGCAGGACGCGTTCCTGCGCTGGCAGGCCGCCGACCAGGAGCACATCGAGGTGCCCGAGGCGTGGCTGACCAAAGTGGTCACCAACCTGTCCCTGGACCGGCTCCGTTCGGCGAGGGCGCGGCGCGAACGCGCGGTCGGGGACTGGCTGCCCGAGCCGCTCCTGGAGGGCGACCCGATGCTGGGGCCGGCCGAGACCTTCGAGCAGCGCGAATCGGTCACCTTGGCGGTGCTGCTGCTGATGGAGCGCCTGTCCCCGGTCGAACGGGCGGTCTACGTCCTACGCGAGGCCTTCTCCCACAGCCACGCCGAGATCGCCGCGATCCTCGACCTCACCGAGGCCGCGAGTCAACAGCACGCCCACCGGGCCCGACGGCGCATCATGGCCGCGCGCAACGGCGAGGAGGTCGACCGCGCCTCCGCCCGCCGCATCGTCGAGGCGTTCGTCGACGCCGCCTCCTCGGGCCGGACCGAACGGCTGGTCGCGTTGTTGACCGACGACGCGACCGCGGTCACCGACGGCGCCGGAATGGCGACCAAGCTGCTGCGGTACTCGGTTCCTGAGCGGATCGCGTCCGTGCTACGCGCGGGCTTCAATCCGACACCGGCCAAGCGGAAGCTGGCCGGCGGCTCCCCGTCGATCCACGCCGGCCTGGTCAACGGCTCCCCCGCCGTGATCGCCGTTCTCGACGGCCGGGTCCTGGGAACGGTGGTCCTGGAGGTTCGCGGCGACAGGATCTCGGCTGTGCGGGGCATCGCCACACCGGACCGGCTCGGCCGCCTGACCGAGGAGTGGGGGCGGCACGACCACGACGACCCCCTCATCACGTCGTGGTGACCGGGCGGCGGGGGGATCGGGCCGCGGCTCAGCCCCGCAGATCGCGCGCGAACGGCAGGGACGAGCGGTGCGGCAGTTCGTCGAGGTCGGCCGGGTCGAGCGCGGTGTAGCCGATCCGCTCGTACAGCGCCACCGCCTCCGGCTGGGCCGGCCCCGTGAACAACAGCGCGCGCGTGTAGCCCAGGTCGCGGGCGGCCTCCTCCAGCGCCGCCATCACCCGGCGCGCCAGTCCGCGGCGCCGGTGGTCGGAGCTGGTCCACACGCGCTTGAACTCGGCGGTGTCGGCCATGGCCAGGCGTCCCTGCTTGTAGGGGCGCACGGCGCCCCCGGCCACGACCAGCCCGTCGAGCTCGGCCAGCACCACCCGGCCGTGCGGAGCGGCGAACTCCGACACCGGGTACATCGCCAGCTCGTTGGCCGCGCCCTCGGCGCCGTAGCGCTCGGTGTACTCCGCCAGCAGCCCGTCGAGCAGGCCCTGGACCCGGGGGTCGTCGTGGTGCACCCGCAGCATGCGGATCTCGTCCGCGCGTGCGGCCCCCGTCGCCTCGGCTCCTCCGACGCTGGTGTGTGCCACGATGCCCTCTTCCGTGCGGTCCTCGGTGTCCGCCCGGAATCCTATGTCCGCTCCGCCGGGGCCGGCGGCGATGGCGCGAGAGAGCTCGGTCTCACGCCAGGACCCCCAAGGCCTGGACCATCTCACCGGGCCGGACACACGTCCGGTCTGCCTCATGGCCTGGCCGGTCTCGCCTGACCGGCCTCCGGGCTGACCGGCCTCACGGCCTGGCCGAAGTCTCACCTGGCCGATCTCGCGCCCGGTCGGCCTCACGCCTCGACGGGAGCGCGGGGCGGCGGGACACTCGGCGGACCGCTCGGCGCACGGAACTCGGTGCGGGCCCGCAGCGCGCGGAACCCGTTGGCGACCTCGTACCCGGCGGCCAACAGACGCTCCCTGGCCTCGTCGGCGCTGCGGATGGTCGCCTCGTCGAAGAGCAGGTTGTAGTAGCGCTCCGGCACCCGGTTCAGGGTCGACCGCAGGGCGCGCAGCGACGCCGTGGCCGCCGCGTCGCCGCCGGGCACCTCCGGCAGCACACCGTAGGCGCGGCGCGCCCACCCCGGCAGGGTCGCGTAGGAGAGCGCGCCGACCGGGAACCACAGGGGCTTGAACGGGGTCAGCCAGGCGAGGCGTTCGGGCACCTTGGGCCACAGCAGGAAGCGCACAGCCTGGCGCGCCTCCGGAGTGACGCGCAGCCGCGGCCGCATCCGGGTGAGGTAGCGGCGCAGGTCCGGGACGCTGCGCGGCACGTCGGTCGGGTCCAGGCCGACGTAGCCGGCCGTGCGCGCCTGCTCGTCGACGTAGCGGTCCCGCTCCTGCGAGGTGAGCGGCACGCCCGCCCGGTAGGTGGTCTCCAGGTAGGAGGAGACCTCCGCGCAGTGCACCCACACCAACAGTTCGCGCTCGTCGACGCGGTGGTGGCGACCGGTGGCCGGGTCGGTGAAGGCCAGCGCGCGGTGCACGCGTCGCACCCGCTCCCCCAGGGCGTCGGCCTCGACGGGGCTGCCGTAGGTGGTCACGGCCACGAAGTGGGCGGTGCGCAGCAGGCGGCCCGTGGGATCGGACCGGAAGTCCGACAGCTGCCACACGCCCTGCATCGCGACGGGGTGCAGGGCCTGGAGCATGAGGGCGCGCACTCCGGCGACCCACATCGACCGGTCCAGGTGGATCCTCCAGGTGATGCTCTCCGGGGCGGCGACGGTCGGCTCCATCCGGTCTCCATCCTGGGTTGCGCGGGGGTGCGCGTGCACGGGGACTCCGGTTCCCACGATACGACCGCCCGAGCCGGTCCCCTTTTGGGGTGCCCGTGGGAGAGTCGACCCAAGTCAACACCCCTTCTTGGCCGATTCGTGGCCTGGTGCGGGAGCACGCTGGGAAGGAGGCCGCCCGGTCGATGGGCGGTCTGCCCCTGGAAGGAGCCCGCCATGACCACCCGCTCCGAGAGCGCAGGCCCGTTCGACCTGACGCGCTACACCCGTGCCGTGGAGACCAAGGACGCCGACACCATGGTCTCGATGTTCGCCGAGGACGCCGACTTCGAGATGATCGACCGGCGCACCCCGCCGAGCCACCCGACCGTCCTGCACGGCCGCGACGCGATCGCCCCGGTCATGCACGACATCTCCTCCCGCGAGATGACCCACGAGGTCGTCAACTGCATCTCCGACGGGCAGCACGTGGCCTACACCGAGCGCTGTACCTACCCCGACGACACCAGGGTCATGAGCATGACGATGCTCGACCTGAGCGATGGGCGCATCGCGCACCAGTCCACCATCCAGGCCTGGGACGACGACTCGGGCCGCGCCATGCAGGTCGGTGACTTCGGGATGCCCGACGACACCGACGACTACGAGAACGCGCACATCGACCTGGTGGAGATCGGCGGGCGCATGGTCGCCCGCATGACCCTGCAGCCCGGCTGGCGCTGGTCCGAGCACGCCCGCCCGCTCCAGGGCACGGACCTGTGCATGAAGACCCACCGGGCCTTCATCGTCTCCGGGACGATCTGCGGCCACATGTCCGACGGTTCCGAGCTGGAGGCCACGGCCGGCCAGACCGCGTTCGTGCCGCCCGGGCACGACGCCTGGGTGGTCGGCGACGAGCCCTGTGTCGTCCTCGACTGGGGTGTCGGGGAGTAGGACCGTCCGTGGACCGAACGCCCGAAACAACCGAAGGACCCCCGGCGCAGTACGCGACCGGGGGTCCTGTGCGTCCGATCGGTAGGTGCGTTCGCGCGGCGTCCAGGGTCGTGTGCCGGCGCCCACCCACCTCAGAGTTTGCCTTCCATGAGGACCGTGCGATGCCCTCCGAGAGCGCGTGAGAGACCTTCGAGGAAGCCGGGGCTGAAGTCGGGCCAGTCCCAGAACTCGAAACCGAGATACCCGAAAGCGAAGTAGTCATCCGACCAGGTCCACGCAGTCAGGTCACCAGGGCGCCGACAACGCGGGCAGGCGACTTCCTCGCTGCCTGTGTAGCTCCAGTCGCCGATGGCCTCACCGAAGAGTTCCCACGCACCCTCGATCTCCTCCATCCGGTCGGTGTAGAACTCCACCCGACCGGCGCAATGGGGGCACACCGCGAACCTGGGTTCGCCCTGGCCGCAGTTGAATACGGTGCGGCCGGTCTCGATCTTGAGTCCGTCGCTGGGCTCCCAATCCTCCTGATGGACTGCCTTGGCCCAGGAGGGACCGGGCGGGTGCCCCAACGGCGCCCCGAGAACACAGTCGGTGAGCTCGGCCCGAACGATCCCCTCCCTGACCAGCCAGTCCAGTCCGCTGTCCGCCAGGGTCCGGGCGTCCGCATGCGTGGCGTCGAGATCGACGACGGTCTGAAAATAGTTCCCCATGCGGCAACAGTAGAAGCAGCCGCCGACAGCCCCTCACTCACGGCTTCGACACCTGCCGGTCCTTCACATCCCCGAATTGCCGGGCCGGCCCGGGGGCCACGCGCAAAACGCTCTGGAACGGCCCGAGGACGGTAAGAAGGTCGGGGCGCTGACACGAACACCCCGCACCCGACCCGACCTGCGGTGTCAGCACCTCCACCCCTGTTCGACTGTGGCACGAACACCGCGGCGAACACCCTGACGCCCCACGGGTGGCAGCGATGATCGCCCCCCGGGACCACCTCGGTCATCCCCGGCTGGTGAGCCGAAATGACGTACGATAAATAATCCATGGAAGATAATTCTTCGGAAGATGTGTGATGGCTGACCTGAAGCGGCTGTACCGGGAGCTGGTCTCGTTGGAGATCGAGCTGTGGAACGGCATCGAGGGCCGGTTGCAGGCGGAGTACGACCTCCCCCTGACCTCGTTCGAAGTGCTGCATCTGCTCATGCATCGGCCCGGAGTGCGGATCCAGGACATCGTGGAGGAGTTCTCGATCACCGTGGGCGGTGCGAGCAAGGTGGTCGACCGCCTGCAGAAGGCGGGCCTGTGTGAGCGGCGCACCCATCCCAGCGACCGCCGTTCCTCGATCATCGAATTGACGGCCGACGGGCGGGCACTGGTGGACGGGGCTCTGGCGGTCTTCGAGGACGAGCTGGAACTGCGGATCGGCTCGGTGATCCCCGGGCAGTCCGTACGCGAGCTGACGACGGTCCTCAGCACGCTGAGGGCAGCCGGACGGACCCTGGACGCGGAGCGCAAGGCCGCCGGGCGGACGCCGGCGCCGGGCGGGAAGCAGCCCGCCCGGCTGACGTCGTGAGCGAGGCCTGCCCGCCTCAGCCGGCGATGCCGTCGAAGGCGATGACCTTGCCGATGTGGGCGCGGACCAGGAGGTTTCCGGGGCCGCCGTTGCGGGCCGCGTACTCCTCACTGCGGTCCGGGCCCATGTAGCGGGCGCCCAGGAGGCCGCCCCACCGCAGCAGATCGGCGGGATCCTCCGAGATCTCGGCGCGTCCTCGGAGCAGGACGAACGCGTAGGGAGGCCGGTCCTCGTCGACGCAGAGGGCGAACCGTCCGTCGCGCGCGAGGTTGCGGCCCTTGACGCCGTCCTTCTCGGTGGTGAGCACGATGTCGCCGCCGTCGAGGAGGAACCAGACCGGGGTCACGTGGGGGCTGCCGTCGGTGCGGACGGTCGACAGCTTTCCGGTGCGAGTGCCGTGCGTGACGAAGGCCCGCCACTGCTGCTCGGCCATCTTTCGCATGTGGGTGCCTCTCGCGGTGGGGTGGATTCGTGGGTGTCCGGGGCCGGTCCCCCGGCCCCGGACACCCGGGGGGTCAGCCCCAGAAGGCGTCTTCGGCGGCCGGGTCCCCGGAGAACAGCCACATTTCGGTGATCCTGCCGTCTGTGACGCGCAGGAGGTCGACGCCGTCCATGCTCATCGACGCGTCGTCGCGACGGCCGCCGAAGTGGATGGTGGCGGCGACCAGGTCGTCACTGGCCATGAGCGTGTGGATCGTGTCGATGGCGAAGGTGCCCCGGCTGGCCTCCATCATCCGGCCCAGGAGCTGGAAGACGGCATCGCGGCCCTTGTGCTCGCCGGAGAACTGGTTGTCGCCGGGCTGGTGCCAGACGATCGCCTCGTCGAGGAGTTCGCCGAGGGCGGCCATGTCTCCCGTCTGCACGGCCTGGAAGTAGGTGCGGGCGATATCGGTGTTCGCGGTGGTCATGATGTCTTCCCTTGGATGCTTTGTAGGACTCGGTGGCTATCGGGCGAAGTCGAGGCGGTCGGCCAGGCCGGCCTCGGTGAAGGCGGCTTCGATCTCCTTGCGGCCTTCCGTGAAGTGGGCCCAGCTGTCGTAGTGAGCGGGGACGACCCGGCGCGCGCCGAGCGTCCCGGCGGCCTCGGCGCCCAGGGCGCTGTCGAGGGTGAGCAGGGCGCCCTCGAAGGCGAAGGACATGCGGGCGCCGCCGAGGAAGAGAATCGCGGTATCCACCGGAGCGAACTTCTCGGCGATCTCCTTGACGTGCCCCAGGTCGGCATTGTCGCCACTGACGTAGACCGGGGGGAGATCGTCCGCGGTGAGCATGAAGCCGACGACGTCACCGGTGATCGGCTCGCAGCCCTCGGGGCCGTGGCGGGCGGGCAGGCCGGTGACGGTGACAGTGCCGCCGTCGGGGCGCTGGAGCTCTGCGGTCTGCCAGAAGGCGAGGCCGTGGGCGTTGCCGCCCAGGCGGGTGGCGCCGCTGACCGTGGTGAAGACGACCGGCACCTCGGGCAGGAAGGCACGGCCGGCCTCGTCGAGGTTGTCGTCGTGCCCGTCATGGGAGAGCAGGACGGCGTCGACGCGGCCCAGGTCGGCGGCGGTGACCGGCGAGGGCTCGGTCTTGGCGAGCTTGTGGTCGCCGGGCAGCGGCATGGGGTAGTCGCCCGGCGGGTCGAAGGTCGGATCGGTGACGAAGCGGAGGCCGCCGTACTCGATGAGTGCGGTGGGACCGCCGTAGACGCGGACGGGGATCTTTTCGCCGGTCGTGCTGGTGCCGGACATCGGGAACCTCCAGGTGGTGAATGGTGAGGACGCGGTCGCGCGGAGCCGGTCAGGGGGCGGGTGCGGAGAACACGCCGAAGTGGTTGCCCGCCGTGTCCTGGAGCCGGGCGAAGGTGAGGCCCGCGGAGTCGGAGACCGGCGCCATGAGCACCTCGGCGCCCAGCGATTCGGCGTGTTCGACGGTCGCGTCGACGTCCTGGACCAAGACGTAGAAGATCGCGTAGTCGGAGAACTTCCCGTCCGAATCCCACACACCGCCCGCCGGCTGCTGGGTGCCCGGCGGCATCACCGCGTGGTAGGTCACAGCCGGGGTGTCGGTGTTGAGGACGTACTTCCAGTCGAACAGCTCTCCGTAGAACTCCTTGACCTTGTCCGGCCGGCCGGTACCGAATTCGAACCAGGCGACCGAGTTGATGGCGGGACCGGTCATGGCACTCACTCCTTGCGCCCCCATGTCGGGGCGGAGACGTCTGTGTGGGCAGGCTTCGCCCGAGGCGCGGCGACCGCCCTCCGACAGGAGGCTTGGCGGGTCGGACCGATGGTGGCGGCGGTCAGCCTGGATCGCCCTGTGCCCAGCAAACCACTTCCATTCCCTGGAATCAACTTCCTGGGATTATTGTTCCTCGTAATCGAGTACGGTTGCGCTCAGCCGTCCCCCGGACAGCACACAGAACCCGCCGCCCCGAACGCGGGCGGCGGGCCACCAGGAAGGACGTCGGCCATGGAACCGGTCGAGATCGAGGCCAAGACCCTGATCCAGAAGTCGAAGACCCCGTCGAACGACTACGTCATCAACCCCTACACCGGCTGCGTGCTGGGCTGTGCCTACTGCTTCGCCAGCTTCGCCGGGCGCCGGTTCGGCCGGTCCGTCAAGGAGTGGGGCGACTACCTGTACGTGAAGAAGAACGCGGTCGAGCTGGCCCGCACGGAGCTGGCGAAGATGCCCGAGCACAAGCGCCAGGGCACGATCCTGCTCAGCTCGGTCACCGACCCCTACCAGGGCCACGAGACGAAGTACCGCCTCACCCGGGGGATCCTGAACGAGCTCGAGGCCGTCGCCTATCCGGGCCTGGTCCGCGTCCTCACCAAGTCACCGATCGTCACCCGCGACATCGACCTGCTCACCAGCCTGCCCCGCGCCGAGGTCGGCATGACCGTCACCACCGCTGACGACAAGGTCAGCCGCTGGCTGGAGGTGCGGGCCCCGCTCGCCTCCCGCCGTCTGCGCACCCTGGCCGAACTGAAGGAGGCCGGCATCCCCGCCTACGCCTTCGTCGGCCCGCTCCTACCCCACTTCGCCACCCGGCCCGAACTCCTGGACGACCTCTTCGGCCGCCTCGTCGACGCGGGCGTGAGCGAGGTGTTCATGGAGCACATCAACCTCAAGCCGTACATCCGCGAGCGCATGGACCAGGTGCTCGCCGAGGAGCCCGAAGAGGTCCGCGAGGCGTACCTCCAGGCTCGGACCAAGGAGCACCGTGAACGGCTCGACGCGATCGTCGCCGACCTGCTGACCAAGCACGGGTTGGGGCTGCGCTTCGAAGAGGTGGTCCACCACGACGACAACGACGCCCTGAGGCAGAGGCCGACACCCTCGACGTGACGGCGATGCCGGCCCCCGCCCTGACACCCCCGTCACCACCCCCTGTGTCAGTCCACGCGGAGACTGAGGCGGGCGGCGCCGACCGGGGCCGACGCCAGGGTTCCGCCGTCGGTCTCCACCCCCTCCGTGGAGGCGTCGGCGGGGGCGGCGCCGGACACCCCGACCAGGAGGACCTTCCACTCCCCCGCGGGAGCCGGATCGGCCGCCACCGTCACCACGCCCTCCGACCACGAGGTCCGGAAGACCGCGGCGGCGGACCCGTCGGCGGCGGGCACGGTCACGACCACCGGAGCGGACGCCGCGTTCGCGGCCCCGCCCCCGTACACGCGCAGCGTCAGCCCGTCCGTGTAGTCGTAGTCGGGTCGGTCGCTCACCGACCCCACGGGCAGGACCGCGTGCGGCCGCACGAGCAGGGGCAGGGAGTCGAAGCCGTGGACCTCCCTGTGCCAGCCGGGTCCCCGCACGGTCTCGCCCGTGAGCAGACGGGTCCACTCCCCCTCGGGCACGTAGTACTCGACCGAGCCGTCCGAGCTCCGGACGGGGGCGACGAGGAGGTCGTCGCCGAGCATGTACTGCGTGTCGAGGTGGTGGCAGGTCGGGTCGTCGGGGAACTCCAGGAGCATCGCGCGCATCACCGGCGTGCCCCGCTCGTGGGCCTGCACGGCCGCGCCGAACAGGTAGGGCATGAGCTCGCACTTCAGACGGGTGAACGCGCGGGCCACGTCGGTCGCCTCCTCGTCGAACTCCCACGGGACGCGGTACGAACGGCTGCCGTGCAGCCTGCTGTGCGAGGAGAGCAGGCCGAACGCCAGCCACCGCTTGAACAGGGCGGGGCAGGGCGTGCCCTCGAATCCGCCGATGTCGTGGCTCCAGAACCCGAACCCCGACAGTCCCAGCGACAACCCGCCGCGCAGGCTCTCCGCCATCGCCTCGAACGTCGAGGCGCAGTCGCCGCCCCAGTGCACCGGGAAGCTCTGGCCGCCGGCCGTGGCCGAGCGCGCGAAGAGGACCGCCTCCCCCTCGCCCCGTTCACGGCGCAGCAGGTCGAACACCGTCGCGTTGTAGAGCTGCGCGTAGTAGTTGTGCATGCCCTGCGGGTCGGAGCCGTCCGCCCACACCACGTCGGTCGGGATCCGTTCGCCGAAGTCGGTCTTGAAGCAGTCCACTCCCATGTCGAGCAGGGCCTTGAGTTTGTCCGCGTACCACTCCCGGGCGTCGGGGGAGGTGAAGTCGACCAGCGCCATCCCCGCCTGCCACATGTCCCACTGCCACACCGTCCCGTCCGCCCGCCGGACCAGGTGGCCGAGCCTGGAGCCCTCCTCGAACAGCGCCGAACGCTGGGCGATGTAGGGGTTGATCCACACTGAGGTCCGCACCCCCCGCGCCTTGAGCCGGGAGAGCATGCCGACGGGGTCCGGGAACACCTCCGGATCCCACTCGAAGTCGCACCAGTGGAACTCGCGCATCCAGAAGCAGTCGAAGTGGAACACGCTCAGCGGCACGCCCCGGTCGGCCATGCCGTCGACGAACCGGTTGACCGTCTCCTCGTCGTAGGAGGTCGTGAACGACGTGGACAGCCACAGCCCGAACGACCACTGCGGCGGCAGCGCGGGACGGCCCGTGAGCGCGGTGTACCTGTCCAGGATCTCCTTGGGGCTGCGCCCGTGGACGACGTAGTAGGTGAGGGCGTGGTCCTCCACGCTGAACTGCACCTGGCCCACCGACTCCGAGCCGACCTCGAACGACACCGGGCCCGAGTGCGCGGCGAACACCCCGTAACCCCGGTTGGTCAGGTAGAACGGGACGTTCTTGTAGGCCTGTTCGCTGCTCGTGCCCCCGTCGGCCTGCCAGATGTCCACGGTCTGGCCGTTGCGCACGAACGGGGTGAACCGCTCGCCCATGCCGTACACGAGTTCGCGGATGCCCAGCGACAACCGGCCGAGCATGTGGTGGGCGCCGTCGGCGTCCTCCACGAACCCGGTGCCCTTCTCGTCGACGCTGGTCAGCGTGGTTCCGTCGGCGACGAACTCCATCCGCCACGGCCCCTCGGCGGCCACCCGCAGCGACAGCTCCCCGCTGGTCAGCTCGATCGTGTCGCCGCCGCGCCGGACCGAGGCGACCGCGCCGGGCTCGCCGCGCACGTCGAACTCCGGCGTGCGCCGGACCGACCCCTCCAGGTGCGTGGTCCGCACGCCGATCACACCGGGAGCGGGAGACCAGCAGTCGACCGTCACCAACGACGTGTTGAGCGTGTCCCCCCGGTGCCCGATCGGACGCACCGGTGCGTACAGCGTGAACCGGTCGTCGTGGATCCGGACGTCACGCGCCTCGCGCGCGTAGTGCGCGCGGACACCCTCCCTCATCCGCCAGAAGCCGTCGGTGAACTTCATACGCGACCTTCTCTCGTTCGGTTCGCTTGTGGTGCGGACGACGGGTCACTTGCCCACGCCGCTGGAGATCCCGGCCGCCACGTACTTCTGGGCGACGACCAGCAGCACCGCCGCGGGCACCGAGGAGAGCACGGCCACGGCCATCACCGCTCCCCAGTCCCCGACGTGCGCGCCGATGTACTCATAGATGCCGAGCGTCACGGGCTTGACCGCGTCGGTCGTGTTCAGGGTCAGCGCGAAGAGGAAGTCCGACCACGCGAACAGGAACGTGAACAGCCCGCCGGTGATCAGCGCGTTGCGGCTCATGGGCAGCACGATCGAGAGCAGGACGCGCAGCCGTCCGGCGCCGTCGATCATTCCCGCCTCGATCACCTCCTCGGGGATGGACACCATGAACGCCCGCATGAGGACGATCGTGAACGGCAGGCCCAGGGACGCGTCGGCCAGGATCAACCCCGCGTAGGAGTTGACCAGGCCCAGTTCGACATAGGCGTTGTACAGGGCGTTCGCGACGACGATGCCCGGCACCATCTGCGTGATGAGGATGGCGAACACGACCGCGTTCGCGGCCCGCATCCGCAGCCGCGCCAGGGCGTAGGCGGCCGGGGTGGCGACGGTCAGGCACACCGCGACCGCCCCGAGGGCCACCAGGAGGGAGGTGGCCAGGTTGGCCGCCTGCGACTCCCAGGCCCGCTGGAAGTTGCCGAAGTCGATCGTGCGGGGGAACCACGGGAGGTCGGCCGTCGCGGCGCCGGGTTGCAGCGCGGTGTTGAGCATCCAGTACAGGGGGAACAGCAGGAACCCCAGGACGAGGACCCCGAACACGAGGCTCACGGCGTCGCCGCGCGCCCTGCGCGTCACCCGCGGCCACCGGGCCGGGGTTCGAGGCGTGGAGGCGGGACTCCGGTCCCGCCCGGCCGGGCCCCTCGGTGGGGAGGCCGCGCTGCCGGCCTTGTTCGGAACGGCGCTCATCGGGTGCCACCTCCGCGGTTGGCGCGCAGGTACAGCGCGGCGAACACCATGCTGATGATGATCAGGACGTTGCCGACGACGGCGCCCTGGCCGAAGTCGAGCTGGAGGAACGACAGCTGGTAGGTGAGGGTGCCCAGCGTCTCGGTGGAGTGCGCGGGACCGCCGCCGGTGAGCGCCAGCACCAGGTCCAGGATCTTCACGGTGGACATGAAGCCCAGCACCAGCACCACGGTCACGACGGGCCGCAGCAGGGGCAGGGTCACGCTGAAGAAGGTGCGCAACGGCCCGGCGCCGTCGAGCACGGCGGCCTCGCGCAGCTCCGCCGGGATCTCCTGGAGGCCGCCGTAGAGGATCACCATGTTGAAGGGGATGCCGATCCAGATGTTGACCAGCACCACCGACAGCAGCGCGTGGTCGGGACTGCTCAACCATGGAACAGCCGCCGAGGTGAGGTGCAGTGCCTGGAGCGCCTCGTTCAGCACCCCGGTCTCCTGGTCCAGGACCCGGCGCCAGACCGTGCCCGCCACCACCATGGGGATCAGCCACGGCAGCAGGAGCAGGGACCGCATGACCCCGGACAGCGGGAACCGGCGGCTGAAGAAGACCGCGAGCGCCATGCCGATGCCGAACTGTCCGGCCAGCGAGCCCGCCGTGAACAGCAGGGTCCGCCACAGGGACGCGGCGAACAGCTCGTTGGCGAACACCGCCCGCCAGTTCTCCAGGCCGTTGAACGGCGCCTCGCCCGTGAAGTACGTGGCGAATGTGTAGTCCTGGAAGCTCATCACCACGTTGCGGACCAGCGGATACCCGAAGAACAGCAGCAGGTAGACCAGCGCGGGGGCGAGGAACAGCCACGGTGTGAGGGCCCGCCGCCGTGCGGTCGCCGGGGCCCTCATGAGCGGCCCTCCACCTGCGACTCGACCTGCTCCTGTGCCCGCCCCATGGCGTCCTGCGGGCTCGACCTGCCGGTGAGCGCCGCTTGCAGCGCGGTGCCGATGGCCTGGGAGTAGGTGTTCCACTCGGTGCCCACGTGTTCGGTCCTGCTGCGCGCCGTGCGCACCTGGTCCACGAAGGGCGCCAGTTCCGGGACCTGCTCGCTGTACTCCTCGGCCGCCCCGGGGTCGAGCGGCACGTTGCTGCCCTTGGTCGACCAGTCCAGCTGCGCCTCCGCCGTGGTCAGGCAGGCCACGAGTGCGGCGGCGACCTGTTCGCGGCCGGGGTGGTCGACGTTGACCGGGACGGTGTAGGCCTCCCCGCCGATCGGGGCGACGGAGGTGTCCCCGGCCTCGGGGACAGGGATCTCCACGACGGCCCAGTCGAGTTCGGGATGCTCGCGCAGCACCGGCATCTGCCAGGGGCCGTTGATCATCATGGCCGCGTTGCCCGCGATGAACTGGTCGTTGGCGTCGGCCTGGGTCCAGTTGACCACCGACGGGGACACCGATCCGGCGTCGACCAGGGAGACGATGTACTGGAGCGCCTCCACCGACTCGGGGGAGGACAGTTCCCGTTCGTCGCCGCCGTTGGACCACAGCCAGGGCAGGAACTGGTAGACGCCGTCCTCGGTGGACAGGGCGCTGATGGCGAGGCCGTAACGATCGCCCTCGGTCAGCGCGGCGGCGGAGGAGCGCAGCTCCTCCCAGCTCGTCGGGGGCTCGATCCCCTCCTCGGCGAGGACGGCCGCGTTGTAGAACAGGCCGAGCGAGTTCACCGAACGGGCCGCGCCGTAGTAGACGCCCTCGTGGCTGCCGAAGGCGAGCGCGCTCTCGGTGAGGTCGTCCGTGGGCAGTCCGAGGTCCTCCAGCGGGACCAGGCCGCCGGCCTCCGCGAACTGCGGCAGGTCCGATCCGTCGAGGGAGATGACGTCGGGCAGCGAGCCGGAGGAGGCCATCCTCAGGGCCTTGGGGACCAGCTGGTCGGCGGGCACGCTGAGCTGGTCCACCCGCACGCCCGCCTGCGCGCCGCAGGCGTCCATGACCTCCTGGTCCCAGGAGTGGTAGGGCTCGTCGGTGCCCGAGTTCATGATCGTGTACACGTCGGGGTCGCGTTCGGCCGCGCAGCCGACGCCCGCCAGGAGGAGCAGCGTCGCACTCGCGGCTGCGCGGACCCGGCGGCGGGGTGGGAGGGGTGTTCCGGGCGGGCGGTGGTGGTGTGCGTGCATCGGGGCACTTTTCGGCAGGGGGTGGGCTCGGTGCCGCGCCGCGGAGCGGGCCGTGTGGAGCCGTCGGCTTCGCGATCGGGTCGCCGGGCTGGGCGGGGCTCGACAGGGACGGCGTGGGGGGAGGCCGGTCGGGCCCGGGGTGGGAGGGGCGGTCGGGCCGGGAGGGATGAGTAGCGGCACGGTTGCGTGGGTGTCGAAGCGCTTCGACAATTGACCCCATCGTAGGAACCGCCCACGGGTGTGACAAGACCCCCACCCCAGATCTCCTCCGGGCGGCGACCAGGCCGCGGTGCCGCGGAAGGGGGTGAAGGAAGGGCGTGAGCACGGCCGGAAGCCGTCGAGGCTCCACCGGAGTCCGCTCATACGGCTCTCGGCCTTCGCCGGGTCCGGGAGGCACACCGCTCTCCGGCGCCCGAGAGGCCGGCCGTCCTGAGCTGCGACGGGATCGTCCGTCCGCTCAACGCCTCGTTCCCGCCGGGGTCCGGGGCACGTGTCGGCGTGGCCGATCCGGGGCACGTGTCGGCGTGGCCGGTGTTCGGAAGCGCCCGTCAAGGCTCGGGTGTCACGCGCGGTGTCACAGTGATTCGGTGCTCTTGACCGAGGACTCGCGCAGGTTCAGCTCCGGCAGGACGAGCACGCGCTGTCCGGGGCGGCGCCGGCCCTCCATGAGCCTGGCGACCATCATCTCGACCGCGACCCGGCCGACGCGGGCCTTGGGCGGTCGGACGGCCGTGATCGCCGGCTGCGCGAGATGGGCGACCTCGTCGTCGTAGCCGACGAGCGCGATGTCGTCCGGGATCGCGACCCCCTGCTCGGTGAGGTACTGGGCCACGGATATGGCGTCGGGGTCACTGTGCACGATCAGGGCCGTGCTCCCGGACCTGCGGCACCGGTCCAGGATGCCCTCGATGATCCGGCGGTGGCCCGGCACGTAGAGGGACACCCCCTGCCGGACCACGAAGTCGCTGGGCAGGTCGAGTTCCTCGCAGGCCTTGAACCAGCCCTGGACAAGGTGGGCGGACGTCGGGCTGCCCTCGGACAGCACCAGTCCGACACGGCGGTGACCGTGCTCGTGGAGGTGGCGTACGGCCATCTCCAGACCCAGCGCGTGGTCGCTGCGCACCCACTCCAGCTGACTCGCGGTCGGCGTCCAGTGGGGGACCTGTCGCTCCACCATGATCGTCGGCACCGGCAGGTCGCCGATCCAGTCGACCATCTCGTCGACGCCCTCACCGTCGAGGGTCGGGGCCAGCAGCAGGCCCTGCACCTGCCCGGCCTCGATCAGCCGTCTGACCTGGCGGCGGTCCTCGGCCTGGTCGTAGCTGGAGCCGCGCAACTGGAGCTGGACGCCGAGAGCGGCGGCGGCCGCGCGTGCGCCACCGACGACCCGCGGCCAGTAGTAGTCCAGGGAGGGCACGACCATGCCGATCGTCAAGGGCGTCGGCTCGGGGCGCTTCCGGCGCGGCGGGTCCTGGCCCGGATGGAGTTCGGTCGGCAGGGTGGCGCCCCCGTGCACCTTGGTGAGCAGGCCTCGTGCGGACAGGGCGGCAATATCGCGCCGCACGGTCAGCTCGCTGACCTCCAGCAGCCTGGCGAGGTCGCGGACCCGCACGGTGCCGTGTCGGCGCACCTCGCCCATGAGCCGTTCCCTGCGCTGGTGAGCGAACGGACGGTCTTCGGTCATCCGGGCCTTCCACGAAAGATGATCTGTTCGTGTGTGAACGTTTCTGTGCGTTCGTGTTCGAGAGGTAGCGGATTCGTGCTGTTGCCTACTATCCCTGGTTCAACGCAGTCGGTGAAGACAGGCCGCGGGTCCGGCGCAGACCGCTCATGGGAAGGCACACCCGGCGCGGACCCACGGCCCCGGCGCTACCCCTCGAACTAGGAGAATCCGTGCACCACCCCCGTGCCCCCCGCACTCCCCGAGGTGACCGTTCCCCCGAACCTCCCGCACACAGACGCCTGTTCCGCGCGGTGCTGACGGCCGCGCTGACCACACTGCTCGCCGTACCGGCCGGCGCCGCGTCCGCCGCCTCGCCGGCCGCGGCGGCACCGGCGGCCCCGGTGACTCCGGCAGCGCCGGCGGCCGAGGCGGCCGAGCTGGACGCCTCCCGGTTCGGCGGCGTGAACTGGGCGGCTCCCGGAGACAACTTCATCGACGGCCCCGTCGTCCCCGAGGGGTTGAGCGAGTCCGATGACTACGCGACCGTCAGGGCCAAGGCCGACGCCGTCTACAGCGGGTTCGAGAGCACCGTCGGCGCCAACACCGTCCGGCTGCCCATCAACACCTACTCCGTCCCCGGCACGGCGTGGGGCGACGCCTACTTCGGGGCCGTCGACGCCGCGACGGACAGGGGCATGCAGGTGATCCTCTCCTACTGGGAGGACGGCGCCGCCTCCGGAGGCAGGATCGACGACGAGGCCGCCTTCTTCGCGATGTGGGACGCCGTCGTCGACGAATACGGGTCCACCGACCTGGTCTACTTCGAGCCGATGAACGAGCCCCACGGGTACAGCGCCTCCGCGTGGGCCGACCTCGCCGTCGACTGGGTCGAGCGCTACCCGTCCGTCCCCCGGGACCGGATGATCGTGAGCGGCAGCGGCTACAACGGCGAGGTCGTCTCGGTCTGCGGCGACAGCCGCCTGGACGGAACCTACGTGTCGCTGCACCTGTACGCGTTCCAGTTCGATTCCATGAGCTACGACGAGTGGGTGAACCTGTTCCGGGAACGGATCGGTTCCTGCGGCGCCCGCACGGTTCTGGACGAGTTCGGCGCCCCGATGGACGACGGCCGCGACTACAACGAGTCGGACAGCTCGGACAACTTCGTGCGGTACATCCGCGCCGCCACCGACACCGTCCAGGACCTCGGCATGGGCTCGGTCTACTGGCCGGCCCTCGGCGGCAAGCACACCTACCGGCCCGACTACGACTGGTACTCCCTCTTCGCCCTCCACGGCAGCGGCACCGACCTGTCGCTGAGCGTGCGCAACCCCACCGGGATCGACCGGCTCACGTACGCGTTCGGCCTCAGTGGCCGCACGCCCGACACGGGGCTGGCCAACGTCGGCGTCCCGGGCTGCCTCGACGTCCCCGGAGGGACGCAGGAGAACCGCACCCAGGTCCAGATCTACGACTGCAACGGCGGATCGAACCAGCAGTGGACCAGGACGGCCACGGGGGAGATCACGGTCTACGGCGGCGCGAAGTGCCTGGACGCCCTGGGAGGGGCGGGCGACGACGGCACAAGGGTCGGCATCTACGACTGCAACGGCCAGGACAACCAGAGGTGGACCTTCCACTCCGACGGCACCCTGCGCAGTGCCGCGTCCGGCCTCTGCCTGGACGTGAGCCGGGAGACGTCCAAGGCCCAGCTGTGGTCCTGCTGGGGCGGCGACAACCAGCAGTGGCAGGTCGTCTAGGAGCCGTCGGCCCACCAGGGTCGAGCGGGTGCTGTCGTGCGAACGGCCGGCGAGTGGGACGCCGGCCGGTCCAGCGCGGCGGCACCCGCGGCAGCTCACGCTTGCGCTTGCGCTTGCACGGCCTCGCGGAGGCGATCCAACCTCAACCGATTCTCCTGCACCCAGTCGGAAGGGTCATCGATCGGCATGCGCACCGCGATCTGTGTCGATGGCGCATCCCGCACGGTCACGTCCACAGGCTCCTCGGGCACCACCTCGACCCAGGCGGTCCGTTCTCCTCTGGGCCACTCGGCCCGCTCCCCCGCCTGAAGCGCATCAAGGCAGCGCTCCCAGTCATCCAGGTCCTCGGGCGACACCACCAGCCCGACCCGACCGTGAACGAAACCGCTCCTCACCACGACACAAGCGTCGAAGTGTCGCCCATCCGCGCCATCCAGTGGTTCACCGCACTGCACCTCAACGGCGATGCTCTGTCCCGGATCCTCGAATCGGAAGAGTTCCAACGTTCGTTCTGCGTCGGTCACAGTCACCTCGTGAGTGCTCGCGAAGGGGCGGCCTTGATCCTCTCGCACCTCGCCACTGCGGACACCCCTTCTTCGGAATCCGCTGGTGTCGTCCACGGCCGGGCACCGCAGCACCGTACTCACCCTGGTCTGCCACCATGAAGCGTTCGACCTCACCGCCCCCAGGCACCGATCAGGAGCACACGACCCGTGGACACCGGTGCACTGCTGGCCGCTCACGACGCCCACGTACGCACTCATGTCCCCGATCCCCCTCCGCTCGGCGCGGTCGTGGAACGCGACGGACCGCTGGTGAGCGTCCACTACGGCACCCACGCCGTGGTCGACCACACCGACACCACAAGGGCCGACGTGCACGGTCTCGTCCGGCGCGTCCAGGACACGGCTCGCAGGCGGACCGAACCTGTCGAGTGGCGCGTCCACTCCCACGACAGCGCCGGCCTGGCCGAGGCCCTGCTCGCCGCCGGGTTCACCCCCGGGTGGGAGCGCTCGGTCCTGGTCGCACCGCTGGACGCCATCCCCGACGTCGCTCCGCCCTCGGTGCACGCGCTTCTGCCAGGGACTCACCACTACGCGGACCAGGCTCTGCTCATGTCCGAGAACGGCGGACCGCACCGACGTGCGCTCTCCGAGCAGAAGAGGGACGGGATCCGTTTCGAATGCATCGATCTGAAGCTGATCCGGGACGACGAGGTCACGGCGCTGGCCTGGTTCCACCTCCTCCAGGGCACACCGTTCGTCGCGGTGGAGGGCATGAGCACCCCGTGTCCCGCACTGCTCAGCGCCATGGCGGAGCGGACCCGGCCGACCATGCCCCGCACCTGGGGATGGTGGAATGCCGGAATCCGCTTCGTCGTCGCCGAGGCCGACGGTGACCTGCGGCGGATGTACCTCGGCGCGGGGTTCCACGAGGTGACGACAGTCCGCTCCCAGCACTGGTCCCCGCCGGGAGTCCCGGCCGACCAACGACCGGTGCGGCAACTTCTCTTCGAACCCGAGCACGACGACCTGTGGGACCGCTTCTACGCGCGGTTCTCCTTCGCGCCCAGCGTGAACGTCCACCCGGCCATCCGCGAACCCGCGGAGTCGGTCACCTGGTTCCTGGACGGTCCCGGACCCGCGTTGGATCAGGCCATCGTGCCCGAACTGCTCGCTCTCGCCCGCGCCGACGAGCCCCTCTACTGGCTGGACTGGAACCACGCGGGCTACCGGTTCGACCCGAGCCGCGTCGGCGGCCCCGGTCGCCCGGGCGTGCCAGGCCAGGTCTTCCCTGACGGGGACTACTACATCTACACCACGGCCGACCTACGGCTGGGAACGTTCGGACACCCCTGGGAGAACACCCTGTGCGTGTTCGGCCGAGAGTTGCTGGACCGTGTCGAGGACGGCGTCACCGCGCTCCTGGGCGAGCCCACACGCAGGGGCGGCCGGAACACGCACCGTGTGTGGACCTTCGGTCCCGACCCCCGCTAGCGGATGCGAAGAACGTCTGCGAAGGTCAGCCGGAGATCGTCCCGTCGCCGTCAATACACAACGCAGGATCGTGGACGAACCTGCGCGCGGCCGGTGGCCCTCAGGCGGTGTCGTCGGTCGACTCGTAGGCCAGTGCGGTGGCCAGCCCGAAGGCCAGGTGGGGCACGAGGTCGGAGATCCACGACTCGGCCGACCACTCGCGCGGATCGGTGACCCCGAGCGCGGTCATCGGGGCGGTACTACCCAGGTTGGCCGCGGCACCGGCGGCGACCGCGAGCAGGGGGACCGGCAGCCCGGGCCAGCGGGAGCGCGCGGCGCCGTAGAGTGCTCCGGCCACCACCCCCGTGGCGATCCCGAGCAGGGGTCCGATGCCCGAACGCCGGTTGGCCTCCTCCTGCGAGTCCTCTGCCAGCGGTGTTCCGGTCAGTTCCTCCACCTTCTGGACGGTCGTCTCCGGAGTCGTGCTGGCCGGTCTGGCCCGCAGCGCCATGTCGAGGTAGGTGACCGTGTTGAGCGCCGTGGTCCCCGCGGCGCCCGCCAACGCACCGCGCAGCAGGTAGTGGGTCATGGCCTTCCCCCGTACGTCGACTTCGCCCGCTCTGTGATGGCACTCCCCTAACCCCGGGGCCGGCGGGCAAACCCGCCGGGACGCCCCGGCGCGAGTGACGGCGGGTGCCGCGTCGTGTCGTGTCGCTGACAGTGTGCGGGGAAGACCGACCCAGGAGCCGGTTGTCCGGTGTTCCCACGGGCGGTACCGGCCGCCCCGAGCACAGAGAGCGGTGACCACCGATGATCCGAGTCGTGTGGAACGGGGTCGTCCTGGCCGAGGCGGAACGCACAGTGATCGTGGAGGGCAACCATTGCTTCCCTCCCGAGTCGGTGCGCCGCGAGCACCTGACGGACTCGGCCTCGCGAACGCTGTGCCCTTGGCTCCATTCAGTCCACCGCCCGTCGGCCGGTGTTGGTCGAGTCGGTGACGACGGGTGCGTCCCGTTCCGGGCGGTCCCGCCCCGCGTCGGTGCCGTCGGGGGTGGTCTCCTCCATGCAGAGGGAGTGACCGGGGCCGATGGGAGGGAGAGCCGACAGCGCCTGGGCGGTCTACTCCCGCGGGCGGTAGGTGATGCCCGCGACGACGAGAGCGGCGAGTGCGGGAAGGAAGTAGGCGCCGATCGACAAGATGCTCAGAGCGGCGAGGACGAGCACGAGCGCGGAGCAGGTCCAGATAGCGATGCGCCAGTACCGCTCCGGCACAACAGTCGGTAGCGCGGCGACCAGCGTCACCGACCCGCCCCACACGAGCACGTTGGAGACCTGGTCACCGGTGACCACGAGCAGGAGCGTGGCCGCGGCGGCGAACACCGGAGCCGTGATGAGGGCGGCGCGTGCGATGAGCAAGGACATCGTTTCTCTCCCGAAGGTACGGCTGTTCACCGGAGGCCGATCCGGCCTCCGGTGAACACTCACCAGGACGTGGGTTTCCAGGACACCTGGGTTCTTTTAGTTGAGGGTACGCTCCAATTGATGATTGAACGACAGCAGGGAATTGCACCCACCGGACTTCGACCAGTTCCAGACACCGCGCAGATTCCCGCTGGCCTGGCCGTGTACCGTGTTCCTGTCTGCGTAGACATGGGTGTCGATGGTGACGCAGAAGAGATTGTTCCGGAAGTGGGCATAGGTGCTGGAAGTCGTCTGCGAGGAGTTGTAGACGTTGTTCCAGTTATGGCTCTCCAGGCTCCAACCCGAGGTGGAGAAGTGACGGGTTCCCTGGTTCCCCACAGGCCCTGGCGAGGACAGCACACCGGAGCCGTTCCATGACCACGTGGTGTGGTTCGCCACCTCGGCCACCTTGATGCCGGGGGGATCCTCATACCACGACCACAGGTAGCCCTCGGATCTCGTGGCGGCACGAGCCGCTTCGGCTTCTGCTTCGGAGCCTGCTTCAGCAGATGCTTCACGAATCGCCTCGGTTTCCTCGTTGCCCGCAGGGGCCTCCTCACTTCCCGCAACCGGCGTCGAAGCGAGCCTTGACTGGCAGGTGTCGGGATTGAACGCCACCTCGTTGACGGTGACGGCGGACTCCCCCGGAGCCAGGGACGCCTCGTCCTGGAAGTGGCACGTTCCCTCTTCACCGGCCTCCCCCTGGACGGTGTACACGTCCGCCGACCGCGCGACGACATCGGTGTAGACGATCCATCCGGAGCTGTCGGGCGTGGGAGGCTCGTAGGGAGTCTGCTCCTGCGCGGACGCACTGGCGGCCGCGACGGCGATCAACGCGCCGGAAAGCAGGGAGGAGGTGACGACCTTCTTCAGAGCACGCATATTTTCTTTCGGGGGCCGGGGGTAATTATTACTGAATCCAACCCTAGGAGGGCACCAATTAGCCAACAAGGGGAACCGGCATATCGCAGATGTCCACATGTGGCCACGGAGACCACCTGCACGTTTCATGGAAAGCGATTTACCCAGTTTGCCCTGATAAAATGCGGGTATGCCGGTTGTCTATTTGCGAATAAATACTTCCTGCTCGCTGGAATTTACATACCGCGCAGCTCGACCACGCGTGCGGAGCCAGAGGCGTTTCCAGGGCTCTGTCGTTCTCGCGGCCTGTGCGGGTTGGTCATGCAAGACCGAATACAGCGAGCGGGCGGCGTTTGTCCCGGGCCGTGGTGCCGCAGCCCCGCAGGGATACTGTTCCGTCCCGCCAGGAGAAGGACGCCGATGGCCAGGTCCCGCAGTGAGGCCGGCACCCGAGGTGGTGCGCCGCGGGTCCGGACCCGGCAGGGCCCGGCAGGGGGCCGAGCGCGGGGGTTCCGCTGCTCTTGGTCTTGGCCTCGTGCTGGTCAGGGACCACCCCGTCAGAACTGGTCTCGATCGCGAGAACGACAGGGCTCTGGAAACCAATAGTGAGCGCAGGACCGGGATGACCAGCCGCTTGCGCGCTGTCGGACGTGCCGCTTCGATCATCCGCTGACCACTGGTCGTCATGCGGGTGCACTCCTTGAGGTCGCCGGTCCGGGCCCGGGCCCCCCGGTCATGTGAGAACCACAGTCGCCCGAGGGCCACCGGATTCCGCGAACCCCGAAATCATCATCCGCAAGGCGTTCGATGATGGCCGAGCCGCCGACGCGAACGGCCCTGGACCTGAAGGACCCGCACCGGGCGGGTGACCAACGAGGTCAAGCGAACGCAAGTTCCAACAGGAACAACGCCGAACGGGCGCCGAGGACCGAGCAGGCCAGGAACAGGATGTTCAGGTGCAGCGAAGTGGTCACCCGATCTTCACTTTGGGCGGGTTTTGAACTCTCAAAGGATTCCAGATAATCCTCGATCTCCCGCGCGCATCGACGATTCGTCGGATATCCGGCGAGCGCTCCGATCAAAGATCCTCCCAGGTTGAAGCACCAGTACTTTTCACCGCTCCTCGTGATGACATCCACTCCCCCTTCCCAAGTCACACTCGAAACCTGTTCAGCAGGAATCACGGTCTTGCTGAAAAGGTTCCTTATGACAACGACCCCCTCTCCGATCTGGATATTAGTGAAGAAGCTTGCCTTGAGAAGGAACCACCAAGTCACCGGAAAGAAGATCGCGAGAAACCATACCGTCCATCGCTCCACCTCCCCTGGAGCGTGCGCTTCCTCCATAGTCCAAGCCAACCAGAACAGGAAGAACGGTATGACAACAAGCACACCAAAAGAAGCCGTCCATCTATTCCGAAGGGTCTTCCTGCGACCAAGAGAAGTGTCTTTAAGATTCGTCATATATATCAATTCCACCCCACCACATATACAACGCACACCGGAACAGAGGCCTTGTGAATCCACCCGCTGGGCCTCATGTGCTCCGCTGGCAGGCACCGTACTCCTCCGCCTCCCCATCGACATTTCCAGTCATGCGGCTCGGCAAGCTCCTCGCGGGGGCCCTCTCTCGACCATCCCCCGAGGAAGCCGTCTCGAAGACCCGAGGTGCCCCCGGCGAGGCCGCCGCCGTCGAGGCCCGCTGCCGAATCCTGAGCCGTCCCTCTGGCGTGCGCGGCACCAGGCTTCGTCACACGCGTCGTGACGGCGGACACGGCCGCCCAAGCCCGGGTCGGTGCGATCACCCTCTCAGGGACACAGAACCTCAGAGACACTGAACTCCCAGGTCGGTGACCTGGGAGTCCTGGGTTACTCGGCTTCTCCTGACCGTCACGTGAAACCCCGGTGGAGACGGGTCAGGTGTCAGCGGCCGGCGCTCTGAAGGCAGGTGATGTAGGCGTCGACGAAGTGGTCGGTCAGACCGTCGGCGTCGGGCCTGAGCGAGGTGATGTCGTCGGCGTACCCCTTGGCGCGGTCCACCAGCCCGCCGAACAGACCCGGGGCCTTCTCCCGCAGGTGTCCGTCGGCGTCGATGTAGCGTTCCTCGGCCACGTGCGCGTACAACGGGCCCGGCGGCACCCGGGGAACGATGTCGTTGTTGTTGACGAAGCGGTGGGTGCGCCCCCGCAGGGCGCCGTCGTAGGCGCTGGCCAGCTTCTGGTCGCAGGTGCGGGGCTGACCGAAGGTGTAGACGCCGTCGGCGGTCAGTTCCGGATCGACCAGGCTGACGCGCGCGGCGGCGAGCATGGCCAGCGCTCCGCCCAGGCTGTGGCCGGTGAACCACAGGGTCTGGTCGTTGGTTCGCAGCTCCTCGAGCGCCACCAGCATCTGCGGGTAGATCGCCTCCAGGGCCGTGTCGAACCCCCAGTGCACCATGCCCTTCTTGGACGAGTGGGGGACCATGGGCGCTTTGGCGTCGGACAGCCAGTCCATGATCTGGGTGGGCTCGGTCCCGCGGAAGGCCGCGATGATCATGTCGCCGCCGGCCATGACGTAGGCCTGCGTGTGGTCCAGGGCGAAGGGCGGGGAGAAGTCGGCCTCGAAGAAGCGGAAGCGATCGAAGCCCCACTCCCGGGCCTGCTCGCGGGCCGTGCCCTCGTCCGCGTAGGCGAGCTTGGCCGCATGGGCCAGGCACAGCGCGTGGTCCAGGCCGTAGTCGGTGGTGGTGTGGTCGAAGGCGACCATGGTCATGGCGTTCTTCCTCATGTCATAAAGCGGTGCCGGCCGTGTCGGTCGGACCGGCCCACGAACGGAGGTACACGGCTACAGGAAGGCGCTGGGAAGGCCCTTCCAGGTCATGGCGGGCCCACACGCGGGCCTCGACGTAGACGGTGTGGCCGTGGGCAGGGGCGTAGTGCACCGGTGTCATCGCCCCGGGCACGTGCACCGCCCCGGATGCGTCGAAGGCCGACCCGGTCCGGGACCGCGGAAACTCACTGCGTATTTCTGACGCCCACTAGTGTTCCAGGGGGATCAGAGAGAAAACACACTCACAGAGAAAGCGCTCCGCTGAACCGTTGTCGCAAATGAAAAATGAGGACATAGGCAACCCTATATCCATTTTTCTTCTCCGAGAGGGAGACATCCGGCCGAGCCAGGAAAAGGGTATCGACCCCGACCGCATCGTCCCCACAGGCAGGACTCCACCGCACTTCGGCCACGCACCCGCAGAACACACAGTGGCGGGCGGCGAGGTCAGGCAGAGGCAGCCGGCGACCACGTCGGTCGCCACGAGTCGCCGCGGCCGTGGCTCACTCAGACCGACGCGAGCTCGCTGCCGGCTCGTCGGAGTCCCGGGCGGTTGTGGCGCGAACCCGGTGGGATGCGGGTTTGACCTGGGTGACGCGCCACAGCCGTCGGGGCAGCTCCCCCTCCTCGAAAGGTGCGACTTCGGCGAGGTCCCATCCGGTGGCGAGGTTCTCGACCAGTGCGCGGTCGAAGAAGTGCACGGCGAACCCGCCGTGCTCGAAGATGTCGTCGCCGTGGGAGGTGCCGGCCCCGTAGTGGGCGTCTCCGGTGTGGCGCACCGTGTACACCAGCGCGCCCCCGGGGCGCAGCACCCGATCGATCTCGCCCATGAGCGCGTGGATCTGCGCAGTGGACAGGGCCATGCACAGCAGCATGTGCGCGAAGACCCCGTCCACCGAGGCGTCCGCCAGCGGCAGGGGCGTGCGGGCGTCGTGCAGATGGGTACGCACCCGCCCCGCCACACCCTGCCGGTCTGCGGTGCGGGTGAGCTGGTCCAGGGCGGTGGCGCTGAAGTCGGCGGCGTGGACCCGCAAACCCCGGACGGCGAACCACAGGGCATCCCTTCCGTGCCCCGCGCCCAGTTCGAGAACCTCCCGGGCACCGTGCGCGGCGAACACCTTCTGCGCGTGTCGGGCGGCTTCGGAGGGGTCGGCGCCGTACATGTGCGGGTTGCGGTCGTAGACGCCCTGCCAGTGCTCGCGCTGGGAGCCACCCAGGTCGGTGTCCACATCGGCCTCCTTCGGTGCGGGCACGCTATGACCCTCTCCATCAGGACGGGACCGCCCTCCTTCGGCGCTCCCTTCGATCACGTACTATATTCCAAAGATACATGGAACTATGGAGCTTCGAAGATGAGCAAGACCGACCTGTACGACGCCATCGCCCGCACCGGCAAGGCCCTGGCCCACGGCAAGCGCCTGGAGATCGTCGAACTCCTGGCCCAGGGAGAGCGCCCCGTCCAGGACCTGGCCGGCGCCGTGGAGCTGAAGCTGTCCACCGCCTCGGCCCACCTACAGGTGCTGCGCCAGGCGGGACTGGTCACCGCCCGCGCCGAGGGCACCCGCATCTTCTACCGCCTGGCCGGTGACGACGTCGCCACGCTGATGTCGGTGCTGTGCCGTGTGGCCGACACCCACCAGGCCGAGGTCGAAGCCGCCCGCCGCGCCTACCTGGACCAGGACGACATCCGCCTCGTGGGCCGTGAGGACCTCCTGGCCTCGGTCGCCAGCGGCACCGCAATGGTCCTGGACGTGCGCCCCCACCAGGAGTACGAGGCCGGGCACCTGCCCGGAGCGGTGTCCATCCCCCTGGAGGAGCTGGCCGACCGTTTGGCCGAGATCCCCGCCGACACCCAGGTCGTGGCCTACTGCCGGGGTCGCTACTGCGTGCTCTCCTACGACGCCGTGCGCCTGCTGCGCGAGCACGGCCGCGACGCCGCCCTGCTGGACGAGGGCGTCCTGGAATGGCGCTCGGACGGCATGGACGTCACCCCCTGACCGCCCGCCCCCGCCCTCCCCGACAGCAAGGTCTCTGCCTGCCATGAACACCATCACCACAACCACAACCGCGCCCCACCCCGCCCAACGACGCATCCTGACCGTGCTGGTCACCGCCCAGATCCTCAGTGGCGCCGGACTGGCCGCCGGGATCACCGTGGGCGCCCTGCTGGCCCAGGACATGCTCGGCGGCGCCGGCTGGGCCGGCCTGCCCAGCGCCCTGTTCACCATCGGCTCGGCCGCCGCCGCGGCCCTGATCGGACGCACCTCTCAACGCCTGGGACGGCGCACCGGCCTGGTCGCCGGATACGCCGCGGGCGCGCTGGGAGCCGTGGGCGTGGTCGCCGCGGCCACAGCCGACAACGTCGTGCTGCTGTTCGCCTCCCTGTTCGTCTACGGGGCGGGGACCGCCACCAACCTCCAGGCCCGTTACGCCGGAGCCGACCTGGCCACCCCCCAGCACCGGGGCCGAGCCCTGAGCACGGTCATGGTGGCCACCACCCTGGGCGCCGTCGTGGGTCCCAACCTGGTCACCCAACTGGGCGACCTGGCACGGATCGTGGGTATCCCGGCACTGGCCGGACCCTTCCTGCTGGCAGCGGCGGCCTACGCCTCGGCCGGGCTGGTGCTGTGGCTGCTGCTGCGCCCGGACCCGCTCACCACCGCCCGCGCCGAAGCAGCTCTCCCCCAGAGCACCGCCACGACCACACCGAGTCCTGCCGCCGCTGCCACCACTGCCGCGAACACGCGGATGCTGGTGCTGGGCGCCGCCGTCATGGTCCTGGCCCAGCTCGTCATGGTCGCCATCATGACCATGACCCCCGTCCACATGACCGGCCACGGCCACTCGGTGGGCGCGGCCGGGCTGGTCATCGCCGTCCACGTCGCGGCGATGTTCCTGCCCTCCCCGCTCAGCGGCTTCCTGGTCGACCGCCTGGGCCGCCTGCCCGTGGCCGCCGCCTCCGGGGTGACACTGCTGGCCGCCGGACTGCTGGCCGCCCTGGCCCCGCCCCACTCGGTGCCCTTGCTGGCCCTGGCTCTGGCGCTGCTGGGCCTGGGCTGGAGCTTCGGAATCGTCTCGGGCACCGCGATCGTCACCGACACCGCACCGCTGGCCACCCGCGCCAGGACCCAGGGGCTGGTGGATGTGGCCATCGCCGTGGCCGGAGCGGGCGGCGGCCTGGCCTCAGGACTGGTCGTGGCCGCCGGAAGCTACACCCTGCTGTCCCTGGTCGGCGGGGTGCTCGCCCTGGCGGTCCTGCCCGCCATCGCCTGGACCGCGCGCCCGGTGCCCGCCTCCAGCAGACGTGCTCGATGACCTCGAAAGCGGCGACCGGCGCGGCGCCCGCGGCCCAGCAGAGTTGGAGTGTGTGGAGAGCGGTCTGGAAGCCCGCCCCCTTGACCCGGATCAGGAGGGAGCGGGCCGACACCCCGTGCCCCGGAGGCAGCTCTCCCCTGATCTGGTGCGGTGCAGGCGGGGCCGTGGAGCGGGCGCGAGTGCCGCCCGCCACCAGCGCCCCCTCCCGGCCGCCGTGCACAACAGCTGGATACCCCGCCCGCGTACTGACGACGTCCTTCCTACGGCACCTGGAGCACGCGCAGCGCACCCCGTTGCCGGGTACATACCTCCGCGTGGCCGTGTGTTTCCGGGCCCTGCGGCGGAGGCCTGCCCCTGCCGGATCCGCCGCCTGACCTGTTCGTACGGCGACAGCTCCACTGATCTTGCCAATGACACGGATGGGAACCAGATGGATCGGAACGAACGGCTTCTCCACGCCTCATCCTTCGGCACCGCGGCCGCCGCCTACGCCGAGCACCGCCCGGACCACCCGCACGCCGCGGCGAACTGGGCGCTCGAGCCCGCGCCCGGACCGCGCGTACTCGACCTGGGCGCCGGCACAGGCAAGCTGACCGCCACACTGGTCGCGCTGGGCGTCGACGTCATCGCGGTCGAGCCCGACCCGGCCATGCTGACCGAACTGCGCCATTCACTGCCGGCCGTCCGCGCCCTGCCCGGTAGCGCCGAGGCGATACCGCTGCCGGACGCTTCCGTCGATGCCGTGCTGGCCGGCAACGCCATGCACTGGTTCGACATGGCCGTCGCGGGACCGGAGATCGCCAGGGTCCTCGCGCCCGGCGGCGTCCTGGCCGGTCTGTGGAACGTCATGGACGACCACGTCGAGTGGGTGGCCGAGCTCGAAAGGATCAGCGGGGGCGCGGCCATCGGTCCGCGTGACACCTCAGCCGGCTGGCGCGCCCAAACCGCCGACATGCACCTTCCGAGGACCGGCGAAGCACCCCGCTTCGGCTCGCCGGAGCAGGCCGAGTTCCCGCACGCCCAGCGCCGCACCGCCGACTCCCTGGTCGCGACCCTCGCGACGCGGGCGGGGATGCTCGTCATGCCGGATCAGGAGCGAACGGCCGAGCTGAGCCGTATCCGCGCCTTCCTCGCGAGCAGACCGGAGACCGCCCACGGCGAGTTCGCCCTCCCGCTGCTCTGCGGCGTGCTGCGCGTCCGACGTCTGTGAAGCCCCTCGCCTGCTCGGCGAAGATCTCTCATCGCGTCGATCGGCTTCGCGAGGCGGTGTGCCCGGCGCCCTGGATCACCCTGACCGGCCGCAGCCGCGGCTCCGTGCGGGGACTCGGTGACCCGTGGCCACGGTCGAACCAGGTGGACGTACCGCCGGGCATGTACGCGCACCCGGCCCCCCGCCGGATGTGCGCGGCCCGCGACCACGCGGAGTCCGCATGTGGACACCGGCCTGCGCACAGGACGCTCGGGACGGTCATTCGTCCCTGCCCCACCCCCTGCACCGGGTTCGGCGCCACCGGAACCGTGCCACCGTGAGGACGCCCTCCCCGTGTACCCCCTCACTCCCGACGCCCCCGCACCGTCGGACCCCACCGGCTGCCGGCCCGCCTGAGCGCCGGCGGTATGGCAAGGTCCACCTGGCCCGCACCCCGGACGGCGATCCGGCCGACGTCGAGCTCGTCAAGGACGACCTGGCCCACGACCGCGCGTTCCGGGCCCGGTTCGCCCGTGAGGTCCGCGCCGCACGCCGGGTCCACGGGCCCTTCATCCCGGCGGTGGTCGACGCCGACACCGACGCCGGGGTGCCGTGGACGGCCACCGAGTACGTGCCCGCCCCGACTCGTGACCCGGCGGTCCCGCCCCGCCTCCGATCCGAGTCGGGGCGTCAGTCCGCGGAGCCCTTCTCCGGCGTCCCATCGCCCACGGTGTCCGAATCTGGGACGCGGCCGGCGGTCTGGTCGTCGGTGTGGTCCGCCCCTTGCGGGTTGATCGTGGCCGCCCAGCGTTCCGCCCAGCGGGCGAGGGGGTTCAGGGCGTGGCGCGCCTCCTGTCCCAGCGGGGTGAGCTCGTAGCGGCTGTCCGGTAGTTGGTGGATCACCTGGGCATCCAGCAGTTCGGTCAGGCGCTGCCGCATCACGCTGGAGGACATGTCGTCGCACCGCTTCTGCAAGGGGCGGAACCCAAGCGGACCCGCGCGAAGCTCCCACAGGATGCGCATACTCCACCGCCGTCCGAACAGATCGAGTGCGGCCATGAGGGGGCGGCCGGTGGTCGAGCCGCGAACAGGGCTGCCAGGTCTGGGTGTTGCCATGCCGATGTCCAGTTCTCCAGGATTTTGACGCTTCGAATTCCGACACGCTAGCATCGGTGACCGCTTCGGAAATCGAAACAAAGAAGGCTGTTGTGGCACCTGCCCCGGCGACCTGGGTGACAGGCGTTCCCGCCCGGGTCGACGGAGGCGAGACCGGCCGGGGGGCCGATACATGCGCAAGGTGCCCCGGGTGACCACCTCGACAGCCCGTCCACCATCACAGCGACCGTCCACCGCGACCGCACGGAACACCGGACCCATCGGCTCGCTGCCCCGCAGCGCGCCGGCCATGGATCTGAGCAAGCTTCTGAGCATCGATTCCGAACACAGGAGGTAACTGTGGCCAAGGGCTACTGGGTCAGCGTCTACCCCACCATCACAGACCCTGAGAGGTTTGCCGCCTACAACGAACTGGCCGGTCTGGCCGTCAGGGCCGCAGGCGGGCGGGTGCTCGCCAGCATCGGCAGCCGGGTCGTCGCACACGAAGCCGGAATCGCCGAGCGCGTCGTCCTGATCGAGTTCGACAGTTTCGAACAGGCGGTCGCCGCATACGAGAGTGCGGCCTACCAGAAGGCGCTGGCCGAACTCCCCGACGGCTTCGAGCGCGACTTCCGCATCATCGAAGGCCTCGACTGACGATCGAGGCTGCGCCGGCGACGAACACCTGACCGACTGCCGGGATCGCCCCGGCTCGTCCGCGCGCCGCACCGTCGCGAACAGCGCCAGGCCAGTGGCATCGGCGGTGATGTCCAGTCCGGCGACGGTTCCCGGCGGCCCGGCGGCTCGAACGTCGGCCTCGATGTCGGCGGGGTGCGTTGAACGAGGTTCCAGCGGCCGATGAGGGTCATCAGTGCGGCGTACGGGTCACGAAGCTGCCGCACCACAGCTTGCTCCACAGGGTTGGACCGTTCCCCCTTCGGCGGCGTAGGCGGATTCGACACGTGTCAGAACTGGCGGAGTCGCGCCCTCGTCGCTCTCGCACGCATCCTGAAACCTCACAGGTGTCGCCGGCATCAGCCGGGTGACCACCCCGGACCGCATCGTCGCCGCCGTCTCACCGGCCGGTTCCTTCGCTTGCGGCATGCGGCCTCGCGTCGCACCTCGTTCATTGCGGGCGGCGCAGCCCGTCCAGCACGAGGGTGATGACATCGTCGGCCTCGGCCCGCCAACCGGGGCGGTCATGAGCCGCACCGATGCCGTGCAGCGCCACCATCACGGCACCGGAATCCACGTCGTCGCGAACGGTGCCCTCCTGCACGGCGGCGGCCACCAGGTCACCGACCGCCTCCTCCAGCGCCCGGCTGCCCTCGGCGAGGGCGCCTGAGCGGTCGGCCCACAGCGTGGCCAGCGTCCGGGCGAGGCCCTGGTGGGCGGCTATGTGCTCGACCATGGTGCGGAGGAAGGTCGCCAAAGCCTCCGCCGCGGGCAGCGCGGCCTGTAGTTGGCGGGCGCGGTCGCACAGCGCCGCGACCTCCCCGTGGTAGACCGCCTCGGCCAGTGCCTCCCGGGTGGGGAAGTGCCGGTACAACGTGCCGGTGCCCACCCCCGCCAGGCGGGCGAAGTCGTCGAAGCGCAGGTCGAAGAAGTCGCCGGTGTCGAAGACTTCCCTGGCGGCGGCGAGCAGTGCCTCGCGCTTTTGCTGAGCGTCGGCCCGCAGTGGCTTGTCGGCGGTCATGTGTTCCCTCGCGTTGACAAATGGAGATGATCTCCATATTTTGAAAGTGGAGATGATCTCCATATCGATCCTACCCCACGAGGTACCACGTGAAGATCCTGATGTTCGGCCGAGGCGCGATCGCCACCATCTACGGCTGGACCCTGCACCAGGCGGGACATGACGTCGAGTTCTACGTCCGGCCGGGCCGCGCGGCGACCTACGGAGACACGGTGGACCTCGATCTGGTCGACACGCGTCGCCGGGTGTGGGGACAGCGCGTCGTGGATAAGTGGCCGGTGCGCTACCGCGAGGCGCTGGAGCCCGACCACGACTTCGACCTGATCGTGCTGAGCGTGCCGCACCACCGCCTCCCGGAGGCAACCGCCTTCCTGACCCCGCGTGTCGGCCAGGCCACGGTGCTGGTCTTCGGCAACCTCTGGACCGAGCCGCTCGTCGCGATCGGCGCACTCCCGCCCGACCGGATCGCCTGGGGCTTTCCCCAGGCCGGTGGCGGTTTCAGCGAGGACGGCGTGCTCAACGGGGCACTGCTGTCGTCGGTCGTCTTCGGTACCCTCGGCAGGCCCCCGACCGACCGGGAGCGGGCCGTACGCCAGGCGTTTCGCGAGGCCGGGCTCCGGATCAAGGAGCGGCCTGACTTCCGCGGCTGGCTGTGGGTCCATTTCGTGTCGGATGCCGGCCTGTTCTCGCAGGGCCTGCGGCTGGGTTCTCTGTCCGAACTGGCCGGGTCGACGGGCGACCTGCGCGAAGGGCTGCTGGCCGGCCGGGAGCTGCTGCCGCTCCTCCAAGCGCGCGGCATCGACCTGCGACGGCACCGGGGCGGTGTGCTGCCGTTCCGGGCGCCCACCTGGCTGACGGCACCCGTGCTCGCCTGGCTGACCGCTCATGTCGCGCTCGCGCGCGTGAGTCTCACGGCGCAGTCCGACCCCGACGCTGAGGAGCCGCGTGAGGTCTGCCGGGACACCCTGGCCGAGGCACGACGGTTGGGCGTCTCGGTACCGCGACTGGAAGCGGCGGAACCGCTCTTCGCCCGTGAGGGGACGGGCTGAGTCTGCATCCACCGACGTCGTCGGTCCTTCCGCACCCCAGAGCCCACCCGGTCGCACCGTCGAGCACCTGCCGTTCACACACGGCTCTTCGCCGTCCGGCCTGCATCGCCTGTCCGTGACGTCCTGGAAGGAAAAAGTCATGACCACCACCGAGAAGCACGAGTTCCCCATGGCCCGCACGTGCCCGTTCGCGCCGCCGCCGGCGTACGAGGAGATCCGCGAAGAAGAGCCGGTCTCGCGGGTCGGCCTCCCCGACGGCGGGTGGGCTTGGGTGATCAGCCGCCACGAAGACGTGCGCACCGTGTTGAACGACCGGCGGTTCAGCGCCGACCGGCAGCATCCGGACTTTCCAGCGCTGGTCGAGGGCGAGGCGGCGTCCCGGCGGCCGGACGAGGAGCGCTTCCTGATCGCTATGGACCCGCCCGAGCACGGACCGGCGCGCAAGGCCGTGCTCGGCGAGTTCACGGTGCGCCGGTTGGAGGCGCTGCGGCCGCGGATCCAGGAGATCGTCGACGGGCAGATCGACGCGCTGCTGGCAGGACCGCGGCCCGGTGACCTGGTGGACTCGCTGTCGCTGCCGGTTCCGTCACTGGTGATCTGCGAGATGCTGGGTGTGCCCTACACCGACCATGAGTTCTTCCAGGAGAACACGGTGAAGGTGATCAAGCAGTCGACGCCGCCCGAGGAGCGGTGGGCGGCGATGGAGGCCATCCAGGGCTACATGGCCGACCTCATCGCGGAGAAGGAGAAGAACCCGCCGGACGACCTGCTCGGGCGGCAGATCGTCAAGCTGCGCGCGGACGGCACCTACCGGCGGACGGCACTGGCCGGCATGGGCTTGCTGCTGCTCGTGGCCGGCCACGAGACGACGGCGAACATGATCTCGCTGTCGACCGTGGCGTTCCTGCGCAACCCGGAGCAGCTCGCGATGATCAAGGCCGACCCGGGCAGAACACTCGACGCGGTCGAGGAGATGCTGCGGTACTTCACGATCATCGACGTGGCGACGGCCCGGCTGTGCGTCGAGGACATCGAGGTCGGCGGGCAGCTGATCCGCGCCGGCGAAGGAGTGCTGGCGCTCGGCCATGCGGCCAACCGGGACCCGCGGGCGTTCGAGAACCCGAACGAGCTCGACATCGAACGCGGCGCGCGCCACCACGTCGCGTTCGGGTTCGGGCCGCACCAGTGTCTGGGCCAGAACCTGGCTCGGATGGAGCTCCAGATCGTGTTCGACACGCTGTTCCGCCGCGTTCCCGGCCTGGAGCTCGCGATGGATGTCGACGAGCTGCCGTTCAAGGACGACGCGAACATCTACGGCCTCTACCAGCTCCCGGTGACCTGGTAGAAGACGAACCGCCATCCCCACCCCAGGAGGAGAGGGCCGTGAAGATCATCGCGGACACCAGCAAGTGCGTCGGTGCCGGACAGTGCGTGCTCACTGAGCCCGCACTGTTCGACCAGAGCGAGGACGACGGCACCATCATCGTGCTGAACGCGACACCGGAGGGCGAGCTGGTCGAGAAGGCACGCGAAGCGGTACACGTGTGCCCTGGCCAGGCCCTCTCTCTGGAGGAGTGAGTCCATCCGTGGACGGCCTGACAGCCTGACAGCCTGACAGGATCACGCTGATCGGTCTGGTCTTCTCGATCATCGGGAACGGACGGTGGTCCAGCAGGTCCTCGTGCGGCGCCCACGCCACCCACGTGTCCGGTGCGGCGAAGAACCGGTTCCACGTCGAGGCCGACACCTCGAACCCCGCCGACCGGCGCAGCTCCTGGTCTGCCCCGGCTCCGCGGCGCGTCTACACGGGCAGGCCGCCCCCGGCCACATCGTGCACCCTGGCCACAGCGCGGTCGTCGTCCTGGGCACGCGCACGAGGGGCCGGGCCGGCCACTCCCAGAACCGACCCGAACCGCTCATCGCTCATCGCTCAGACGCGACCGTCCGGCCGCGGGGACACGGCGGCGCGCACGTGCACGTTCACCGCGTAGCCGCCACCCGTGTAGGGGTCGCCGTCCCAGGTCGCGCACCGCCGCACCGGCTCCAACCCGCTTCGCGCACACCAGCGGTCGTAGTCCTCCAGGGTGACCGGCGCCGAGGTCAGCGGCAGGTGAGCGGCATCGAGGCCGAAGCCCGCGACGAACAGGCCCCCGGGCTTCAACAGCGCTGACAGGGAGGCGACCACCGCCGCCTCGGTCCCCTCCGCGAGCAACGGAATGACGTTGCCCGCCGCCACGACCATGTCGAAGTCCGGCTCCAGCCCCAGGGAGTCGGTCTCGGCGAGATCGGCCTCCAGCCACCTCATGTCCGGGGCGGCCTTGCGCGCCTCGGCGAGCATGGAGGCGTCGACGTCCACGCCGACGCAGTCGTATCCCTCCTGGGCGAGCCGGATCGCGACGCGCCCGGTACCGCAACCCGCGTCGAGCACGCGCGCGCCGGGGTCGAGCAGCACCCCGCAGAAGCGCGCCTCGCCGTGCACGTCGGCACCGGAGGCGGCCAGCTCGGCGAACCTGGCCGCGTAGCGCGCACCGCCGCGCCCACCGGTCAGTTCGGCCCAGCGATTGTCAGGCTCTTGCTCTCCCACAGCGCCTCCCGGAGCTCGCGGCGATCGTGCGCGTCCACCGTCGAGTATGCCGCGTGGACGGATGCTCCGTGCGCAAGGGACAGGGGGCGCTTGGCCGACCTCGATCGTGTTGCCCGAAGGGGGCCGACGAAGTCCTCCCTTGACGCGGGCTTGTGCGGGGAGCCGGGTGCGTGACCGATCCGGAGCGGGCCGGTCAAAGTTCAGACAACAGTCGAATGTGGAGGCGGCCCCCGGGTAGTCGGCGCGGGACAACGTGCCCGCTATCCCAAGGATCGAGCTGGTCTCATCATGTTCCGTCACACCAAGCACCTGCAGTTCGAAGCCAAGCCGGAGGCGCCCGACGCCCTGTACGCCATGAAGTTGCAGGAACTCATCGGTGGTGCCTACGGCGAGATGACCGTCACCATGCAGTACCTGTTCCAGGGGTGGAACTGTCGCATGGAAGGCAAGTACAAGGACCTGATCATGGACGTGGCGACCGAGGAGATCGGCCACGTCGAGATGCTGGCGACCATGGTCGCCCGGCTCCTGGAGGGCGCGCCGGCCGACAAGGTGGCCAAGGCGGTCCAGGACCCGGCGATCGCCGCCATCGTCGGCGGTATGAACCCGCAGCAGGCCATCGTCGCCGGCGGCGGCGCCGTGCCCGCGGACTCGGCGGGCACGCCGTGGAACGGCAAGTACATCGTGGCCAGCGGAAACCTGCTCGCGGACTTCCGCGCCAACGCGGCGGCCGAGGCCCAGGGCCGGCTCCAGACAGCGCGCCTGTACAACATGACCGACGACCCCGGTGTCAAAGCCATGCTCCAGTTCAACCTGGCGCGTGACACCGTGCACCAGAACATGTGGCTGGCGGCCATCGAGGAGCTGCAGGAGGACGGACTGGAGCGGGAGATCGCCCCCGACGCGCTCTTCGAGGAGGAGAACCAGGAGCACGCCAACACCATCTGGGGACTCTCCGACGGCACGGACGCGGCCGGGGGACGGTGGTCCTCGCGCCCGGCCCCCGACGGCGAGCACGAGCTGCGCTACCTCGACCAGCCCGAGCCGCTCGGCGGGCCGGCCTCCGCGCCTCCCCCCGACCCCAAGTTGTACGGGACCTTCGCCGGTCCCGGGGGTGAGGGTTCGGCCAAGGGAGCATCGAGCGCGACCGAGCGCCCCGGGCTGAAGGACAAGATCAAGGACGTCCTGGAGTAAGCCCGATCGGGCGAAGCGGGGTAGCGCCGCTCCTGGCGTGGTGCTGCCCCGCGCACACAGCCGGGCGTCCTCGGGGCGACTGATCGCGACCGGATCACCTCCCTTTCCGTGCAGTCATCCTCCTCGACCCCCACCTCGGCAGAGGAAATACGGTTGCACGTCGTATGCCCTGAGCCCAGGATGGGCTGGTGAGAATTCGGGAGATCACACTCGACCTCGGCCTGGACACCCTGGCCGGGCTGGACTTCGGCGGCGCGGGCACACCGGTGCTTCTGGTCCACGGCAGCGGGCACAACGCAGCGGCCTGGGCCGACGTCGCGACGCATCTGACCGATCACTGTCGAGTCGTCGCCGTGGACCTGCGCGGACACGGGCGCACCGCTGTCGACTCCCAGAACGCCGAACAGTACTGGCGCGACCTGGCCGATGCCGCTCGGGCCCTGGGCTGGGAGAATCCCGTCCTGGTCGGGCACTCCCTGGGCGGTTACGCCGTCGCCGCCGTGGCCGCGGCGGGGTTGCTCCGGCCCGCCGCCGTGTGCGTGGTCGACGGACTCGTCCTGAATACCCGTGAGAAGGCCGTGGCGGACCAGTCGCAGTGGAGCACTCCCGAAGCGGGCGAAGGGCTGCGCACACAATTCCGCTACGGATGGTCGGCCACCCCTGATGAGGCGCACGCCTACATCGAGCAGTGCGTTCGAGATGCGCAGGAGGACGATCTGAACCGAGGCTCCCGCCCCGGTTTGGTGCGCGACGTGCTGGAGCGCTCCTTCACCCAAGGAGCCCGCACCCGACTGCGACGGCCCACGCCCGAACAGATCGCGGTGATCAGCGCGGCCGCGCCGGAGGCCGCCGTCTACCCCAGCGTGGACGTCTACGAACACGTCACCTGCCCGCTCACGATCGTGCTCCCCGACGAGGGGTTCTACGCCGGACGCCGGGACGAAGTACGGGACGTCATCGCCGCCCGCCCGGACCGGACGCTCGTGGTGATGCGTGGGCACCACAACGTGACCATGGCCAGGCCCGCGGAGCTGGCCCGCATCATCTTGGACCTCGTGAACCCCCTACCCGCCCCAGAATCCGGAGAGCCTACGTGACCGACAGTCCTCAGCAGCGTCCTGTGCGCGAATACCCGCTGGCCGAACCAGGCGCAGGTCCCTACGGCATTGCGGCCCCTACCGACGGCTCCCTGTGGGTGACCCTCGTCCACCAGGGCCAGGTCGCCCATAGGGAACCGAACGGTTCCGTGACTCTGCACCCGTTGGACTCCTCCGTGTGCGGACCTTCGGTCATCACCGTGGGGCCGGACCGCGCAGCCTGGTTCACTCGCGCTCGGGACCACAGAATCGGCCGGATCACGTCCGACGGCAAGACGGATTCCTTCGCACTACCGACAGCGGACTCCGGCCCCTTCGGTATCACCACCGGGCCCGACGAAGCACTGTGGTTCACCGAGATGAACGCCGACCGGATCGGCCGTATCACCACGGCCGGGGAGGTCACCGAGTTCCCACTGCCAACGCAGGGAGGGTTCCCCACATTCATCACCTCGGGCCCTGACGGTGCGTTGTACTTCACCCTCAACCAGGCCAACGCCATCGGACGCATCACCACCGACGGAAACGTGGACCTGCACCCCCTCCCGACCGCCGGCGCGGGCCCGGTCGGCATCACCAAGGGCTCTGATGACGCCCTGTGGTTCGTGGAGATCACCGCGGGCCAGATCGGCCGCCTCACACCGGACGGAGAGGTCCGGGAGTTCCCCTTGCCCCGACGCGACGCACGCCCCCACGCGATCACCGCAGATCCCGAAGGCGGATGTTGGTTCACCGAGTGGGGCGCGAACCGGATCGGCCACATCACGCCGGAAGGCGACATCTCCCTGTTCGATCTGCCCACCCCCGCCAGCGAGCCTCACGGCATCACGCTCGCTCCCGACGGCACGGTGTGGACGGCGTTGGAGATCGGAACTGTCGCCTCTCTCCGCCCCTGAGCCCCGCCCATCGCACCTCACGGGCTTCATCTCAAGCCGACTCGATCCCCCACCGGACTTCTCATCCGATGGCCGCAGGTTCGAATCCTGCCGGGTGCGCCACAAAACCCCAGGTCAAATGGGGCGTGCGAGTCGAACAGACGAGGCGCGAGGCCCGGATCCGGGCCTGAAATGCTCCGCGTGTGCTCCCCAGTGCAAGGTCCAGTACAGGTGGAGGGCCACCTCGCGGAGCACTTTGCCATCCCGTGACCCTGCGGTCCTTGCCGTCGACGCGCTCCGCGTGCGCCCACCAGCGCCCCACAGCCGCCCCAACACCCGCGCTGGCGGCCCTGTGTGTCACCCACCCGCGCAGGCCGCATACGGCCGTTTCCGCCGAAACCCCTTACCCTGCCGGGATTCACGCGCCACAATCAGATGGCATGAACAGGGCAAGGTGGATCCGGGCAACAGCGGCAAGCGTCGCAATCTCGGCCGAGTTGGGGGCTGGATTATGGTTCGGCGGCGGCCCCAGTACGCGCGACGGCCGGGAAGCCGCCTCATGGCCAGCGGGCATCACCACCGCACTGGCGCTCATCCTCGCCATCGCCTGGGCCGCCACCTCCCGACCCTCCACCCCAACCCCACCTCCACGTACAGGCGATGGAAGCGACGTCGCGAGCACGGTGAACGGCAACGCCTCCAGCAGCACCGTCATCCAAAGCCGGGACATGCACGTGGAGAACACCGCCTACGGTGGCGACCACATCGACTTCCGAGACGGTACCTTCCACGAAACGGTGATCGGCGAACAGATCAACCGCCCTTGGCCAACACCAAACGACGATGCAGATCAGGTTCCCGAGCGGTGAGCACCTCTTACGGCAGCGACCACATCAATCTCAGCAGCGGTGATTTCCGAGGACAGGTGGTCGGCAAACAGGTCAACCACCACTATTCAGCACGCAAGGTCGACTGGCCCGTCCGCGTCGGTGCCATCCCTGAGCAGGCAGGCCACTACCAGCACCGGGCCATCGCCGATCAGCTCGACACCGCCCTGAACAGTTTCGGCACCGTAGTACTCCGCCAGGTGCTTTCTGGCACCGGCGGCGTCGGCAAAACCCAACTAGCCGCACGCCACGCCCGTGCCCTGGCCCGCATCACCGACTCTGGGTCGAGAGTGGATGTTCTGGTATGGGCTAACGCCGCCAGTCGAGAGCAAATCACCTTTGCCTACGCCCAAGCCGCCCAGCAGCTGTTCACCACTGTTCCGGAGAACCCCGAGGACGCCGCACAGCTTTTCCTCACGTGGTTGCAAGACCCCAATAAGCACCAGGATCGGCGGTGGCTGATCGTCTGGGACGACCTGGCCGACCCCACCATGGTCAAGGATCTATGGCCGCCGCATGACCAGCCCCACGGACGGGTCCTGGTTACCACGCGAAGGCGCGATCACTCCCTGAGCACCCAAGGCCGCCGCCTGCTTGATGTGGACATCTACACCCCTGACGAAGCCCACGCGTTCCTCACACACGCACTCAATGAGGCCGATGTCCCTCACAACACCGAGGAATTAGTGGATCTCGCCCACACCTTGGGGTTTCTCCCCTTGGCGTTGGGACAGGCGATTACTTATATGGCCGAACTGGGGATGAGGTGCACCGATTACCTCCAACTTTTCCGTGACCGTGTAAGAATTCTAGGTGAAGTATTCCCTGATTGGGAGACCCACACCCCACTTGCCGCCACCTGGGAGCTATCCGTACAGCAAGCTGACACCTTCAGTCCGAAGGGAGTGGCCAGGCCTATGATGGGGCTGATTGCACTCCTGGACGGGAGCGGTATCCCCGAACGCGTACTCACAGCCGCAGCGGTCCTGGCATACCTCGCTTTCTACCGTACCCGCAATCCAGCTACCCCTGCCCCGACCAAGCCAGCCACATCTCCTCTGACAGCGCATGAAGCTCGCACTGCCCTGGCCAGTCTGCACCGGTTGAACCTCATCACACGTACCACTCCTCCCCTGGATCCCGGAGAAACAGAGCCCACAGACATCCTTGTTGGAGCCCACCAACTTGTGCAGCGCGCTACACGTGAGCACGCCGCGACCCAACCCACGCGAAAGAGTGTTTGGGCACTCGGAGATGCCTTGTTGGAAGTCTGGCCGGAGATCGAACTCAACACGACTCTAGTCCAACTATTAAGAGACAACACCACAGCCCTCAAAAACCACGGCGCATCGCAGACCGAAAGCACAAGAGATTGGCTATGGGAAACCGGCGGCCATATCGTACTCTTCCGATTTGGACTGAGCCTGGGCCAGACAGGCCAAGTCGGAACTACAGTAAAATACTGGGAAGACATGACTGCGGAAACACAGAAGAGAATGGGAAACAAACAACCTTCCGCTCTTATTGCGCGCGCCAATCTCGCCTACTGGGTAGGCATATCCGGCAAGCCCAGTAAATCCGTTAAGATGTTTCAGGACCTTTTAACAGACCAACTGGAAATCCTTGGCCCTGATCACCCATCCACTCTCATGACCATGGCCAATCTCGCAAATATGATCGGGAGGACAGGGAACTTCCACGCAGCCCTCGATGGATTCAAAAAAGTTCTAATAAAACAAGAGTATACCCTCGGATCCAATCATCCTTACACCTTCTCCACTTTGGCAAATATCGCCAGCACTTGCAGGCAATTAGGCCGATTCAGCGAAGCATTGGATGTTTACAAGCGACTTCTTCATGAAATGCCAAAGACATTGGGCTCCAACCATCCGGAAACGCTAAGCACCAGGGCCAACTATGCTTATTGGCACGGTGAGACAGGAAACCCGGCCAGAGCAGAAAGCCTTTCGAAAGAACTTCTCCCAGACCAACTTCGCATTCTCGGCCCTAATCATCCGGACACACTGACCACTAGAGCGAACATCACCTTGTGGAGGGGGCAGGCGGGCAATCCAAGTGAGGCTGCTCAAGCATCTGAACGCCTGCTCAACGACCGGATGCGTGTGCTTGGCCCCGAGCACCCGGACACTCTCACCACCAGGGGCGACCTCGCCCATTGGCGTGGCCAATCGGGTGATCAATCCGGCGCCGTCAGCGCCTACTTGGATCTTCTCACTGACCGCCTACGCATCCTCGGTTCTGACCATCCCGACACCCTCGCTACGCGAAGCCGCCTCGCCCACTGGCAGGGCAAGGCCGGAAACCCAGCTAGAGCTGCCATCTCCTTCGAAGAACTTCTCGCCGACCGCCTACGCGTCCTCGGACCCGACCACCCTCACACCCTCGCCACCCGCCACAACCTCGCCGACTGGACCTACAAGTCCGGTGACGCGGCCAAAGCCATGGAGCTCCTCAAAGACCTGGTCCGCGACCGGGAACGGCTACTCGGACTTGACCACCCAGAAGCTCAAAGAAGTGGGTCCCTGCTTCGGCGCTGGCAAGACGAACTGTCCGATACGTGACGCGGCCAGGGGACCTTTGATCCGATCGGCTCAGTTCTGGTTCACCGGCCAGACCGCCGCCGGATCGCAGTGTTCCGGGCAGGCCAACAAGTAGACCTCGTTGCCCAGAAACAGCACATAGGCGTCGGTAGCAGAGCCGTCAGGCTGCTCCGGCTGACCCGGATGAATGGCGAACTGCATGTCTTCCGGCACCTGGCACACGTATACCAGATCGGCGCCGCACGCGCACTGGTAGTATTCAGGGTCCTGCGCCCAAGACGGCGCACCTCCCACCTTGAAGGTCTGGGCTCCCTTCCCCCGCTTGTTGGGAACGTCCGTGAAGGACCGCAGGGTCAGCGCCCGTGCACGTAGGGACGGCTCCGGTTCCGCCAACGACCGCGTGGCACTGCGCTGGAGCAGCACACGCCAGAACGGGCGCGGATAGGGCTCCTGCGGGGCGTCCCAGTACCGGGGTACCAGCCGACCGTCGTCGGACAGTTCCGCGATGGCGGCCTCGTTGTGCGTGCGGCAGTGGAAGACCAGCAGGTGGTCACCTCCGAAAGGCCCCAGTTCAGGGGGAAGGTCGAGTTGGAAGAACAGCACCAGCCGCTCGCCGCAGAAACATTCTGGCCACTCCTGGCCGTCATCGAGGAAGGGCCAGCCACCCACCGAGTTCCGCTCCGGCCGCTCCAGCACCTCGGACTCGACCTCGACCATGTGGGCGGCGAACGCTTCCCGGGGTTGCCTGATATCAGATTCGACCATCGGCTCACTTTAGAGGAGACCTTTGATCCGATCGGATAACACCCTCGGGCATGGGGAAACCCCAGGCCAGTCGGGGTGAACCCGTGTGCTGGCCCGGGGTGGGAGCCGCTCTCTCGCTCCTGGTGTGCTCGCCGGTCCGGCTACGACACCGGGGCCTTCACCGGCACCGGTGACCCGCGCAGCAATGACGCGGTCGCCTCGGCTGCCGCTTTCGCGACGTCCGGGAACACTGTCTGGTAGGTGTCCTGGGTGAAGTGGACGGTCGCGTGCCCCAGTTGGTTGGAGACGACCTTCACGTCCGTTCCCGCGGCGAGCGCGAGCGAGGCGGCCCCGTGGCGGAGCCCGTGCAGCGTGATCGGCGGCAACCCCGCCGCCCGCGAGATCCGCAAGAACCAGTCACTGGCCTGCGCTGGATGCCACCCCGACCCGTCCTTGCGGGTGAACGCCAGCCCCGTATCCGTCCAGCTCGTGCCTGCTTTGAGGCGCTCCTCGTTCTGGAACCTCTTCCACGACCTGAGCACCTTGACCGTGTCCTGGTCGAGGGTGATGGTGCGCTGGCCCGCCGCGCTCTTCGGCGTCGTGGTCACCGTCTCCCACGCAAGCTGGACGACCTGGACGCGGATATCGACCTGCCCGTCCGTCAACCGAGTGTTCGACCATGGCAACCCAACTGCCTCACCCCGGCGCAGGCCCTTGGCGGCGATGAGGTGGAACATCGCATACAGCCACCGGTACTTACTCGCGTGCGTCAGGAAGGCGCGCGTCTGTTCCGGGGTCCACACCATCACCTCACCCGGCACCGTGCCGTCCACCCTCCACTGGCGGACCCGGTCAGGGGTCCACACCATCGGCTTGACCCTCGGGCACGACGGGAGGCGCACGTGCGAGGCAATGTTCACCGACACCGGCAGGTCCGGACGCCGCACCGCGTCCGACAACGCGCTGCGCAACGTCGCCCTGATCCGGTGTTTCGTGGACAGCGAGATGACCCGCTGCCCGCGCACCGACGCCTTCACCTTCGCATCGTCGGACTCGCGGCACTCCAGGATGTGGATGTTGGCCTCCTCGATCGAGGCGAACATCGCCTCGACATGGCGGGACTGAAGCTTGTCCAACCTCCGCCGGCCCAGGTGCGGGACGAGGTACTTGCGGATGTGGCCGGCGTAGGACGCCCGGGTTCCGAGGGCGAGGTCGGGTTTACCGTCCAACCACTCCTTCAGCCAGGTCTCGACGGTGGGCACCTGGGCGCGCACGTCCACCCCGGTGCCGATGCGCTTGCGGACCTCCTCCACATCCGGGAGTGGTCGGCGCTGGGCAAGCGCGGTCTGGATCAGGTCCGCGACCTGCACCTCGACATCCTCCTCCCCCGAGGCCAGGGCCATGAGGGCTTTGACCTGGTCCAAGCCCTCGACGGCCTCGGTGTGCGTGGCCAGTCCGACCCTGCGGGCCTGACGCCTCTTGCCGTCTGAGGTGCGTGGGAGTTCGTACTGGAACGCCCACGCACCATGGGACGGATTCCAACCCCCACCCCTGCGCTTGAGCTGAGGACACCTCACCCCCATCGCCCTGCCTGTTGCCTCGTCGCGGCACCCGCACCGTTTGAACGTGGATCCTTCTCGTGATGCCATCTACGACCTCACCTCCGAGTTGTTGCCACGCGCACCACACCCGCCACAACCACCGCCCACCGGCAGACCGAGAAAATTGAGCACCCCGGCTGTGGGAATGACCCAGGTCCTCGCGGTCCGGTGAGCCGGGACGGGGAAGGTCCCCGTTCGGAGGAGCTTGTAGGTGGTGGTCCGCCCGAGTCCGAGCATCCGCCCAGCCGTCACCGGGTCCAGGACCACCGGCAAGGAGCCGACCGGATTCACGGAGAACCTCGGCCCCCTGTCCGTTTGGTGAGGATTCGCCCCGTTCCCCCTGCGCGACCGTTCGGGTCGGGAACCGTCGCTGGCTAGGGCGGGGCCACCAGACGGCCCGACCGCCCCAGACGGCGCACCCTGGGGTGATGAACCGGCCCCGGGCGGTGGGGCCGACGTCGGGGCGCTGGTGGCCCCACGCGCCCCAGGCTGGGACAACCCCGCACAGGCATCCCCCGAACGGCCCCGTCCCCAGGGGCGATTTACTGGCCACGGAGGTGGCGTCAGGTGAAGGTAGTGGGGTCTCGTCATCGGCAGACCTCTTCCTCGCGTCGTCGTCTCGCCCTGATAACCCCCTAATAAGACGCCCCCAGGACGGATTCGACATCGAATCTGAGATCTCACAACGTCGCGAGATGAGTAGCCAAGACCTCGTCCGCTTCGCCCAGCGCGGAGCACAACCCCACCAGACCGGAGAAGACGCGCCCGAGGCGACAACGCCAGGATCATCCAGGCCACGGAGGCGGGCGATCTCCACCCGCGCCACTAACTCGGGGACCCACCTCGTGGCCCTCCTATGAGGGGAAAGGGGGCACAGACCTGGACACAGAGGGGAATGGACCGCAGAGACGAAGGCAGGACACGGGTACCGCCTCGAGGGAGCGGGGGCGGGCGACGCCTTCACACCGTGAGGCGCCGCCCGCCCTACGTGAAGATGAGTACCCACTGGGTATAAGTCTGGGCACCCATCGGCCCACCCGCAGCGGCCCCGACCTGCACTGATAACGACGCTGGGGTGCTCCGTTCAAAGCGGCCCTCCCACAGGCCCGCTTACCGGCCCGCCCATAGGCCCAGTCACAGGCCCACTTACCGGCCCATACTAAAACGTGAGCATGATGCCAATAATGCTCGCATTCCCTCTCGGTGTCGCCAACCTCGAAAGACCACGCCCCACACCCGACGCGACCGATACCGGTGACCACCGCGTGGATCCCACCCACCGGACGGCCCGACCCCGCCGCGCCTCGCAGGCCCCACTTCCGCAGACCACACGAGGAGGTGCAGGGCGAGGGGGCGTGCAGCGCTCGGCGCTGGGCGACCCGAGCGCCTGCATCGCCGCCCCAAAAACCCGCACACAGGATCCTTTCATTCATGTTCTTATAAAGAAGAGAAAAGTGAATAAGAGGATAGGAGAACGGGGCACCGAAAAAGGTGTGGGTGAGCCCACGCAGGCTTCCAGGGGCGGGGGCGTCTCCGGCTCGCCGGGGGCGCCGCCCGCCCCCTACGTGAGGATGACTACCCACTGGGTATAAGTCTGGACACGCGTTGGCCCACTTGAGTAGGACCTGACCTGCGATTATGCAACTGGAGAGGGGGTCCAACGAGGCGGACCACCCGTTGGCCCGGGTTCACTTCGTTCTCACATTGTTCTCACTCCGGACTCAGGGGACCACAGGGACCGGCATCATCAGCGCTGCGGATCGAATTTCAAGAAGGCTCCCTCTCTCCATTCCGCAGCACCACCGACACGGCCCGGCAGGCGGTCGCACAGGACCTTGAAACGCACCATCCCAACGAAATACCGGTCAACGAAAGCCGGTTACCACCGAGTCGATCTCGCTCACCGGCACCGCCGAGGTCGCCGTCGACCCCGCCCCGACCACCACCGGCCGACACCGAAGGGGCTGCCTCCAGGTGGAGACAGCCCCCAAGCCGCGACTCGACATCAGACCACGAGTGCCCGTTGCGCGTCCCACTGGCGGATCAGCCCGGCCAGCTCGTCCCACTCACCAGGGGCATTCGTAGCGGCCACGTCGGCACGAACGTCCGGCGCGGGCCCGCCGCCTTGGCGGGGGAGATAGGCGGTGCCGGGCGTCGTCGCCTGGACCGCTGGCGCTGTTCGTGCGCGACCAGGTACGGGCGCACCGCCCGCACCCCGTCCTCGTCCACACACCAGCCGAACTCCGGCAGCTCTACCGGGGTATCGGGCTCGGTCACGTTGCTGCCCTCTGTGAACAGCGACCACGCCCGATCTGTGTGGGACCGCCGCGCCTCGTCATAGCGCCGCACCCACTCCGGCTCGGGAGCCGGGCGCGTGGTCGCGGTGTTCGGGGGTTTCCGTTGCGGTGACGTCTTCCGAGCTTCCAGCTCCGCCGGGCGCGAAGGTGGCGCGAACCCTACTCCGATGATCGTGGCGAGCACCGCGCCCACGGCCCACCGCACACGGCTGACCCATCCTCGTCGGCACCTGCGGTGCCGACCCGTACCATGACTCATAGATCTTCCTCCTGCTGCATTCAGGTGGGGGATCAAGCCTCGGGTCGGTGGTGACTCACCGCCCGGGGCGCCTTCTCTTTCGGTCTTCTCGATAAAACCGTGAGCCCGTGTTCTGGACGAGGCGGGTGTCAATGGCTTCGAAGGTCGGCCGCCCCTCGAAGCTGCGCTTCCTCACCCCACCCGACACGGAGCAATCAGCCCGGTTAGCTGGCGCCACCACCCGCCAGGAGCAGGTCAGGGCCGGTGTTTCTCAGGACAAACACAGGCATGACAAAGAACCCCATTTCAGGCATGCGAATAAATTCGGTCATATGGGAATGGCCGTGTTCAGCCGGGCCGAACGGCAGTTTTGATGTTTCCCCATACTCGCGAGAAGTTTCAACCCGGATGGCTCAGAAAAGTCATGAGCCCGAAAATGAGGAGCCATGAGACGACGGCTCCACATGGCCCTCACGCGCCCGACGCGCGCATAGCGCCCCGTGGGCACGGACGCCCAGCACAGGGGGTCACCCGCGCCCACGGGGCGGTGTGGGGCCAGTCAGACCGGTCTGAGGGCGGTCGCGAGCCGGGCGCTGTAGCAGTCCCTCACTGACACCTGGACGCGCTCAGCGCAGGCCAGGGTCTACGGTCCGCGATCGCTGCTGCCCGCAGGGAACTCGCCCTCGCGGTGAAACCCATTCGGGTCTTGGTCTCGCTGCTCTGGGTGTGGGACTCGCGCGCTGGCCCCGCTCACCGAGTGCAGCCCCGTGTCCTGCGGCTATTGCGAGGTTGAGGCCAGCAGTCCGGGAACGAACCGCCTCACGTAGGGGGCCAGTCGAGCGTGGAGTTCGTCCCGGTCGCTCGCTTGGATGATCTCGGCGCAGATGATCAGGTGTGCCAGGTGCCCGTCGTCGGTGTCGAGCACGTCGGCGAAGACCTGGCGGACCTTCGCCGCAGTCTCCGGGGCTGGCAGGGCGTAGGCGTGCAGGACGGCGGCGTCGTACCCGGCCGGAGCCGCGCCCCACCCCTCCCAGTCGATGATGCTCAGCGGGTTGTCGGTGAGGTTGGCCCAGTGCAGGTCGCCGTGAGCGGTCACCCAGCGTCGCACGGTCGTGTCGATACCGGTCTCGGCGATTTCGGGGATGTGGTTGGGGATGCGGTGGACGAACGCCTGGGTGAACACCTGGCGTCCCTCGGGCCTGGGAACCCTTTGGAGAGCGTCCAGGGCTTGGCGTAGGCCGCTCCACCAGCGGGTTTCGGCCTTCACAGGGGCGGTGAGATCCGGGGTCGCCGACACTACCTTCCCCGGCAGCCGCTCCCACAACAGTGCTTGGAAGACCGGTCCCTCTCCCCAGGTGTATTCGCTGAGCAGGCGCGGCTGGGGAACACCGTCGCTGATCAGCTCGGCGGCGAGCGAAGCCCCTTCCCACACCTTCCCTCCGGGTTTGGGGGCGGACGTGACGCGAAGCCAGCCAGGAGAGTCCTCAGAGGTGGCGGCCGGACCGCTCAGAGTCCGGCCGCCCACACCGAGGTGCAGCGCGGCATCAGGCGGTGCGACCAGGTCCAGGGCCGCGACCGCGTGATGCCACGCCTGTTCCAGGTCAGGCGTTTTCTCGGGAGAGGAGGAGGTCACTGATGTCCTTGAGTCGGTTCTCGGGCAGCGGTGGGCGGCCCGCTACCGAGGCCGCGCTTGACCAGTGTCCTGTACTCGAGGCGCTGATCAGCATCCCCGTGAGGCCGGGTGCTGAGGCGGTCACCATGAGGGCTGCCTCGGCGGGTGAGGCCCCGTCGCTGATGTGGTGGGCGAGGCGTTCGTTCACCAGGTGCACGAGTTTGCCGCCGTGGAGTGGGGCGGAGGCCCACACTTCCAATCCTGCCTCGTGTGCTTCGGTGAGGGGTCCGTTTCCGTTCAAGGCGTCCTTGATCGGGGCGATGTTGACCAGTGACACGGGCAGTTGGATGGCGGCCAGGCCGGTCTCGGGGCTTCCGGAGGCTTCACGGGACAGTCGGAGGAGGTCGGGCACACTGAAGGCCTCCGTGAATCCTGACCAGGTGGCGACCCCGTACCCCGTGATCAGGCCGTCGGTGCGGGCTTCCTCCAAGGTGGTGAGCCCGCCGCGGATTCGATCGTGCAGCTCGGCGCGGTCGCCGTCGTGGTGGTGGTCGGGGTTGTGCAGGTACACCAGGTCCAGGCGCGGCCGTCGCAGTTCCAGCCGGTTCATCGTGATCTGGTGGCGGACGTAGTTGGCGGCGATGCTGTGCAGGCCACGTGCTTCCTCCGCCGTCAGGACCTCGCTGGACACGGCGACCTTGGCCTGGCCGGGGGTCATGTGGCCGACCTTCGAGGCGATTCGCACCTGTGGGTTGGCTTCCAGGGTGGAGGCGATGGCGCTCTGGTGGGTGCCGTGCCCGTAGACGGGGGCGGTGTCGATGAGCGGGCAATCGGCCGCAGCCGCGATGCGCGCCGAGTCTGCGGCGTCGCGGCTGCGGTAGGTGCCCAGTCCGAGAAGGGTCACTCTTCGCCCTCCCAGACCAGGGCGCCGTCGTCCATCAGTCGACGTAGTAGGGACATCAGGGCGTCTTCGGAGATCTCGGGGGCGAGTCGGTGCAGTTCCTTGACGGTGACCGGTTCGTGGTCGGCGAGCCGGTGGAGTACCGGGGCTGCCAGAGGTGCCAGGCGCCAGCGGCGTCCTTGAGCTGAGAGAACCACCTGTCCGTTCTCTTCGTTCACGGTGCCCCGGTGGGATGCCAGCCGTACCCGGGAGGACGCCGACAGCGTCCCGGTCACGGCGACCGGCAGGCTGAACGCCATCCTTGCCGGCGCCTTCTGGTTCAGGTGGTCCCAGTACTCCTCAACCACGTCGGGTGACTGGAGCCGTTGAGTGATCAGCTCCGCCAGGCGATAGGTCCACGCCGCCTGATCGGTCCTGTTGCGGGGGACGTCGCTGCGAACCTCGACGTGTTCGCGCATCAGTCCGTTGATCCAGCCGAGGAAGTCCGCGCCGGTCGTGGTGTTGAGCCCGCAGGTTAGGTGCAGGCTGGGTTCTCCTTCCGAAGCCGATGCGGCGTGCCAGCATCCCCGGGGGACGTGGAGCACGTCGCCGGGTTCCATCGTGAACTCGTCGATGGGCTTGGTGGGGGCGTCGTTGTCGACCTCCACGTCGGAGTACAGGGGTGCCTGGCGGGTGGTGCCGTAGATCCGCCAGCGCTTGCGGCCGGAGACCTGGAGGACGATGACGTCGTGGTCGTCCCAGTGGACGCCGAAGCCTTCCTTCGCGGTCCAGGAGGCGTAGGCGTTGACCTGGACGCGGGTGCCCAACCATGCTTCCAGCGCAGCGGCCATGGTGTTGATGGGCGGGTGCATCTCGTCGATCGCGTCCACGACCAGCGTGGCGCCCTGTCGGAGCTGTTCGTGGAACAGATGCGGTATCGGGGCGTTCCAGTTGGGCATACGCCGGTAGGTCTGCAGACGGGTGTACTGGGCCACGTCCACCGTCTGCCCGCCCGAGAGCCGCATCCGGGGCACATCGAGGCGTCGGGTGGCAAGGAGCTGGTTGAGGTCAGGCCAGGTGAGCAGGTGCGCGAAGTCGGTGGCTTGGGCGGCGTTCGCGGCATAGCGGCGGTGGGAGCGGCCGAGCACCTGGGCGGGGAACTGGTCCCCGCCCAGACGGCCGCTGATCAGATCAGCGGACACGGGTGTTCTCCTAGCGGATGCCGTCGTTGGTGTCGGAGCGGCCGGTGCCGCCGCCGTCGGAGGGCTGCTCGCCTCGGCTGCGCTCGGCCTGGATGTCCTCGACCGCGACCACCAGGTCGCCGTCGAACTGCGTGCTCTGCATCTGCGGTTTTCCCTTCGTTCGTTTTCTTCGTGGAGTGCGGTGACGGGGCCCGTTCCTTGCAGGGCTGTGTCACCGCGATGCCTCGTGGTCGGTTGGACGGAGCCCGACCGCGAGGCGCTTTACCTCCCTGCTCGGGTGGTCATGAGCTGGGAGAGTTCAGTGGCATCGGTGCTGGCTGCGATGCTCTCGACGGGCGACACCGTGGCGAGAATCCTTTCGGTGTGCAGGATCCGGCGGTGCAGTTCCTGATCCGTGGGCGCGGAGAGCGGGGTTATGTGAGCACGGCCTCGGTAGAAGGCGAAGAAGGCCCGCGATCCCGGCCCCCACATCACGAGCCAGCGGCTCCGGTGCGCCATCTGGAGCTGGCGGGCGGCCAGGTACTGGTCGTGGTCGTCCCTGATGTCCCAGGCCACCGTGATCACCGCTCGGCGTGGTCGGCGGGCCGGTCGGGGTTTCGCTCGATGCGGTCCACCTCGAACCAGACGCTGGTGCGCCCGTCGTCGTGGTGGATGGTGCCCCACCGGCTCGCGTCCGTCGCGACCAGGTGCAGTCCGCGCCCGCTCTCGCTGTGGGGGTCGAGCGGGCGCAGGTGGGGAACAGTGACCTGTCCGTCGCGGGGGCCGGCGTCGGTGATGCGCACCTGGGTACGGCCCGCCAGTTTGAACACGCTGATGGTGACCTCGCCGCCCGGATCGCCCGATCGGGTGTGGCGGAGGCAGTTGTTGAACAGCTCCGAGGCGAGCAGCGCGATCGGGCGGACCTCCCAGTCGGGGAGGGATGCGAGTGTCCGCAAGCGGCGGCGCATGACCTTGGCGTAAGAGGCGTCGCCGGGGACGGTCATCGCGGACCCGGTGACCTCGTAGTTCACCTCCAGCAGGACCGGGACCCGGTCAGAAGGTGCGGTGGCGCGCTTGGGCAGCGGGGAAACATCTCGCTTTCCGGTGCCGGTCTCCGTGTCCTCCGCCTGTTCCACCAGTGCTGCCCTCATCCCCATCACCGTCCTCCCGTGCCTGGTCACCGTGCCTTGTGCGTCAGTTCCAGGTCGTTGACGAGTTCTCAGTTTTGGGTTGACGCGTCTTCGGTTCCCATGAACAGGGGTGATGATCGCTATTACGGTGGTGATGCTTTTGCGAGCAGGGCTGGCCAGGCGGGCCAGGAGCCCTGTTTCATGGGTGCGAACATTTCCCCGTTCAAGGGACCCATGGTGTCGATATGCGCGAATTGCGGCAGGGAGAGGGCATCTGTCGCTAATGCGAAGAAAAGGTGTTCTTGTATACCCAAGGGATTCTGGGATGCGTCTGAGGCGCAGGAGGCCGCTGGGCGCCTCGACGCGGGCTCGCTCGTACGCCTCCTGCGTTCACGCACCGACCTGTCCCAGGAAGCCCTCGGCCGGTTGACCGGCCTGTCCCAGTCGATGGTCTCCCAGCTCGAATCGCACAAGCGCGATTTGAAAGACGTCGTGAAGCTGCGCCGCTTCCTCAACGGGCTCGGGGCGCCCAGGGTGACAACCACCCGCACGCAGCAGGAAAGCGTCGAGAGCACAAAGCTGTTGGCGCATGCCGCTCAGGTCACCATGGGTGCGGCGGAGATCGATCCCCACAGGTGGCGCGGGCCGAACATCCCCGAGACGCCCCTGCCCGTCCGGCGGGTAACGGGAACCGACGTGGACCACGTCGAGACGGTCACCAAGGCGCTGCGCGCCGCCGACTACCAACTCGGAGGCGGAGCGTGCCTGGACGCGATCATGGCGCACCTGGCCTACGCCCACCGGCTGCTGCGCGCGGCCAAACCCGCGAACCAGCTCGGCCTCCAGCTCTACCGGGCCGTCGCCGATCTGCACAACCTCGCCGGGTGGGCGAGCTTCGACGTCGGCCACTACAAGGTCGCGGCCGAGCACCTGTCCCTGGCGCTGGAACAGGCCCAGTACATCGAGGAGCCCTCGCTGGTGGCCAACGTGCTCTATCGGATGGGGCGCCTGCACCTGCACCGCGGCCACACCCTCCAAGCGCTACGGTTCCTGCAACTGGGACAGATCGCCGCCCAGGACTCCGGATGTGAGCGCACTGTCGCGCTCATGTGCGCCAACGCCGCCTGGGCCTACGCCGTCCTCGATGACCAGAAGCGGTCCATGGACTCCCTCGCCCGTGCGCACGATGCCTTTGCCCGCGCCGAGGCGGACACGACACCGTGGGTGCGGTTCTTCCACGAAACCGACCTGGACGCCATGTCCGGGGTCGTCAACGCCGCCCTACCCACACCCTCACCTCGTGCGTACACGGCCACGACTGAGCACCTGTACCGGGCCGTGGACGCCCGCAGCCCGGCCATGGGCCGCAGTCAGGCCTTCGAGCTGACCACCTTGGCCACCGCCCACATCCGCAACGGCGACCCCGACCAAGGCGTGCACGTCGGCCGCCAGGCCGTGGACCTCGCCCGCCAGGTCCGCTCGGTGCGCGTCATTGACCGGCTCGCCCCGCTCCAGCAAGCCGCCCTGGCCTACCGAACCCGGGGAGAGACAGCGGAGCTGGCCGCCGAGATTGCTACCCTTCGCACATCATGAGCACCACTCCCGCCCCCTCCGCCGGCCTCCGTTTCGCTCTCACTCGCGATCGTGTCCACGACGTTCTCGCGGCCCTGTGCGAGGAGGCCGGGCTGGGCACCAAGGCGGCTGACGACGCCGAGCTGATCAAGTTCACAAACAACGCCGTCTACCGACTACCGGCTGCGGGGCTGGTGGTGCGCATCGCCGGGTCCGCCACCGTGGTCGAGCGCGTCCCCGTCGTCATCCAGGCGGCCCGGTGGCTCGCCCAGCACGACGCTCCGACGGTGCGGCTGGTGGAGGAGATCCCCCAACCGGTGCGGGCAGTCGGGGCTACGGCGACCTTCTGGCACCTGGTCCCCTCCACCGGGCCCGAACCCACCGGTACCGATCTGGGGCGCATCCTCAAGCACATCCATGCCCTGCCCGCACCGGGTTTCGCGCTGCCGTCGTGGAAGCCGTTCGTACGCATCCGCAGCCGCATCGCGGACGCCGAAGGGCTGGCCGGGGCCGACCGGGTCTTCCTCATCGAGCGCACTGACCACCTGGAGCTCCTGGTCCAGGACCTGGAGTTCGAGCTCCCAGCCGGGGTACTCCACGGCGACCCGTTCATGGGCAACCTCATCCCCGCCCCCCACGGTCCGGTGATCTGCGACTTCGACAGCCTCAGCTACGGACCCCGCGAATGGGACCTGATCCCTGCCGCGGTCGGCAAGGTCCGCATGGACTACCCCACAGACCACCACAGCCCGCTCGCGGCCGAGTACGGCTTCGACGTCCTCACCTGGCCCGGGTTCCCCGTCCTGCGCCAGCTCCGCGAACTGAGGCTCGTCACCAGTGTCCTCCCGGTCCTGAACACCAACCCCGGCCTGCGCGCCCAGTGGCGCCACCGTTTGGACACACTCCAGCACGGCGACACCACCACCCGCTGGTCCACCTACCGGTAGGCATCACCACGCGTCTCGAGTGACGGGAGGCGATCCCGACACACCAAAGCCTCCGCACCGGGTGCCGGTGTCGTGGAGACGAGCAAGCCTGGGAGGATCTCCAGTTGGAGTGACCGTTTTCGGCAAAACCTGGCCGTATGGCCTATCAACGCGGAACAATCGCCCCATGGGACATAAGAAGGCCTGGGTGCGTGCCCTGGGTGCGATCGCGCTGGTGCTGGCCGGGTTCTGGCTGGCCCCTCGGGTGCTGCCCGGTATGGGGTGGGGGTTGGACGAGCTCAACCAGGTCGCTGGTATCGCGTCCTTGGCGGTGGCCGTGGCGACCCTAGCCCTGGCCCTATGGCCTACCCCCGGCAGCAAGGTCGATGGCGAGGACCAGGGCGACGTCGTCGAATTGGACCGCGTCCGGACCAAGGGTGCGGTCAAGGGCAGGGTCGGCCCCACCCCCGCCAAGGGCGGGAGCCGAACCCGGCTGCGGCGTATCCGTGCCGGGGGCGACGTGATCGGCCAGCAAGTCCACTCGCCCACGGAGCCGCCCCAGTGACCCGTATCAGGCACAACCCCGCGGACCCGGCCTCATCCATCGACATGCGGTGGATCAAGGCACGCGGCGATGTCATCGGCCACCAACAGGTCATCCACCTGCCCCGGCCAATCCCCACCGCGCTGCACACCCTGCCCCCTCCACCTGCCACGCTGGCCGGCCGCGCCGAGGACCTGCGGGAGCTACTGGCCGAACTCGACCCCACTCTCGCAAAGGCCAAGGCTTCCGACTGGGCCACGGATACCGAGAAAGAACAGGACGAGAACGCGTGCGCGGGCGGGGCGATGATCTCCGCGCTGGCGGGCATGGGCGGGGTCGGTAAGAGCGCCCTGGCCCTGGCAGCTGGCGCGATCGCCCACCACAAGCAGTGGTTCTGCGCCGAGTTGTTCGTGGACCTGCACGGCTACGCCCCTGGCGCCGAACCCCTCTCCGCAGAAGCGGCCCTGGATGTGCTGCTGCGCCAGATGGGGGTGAACCCGAAGGACATCCCGCCGGGGGTGCAGGAGCGGGCCTCCTTCTACCGTTCCGCACTACAGTCTCTGTCAGAGGCCGACGGACAGCGTCGTCCGGTGCTGGTGGTGGCCGACAACGCCAGTTCCGCCTCCCAGGTGCGGCCTTTGCTGCCCGGTGCGGGTGGCCACAGGGTGGTGGTGACCAGCCGCGGCGGCCTGCACTCCCTGGCCGGAGCGCGCCACCTGGATCTGGACATCCTCGACCTCGAAGCGGCCATCGCGCTGCTGGCCTCGGATCTGATCGCCCATACCCCCGAGGACCCTCGCGCCGAAGATAAGTCGGGGTTGAGCCGGTTGGCTGGCTTGTGCGGGTTGTTGCCGTTGGCGTTGGAGATCGCCGCTGCCTACCTCAAGCGCAGCCCTAGGCTAGACCCGGCCCGGTTGGCCGACCGGTTGGAGCGGGCCGTCTCGCGGGTAGACAAAATTAAGGACCCCGACCGCGATGCTGGACAGGCGCGGGTGCTGAGGGCGGTCTTCGACACCTCCTTAGCCCACCTAGCCCAGACCGAGGCCAGGATGTTCCTGCTCGTGGCTTCCACACCGGGACCCACCCTGGGCACCGCCGCGGCCGCGACGTTGACCGGCCTGCCCTTCGAGGAGGTCGAGGAGGTGCTGGAGGAGCTGGCGGCCGCGCAAATGCTCACCCAGCCCGCCCCCGGGCGGTGGGGGGCCCATGACCTGCTCTCCGACTACGCCCGCCACCACCCCCACCCGCCCAATGGCCGTGACCAGGCGCTGGGGCGCCTCCTGGACCACTACACCACTACCACCGGTGCCGCTGCGAATCGTCTGTGGGCCCTGCCCGGGCAGCTGGTCCCCGACCTCTTCTCCGGCCCGGATACAGCGTTGGCGTGGTTGGACGCCGAGCGGACCACCCTGGTGGCCGCGGCCCTGGCAGCCCCCGCCCTCGGACACACCGATGCGGCCATCGCCCTGCCCCTGCATCTGGGCGAGTACCTGAGCCGTGGGCGACGCTTCGAGGACCTGGAGCAGGTCTCGCGCTCCGCCCAGGCAACAGCCCGCACCACCGGCGACTACACGCGGGAAGGGAGGGCGTGGAACTACCTCGGCACGACGCTGAGGCAGGTACGCCGGTTCGACGAGGCCATCGACGCTCTCACTCGCGCACGCGACCTGGGCCGACAAACCGGCCAGCCATGGCGAAGCGGCGGCATGGACCAACCTCGGCACAGCGCTGGCGCAGGCGGGCCAGCCCGCTGAGGCCATCGACGCCCTGACCCACGCACGCGAGGCATTCAACCAGACAGGTGACATCCACGGCGAGGCGCAAGCGTGGAACAACCTCGGCGCGGCGCAGGTGGAATTGGGCCAACGGGCTGGTGCGGTCGGGGCGGTGCTGCGGGCGGTGGATCTGTTCGAGGCCGCTGGGGATGAACACAATGCAGCCCTTGGAAGGGAATCGCTCGTGCGGATCCGCCAGGATCCCGATACCGATGACTTAGTCTGACCAGACACATCCCGGTTCTAGGTTTCCGGGACCGAGCCGTCGACGTACCGGAGTTCGGTCGGCGGCCTCAAGACGATACCCGGCACCCGCACACGCTGTCACGGAGCAAACGGGGCGTCGCCCAATGGGGGGTCGGAGAGCCATTTCTGGCCTCGGTCGCCCCGAGGGCGGCCGTCACGTTCCAGGTCGAGGTCCAGCAGGCGTGCTTGTCTGATGCGATCTTCAGCCGTCCCAATGGAGAACCATCCACCCATAACCACCGCATGCGGACATTCTGCCTGCCTAAGCAAACGATGAAAGAGGACCTCGCGAGGTGCCATCGGACGCCGCCAGGGGCCGGTGTGTGCTCCGTTGATGCTCCGCAGTTCCGTACTGGCACGACACCAGACGGCATCACACGGCCCCAGACGGCACAGCTGATCGGATGGGGTGGCATACAACGACACAAATTGGCACCAAGCCTTCTAATCCGATGGCCGCAGGTTCGAATCCTGCCGGGTGCGCCATAAAACCCCAGGTCAAACGGAGTGTTTCGCCTCACCTCAGAGGACGCGCCACGCCGGTGGGACCAGGGTGGGGCCGAGGTGGGACCAGGACCAGACCCCGGCGACCTCCCCGTCCCCTCGTATGCCGATGGACCCTCCCGGCGTCCCGCATTACCAGCCAGGCGGTCCGCTCAGCCGCCTACCGTGCCGCCTCCGGTGACACAATGCCAGCCGGACCCAACACCACCTTCGACGTGTGCCCCAGGATCGAGAACGACGGCTGCCCGGATCAGAGGAGTGACGGGGGCGATCCCGACACACACCACAGCCCCCGCAGTCCCCGCAGCCTCCGCAGCCCCGCCACGAAACAGCCATTCACCGACAACGGCACCGTGGTCATGGGCACAAACATCAATCTCATCTCGCACCAGCCTCCATCTCGGCTCACCCCTGCCGCAGATGGCGCGGGATCTCTGACACCGTCGGTGCGATGTACGTGACCGGCCTGATTCCTTGGCGGAGTGATGACTGAACCGATACCCTCCGTGTCCGCATCGGGGGGTCACTCTGGATGGGAAGGGTGAGTACATGAGCAGGGCGGGCTTCGAAAGACCGGAACAACAGCTGGCCTAGCGAAAGATCACGAGGCATCCACCGGTTCAACGCGCCCACAAGGAGGGACTGGACCATGTCCAAGTTCATGGCGCCCATCGTCACCGGCGTTCTAGCCTTGCTCTTCGGACTCATGCTCGGGTTCATCGCCGGGACACAGATATCCGACAGGGAGAACGCGAACCAGGCAGCAGAGGACCCTGGCCAACAGGAGCCGACGGAAGACGAGAGTGTCGAGTCGGACGAACACTGGTTCGACGAGGAAAGCGATGTGTACGACTCCGAACCCGAACCTCCCGCCCCAACCGAGTTGACCGTCGGCGACACGCACACCGAAGCCAACGACACCTACGGCGACTCGTACACGTTCACCATCACGGACGTACGATACGTCAGCGAAATCCCCAACACCGAGTACGGCGACAACGGCTCGTACCTGACCGCGTTCGATGGCGAGGGCTACTTCGCTCTCATCACCCTGGAGTACACCAACGACAGCTCAGAGCACCAGGAGTACATCCAGCTGTTCGACTCCTACGTCGACCCCGACGGGACGGTCATCCCCAACGATGACGAGGTCGAGGTCAACAACTCTGACGGCTACGACACGTACAACGCCTCGGACATCGGAGCCAACGAACTGCTGGAGAACGCCACCGTACCCAGCGGCACCACCGTCGAGGCCACCGAGGTCGTCCCCGTGCCTGCGCAGAACGGTCAGATCCACTCGTACGGCGGCGAGTTCTACCTGACCTTGTCCGACTGAGGGCAATCGGCGCCAGTCAAAAGGTGAAGTCCGCTGAGATCCGCGCGGCGGGGACGGATCCCTCGCTGGCCATGGGCCGGTTGATGACCGCGACCGTCTCTAGCGTGGGATCACCCGAGGCCCTGATTAGGATCCTCCCGACCAGGATGGACCGGTTCGCACGAGGACTCCAGCAGCAACGAGGTCCCGGTTCTAGTCCTGACGGTAGGTGAGGAACAACAGTGCTTGCGGTCGCTCTTCACCATGTGACCGGAGGCGGCCCCTGGTCCACGAGGACCTCGCGAGGTGCCATCGGACGCCGCCAGAGGCCGCTGTGTGCTCCGATTATGCTCCGCAGTTCCGTACTGGCACGGCACCGGGCGGCATCCCTTGACACGAATCGACAGCGGTGATCGGATGGACAGGGACGAAACGGCACCCCGTGGGACGCACAGGCACGAAAGCGCCGGACTTCTCATCCGATGGCCGCAGGTTCGAATCCGATACCAAACCGAGCGAGTCAGGGGCGGACCGAACGTGAGCGCGGGCACCGGAGCAGACAGGACCCGCTCGGACCCGCTCGAGGACACCCCCTCCACACCGATGCCCAACCCGACGGGGAGCGCAGGACCCGACCACCGGGGTTCGCAGGCCAGGTCCGACCGTCCGGTACGCCGATGCACGCTCATCGCCTGCAGGAGGCCCCGAGAGGTGAATTCCTTGACCAGCGCGGTAGATGTCAACGCAAATGAGACAGCGGCCTGGTCATGAGTTCTGTGGTTGGCTCTGGCGGCGTTTGGCCGGGTCGTTGATCCAGACCACCTCGGGAATCCGGGGCGGACGCGGACGGCGCGAGAACCGCTCCGGACGGGCCGCGTAGGCCCGGTTCAGGGTGATGGCCCGCTACCCACCCCCTGTTGGCGTCGAACACGCGCCGACCGGTTCCGGCTCGGGGCCTTGCCCGGTCGGTCGAACCGCAGTTCCGGAGGCCGCTCGGCTGGTGTGTCCCTTGGCCTTCTGGCGCCGGGCCAGAGGTTTCAGAGTGCGCTGGACGATGAAGTACTCCGCCACGAGCACGTTCACCAAGAAGGAGGCCCAAGCGCTCGCGTGGTAGATGTCGTCGAAGGTCAGAGATGGGAAGAACCTCTCCTGGAGCGCCAGGCCGGTCATCAGATAGATCCGCAGGCTCACCGCGGCGAAGGTGAGCGCGTAGTTGCGGATCATCCAGATGCGGTGCAGTTGGACTTCACCGCGGCGGATGGTGGTGTAGGCCTGGTAGAGGGTGTAAAGCCAGGCTGCAGTGAGGATGTAGAAGGCCACCTGTACCGAGAACCCGCTGACCGAGTAGGTCGCGGCGAACAGGGCCGCGATCGAACCCAGAACGATGGAGACCATGTAGATCTGCCCGGCGATCCGGTGCGCCTTCGGGTAGCGGACGCGAATCCGGGTGAGGAACTGGAACGGGCCGATGAGCAGCGCCAGCGAGCTGGGGACCGCATGCACCGCGATGGTCACGTAGTGCGAGGCGAACAGGTCGTTGAGCGGGATCTGGTTGCGTTCCACGCCGCCGACCAGATAGGTCTGCGCCGAGTAGACGGCGATACCGACCGCGGATGCGGCCAGAAGACCCCACAGGGTCCACCACCATCGTCGGCGCGTCGATTTGGTCATGCTGGTCAAGGTCTCCCCCACGTAGGAGTAGTAGGTGGCTGTCACCGACATGCTGCTGCGTGGGCGGGTTCGTTCGCGTCGGTGATCGTCGCCTAATCGACCGTTTCCAGCGGTTGGCCGAGTTCGGGCAGGTCCTTGAGCTGCCTGCGGGAGGTGATGTCGAGCTTGCGAAAGATCCTGCGCAGGTGGGCGTCGATGGTCCGCGGGCTCAGGAACAGCCGTGCGGCGACCTCTTTGGAGGTGGCACCCGCCGCCACGCACTGAGCGACGTGGATCTCCTGCATGGTCAGACGGTCCAGGGGCCGCTCGGAGCGCTCACCCACCACCTCGCCGGTCGCTCGCAGCTCGTTGGCCGCCCGGTGGGCGAAGGCCTCCATCCCCAGATCGGAGAGCATCCGATGTGCGGTGCGCAGTTGCTCGCGTGCGTCGCGGCGGCGGTTGCGGCGGCGCAGCCATTCCCCGTAGCGCAGGTATGACCTGGCCAGCCCAGGTGCGGAGGGGCTGTGTTCCAGCTCTTCGATGCCCTTGCGGTGGTCGGCTTCCGCCTCGGTGACCAGAGCCCGGGCGCTTGCCAGAACACCCTGGGCCCAGCTGGTCTCCACCGGCTCGGTCCGCTCGGCCAGAGACTCCAGTGCGTCGGCGGCCAGGCTCCCGCGCCCGCATCGGGCCGCGGCCTCCACTAGTTCGGGGAGAATGATCCCGGGCAGGAACAGGCCTGCGTCCTGCGTCCCGCGCACGGCCGCATCCAGCGCGCGCGAGTAGTCTCCGAGTCCGTTGTTGAGCACGGCCCTGGCCCAGTGCATGTTGGCCGGGAGCTGTCCCCGGCCTCGGCGCTGCGCCTCGTCCAGGAGTTGGAACGCCTCCTTGCCGCGGCCGCGCATCGCGGCCAGATGGACGCGCGGGTACATCTTCGGTGCGTCCGCGAGGGCGTCGGCGATCGCCTCTTCCTCGGCGATGGCCGCGTCGGCCCGCCGGAAGTCGCCGGTGAGCACCGCGGAGATGGCTGTCTGGGCGAGGGCGAGCCTGCTCAGGGTCAGCGATCCGCTCTGTCGTCCGGTGCGCGTCATCCACTCGGTGATGCTGGTGTGCACGCTGTGGTCCCACAGGTCGGCGGAGAGAAGGCTGGCCAGCCCCGGATGGTGGGCCCAGGCGGCGGCCTCACCGGTGAGCATACGGCGGACCATCGGCACGCCTTCCCGGTAACGCCCGGAGCCGAGCAGGCTCAGTGCGTCCAGAAGGTCGGGGGCCCGGTTGGTCGGGGGGGCCGTGTGTGCGGCTTCGAGGACCTGCTCCATCACCCCGGCGGGCCGGCCGGTCACCAGTGCCGTCTCCAGGGCGCTCACCAAGGAGGAACGCGACAGCTCAGGGTCGGTGGCCTCCAGTCGGCGGGCCGCTCGCAGAAGAAGGCGCGGCCCGTCCTGGGCCTGTTGCCCGCCCTTGAGGAGGGCGAGCTTACCGCGGAGCAGGTCGATCGAGGCTTGCAGGGGCGGGCCCAGGACATCGGCGTCGATGCTGTTGAGCAGGTTCGCCGCGGTGTCCGCCGTGCCCGCGTCCAGGGCCGCCCGGGCCGCCCCGAGTGTGCGTTGGACGCGCGGTCCGGGGTCCAGGGACAGGGCCGCCGCGCGTTCGAGGAAGGCGGACGCGGCCGCCACACCTCCGCGCGCCTGGGCGCGTGCGGCCGCCGATTCGAGTTCGGTGGCCACCTCCTCGTCCGGTGCGCTGCTCGCCTGGGCCCGGTGCCAGGCCCGTCGGTCCGGCGCCGTGACCGGGTCGGTGACCTCGGCCAGGGCCCGGTGCGCGGCCTGGCGGCGCTCCAACCCGGCCCCCCAGTACACCGAAGAGCGAGCCAGGGGGTGGCAGAAGCGGACGCGTGTGCCGAACTCGATCAGTTCGGAGGCCTCAGCGGCCGGTGCGGCCTCTCCTACGTCGATGCCCGACCATTGGGCCGCGGCCCAGAGCAGGTGTGGGTCTCCGGTGGGTTCGGCTCCGGCCAGGGCCAGTAGTCGCTGCGCGGGTTCGGAGAGTCCCTCTAACCTGGTGTGGAAGCTCCGCTGTACGCGCTGCGCGACCGGGGAGGGAGTGGGCGGGACGAAACCGCCGGCCCTGGGCAGCTCGATCAGGGCGAGTGGGTTGCCCCGGGCCTCGCTGAGGAGGCGTTCGCGTACCTGTGCGTCGAGTGTGATGGTCTTCTCCGCGCTCAGAAGAGAGCGGGCGTCGGTGTTGTTCAGGCCGCCCAGCGTGAGACCTGGTAGCTCGTCCAGGCGGGGTTCGGCGGGCCGGGGCCGGGTCGCGAACACCATGGCGAGGGGTTCGGCGGCGATACGTCTGCCCAGGAACACCAGTGCCCGGGCCGAGGCATGGTCCAGCCAGTGTGCGTCGTCGATGACGCACAGCACCGGTTGTTTCCGGGTGGCGGTGGAGAGCAGCTCCAGAGCAGCCAGGCCGACGCGGTGCGGGTCCGGGTCGCCACTGGTCAGGCCGAACGCCACCTGGAGGATGTCACGGTGATCGGGTGAGAGTTGGTCCAGGTGGGTCAGGACCGGCACACAAAGCTGGTGGAGCCCGGCGAAGGGCAGCTCCTTCTCGAACTCTGATCCGGTGCCGTGGAGGATCTGGAACCGCGGCGCGGCGATGTGCGCCGCGTGGTCCAGCAGCGCGCTCTTGCCGATGCCCGGCTCGCCTCGCAGGACAAGAACGCCTCCCCGGCCCCGTTCGGTGGTGTCGAGCAGGGTTCCCAGGCGGCCGGTCTCGACGCACCTGCCGACGAGCGGTCGGTGAGGGGCAGTAGGCATACGCAGAACGATAGTGACCCGGAACGTGCGGTCCGGTCCTTGCCCTGTTGGGCTTTTCGGGGTCCCTGTAGTTTGCGCGGAGTATCCAACGCCTAGAACGACAGTCGTATTATTGAATCTCCCCGGGTTGTTTAGAGACTCGTGTTCTGTGCTGTGAGCTGCGGCTCTTGGGTGGTTTGGGCGTAGTAGGCGGCCTCGTACTCAGCGGGTGGAACGTAACCGATCTCACCGTTCAGGCGCCTGTTGTTATACCAGTCCTCCCACTCGGCGGCAGGGCTGTTTCATAGTCGGGATCGTGAGCCATCAGCGCTGATCACAGCCCTGTAGCGATCCGGTCGAAGCTCCCACCAACAAGCAACGGAGCCCGCTAGAAGATCAGGGACTCTCACATCTCTGATTTCCAAGGGACTCCGTTGCGCTCCCAGTCTGTCACGCCCACTGCCGCCCCAGCCGACCTTGCCGACAAACTCGCCCATCTGGAGGGCCCCCGCTCTCCGCGGGGCCGCCGCCACAGCCTGGCCAGCGTCCTGCTGTGCGCGTTGGCCGCGATGGTGGCCGGGGCCCGCCACCTGAGGGCGATCGGCCAGTGGGCCGACGCCGCACCCCAGCACACCCTGGCCCGTCTGGGCTGCCGGGTCACCTGCGCGGCTCTGGGCGCACGCTCTGCCCCGTCCCCGGCGACCATCCGCCGCGTCCTTCTCGCCCTGACCCCCGAGCCCTTGACCGCTCTGACCAGGCCCGACGCCCTCCAGGTGGTGGCGGTGGACGCAAGACCCAGCGCGGATCGGCCACGTCCACCGAGGCGGCGGTGCACCTGCTGGCCGCCCTGACCCCGGACCGGCGTCTGGTCGCGCAGGTACGGGCGCCGGCGGGCACCAGCGAGATCGACGCCCTGGCCGCCCTACTGGCGGGCGTGGACCTGGCCGGCGTGGTCCTCACCGCCGATGCCCTGCACACCCAGACCGACACCGCCACCTACCTGGCCGAGGAGTTGCACGCCGACGACGTGTTGACCGTCAAACGCAACCAGAGGGCCCTGTTCGAGCAGGTCAAAGCGCTTGCCTGGGCTCAGGCCCCCACATTGGACACCACCCGGGCCCGTGGCCACGGACGGGCCGAGACCCGCACCGTCAAGGCCATCGACCTCGCCAGCAGGGCGGACTTCCCGCACGCGGTCCAAGCGGTGCGCCTTCGCCGCCACGTCATGGACCTGCGGACCGGGAAGGTGTCGTGGACCTGCGCATATGCGGTGACCTCGCTGGAGGTCGGGCAGGCCGATGCGGCTCGGATCGGTGTTCTGGTGCGGGGGCACTGGGGCATCGAGGCCTGGCATCACGTCAAGGACGTCTCGTGGGGCGAGGACGCCTGCAAGGTCCGCTGCGGGCACGCACCCGACAACCTGGCCGCGTTGCGGGCGGTCGCTGTCGTGCTCTTGGGCCGGTTGGGACAGGAGACACTGCCCGACGCGATCCGATGGATCTCGTATGAGGCGTTCACTCGCCCGCTGGATGTGATCGGTCTTTGCTGACCAGCGTCAACGCCACTGCTCACCGAGAATAAAACAGCCCTGCTCGACGGCTACCCGGTTCTCATGAGTGACGGGAGGCGATCCCGGCATTCAGAGAAGGCTCAGTAGGTGCTGTTCAGTCCTGGGTTTCCCCGTTTCGCCCTCGTCTTGGGGTTCCAGGTGTCAGAATGCCTTCATGTTCACTTTACTCCCTCTTATAACCGCCGCCCTGAGCATGGGTGTTGTTCTCATCACAGTCCTGACGAAGGCCTCCTCTCTAGCTGGGATCGTGGCTGACCTCTGGAAAAAGCTCACGGATATCCGCCAGTGGCGTGACGCACGTTCATCCACCAGCGACGAACAAGTAGAACAGGCGCTCTCCTACCTCATGAGGGGGGTACGGGACAGGGTGGAGGCGGGGAAGAACATCCTGGCGGCCGATGAGGCTCGTCTTGTCCAGACGTCCTGGAGTCTCGCCTTTGAGATCATGGATCACCCAGAGCATGCATTAAAAGACGTGGAAGAGTTCACTGTGAGCACCTCCGAGTCTCAGATACTCGCAGATTTTGTTCTGAACAGAACGAGGTACCAGCGGCTGGCGGTTGTTGGCGCCATCGGCATCGGCAAGACCACGATTGCGCTGGGCCTGTGTGAAGCTATGCTCACGAAGATTGAGAAAGACAGTTCGGCACCAGTTCCGGTCTTGGTCAACGCCTCCAGTTGGTGTCTGGAGAATGGAGGACGGATGATCGACCAGGCCGACCAGAGCATCCAACGGGAGTACCCTGATCTACGCACCAAAAGGGCGAACTACGGGACAACTCCGGTACGCGAACTGCTTCTGCGGAAAAAGATCATTCTGATGGTCGACGGCACAGACGAACTCGGTCACCACTGGTGCGCGAGGTTCCTGGAGCAGGTCGACGCTGACGCTGAGCGCCCCTTTGTCCTGCTGTGCCGTCCGGACGAGTACCACGAAGCGCTTCCCCCCAGGGGTGTCGTGGCCAATATGGCGGTACTGAAAGCGGCTCCTCTCGACGCAGAGGAGCGTGTCCGGAGCATCAGGGCAATCCTCAGCCCGTCCCAGCTGAAGAACCCAGGCTGGCAGTCGTTCCTCGATGAGGTGGCCGATACCCCCCAGGGAGCGCTCACCCAGGCACTCGACACGCCTCTCAAGATCTGGTTGCTACGAGTCAACTACATCGACTCAGGGGAGAACCCCTCCGCGTTGCTGGACCGAGAGAGGTTTCCGGCAGAAGTGGACCTTCGCTCCCATCTCATTGGTGGTCTGATCCCCGCTCTCATGAAGCGATCCCTGAAGGGTAATCACCAAAGGTTCAGATTCATCAACCCCGAGGAAGCGAAAGAGTGGCTAGGGTACATCGCCCACTTGATGTGGCGTGCGAAGACGAGCGCCTTCGAGTGGTGGAGGTTGCCCGCTCTTGTGGGGCGCAGACAGTCGGATCTTGCTTTCGCAACCGTGGTTTGTGGCGGCTCTTCCGCCTTCCTCTCCCTCGTCTTCATCGGACTTTTCATCCAAGAAGCTGGCTCTGGTATTCGTCGCGATCCCTCCTCCCTCGTTCTTCAGACCATGCTGATCGGGATAATTTTTTCCCTGTTCTTTCTCGCAGTGTACAGGGGAGGGACCGAGGTCGCGCTTGATGCCAAGCCTCGAATTGGGCGATCAGAACCGCGCATCCCTGGCGATGTCCTCCGAGGGGAAACGAGATCCTTTCTCCTCACTCCACTGAAGTTGGCTTTCTTGATATGGAGTCTCTTCCTGGCAGTATTCCTGATACTTGGACTGTGGGCAGTGGATCTCATGATCGAACGCGAGCCAGGTTTTGATATCATGATATCCACTGGTTATGCGACACGATCAGAGATTGTCGCACATTTTCTTCCAGACGTGATCATTGCCTCCACTTTCGGAGCACTGGCGCCCGTTTTCCTTGTTCTTATATTCAGTTTTTTCAGGGGACTGGAAAGAAGTACAGGCCTGCTATGCCTCATCGTTTCCTCGACTCTTTCTGTTGCCGGTCGACTGCCTTTCCGTTGGCTGGTTTTCCTTCAGGAGATGCACAGCTATGGCGTGATCCGTATCTACGGGGCGTCCTACCAGTTCCGTCACGCTGAACTGCTCGAGTACTTGGCGTGGTGGCACCGAACACAGCATGTGGGGAGACGACGGATGGGTCTCTATGACGCCGGGCGGCGGCTCGCCGTGGGGACAGCGACGGCTATCGCTGTGGGCGGGGTGCTCTATGCCATCGTCGCCTGAACGGGGCATCGGAGCTCGTCGCGGTTCAGGCACGCGACTCAACAGGAGTGTGGGGAGAGGTCTGTTGGTTCATCCGCCTGGTTAAGGAGACCTACGGCGGGTGCACCGAGGACCTCGCGAGGTGCCATCGGACGCCACCATGGGCCGGTGTGTGCTCCGATTATGCCCCGCCGTCCCGTACTGGCACGGCACCGGGCGACATCCCTTGACACGAAACGACAGCAGTGATCGGATGGATAGGGACGAGACGGCACCCTGTGACACGTAGAGGCACGAAGTCACCGGACTTCTCATCCGATGGCCGCAGGTTCGAATCCTGCCGGGTGCGCCACTAAGCCCCAGGTCACGCAGAGTGCGCGAGTCGAACAGACCAGGCGCGAGGCCTCGTTCGGGGCGGATTCTGCTCCGTGTGCGCTCCCCAGTGCAGGGTCCAGTACAGGTGGAGGGGCACCTCGCGGAGCATTTTGCCGCTCCGTGCCCGTGGGTGCCCCCACCCGTGGCGCCCCGCGTCCGCCCATCAACGCCCCAAAGTTGCCCCGTCACACGTCATTGATATGGCTAGGCCCCTGACGCGTGCTGTCGCCCCACCGGCCGCATACGGCCGTTTCAACCGAAACCCCTTACCCGACAGCGGTTCCCGCGACACAATCAGATGCCATGAGCGAGGAGTGGGAAGAACGAGGCGATGTCGCCAACACCGTGAACGGCGACATCTCCGGTGGCACCGCCATCCAGGGCCGTGACATGACCCTGAGAAACTCCTCCCCCGGACGCGACCACAATGACTTTCACCACTTCAACGGGACGTTCATCAGCGAACAACACAACCACCTCCCACGCCACGAAGTGGACTGGCCGGTTCGTGTGGGAACAATCCCCGAGGAAGCGGCCCACTACCAGCACCGGGACGTCGCCGACCACCTCAACACCGCGCTGAACAGCTTCGGGACCGTGGTGCTACGCCAGGTCCTCTCCGGCACCGGCGGGGTCGGCAAGACCCAACTGGCCGCCTGCCACGCCCGCACCCTGCGCGAGATCACCGACGCCGACCAACGGGTCGACATCCTGGTGTGGGCCGGTGCCTCCACCCGCGAGCAGATCACCTCCGACTACACCCAAGCCGCCCGCCACCTCTACACCACCGTTCCCGAGGATCCCGAGGATGCCGCACGACTCTTCCTCGCCTGGCTCAGCGACCCCAACAAGCACCAGAACCGGCGCTGGCTCATCGTGTGGGACGACCTCACCGATCCCGCTCGAGTACAGGATCTATGGCCCCCGCGCGACCAGCCCCACGGCCGGGTCCTGGTCACCACACGGCGACGCGACCACTCCCTCACCGTCCAGGGGCGCCACTTGCTCGACGTCGACGTCTACACCCCCGGCGAAGCCCGTGCCTTCCTCAACCAGGCCCTGGACGCGGCCGGGATCGCCCACACCACCGCGCAACGGGACACCCTCGCCCACGACCTGGGGCGGCTGCCCTTGGCGCTGGGTCAGGCGGTCACCTACATGGCCGAACTCGGACTCGGCTGCGACGACTACCTCCAGGTGTTCCACAACCGGATGAACACCCTGGACCAGGTGTTCCCCGACTGGGAGCACCCCACCCCGCTCGCCGCCACGTGGGAGCTGTCCCTCACCCAGGCCGACACCTTCCAACCCAAGGGAACCGCCCGACGATTGATGGGGCTCATCGCCCTCCTAGACGGAACCGGCATCCCCGAACAGGTACTCACCGCCCCACCCGTCCTGGACTATCTGACCGCCCACCGAACCGAAGCAGCCACCGGCGTGACCACGGCCGCCCTCACCCCGCACCAGGCCCGAACCGCCCTTGCGGGGCTGCGCCGGTTGAACCTGATCACCCGCGCCACCCCACCCACCACGGACAGGGACGCACCCGGGCAGGTGTTGGTGGGCGCCCACCAACTGGTGCAGCGCGCCACCCACGAACATGCCACCACCCGCCCCACCTCGCGCGGTGTGCACGCTCTGGCGGACGCGCTCGTCGAGGTGTGGCCCAAGGTCGAACGGGATACCGCCCTGGCCCAACAACTTCGTAGCAACATCGCCATCCTGCGCAGCCATCCGGATGTGGAGGGACGAACCAGCGAGGACTGGCTGTGGGATCCCGAGGGGCACGCGGCGCTGTTCCGGGCGGGCACCAGTCTGGGCGAGGCGGGTCGCGTGGGCGAGGCCGTGGCCTACTGGCAGCACGTGGTCGAAACCGCCCAGCGGCAGCTGGGCCCCGACCACTCGGACACTCTCATCGCCCGGGCCAACCTCGCCTCCTGGCGAGGTGAAGCCGGAGACCCCGCCGCAGCCGCCCACGCCTTCCAGGAGATCCTCACCGATCGCCTGCGCGTCCTGGGCCCCGACCATCCCCACACTCTCACCACCCGAGCCAACCTCGCCGACTGGCGGGGCGAGACCGGGGACCTGGCTGAAGCCATTTCCGCCTACGAAGACCTCCTCACGGACCAACTCCGAATCCTCGGCCCCGATTACCCCGACACCCTCATCACCCAAGGCCGCCTCGCCGCTTGGCGGGGCGAGACCGGAGATCTGGCTGAAGCCATTTCCGCCTATGAAGACCTCCTCACGGACCAACTCCGCGTCTTGGGCCCTGATCACCCCGACACCCTCACCACCCGCCACAGCCTCGCCTGGTGGACCCACGAGTCCGGCGACACCGCCGCAGCGCTCACCGCCTACGAAGACCTCCTCACCGACCGCCTGCGCGTCTTGGGCCCTGATCACCCCGACACCCTCACCACCCGCCACAACCTCGCCTGGGCGACCCACGAGTCCGGCGACACCGCCGCAGCGCTCACCGCCTACGAAGACCTCCTCACCGACCGCCTGCGCGTCTTGGGCCCTGATCACCCCGACACCCTCACCACCCGCCACAACCTCGCCTGGGCGACCCACAAGTCCGGCGACACCGCCGGTGCCGTTGAGCTTCTCACCGCCCTGGTATGCGACCAGACACGGGTGCTCGGCCCTAGCCACACCCACGTGCAAGAAAGCGCGCAGATACTGCAACAGTGGCGGAACGAACTGGCCGGCGAGTGACCTGCCCAAGGGACCTTCGATCCGATCGGATGATGGCCCCGGGAGCGAGGAAACCCCAGGCCAACAGGGGTGAACCGTGCTCTGGCCTGGGGTGGGAGCCGCCTTCTCGCTCCTGGTGTGCTCGCCCGTTCGACTACGGCACCGGAGCCTTCACCGGAACCGGTGTGCCGCGCAGCAGTGACGCGGTGGCCTCGAGGCGTCCCGCCGCCGCCCCGCGCGGCCCGATCGGGTCGCCACCGGCCTCGACAGGTTCGTTCCACCGGACCACAGAGACGCGCAGTCCCGGTCCATGGACGCCCCTGCTCCGCCCTCTCCCCCGACGTGACGAGACGTCAGCCCATCAGTCGAGGTAGCGCAGGCCGGCCGACGTCAGCTTCTCGCGCATGCCGTAGATGTCCAGGCCCAGCTCGCCATTCTGGAACCGTGCGCGCTTGGACTGCTCGTTCTCCTCGTGCAGCCGTGCGGCCTCGGCCACCCGCGGGGCGGAGTCGCGGGGCACCACGACGACACCGTCGGAGTCGGCGACGACCACGTCGCCCGGGTGCACCAGGGCGTCGGCGACGGTGACCGGCACGTTGACCGAGCCCAGCGTCACCTTCACCGTGCCCTTGGCGTTGATCGCTCGGCTGAAGACGGGGAAGTCCATCTCGCTGAGCTCGGCGGCGTCCCGGCAGCCGCCGTCGATGATCAGGCCCACGGCGCCCCGTGCCCGGAAGGAGGTCGCCAGGAGCTCACCGAAGAACCCGTCCTCGGACTCCGTCGTGCAGCCGGCCACGACGACGTCGCCCGGCCGGATCTGTTCGGCGGCCACGTGCAGCATCCAGTTGTCGCCGGGCTGCAGCAGCACGGTGACCGCGATGCCGCACAGGCTGGCCCCCGGTAGACCGGACGGATGTAGGGCCGCAGCAGACCGGTGCGCCCTTGGGCCTCGTGCACGGTGGCGACACCGAAGCGGGACAGCTCCTCGACGGTCTCCGGTGCGGCGCGCTCGATGGAACGGTGGACGACTCCGAGCTCGGTCATGACTCTCCTCGTGCGTGGGTGAACGGGTGCGGACCGGCCCTCATCGGCCCTGTCTTTTCAGCAGGGCGTCGAGCCGCGGGTAGACCCGGCGGGCGTTGCCCTCCGCGATGGCCTCGCGCTCGGTGTCGGGCAGGTTCGCGCGTTGGAGGTAGCGACCCGTGTCGTCGAAGTGGTGGCCCGTGCGCGGTCGATGTCGCGGACGGCGCCGATCATCTCCGAGGCGAACAGGATGTTCTCGTGCGGGACGACGTCGAGCAGCAGGTCGATGCCCGGCTGGTGGTACACGCAGGTATCGAAGAACACGTTGCCGAGCACGTGCTTCTCCAGCTCGGGCTTGCCCAGGGCCATCGCCAGCCCGCGGAAGCGCCCTCAGTGGTAGGGCGCGGCCCCGCCTCCGTGGGGGATGACGAGCCGCAGGTCGGGGAAGTCGGCGAAGAGGTCACCCTGGATCAGCTGCATGACGCCGTGGTGTCGGCGTTGAGGTAGTGCGAGCCGGTGGTGTGGAAGGCGGGGTTGACGCTGGTGGAGACGTGCACCATCGCGGGGATGTCGTACTCGCACATCGCCTCGTAGATCGGGTACCACGAGCGGTCGGTGAGCGGGGGCGAGTCCCACAGCCCGCCGGAGGGGGCCGGGTTGAGGTTGATCGCCACCGCACCGAGGTCCTCCACGGCGCGCCGAAGCTCAGGCAGGCAGCCGGCCGGGTCGGCGCCCGGGGACTGCGGGAGCATGGCGGCGGGGGCGAAGCGTTCCGGGAAGAGTTCCGCCACGCGGGCGATGAGGTCGTTGCAGATCCTCGCCCACCGGATGGATGTGGACTCGTCGCCGATGTGGTGGGCCATGAAGGAGGCCCGGGGCGAGAACACGGTCAGGTCGATTCCGCGCTGGTCCATGAGGGCGAGCTGGTTGCCCTCGATCGCCCCGCGCAGCTCGGCGTCGCCGATGGACAGCTCGTCGGGCTGGGGGCCGCCGTCGAGTGCGGCGATCTGGGCCTGGCGCCACCGAGGGCGTCGGGCGCGGTGGTGAAGTGCCCGTGGCAGTCGATGATCATCGGTTCGTTTCCTTCATTGATGGGTTCCAGACGCCCAGGGGGACATAGAGGTCTCCGGCCATGAGCGCTCGCGCGGTGCGCACGAGCGCGGAACGGGTGATGCGGGTGGGATCGCCGGGTTCCCAGCCGAGCCGTACGTCGAAGGCCCCGCTGGGATGCTCGATGGAGAGGGTGGCTTCGGCCTCGTCCGTGGCCGACGGTCCCGCCATCGCGTGCGCGACCGTGCCCGGGAGCACGCACGCGGTGGCGGCGGTGACGGCGGCCAGCACCCCGATCGACTCGTGGACGACGCGCGGGATGAAGCTGCGCGCGGCCACCGTGCCCCCGTGCCGCGGGGGCGAGATCAGCGTCATCTTCGGGTAGTTGCGGTCCGAGACGTCGCCGAGCCCCATGAGCGTTCCGGCGGCCAGCCGCAGCGCCTCGACCCGGTCGCGCACCGCGGGGTTCGCGGCGAGCTCGGCGGGGCTCTCCCGCCCGGTGGCGCCGAGCGCGCAGGCGTCGACCCCGTCACCCAGGCCACGCTGACGCACCTGCGACGGTTGAGCGCCTGAGGGGGACCCGTCCCTGAGCGCCCGTGGGCCCGCCTCGGCTGTGCTCAGCTCAGAGGGCGAAGGCTGTGGAACAGGCACGGACAGCGGGAATCGCGTCCGCGCCCGCACTGCCGGAGGCGGGGATGTCGGCGTCGACGAAGTGGCCGGTCAGTCCGGCGACGCCAGGCCTGAGGTGATGTCGTCGCCGCACCCTTGACGCGGTCCGTCCGGCCGGAGCCCGCTCCGCTCCTCGCCGCGCTCTACGGGGCCTGTCGGGGGCGACTCGGCGGCCTGAGGCGCCACAGGGTCAGAAGCGACCATTGCGAGCACCGCCGACGGGCCCGGGCCGAGTCCGGCCCGGGCCTCCGGGCCTGTGCTCAGGTACCGGTCGGCACGTTCACCCTGCCGGTGGCGTCCATGTCCGGTTCCGTGCTCCGGTCGGCCGATGACCCTTCACCCTCCCCCGCCTCCGGGGTCTGCTTGAGCAACAGGGCGGCCAGGACCGCCATGGCCAGGGCGGTCACGGCACCGACGGTGGCGGTGACGTGCAGCCCGCTCACGAAGGCCTCTCTGGCGGCGGTGAGCAGTTCCGTTCCGAGCGGATCTCCCAGGCCCCGGGCCAGGTCGACCGCGGCGCCCAGGGACTCGCGGGCGGTGTGCAGGTCCACGCCCTCGGGCGCCGACTCGGAGATCCGACTGCGGTAGACGCCGAAACCGATGCTGCCCATGACCGCGATGCCCAGGCCGGCGCCGAGTTCGGTCGAGGTCTCGGAGAGGGCCGAGGCGGTACCCGAGCGCTCCACCGGCGCCGATCCCACGATGAGGTCGGTGCCCAGAGCCGCCATCGGCCCCAGACCCACGCCCATCAGAGTGGAGGCGGCCACCAGGATCAGCAGGCCTCCGTCGGCACCGACCAGCGTCAGCGAGGCCAAGGCCACCGCGGTCAGGGCCATTCCACCTGCGATGACGAGCCCGGGGCGGGTCCTGGCGGCCAGGGCGGGCGCGCTCATCGCTCCGACCATCAGCCCGGCCGCGTTGGGCAGGGACCACAATCCGGCCTGCAGGGGTGAGAGCCCCTGCACGAGCTGGAGGTACTGCAGCGTGAACAACTGGGACCCCGCCATGACCATCAGGCCGACGGTCAACAGGCCGGCGGCCGTGCTGAAGGTCCGGTCGCGGAACAGGGTGAGATCGACGAGCGGGTGGGCGAGGACGCGCTGCCGGCGGACGAAGACCACGCCGGTGAGCAGCCCGAGGGCCAGGAAGGCGAGCGATGCGGTACTCGGGCCGTCCTCGGCCAGCACCTTGAGGCCGTAGACGATCGACAGGATCGCGGTGAGGGACAGTACCGCGCTGATGAGGTCCAGGCGTCCGGCGTCGGCGTTCCTGTGCTCGGGCAGCAGGAAGGGGCCCAGGACCAGCAGGAGCAGCATCACCGGCACGCCGAGCAGGAAGACCGCTCCCCACTCGAAGCGGCTCAGCAGGAGGCCGCCGAGGATGGGCCCCAGGGCTCCACCGACGGCGAAGCAGGTCATCCAGACACTGACGGCCACCGTGCGCTGTGCCGGATCGTGGAACATCGTCCGGATGAGGGAGAGGGTGGACGGCATCAGGGTCGCGCCGGCGACGCCGAGCAGCGCCCGGGCGAGGATCAGCATCTCCGCACTGGTGGAGAACGCCGCCAGGACGGAGGTGGCCGCGAAGGCGGCGCCCCCGATGAGCAGGAGCCTGCGCCGGCCGATGCGGTCGCCCAGAGTGCCCATGGTGATGAGGAATCCGGCGATGAGGAAGCCGTAGATGTCCAGGATCCACAGCATCTGGGACGTGGTCGGTCTCAGATCCGCGGTCATGGCCGGGATGGCCAGGTGGAGGACGGTCATGTCCATGGCCAGTAGGAGTGTGGGCAGGGCCAGGACGGCGAGGCCGATCCACTCTCGTCGGCCTGCGCGGGGTGGGGTGTCCACGGTCACGGGGGTCTCCTCGGTTCGGGGTGTTAACGAGGAGACTAAAAGCTCAACTAATGTTGATGTCAATGACGATGAGGCGAGCGTCATACCCGGTCACCGGGCCCGGACCCGGGCTCGGGCGGGCCGCGTGAAACGCGGTCGGCGGCAGGGGCATGGCACGGGGAGCACGACATGAGCTCGCCGAGCGGCTCACCGCCGGACGGCTCACCCCCGCTCGCGCGGGGAGCACACCGGGCCCACGAACCTCAGACCATCACGGAGGTGTGGCATGAGCAACGGCAACGTACGCGTCGGTACCCAGGGAACCCCAGCGGACTGAGGCCGGCCCTCTCGTGCCTGTTCGAGGTTCTCCGGTGGAATCCGCGCCAGGTCGACGAGCCGACTCGGGAGGTAGCGCGGAAGCCGGCGGACCTGGTCATCGCCTCGGCGTCCGCTCCGTCCGCGTCGGCTTCGTGCTGCTCAGGCCGCTGTTCCGGCGCGTGGGCCTCCCCCGTCCCGTCACCACTCCGTGCTTCCTGGCCGGGGTCGTGGGCGTGGTCTACCCGTGAGTGTCGAGTCGGGCGAGCCCTGCGGCGCTCGGGCTGCCGGGGTCAGCTGTGTACATCACCAGTTGCAGGTCGCTGCCGGGCAGCAGCAGGATCCGGCGTTCCAGCTCCAGTTCACCCACCCGGGGATGGTGCAGGCGCTTGCGCAGCGTCGGCAGGGGTCGTACGTCGTGGTCGCGCCAGCCGGCCGCGAACTCCGGGCTGTGCGCGGCGAACTCGTTGACCCGCTCATTGAGGACGCGGTCGGCCGGGTGGCGGGCGCCGGCCGCGCGCAACTGGGCCGCGGACCGCCGGATGAACTCGCCCTCCGCGTCCGCCGGCGCCGAGCAAAGGGTGTCGCGGAGGCGAAAGGACAGCCGCACGGCATTGCGCTCCCCTGCGGGCAGCAGCCCGAAGTCGATGATCAACGCGGCCGCCGTGCCGTTCCAGGCCACGATGTCCTGACGCTCGTCGACCAGGTAGGCGGGTATCGGACCGAGTTGGTCCAGCAGCCGGCGGGCGTCGTCGGGCACCGGCTCCCGATCGGAGTTCGTGTCGGAGAGGACCTGGCCGGCCAGCCGCGCCAGATGTTCGCGCTCGGCGGCGGTGAGCCGCAGTGCCCTGCTCAGCGCCGCCAACACCTCCGGGGATGGGCGCGCCGCGCGGGCCTGTTCCAGCCGCTCGTAGTAGTTGACCGACACTCCGGCCAGCTCGGCGACCTCCTCGCGGCGCAGCCCGGGAGTGCGCCGGGCACGGCGGCCCGGCGGGTGGATGACGGTCGCCGACACGCGGTCCGGGCGTAGCGCCTCCCGCCGACGACGCAGGAAGTCGCCCAGTTCCTCTTTGCTCACCCGGCTCATGGTGGCACGGTCCGCCCGGCCTAGCCACGGACTGGTGGTCCGGGGATCAACTGTCAGTTCCCCCGCTGCTGGTCCGCGTCCAGTGTGGGCCGCACAGCCTGTCGAACATTGGAGAACACCGTGCCCCGCACTCCCGAGGAAACGATGCGCCGACTACTGGATCTGCTCCTGGCCAAGGACAGGAACATCGCCGACCTGTGGGCCGAGGACGGCACCGCCGAGTTCCCGTTCGCCGCCGGAGCCTCGCCGCGCCGACTGGTCGGGCGCGAAGAGGTCCGCCGCTACCTGGCCGGGTTCCCGGAGGTGTACGACGTGCGAGGGCTCCCCGCGATCACCGTCCACCACACGCAACGGCCGGACACCGTTGTGGTGGAGTATCAGGCGGACGGGCACTCGGTGCGCACCGGAGAGCCCTATCGGATGGACTACATCGTGGTGATCACCGTCCAGGACGGTCTGATCACCCGCTTCCGGGACTACTGGAACCCGCTGGCCAACGCTGCGGCGGCCGGGGCGCTGCCCGAACTGCTCGATTCCCTGCGCTCAGGGGCCGACCGATGACCGGCGTGCTGGTGACCGGCGGCACCGGGAAGACCGGAAGCGCACTGGTGGGGCTGCTGCGGGGCGACGGTGTGCCGGTCCGGGTGGCCGGCCGCCATCCGTCCGGCGACGATCCCGACGCGGTCCGCTTCGACTGGAACGACCCGACCACCCACCCTGCCGCACTGCGCGGGATGGACCGGGTCTTCCTGGTTCCCCCGGTGAACGCTGTGGACCCGATGCCGCTGGTCGGTCCGTTCCTGGCCGAGGCACAGAGCCTCGGCGTGCGCCGGGTCGTGCTCCTCGGCTCCGCCATCGTGCTGCCGAACGCGCCCAGCGCGTTGGAGATGGCCGCGCGGGTGCGGGCCCGGCCGGGTGGGGTCGTGCTGCGCGCGTCCGGGTTCATGCAGAACTTCCTGAGCCCCCATCCGGTGGGCGAGCGGATCCTGGGGCACGGTGAGATCCGGACCGCCGCCGGTGAGGGCGCAGTGGGCTGGATCGACGCGCGGGACATCGCGGCCTCCGCCTTCGCCCTGTTGGCCGATCCCTGCGTCGAGCCCGACAGCCGGCGCGATTACCTGCTCACCGGGCCACAGGCCTTGAACTACCGAGACGCGGCGGCGATCATCACCGCCCGCACCGGACGGCCGGTCCGCGTGGTGACGATCAGTACCGAAGAGCAAGCGGCCAACTACCGGGCCGCAGGCATGCCCGCCGAGTTCGCCGCCGCCATCGCCGAGGTCGAAGACGGCATCAGAAGGGGTCTACAGGACCAGGTCAGCACAGCGGTGCTGGACCTGACCGGCCGGCCGCCGCGCACCTTCGCCGAATTCGTCCAGGACCACGCAACCGCGTGGGCGGTCAAGGGAAGGGGCGAACACTGACCGGAGGCCCGGTGCAGGGGGCGGACCACTCGGCCGCGCGGTCCGCCCCGACCACCAACAGCGCCTGGGATTGGGACGCTCCGGCCTCCAGTCGCAGAGCGTCGGCCAGGGCGAGCACACCCGGCAGCGGCGATCAGGATCAACGTCGAAGTACCTGTACAGGAAGGGGTTCATATTCGTGGTGATCGGCATCGGTGACCACATTTCCACCCCTGAGCCCTGGTGATAATCGTAGACCTCCCCCTTCCCTGATCGACGTGTTGAGGTCCGGCAACACCGTAACCGCACCTGGGAGCAGGTCCGTCCCACCAGGGCGGGTGTCAGACACGAAGCGAGTGAATCAGTAGAGCGTTGCATGAAAGTGCAGGCTTTGACCTTCGGAGGGCAAACTAATGAAGTTTAGCCATCCCCGCGAAGCCATACTTTGGTCACCGGTCATCCAGGCGAACGTCACTCGGACACCACTTTCCCGTGCGGGTCGGAGTTGCGTAGCGTTCACTGCGATCTCCGGAACCGTTGGGGAACCGGAATTGAGTGGAAGGAAGCAACCGATGAAGAGAGCCGCCTACCGCATCGCCGCCAAACTGCGCATCATCGACGGCGCCCGGCTGACCCGCCCCTACATCTACTACTAGGGATTCGAAGATCCCGCCGTTCTCCCGGCCCGTGCCGCCCTCTCGGGGCACGGGCCCCGCCCGGAAGGGGCCCCGATGACGGCCATGACCTCCGCGCCACCGGGGCCCCACGGCGGACGCGGCACCTCCAACGTCGCCGACTTCGCGCTCGACCCGCTCGCCTTCCTCACCCGTGCGGCCCGCGAGTTCGGCGACGTCGTTTCCCTCACCCCCTCGAACGTGCTCCTGGTCCACCCCGACGACATCCGCCGGGTGCTGGTGGACGGCGGCGAGAACGTCGTCAAGATCAGTGCGGGCGTCCGGCGGGGGCCCACGGGCTTTCCCCTCGCCATGATGAACAGTGAGGGTCCGGCCTGGGAGCGCAAACGCGCTCGGCTCCGTCCCGCCTTCCGCAGCGAGCGCCTGGAACACCTGGAACGCGTGGCGCGTGAGGGTGTCGCCCACACCATCGACACCTGGCGTGACGGTCAGACCATCGACGTGCACCGGGAGATGTCAGGACTGGCCATGCGGATCGGGGCCACGCACATCGCCGGGCGCGAACTCGGCGAGCGGGGCGAGACTCTGACCGCCGCCGTGGCGGCCATCATGCGGCTGACCTCGTCTCCGCGTCTTCCGGCGTGGTTGCCGACCCGCGTCAACCGGGAACTCAGGCAGTCCCTGCGGACCCTGGACGAGACCCTCGCCGCGCTGATTCGCGACCACCGGCCCACGGGTTCCGACACGGCGTTGGACCGGCTGCTGTCCGACGACCCGCCCTTCGAGGAAGTCAGAGACGAGCTCGCCACTCTCCTGATGTCGGGATACGAGACCACGGCCGACGCCCTGACATGGCTCTTCTTCGCGCTCGGGGAGCACGGTGAGGCCGACGACCGGATGGTGGACGACGGCTACGCCCTCGCGGCGGCCAAGGACCCCCTGGCACGGTCCTGGGTCTGAGCCAGTGGGTCACCCACCGCGACGAGCGGTGGTTCGCGGACCCTGAGGAGTTCCGGCCCGAACGGTGGTTCGGGCGCGGCCCGACCCCCCGCCACGCCTACTTCCCCTTCGGATCCGGCCCGAGGGGCTGTGTGGGCGCGTCGATGGCTCTGCGCGAGACTGAGGTCATCGCCAGGGAACTGCGCGCGCGGGTGCGACTGGACCTGGTCGACCCGCAGGCCGTCCGGCCGCACCCGGCACTGGCGCTTCAGCCTCGCGGGGTGCGGGCGGTCGTGCGCAAGGAGCACCTGGTGTGAAAGCGCCGCCCGGTCAGGGCGGCCGCGTCCAGGGAACGGCCCCGCCTGACGGCCCCACGGGGTCAGGGCCGGATGGCGCTGACCACGAAGAAGGGAACGGCGGCGAAAAGCCTCCCCTCGCGAGCGCGCTCGCGCTGGTCTTCGGCCCAACAGGCGGCTTGTTCCGCTGTGACCGCACCAGCTTCCTCCGCCGCCTCCGCCAGCGCCAAGAGCATGGGCAGGACCTCCTCGTCCGTGAACACGAGCACGCTCCCCTCCACTTCGATGCCGGTGAACCCCGCGTCGAGCAGCAGCGCCCGCTGGTGCCGGGGCGCGCGTGCGTCGGGCATCCGATCGGCGTAGGACCGCAGGATGGAGCGGGTGACCCCGGAGTCGGCGGCGTCCACCATGTAGGCGTCCCAATCCTGTCCGGCCAGGACGATACGGCCGCCGGGTGCCAGGACCCGGTGTGCCTCGGCCAGAGCACTCCGGGGGTCGTCCAGGGAGTGGTAGACCTTTTCCGCCCGGTACCCCTGGGCGGAGGCGTCCGCGAGCGGAAGTTCGTAGGCGTCGCCCAGGCGGAGATCCGCCTCAGGGTGACGCGAGCGCGCGGCGTCGAGCATCCGCTGGTCGAGATCGACCCCGACCACGTGCGGCCCTGCGGCGGCGATCTCGGCCACGGCCCGTCCCCCGCCGCAGCCAACGTCCACGACCGTGTCCTGCGGCCCGCAGCGCAGCAGTTCTCGGACCCGCGCGCGAAGGTCGCGGGCGAAGGGGGTGAGATCGAAGCGGTCCAGTCGGGCGAGGAGGTGGGCAGTGTCGTAACGCTGGGGAGTCTGCATAGAGGCATCCTGCTCTCCCGCTCCCGTGGGTTCAACGTTTGACGGAGAACGGGTCCGGTCCGTCGCGGTCGACCGTCGCGGTTATGTCTGATTCCAGGGTCAGCATCAGGGACAGAAATTCCAAGTTCGCCCTGATTCGGTCAACGAACATTGTTTCGATATCTGGAGGCAAGTGCATGTGGATTGGAGCGAGGCCGAAATCTCCTGCACCATGAGCCCACTTCAGGCGCGGTCGCAGGCGATGAGCGTGCCGTCGACGATCACGTACCCCCACCCCATGCGGCGTGCTCTGCGCAGGCCCTGTTCGTGGGTGGGTGCCTGCTCGGCGAGCAGGACCGTGGCCTCACGCACGTATCGCCAGGCGGTCGTGGTGCCCACCTCGAAACCGGCCGCGACCTGGGTGAATACCTCACCCTTGTGCAGATGGACCAGCACGAGCAGGGCCTGCTGTGCGGGGTCCAGGCGCCGCCATCGGGAACCGGTGTTCTTGCGGTGGGCGCGGAGGGTGCGGGCGGCCAGGTTCAAGGTCCGGCGTGACAGGGACAGGCAGGAGCGGTAGAACAGCGTGTGGAGCCTCTGGTGGGGCAGGTTTTCTTGGTCAGGCGCCGCCACACCGCACAACCCTCCCGGCACCGCGCGCCGCATCGCCGAGCGACTGCTCAACCTGTTCGATTGACGCACTTCGCCTGCCCCAGAATGTAGCTATGCGCGTCACTGCCCGAGCGTTGAGCCTGCAGCGGGAGCGCCCGGTGAGTCGACTCCACCGCTGGTTCCAGGAGAATCCGCAGTTCTTCGAGGACGGCGTCGAACTCGGCATCAACGGGGGCTGACCGGAATACTGCACGCGATGAGACGGTCCAGGGACCTGGTCGGCAGCCCCGCGCCGAACACCCGCCACCCAGGCGCGGGCCCGATCCTGGCGGCCCGCTCCCACCCCCATCATCCGTGGCTGAACACGTCGCCCTGACCTGCGCCGCACCGCCGCGCCGAAGCGGTGCGAGGTGGAGCGGGCGGATGACCACCCCTTTCTCCCAGCACCGGTCTCCGGACGAGTACCGCCTTACGAGAATGCCCACGCGAGACGAGCACCCGGGTTTGTTGACGGCATCCGCCGCAACCCAAGGTCACCGGCACTGCTCCCGCTCAAGAGCAGGCCGAAGAGTTCAGCACTGATCCATCCCCGCGTCCGCGGAGCTCACTCCTTCCCCCCGAAGTGGAAGGTGACCCGGTGCTTGGTCTGCTCGCTCATGTCGCGGGTGTAGGACGATCCTCCTGATACCGGCGCGTCGTGTCGAGGCCGCGGTGTACTGTGCGGCCACCCGTATCTGTGCCGGATGCCAGCCCGCCTCCTTGCCCGGCCCCCTGTGAGGAGAGCTCCCTGTGAACAAGACCGGATGGATCGTGTCCGCCGCGGCCGCCGTCCTCGCCCTGCTACTCGGCTTCACCGCGGGGTGGTTCAGCAATCAGGCCTACATCCGCGCCCAGCTCGAGTCCGCGTTCGAGGACATGGGCGGCGGCGCCGAGGACACCGCCGCGCCTGAGGGCATGGAGGAGATGGAGGAGTACGAGGACGAGGTGCCGCCGGCGCCGACCGCCCCACCTGCGGGGGAGCCCACCGACGGGGTGTTCGACTACGAGGTCACCGACACCCGCACCGCGGACTCCTACAACGACGACGACTGCGGCGAGCGCTACACCGCTTCGGGCGAGTTTCACGTGCTCACTATCAGCGCCGAGAACGTGGGCACGTCGCCGGCGTATCCGCCCACGGACTCCTGGACAGGGGTGTACGCTTACGCGGCGAACGGCACGGAGTTCTCGTTGCAAGCGGACATCTGTGCGTTCTCCGATGAGACCAACCCCGGCAACACCAGCGAGTACGACTTGGTGTTCGACGTCCCCGAGGGCACCGAGCTAACGGTGTTGGGCCTGGCCGCGGAGGGCGCCCCAGAGGTCGCCGCGGTCCCCGTCCCGTAGGTCGCGCGCACCCGGCCCGTTCCCGCGTGCGCGGGGAGCAGCCCTACATCACCACCATGCGCTCGTCGCCGCACCGGTGCGACGCACGCTCGCGCAGGTAGCGGTCCGGCACTTGCCGACCTTGCCCCTCACTGTGGCCTCGCGCTCCAGGAGAGAGAGGTCCTCCCTGGTGACACCGATCAGCTCCATGATGCGAATGCCGGTGTCCCGCGGCAGGAACAGGATCGCCAAGTAACTGCGCGACCACAGGTCCTCGCCCTTGACGGTCGCGAACAGCCGGGTGCTCTCGTCCTGGTTGAAGAAGGGGACCGGCCTGTCAGCGACGGAAGGCGGTTCTAGGGCGTGTTCTGAATTTCTATCGCGATCTGGGCGTTCGCCCCTCGGGCGGGCGCCCGGACCGGTAGTACAGCCCTATGGCACGTGGTGATCTGACCGATGACGAGTGGGACCTGATCGGGCCGCACCTGCCCCTGGGCACACGCGGACCCATCCCCGACCTGCGCAGCTACTTCAGCGCCATCATGTGGCGGTTCCGCAGCAGCGCCCCTTGGCGGGACGTGCCCGAACACTACGGCTCCTGGTCCACGATCTACGACCGGTCCCGCCTATGGGCCGCCACCGGCCTGTTCCAGAGGCTCATGGACGCGATGACCGCCCAAACCGCCACCCGCGACGACGTCGGCCTGGGCCTGGTCAGCGTGGACACGAGTGACGGGAAGCGAGCCCGGCACACGCCGCAGCCTCCACCAACCTCGGTACGAGACACAACGCCTCGATTCGCTGACGCAACCAGTCTGGAAGATGGTCGAGATGTTCCTGGGCTTCGTCCTGGGAATCCAGGCCTGACCGACGTGCTCGACGGCGTTTGCCCTCTGCCGTTCGCGGGAGTTCGAGCTGGAACGCCCACTCCCCGTGGCGAGGGTTCCAGGCCCCGTCATCCCTCTTCAACCGGGGGCACTTCGTCCCCAGGAGCTTGCCCGTGGCCTCGTCGCGGCGCCCGCAGCGTTTGAACACCGACCCGTCATGAGAAGCCATCTACGGCCTCGCTTTCGTCTTGCCCTCACCGCGCGCACCGCACCCGCACCCGTCACCGCGGTGGAAGACGGACGTGCCCCTTCGCCTCCGCGCCCGTTCTTGGCGTCGGCGGTATGAATCACCCTGACCCGAGGTATTCCGACGGTCGCCGCATGCCGGATATGAGGGAGGCCCGGGTCTGCGCCGGGGACCGCCGCCGGCGGTCAGGTCGCGAAGCGGCTCCGTCTGCGCTGAAGGGTGGGCTGTCGCGGTCGCACCCGGCTTTCGTGCGCCGTGGACGCGGGCATACTGAGCCCGCACGGCCCGACGCTGAGAAGGGAGACGCAAGTGTTCTTCTTCTACAACTCCAGGATGGGATGCGTGGGATCGCTGCTGGCCTCGATCGCCCTGACCGCGGTGCTGCTGCTGGCGCTGCGCGCATGCGGATGGCTGTGAACGCCGCGCACGGAAGCGCGGGCCCGGCACCGAGACCGGGCCCGGCGCCTCGGAGACCTTGACCCGGGTGAACGTCGAGCGAACGGCAAGGTCGGCCCGTGTCTCGCACCGGCCGCACGTGATCGAGAACAGAGGATGGCTCCATCGCCAACGCGAAATGGAGACGTCCGTGACAGCCAGGGCCCTGCTCGCCTCCACACTCTCTTCCACGGTGCTGTTGACCGTGCTGGGCGCCGCTCCCGCGGCCGCCGACACCGTCCCCTCGCCCACGTACCGGTACAACACCTTCGAGCGCCCGGCCGCGGGCGGCGCCTACACCCTGGCGGAGTGGGAGAAGGACGGGTGGTACGCCCCCCACGAGGTGGGGATGGACGAGCGCACCCTCATCGACGACTCGGTCCCGGCCCACACGGGCGAGAAGTCCCTGCGCGTGTTCTACCCCGAGGGGAAGATCGGACCGCGCGACTCCGGCGCCCTGGCGCCGTTCAGGCTCACCCCGGCGCACGAGTACCACCTGTCCTACTGGGCGCGCCTCAGCGAGGACTTCAGCTGGGGCAGCACCTCGTTCGGCGGAAAACTCGGGCTGGGCCTGGCCGGGGGCGCGGCGTGCTCCGGAGGGCAGTTCTGCGACGGCGAGAACGGCTTCACCTCGCGCATGATCTGGCGCCGGGACGGCCGGGCGTCCGTGTACTACTACCACATGGACAAAGAGGGGAAGTACGGCGACGACGCGGTCCTGCGCGTCGACGGCGCCGACGTCCACTATCCCCGGGGTGAGTGGGTGAACATCGTCCAGCGGCTCAGGATCAACACGGTGACCGACGGCCGGGCCAACCCCGACGGTGAGATCGAGGTCTTCTACAACGGCGAGTCCGCCGCCCTGGTCACCGGCCTGCGCCTGGTGTCCAACGACGACCTGGTGGACAAGGCCTACTTCTCGACCTTCTTCGGCGGCTCCACCGAGAAGTTCGCACCGGCCACCGGCAGCTACGTCTGGTACGACGATCTGGAGGTGTCCACGTCGCGCGCCGACGTCTGCGACCTCCCGGGCTGCCGCTGAGCCGTCACGGCTCCGTCCGGTCCCTTCGCGTTCCGCGGGCGGCCGCCCGCCCCGAAGGCCCGCGGCGCTCCCGCGCCCCCGCGCCCCCGCACGAAGAGACCGGGGGAGGCGGTCCGCCTCCCCCGGTTGCCCGGCGGTGCCGCGGCACGCTCTACAGCCGCGCCTTGAGCAACTGCTTGGCCCGGGCGGCGCGCTCGCGGTCCTGCTTCTGCACCTGGTTGAAGAACTCGACGAGCTCCTCGTCACCGCTGTCCTTGGCGTCCCGGATGTAGCGATCGACCGTGTCGCCCTCCTGGAGCACGTGGTACAGCACGCTCACCATGTCGTAGTGCTTGTCCCGCGTACCCATCGCCTGCTCGGCGGAGCTGCTCATGTTCTCTCCCTGGGTATGTCTCGTCTCTTTCGGCCTACATGCGGTCCGCTGCCCCGGACGGGAGACGGAAAACGGTGCACGGGGGTCAAATTCTCACCATGGCGCGGTCGGGCGCGTGGGCCGCGGGAACGGCCTCACGTCCCTTCCTCGGCCTGGACGTCGGCCGTACCGGGCCCGTGGTCGGGCATGGCCGAGCGGGCCTGCGCCTCCCGGTGCAGGCGCAGGAACTCCAGGTGCCGCTCGTACTCGTCGAGGATGTTCCCGATGAGCTGGTCCTTGGTGTAGCCCATCACGTCGTAGCCCTGGCTTCCCTCGGTGAGGTAGACCTCGAAGCGCACGTAGGTGTCGTGCTCGGCGAGCGAGCGCATGGCGAAGGCGGGGGTGGGCACCACGATGGGCCACACCCGGTAGGTGAACTCCTCCTCCGAGCCCATCGGGACCCTCAGTTCCAGGTGCGGGATCCCGACCTTCTCGTCGACACCTTCGGTCACCGTCGCCTCCGCGCCCTCCTCACGCAGCCCTTCGGCGACGTCCTCCAACGCGGGGCGGCACACCTCTCGGACGAACTTGGTGGCCGCGCGCTTGCCGGGGAAGCTCACCGCCCTCGTGATCCGCTGGCGCCAGTTGCGCTCCGCGCCCCGGCGGTCGACCGCGGTCCGGTCCGACAGCGAGGACGACAGGGTCGTGCGGAACGCGTCCTGCCGGAACCTCTCGACCCGCAGCGCCTTGTACAGCCCCCAGATGATCAGGAGCATCACGAACGAGAACGGCAGCCCCATGATGATGGTCGCGCTGGTCAGCGCGTCCAACCCGCCGACCAGGAGCATGGCGAGGGTCAGCAGGCCGGTCGCCGACGCCCAGAAGATGCGCAGCCACGCCGGCGCGTCGGTGATCGGTGTCGGCAGGTGTGAGCTGAGGTTGCCCATCACCAGCGCGCCGGAGTCGGCCGAGGTGACGTAGAGGAGCAGGCCGACGACCGTCGCGAGTCCGGCGCTGAACAGCACGCCCGGATACTGCGTGAGCAGTGTGTAGAACCCTCGTTCGGGTTCGTTCATGGCGAGCTGCCCGAACTCCATGTTGCCCTGGCGCACGATACTCAGGGCGCTGTTGCCGAAGATCGACAGGAACGTCAGCGTGTACAGCAGCGGGACCACCAGGGTCGCCGTCACGAACTGCCGAATGGTGCGGCCGCGCGAGATCCTGGCGAGGAAGAGGCCGACGAAGGGCGCCCAGGCGACCCACCAGGCCCAGAAGAACAGCGTCCAGTCGTTGAGCCAGGCGATCGGCGGGTCGTAGGCGAAGGTGTTCAGCGTCATCGAGGGGAACCGGCTGACGTAGTCGCCGATGTTCAGCACGAGGGCGTTGAGCAGCTGGATGGGATTTTCGAAGACCAGTACGTAGAGCATCAGGACGATGGCGAGCACGACGTTGAGCTGCGACAGCCGCCGGATGCCCCGGTCGACGCCCGCCACCGCCGACACCGTGGCCACGAGCACGGCGACCAGGATCAGGCCGATCTGCGCCGCCGTCCCCTCGGGGATACCGAAGAGGAAGTTCAGCCCATAGTTGAGCTGGACGACGCCGATGCCCAGCGACACGGAGATACCGAAGATCGTGCCGATGATGGCCGCCAGGTCGACCGCGTCACCGATGCGGCCGTGGATGCGCTTGCCGATCAGCGGATACAGGGCCGAGCGGATGGCCAGGGGGAGGTGGTAGCGGAACGAGAAGTAGCCGAGGGCCATGCCCATCAGCGCGTACATCGCCCACCCGGTGATGCCGTAGTGGAAGAGCGTCCACACCACGCCCTGTCGCGCCGCCTCGACGGTCTGCGCGTCGCCCTCGGGAGGAGCCAGGTAGTGGGTGACCGGCCCGGCAACGGAGAAGAACATCAGGTCGATGCCGATCCCCGCCGCGAACAGCATGGCGGCCCACGCGAACACCCCGTAGTCCGGCCGGGAGTGCTGGGGGCCGAGCTTGATCGTGCCGTAACGGGAGATCGCGACGAACACGACGAACCCCAGGTACAGGGTGGCGGCGAGGAAGTAGTACCAGCCGAACACCTGGCTGATCCACCCCACGACGGTGCCGATCACGTACTCGGCGCCCGTCGGAGTGATGATCGCCCAGATCGAGAGCGCGAGGATCAGGATCGACGAGCCGAAGAACACGGCCGGTTTGAGCTGGCTCCGTCCGGGATCGGCCTGCTCCAGATCCGCCGGCGTCGCCGGTTTCGCCGTACCGTCCTGACGGTTCTGTCCTCCGTCATCGGTGGCCACCGATCTCACCTCTCGTTCCTGCGGTGCCGGGAGTGGCTTCCCGCGGGCTGCGGTGACGGGGGCGCCGAGGAGGGGACCGGGGGTCTTTCGCGACCGCGGCCGCCCACCGCGCCCGGGAGCGCGCAGCGTCGGCGCGGACCGCGCAGCCCTGTCCGGCTCCCGCCTAGGTGCCGTCCCGGCGCCGCGAGGCCGGCGGGAAGCGAACCATGGGACTCAGGTAGTCCACTGCGCCATCCTCACCGATCGTCCGTCAAGGGGCCCGTAACCCGCGCGCGGCGGCGTGGCGTGTCGTCCGCGGCCGCGCGACGGGAGCGGGACTGCCCCGGACAGCGAGCCGGCCGTCGTGCCTATGTCATGAGCAAACTCGGCGGCGTGTACCTCGTCCACGAATGGGCCCACCGACTGCCCGACGGCATCGGCATCGTCTCCTACAACCCCAGCCTCGTGGTCGGAACCGGTCTCGCCCGCGAGACCGGCGGGGCCTTCCCTTTCCTGAAGGGTCATCCCGCTGCTCGCGGTCACGCCCCTGGTGGAGACCCCCGTCCCGGCGGGCAGGAAACTCGCCGACGCCGTCCTCGGCGCCGCCCCCGCCGCGACCGGCGCCTACATTCACCGCAAACAGGCCACGGCCTCATCCGCCGAGTCCTACGACACCGATCGCGAACGAGCCCTCTGGAATCGGTTGGAGCAGGTCCAGCGGACGACCGCCTGAGGCCGCCGGGAGCGCCTGCGGCATTCGCCGGTCGGCGAGCACGGCGGCCAACAGGATCGGGAACCCTCTTGTACGGTCCTCTTCGGGAACCCGTCACCCGCTGCCCGCCGACCGGACACGGACAGCGCACACCCTGGTGCGCATGTTCAGGCCTATGCTCGCCCTCACCGCAACCCTCGTGATCCCCCTCGCCGGCCTCAGTGCCCCCGCGCACGCCCAGACCCGACACGACTTCGACCTCCAAGCACACCGCGGAGGTGTGGGGCTCGTCGTCGAGAGCACGATCCCGGCGTTCGAGAACGCGCTCCAGCTCGGCGTCAGCACACTGGAACTCGACATCCAGATCACCAAGGACGGCGAGGCCGTCGTCACACACGACCGGCGGATCAGCGATCACAACTGCCAGGACACCGGGCCCGCCTTCCCCGACGACCCGCAGTACCCCTACGTCGGCTCCTACATCAAGGACCTGACCCTGGACCAGGTGCGCACACTGGACTGCGGCTCACGGCAGCACCCGAACCACCCGGACCAGCAGGTCGTGCCCGGTGAGCGGATGGCCCTGCTCAGCGAGGTGTTCGACCTCATCCACCAGTACCGTGCCTACGGCGTCGACCTCAACATCGAGACCAAGGTCGAGGCGGGCGCACCCGAGCAGACCGCCCCGCGTGAGGAATTCGTCGATGTCGTCATCCGCGAGATCCGCGACGCGCGCATGCTGCGTCAGGTCAGCATCCAGAGCTTCGACTGGGGCGCCCTGATGCTGGTGCGCGAACGCGAACCGTTCCTGCCGATCGTCGCCCTCACCAACTACACCTTCCTCGAGGTGGACCAGCCCGGGGCCTCGCCTTGGCTGGGCGGCATCGACATCGACGACTTCGACGGCGATCCCCTGCTCGCCGTCCGGTCGTTCGACGCCGACGCCTTCTCGCCCGTGCACGGCTTTCCCCAGGGCGGGACCGTCGACGACCCCGGCTACGAGCCCTACGTGACCGCGGACATGGTGAACCGGGCCCATGAGCTGGGGATCGACGTCATCCCGTGGACGGTCAACGACCCCGCCACTATGCAGTCCCTGGTCGACGCCGGTGTCGACGGGCTGATCACCGACTACCCGGACCGGCTGCGCGACGTCATGGCCGACAACGAACTGCGGCTCCCCAGGCCGCTTCGCGAACCCGGGCGCCACTGACCGAGCCGACCCCGCCGAATCCGGAAGCCGCGCTGGGGGGAGGGCGGCCCACGCGGGTCCAGGGCCCCTCCCCCGGCGCCGTGACACCCTGGCACCGTGGCATTCTGGCACCATGGCCATCGATGTGCGCCCGGCCTCGGCCTTCGAGGACGTCCGAACCCTGGTAGGCCCCAAGTCGCCCGGGGCCAACGTCTGCTGGTGCCTGAGCTACCGCATCCCGTCCAAGCTCAACAAAGAGCTCCGCGGTCCCGACCGCGGTGAGTACGTGGCGGAACTGTGCCGCGGGGATCCCCCGCCCGGGGTGCTCGCCTACGACGGCGACGAACCGGTGGGATGGGCGGCCGTGGCGCCGCGTTCGACGACCTCCTTCGCTCGGAACCGAAAGATTCCGCACGTCGACGACCTGCCGGTCTGGTCCCTGTGGTGTATCCGGGTGCGCCCCGGACACCGCAGACAGGGGATTTCGCACGCCCTGATCGCCGGGGCCGTTGAGTTCGCCCGCTCCCACGGCGCACCCGCGGTGGAGGCCTACCCCCTGGACAACGGAGGCGCCAGGGTCGACCTGACGATGGCCTACCCCGGGCTCAGGAGGAACTTCGAGCGTGCCGGGTTCACCCACGCCGCCGACACGACCTCGGTTCTGTCCGGCCATCCCCGCGTCCTGATGCGGCGGAACCTGCGGTCGGCCCCCTGAGCCAGGCGGTCCGCCCCGGGCGGCCCAGCCCGGGGGCGCACCGCTCGCCCCGAGGGGCACACCGCGTGTCCACTGACACGGAGGGTCGTCGCGGTCGATGTCCACGGTCGGCGCAGTGGGGCATCCCCAATGCCTGCGACGTCACCCCGAGACCACTCGCGTGCACAGGGATCAGACGCCCAGGAACTCCAGCTCAGGGTTGTACAGGGGCCCATCCCCGCGCGCGGGGAGCAGTCTCCCTCTTCATGGTGCGCCTCGTGCGGTCGGGGCCCATTCCCGCGTGCGCGAGGAGCAGTCTGCACGACCTGCAATTTCACCAACCCGGGATGCCGAATTTCACAACTTCCAGAAAATCAAACACAAGAAACGAGGCCAACAGAGGTGGTCGAGCTGCTCCCCCACCCCGCCTGACGATCATCGAGTGACGAAAGACAATCCCTTCAAGTCGATCACGTATTCTGGCCTTCTGGATTGCGCTTCATGATTCGGGAGATATCCGGTGAAATTTCTAGGCGGGCGTGAAGTCCCCGACGAATACGCAGAGAACCCTTACATCTTGGAGTGGTGGACGAAGGAGCATGATGCAGCCGTTCGCACCCTGATAGCAAGGTACGGCTGGTTGTTCGTCAGCTACACCCATGATGTCGTCGAGAAGATGACCGACCCTAAGATCATCGATCGCTGGAGATCCAAGGATCCCTTATGCGACAGGTACGCCTACTACAACCTCATCGGTGGTTTCGCACTGGCCCGGGCACAGGTACTGGGTTACGCGCGGGAGATGGAACCACCCCGAAGCCTGACCTGTGAGGCCTGTGGCACAGGATTCCAGGAAGTCGACTCCAGCCACAGGACTATTCGCTATGTAGGCGGCAGAGTCGGTCTCCGATGCTGTGACCCCTGCTTCCGGGGAATCTTCTTCGAGGAAGCCTGGGACTACGAGGCGGACAAGGGCAAGGTCGACAGGTACATGGTCGAACTCGCTCGCGCCCTGGGCCGTGTGCCCAGCCAGGGCTGGGAGCGATCAGTGGCCTGGTCCGACATCACACGGTCGAGGCTCGCCGCGCTCGTGGAGCTCTGCGCCCAGGGGCGCCCGAGCACCGCGTCGGTCAAGAAGCAGTACGGGAGCTGGTTGGCGGCACTGATCGCAACGGGGGTGCTGCCCAACGGAGCCCACAAGGGTGTTTTCGGGATCCGCACCCTGGCCAAGGATGGTCACGTGTGCAACTCCCTCGCGGAGAAGACCATTGACGACTGGCTCTCTGACAACGGATTCGAACACACCAAGGAACCCCGGTATCCGGACAGCCAGATGAGAGCCGACTTCAAGGTGGGTGGAACCCTGATCGAGTACTTCGGACTGATCGGCAGGTCCGAGTACGACGAAAAGGTCAAACTGAAACGCGCCCTGGCCAGGAAACACGGGATCAAGCTCATCGAGATTCAACCCAAGGACATGGCGTCCTGGGACCGCTACCAGGCCCGGCTGGCCAAGATCCTCGGCTGACCCGGGATCTTGTTCGGTATGCCTGCAATGATCAGATGTCTTGTACCTGCTGCGATGGACTCTGTAATGCGATCTTGGCCCGCTGCCACGAGGCTGTGGTAGATGCGCCGGTCATGCGCGTAACCCCAAGCCCGGAGCACATACATCGAGAGTCCATCAGGAGCAGTGATGCGCACGATCGGGATCGGCCTGGCCGTTGCGGCCAGCAATACCGCGGCCGCTGAGATCACGTGGGGCGACCACGGCGCCACCGTCGGCCCAGCGCGCCAGGGATGCACTGATCAGGAGATCCTGGACCTGCTGAGCAGCCTGGGTCCAGGCGACCGTGCCGGTATCGACTGCCCCTTCGGCTGGCCGGTCGACTTCGCCGAAGCCGTATACGCGCATACCCACCAGCGCCCCTGGCCCGGGCGCGGCCGGGACCGTGCGAAGCACTATGCGGGGTTGCGGTTGCGCCGCACCGATCTGCGTGTGCGCCAGGTGGCCGGTGGCCGTCCGTTGTCGGTGTCCTTCGACAAGTTGGGAGCTACCGCCGCTCGCTGGCACAGTGGTGGAGGTGTATCCGGCGGCTTCCCGCACCCAGTGGGGGCTGGGGCCCGGGCGCAGTATGCGAGAACTCCTGGAATCGGCCCCGTGGTTGGAGTGCTCCAAGGAGCATCGGCGTGCCTATGACGCCAGCGAGCACGCTTTCGATGCCCTGATCGCGGCTTTGACCGCGCGTGCCGCTGCCCTGGACCTCACCGCCCGACCTGAGGGCGAGGAAATCGCCCTGGCCGAGCTGGAGGGATGGATTCACCTTCCCGAGCGCGAAAGCCTGACGCGCCTGGGCTGAGCGAGCGCCGCGAGGTGTCGGGCGCAAACGTGGTCGTCCACGGCATTGAGCAGGTCTCCCGTGCTGGCACACCCCGAAGCGTCCGTGGGAGCTGGGCTCGGTGGCTGGTCACCGGTCCAGGACCGGGATGCTCAACAGCCGGAAGTCGCCCCGGCGGCCCTCCAGGCGCGAGTAGCCCGACCAGGCGCACCTGTATGCGCCGCGCAGCCGGATGGGATCGGTGCGGCCCTTCATGGTGCCCGAGCCGGTGTAGGGCCCCCATGCCCGGACCCCCGAGAGCTGGCTGCCCTCATAGACACGGAAGGCGTCGGCGTTGGTGGCCCGGCCATGGTCGGGACGGCTCCAGTAACTCGGCTCATTGGACAGCACCAGCACGCCGCCGCTCCAGCCCGGTGCGTGGCCGGTCAGCTGTTCCACGCGGCTGATGTCCTTGACCACGTCGTAGCCCCGGATGTCCTGGGCGCCCTGGTTCGCCAGTTCGAAGCGCTCGCCCCCTACCGCCCCGCTCCAGGCGGCCTTGAGGTATTTCAGTTCCAGCGCCAAGTGCCGGTTCTGTTCGGGGACGGAGATCAACAGGTCCAGGTGTCCCACGGCGGTCTTGACCTCCAGCCGCACCCGGAGAGAGGGCTCGAACAGGTGCGCCGTCCAGGCCAGGGCGTGCTGGAAGTCCGCCTCGGAGTGAAACACCGGCCGCTTCCGCTTCAACTCCTCGAGCCAGGCCCCGACACGCAGTCCCCAGTAACCAGCCATGCCGGAGAACCTAGCGGGCGCTAAGCACGCGGGGAAAGCCGCTTCACCTCAGGGCCCGGCCACAGGCAGAAAACCCCCACCCGGAGGGACACCGAACCCGTCCCGTGCACCCACCGCGACCAGCACACACTCGTGCTCCACTGCCCCATCTGTCGTTGCTTCTATGGCACCTGAGCAGGAGCCACCGCCAAACCCGGGCGAGTGACGGGAGGCGATCCCGGCACCCAACACCGTTGTTTTAAGGTGTTGGGGACAGGGGCGCGCGGCCCGGCTCCACCGAGTCGCAACCATCGCGAACCTCAATCCGCCACTGCTTCGCTGATGTCGGCCCACCGGCCCTGGTGGCACCATGGGCACATGGAAATCACGTGGCCGGAACGTCGGCAGGACGTGTTGAACGCACTCGATGTGCTGGCAGCGGAGGTCCATAGAGCCGAGTCCGATCGGAACCAGACGACGCCGACTCTGACTGACGCTGTGCACTGGTTGATCGACGACACCTTCTGGGATGTACGCGACCCGGCAGAGGACATTGGCGCGCTCCTCCTCGATGAGCACGAAGCGAACGCCATCCGCTCCGTGGTCGCTTCGGTCGAGGTCATCGCTCGCCGACAGGGCACCACCGCGTCGGACGCGCTGTGGTTCGACGATCCGGAATGGCCGCTAGTGACGAGCCGCGCCGCGCGGGCGGCTTCTGAGTTGCGCGGTTTCGCAAGGTAAATCAGCCGGCGCTTCGCGGACCGATTCGTTCGGCGTCAGCCCGATGGCCTCATGTTTCGCGTGTCGGACCGTCGCACCTGCTGGTGTTCGGTCATGGGCGTGGTGACCGATGGCCGAAACAGTCGGGCGCAGGACCTGGGCATCCACGCCCTGCCGAGTACCCGGCACTGTGGGCCTACGCACGCGACCTCTATGCGGTCCGCTCAGCCGCTTTCCGCGCCGCCTCCAACAGGACAATGCCGCCCGGACCCGACACCGCCTTCGACGGCCACCCGGTTCTCATGAGTGGCGGGAGGCCGACCCCGGCACACCAGAGCCTCCATCACACTCGGCACGAGACAGCCCGTTCTCACTGCCATAGCCAAGCGTTGGTGGGGGCAGTGTCCAGACGCATGGACAGCGGGGTGCCGGGCCATGCGACCCACCCCTGACCGCAAACGCCACTGGTGTGCGCATCGACCACGGGACGCTCGCGTGTTCGAGGCGGGTTCAAGTCGAAAGCTTCAAGACCGCATAGACGACCACATTGCTGGTGTACCCGCGCCGGGCCCTTGGAAGGTGCCGCCACAGGTGATCAGCCGTAGCTCGGCCTGGCCCTGCGTGGAACCGTAGACCCTGCGAGTGGGGAATCCGTCCTTGGGGTACTGCCCCACCTCGTACACGCTGAACACGGCGTCGACGCCGTCAGCGCGCCCCACCGTGATCTCGTCCCCCGGACTCAGCTCCCGCAGGCGGAAGAAGACCGCCGGTCCGGACAGGGAGTCCACGTGCGCGCCCATCACGGCCGCTCCGCTCTGGCCCGGCCAGGCACCCGCCTCGTACCATCCGACGGCGTCGGGGTCCTGGGGCACATCGAGTTCGCAGTCGGAGCGCACCTGGAGTGGTAGGAGGTCCTCGGTGTCCACCCCGATCGCCGGGATGCTCAGACTGACCGGTTCCTCACGTGCGAGACGCTGCTCGCCCGGCTCAGCTGATCCGGCGGGTTCCGGGGCGGGCGCTGACGGGGTCGGAGAATTCTGGGGGCGCGGGGCCTGTTCGCCGGAGTGCTCCGAGGCGGGTGACGAAGGCGGTGGCCGCCGAGTGGAGCACACGGCGGCCACCATCCTGCTCAGGCAACGGGGTGGACATCACGTCCGTCCCGCTACTGGTTCGCTGGCGGCGTTTCGTCTCACGCCTTGGATCCCAGCAGCCTGCGGCCGACGACCGCTGGGGTGGAATCCGATGTGACCGTACAGACCAGCGGGAACGGCTCGCGTCATCGAAGATCCCGGACCGATCCACCGGAGGGCGCGTTGTCGGCGTCCGATCCGCGTGCCCTCAGACTCCGTGGAGCGAGAGCGTCTGGGCGCGGAGCGCACGACGGGCGGTCGGGCCGAGCCTCACTCTCCGGCCCCCGCGAGCCCGCTCGACCAGGCCCAACCGGCCACGCCCACCCGGTTGCGCACGTTCAGCTTCTGCTGCGCGTTCGCCAGATGGTTCTTGGCGGTGCCCGCGCTGATGAACAGTTCGGCCGCGATCTCGGCGTTGCTGAGACCACGGGCCACCAACCGCACCACGTCGATCTCCCGCTCCGTCAGCACCTCCACCGACGGGCTGACCGCCGGTTCCCTCAGGTGTCGCAGCAACCGCACGGTGATCTGCGGGCTGATCAGCGACTCACCGGCGACGGCCGCGCGTACCGCCTCCACCAGGAGCGTCGGCCCCGAACGCTTCAGGAGGAACCCGCACGCCCCGCCCCGCAGCGCCGCGTGCACGTATCCGTCCAGGTCGAACGTGGTCACCACCACGACCCGCACCGGATCGGCCACCTCCGGCCCGGCGAGGCGGCGTGTGAGCTCGAGCCCGTCCATACCCGGCATCCGGATGTCCACCAGGACCACGTCGGGGCGCAGCACGCGCACCTGTCTCAGGGCCCCCGCCCCCTCGGCCGCCTCACCCACCACAGACATGTCCGGCTGCGCTTCCAGGACCATCCGGAAGGCGCTGCGGATGGACTCCTGGTCGTCGACCACCAGTACCCGGATCGTCACCGTTCCCCTCCTTCACAGGTGCCGCCCGTGTACGAGCCACCTGCGCCACCGGAACCCACCGTCAACGGGAGCCGGGCCCGAACGAGCCAGTCACCGCCCCGCGGTCCGGCCTCGAACGTGCCCGACAGCGCGCTGACCCGCTCCGCCAGAGCCGGCAGCCCCACCCCGCCGCGGCGCCCGGGCTCTGCGGGCACCACGCCGACGGAGTCGTTGCGCACGACCACCTCCACGTCCTCGGCCACCAACCGCACCGCGACCTCTACTTCCGTCATCGCCGGAGCGTGCCGACGCACGTTGGTGAGCGACTCCGTCACGACCCGGTGCACGGTCCCCGCCAGCTCACGCGGGACCGCGTCCGCCAGCCGCGGGTCCATGGTCAGCCGCGCCGTGTCCCCGAACCGCTCCACCAGCTCCGGAAGTTCGGCCACCCCGCCGAACCCGCGCTCCTGCCCGGACCGGTCGCGCAGCACCCCGATCGTCCGGTCCATGGACGCCATCGCCGCGAGACCGGAGGCCTCGATCCTGGCCAGCGCCGCGCGTACCGCCTCACGGTCCTCGATCACCACCCCCGCCGCCTGAGCTTGAGCGACCATCGCGCTGACGTCGTGGGCCACGTAGTCGTGCAGGTCGTGGGCGAGTTCCATGCGCTGGGCCTGCCGTGCCCAGGCGACCTCCCGATCCCGGCGTTCGGCGAGGTACCGCAGGAACAGTCCCACCGCCGCGGCCGCCAGCGGTCCCAGAGTCCACACCGCCACCACGAAAACCGTGTCCGCGGGGCCCAAGGGCGCCGAGACGGTGGTCGGGACCGCTCGCAGGACAGTCGTCGCCGCGCCCGCACCGGCCAGGACCGCGCCCGCCACCGCACCCCAGACCGCCACGGCGCCCCGGCCGACCGGTGCGCCGTGCCCCGCGACTTCCCTCTGCTCCGGCGCCCAACGAACCACCAGCCCGACCAGCGCACACAGGAACGCGGCCTCCACCATTCCCCAAGCAGGCAGGCCCGGCCAGCCCAGCACGTGATGGCCCAGCGTCGCGGTGAGTGAGGCCGTACCCGCAGCTCCGGCCGACCAGGCCGGCCATCCCCGGGAGTGGGGCCACCACACGAGGCACCCGGAGACGGCCAATGCGGCCACGGCCGGTGTCCACGCCCACGGGTACACGGCTGCCCAGAGACCCAGCGCGCACGCGAGCACCCCGGTCACCGTCGCGCTGGCCCACCTGATGTCGCGCATGCGGTCCACCCTACGGAGCGGGCCCTCCCACCGCCCGTGCCGATCGGCACATACCGCCCGGCCGAGGTGACCGTTCCCGGCCTATCGGCATCTGGGGCGGGCCGTCCGCTCCGGCCAGGCTCGGACGTACAGCAGTCACCAAGGAGGGCGAACGCCATGAGCAAGAGCACGGGGAAGAATCCCCGCACCACCACCGGACCGGTCCGCCGGGCCCTGCACCGATGGCCGGCGTGGGCGGGCTACGCCGCGGCCGTGTGGTCGTTCGGCTACGGCGCACTGGGTCTGCTCTGGGCCCTGGGGCTGCCCGGATTCCCCTTCGGTGAGGGAGATCTGCCTGACGCACGGAAGGAGTCGATCCTCGGTTTCGCGACCGCGACCGGTGTGGGAGCGTGGATCGCCGTGCTCGGCCTCGTCGGAGCCGCGGTCGCTCTGCTCCTCGCCCGATCACACGCGCACGGCGTGGGGCGCGTGGCCCTGCTGGGCTACGGGTGGACCGTCGCGCTGGCCCTGATCGTGGTCATCCCCGACCAGAGGGTGCTCACGACCCTCGCCTACACACCCATCGCGTTGGTGGGCATCCCCTTCGGGTGGCCGCCGCTGAGCTACGGGGAGTTCGTCGGCCTGGCCTACCCGTGGACCACCACCAACCTCATGCTCTGCGCCGCGGGGGGTGTCCTGTGGGGCGCCGCGACCCTGGCGTTCCAGTTCCGTACCAACAACGCCTGCGAACGCTGTGGTCGGACGGACCGGACCTCCTCCTGGGCCGCGCCCGTCGCCGCGGCACGCTGGGGCCGGTGGGCCGCGTACACGGCCGCGGTGATCCCGCTCGCGTACGCGGTCACCCGCTGGGCGTGGGTGTTCGGTTTCCCTCTGACCATCTCCCAGGACTTCCTGGACGAATTGCACACGAGCGGTCTGGTGTGGATGGGGGCCTACCTCGCGACCTTCGGAGCGGCGGGCGGAGCACTGACGCTGGGGCTGGTGAAGCGCTGGGGCGTCATCTGGCCCCGTTGGGTGCTCGGGCTGGCCGGGAAGCGGGTGCCTCCCGCCTTCCCGATCACCTTCGCCTCCGTCGTAGCGGTGTCGCTGGCCTCGGCCGGATTCGTGATGGTACGCCTGATCGACTGGGGCGACATCGATGCAGTCGTGGGCAGCCCGGGCGCGCTGTGGCCGCTGTGGGCAGCGGCCCTGGGCGCCGCCACCCTGGCCTACCACCTGCGCACCCGGGGTGCCTGTGGTGAGTGCGGCCGGGACGACCATTGAAGTTCCCTGACGCTGACGGTCCCCAGAGTCGACCATCCCTGGCTCCGAAGGTTCCCGGCTCTGGAGATCCCCGGCCGGACCCGGCCACAAGCCGGGTCCGGCTGCACTCCCACCACGGACAGCCCTCCAGGAACGCCCTCCCCAAGTCCAGTGTTACTCCGGATCCCGGTTTCCCCGGGCTTGGACCTGGCCGCCGGATCGGTACGGCTCGAGCAGTCGTCCCCCAGGTGGGTGCTGGTCACACAGCTCGATTCCGACCCTCCTGCCCCACCGTGACGCTTCCTCGACCATGACCGGGCGCCTGCGTCCGGCCCACTGCGCAGGAGTTCAAGCGGTTGCATCTTTTGGGGAGCTCCCTCCTGAATCCGATGCCAGGTGCCGTTAAGTCACAGGTGGAAGCCCTACGTGGGTAAACAGGAGGTTCGATCCTCCTACAACCGGTTGCATTAACCCCCCTTGACAGGGAAAGCGCTTTCTCTACTGTGTGAGGTAGAGCACGCTCTCATGCACCCCCCACCAGGAAGGCCCAGCGGTGAGACGATCAACCACGCGTCGAGTCATGTCGACGCTGGCTACTGCGACCTTGGTGACGGCCCTCGCCGTGCCGATGTCCCAGGCAGCGGCAGACACCAGCTCCGACGGCACCAACCTCAGCATCGGGGCGGGCGCCGACGGTTCCAGCAAGGCGAGCGGCACCAGCTACGGGAACGCCGTCGACGGCGACATGAGCAGCTACTGGTCGCCGAGCGGCTCGACCGGCCGCGTCTCGGTGAAGTGGGGCTCCGACGCCACGGTGTCCGCCATCAACATCCGTGAGGCGTCCGGGGCCGAGGGCAACATCGGCTCGTACCGGGTCGTGAACCACGACACCGGCGCGGTCCTGGCCACCGGCAGTGGAGCGGGCACCATCACCTTCGCTCCGACCTCGCTGCGCAAGATCAACTTCGAGATCACCGGCTCGAACGGCACCCCGCGCATCGCCGAGTTCGAGACCTACGCCGAAGCGCCGGACGGCGGAGGGGACAACCCGCCGGACGACGGCGAGGACCCGCCGCCGGACGACGGGGGCGGCGACACCCCGCCGCCGTCGGGCGACGAGCTCTTCGTGGCTCCGGGCGGCAGCGACGGCGCCTCCGGTACCGAGTCCGACCCGACCACGCTCACCTCGGCGATCGAGCGCATCGAGCCCGGCGGGTCGATCTACATGCGCGGCGGTTCCTACGCCTTCTCCGACACGGTGCACATCGAACCGGGCAACGACGGCCTGCCGGGCGAGCGCAACGAACTGTTCGCCTACCCCGGCGAGACTCCCGTGCTGGACTTCTCGGCCCAGAGCGAGGACTCCGCCAACCGGGGCCTGGCCATCGGCGGCGACTGGTGGCACGTCAACGGCATCATCGTCGAGCGCGCCGGCGACAACGGAATCCTGCTGGGCGGCAACGACAACGTCATCGAGCGGGTGACCACCCGGCACAACCGCGACACCGGGCTGCAGCTGTCGCGGTACACCGCAGGGGCCCCCAGGTCGGAGTGGCCCTCGAACAACCTCATCGTCAGCTCGGTCTCGCACGACAACGTCGACTCCGACGGTGAGGACGCCGACGGGTTCGCCCCGAAGCTCACCGTCGGGGACGGGAACGTCTTCCGCTACACCGTGGCGTACAACAACATCGACGACGGCTACGACCTGTACGCCAAGTCGGACACCGGCCCGATCGGCGAGGTGACCATCGAGCACTCGCTGGCGTTCAGCAACGGCTCGCTCTCGGACGGCTCCGTCCACGGGAACGGCGACCGCAACGGGTTCAAGCTCGGCGGCTCGGGCATCGAGGTGGACCACCACATCCACCACAGCATCGCCTTCGACAACGGCAAGCACGGGTTCACCTACAACTCGAACCCCGGCTCCATCACGGTCTCGAACAACCTGGGCGTCGGCAACGAGGAGCGCAACTTCCAGTTCGACGGCGGCGACTCGGTCTTCCGCAACAACACCTCGTGCGACAGCGGGTCGACCGACCGGTACAGGGGTGACGCCGACGGCTCGAACCAGTTCTGGGACGGTTCCAACGGTTCCCGCTGCTCCCAGTACTCCGGGTCCCTGGACTGGGGCTTCGACTCGACCGGCCGCCTCGTGGTGACCATCGGCGGCAACGAGGTCGACCTGTAACCGATCCGGCCGACAGCACCGGATCCGACTGAACACCGGCCGGTCCGCCCGAAGGAAACGGGCGGGCCGGCCGGTCCAGGTGTGGGCTCTGGGCCGGGCCGCGGGTCATCGCCGCGGCCGTGGTCCACTCCCCCGGCAGTTTCGAGAGAGGTTCCATCGATCATGCGGTTCAGCAGTCTTCGCACCCACGGCGAACCGTCGCGAGCGCTGCGGCTCGCCTTGGCGGCGGCGGTGGCAGTGCTCGTCCCGTTCACGGTCCTCGCACCGGCACAGCCCGTCGCCGCTCAGGACACCACGCTCACCGTCGCGACCGACGGCAGCGACTCCGCCCCCGGGACCGTCGCTGCGCCCTTGCGCACCATCCAACGCGCCGTCGATCTGGCCGAGCCGGGCACCGTGATCCAGATCCGCGGCGGCACCTACGACCCCAGCGTCAACATCCGGATCGAGAAGAGCGGCACCCCCTCCCGACCGATCACCATGCGCGCCTACGACGGCGAGCACGTCGTCATCGACGGCGAGGAGATGCCCCACACCCCCGCCCCGCTCGGCGAGTCCTACCCCCGCATCGAGCGCGGCGCGATCCACGTCAGCGGCGACTGGTGGCGCTTCGAGGACCTGGAGATCATCAACGGCCCGTACGGGATCTTCGCCATCGAGTCCAGCAACAACGTCTACAAGGACCTGGTCACCCGCGACAACTACGAGACCGGGCTGCACCTGGTGCTCGACTCCAGCGACAACCAGATCATCGACCTCGACAGCCACGGCAACCGCGACCCGCGCAAGAACGGCGAGAGCGCCGACGGCCTGGCCATCAAGCAGGGAGCCGGCTCGGGCAACGTCGTGATCGGCGCCAGGATGTGGAACAACGCCGACGACGGTTTCGACTCCTGGGACTTCCTCACCCCCATCCGCATCGAGGACTCCGTCGCCTGGGGCAACGGCGTCGACCGCTGGGGTTTCCCTGGATGGGAGGGCGACGGCAACGGCTTCAAGCTCGGACGCGGCCAGGCGAACCACGTCGTGAACAACAGCATCGCCTTCGACAATGCCGTGGGCGGATTCATCGACAACGGCAATCCCGGCTCGCTGCGCCTGGAGAACAACACCGCCTGGGCCAATGGCGGCAGCGGGTTCGTCTTCGACCGGTCGACCTCGACGCTGAACCGGAATCTGTCGGTGGGCAACGGGTCGGGAATCGACCTCGGCTCCTCCGGCGGCAGCGGCAACTCGTGGGATCTCGGGAACGACTGGAGCGACGCCGACCTGGTCAGCACCGCGACCTCGGACATCACGGGCCCGCGCGCCGCGGACGGCTCGATCCCGGCCACGGAGTTCCTGCGCCCCCGTGACCACGCGAACCTCGGAGCCGACTTCAGTGACGGCAGTGGTGGGGGCGAACCGGTTTCCGGGCGCTATGAGGCGGAGCACGCGCCGGCCACCTGCGACGGCACCATCGACGCCGAGCACCCCGGATATTCCGGCAGCGGATTCTGCAACACCGACAACACCACGAGTGCGGCGGCGGGGTTCACGGTGGACGCCGACAGCGCGGCAACGGTCACCTTGGTGATCGGGTACGCCAACGGCGGTTCGAGCAGTCGGCCGGCGGAGGTGGTGGTGAACGGCTCCGCCGCGGAGTCGATCCCGTTCGCGGGCACGGGCGCGTGGGAGAACTGGGCGACAGCGACGGTCAGGGTGCGGGTGGACTCCGGTAGTAACGCCGTCGAGCTCGTGGCCGTTGGCTCCGATGGCCTGCCCAACATCGACTACCTGGAATTCTCACCCGGCCAGGTCTGAGCGCACGAGTGCGGGAGCCGGAACGGCCGCGCAGCAGGATGAAGGCTTTCCCTGATGCGCTTCACCGGTTGCTGATCGACGGCATGACGCGATGTCCATCTGAGCGACCCGTCGGCAGCCTGCCAACTGTCTGCGATGCCTCTCCACCCGCTCTTGCCTCTTCCATCGGCTCCACGGTACTCGTCGCGGACGTGGCCGAACACGGCCTGGCCGCCCCACCACCAGGGGTGAAGCGGCCAGGTTCATAGGTCGATCGGTCACCGGCGAATCAGAGGAGACTCTCGGTTCGGACCCAGGGGGAGCATGGAATCAAAGCTCCTCCTCAAGCACGAGGTCACATCAGTAGCCATAGCCGTAGCCGTCGCCGTTCCCGTCACCGTCGCCGCCGTTCCCGTCGCCGTTCCCGTTCCCGTTCCCGTCGCCGTTGCCGTCGCCGTTGCCGTTCCCGTTCCCGTCGCCGTTCCCGTTCCCGTTGCCGTTCCCGTTGCCGTTCCCGTTGCCGTTCCCGTTGCCGTTCCCGTTGCCGTTCCCGTCGCCGTTGCCGTCGCCGTTGCCGTTGCCGTTCCCGTTCCCGTTGCCGTTCCCGTTCCCGTTCCCGTCGCCGTTCCCGTTCCCGTCGCCGTTCCCGTTCCCGTCGCCGTTCCCGTCGCCGTTCCCGTTCCCGTCGCCGTTCCCGTTCCCGTCGCCGTTCCCGTCGTCGTCGCAGTCGGCCCTCTGGATCACGTTGTTGTCCAGCGTGACTTCACCGTTGCGGGCCAGCAGGCGACCGTCGACCGTGGCGCCCGTGTTCGCGCTGATCGAGGTCAGGGCCAGAACGTTTCCCACGAAGGTGGAGTTCGTTCCCAGCGTGGCCGAGCTACCGACCTGCCAGAAGACGTTGCACGCCTGGGCACCGTTGATCAGGTCGACTTCGCTGGCCGACCCGGTGATGAGCGTGGAGCCGACCTGGAAGATGAAGGCCGCATCGGGATCGCCCTCCGCGTCGAGCGTCACGGTTCCGGTCAGTCCGAGCGACGAACTGGCCTCGTAGACGCCGGGGGTGAAAGTCTGCCCCACAAGGTCACCGGAGACGCTACCGGTGGCAGTGCGCCCAGCGGCGTCGTTGTACGCGGTGGTCAGGTCGGACTGTGCCTGGAGAGCGACGGCGTCGGCGATGTGCACCGCTCCGTTGACGGTGCCCGGAGGGAATCCGGTCACTGCGGTCCCCGGGTGCACTCCCAGGTCCCCCGTGATGACCGATGGCCCGGTGTTGGTGACCGCCTGGCCGGCCAGGACCGCGAAGCTGTCGGCGGTGCCGAGATCCACCGGTGCCGGTTGCGCCTGCGCGCCGGTCGGGGTGAGGCCCAGCGTGGCGAGAGCCAGCAGGAGGGCGAATCCGGCCGCGGCCAGGAAAGTTGGGGGCGACCATCGGTAAGCGTGCAAGGACGTAGCTGTCATCGAAGGAACTCCTTCTGAATTAGGCATCCGGCCAGAAAAGCAATACGCACGGAAACTCATTCTCTGATCATCCCTGGGAAATATTTGCGCATCACCTGATCAGACCAGAGACACAAGATGGAACCTGAACTCCTATCTACAGGAAGGAACTGTACACAGCCACCCTGAGATATCCACCTCGAATCGCCGAGGCAAGGGCGGAGAGCCAGGATCTCGCGGCTGATTCAACGACGGTTCTCGATGTGTGGTTTCAGAGTGCTTTGGGTCGCTCCATTCCGAAATCTTTGGATATACAGTTTTAAAGGTCTTACTGAAAGAAACGAGAGGTACCAGAAAGTCAGGACGTAAGTCCTGGAGGAGGAATACACTGGAAGACTTCCTGCGCCCAGGGACCTTTGATTCGATCGGCGGCCAGGCCACGGGCGTGGACCCACAGCACCGGCACGGTGTCGTCGTCCGAGGTGATGGGGCGCTGCCCGGCGGCGCTCTTCGGGGTGCCCGTCACCGCCTCCGACGCCAACTGCACGAGCTGGACGAAGGCACGGCGGGAGGCGCGCCTGCGAAGCGCGGTGCACCGACCGCCTCGTCCCGGGCGTGCTCGCTCGTCGCATCAGCCCCGGGGCGGAACACCGGCTCAGGCGGGTCCGACGCCGGCGAGGCGTGACGCTACCGACCGGGGGTGCCGGTGCTGGGGTGCGGCTCACTCGTGGTGGGCGGGGAACGACCCGGCCCGCGGCCGGAAGCGGTATCCGGGCCACGGGCCGAGGTCGAACAGCGCGTTAGAACGCGTCCGGGTAGAGCTCCTGGGCGATCGCCTCCACGGCGTCGATGTTGCCCAGGGCGCCGGGGTACAGGTCGCTCGCGGGAAGGGCGATGAGGAGGTCGCCCTCTACGGCCGGGACGTCGGGGAAGGTGCTGCGAAGGTACTCGCGGGTCTCCTCCTCGTGCTCGGGTCCGCTCACGCCGAACACGATGGCGTCGGGTTCGCGGCTGATGATCTCCTCGGGGTTGATCTGGGCGGCGAAGAAGTCGGCGAACTCGGGAGCGTCGGGGTCGAAGACGTTGTCGCCGCCCGCGGTCCTGATGATGTCCGCCTCGATGCCGGCGCCGATGGCCGACAGGGTGTTGCCCTCGACGTAGACCTGGGCGACGGTGGGCTGCGCGGAGCCGCTGATCGCGTCCTCCACAGCGGCCAGCCGGTTCTCGACGTCCTGTGTGAGCTCCTCGGCCGCGTCGGGGAGGTCCAGGATGGCGCCGAGGTCGGCGATGTCGGTCAGGACGTCGGCGACCTCCGCGGTGTTGCGGCGGTCGGCACAGCCTCCGGTCGCGACGTAGGCCTGGGCGCCGTTCTCGTTGAGCTGGTCGATGCCGGCGAAGCCCTGTTCGGCCGTGAACTCGTACTCCGTGGGGGCGACCACGAAGTCGGGAGCGACGGCGAGGAGGTCCTCACGGGCCGGCGGCGCGTCGGCGCTGAGCACCGGGATGTCGGCGGCCTCGTCGGCGATGTCGTCCGGCAGTGCCGAGACTTCGGTCTGGGCCTGGCCGACGATGGAGTCCCCCGCACCGAGCCGGAGGAGCAGTTCGGTCTGTGAGGGCATCAGGCCGACGAGGCTGCTGGGGGTGGTGTCGAAGGTCAGTTCCCGCCCGCAGTTCGTGACCGCCACGGTCTGCCCGGAGGCCTCGGTGTCCGCGGAGTCGGCGGTGACGCCGCTGCCGCAGGCGGTCAGGGCCAGCGGCAGCACGGCGAGGGCGGCCCATGCGGTCGAGAGCTTGAGGGGACGGAAACGGCGCCGGGACGCGGGCCGGAGGTCATTGCCTGTCATGGGGTGGTGATTTCTTCCTCGGTGGAGATGGACGGGTTCGCGGGGTCGTGGTCGTTCGGCTCCAGCGGGCTGCGGGCGTCGAAGAGCAGGTGCCGCCGTCCGGAACGCGGATGGGCGACGGCTGTGGACTCGACGCCGAAGACCGAACGGACCAGGTCGGTGTGCAGCACTTCGTCGGGGGTGCCGAGGGAGAGCAGGTGCCCTTCGGCCAGGACCCCGATGGCGTCGCAGGAGCGCGCGGCCAGGTTCAGGTCGTGCAGGGCGACAAGGACGGTGCGGTCGGTGGCTCTGACCAGGTCGAGGAGTTCGAGCTGATGGGCGATGTCGAGGTGGTTCGTGGGCTCGTCGAGGACGAGCACGGGCGTGTCCTGGGCGAGCGCGCGGGCGAAGAGCACGCGCTGGCGCTCGCCGCCGGAGAGGGCGGTGAACGAGCGGGTCTCCAGGTGCGCGGCGCCGACGCGGGTGAGGGCCTGGCGGGCGAGGGCGATGTCGTGGTCGGAGTCGCGTCCGTACCCGCGTCCGTGCGGGATCCGCCCCAGCAGCACCATGTCGATGACGGGGATCTCGAATTCCTCGTTGTGCTCCTGTGCCATCACCGCCACGTGCCGGGCCAGGTGCTTGCGCTTCAGCGCGGTGAGGTCGGTGCCGTCGAAGCGCACGCGGCCGGCGGAGGGGGTCGCGAGTCCGGACACGGTGCGCAGCAGGGTGGACTTGCCGCTCCCGTTGGGGCCGAGCAGCCCGAGCACGGTGCCCGAGGGCACCGAGACGCTGACGTCGGTGACGACGGGCCGTCCGCCGCGGTGGGCGGTGAGGTTCTCGATGTCGACTCTCATCGGCCCGCCCCCACGCTGTCGGCGCGATCGCGTCGCAGCAGCCACAGGAAGAACGGTGCGCCGACCATCGCGGTGAGCACGCCCAGGGGGATCTCCGCGGGAGCCGAGAGGGTCCGGGCGAGGAAGTCGCAGGTGGCGAGGAAGACCGCTCCGCCGAGCAGGGCGACCGGGAGCATCCTGCGGTGGTCGGAACCGACGATGATGCGGGCGATGTGGGGGATGATCAGCCCGACGAAGCCGATGCCTCCGGAGACCGCGACGACCGATCCGGTGAGCAGGGCGGCGGCGACGAGGGTGCCGCTGCGCAGCCGGTTGACGTTGACGCCCAGCGAGGCGGCCGCGTCGTCTCCGACGAGGAGGGCGTTGAGTGCCCGTGCGCGGAAGGCGGCGAAGAGTCCCACGATGAGCAGCGCCGCCACGGGCAGGGCGAGGTGGCCCATCGTGGCGGCGGAGACCGAGCCCAGCAGGAAGAACATGATGCTGAAGACGTTCTGCGCGTCGGTGGTGATGGTCAGGTAGCTCGTCACGGCGCTGAACAGGGAGCCGAGGGCGACTCCCGCGAGGATGAGGCGCTGGGGCGCGATGCGCCCGTTCTTGTGCGCCAGGGTGTAGACGGCCGCGGTGGCCACGAGCGCGCCGAGGAAGGCCGCGCCCCCGACTCCGAGAGAGCTGGCCCCGAGGCCCAGGACGATGAACGACACCGCGCCGACCCCGGCGCCGGCGGAGACGCCGAGGATGTAGGGCTCGGCCAGGGAGTTGTGGACCACAGCCTGCATCAGCGCGCCGGCCAGGGCGAGCGCGGCGCCGGCGGTCGCGGCCAGGAGCGCGCGGGGCAGCCGGAACTGCCAGACGGCGTTGTCCTGCACCGACGTCAGCGACCCGTCCGACATCCAGGGCATCCCGGGCATGAGGTGACCGATGACGATGCGCAGGGCCTCCGCCGGGGACACCTCGATCGTGCCGACGCTCGTGGACAGCAGCACCACCGCGACGAGTGCCAGGGCCAGGACCGGAACGAGGATCCGGGCGGCGAGCATGCCGCGCCGTCGGGCGTCGGCCGCGGGGGCGGGGGCAGCGGAGGTCGGTCCCGGTGGACCGCCGGGAGGTACGCCTCGGGTGCGGGTCTTGGTGAGGAGGCGTTGGAGCGAAGTCGACACGCTTCTCCCGTTGGTTGCTTGTGCCATCTGCCGTGGGGGTTCTCTCAGGTCGTCGACGGAGCGGTCTGTGCTGATGCGGTGGTGGTGGCGGCGTCCGGGCGGGCGGGCGAGCGAGCACGTACCCGTGGTCCGGCGGGCCGGGGCGGCCGTGCTGTCTCCACGTGGTGAGCGCGGTGTCGACGGCGAGGGTGACTGCGGGGGAAGGGGCGTGCGGGGGTTCGTGCATCGCTACCGGCCGCTGGTGCCGGTGGCGTCGCTGGTGCCGGTGGTGCCGGTGGCGTCGCTGGTGCCGGTGGCGTCGCCGGCCTGGTCCGGGACGATCACCGCCCCGGGCTCGCCGGCCCGGGAGCGCAACCGCACCGACGCGCCCCGCTCCAGGTCGACGAGGGTGACGACGTCGCTCCGGGCCCGCGCGTTCGCGCCCGGTCCGGTCGTCACCACCACGTAGCGGTCTGAGGCCTCACCGGTGGGGTGGTCACCGGGGACGGCCGTGGGGAGGCGTCGTTCCCCGCGGGGGCCGGAGAGCACGAGCACGGCGGAGCGGTCGTGGCCGAAGGCCCCTGCGGCGCCGTCCTCGCCATGGCGGGCAGGTGTGGGAGGCCCGGCGTGGTCGGCGAGGGCGGCGTTGCCGAGCGGTTTCAGGGCGCCCTCGACCACGGCTCGGGTGCGGCCCGCGCGGTGGTCGGCGACGAAGGGCTCCTGGGGGTCCATGCGCTCAGACTATTGTAAAATGACAACCGTTTTCAATTTCGGTGAGTCTCGTTCGTCCCAGGCGGAGACGAAACATCCCCTGTGGCCGGTAGGTCATGTCTTGAGAAGGGAGTCCCCCTGCGGGCCACCAGACCGTCGCCGAGACCGCGCGGACCCACCAGCTCGCGCACCTGTCGGCTTCGCACTCCGGCGCGCTCGCCGAGACCCCCTTCGACCGGCTCTCGTCCCCTGCGACGCCGTCAGTGAGTACCACCCGGACGGGTAGCAGCGCCCTGCCCGACCGGCCGCGTGAGAGGTCGGCCATGTCCCCAGAGCCTTCCACCGCCCTCGTGCCGGGGACCGGCGCGCACGTCATCCCCGGGTCCACCGGGCGGTGGCACGGACGGACCCCGCGCCGAGGGCACCGGGCCGTGGTCGCCCAGACCCTGTGGCGGGCCCACCGGGCGGCGACCGGCCTGTGCCACGCGGGCGCCCCGTCCCACCGGTGGCGCTGCAGCCCGGTGTCGGGGTTCGCCGCCGCACGCGACCGCTGGACCATGCACGCCCTGACGATGCTCCCCGGCGCACACGACCTCGACAAGGAGTCAGACGCATGATGATCGTTCCCCTGCTGTGGCGGGAGGCGGCCCGGTTCCCCGCGGCCCTGGCAGGGAGCGTCGCCCTGCTGGTCCTGGTCTTCCTCGGCCACGTCGCCCAGGCCGTGGCGCTCGCCTGGTCGATGACGGCGGTGCTGCACGGGCAGGCCCGCGACGTGTTCCTCGCCCTGGCGCTGATCCTCGGAATCGCACTGCTGCGCCTGGTGCTCTCCCTGGCCCAGGTGTCGGCCGCCGCGCGTCTGGGCGGCCAGGTCAGGCAGGCGGTCCGCCGCCGCGCGATGCGGGCCGCTCTCGTGCCCGAGCGGCTGCACGACACGACGGCGCGAGACGGTTCGATGCGCGCCAGCCTCGGAGACGGCGTGGACGGCATCGACGCCTACGTCTCCAAGTACGTTCCCGCCATCGTGCAGCTGCTCCTCACCTGCCCGATCGTCGTGATCGCCCTCGTCGTCCTCTCGCCGTGGGCGGGGGTGTGCGTCGCCGCAGGGGTCGTGTTCGCCCTGGTGGGGCCCATGGCGTGGAAGCGGATGATGGCCCGACGCGGGCTCGATCACTGGGACGGCTACGAGGCGCTCAGCGCCGACCTGCTCGAATCCCTGCGCGGTATGGCCACCCTGCGCACGCTCGGCGACGTGTCCGGCACCCGCGAGCGGCTGGACCACCGCTCCGAGGCGCTGCGCAGGGCCACCGAACGGGTGATGCGCGGGTCTTTGGGCGAGACGGCCGTCACCGACGCGGCCGTGCAGGGCGGAGCGGTCGCGGCCGCCGCCGTCGCCATCGCCCACGCGGTCACCGGGCAGGCCCCCGCCTTCGAGGTCTACCTGATCCTCCTGCTCTCCTCCGAGGCGTTCCGCCCCATCCGCGACCTCTCCAGGCACTGGCACGCCGGATTCCTCGGCCTCACCGCGATCCCCGGCCTCGAGCGGATCGGGGCCTTCACCGAACAGCGCGACGCCGCCGCCGTCCACACCGCGTCCGGTCCCGATGGCGGGTCCGGGGGCGGCCCCGGGGGCGGCCCGGGGGTCGGCCCGGCGGTCGGCCCGGGGGTCGGCCCGGCGGTCGGCCCGGCGGTCGGCCCGGCGGTCGGCCCGGCGGTCGGCCCGGCGGTCGGCCCGGCGGTCGGCCCGGCGGTCGGCCCGGCGGTCGGCCCGGCGGTCGGCCCGGCGGTCGGCCCGGGGGTCGGCCCGGCGGCGGGTGACCCGTCGGCGGACACGCTGACCGTGACCGGTCTGAGCTTTCGCTACCCCGACGCGCCCGCCGACGTCGTCCACGATCTCGATCTGACGGCCCGGCGGGGCTCCCTCACCGCGATCGTCGGAGCCTCCGGAGCGGGGAAGTCCACGCTCTTCGACCTCCTCCTCGGCTTCCTGACGCCGCGCGCCGGGAGCATCGACCTCGACGGCCGGCCGTTGCGGACCTGCGACATCGCCGTGGTCTCCCAGCGGCCGGTGCTCTTCGCCGGGACCATTCGCGACAACCTCACGGTCACCGGCGCCACCGCGGACGCGGACCTGGTCGCGGCCTGCCGCGACGCGGGCATCCTCGACGAGATCCGGGGCTTCCCGCGCGGCTTCGACACCGAGGTCACCGAAGCCGGGACGAGCCTGTCGGGCGGACAGCGCCAGCGCCTCGCCCTGGCCCGGGCACTGCTGGCACGGCGCCCGGTCCTGCTCGTCGACGAGCCGACGAGCGCGTTGGACGCCGACCGCTCCGCGGACGTCGTCCAGACCCTGCACCGTGTCGCCCGCGACCGCATCGTCATCATGATCAGCCACCGTTCCGAGACCCTCACCGAGGTCGCCCACGTGCTGAGCCTCGACTCCGGACACCTGCACAGGAGTGCCCCGTGAAGACCCTCTCCGCGTCCCGTGCCTTCCGCGAGCTGCTGCCCGTTCTGCGACCCGAATGGCGGGGGATGCTCTGGAGCTACGTACTCGGTACGGCGAGCTCGCTCGCCCTGGCAGGCCTGACCGTCCTCACGGCATGGGCGGTCGGCCACGCCGTCGTGGAGCGCACAGCGCCCGGACCCCTCTGGTGGACCCTGGTCCTCGGGCTCGTGCTGCTGCGCGTGGTGCTGACGTGGCGGGAGATGGACGTCTCCCACGCCCTGGCCTACCGTGTGCTCGCCCGGCTGAGGATGGCCCTGTTCGACGCCTACGCGCGCAGCGTTCCCGGTCGGCGCCGCGAGCACTCCGGACGCGCGGCCGCCGTCGCGATGGAGGACATCGAAAAGCTCGAGTTCTTCTACGCTCACACGATCGCCCAGCTCGGCGCCTCCCTCACCCTGTTCGTCGCCTCCCTGGTCACCGCGTCCGTCCTGCTGCCCGAAGCGGCGCTGGTCATGCTCGTCGGCGCCGCCGTCGTGGCGAGCAGCGCGCTGTACTGGGCCGGAGCCGCCCGGCGGCTGGGAGAGCGCGAACAGCGCGAGCGCTCGGACCTGTCCGAGCGCGTCGTCGACGCGCTGGGGGCGCTGCGCGAGGTCCTCGCCTACGGACTCGTCCCACGGATCGTCGCCGAGACCAGTGACGCCACCGCACGCGCCACCACCCTCGCGCGACGGCGCGAACTGCTGTCGCACCTGGTCACCGCCATCCGGGAACTCATCATCACCGCCGTGATCATCGGCGTCATCGCCACCAGCGCCACCGCCGCGGGCGTGCTCTCGGAAGGCGGGCCGGTGCGGTTGTCCCCGGCGGAGCTGCCCGCGCTGATCGCTCTGGCCCTGGCCGGCATCGCCGCCGTCGTCGACGCCACGGACACCCTCACCCGGCTCCATCCGCTCGTCTCCGGCGCCGAACGCGTCGCCGCCGGAATCAGGCGGCCCGCGGTCGTCAGCGTTCCCCGAGCGCCGCGAGGGCTGCCCGCCGGGCCGCTCGGCCTGCGGTTCCGGAACGTGTCCTTCTCCTACGAAGGCCGGCAGCCGACGCTCACGTCCTGGTCCACCGCACTCGCCCCCGGCGAGCACGTCGGGCTGGTCGGCCCTTCGGGCGCGGGCAAGAGCACGGTCATCGCGCTCGCGGCCCGCCTCTGGGACCCATCGGAGGGGACCGTCGAACTCGTCACGGCCGCCGGGGAGGGCGTCCCCGTCGCCGAGCTCGACGACGCGGCGCTGCGGGGGGCCGTCGCCCTGGTCGACCAGGACGCGATGCTCTTCCACGGCACCGTGCGCGACAACCTGCTGCGCGGCTGCGGACCACGGTCCGACGGTGAGCTGGCCGCCCTGCTCGAACGTGTCGAAGCCGCCTCCTGGATCAGTCTCGACGACGAGCTCGGTGAGGCGGGTGTGCGGTTGTCCGGCGGTCAGAGGGCGCGCCTGTGCCTGGCCCGTGCCCTCGCCCGCCGGCCGCGCGTGCTCCTCGTGGACGAGGTCACCGCCAGTCTCGACCCGGCCACCGAACGTCTGGTCTCCGACGTCATCGCCGAGTTCCCCGGCACTGTCCTCATCGCCTCACACCGGGCCGAGACACTCGCCCGCCTCGAACGCGTCGTCGACGTGGCCGCGGCCCCGCTCACCGCGCGCGACACGGGTGGATGACCCGGCCGGACCTCTCCCGGGGCCGGCTCGGGGGCCCGGATCCTCAGGGGGCGGGCCCGAGCAGGCCCCTGTCCACGCCGCGCGTCCTACCCGGGCACCGCCGCGATCGAGGAGCGGCACCCGCCCATCACCGCCGCGTTGGCGCACAGCCCCGTGGCCGAGGCGCCCCAGGACGCACACGTGCTGTCCGAACGGATGGTGCGCCGGGTGCTCACCGGCCTCATCGACATCCTCTGACAAACCCACGGCCGCGGGCGGCACGCCTGCCGCCTGCCCCGGCCGCACTCCCTCCTCGGCTTGAGGCCCCCACGCCACTCCTCACCAGGCGTCGGCATGGACGCGCGCCCGCCGACCGGGGCACGGACAGCAGATCATCCGACGACGTGAATTCCCTACAATCACGGCAGAATAATGAGGCTCATTCATTCTCCTCGAAGGCCGCGATCGCCACCGAACTCGCGCCGTCGAATTCGGCGAACCACAGGTGAATTTCCACCCTCGGCACTGCGACCGCGATCCCGTTTGCGTGCGAGAACCCCAGGGTATGAGCAGCGTGCGAGCTTTCTCCGCCGGGCCCAGCCCGACCCGCACCCCTCGCGACGTGTACCCGGCACCCTGACCCGCCCGCGTTCCCGCCGCCCTCTCAGAACCGGTTTGAGTGAAAGGAACACCGGGGTGGCCGATTCCCCGCACGTTCCGCAGTACATGGGAAGAATTCTCACCTCCGGAGGCACCCCACAGGGGACCTGTTTCCAAATCGACCCCAACGGCTATCTCGTGACCGCCTGGCACGTCGTCGAGACCACACTCGCCCTGGCGGACACGCCGTCGGAGATCGCCGAGGTCACGGTGGACAGCCTCGGAGACCCGGGCATCAAGCCGACCCGAGCGTGGGTCGTGGCCAGGAATCTCAGAGCCGACCTGGCACTGCTCAAGACGAACACGGCCCTGCCCGGCAGCGCACGCCTCCTGCGCGCCTCGGACTCTGCGGAGCAGGGCGAGGAGGTGGCCCTGGTCGGCCACGCCGTGATCGAGGACATGCCCCACGTGCCCCCGCCACGGTCGGTCGAGGCGCTGGGCCAGTGGCAGGGCGAACTCGCGCGTACCGACGGGCTGCGTCTGGGACGGATCCAGTCCCCCGACGTCATGCCGGGTATGAGCGGAGCGCCCGTCCGCCGCCGCGGCGACGACAGCGTGCTCGGGGTGATCTCGTCCCGCCACAACTCCAGCGACGTGTGGATGACCCACACCGTGTGGGTGTCCCGCACCGAGGATCTGCTCGAACTGTGCAAGGGGCACGTGCCGGCGCGGAAGGACCGATGGCTCGGATTCGCCAAGGCCGCAGCCGGTGGCGCTGCGGGGGGCTACACGGTGTCCGAGTACGTCCACCGGCATGGCAGCTCTGACGCAGCGGCCTCCTCCGGTTCCACGGCTTCCGACACCGCTTCCGAGCCGACCACCTCCACGACCACGGACCTCCCCGCCGCCGACCAGGCTCATGGCGCTTCCGGTCTCTCCGACGCCGTCACGGACGAGGCCGCCGCCCAGGCCTCGGAGAGCATGCTCAAGAAGGCCGCCAACACGGTCTTCGACTGGCTTCTGTGAACCGCCGGCAGTCGCTCGTCCCCGATCTCCACGGTCACACGAAGGGTGCACGACGTTGATCCTCAAGAGTCCCCGAGCCGCCGGGTACAAGACCTGGCTCTATCTCGCCTCCTCCATCGACACCCCCGCCCTCGAACTCACGTATCCGAACTCGTACGGCGGCCAGGAAACCCTCTACATCGCGTCCGGAGACGCCTACGTCGTGCCGGACAGCGGTCTGATCCTCGGCTTCCACGTCCATTTCAGCGACGGATCCAGTGAGTTCTTCGCCCTCGACCACTCCGCCGCCCCGGACTGGCACGAGAAGCGCGCCGCCATGAAGGAGGCGACCCACTTCGTCTGGGACGCGGTCAAACTCGGCAAGATGATCTTCGCCCGGACCCCCGCCAAGCTCGCCGCCTCCGGGGTCGGCTACGTGCTGCGGCACACGGAGGCCGGCAAGGCGATCAGAGAGGCCGCCGTCAGCGTCCTGCCGGACTGGACCGGATCTCCGCCCGATCCCGGCTACTACCGCCAGTCGGACGGCGCGTACATGATCCGCGGCGCCTACCACCTCTGACTCTCCCGGGGGCTCGGACCACAGCCCCCGTCCCTCGAAAGGCGCAAGCGTGTCACTCCCCAAGAAGTTCGTACCGATCACGATCGACGGCGTGGACGTGTACGTCGCCGTTCAGCAACTGCCCGGATCCGAACCGATGACCTCCGGGGTCACCGCGGCCGTCGCGAAGAAGGCGGCGGAGGCCGTCGACCAGGTCCAGGAGGTGGTGCATGGCATGGCCTCGAAGTTCAGCGGCACGGTGCGCGAACTCGCGCAGCAGGCCACCCGACCGGAGTCGGTGTCAGTCGAATTCGGCGTGACGATCGCCGCCGAGGGTTCGCTGATCGTGTTCAGCGGCTCGGCCGAGTCGTCGGTGACCGTCACCCTGACCTACCCGATCCCCGGTCCCGCGGACAACCGCACGCCGGGTTCCTGACGGGCCCAGCCAGGCCGGGCGTGCGCGCGGGGCGGCCCGCCGTACGTCCGGCCGTACCGTGCCCACCCCGGGTCAGGCCCACTCCCCCAGCACCCGGTCGATGTCCCCGGCGATGCGGGACCTGGCCTCCTCCCGGGGGACGCCCTTCATCAACATCTCGTCGTAGGGCGTGTCCTCGTGCCGGACCGAGGCCACCACCGCGCGGCGCACGGCGCCCGGGTCGAGTGCGCGGCCCGCCGCGGAACGCCCCACCCGTCCGCTGCCGCGTGTGGCCGCGTGCGCGGCGACGCTCTGCGCGCGCTCGTCGGGGCAGCCCGGGAACAGGCGGGTGATCTCCACGGCGAACCGTGCCTGGAACTCCAGGTCCTGGGCGGCCCGGCGCACCGCGTCGCGCTCGCGGCGCCGGGCGCGGGCGTCGTCGTCGGCCAGGCACTGGGTCTCGGCCTCCTCCAGGGCGCGTTCCCCGACGAGGAGGCCGGTGCGGCGGTACTTGCGACGGGAGGGGACCCAGCGCATGACCACCGCCGACAGAGGGCTCGCCTTCTTCGCGCGGCGGGTGAGCGCGGCGTCGCCCGCCGGAAGGAAGACCAGGTGGTCCATGTCGGCGCAGGTCAGGCAGTGCGGCTCGGTGTCCTCCATCCGCAGCAGCTCGCCGTCGGGCTCCCCGCAGGACACGCACGTCCACGAACCCGACGCCTCCAGCACGATCAGGTCGGGGGCCTTGGCGCGCCGCGCGTCCTCCCGCGCGCGCTGGGCGGCGGTGGCGGTGGGCGAGATCCAGTGGGCTCGGAAGTCCCGCTCGTCGGCGGGGTCGCCGCCTGCGGTGAACCGCAGCCCCCGCCGCTCCCGGGTGGCCGCGAGGTACTCGCCCTCCCGATGTTCCAGGCCGTGTTCGCCGGCCCACGCCCGGAGCAGCCCGACGGCGGCGCGCTGCTTGTCCAGAGGCACCTGGACGAGCTCCTGGAGGAAGTCCACGCGGCCCTGTTCCCACGTGTGGACGGCTTTGGCGGTGAGCCATCCCATCGCGGTGAACGTGTCGAGGACGGACACCGCCCCGCGCCGCGTCACGGCCTCGTCGGCGGCCCGCACCACGCGGCGCCCCAATTTCGTCTCCAGGCCCGACACCATACCCCACTCCACTCGTCCCACTGTGCGGGGCACAACCCTAGCCACGGTGACGGCTCCGGGCATCTTCGGCGCCACCGGCCGGCACGTACCAGGGAGCGGCCCTGTCCGACACCGCGCGTGGCGGCGAAGCGGCCCTCACGGCACAGCGCTCCGGAGGCTCGCGGCGGGATTTCGCCATGGCCGGTCACGTTCAGTTCCCGCCGAAGCGCTCGATGCTATTCGCCGATGAGCCGCATTGACGTTTTCCCTGCTGGGGATTGCGGACGCATCCGTGCAGTGGATTCACCGAACAGAAGTTGACACAAAGACCAACGCTCCGACCTGGGATATCGAAGCCGTTGACCGAAAGGGCCCCGGGGGTACCCGAGTCGCGTGATCAATGTGCGGCCAGCGAATGTCGTCACCGTGGAGTAGGCTCGGTCAAAGACCGATCCAGGAGATTCCCCCGATGAAACTGCTCCCCATGGCCACCCGGGTCGACGTCTCGGGATCGACCATTCTCCGCGACCGGCCCCTGGACGAAATCCTCGATTTCTGCCGGGACGACTCCGACCGGCCCGGAAACCTCGTCGTCCACGGTCCGTCCGGGAGCGGCAAGACCACCCTGCTCACGCAGTCCGACGAGATCATGCGGCTGATCACCCCGACCGCGTTCATCAACTGCAACGACTACCGCCCGGAGACCGTGCCGGACCTCTTCCGCGATGTCTCGGACCAGATGAGCGCCAAGATACCGGGGCTGCCGCGTTGCCACTTTCCGAGGCTGGACCTGGTGCTCGCCGCGTTGGGCGGCGATCTCACCCCCGTCAGTGACTACACCAGGTGCTGGCCCGACCTGGTCAGGCTCTGGAAGCGGCAGGCACGTTCCGGCCGCCGGGACCGGCGCGAGCGCCGCGACGGCACCGCCACGACCGTCAGCCTCGTGGTGGAGGTGAACCTGCTCTTCGTCAAGTTCCAGGTCGGCGCGGCCCGACCGGTCGGTCCCGCCCTCGCGCTGCCGCGCAGGAAGATCGACACCGACGTGGAGCGGTGGTTCAAAGACCGGGCCTGGGGCTCGCTCATCAATCCCTTTCCGGAGCACACCGGAACCAAGGAGGAGGAGTGGGACCGCGAGACGGCGTGGCGGATCCAGACCAGCCACAACGAGTGGCTCGTCCACGCCTTCCTCGCCGATCTGCGCGACCAGGCCGAGGACGGTGACCAGTACCGGCGCGTGGTCTTCCTGGACGACGTCGACGCCTTGAAGCAGCCGGCCGGCCAGGGTGGCGGTCTGCTCGCACTGTTCCGGTCCGCCCAGGCCTCGCCCGCCCACCAGGACGGCGGCCGGACTCCGCTGCTGCTGGTGAGCAGCACTCCCGAGCAGCCCGCCCTGACCAGGACGAAGGCGATCCCGGCCCCTGACTTCAGCCCCGCCGAGGTACGCGAGCTGGCGGACCGCACACCACACCGCATCGACGACCACTTCCCGCAGCTCATCTTCGGGCTCACCGGCGGATACGTGGCCGCCACCAGCTATCTGCTCCAGGACCCGGCCATCGATGGACTGCGCGCCTACAACGGACTCCAACACCTGCTCCGACACAGGCGCGGCGGCGCCGAGGACGCCCCGACTCTGCAGGAGCACCTCGGCGACACCCTCATCAAGGCCCTGCTGAAGCACTCCGAACTCGACCTCGCGAGCCGGACACTCGAAGCGCTGACGATCTGCTCGCTCGCCAAGGACCTCCAGGACGTCGACTACCTCATCCGCACCTACGGCCTCGACGAGGACCTCACCGGCCTCGACGACCACCGTTGGCTGGCCTGGAACGAGAACTCCGGGGCGGCACGCTCGGCCCGGGCACTGATGATGCGGTTGCTGCTGCGCCGCTGGCAGAACGAGCCGACCTGGGACCGCTGCGACCGCGATGAGGCGTTCCGCCGGCTCGCGAGGCGGTCGGACGAGGGCGCGAGCGACCACACCCCGAACTGGTACTACTACACGCTCGGGTCCGGCGACCTCATGACGGTGTGCCGGGAACTCGACGCGCTGCTCGACCTGCCAGGCCGTGAGGCCGAGGTACTCGACCTCATCCGCCACGCCACGTCGGTACCGCAGCCGCCGATCGACGACCCCGGCGCGGACGGCTTCACCCCGCTGCAGCGCTACGGACACCTCGTCCGGAACCGGGGACCCCGCCTGTCGGACGGAGCTCCCCTGGGCCACCGGTTGTCGAGGATGCTCCGCATCGTCGCCGGCAAGTGGGTCATCGAGGACCCCTTCGAGAGCATGTACACCCGCGACGTGCACCTGCGCGTGAGGACCGCGTTCCAGGAACTGGGAGCCGTCTGCGAGGACTCCCTCCCGTTCCAGTCCGAAGCCGAGTACCACGAGAACATCTCGCTGGAGCGCCCGGTGAACCCGCTCGACGCCGATATGGACTTCTGAGAAGGAGACTGCATGGAACCGGGCCGATCCTCCATCGGCGACCTCGCGTTCCCGCTCACCCGATCCGAACTCGTACGCAGGATCGGCTCACCGCTCCAACGGCGACGGTTCAGGCGGGCGCGGGCGGCCGTGGTCGTCTCGACGACCGTGGCGCTCGTGGCCGCACTGGTCGGGGGCGTGTTCGGCTGGCCGCACCTGGTCTGCGGGACGGGCCTGCAGCAGATCCGGGGCGAATGCGTCGGCGTCAACGACGGCTCCCACTCCTTCGACCCGGGTCTGGCATGGCTCACCGGCCGGATCCACGGTATGAACACCGAGGTCGAGCGGCTCGCCGCGCGGGACGACGTCGAGGCCTTCCGTATCGTGCTGATGACGTCGTTCTCGCTCGAGGGGGACACGGACCTGGGCGGGGAACAGATCATGCGCGCCGTCGAGGGGACCTACACCGCGCTCATGCGGCAGAACGGGTTCGCCGAGACCGGATCCGGCGTCGAGGTGGCCGCCGAGGAGAGCCGGCTCTTCCAGCTCCATCTGGCCAACGAGGGGAGCGTGCAGCAGGGCGCCGACGTCGTCGTGCAGGACCTCGCATCGATGATCGACGACGACATCCCCCTGTCCATGGTCATCGGGCAGTCGTCGACCACCACCGCGACCGAGGAGATCGCCCGGGAGCTGTCCGAGCTCAGTATCCCCATGGTCGCGGGCTCCTCGACCTCCACCACGATCAACAACGTGCAATCGCCCGGGCTCATCCGAGCGGCTCCCAACAACGAGGACTTCGCGGCGGCCCTGCGCGACCACCTGGACCGCCGGGCCGAGTCGGACGAGGAACCGGTCAGGGGCCCGCTGGTCGCCGACGATAACGAGGCCGACGTGTTCTCGCGGGATCTGGCCGATCAGTTCCGCACCTATCTCGATCCCTATCTCGTCCAGAAGTCGCTGACGTTCCACGGCAGCGCCGGTTCGGGGAACACGACCGTCTACTTCGATCACATCACCGACGAGATCTGCGCGGACCCGGGGACCAACGCGGTGTTCTTCGCCGGACGGTACTCCGACCTGGCGACCTTTCTCCGATCCCTGGAACTGCGCGGTTGCAGGGCCTCGTCCGGCCTTCCGATCACGGTGTACTCCATCGAACTCGGGCTGCTTCCGGACATGGTCAGGTCCTACTCCGGCGCGGAGTGCGAGCCCGCCGACGACGACGCGGCCCCGGAGCACTACCGCCTCGTCCAGGCGAGTGCCTTCGATCCCTCCTGGCTGGACGAGGACGCGTGGCGGCCGGCGGGGTTCCGCGACTACGAGGCGGCCATCACCCAGACGGTGCGGGCCGAGACGCACAGCACCTCCGCTCCGGAGGACTTCTACAACGGCTACAGCCTGATCTACTACGACGCGGCCACGATCGCGGCCCGCGCGACGCTGCTGGGGTTCGAGGCGAGCGATGAGAGCACCGTGGCCGCGAGCGTGCGCAACCACCTGTTCCGGGTCACCCGCGAACCGACCGGCAGCGGGCGCCTGGACTACCTGGAGGAGCTGGAGGGCCGGGTGACGGGACGACACATCCCGATCCTCAGTTCCGACTGCTCGGTGGAGGCGTTGGACGCGGATCCGTTCCAGACCCCCGACGTCCCCTACGACGAGCTGTACCCGGACCTGGCCGATTGACCGGCCGCCCCCACCCCTCGCTCGCATGTGGGAGCCGGCGGAAAGCGTGGACGCGCCGGTCTCCGCTGTCCGAGCTTTCTTAGGAAGCCGTCTGTGGCTGTTGTGCGCGCTCGCGGCGATCACAGGGATGGTCGCGGGGCTGGCGTCCGGGCTGTTCGTCTTCACGTGGAACGAGTGGAACAGTCCGTCGTTCGGCGCCTTCATCGTGCCGCCCGCGTTGCTGGGCTGGTCGGCTCTCCGGCCACGGCACGCAGCGGTGGTCGGTGCGGTCGCCCTCGCTGCGACCGTCGCCGGCCACTTCATCGGCGCTCAATGCACCGACTATGACCAGAACGACCTAACGACCTGGAGTACCGCGCCTGGGCTGCGATCAGTGTGGTCCTGGGCCCGTTGCTGGGCCGGCTGGGTCACACGATCCGTTCCCCCAGGCTCATCGCACGAGCCTGTGTAGCGGGTGTGCTCGTGGCGTGGATCTGTGTCCCTCTGGCGCGCGGGCGGAGGCCTGTAGAGCCCAGGCCCGACTCATGCGAGGACCTCGCGGGGTGTGCCATCGGGCTCCGTCAACGGGACAGCCGGGGTGCACGAGTCGAACAGTCCAGGTCCGCGGACTCACTTGGCGTCGATGTGCCCCTGCTCCAGGACCTCGCCGGGGCGGATCTGCCCGGTGGCGAGCGCGTGCGCGGTCTCGCTCATCCTGGCGTGCTGACTACGCGCGTAGCGGCGCAGTGCTTGGAAGGCCTGCTCCATGTCGAGCCCTCCGGCGTGGGCGAGGAGCCCCTTGGCCTGTTCGATCGTGATCCGGCTGTTGAGCGCGCCCTGGAGCTGTTCGGTGAGTACCTCGCTGTGGCGGATCGTGCGTTCCTGGAGCATGCCGATCGTGGCGATGTCGGCCAGCGCCCGGGCCACCTTCGCGTCCTCGTCCGACAGGCCGCCGGGACGCTGGTTGAACAGGTTCAGCGATCCGATGACCTCGCCGCGCAAGCGCATCGGAACCGCGTGTACGGCCGAGAAACCCTGTTCCAGGGCCTGGGGCGTGAAGACGGGCCAGCGCTCCGTGGCCGCGGACAGGTCCGCGACGGTCACCACCACACCGGTCTGGAAGGCATCGACACAGGGACCCTCGTCGGTCTGGATCTGGAACAGCTCCAGCACGCGGGTGCGCTCGTTGGAGGAGGCGACCAGTTGCAGGCTGCCCCGCTGGTCGGACAGCATCAGTCCCGCCGCGGAGACGTTCAGCAGGTCGACGCAGTGCGCGGCGAGCTGGTGCAGCACCTCGGGGACGTCGTAGTCGTCGACCAGGGTGTCGGCCAACTGGACGAAGGCGCCCACCAGATCCGACTCCCGCCGCGTGCCCGAAGGTCGTGAGTCGTTCATGAGGTGCCCTTTCGCTCCAGCTGTGACGATACTCTGCCCAATGCTCTGCTCAGTGGCCTTCCCCATGGCCCTTGCGGTTCTCAGCGCCCGCTCCTCACAGTTCGATGTCGGCCGGGACGAGTCGGCCCGAGACCAGGTCGTCGGCGATCTCGTCCACCATGCGGCCGACCGCGAACGCGTGAGCACGGAGCCTCGCGAGCGCCTGCTCCGCCGAAACGCCCAGTCCGGAGATCAGCATCCCGGTGGCCTGGTGGATCTGGGCGCGTTCCCGGGACAGGCGCAGGACCCCTTCCCCGTGGAATGCGTCCACTCTCAGGGTCAGCAGTGCCAACGTGGCGATGTCGACGATGCGCAAAGCGGTGGTCACCTCTTCGGCGGTCAGCCATCCCGGCTCGCCGCGGTACAGGTCCACCCCCCCGATACCGATCGCTCCGCGCTGTAGGGGAAAGGCGAAGACCGCGCCGACCGGATAGGCGCCGATCTCGCCGGCGAACACCGGCCAGCGCGACCCCCGATGGGCGGCGAGGTCGGAGACCAGGACCGGTCTGCGCCCCTCGTAGGCCTCGAAGGACGGCCCCTCCCCCAGGCTGCACTGCAACCGCTGGATCCGGTCGCTCACTTCGTCGCTCGCGTACAGCGTCTCCCGCGTTCGGGCGCCGCCCGCCAGCGAGATCGAGACACCGTCGACCGGGAGCAGGTGAGTGGACACCTCTCCGACCAGAGCCAGCACGTCCGCTCCACCAGAATCGGCGGCCAGTGCCGCGGCCACGGCGGACCACACCCGTTGGAGTGACTCCTCCGGGCTCTCGGGAACGCTCACTGGCTGGGCACCGCTTTCCCTTGTGGTCGGCGGAAGCGGCCGGCGGCCGACACCGGGGGTACTCGGAGTACGACCGGTAAAGAGAACCAGGCGCCGAGAGCCGGCCGAGAGCCGCTTGCAGCAACTCTGTCACAGAAGCCGCCGGATCGAAGCGCGTTTGCGCGAACTTCCCCGCACGTGCTAATTGTTGGGCGCTTTCTTCGCGCCCCGCACATCACCATGCCAGGGTACGAATTCAAGGTGTACTGCCCCAGAAGACCGGCGGTCGACAGACACGTGTCCGACGACTGAAGGGGCTACGCCCGTGCCGACTTCCCTCCACTCCAGCCCGTATGTCGGAGTCGACGATCTGTTGACACGCACGGGTTCCGGTGATGAGCGGGCATTCGCGGCTCTGTACGATCACGGCGCGACCATGGTGCGCGGCCTCGTCCTGCGTGCCCTGCGCGATCGCGCGGTGTCCACCGAGGTGACCCGGGCGGTATGGGTGCGGGTGTGGCGCTCGGCCGGCCGGTACACACCCGACCAGGGGCCGGCGATCGCCTGGGTGATGGCGCTGGCGCACCGCACGGTCGTCGAGCGGATCCGCTCCGCCCGGCGCGACACCACGTCCGCCCGCGTCGACTTCACCCGCACCGGACACGTCGACTGCACACGCACCGGACACGTCGGCTCCGGACCGGGTTCGGTGTCCTCTCCCTTGATGGCCGCGCGGCGCAGAGCCGTCCTCCAGGCCTACTACGAGGGGCGCACCACCGAACAGATCAGTGCCACCCTCGGGATACCGCACGGGACCGTGGCGATCATGGTCCACTCCGGACTGTTGTACCTGCGGGCGCACCTGCGCCTGGCGGACAACACCGCCGTGGACGTGGGCGGCCTCGACACCACCGTCGACGCCAAGCGTGGGGAGCACGCCCGATGAGCGTTGACACGACCTGCGCCGCACCCGCCTTCGTGGACGTCGAGCGCAGTGTGGAGCTCGGCTCTACCGAGCACGCCTGTGACGTGCTCTTCCGCTGCTGGCGGGACGAGGCCGGGGGAGAGGCCCAGGACGCGGCACCCGATGGCCGGCGTTCCCTGTTCGGTGGCGGGGCCGACCACCGGGCGCTGATGGCGGCGTTGCGTCGGCTGCCTCCGCGGGAGCGCCGCGTCGTGCGCATGCGGCTGTCCCTGCACGGGTCCACCGACACCATCGCCGCCGCTCTGGATCTGCCCCCGTCCCATGTCTCGCGGCTGCTGGTCCAGGGCCTGGCCCGAGTCCGCGACGAGCTCATGACCTGACCGGTTCACCGCGTTCCGCTGGCGTGGGAATCACCACCTGGCGGTGGCGTCCACGGCCGATGGAGACGACCGCGCGAGGCGGGTTCGGTTTCGCGCACAGGTCCGGGCAGCGCACCGCGCCGGTGGTGCGCGCCCGGGCTTTTGCCGGCCTTCCCAGAGCGTTGTGGCCGTGTTACGTTCTGCTTTCGGACACAGTTTGGTAAGCGCTTACCGCTGCATTTCTCGCCCGCACCCGGCGAAGCGGGTCCCCACCCCGCCTCCGCCGTCCCGAGAGAAGGAAGCCATGCGACCCCCCACTCACCGACGGCACGGGACCGTCACCCTCCCACTCACCGCCGCGGCGGCCGCGCTCGGCCTCGGCGCACTCGCCCTCACCGCGATCGGCGACGACACCACCGCCGCGACCTCCTCCTCCGCCACCGACATCGTCGAAGCCAGACAGGCGGAGAACCTCGACCGGGGCGTCGTCAGCGTCGCCGGCGCCGACGGCAACCTCGTCACCTGGCGCCTCCTCGGCGACGATGACCCCGCGACCGCCTTCAACGTCTACCGCGACGGCGAACTCATCACCCCCGAACCCCTCACCGGGGCCACCAACCACCTCGACGCCGGCGCTTCCTCCGGCGCCGCCTACACGGTCGCCGCCGTCGTCGACGGCGAGGAGCAGCCCACGTCGGCCCCCTCGCTGGCCTTCGCCGACGGCCACCTCGACGTCCCCCTGGACCGCCCCCAGGGCGGCAGCGTGCACGGCTCCGACTACACCTACGACGCCAACGACGCCTCCGTGGGCGACCTCGACGGCGACGGACAGTACGAAATCGTCCTCAAGTGGGACCCCACCAACGCCAAGGACAACAGCCAGAGCGGCCACACGGGGCCCGTGCTCATCGACGCGTACTCGCTCGACGGCACCCGCCTGTGGCGCATCGACCTGGGCGTGAACATCCGTGCGGGCGCCCACTACACCCAGTTCCAGGTGTACGACTACGACGGCGACGGCAGCGCCGAGGTCGCCATGAAGACCGCGGACGGCACCCGTGACGGGGAGGGGACGGTCATCGGCGACGCCGGGGCCGACCACCGCAACTCGGGCGGGTACGTGCTCAGCGGCCCCGAGTACCTGACGGTGTTCGAAGGCACCACCGGCCGGGCCCTGGACACCGCCGACTACGTGCCCGCGCGCGGCAACGTCGCGGACTGGGGCGACGGCTACGGCAACCGCGTCGACCGGTTCCTGGCAGGTACCGCCTACCTGGACGGCGAACAGCCCAGCATGGTGTTCTCCCGCGGCTACTACACCCGCGCGGTCGTCGCCGCGTGGGACTTCCGCGACGGCCGGCTGTCCCAGCGGTGGGTCTTCGACTCCGACGACTCCGGCAACGGCGGCTACGCCGGGCAGGGCTTCCACAGCCTGTCCATCGCCGACGCCGACGGCGACGGGCGCGACGAGGTCATGTTCGGCGCCGCCGCCATCGACGACGACGGCACCGGCCTGTGGGAGACCGGGTACGGCCACGGGGACGCGCTGCACGTGGGCGACTTCCTCCCCGACCGACCCGGACTGGAGGTGTACGGCGTGAGCGAGAACAGCACGCCGCCGGCCGCCTGGCTCGTCGACGCCGCCACCGGAGAGGCGCTGTGGGAACTCGGTTCGGGCGGCGACAACGGGCGCGGAGTGGCCGGGGACGTCTGGGCTGACCACCCGGGAGCGGAGTTCTGGTCCTCCAACGTGTCGGGCCTGCGCGGCGCCGGCGGCGAGGAGATCGGGGCCAAGCCGGGCTCCGCCAACTTCCTGGTGTGGTGGGACGGCGACCAGAGCCGCGAGCTGCTCGACCGGACCCAGATCGACAAGTACGGCCCCGACGGTGGCACCCGCCTGCTCACCGGTGAGGGCGTCGCGTCCAACAACGGCACCAAGGCCACCCCCGCCCTGTCCGGCGACATCCTCGGTGACTGGCGTGAGGAGGTCGTCTGGCGCACCAGCGACAACTCCGCCCTGCGGATCTACTCCACCCCGCACGAGACGGACCTGCGCGTCCCCACCCTCGTGCACGACTCTCAGTACAGGGTGGCGCTGGCCTGGCAGAACACCGCCTACAACCAGCCCCCGCACCCGTCGTTCGCCCTCGGGGAAGGCACGACCGGCGCGCCCTGAACGGACGACTGACGCCCGGTGCCTGTGAGCCCGGGACGCCGCGCCCGCCCTCCGTTCCGTGGGGGCGGGCGCGGCCACCCCCGCACCTGCTCCCGACGGGGTCCGGCGCTGCGTCCCCGTTTGCCGTCGGTCACAGGCGAGGAACAGCGGCTCATCGTCGGGTGCTGACTCCTTGACATGTCATCCCACCTGCACGGCTCTCTCCCCCGAAGGGGACACGTGCGACGGGCCGCGGGTGTAGGCCGCCTTGGCCCGCTCGATGGTCGCGGTCGCGACAGGCCACTCTGAAAGGTCTCAGATGTCCCGTGGGATCGCGCGACTCTAGGGTGTTGGCACACCGACCCCCCGGAGGAGTCCATGGGACGCACCCCCCTCGTCGCGGACGAGGATCCCCTGCGCATCGGCGACTACTGGCTCGCCGGCCGGCTGGGCGAGGGCGGTCAGGCGGTCGTCTACGAGGCCTACGACTCCGCCGGCCGCCGGGTCGCCCTCAAGGCCCTGCGCGGCGGAGGCGCGTTCGGCCGTCCGCTGCGCCGCGAGGTGGAGGCCGCACACCGTGTGGCCCCCTTCTGCACCGCACCGGTACTCGCCGCCGATCTGATGGGCGACCGGCCCCACATCGTCAGTGAGTTCGTGAACGGCCCCAGCCTGCACGAGGCCATCATGGAACACGGGCCCCTGGGACCGGAACCGCTACATCGGCTGGCCGTGGGCATCATCACCGCGGTGGCGGCGATCCACCAGGCCGGGGTGGTCCACCGCGACCTCAAGCCGGGGAACGTGCTCCTGGGCCCGGACGGGCCGCGGGTGATCGACTTCGGCATCGCGCGGATCCTCACGGACTCGGGGACGGTGTCCCACGGCCAGGTCGGAACCCTGCGCTACATGGCTCCGGAGCAGGTCGAGGGCGAGCGCGCCGGTCCACCGTCCAGCCCCTCCCGGATGCCCTGGTCGACCACGGGTCTGGCCTGCCGCATCCCGATCTGGTGCATCTTGGCGACGACCGCGTCGGCGAGCACGTCGCCGGCGGTCATCGCCCACTGCATGAGGTCGGCTCGGGCCTGGCCGAACTGGGCCAGGGCAGTCGACCGCCCCGCCCGTTCCGTCGGCCACGGATTCTGCTCGGTCAAGATCTCTCCTTGGAGGGTGTCGGCCGTCCGCCCGGGGGTGTGCCCACAGGTTCCGACCTGGGCGGACGGCGTGAGACCGGGGCATTCGGGTCTGTCGGACCCGAGGGTGCGTCGACCCGAGCCGGTCAGCCGTGGGCTCCTGCCAGCGGCCGGTCCGGGGAGCCGTGGGGTTCGCCGCTCGCGGCGATGTCGGTCAGCACCTCGGCGGCGGCGAGCTCGTCACGCGCGGCGAGGCGGTCGAAGCCGGTGACGGCCGGGTGGACGTAGCCGCCCAGGGTCGCGATGAGGATCGCCCCGACCACGAGGACACCCATCAGGACGGGGATGACGGGGTCGTAGGAGCCCAGCAGGTCGTACCCCAGCCCGAGGAGCAGCGGCCCGAGCGCGCTCCCCAGGAGGAACGCGGCCTGGACCAGGCCCAGGATCCGACCGAAGTGGCGTGTGCCCAGGTAGCGGGTGATGAGCAGGGCGAGCAGATCGCCCTCGATGCCGAAGGCGATGCCGATGAAGGCGACCGCGGCCACGGCACCGTTGAAGGGCGGTTCCAGGAAGAACATGCCCGCGATCGGAGCGATCATCACGATCGGACCGATGACGCACGCGTGCACGCGGTCGAGGAGGAGGCCGCCGACCACCCGGCCCACGAGCGAGGCGAGACCGAAGACGACCAGCAGGGTGCCCGCCTGGTCGGAGGTCAGCCCGCGGTCGGTCATCATCGGCACGAGGTGGACCTGGAGGCCGTAGACCACGACCCCGGCCAGACCCAGTCCGACCGCGATGGCCCAGAACCGCCGGGTGCGGAGCGCCTCGCCGACCGTCAGACCGGGGAGTTCGAGGCGGACGTCGCGGCCCTCCACCCGGGTCTCCCGGACGAGCCGTCCACGGACGTGGTGTTCTGCGCGGGCCCGCACGAACAGGGTGACCATCGTGACCGACACCAGGACCGAGATCAGGGCCATAAGAACGTACGCCGACCGCCATCCGACGCTGTCGATGAGCGCTCCGGCCAGGAGCGGGGCCAGGGCCATGCCCAGCCCGATGATGCCCGTCACCACTCCGACGGCGAGGGCGCGGTTGTTGTCGAACCAGCTCACCACCGCCCTGGTGGCGGGCACGGCCGTCCCGGCCCCGAAGAAGCCCACGAAGAAGCACGGGACGAGGTAGACCCACTCGACCGGCGGCACCAGTCCGATCAGGGCCATCGAGGCCGCGAACAGCACGAACCCCGGCACGAGGATGTAGCGCGCGGCGAAGCGGTCCACGAGCTGCGCGACGACGACCAGGCCGATCGCCATCCCGACCGCCGCGACCGAGAACGCCCCGGTGACGGTCGTGCGGCTGAAGCCGGTGTCCTCGACGATCGGCAGCACGAACAGGCCGATGGTGGCCAGGTACATCTGGGGGCCGACGGCGTTGGCGGTACCGCTGCCGACGATCACCCACCAGGGACTCCTGGGTCTGGGCGTGCGGGGGGCGGTCGTGCTCATGCGGTCTCCGTGGGTTGTGGGGTGGTCGCGTCGGCGGCGGTCAGGAGGCGGGGAAGGAGACCTTGGTCAACTCCTCCGAGGACCGCCACACGCGCGCGGCCTCCGCCTCACTGCGCAGCGGCGGGTACAGCCGCTGTTCGGACGGCGGGCCGCCCAGCCTCCCGAGGCCGCTGGGGCTGTAGAGCGCTCCCTGCTTGGCGTCGGGGCCGGTCGCGGCCATCACGGCGGGCAGCGCCGCCGTCTCGACGGTGCCCGCCAGGATCCCGCGCTCGGACAGCGCCCGGATCCGGCGGATGTGCGGGGTGTCCTCGCCGCGGCCGAGCTCGGGGCGGGCCGCGAGGAGGCTGGTCGGGGCCACCCCGGGGTGGGACAGGTTGCTGGTGATACCCCACCCGCGGTCCCGGCTGCGTCGTTCCAGTTCGAGGCCGAAGAGTCCGAACGCGATCTTGGACTGGACGTAGGCCCGCATGACGTCGTAGGAGCGCTCCCAGTTCAGGTCGTCCCAGTTGATGGCACCACGGCGCGCGGCGATGCTGATCTGCGAGGTCACCCGTGCCCGGCCGGCACGCAGCAGCGGCAGGAGGTGGCCCACCAGGGCGAAGTGGCCGAGGTGGTTGGTGCCGAACTGGATCTCGTAACCGTCGGCCGTGGTGAGCCGGCTCGGGGGCCTCATCACGCCGGCGTTGTTGATCAGGATGTTGATCGGCCTGCCCTCCTCGTGCAGGGCGTCGCCGAGGGCGGCGACCGAGTCGAGCGAGGCCAGGTCGAGGCTGCGCAGCGAGACGTCGGCGCCGGGTGCGGCGTGCCGGATCTCGGCGATCGCGGCCTCGCCCTTGCGCTGGTTGCGCACGGGGATGATCACCTCGGCGCCCGCTTCGGCCAGCCGCCTGGCTATCCCCAGACCCATGCCGTCGCTCGCGCCGGTGACGACGGCGCGTTTCCCGGTCAGAGCCGGCACGGTGAGATCGATGGGTCCACGTGGCATGGTCCTGCTCCTTCATCTGGTGACTGTGGGTGCGCCGGCGTGCTCTCGTCGCCGGGGCGAACCGGAGAACCGGAACTCTCGGCCGGTGCGGGTGATCCCGGTGAGGGTGATCCTGCGGGCGACCACGATGCCGAGGCCGTCGAAGGCGTCGATCGCGGTCGCCCGCCCCCGGCGGTCGGCGACGACACGTCCCCGTGCCTGCCCCGGTTCCGGTCCGGCTTGGGATCAATCCTCGTGGGGCGGCACGGACCTATCCAGGACCTACCGATCACAGGCTCGCCAGACCGCCCCGGCGGCGCTCCGTATGGGGGGATCGACAGGTCGTGGCTACCGGCGTCCGCACACGGTAGACAAGGCAGTGCACACGAGACAGCACTCGAGAGGGGCGTCGTGATCGATCGCACCGGGCTGGCGGAGTTCCTCCGCAGTCGGCGTCAGGCACTGCAACCGGAGGACGTCGGCCTGCCGCGCGGACAGCGCCGCAGGACCAACGGGCTACGGCGGGAGGAGGTCGCTGCGCTGTGCCACATGTCGGCCGACTACTACTCCCGTCTGGAGCGGGAGCGCGGCCCTCAGCCCTCCCAACGGATGCTCGCCTCGATCGCCCAGGGCCTGCACATGTCGCTCGACGAGCGCGACCACCTGTTCCGCCTGGCCGGCCACAACCCGCCCGTCAGGGGCACGTCGAACGAGCACATCAGTCCCGGGCTCCTGCGCGTACTCGACCGCCTGGACGACACACCCGCCGAGATCTCCAACGAGCTCGGCGAAACACTGCGGCAGTCCCCCATGGGCGTCGCGCTGACCGGGGACACGACGCGGTACACCGGGCCTGCCCGTAGCGCGGGGTACCGGTGGTTCACCGATCCCGGCTCCCGGGAGATCTACGCTCCGGAGGAGCACGCGTTCCTGACGCGGATGTACGCCGCGGGGCTGCGTGAGCTCGTCACCCTCCGCGGCCCCGAGTCCCGTGCCGCCCATCTGGCCGAGCTGCTGCTCTCGCGCAGCGAGGAGTTCCGCCGGGTGTGGAGTGACCACGAGATCGGAGTACGTCCCCACGAGGTCAAGCACTTCGTCCACCCCGAGGTCGGCGCGCTGGAGTTGAACTGCCAGCGGCTGGTCGACCCGGGCCAGGCCCACCACCTGATGGTCTACACCGCCGTCCCTGGTTCGGAGAGCTACGAGAAACTCCAGGTGCTGTCGGTCATCGGCACGCAGACTCTCCACTGACGCCGGGCAGATTTCGCCGAGGCCCTGGGCGGGGAAGAGCCTGCCGTCGCGCCTATCATGGAATTCGAGAAATTCCTTCTCGAGCATCGACCTCGGTGGAGAGGGCCACATATGCCGACAACACACCCCACGGTGGTCATCACGGGCGGGACCGGCGGCATGGGGCTGGCAACGGCAAGGCTCATGGGGCACGACCACCGGATCGTGCTGGCGGACCTCGACCGGGCGCGCCTCGATGATGCGGTGAGCGAGCTTGCCACGTCCGGAGTCGAAGCGATCGGCGTGGTCTGCGACATCACCGACCAGGCATCCGTCGAGCGGCTGTTCCAGCGCGCGGAGTCCGAGGAAAGTCACGTTCGCGCGGTCGTCCACGCCGCCGGCGTCAGTCCGCACATGGGTACGGCCGAACGCATCGCCCGCATCAACGCGACCGGCACTGTCAACATCGCGCGGGCCTTCCTCGCCCGGGCCGCGGACGGCGACGCACTCGTCAATGTGGCATCGACCGCCGGACACAGCCTTCCCAAGCCCCTCATCCCGCTCCGTGCCTTCCGCCTCGCCGAGCACCGACCCGACGAGTTCGAGAAGGCGATCGTCAGGCGCGCGAGGTTCGCCGGCCGAAGGCTGACGCCCGGACTGGCCTACGCGATCAGCAAGAACTTCGTCCACTGGTACAGCCGTTTCCTGGCGGCCCGGTTCGGCGAACGGGGAGCGCGGGTCCTGTCCGTCTCCCCCGGAAGCTTCGATACCGAGATGGGCCGTCTGGAGAAGGACCACGGCGCCGGAGACCTGGTGAAGTCGGCAGCGATCAAGCGATTCGGCAAGCCCGAGGAGGTCGCGGCCGTTCTCGCGTTCTGCGCGAGTGAAGCCCCCGGCTATCTGACCGGTGTCGACATCCTGGTCGACGGGGGCACCAAGGCGGGGAAAGAGTTCGCGAGGGCCCAGAGGAGCGCTCTGTGAGGGGAAGGGCTCATGCCCGTCTCGTCCAGAGCGCGTTCGAGCGGCGAAGCCACCGCGGCGATGTCCGCGAGCATCAGCTCCGTTCCGCACTCTCTCCTCGTGACCGAGAGCTGTCCACGAGGTAGAAGCCACCCTTCCGCGCCTCTCGGTGAAGAGGCGAAGGTCTCGTCGCGAGCTGTCAGAAGGTGCGCTCGGCCGGCGTTCACTTCACCTTGGACGGCTCCTTGCGGACCAGCGCCCGGACCATGCCCAGCAGAACGGATTCCCGGTCTCGGATGACGGTGATCGAGCGGGCGATGCGCTCGGCTTCCTCCAGGAGGATTTGGGCCCGTTGCGGGTCGTGGTTCGCCGCCGCACCGGCGATCTCTCCCAGCGCCAAGGCCCTGTGATACTCCAGCGGTCGGGATGCCTCCCCCTGGCGGGGGAAGAACGTGGTGACGAACCGGTCGATGTGTTGTGTGCGGATGGAGCGGGCGATGCGCTCGGCACCGACCGGATCGAGTTTCGCCGCCACCCCGACCACCTTCTGCAACGCCTTGGCCCGGAGGTAGGGGTCGTTGACGAACCGGGAGATCCGTTCGGCCTCGGCGAGGTCGAGTCCCGCCATCACTTCCGCCAGGATTACCCGCTCCCGCGCCTGGATGTCGACGTTCTTGACGGAGCCGGTGACGCGATGGGCTTCGAGGAGCAGGGATCGGGCATGCTGCGGATCGATTTCCGCGACCACCCTCGCGAGCATCACCAGGTCCTCCGCCCGGCGGGGCGGGTGGGTGGTGGCCCGGGCCATGTGTTCGGCCTCCCCCAGCAGGGCCCGGGCCTCCTCTGGAGCGAACTCGACCACGACCCTTGCGACCGTTGCCAGATACCCGATTCGGTCGGGGCCGGGGATGGAGCGCGTGATGCGTAGGGCTTCTCGCAGCAGGGCACGGGCGTGCTGAGGGTCGGTTCCCGCGACCGCCTCCGCGACCCTCGCCAGAGGCCCCACCCTGACGGTGGAACTGCTGAGGGAGCCGATGATGCGTTCGGCCTCGGCCGGGTGGGTCCCTGCGAGCACGCTGGCGACGTCCCCCAACGCCCAAGTTCGGTCGAAACCGGTGAGGGAGCGGGCGATGCGTTCGGCCTCGGCCGGATCGAGTCTGGCGAGTACTCTCGCGACCTCTGTCAGCGGCGACCAGAGGTCGTAGTCAGTGACGGGACGCGCGAGGTTCTCGGCTTCACCGAGCAGTGCCCGAGCCCGCTCCGGCTCGATAGGAATGAGCGTTTCCGCGACCCTCACCAACGCTTCTACTCGGTCGCCGGTATCGGTGATGGAACGGCGGGCGATGCGCTCGACTTCGTCGAGCAAGGCTCGGGTGCGCTGCGGGTCGTGTTCCATGAAAGCCTCCGCGACCTCCGCCAACGTGTCTGCCCGGTCAGAGGGGTCGGTGATGGATCGGGCTATGCGTTCGGCCTCCAACCAGTGGCGTGGCGCCTCGCGGGCGCTACCCCCGTCACCACTGTCGTCGTTGCCGTCAGCCGGGCCGAAAGGGTTCGGAATGCCGGAGGAGCGTACTGGCCACAGGGTCACGGCCAGGGCCCCCGCGGCCACCGCCAGGGACGCGATGCCCGAGAGCTGGTTGAGCTCGTTCAGCCCCCACCCCAGAGCGGGGAAAAGGCGAGGAGTTGCCCAGACCGCCGCCAGCACCGAAGTGATCACGCCCAGAACCAGCACCCAGGCCGTTTTGTGTCCCATGGCACTGATTGTTCCTTGACTGCAGGGATCCAGGTAGATCTTGTCCTCCGAAACCACGGCAATCCACGCGGCACGGGAGAAGCCTTCACATCGGCCCGGGGCGGGCTCTGTTGGTCGGCGCGAGGGCCATCGGGAGTGGCCGCGCCCACCCGGGCCAGTCCTGTACCGGGGTGTTCCAGAACGGTCCAGGCGCCAGGCCGGCGGCCCAAGCGGATCCAGCTCGGGTCCGCAGAGACCCTCGTCCCGCACCTCACCACCGCCAGCCTCGGATCATCACCTCTTCGACCACCAACCCCAAAATCCATCCCCCGGCCAGAAAAAGCAGAACACCGATCCCACCCAAGAACAAGGAGGTCATGACACTGTTGAACGAGTCAACCGCACTCCCCTTACTCTTTTCCCATTTCCTCACCGCGAACGGAACCACGGAAAGCGAGGACCTTTGCATCGTGTCCCAATTCCTGTAGTTCCCGGTTCCTGCAAGGATCAAAAGCACGCCTGGAACCATGAACAAGAGGGACATCAGAACATAGACGAGCATCCACGGCTCCGATCATGACCGCTGAGGGCCATCCGAGAAGACAGAAGGAATACGGGCAGGACCGCTCCAAAGGACCCGAAGCAACCTACCTGGCCACCCCCGCCGTCCCGAATCCCTGGTCGAGCTGTCGACGAAGCCGGACCGGAACCGTCTGACGGTGGTGCCGGGAGATGATCGGGTTCGGCATCGTCCGCGTCGCCGAACGATGAACCCTCGCAGCGGATACGGCGTCCTACACCACATGCCCGACATCCCCCGCCCTCTTCCCAATGCCCAGGCGGCCGTGACGGGCGGATACGCCGCCACCATCTGGCGCTGGTGGGGCGACGACACCGATGGCGCCAGTGACCTCGAGCTGCGCGTGTGCCACGACACCTGCGCCGACGGGGCCAACACGACCGTGATCGACACGATCCCCTTCTCCTCCGACCGGATGGGCGTGACGTCCACTGTGGCACCTGTGGGCGACGGCCTCCTGGTCGCGGCCATCGACACCCCCACCAGGGACTCGATGGATCCGCCCACGGAGCCGTTGGGGCTCCTCGCCTACCACTGCGCGGATCTGGAGTGCGCCGCTCCCGAGCGGGTGAGGCTGCCGGATCTGCCGATGGCCGATGAGAACGTCTCCCCCTACCTCTACCAACTGCACCTGGGAGTCGTGAACGACGGTGCGTACTCGGTCCTGTTCCACGACCTGGAGTCCGGTACCACCAGCCTGGCGACCTGCCCCGACGTGGAGTGCGCCGCGCCGGTCGCGCGTGAGCTGCCCGAGCTCCACGGCGCTCGGGTCGCTGTGCGCCCGGACGGAACCCCGGCGATCACCCACGTCACGGGCGAGGGGGCGGTCCATCTGCTCGACTGTCAGGATGCGGGCTGCGCGGAATGGGAGACCAAGGAGATCGGCATCGGACACGAGGAGGACCCGGGGCTGACGGTCGACTCCCTGGGGCGGCCTCAGGTCGCCTTCTCGGGTGCGGATGGGGACACCCTCGTGTACGTGGCCTGTGCGGACACCGCCTGCTCGGAGTGGGAGACGACCGTGCCCTTCCACCATGGCGACGTCGCGCAGCCGTACCGGCGCGACGACTGGCGTGTCACCCGAGTCAGCCTGGACGCGGACGACCGGCCCACCCTGGTGCTCGGCCACGACGTCGTGCGGTGCGTGGAGCCCCATTGCGGGCTCCGACCATGACCTCAGGAGTGATGGACCCGGCGGAGCCGACCCAGGGAAGCGGGACACGGCAGGCGCGACGGGCCGCGAACCCCCGGCCCGGACGCCGAATCCCACCTCTGACGGCACACCCAGAGGCACCCGCCGGACGGAGACCGACACGATGGCCCGCTCCCATCCCTCCGACCCTCCCGCGACGCTCCCGCGCGTGCTCGGCGTCCTGTGGGCGCAGTACGCGCGCAGACCCGGCACCCTCCTGGTCACCGCCTCGGTGCCGATGCTGCTGGGATGGTTCGTGGTCCTGAGGGTCCGGCTCCTCACGCTCGACGACGCCCGCTGGATCGAGGGACGCCTCGTGTACGGCTCGTGGCTCGACGAACCCATCGCCTCGGTCCTGTGGACCGTCATGGGGGGTGTGGGGCTGCCCTTGGCCTACGCGCTGACCGCCGTCCTCATCGGCGGGCGCCTGCTAGGCCACCCCGTCCGCCTGCGTTCGGCCCTGGCCCTGGTCCTGCGCCGCTGGCCCCTGCTGCTCGGCTGGTGGTCGCTGGTGCTGTTCGGCGTCGTCCTCGTCGTCGGCGCGTTCTCGTTCGCGGCGTCGCTGCCCGAGGAGCTGCCGTCCATCGGCCCCATCGGTCTGGTGGAGATGTTGCAGGGCCTGGTGTTCGTGGTGGTGCTCCCCGCGCTGTTGGCCTCGTGGATGGTCCTGGTTCCGGTCGCGCTGCTGGAGGAGATCAGTGGCCGGGACGCTCTCGAGCGTGCCTGGGAACTGGGAGCCGAGCGCCGGATCCCCTTCCTCCTGTGCTCCGTACTCGTGCTCGCGCTGCTGGCCCTACCGGAGACCGCCGCGGCCCTGGTGTCGGGAACCCGGGGCGAGGCCACCGACGGCATCGTTCTCGGGCTGGCCGTGCAGGGCCTCGTGCTCGCACTCCTCGCGCCGCTCGCCGTGCTGACCGCGTGTGCACCGGCTCTCTGGCCGAGGGGCGGGGGCGACAGCCTCCGCCTCACTCCGACGCTGCGCGCCTCCTCCGTGCGAGAGACCCGGCCGCGTCGGCGTGTGGTCCTGGCAACGACCGCCCTCGCGGTGCTGGTGGCGCTTCCCCTGGGCGGCGCCCAAGCGATGGGTGAGCGCCTGGACCGTGTGCCCCGTGTGTCGATCGCCCGGGCCATGACCCCGATCGGGTGGGACGTGCTCCCCGACGGGTCGGGATACGCCGGCGTCGAAATCACGCTCGAGGAGGACGAGTCCGCCGAGTTCCATCTCGTCACGTGCGCCTTCGACTGCTCCGAGGGACCGGAGCGACGGGGTGTCGGCGACGTGCCCGAAGGGGTGGTGCCCGTCGCGGCGGCCGCGGTCCCCCTCGAAGGGGACATGCTCGTCGCGATGGCCTCCGTCCCCGAAGACCTCATACCCGAACGGAGCGAACCCGGAGGGCCCCGGCTCTCGGACGAGGAGCTCACGTTCGCCGCCACCCTGGACCTCTACCGGTGTTCGGACACCTCGTGCGCCGGACCGCGAACGCTCGACCTACCCGATCCGCCCAGCGTGACCGGGCGCGAGAACCACACCTCCGGCGATGTCAGGCTGTTCGCCTATAGGATGCGCCTGGCCGCCACGCAGGACGGTGCCTTCGCCGCGGTCCTGTACACGGACACCCTGCGTGAGGACGACCTCGGCGACGATCAGTACACCGCCCTGGTCGCCTGCCCCGACCCCGACTGCGGCGACCCGGCCGCCCGCGTACTGGAAGGGGCGGACAGCCCGCGTCTGGTCCTGGCCCCGGACGCCTCCCCCGTCATCACCCACCGGTCCCCGGAGACGGACGCCACCCACCTCCTCGTGTGCGGGGACCCCACGTGCGCGGAGCGGCGCACGCACCACCTCGACGGACCGTCGTCGCTCCACCCCCAGATCTCGGGGCGCCTCCCCACCCCGGACGTGGCCGTGGGGCCCTCCGGGCGCGCCCACGTGGCGAGCGTCGACACCGACGGTGAGAGATACCTGTACCGCTCCTGCACGGACGTCGACTGCACGGCGGTGGAGGCGGTGACGCTCATGGTGAACGACGACGTCCCCGGCATCCTGCGGAGCGAAGGAGGCATGTACCTGGACGCGGAGGAACGCCCCCGGGTGCTCGTCAGCGGCCGCCTGGTGAGCTGCGCGGACCCCTTCTGCGGTCTCTGAGGCTGATCTGGCGGGGGCGAACCGGTTCAGCCGGAGGGCGTCCCGGGCCCGGCGGCGCCGAGGAAGGTCAGCACCGCCAGGACACGGCGGTTGCTGTGGTCGTCGGCCGTGACGCCGAGCTTCGCGAAGACCGCGGTGGTGTGCTTGCTGATCGCCCCCTCGCTGAGGAAGAGGCGCTGGGCGATGGCCTGGTTCGACAGGCCCTCGGCCATCAGCGCGATGACATCGCGCTCACGGCCGGTGAGGGCGTCCAGGGGTGAGGTGGATCCCGCGTTCAGGATCTTCGCGACGACGGCGGGGTCGAGGGAGGTCCCGCCGTGGGCCACCCGCTCCACCGCCTCGATGAACTGCTCGGCGTCGAAGACCCGGTCCTTCAGGAGGTATCCCACGCCGCCGGCACCCTCGGCGAGCAGTTCGCGCGCGTAGAGCTGCTCGATGTGCTGGGACAGGATGAGCACGGGCAGGCCCGGCTGCCGACGGCGCGCCTGGAGAGCCGCCTGAAGTCCTTCGTCGGCGTAGGTGGGTGGCAGTCTGACGTCGACGACGGCCACGTCCGGCCGGTGGTCGGCGAGCGCTCGCAGCGCCGTCGAGCCGTCCCCGACGGCCGCCACGACGTCGTGGCCGTAGGCCTCGAGCAGCCGGACCAGCCCGTCGCGCAACAGGTAGAGGTCCTCGACTACGACGATGCGCATGGCACCTCCACGGTGACGCGTGTAGGACCGCCCGGCGGGCTGTCGATCCGCAGGTCGCCGTCGAACGCGTTGAGGCGGGTCTCGAGTCCCGCCAGGCCTGATCCGGCACCGGGGCGGGCGCCGCCGTGCCCGTCGTCGGTCACGGCGATGGCGACGCCCCTGCGGGTGCGGTCGATGGTGATGTCGATGGCGGATCCGTGGGAGTGCTTCACGGCGTTGGTGACGAGTTCGGCGGTCGCGAAGTACAGGCTGGACTCGATCGGCGTCTCCAACCGGTGGTCCAGCGTGGAACGGACGACGGCTCGCACGGGCGAGTCCAGGGCCAGCGCCCGGATCGCGTCGACCAAACCGCGTTCCACCAGCACCGGTGGGACGATCCCCTGGGCGAGCTCACGAAGCTCGCGCAGGGCGGCGAGCGAGGTCGCGCGGGTCTGCCGCAGCAACGCCTTGGCCTCCTCGGGGTCGGTGTCCACCAGCCGCTCGGCCGCGCTGAGCGTCAGGCCGATCGAGACGAGTCGCGCCTGGGCGCCGTCGTGGAGGTCGCGTTCGATCCGGCGGAGTTCGGCCTCCTGGGCCTGGGTGAGGTCGGCGCGGCCCTGGACCAGCGACTCGATCCGCGTGGCGAACAGAGCGAGGGCGGACGGACCGAGGAAGCGTCGGGCCACGGGCACGGCGAGCCGCCACCCCGCGGGCAGCAGGGCCGTACCGAGCGCCATGGAGAGCACGGTCGCGGTCGCGGTCGCGGTCACGGTGAAGGCTCCGGGTGCCGGTGAGGGGAGCAGCCCCGGCGTCACCGCCGCGGCCGCACCTGCCGCGATCAGCGCCAGGGGTGTCGCCGCGGGGACGCCGACGGTGAACGGGGCGGTGAGGATCCAGAGCATGTCCCGCCAGGAGGCCGGGTCGCGCACCCGCGTCAGGATCCACCGGTGCAGCAGCGAGATCCACCGGAACCGCTGGTAGTCGTATCCGTTCCACCAGTAGCCCGTCGCCATACGGGTCACCGGAACGAGTGGACGGTAGGCGTCGGGGATCGGTGTACCGGTCCATCGTTGGACCAGGGACCGGACGGCGCGACACAGGGGGCGCGTGGCCACCACGAGGGTGGGGACGGCGACGCCGAACACGCACCAGAAGGTGCCGATCGCGCTGCCGGTCAGATGGAGGAAGTAGAACGCGGCGGCCGCCCACAGCCCCGGAACGAGTCCGGTCAGCGCCAGGAGCACGAGTGAGCGCACGAGCCCCTCGGCGAGCGATCGCGCGACGACGAGGAGCCGGTGCATGCGTGCCTCCTAGGTCCGGCCGCGGTCACGCGTCCGGTCGCGGCTGTGGCCGGCGATGTGCTCGGGGGTGTCGCGGACAGCAGCTGGGGCCGATCGTCGCTCGGAGCACCGCGGTGCTCCAAGCACCGCGGTGCTCCAAGCACCGCGGTGCTCCGGGCAGCGCGCTGCTCCGGGCCGATGGTCGCCGGTGGTCCATTGTCCCGGCCGGCCGCTCCGAGCGCAGCAGTCGCGGGCCAAGTGTGGGTCCAGACCCACCCCGCCCGGGGCCCAGGTGGATTCTCCCCCGGCCCCGTGCTCCCTAGCGTCGTGGGAGAGCGCAGGAAGCCCGGGTCAGCGCACGCACGCTGACGGCCCGGTGGTCCTGTGCGACCCCGCCCCCGCCCCACGCACCCCGAAGGAAGCACGAGCCATGACTGCGCCCGCCGGCCCATCGACCACACCTGCCACCAGGGGCCCACGGCTCCTCTACGTCGACCACCTGCGCACCGCGCTGACGGTGCTCGTGGTGCTCCACCACTCCGCCATCGCCTACAGCAACATCCCGCACTGGTACTACCTGGAGACGGCGACCGACCCCTCCGGGACGCTGCTGGACGTCCTGCTGCTGCTGAACCAGGCGTTCTTCATGGGTGCGTTCTTCCTCATCGCGGGCCTGTTCGTGCCGGGCTCCTACGACCGGGAGGGCGCCCGGCCGTTCCTCGGGAAGCGGTTGCTGCGCCTGGGGGTCCCGCTGCTGGTCTGGCTGCTGGTGCTCCGCCCCCTGGTGACCGTCGGCGCCTACACCGAGGCGGCGCGGGCCGCCGCCCGGCAGGGGGCCGACCTGCCCTACTGGGAGTACTACCTGGCCACGTTCACACCGGGACCGATGTGGTTCGTCGAGGTACTGCTCGTCTTCAGCGCCCTCTACGTCCTCTGGCGGCGCATCGGCTTCCCGGACCGACGCGCGCCCGGATCGGCTCCGGCCACGGGCCGGGCGCCCAGTGCCGTCGCGATCATCGGATTCGTCGTCGGACTGGCCCTCGTGAGCTACGTGTGGCGCATCGTGATGCCGATGGGCACACCGTTCCTCGGCCTGCCCACGCCCGCCTACCTGCCGCAGTACGCGGCGCTGTTCGCCGTCGGCCTGCTCGCGGCCCGGCGCGGATGGCCGGCGGGCCTTTCCAGGACGGCCGGCCGGATCGGGTTCGCCACTGCGGCCGTGGCCGCGGCGGCGATCGTCCTCCTCGCCATCGGCTCTTCCGGAGGCACGGAGTTCCTGGGTCACGGCACCTGGCAGTCCCTGGTGATGACGACCTGTGAGTCGGCACTCGCGGTCGGCATCGTCCTGGGCCTCGTGGTGCTGTTCCGGGAGCGCCTCGACAGCCCCGGGCGCTTGCGCCGGTTCCTGTCGGAGCACGCCTTCACCGTCTACCTGATCCACCCGGTCGTCCTGGTCGCCCTGGGCCACGCGCTCAGCGGCGTGCAGGCGCCCGCCGTGGCGAAGTTCGCGCTCCTGGCCGTCCTCGCGGTACCGCTCTGCTGGGCGCTGGCCGCCCCGGTCCGCGCCCTCCCGGGCGCCCGGAAGGTGCTCTGACTGCACGAGACCAGGTGTCCGGCCTCCCGCAGGTGCGCGTCCCGCCGGGTTCTCCACCCGCCCCGCCCGCCCTACCGCGGGGGTGGGCGGTCCGGTTCGATCCGACGGAGGACCGGACCACGGCGCTGCTCCAGGTCCAGTTCACCGAACCCGACGGCAGCGTGCCGACCACGACGGTGGACGAGCTCCTCATCGGCCGGATGCGGGAGGACTTCATCCACGAGGGGGACGCCCGGCACGCGGTCGTGAGCGGGTATTGTTCCAGCGCCCTGGCGGAGGGCGTCCTGGTCGACGCGTCCCTGGGCAGGATGACCTTGGTCCCCGCGGTGATGGCGCTCTTCGGCAAGGCGGCCTGGTGGATGCCGCGCTGGTTGGACCGCGTGCTGCCCGACGTCGACATCGAGGGCGCGAACCTGCGGACCGGTGACGCACCCGCCACCGCACCCCCTCCGCCGGGGACGGGCAGGAGCTGACCGCCGAGGCCCCGGGCACCATGGTTTCGGTCCACGGTTCGGGGCCCCGGGGAGGTGGTCATGGGCTCTCACCGCCCGACGGAGATCAGAACGGATCCTTCACAGGCGAGCCGACCGGCGCAACCGCCTCAGCACGAGCACGGCGACGGCCACCCCAAGTGGAACGAGCAGGTACCAGCCGGCGGACGGTGCGAAGACCGCGATCATGACGAACGCGACAGCCGGCAGGAGTCGCTGCCTGCCGCTCATGAGCCGGATCCCCGCGGCCGCGGCGACGAGGTAGGTCGTAAGCACGAGTGTCGAGGGGATGTAGACGAGGTCGTCGGTGCCCCATCCGAACAGCGCGCTTCCGGCGAGCCCCGCGCCGCCGATCGCCGCGACGGCGATCACCGAAACCCCGGGTGCGCCCCGGCGGTTGAGCCTGCCCAGAGGGCGCGGAGCCCAGCCGCCCAGCCCCAGCGCGTAGCCGAGCCTGGACACCGAGGCGAGGAAGGCGTTCGTCGTGCCGAGGCAGATGACCGTCGCGGCCAGGGCGACGGCGATGGCGGGCGATACGCCCAGCTGGTCGCCGACGACCCGGGCCAACGCGACGTTGTCGAGTTCGGTGTCGCCGTAGCTGTGCGTCCCGACGACGGCGAAGGCGACACCGAGGTAGAGCACCGCCACGACGAACAGCGTCAGCAGCGTCGCACGGGGCAGGTCCCTGCGCACGTCCCGGAAGTCTCCGGCCAGGTGTGCGATGGCCTCCCATCCCGAGAACGCGTAGAAGAGCACGACCACGGCGACTCCGACCCCCGCCATGCCGTGCGGGGCGAAGGGGGTGAACTCGTGCCACCGGATCGCCGGAACGGCCGCGATGATGGCCACCGCGAGGACAACGGCGACCCCGGCCGCGAGGACGACCTGGACGGTACCGCCGAACCTGAGCCCGCGCAGCGCGGTCAGGACCGCCAGGCCGAGGATCACCGCGGCGAAGGCGGGGGCCAGGCGCTGGGAGACGCCCAGCGCGTCCGAGATGTAGTAGCCGGCGGTGAGGGGGACGATCGCCTGGCCGACCGACCCGGCGATGAAGTACCACCACCCCGCGATCCCGCCGGTGTTGTCGCCGAACGCGTGCCGCGCGTAGGTGGCGACTCCCCCCGCGTCCGGGTAGGCGGTCGCCAGCCGGGCGAACGTGAACGCCAGCGGGATCGAGAGCAGGATGGTGAACGTCCAGGCCAACAGGGACGCCGGTCCCGCGAGCGAGGCCACCTGGCCGGGCAGCACGAGCACGCCGGCGCCGAGAATCGCGCACACGTACAGGGCGACGCCCTGCCAGACCCCGATCCCCTGGCAGGGGTGGGGCGGGTCGGTGATCGGCGTGGGTGGGGACAAGGGCTGAGATTCGGGCATGTTCCCAGCACATCCGCTGGGACGACGCCCAACAAGTGGCACAATTGACATCGTGCGAAAGAAACACGCCACCCACCGGGTCGCGGTCGTTCTGACTCCGGGTGCTCCCCTGTTCGAGCTCGCCGTGCCGTGCGAGGTCTTCGGCGCGCCCCGCCCGGGGCTCATCGACCCGCCCTACGAGGTCGTGCTCTGCGCGACACGGCGGGGAGCGAGTGTCGCGTCCGGCTTTCTGGCGACGGAAGCCGGCTCGCTGCACGATGCGATCGGCGCCGACACCGTCATCGTTCCGGCCTGCGCCGATGTGGACGAGCCACCCGACCACGGTTTGGTGGACATGCTCCGCAGCGCGCACGGGCGCGGGGCGCGCATCGTCGGGTTGTGCTCCGGGGCCTTCGCCCTGGCCGCAGCGGGACTGCTCGACGGCAAACGTGCGACGACCCACTGGATGTACGCGGAACGGGTGGCCCGCTGGCACCCCGCGGTGAGTGTGGACCCCGCCGTCCTGTACACCGCCGAGGCGAACGTCTTCACCTCCGCCGGAACGGCCGCGGCCATCGACCTCTGCCTCGAACTCGTCCGCCGCGACCGCGGCGCGGCCGTCGTCAACGAACTGGCGAGGCGCCTCGTCGTTCCCCCTCACCGCGCGGCCGACCAGGCGCAGTTCGTCTCCGCGCCGGTCCCTGTCGAGCCGGACACCGGTCTGGGACCGGTGCTGGAATGGGCGCGCGGCCGACTCCATGAGCGCATCACACTCGCCGAGCTGGCCGCGCACGCCCACGTGAGTCCCCGCACCCTCAACCGCAGGTTCGAACGAGAATACGGACTCACCCCCAGCAGGTGGCTGCACACCGAGCGCCTGCGCAGGGCACAGCAGCTCCTGGAAGCCACTGAGCTCTCCATCGAGCAGGTCGCCCGACAGAGCGGGTTCGGGACGCCGACGAGTCTCCGGCAGGCGTTCGCGCGGGGTCTGCACACATCACCGAAGGCCTATCGGAACACCTTCCGTCTCACACCCGCACAAGAGGCCTAGGTGTTACCAACCTCTGTGGTCGGTACACCTGGGACCGCACTGGTCTGCGCCGCCCATTCCGGCCGGGGCATCCGCAGGAGAGCGTCCACCGGTCCCGGCCCTGGTCACGTGCGGGCCGTGACCGCCCAGTGGTGGCCGTCGGGGTCGGTGAAGCGTCCGGTGTAGTCGCTCTGCCCGGCTCGTGCCGCTGCCGCGGTGACCCGTCCGCCGGCGGAGTCCGCGGTCTCGAGGAGGCGGTCGACTTCCTCGGGCGTGGCCGCCTCGTGGGTGAGGACGGCGGCGGGAAAGCCGTGGCCGTCCTCGGGTACGCCGACGTCCTTGGCGAGGCCCTTGCGGGGCAGCAGGCCCAGGCGGAACATGCCGCCGGTGATCGTGAAGTCGACGAACTTGTCTCCGTAGTCGTGGTTCACGCGCATGCCCAGCGCCTCGTAGAAGACCTTCGACGACTTCGGTCGGGCGACGCCGAGGTAGATCGCGGTCTCGGTCGGCTGCACCGGCGTTCCCACCGGCCCGGTGTTCTTCTTGCCGACCGCGGCCAGCTTCCACACCGCCCCGTCCGGAGCACGGTAGACGGCGGTGAACTCGCCGAAGAGCTGCTTCTTCGCCGGCTTGACCTCCTGCGCCCCGTTGGTGGTGGCGGTGTCGAGGAGACTCTCGACTTCGCTCGGCTGCTCGACGACGCAGGAAAGGACGTAGCCGCGAAACCCTGACGGTTCCTCGTTCGCGCCGGCCTCGGTGGCGAGCACCTCGTTGCGGCGCGGGGAGAGCCGTCCCATGCCGTGCAGGTCCAGGTCATCGTTCAGCTCGCCACCGGTGTTCGTGGGTGAGAACGCCGCGGTGTAGAAGTCGTGCGCGGCCTCCACTTCCGGTACTCCGAGAGTGATGGTGTCGATCGAGAGCGCCATGCGGGTGGTCCCTTCGTGGGTTCGGTTTGGACGCGGTCCTCGCGAATGCCGTTCATCTGCGCTGATGGACCGCGGAGCCCTGGGCGATCAGCGTGGGCACGGTGCGGGGCTCATCCGCGACGGCGCCAGGGGTCGGCGGCCGGGCGAGGAAGGCCTGGTGAAGGGCATCGCAAGTGACGTTCACGCGTTCGACGCTACGGGGAGCCACCGAACACGCGCTTCTTGATTCGTGACCGATCTGCTCCACGTGCTCTGCCTGACCTGGCGGGACACCCGCAGCGGGGCTCCGGTGACCGCTCCGAGCCGGCGGCCCGTCTCCGTCCTCGACGAACACCGTGCGTTGATCCCGGCGTGTTCGGGGTGAGATCGCCCAGTCGCGGAAGGACCCGGAGGCCACGGGCATGACGTCCTTGACGTCGACCGTGAAGCAGTGAACCCGCGTTGCCTTCAGTCGACGCGCTTTCGGGGCTCCGACCTGGCCGCCCGCTACCCGGTGCCCACACTCATCGCGGACGAGAACCACTACGGCGTGGCGCCAGGACCGCCCTGTGGTCGGACCCTGGAGCGGATGTAGCGGGCGAGACGGTCGAGCCCCATGTCGATCTGAGCCGGAGACAGCGCGCTACAGGACAGGCGCAGTTGCCGCTCGCCACCGTGGGGTGCGTAGAAGTACGACATGGGTGTCCAGAGGACGCCGTACTCCTCCGCGCAGGTCTCCAACTGCCGGTCGTCCGTGGCGAAGGGTACGTCCACCACGACGAAGTAGCCCCCGCGAGGCGTGTTCCAGGAGACCTGAGGAAGGTCACCGAGCCGGCGCTCCAAGCCGTCGCACACCTGGCGGAGGTTACGCTGGTAGACGTCCTTCTCCCGAACGTTCGCCTTGACCAGCGAGCCAGTGTGTTCCAGCAGCTTGCCGGCGACCACCGCTTGGGCGATCGGCGACGTGTTGACGGTGGTCATGCTCTTGAGCCGGGACAGCTGCGCCGCCAGAGGGCCGTGCTCTCCCCCAGCGAGACGGACGCGCTGGTCGGCGACGACATAGCCGATCCGTGCCCCGGGGACGACCGTCTTGGCGAAGGTGCCGAGGTAGACGACCCGGCGTTCGGTGTCCAGTGCCTTCAACGTGGGCAGGCGGGCACTGTCCGCGTGGAAGAGCCCGTAGGGGTTGTCCTCCAGGAGAAGCAGGTCCAGCTCGGCCGCCGCATCCAGCAGGGCTTGCCGGGTGCCGCGGTCCATACTCGCCGCGGACGGGTTCGCGAAATCCGGCATGACGTAGCAGGCACGCGGGCGAAGTCCGTCCTCGCGGGCACCGCGCACCTGCGCGGCGAAATCGTCCAGGTCGATGCCTGTGGCACCGGTGGCCACGGGCAGGACTGGCATGTCCGCCAGCCGTGCCGCCCCGGTCATGCCCACGTACGTCGGGCTCACCGCGAGGACGGCGTCGCGGGCGTCCCTGCGCAGGGCGCGCATGACGAGGAACATCGCCTCCTGGCACCCCACTGTGACGACGATCGAGTCCGCGTCGGTGCGCACGCCCTCGTCCACGGCGAGGTGCCGCGCCACGAGATCGCCGATGATCCCCCGGGCAGGCCCGTACTGGAGGATGGTGCGGGTCGCGTGCCCATCGCCGAGCCCGCGGTCTTCAACGAGGTGGCGGTGGTAGCTCTCCAAGTGACGGCCGATCGCGGAGAAGTCGAAGAAGGACTCGGTGGGCCGTCCGGCCGCCAGGGAGATCGCGTCCGGATGGCGTTCGGCGATCTCGTTGAGGAAATCCATCGAGGACAGGGCGTCGTCCTCCAAGGACCCGTGCAGATCGGACAGGTCGAGGTCGCCGAGGTTCACGTCGGTCATCGGAGTGTTCACTGGGCGAGGGCCTCCACTGTGAGTTCGCGTGCTCGTTCGCAGGTCCGGCAGCCGCTCAGAAGGAGCATCTCCGTGAGCTCCTCCTGCAGAAGGGACAACACGTGCGCCACTCCCTCCCGGCCCCCGAGCGCGAGTCCCCACAGCACGGGCCTGCCGACGAACACTCCGTCGGCTCCGAGTGCGAGCGCCCGCAGGATGTCGATGCCGCCGCGCACACCGCTGTCGAACAACACGGAGCACCGTCCGCCGACGGCTTCGGCCACGGCGGCCAGGCGCGTACACGCGGCGGGAGCGGCGCCGAACTGTCGCCCGCCGTGGTTGGAGACCACGACCGCGTCCGCTCCGGCTCGCACCGCGGTACGCGCGTCGTCCGGGTCTAGGACTCCCTTGACCACGAGGGGCAGATCGCTCCAACCTCGGATTCTGCGCACGTGATCGGCGGTCAGCCCTGGATGGAAGGTGCCGGCGGTATGCCGGGCCGGTGCCGACCCCCGGGTCCGCTGATGCGCTTCGGAGGGCTCCCCTTCCCATCCCTCGTCGAGAAGGACCGCGCGTACCCCGTTGGGGAGGGTGAAGGCGTTGCGCACGTCACGCAGGCGCCTGGCCATGATGGGGACGTCCACGGTGAGCACCAGTGCCTGGCAGCCATGGCGCTCGGCCTGCCGTACCAGGTGGCGTGCCTGTGCGTCAGAAGTCCAGTACAGCTGAAACCACACATCGGCACCGGTCCGTGCGATCTGCTCCCACGGTGTGCTGCTCATCGTGCTCACGACATAGGGCACACCGGCATCCCGTGCCGCGGCGGCCGCCGCCGCCTCGCCGTCCGGATGCAGTAGGCGCTGGTAGGCCATCGGTGCGACGGCGACCGGCATGGCGGCCGGCGTACCCAGCAGGCGGCTCCGCGCAGCGACCGGGGGCGCCCCGGTCAGGATCCGGGGCGTCACCGTCACCGCGTCCAGGGCCGTGCGGTTCCTCCTCAACACGTGTTCCGACAGCGCGCCACCGGCGACGAAGTCGCGCACATCGGCGGGCAGGACCGCTGAGGCGAGCCGCTCGACCTCGTCGAGGGAGGCCGGATACGGAAAGGCCATTACGCCCGCTCCTGCTCCACGGCCTCGTACAGTGCCCTGATGTTCCCACTGCCGAAGGTGGTCGCGCCGAGTCGTTCGATGACCTCGAAGAAGAACGTGTTGCTCCGGTGGGTGGATCGGGCGAAGACCTGGAGCAACTGGCCGTCGTGGTCCTCGTCGATCAGGAGGTCCAGCCTCTGCAGCTGGTCCACCTCGTGCCTTCTCGGCCGGATCCGTTCCGTGAGCATCCGGTAGTAGCTTCCGGGCGCCGCGAGGAAGCCCACACCCCGCTCGCGCATCTGGCCGACCGTGTCCACGATGTCGTCGGTCGCCAGGGCTATGTGCTGTACACCGGGTCCCGCGTGGTTCTTGATGAACTCGTCGATCTGGCCGGGGTCGCGGCTCCGGTCGGGTTCGATGAGGGTGAGCGTCACTCCGCCGGTTCCGCTCTGCACGACCTTGGAGCGCATCGCCTGACGTCCTACCACGATGTCCTCGGAGAACACCATCGCGAAGTCGAGGACGTCGCGGTAGAACCGCACGGTCGGTTCGAGCGTTCCGGCCTCGGTGCACACGGCGAAGTGATCCACCGAGCGCAGGCCGATGTCCGCGGTTCCGGCTTCCGGCCCGATGGACGCCAGGTCCGGCAACGAACGCGGGTCGGCGGTGTCATCGCGCTGGACGAAGGTGTGGACGACGTCGCCGAACCCGGTGATGGCCGCTGTGACGACACCATCCCGCTCCTCGACCGGTTGCACGGGACGTGCCCCCCGGGCGACTGCCGTGTCGAAGGCGGCGCGCGCGTCCGCGGTACGCAGCGCGATGTCGGCGACACCGTCTCCGTGTACCGCCGTGAACGCGCTCGCGGGGTGTTCGTCGGTGAGGGACTGTGTCATCACGAGCCGGACGCCCTGCGCGCCCACGGCGATGGACCGCTCACGTCCCGCACGGCTGGGCTCGGTGACCGCGTAGGGGGCGAATCCGTACCCCTGTCGCAGTTGCTCCGCCGCCCTTGCCGAGTCCTCGACGTAGAAGCGGACGTGGTCCACGGACAGGTCGTTCAGCGATGTCGCGCCATGCACCGGGACGTCTCCCCTCTCAGAGCCGGGCCGGTTCGTCCGCGTCCGGCCGGGCGGCCGACTCCCGTTCCATGGCCTCGCGCAGGCTCTTGGGCCGCATGTCCGTCCACACTTCGTCGATGTAGGCGAGGCAGTCCGATTTCGCCGCCCTCACTCCGACCTCGACCCACCCGGCCGGAATATCGCGGCCGACCCACCAGATCGAATACTGCTCCTCGTCGTTGCGAACGACTGTGTACAGGGTTTCCATTTCGTTTTCACTCAACGATCCGTCTCCTCACCACTGGAAATTTCGACGACCTCCGAGGAACCGTCCGCACAGGCGAACGGTCGAGACGAGGGAGACTCTAGTTACGAACCGAACTACTGGAAAGACCGGATCGCAGATTTTCCCGGGCGATCCTCTGGCTCCGGTCTACCACGGACCACCCGTGCGCTGACCTCATAAAGGTGCACAAGAACACCATCACACCTGGTTGAATGCCCAATGCCGCGACCTCACCCCAGGGGCACCGGCCTCCGTGCGCGACGTGTCACGATTACCGCCGCGTAATCCACACAACCACGGCATGACGACTCATGCCCTTACCGGGACCACCACTCTCCATCGGCTGTGAATATCCCCGACCAGAGGTTAATCCACAGGATTACTTCCCATCGAAAAGAAAAGAAGCAAGGGCTTCGACACCTTCCATCGGAGAGGATCAGTGTCTAGGTTCGTCGGCGTGTGGTGACGCAGGCAATCACGGACAACCGTGCCCATTCAGCACCTGGGGAGAGCCTTTCGTGGACGTCTGGCCAGTGAATGACCGACCTATCCGGCACGCTGTCCGTGATTTCGGGCGAACGGAGCGCGGGCAGGCTCTACCGGGCCTTCCGGAGAGCATCGCCCGGCAGGCGCACCTACGACCGGACGCCCTCGCGGTCGTGGAACCCTCCGGAACGGTGAACTACGCCGAACTGGACGCGCGGGTGGACCGCGTCGCCCAGCGGGTCCGCCCCCTGCTCCCCGCCCCGGAGACCCCCGTGGCGATCCGCATGCCCCGCTCCGCCGACGCTCTGGCCGCGGTGGCCGGGGTGATGCGCGCGGGTGGCTGCTCCGTCCTGCTCAACCCCTCCGACCCTCCGGAGCGCGTGCGCGTCATGCTCGATGACGCCGCGCCCGCCGCCGTCATCACAGAGCGGGCACTCGTGGCCGACCTGCCGGCGCGGGCGGCACCGCTCATCCTGCTCGACGAGGACGCCGAGGACCCCGCCGGCGCGGTGCCCGCGATGTGGCCGACCCGGCCGGAGAGCCTGTGCTACGTGGTTTACACATCAGGTTCGACCGGTACGCCCAAGGCCGTCGGCGGATGCCAGGGTTCCGTGGCCAACCTCATGGACTGGGAGGAGCAGGCCTACGGGATCACTCCCGCGGATCGGTCGACCTGGGTGTCACCGCCCTCGTTCGGCGCGTTCCCTGCGGAGGTGTGGGCCTTTCTCGCCGCGGGCGCCACCGTCCACATCCCTTCGGACGAGGCGAAGGCCTCCCCCATCGATCTTCGGGACTGGATGGTCGACAACAGGATCACCGTGACGTACGTGGTCCGTGGCCTGGCCGACCGACTGGACGAGCTGGCCTGGCCCGCGGAAGCCTCGCTCCGGCTGATCATCGCCACGGGCGAACGGTTCCTCCGGTGGCCGGCGCGCGAGTCACCGTTCGAGTACATCATGACGTACGGGTCGTCGGAGATGCTCAACATCACCTCGTGCAGGGACACCGAGGGGCGGCGGCTCATCACGCGGCTGCTCCCGGAGGGCGAGGAGGGGCGCGACCCCAGCTGCGGATGGCCGATGACCGGACGCACCGTGCACGTGCTGGACGAGCACATGCGCCCCGTGGCGCCGGGCGAACTCGGTGAGCTGTACATCGGCGGCACCCACCTGTTCCGCGGGTACCTCGGTCGTCCGGGTGCCAGCGCCGAGCGCCTGGTGCCGGATCCCTTCGGCGCACCGGGTCGGCGGCTGTTCCGGTCCGGCGACATGGGCCGACTCGCCCCCGACGGCACCTTGGAGGTCCTCGGCCGGGTCGATGAACAGGTCAAGATCCGCGGGTACCGGGTCGAACCCGGTGAGGTCGAACGGTGCCTGCGGGAGCATGAGGCCGTCACGGACGCGGCCGTACTGACCGAGACCACCGGTTCGGGCACCGTCCGCCTCCTGGCCTTCGCCGCCTGTGCGGGAGTCGACGGGGACACGTTGCGCGGCTGGACGGCCGAACGCCTTCCCGAGCCCTTGGTCCCCCGCACCGTCCACGTCATGGAGGAACTCCCCCGCAACGCCAACGGCAAGATCGACCGGGTTACACTACCCGGCCTCGTCCGGTCCGTGCCGAGCCCTACCACCGGATCCGCTACACCGTCCCCCCACGCGGCGGCGATCGCCGGCCTGTGCGCGCACCTGCTCGACGTACCCGTGGTGGGAAGCGAGGAGAATCTGTACGAGCTCGGCGCCGACTCGCTGATCCTGATGCGGCTGGTCACCTCGATCGCCCAGCTGTTCGGCGCCGAGGTGGGGCTCCGGGACCTGCACGGCTCACCGACGGTGTCAGCCATCGCCGCTCTGGTCGCCGCGGCCGGCCGGCAGAACGACCCGGTGCCCTCCGTCGCCCCCTCTCCCGAGGACGCCGACGAACCGTTTCCCCTGACCGACACCCAGCACGCCTACTGGATCGGACGGGACTCACAGGTGGAGCTCGGTGGTGTGGGCTGCCACGGCTACTTCGAGTGGGAACGGGAGGAGCTGGACGTCGAGCGCCTCCAGGACGCCTTCCGGCAGCTGATCGCCAGGCATGGGATGCTCCGAGCGGTCGTCGCCCCCGACGGAAGCCAGTGTGTGCTCTCCGAGGTCCCACCCCTGAGTGTGCACGTCGACGACCTGCGTGGCCGGGAGCGGAGCGCGGTCGCCGAGGCTTTGGAGGCCACCCGCGAGGAGATGGCGCACCAGGTCTTCGACCCCGCCGTCTGGCCGCTGTACGCCGCCCGGGTCACCCTCACCGATCAGGGTGTCCGGCTGCACCTGAGCTTCGACCTCCTGATCGCGGACGCCTGGTCCTACTTCGCCATCATCATCCCGGAACTGGACGCGCTGTACGAGTCCCCGGACTCCCTGCCCCCCGCCCCGACGATCGGCTTCCGCGACTATGTCATGGCCGAGGACCGTTTGCGGGACACCGAGGCCTACCGAGAGTCCGAACGGTACTGGCACGAGCGCCTGCCCTCGCTGCCCCCGCCGCCGAAGCTGCCCAAGGCCTCCGCCCGACCCGCCGGAGAGGTGCGCTTCGAGCGGTGGCAGAGCGGGCTGGACGCCGTCGCCTGGCGAGCGCTGCGCGCGAAGGCCACCGCACGCGGCCTCACCCCGGCGGCGGCGCTCACGGCCGTGTTCGCGGAGGTGCTGCGGCACTGGACCGGGCAGGAGCGGTTCACCCTGAACGTGCCGCTGTTCAACCGCCTGCCGGTGCACGCCGACGTGGACGGCGTGGTCGGCGACTTCACCACCGTCACCCTGCTCGCTGTGGAACCGGTTCCCGGCACCTTCGCCGACCGGGCCCGAGCTCTGTGCGACCAGCTCACCCAGGACCTGGACCATCGCCGGTACGGCGGTACCCGTGTCCTGCGCGAGCTCGCCCGAACGGGGTCGCACGGCGATCTCGTGACGATGCCCATCGTCATCACCCCGCTCCTGGGCACACCGCGCGCGCCCCGCAGCGCCTTGGGGGAGCCTGTGTACGGGATCACCCAGACGCCGCAGACCGAACTCGACTACCAGATCTATGAGGACGGAGAGGAGTTGCGCTACAGCTGGGACGCCCTCGCGGCCCTGTTCCCCGAAGGCCTCTTGGACGACATGTTCGCTGCCCACGCGGGTCTGCTGGAGCGGCTCGCGCACCAGGACTCCGCCTGGGAGGAGGTGTCTTTCGCCCTCACACCCGAGCGGCAGCTCGTACACCGCCGAGCGGTGAACGCGACCGCTCGGCCGCTGCCGGACCGCCTCCTGGCCGACCACCTGGCCGAGCACGCCCTGTTGCGGCCCGACCACCCGGCCGTCGTCGACGATCTGCGCGGACGCACCCTGGGCTACCGCGAGCTGCACGACCGCGCGGCGGCGCTCGCCTCGGAACTGGTGGCCACCGGCGCCCGACCCGGTGAAGCGGTGGCGGTCGCCATGGAGCGCGGATGGCAGCAGTTCACGGCGGCCGTCGCGGTGATCATGGCAGGGTGCGCCCACCTTCCGGTCGATCCGGGACTGCCCGAGCGGCGCGTCCTGCGCATGCTCGCCGACGCCGGAGTCCGGCACGTCGTGACCGCGTCGGAGACCGGCACCGTGCCTGTCCGGCCCGGGGAGAGCATGCTCCACCACGTCCCGGAGGACCATCCCGCGGCCCCCGCCCCACCGCCCCGCCGCGTCGGCCTCGACGATCCCGCCTACGTGCTCTTCACGTCCGGGTCGACCGGCGAGCCCAACGGCGTGGTCATTCCGCACCGCGGCATCATGAACACGGCCCTGGACGTGAACCGAAGATTCGGTGTCGGCTCCGAGGACCGGATCATCGCCGTTTCCTCACCGTCCTTCGACCTGTCCGCCTACGACATGTTCGGCGGCCTCATCGGAGGCGCCACCATCGTGGTGCCCGCGCACGACCGGGTGCGAGATCCCGCCTACCTGGCGGACGTGGGTGTCCGACACAGGGTGACACTCTGGAACTCGGTTCCCACCTTGGCCCAGATGCTGGTGGAGCACCTGGAGAACGCCGCTCCCTCCGATCCACCGCCGCTGCGCACCCTGTTGCTCAGTGGCGACCGCATCCCCGTGTCACTGCCCGAGCGGCTCACCGCGGTACTGCCCGGTGCCCGGACGATCAGCCTCGGCGGTCCGACAGAGACATCGGTGTGGAGCGTCTTCCACGTCATCGGGACCGTTGGCGACGACCAGGTGCGCATCACCTACGGCCGCCCCCTGGCCAACTGCTCCCACCGCGTCCTCGACCGGGACATGGCCGACTGCCCCGACTGGACGCCCGGTGAGATCTACACCGGCGGCTTCGGTGTCGGAACGGGCTATGTGGGACGCGACGAACTCACGCGAGAGAGGTTCGTCGACCATCCCCAGGACGGGGCGCGGCTCTTCCGCACCGGGGATATCGGGTTCTTCACCCCGGAGGGCGACCTGGAGATCCTCGGTCGCCGCGACCAGCAGGCGAAGATCCAGGGCCACCGCGTGGAGCCGGCGGAGATCGAAGCGGAGCTGGGCGACCACCCGGACGTCGCCGCGTGCGCCGTGGTGGTCTCCCAGGGACCGGACGACCGCCGGTTCCTCGTTGCGCACGTGGCCTGTCGACCACCCCTCGCACCGCGGGAACTCTCCGCGGGCTCCCTCACAGACCACCTGCGGAGCCGGCTGCCTTCGGCGCTGATCCCCGTACGCTTCCTCGTCACCGACCGGCTTCCGCTCACGCCCAACGGCAAGGTCGACCGGGCACGCCTGGCTCGGACGGCACCGCCGCCCCCGTCCGCGACGCCACCGCCCCAGGGCCCGACGGAGAGCGCCCTCGCCGACATCTGGGCCCAGCTGCTCGGCCTCACCAGCGTGGGGCGGACCGACGACTTCTTCCACCTGGGCGGGGACTCCCTGGTCGCCACCCGCATGACCGGCCGAGTACGCTCCGAGCTGCGGCGCGACATCACGGTCGGCGCCGTGTTCGGGGCTCCGCTTCTCAAGGACCTCGCCACGCGGGTCGACGCCGCCGCACCGTTGGATGCCGCGCCTCACACCACCCTCCGAGGCGCTGATGAGGCCCGGCCCGGCCTCCGGGAGGCCTCCCCGGCACAGAGGCGGCTCTGGTTCCTCGACCGCCTCCGCCCCGAGTCGGCGGCGTACAACCTCACCAGTGCCATGAACATCCGCGGCGACCTCGACACGAGCGCCCTGCGCAACGCCCTGGACGAGATCGTGCGGCGGCACCCGGCGCTGCGCACGGTGTTCGAGGAGCGTAGGGGCCGTGTGTGGGAACGAGTGCTGGATCACCGGCCGGTGGAGCTACGGCGGACCGACCTGGCCGACCTGCCGCCTGACGAGCGTGCGAGCGCTCTCGCCGCGCTGGCGGCCGACCACGCGGCGACCCGGTTCGATCTGGACGAGGGACCGCTCCACCGCTTCGCCCTGGCCAGGCTGGGTCGGCATGAGCACGCTCTGCTGCAGACGTTCCACCACCTGGTCTTCGACGGGCACTCTCTAGAGCTCCTCCGCGTCCACCTCGGCGACCTCTACGAGGACTTCGCCGCGGGCCGTCCACCGCACCCGTTTACGACTCCCGGCGACGCCGCGCACTCGAAACGGTCGGACCTGTCCGCTCGGGAGAGGGAGGACCTCGTGACCTACTGGACCGACACGTTGGAGGGCGCACCGCGTCTTCTCGACGTGGCGGACCGGCCCCGCCCGCCAGTGGTGACGCAGCGCGGCAGCACCATGCGGACGACGACGGTGGCCGCTCTGGGCGAGCTCGTGGACTCGTTCGCCCGGTCCATGGGCACGACCCCCTTCACGGTGTACGCGGCGGCCTTCGCCGTTCTCCTGGGCCGTCACGTCCAGCGGGACGACATCGTGCTCGGGACTCCCATGAGCGAGCGCGGCGACGACCCCGGAGCCCTCGGTTTCTTCGTGAACACGGTCCTGCTGCGCCTGGACCTGGGCGGCGCTCCCACGTTCCGGGAGGTGGTCGGCCGTGCCCGCCGCGTCGCCGCCGGGGCACAGGAGCACCAGGGGCTTCCCTTCGACACACTGGTCGAGGCGCTCCGTCCCGAGCGCGGCCTGGACCGCAACCCGCTCTTCCAGGTGATGTTCTCCTACGAGGACACCGAGCTACGGCCCATCGAGGCGGCGGGCCTGCGGGTAGACCCGCCACAGGTGGTGCACCAGGGCGCGAAGGTCGACCTGACCCTCACCGTCACCCGGTCGGTCGACGGACCGCTGCTGCGATGGGAGTACGCCACCGACCTGCTCGACGAACGCACCGTCGCCCGGTTCGACTCCGAGCTGGGTACCCTGCTTCGCACCTCGTTGGAGCGACCGGACCTGCCAGTGCCCGTCGCGGGCTCGAAGCCCGAGAACCGCCGGAACGCACCCGTGGGCTCCAGGCCGAAGCACGGCGCGGTCCCGGGCCCGGGAGGACCGGACTCCCTGGCCGCTCGCTTCGCCGCCTGGGCGGCGCGCACCCCCGACGCGCCGGCCGTCCTCGACGGCGGGAACACATGGACCTACCGCGAACTCGCCGACCGGAGCCGGACCTGGTCTCGCGCGCTCACCGCCCGCGGCGCCGACGTCGAACGGCTGGTCGGACTGTGTCTGCACCGCTCCTTCGACCTGATAGCCGCGCAGGTCGCCGTGGCGTGGAGTGGAGCCGCCTACCTGCCGCTCGACCCCACCTCGCCGACGAGGCACCTGCATGCCATCACCGCACAAGCGCGCCCGGAGTTCGTCCTGGTCGACGACGGCGTTCACGCGGCGGCCTTTGAGGGCACGGACATTCCCGCGGTTCCCCTGACCGCCCTGGACACGGCGCCCACGGACGGGACCCCGTACCCGGCGGCGCCGGCCACCGGCCAGGCGCTGGCCTACGTCATCTTCACGTCAGGCTCGACCGGCACCCCCAAGGGAGTCGGTGTCACCTCGGACAACGCGGTGCGGCTGTTCGACGCGACCGCCGAACTGGGGCTCTCCTCGCGCGACCGGTTGGCACTCGGCCATTCACCGGCGTTCGACTTCTCCGTGTGGGAGATCTGGGGCGCCCTCACCAACGGGGCGAGTGTCGTCGTCGTGCCGGAGGACACCGCGCGCGACGCGCGGGCACTGCACGATCTGGTGCGCGCGAAGGGGGTCACCGTACTCGGGCAGACGCCATCGGCATTCGACGGCTTCGCTTCCGCGGACCTGGAGGCCGACCGGGACCGCACCGACCTGCGCCTGGTGGTGCTCGGCGGCGAGGAGGTCGTCCTGCCGCGGCTGGCGGGGTGGTTCGAACGACACGGCGACACGCGTCCTGAGGTGGTGAACATGTACGGGATCACGGAGACGACCGTGCACGCGACCGCCCGCCGCCTGCGCCGCCAGGACCTCGACAGACCTGCGCGCAGTCCCATCGGCCGCGCGCTGCCCGACCTGTCGACGCACATCCTGGACGCGGACCTGCGACCGGTGGCGCCCGGCGGGACCGGTGAGGTCTACGTCGGTGGAGCGGGCGTGTCCCGAGGCTATCTGGGGCGCCCCGCCGAGACCGCGGAGCGCTTCCTGCCCGACCCCTGGAGCCTGGTGCCCGGCTCGCGGATGTACCGCAGCGGCGACCTCGTGCGGGTCCATGCCGGAGGGGAGCACGACTACGCGGGACGGAGTGACCGGCAACTCAACGTGCGCGGCTTCCGCGTCGAGGCACGCGAGGTGGAGGTGGCGCTGTTGGCCGGCCCCCACGTCGCCGAGGCCGCCGTGGTCGGGCGGCTCGACGCGACGGGGCGTCCGCAGGCCTTCGCCTACGTGACCGAGTCGGAGTCGGGTGCTGTTCGGGACGCCGATCTACGAGCCGTCCTGTTGACCCGGCTGCCCGCACACATGGTGCCGGCCGCCATCGCCGTGGTCCCGCGGATGCCGCGCACGGCCAACGGCAAACTCGATGTCGGGGCCCTCCCCGACCTGACCGGGTCCACCTCGACGGCCCCGGGTACGCACGCGGACACGGAGACCCCGGAGGAGCGATTGCTCATGTCCACCTGGGAGGACGTCCTCGGTTGCGGACCGATCCTCGCCGACGACAACTTCTTCGCTCTCGGGGGCGACTCGATGCGCATCGTCGAGGTCGTTTCCCGACTCCACGACCACGGAGTGCCCCTGTCCATCCGGGACGTCTACGGCCACCCCACCCCGCGTGCGCTGGCACGCTTGGCCGCGAGCCGGCCATCCGGACCGGCCGAACCGGGGCACGCGTCCACCGGGGCGTTCAGCCTGCTGTCCGGCACCGACCGCGATCGACTGCTCGCCCGCTCCAACGACGACGAACGGCGGCGCTGACATGCCCATCGCCGACGCCTACCCGCTCACCCGGCTCCAGGGCGGCATGCTCTTCCACAGCGAGTACTCCGCAGGTGAGTCGCTCTACCACAACATCGACAGCCTCCAGGTGCGCACGGGGTTCCGATCGGACCCGCTGGTCCGCGCCGTGCAACGGACCGCGACGGCGCATCCGGTCCTGCGCACTTCCTTCGACCTCGCCAACTACAGGCAGGCACTGCAACTCGTCCACACCGGCGTGACGGTACCGGTGGAAATCGTGGACCAGCGCGGTCTGTCCGCGAAGGAGCAGGACGAGCGGTTCGACCGGTGGATGTCCGCCGAAAGCGGCCGCGGGTTCGACTGGACCCGTCCACCGCTGCTCCGCGTCACCGTGCACGTGCGGGCCGACGACGAGTTCCGGCTGTCCCTGACCTCGCACCACGCGATCCTGGACGGTTGGAGCGTGCACCTGCTCTTCACCGAGCTGCTCACCCACTACCGGCAACTCTGCGTGGATCCGCTCGCTCCGGCTCCGGCTCCCCCAGCGACCGACTACGCCGCGTTCGTCGCCCGCGAGCGCGCCGTCGTCGACTCCTCCGAGGCCGTCGAGTACTGGCGGTCCGCCATGCGGGACGTCCGTCCGACACGGCTTCCCCGGCTGACCCGGCGGGAGAAGCGCCAGGGCGCCAAGGTTCCGTCGATGGAGTCCGACGTCCCCCCGGGCATCACCTCGGCTCTGCGCGCCCTCGCGGCCGAGCTGGGTGTCCCGCTTCGGTCGATCCTGCTCGCCGCGCACCTGGCGGTCCTGCGCGACCACGTCGCGCAGGACGAGGTCGTCACCGGCCTGGTCACCAACGTACGGCCGCCCCTCGCCGACGCGCAGCGGGTCCTGGGCCTGTTCCTGAACACGGTCCCGCTGCGCCTGTCCATACGGGGCGGACGGTGGAACACGCTCGTCCAGGAGGTGTTCAGGGCCGAGCAGCGCCACCTCGACCATGCCCACTACCCCCTGCCGAACATCCGTGCCGTGGCCGGCGGCGCCGAGCTGTTCGACACGACCTTCAACTTCGTGCACTTCCACGCCCTCGACTCGCTGGTATCGGCCGCCGGGATCGAGATCGGCCGGTGGCGCCACTTCCAGCAGACCAGCATCCCGTTCTCGGTCACCTTCGGTCTGGACGCCCTGGAGGGCGGCGAGCAGCTCCGCATGCTCATCGCCTACGACGCCGACGAATTCGACTCCGGCCGGATACGCGACATGGAGGGCCGCTACCACGCCGCGCTGGCCGCCATCGCCACGCGTCCGGACGCGCACTACGACCTGATACCCGCACTGGGCCGAGAGGAGCTGGGACGGCTCGAAGCATGGAATCGGACCGCGGTCGACCGGCTGGAGGAGAGCGTGCACGCCCTGGTCGAACGGCACGCCGTCGGCACCCCGGACGCCGTGGCGGTGCGCGGGAGAGACGAGCAGCTCACCTACCGCGAACTGAACCGCAGGGCCAACCGCGTGGCCGCGCGACTGATCGACGCGGGCGTGCGAACCGAGGACCGGGTGGCCGTGATCGCCGACCGCAGCGCCGCGACGGTCACCGCTGTGCTCGGCGTCCTCAAGGCCGGCGGAGCCTACGTGCCCATCGACCCGAGCACCCCCGATGCCCGGATCGCGACCGTCCTGGCGGACGCCGGCGCCAGGGCCGCCCTGGCCGAGCACGGCGTCGCCGCCGGTCGGATCCCCCACGGGACGCGGTACCTGCCCTTCGCCGAGGAGGACGCCGCCCCTCCCGGAGCCGGGGACGACGTGTCTCCGGGCCCGCCCGTGTCGCCTCGCAACGCGGCCTACGTCATCTACACGTCGGGATCCACCGGCCGCCCCAAGGGCGTCGTGATCGAGCACCGGTCGGTGGTGGGCTTCACCGCCTCCGCCGGCGCTTTGTTCGGAATCGGACCGAACGACCGGCTGCTCCAATACGCCTCACTCGGCTTCGACGTGTCGGTGTTCGAGATCTTCGGTGCCCTGCACGCGGGGGCGTCGCTGAGCGTGGTGGACTCCGACACCCTCCTGGACATGGACGGACTGGCCGCGTTCCTACGGGACGAGCAGGTCACCCTCACCGACCTGCCACCCGCGGTGATGGCCCTCCTCCCCTCCCACGGCCTCCCCGCGCTGCGGGCGATGTTCGTGGGAGGGGAGGCGTTCGGACAGGAGCTGGTCGAACGCTGGGCCGCTCCGGGCCGCCGTTTCGTGAACGGGTACGGCCCCACCGAGTCGACCGTCACCATGACGGCGCAGGAGTGCGGCGTAGGGCAGAGCGGAACCCCGCCCATCGGCCGCCCTCTGGACAACCACCGCGTCCGGATCATGGACGCCGCCCTGCGGCCGCTCCCCGTCGGAGTGCCCGGCGAGCTGTGCATCAGCGGGCTCGGCCTGGCACGGGGCTACCTGAACGCACCCGCGCTGACCGCGGAACGCTTCGTCCCCGACCCGTTCCCCGACGCGCCGGGCGACCGCCTCTACCGCACCGGCGACCTCGCCCTGTTCCACTCGGACGGCACCCTGGAGTTCCTGGGGCGCCTGGACGAGCAGGTGAAGATCCGCGGCAACCGGGTGGAGCCCGGCGAGACCGCGGCGGTCCTGGAGGCCCACCCGGCGGTGGCGCAGGCCGTCGTCACCGTCCGCGAGGGTTCCAGTGGCCGTCTCGGACTCATCGGCCACGTCGCCGCACAGGATGTCTCGGAGTCCGAGCTCAGGGCGTTCCTGACCGACCGTCTCCCCGCCTACAGCGTGCCCGAACGGATCGCGGTGATGAGCCGGCTCCCCCTCACCCTCAGCGGCAAGGTGGACCGCAACGCCCTGCCCGACGTTCCGGAAACCGAGACGGTGCCGGACGGCGGCGTCATGTCCACCGCACCCGGCACCCCCACGGAGGAACTCGTCCGCGCGCTGTTCATGGACGTCCTGGAGGTCCACCACACCATCGGTCGGAACGAGGACTTCTTCGCGTTGGGCGGCAACTCGCTGCTCGCCGCCCAGTTCATAGCCCGGCTCAGGGGGCTGTTCCACGCCTCGTTCTCCCTGGTCGACCTGTACGCCGAGCCCACCCCGACGGCGATCGCCGCGGAACTGGACCGGGACCCGCGCGTGCGCGCGGACGCCGAGCGTCTCACGGCCGCGCTCTCCGACCCGGACGAGCCCCTGGCCGACACCTCCGAGTGACGGGATCTGCGAATGAGCGATCTGATCCGACGGCTGGCCCGACTCTCACCCGAACGACGGGCGGCGTTCCTGCGCGGGCTCGGCGCGGACACGACCGAGTCGGGCCCCAGGCTGGAGCGCGGACCGCGTGCGGCAGTCGGTGACTGGCCGTTGAGCCTCCAACAGGAACAGCTGTGGATCCTGGACCAGACGTTTCCCGGCCAGTCCATGTACAACGTCGCCACGCGCGTGGCCCTGCGTGGCGCCCTGGACCGCTCCGCGCTCGAACGCGCGCTCCACCGGCTGGAGCGCAGGCACGAGGTGCTGAGGACCCACATCGTCGACAAGGACGGAATCCCTGTCCAGCGCGTCGTGGAGGAGGCGCGGGTGCTCCTGGACACCGAGGACCTCTCCGCTCTGGCCGGGCACGAGCAGGAGCGGTCGCTCGACGCACTGTGCGCGCGCAGGGCGAACGAACCGTTCGATCTCGGCCGGGCTCCGCTCGCGCGGGCGTGCCTCATCCGTCTGGCGGCCGACCACCACGAACTCCTCTGGATCACGCACCACGTGGTCTGTGACGGCTGGTCCGTCACCCTGTGGCTGGGTGAGTTGCGGGCCGCCTACCTGGCCGAGACCGGCGGTCCCGCCCTCCCCGAGCCGTCCGCGCCACGCTACGTCGACTACGCGCAGTGGCAGCGAACCTGGTTGGAAGGCCCCCAGGCGGACGGCGCACGGCGCCGCGCCCGCGCCGCGTTGGAAGGCGCCGAGCCGCTGAGCCTACCGACCGACCGCGCCCCCGGCTCACAGCGGACCTTCGAAGGCGCCGTCGAGGTGGTGCCGATGGACCGGGCCCCCCTTTCCGACGTGGACGCGTTCGCACGAGCTCAGGGGGTCCCGACGCTCGCCGTGTTCACGGCCGCGTTCCAAGCCGTGCTGCACCGCTGGACAGGGCAGGAGGACCTCGTCATCGGCTCGGCGGTGGCCAACCGCAACCAGTCTCCGACCCGCTCGACCATCGGCTGCTTCACCAATGTCCTGCCCCTGCGGGGATCGCTGCGCGGAGACCAGGCCTTCGCGGACGTCGTGGCCGCCGCCGCCTCGGCCGTCCTCGATGCCCTGGAGTGGCAGGACCTACCGTTGGCGGAGGTCGTCGAAGCCGTGCGTCCGCCCCGTCCCGCCGACAGGCTGCCCCTGGTCCAGGCGACGCTCACCCTGCAGTCGGCCGCCGGTCTGGCGGCCGTCGACGACCCGTCGGAGGACGACGGCCGCGGCGCCCTGTGCTTCGAGCTCCGGCCCCAGCCCAACGGCGGTGCCCGCTTCGAGTTGGCGGTGGAGATCGGCACGAACCCGGACGGCACCTACCTCCTGGCGGAATACAACACCGGTCTCTTCGACACCGACACGATCCGCACACTGCTCGGCGCAGTGGAGACCCTCCTCGCCGACGGTATGGCCGAGCCCGAGCGCACGATCGGGGACCTGCCCCTGATGTCGGCGACCGAGCAGCGCCGCGTGACACGGGAGTGGAACCGGACCGCGGTGCCGCGTCGCCCCGCGACCCTCGACGCGGCCTTCGCGGAGCAGGCGGCGCGCACCCCCGACGCCGTGGCCCTGGAATCGCACGGTCGGGAGCTCACCTACCGGGAACTGGACGCCTGGTCCGACCGGCTCGCGCGTAGCATCCGCGCCCACGGAGTCGGGCCGGAGGACCTGGTCGGCGTGTGTGTGAACCGGTCCAACGCCCGTATCGCGGCCGTCCTGGGCGTGCTCAAGGCGGGTGCGGCCTACGTCCCTGTCGAACCGGAGCACCCGACCGAGCGGAACCACTCGCTGCTCGCGAACGCGGGCGTGTGCGCCGTGGTCGCGGACGCAGAGCACCATGGCAGGTTCGATGGCGTCGGTCCGGTCATCGGGCCGGAGGACGAGCCAGGGGACCGGGCCTTCCCGGCGCCCCGCCCCGCGCGGCCGGACAACGCCGCCTACGTTCTCTTCACCTCCGGCAGCACCGGGGCGCCCAAGGGCGTCGCCGTGAGCCATGCCAACGTGTCGCAGTTCATCGCCACCGTGCGGGAGATGTTCTCGCTCGACGAGGCGGACGTCATCCCCCAGTTCGCCGCGCTCACCTTCGACGTCTCGGTGTTCGAGATCTTCGGCACGCTACTCAGCGGCGGCAGACTGGTCATGTGCGGTGAGCAGGACCGGCGCGACCCGCATCGACTGACGGATCTGCTGGCACGCAGCGGCGCGACCGTCGTCGACCTTCCACCGGCGGTGATGGCGCTGCTGGAACCCGAGGAACTGCCGCGGCTGCGCGTCGCCTTCGTCGGCGGAGAGGCCTTCCCTGGAGGGCTCGCCTCCCGGTGGGCGGCGACCGGGTGCGCGTTCTACAACGGCTACGGGACGACGGAGAACACCGTCACGACCATCGCCAAACGGGTCGTCGGAGCGTGGCACGCCTCGCCGCCGATCGGCCGCGCCATGGCCAACCATCGGGCGTACGTGCTGGACTCCCGGATGCGCCCGGTCCCCGTCGGTATGCCCGGCGAGCTCTATGTCGGCGGATCGGGCACGGCCCGCGGGTACCTCGGCCGGCCCGGCCTGACCGCCGAGCGGTTCCTCCCCGACCCCTTCGCCCCCGGCCCCGGTGAACGCGTCTATCGCACCGGTGACCTGGCCCGCTGGCGGTCCGACGGAGATCTGGAATACCTCGGCCGACTCGACCGGCAGGTCCAGATCAGCGGACAACGCGTCGAACTCGGTGAGATCGAGTCCGTCCTGGCCGGGCTCCCCGGTGTACGCCAGGCCGTGGTCGAACCCGACGATTCGTCGCACACGACACGACTGACCGCCTATCTCAGCGGCGACACCGCCGACGACGGCCAGGAAGCGCGCAGGAGGCTTGCCGAGCTGCTGCCGGGGTATATGGTGCCCCACGCATTCATGTGGCTCGACCGCGTTCCGCTCACGCCCAGCGGCAAGGTGGACCGATCGGCCCTCCCCTCGCCGGAAGCGCCACAGCAGGGGCGGTCTCCGGCCACACCGACCGAACGCCGTCTGGTCGAGGAGGTGGTCGGGCCGTTGCTGGGCCAGGCGGTCCTCGACACCGAAGCCGACCTGTTCGAGCTCGGAGTGACCAGCATGCAGACCATGCGCATCCTCGTGCGTGTGCGCTCGGTCTTCGGAGTGCGCATCTCCCCCGGCGAGGTGTACCTGCGGCCCACTGTCGCGCGCATCGCCGCCCTCATCGACGAGGAGCGAGACCGCTCGGCACAGAGCCCGACGTTCGCCGACCTCGTCACCGAGCTGTCGGCGTTGCCCCCGGAGGAGGCGCTGCGGCGTCTGGACGAGCCAGGAGAGCACTGACATGCCCGAAACGGACACCGGGGGTGCCACACGCCATCTGCGCGGCGACGTGCGCGATCGGTTGTTGGCCCGCCAGCCGACACCGCCCGGCGGTGTACCCTCCGCCCCGGGTGAGCCCGTCCCGGTCACCCGCGCCCAGCTCGCCGTGGCGCTGCATGAGCGGGTGAAGGGCGGGCACGCCTATCAACTGCCCATCACGATACGACTGCACGGCCCCTTGGCAGCGGATCTGCTGGAGGAGGCGATCACCGCCCTCGTCCAGCGGCATGCGGTGCTGCGCACGACCGTGCGATACAGCGGTGGCGGCTTCGTTCAGGACACCGCACCGGCCGCGCCTGTCGGCCTCGCACGCACGACGCTCACGGCCCTCCCTCCGAAGGAACGCTCGGACGCCCTGCACGAGCTACTCGCGGGAGAGGTCACCCGGGGCGTGGATCCCGCACGCTCCCCGCTGCTGCGCGCGCATCTCATCGCGCTGCAGCCCGAGGAGCACGTCCTCCTGCTGCTGACCCACCACCTGGCGGCCGACGGCGCCTCCTCCGACATCCTGCTGCGCGACCTGGGTGAGCTGTACTCCGCGGCCCGCGCCGAACGGTCCCCGATGCTCCCGGAGCTGCCGGTGTCCTATCAGGACTTCGCGCTGTGGCAGCGGGCCAGGACGCGGTCGGGCGCGTGGGACGCCCAGCGGAGCTACTGGAGGGAACGGCTGCGGGGCGCGGTACCGCCCGCCGGTCTGCCCTACGACCGGCCCCGCCCCCCACAGGTGGGCCCCCGCGGGGGCACTGTGCCCTGGCACATGCCCCCGGGTCCAGCCGCCGGACTCCGGCTGCTCGCGCGCGAGCGCGGCACCACGTTCTTCGCGGCCGTGCTGGCCGGGTACGCGGCGCTGTTGCACCGCCTGGAGGCTGGTGACGACCTCGTGGTGGGGGTGCCCTTCGACGGCCGACGGCACCCTGACCTGCAACCTGTCGCGGGTCTGTTCGCAACACTGCTGCCCCTGCGGCTCCGGGCCGAGCCGAGCATGCCGTTCTCCGCTCTGGTCGACCAGGCCGGTGACGCCGTCCTCGGCGGGCTCGCCCATCTGGACGCGTCCGCCGAACCTCCGGACCGCGACGCCGCTCCTCCGGTACGGATCACCCTGGCCATGAATCCGGCCACGCCCGAGTCCGAGCCGTTCGAACACCTGCGCGTCGAGCGAATGCACCTTCCGGGCGCATCGGCGAAGTTCGACCTCGGCCTCGCGCTCGTCGACGGTCCCAGGATCGTCGGGGCCTTCGAGTACGCGTCGGACCTGTGGGACCGGGAGACCGTCCAGGGCATCGGATCGGCCCTGAGCGCCGTGCTCTCCTCCGCGTCCGGCCGACCGGACACCCCGGTCGGCTCCCTCCCGCTGGTCGACGGCGCCGACCGGGAACAGGTCCTGCGGTGGAGCCGGGCCGGCGCCTACGAGTAAAGGAGTCTGATGTTCAGTAAGACCCGCCCCTGGCACCGCCGGCTGCCACCACAGCTTCGGCTGGCAGGTACGGTGGCGGCCGCGGCACCCGGCTACTCCGGCCTGCTGGGAGTGCTCCTGCTGTCCGCGGCCGTCCTTCCCGCGGCCGTGGCGGTCACCGTCGGTTCCCTCGTCACGGCGGTCCTGGAGGCGGATCGCACGTCCCCGGAGTCGCTCTTCTCCGCCGTCCTGCCTCTCTTCTGCGCGATCGTCGTCCTGGTCCTGCTCCAACAGACGCTGCCACCGTTCCAGGAGACGGTCGGTGAGCTGCTCGGGGCGCGTTCCATGGCGAGCCTGGGCGGTCGCGTCATGCGGGCGACCATGGCACCATCCGGCATCGACCACCTCGCACGGACCTCCGTGCGGGAGCGCCTCGCCTCCGCCCGGCATTTCGCACCCACCGACTACGCTCCGCTCTTCGCCGTGCCCGCCCTGGCCACGGTCGCCGGGACGACGCTCGCGGCACTCGTTTCGGCGGCCGTCCTGTTCGCGTTCACCTGGTGGGTACCACTGCTGCTGATCCTGTCGCGGGCGGTGGCCCGGGAGGCCTCACGGCGGAGCATCCTCAGCGCCCACGCCGCCGACTCCGAACAGAAGGGCGCACTGCGCAGAGCCGACTACCTTCGTGAACTGGCCACCACTCCGCGCGCCGCCAAGGAGCTCCGTGTCTTCGGTCTGGGCGCATGGGTGGTTCGAGGCTTCGACACCGCATGGGTGTCCGCCATGCGGGGGATCTGGGCCCAGCGCGGAAGCGGCCGACGGTCCCTCATCCTGGTCCTGGTACCGACGCTGGTGGCCGACCTCGTCGTGCTGGGTCTGCTGGCCTCCTCCGCCGTCGGCGGGCAGATATCCCCTGGGCAGTTCACGACCTTCGTCCTCGCTGTGCTGGGTCTGGGTTCCCTGCCGCTGATGTCCACCCAGGACATCTACGCCGAGTACGGTTCCCGTCCCATCTCCGCAGCGGGCGAACTGGAGGACGAGCTCCGCGCGATCGACCCGGCCCCTCCGGCCCGGCCCCTGCCGCCCGCACCCGCACTGTCACGGGAGATCCGGTTCGAGGAGGTCTCCTTCCGCTATCCCGGCACCGAGCGGGAGGTCCTGGCCGGACTGGACCTGACCATCCCCGCGGGAGGCTCACTCGGACTCGTCGGCCTCAACGGCGCGGGTAAGACCACCCTGGTCAAACTGCTGGCCGGCCTGCACCGGCCCACGAGCGGCCGGATCACCGTGGACGGCACCGACCTGCGCGGTGCCGATCCACGCTCATGGCAGAGCACCGTCGCCGCCGTCTTCCAGGACTTCGTGCGCTTCGACCTCTCGGTCGCCGACAACATCGCCCTCGGCGCGCCGGCCCTGCGCGAGGACCGCGCCGCCATCGTCCGCGCCGCGGAGCAGGCGGGCCTGGCGGAAGCCGTCGAAGGGCTCCCGCACGGCTGGGACACCGTTCTCAACCGTCTGCACAGCAAGGGCGCCGAGCTCTCCGGCGGACAGTGGCAGCGCCTGGCCCTGGCCCGCGGCCTGTTCGCGGTCAGAGGAGGAGCCCGTGTCCTGATCCTCGACGAACCCACGGCCAGTCTGGACGTGCGGGCCGAAGCCGACTTCTTCAACCATCTGCTGGGACTGGAGACGGACCCGACCATCATCCTGATCTCGCACCGCTTCGCCACTGTGCGCCGGGCCGACACCATCGCCGTCCTGGAGGACGGACGTGTCCGTGAGCACGGCACCCACGACGACCTGTGCGGTCGCGATACCCGCTACGGCTCGCTGTTCCGCCTCCAGGCGGCGGCGTTCACCAGTCCCCCGGAAGGTGCGCGATGAAGAATGTCTCGCTGCGGCCGCTGCGGACGGTCCTGCGCTTCGCTCTCGAAGCCGACAAGGGGCGCACCGTCCTGCTGTTCACGCTCACCCTTCTGGAGATGTGTCCAGTCGCCGCCGTGTGGGCCCTCAAGGTCCTGGTGGACGCGCTCAGTCAGGGAGAGTCGGCACGTGCCGTGACCTCCGTCGTGGCCATGGCGGCACTGCTCACGCTGGGCAGGCTGGCCTCCCACGGCGGGGTACGGATCAAGGCCGACCTGACCGAGCGCACCGGCCTGTACATCGACCGCAGAGTCATGAGCATCGCAGCGACTCTGCCCGAACTCGACCACCACGAGCGGGCGGAGTACCGCCGCAAACTGGAGATGCTGCGGTTCGAGCGCGCCCAGCTGGTCATGACGCTCGGCACCTTCGCCTCCGTGCTCGGCCTGGCCGCACGCGCTCTGCTGACCATGGCCGTCCTCTTCGCCCTGGACCCGCTTCTGGTCCTGCTGCCGCTGTTCGCCGTGCCGGCCTTCCTTGCCAGCCGCAAGTCCGCCGACCTGGACCGGGCGGCCAAGGACGGCACCCTCGAGCACTGGTACCAGGCCAACGGCCTACTCGATCTGGCCACCAGCTCCACCGCCGCGAAGGAACTGCGTGTCTTCGCACTGCACGACGAACTGCCACGACGTTTCGACGCGTTCTGGCGCACCATCGAATCGGTCCGGTTGCGCGCCCGACTGCGCGGTTCGCTGATCGCTGTGGCCGGATGGGCCGTGTTCTGCGCCGGCTTCGGAGCAGCGCTCGCCACCGTCCTCTGGCGGTTCGCCGAGGGAACGGCGACGGCAGGGGACCTGGCCGCGGCCGTCGCCATCGTCCTCCAGCTGAACGGGCAGGTGGGCGGGCTCGTCGGCACCGTCGGCATGATGCACGTCTGCCTGCGTGCCGTCGGCCGGCTGGACTGGCTCGAGAACCACGCGCGGACCGCGGCGTCCCGCGGAGGGGAGGCGACCGTCCCGGACCGGCTGCGCGAGGGCATCACCCTGCACGACGTGTCCTTCAGCTATCCCGACTCCGATCGGAACACTCTCGACCGGATCGGGCTGCGCATCCGCGCGGGCACGACGGTCGCCATCGTCGGGGAGAACGGCGCCGGCAAGACCACCTTGGTGAAACTGCTGTTCGGTCTGTACCAGCCGACGTCCGGACGCATCACCGCCGACACCACCGACATCCGCGATCTGGACCCGGCGGCGTGGCGCGCGGCGACCACGGCCGCGTTCCAGGACTTCGAACGCTTCGAGTTGCCGCTCGGTTCGGTCGTCGGGATCGGCGACCTGCCCCGGTCGGAGGACGAAGCAGCGATCCGCACCGCGTTGGAGCGGGCCGGCGCCACGGAGGTCCCCGGTGCGACACCGGACGGCCTCGCCACCCGCCTCGGCTCCTCCTACCCGGACGGATCCGATCTGTCCGGCGGACAGTGGCAGAAGCTGGCGCTGGCCCGCGCGCTGATGCGCCCGGCCCCGCTGCTCACGGTCTTCGACGAGCCGACGGCGAACCTGGACCCGGTGACCGAGAAGTCACTGTTCGACCGCTACGCCGCCGCGTCCCGTGAGAGCGCACGCACCACCGGCGGCGTCACCGTCCTGGTCACGCACCGTTTCTCGACCGTGCGCTCGGCCGACGTGATCGTGGTCATGGACCATGGGCGGCTGGTGGAAACCGGTTCGCACACCGAACTCATGGAGGCGGACGGCATGTACGCCGAGCTGTACCGGCTCCAGGCGCGCGCTTACCTGTGAAATCGACCCGTCAACGATGAAGGAGGAGGCCTCCCGTGGCGAAAGCGCGGAAACAGCCGACGGATGTGGACGTCAAGCCGCTCACCGTGGAGCGTTGGGACGATTTCGAGGCCCTGTTCACCTCCGCGGCGATCCCGGGGCGCTGCTGGTGCATGTGGCAGCGGGGCACTCAGAAGGACGCGATCGAGAACCGCGGCGAGGGCAACCGCACCGCGATGCGGGGCAAGGTCGACGACGGCGAGGAGGTCGGGCTGCTGGCCTACGCGGACGGCGTTCCCGCCGCATGGTGCTCGATCGGTCCGCGCTCGGCGTTCGGCCGGCTCAGCAGGTCCCCCGCGCTGACCCCTGCCGAGGGATCGGAGCCTCCGGAGAAGGTCTGGTCCACGGTGTGCTACTTCGTCCATCGCGACTACCGGCACCTGGGGTTGGCGCACGAGCTTCTGCGAGCGGCCGTCGAGTACGCCCGCGAGCGGGGGGCCGAGGCCTTCGAGGGGTACCCGGTCAAACCGCGTGACAAGCGGATCGATACCCCTTCGGCCTTCCCCGGTACCTCCGCCATGTTCGTCCAGGCGGGGTTCAGCCCCGTGCCGAGCCGCGCACCGGACCGGTCGATCCAGATGATCATGCGACGTCGGCTCAACTGACGGCACGAAGAAGGAGTGGTCCATGACATCCCCGGACAGCGCCGCGGTTCGCCGATCGCCCCCCACTTCCCTGCACACGGCGGTGGACGCCGTCGCCGAGCGCGCCCCGCACCGCTGGGCCGTGCTCGGAGAGTCGGAGTCACTCACCTACAGCGCCCTGGTTGAGAGTTCGGACGCACTGGCGGGTGTCCTGCGGCGAGCGGGCGCGGTCCCGGGAACCGTCGTCGGCGTCCAACACGAGGCACTGACCGACCTGGCTGTCGGGCTGCTCGCGGTCCTCAAGGCAGGCGCCGCCTACCTGCCCCTGTCCGCACGGACACCTCCAACACGCGCCGAGGCCATGCTCGACGAGGCGGGTGCCGCGTTCGTCCTCGCCGGACCCGGGTTCGACGAGACATGGGGCGCCGGACGCACGGTCGTACGCCTCGGGGACTCTGACGGCGGACGCACACCGCCACCGCCCCTCCCGGCCCACCCCGAGCAACTGTGCTCCGTGCTGTTCACATCGGGCACCACCGGTACGCCCCGGGCGGTCGGACTGACCCACCGCGGCCTGCTGGCGCGGTTCTCCCACCAGGCCTACCTGGACCTGCGGCCAGGGGACAGGGTCGCGCGCGTGGGCGACGTCATGTTCGACATTCTGGCGTTCGAGCTGTGGGGAACCCTCCTCGCCGGAGCGACAGTGGTGGACCTCCCCGGCGCACGGGACCTGTCACCGGTGGCCTTGGCCACCGCCGTCCAGGAGCGTGGAGTGACAGTGCTGCACCTGACCAGCGCCTGGTTCGCCGCGTTCGTGCGACGGCCCGGCGGTGGTGGCAGCGGGCTGCGGCACCTGCTGTTCGGCGGGGAGGCTCCGGAGGCCGATGCGGTCCGGACCGCGTACGCCGACCCCGCGCTCGACGCGCGGCTGACGCACATGTACGGCCCCACGGAGACGACCTCCTTCGCCACCGCGCACGCGGTGGAGAGACCTCCGGCACCTGAGGAGCGCCTCACCGCCGGGCGGCCGCTGCCCGGCACCGACGTCTTCGTCCTGGACGGCTACGGCGGTCTCTTGCCCCCCGGCATACCGGGAGAGGTGTGGATCGGCGGTCCGGGAGTGGCTCGCGGCTATCTGAACCGTCCGGGGCGAACGGCCGAACACTTCCTGCCGCACCCTTTCGCGCGCACCCCAGGAGAGCGGCTGTACCGGACTGGCGACCGTGCCCGCATCCGCGCGGACGGACGTCTGGAACTGCTCGGCCGACTCGACGGACAGCTCAAAGTACGCGGTCACCGAGTCGAGCCCGAGGAGGTCGAGCGGGCCCTGCGCACGCTTGCCGGTGTGCGGTCGTGCGTGGTGACCGTTCAGGGAGAGGGCGGTAGCGCCCGTCTGGTCGCCTACTACACACCGACGGCCTCGCCCGTGGACGAGACCGCGCTGCGCGCCGCCCTGCTCACCCGGTTGCCTCGCCCGCTGGTACCCGACCGTTTCGTCGCCGTGCGCGCGCTGCCGCTGACCGAGCGCGGAAAGGTGGACCGGGCAGCCCTGCGCGACAGTGCCATGAGCACCGTGTCCCCGCCCCCGCAGGCTCCCCCTGCGCGCGCAGCGGCTCCGGGAACGGACGTCGGCAGCGGGAGGGGCGCGGGGACCACGGACACCGAGCAGACGCTCCTGGCGCTCTTTCGCGAGCTCCTCGCCCGCACCGAGATCGGCCGAGACGACGATTTCCTGGCCTGCGGCGGCACCTCGATCCTGGCCATGAGCCTGGTCTCACGGATCGAGGAGGAACTGGACGTGCGTGTACCGCTCACCGACGTCTTCGACCATCCGACGCCGGCCGGACTGGCCTGGGCGGTCAACACGGCGGAGCCGCCGGACTGCACCAGGGGGAGGGGAGAGACCGATGAGCACCAGGCCCTCGGAGGGTAGGGGCCGCACGCCCGTCCCCGCACGGACCGTGCCCATGACCGCCGGACAGCGCGAGATCTGGGCCGAGAGCCACTGGGAGGACGCCTCCGCCCTCGTCATCGCGTTCGGGCTGCGCCTCCACGGCCCCCTTGACACCGCTGCCCTGGGCAGTGCTCTGGAGGAGACCGTCGCCCGACACGAGTCCCTGCGCACCGGGTTCACCAGCGGCGGCGGCGACGTCACCGCCTTCGTTCGCGACGCGGTGAGCGTCCCACTTCCCATGACGGACCTCTCCGGACGGCCCGACCACGCCAGCGGCGTGTCGACACGGCAGTGCCGACAGCTCCTGCGGGACACGGGCGCCGACCCGATCCCACTCTCGGAACCGCCCCTGCTGCGCGCCCGTCTGTTCCGGTTCTCCGGCCACGACCACCTGCTGATCCTGCGGGTCCACCACGCCGTGTTCGACGGCTGGTCGACCGGCGTACTGCTGCGTGATCTGGATCGGTTCTACCGAGCGCGAGAGAACGGCGGGCCCGGAGCCCGAACGCTCCTTCCCGATCCAGCGGAGAAGCCCTCGGTGGAGACCCCCGACGAGGTACCGGGAGCCCGGCCGTTCTCCGCACGCCTGACCTACTGGCGGCGACACCTCGACGGAGCCGAGCCCCCCGAACTCACCGATGACCGCCCCGTCTCGGGGGCCGCGACGCACAGCGCGGCCGAGCACCTCGACCGGACGACCGTGGAGCACCTGACCGCACTGGCCGAACGGCACCGGGCCACGGCCTATGTCATCGGTCTGACCGCCTTCACCGCGTTCCTGCACCGCTACACCGGGCAGGAAGACCTGACCATCGGTGCGCCCATGTCCGGGCGCCACCATCCGGGCACGCACCACCGCGTCGGGCTGTACGCAACGGTGGCGGCCCTGCGTGTGAGCACGGCAGGTGACCCGGAGTTCACGGAACTGCTACGCCGGGTACGGCGCACAGTGCTCGGGGCACTCGACCACTCGCCCATTCCCTACGACGCCGTGCTGAGCGAACTTTGGCCGGACCGGCCGCGGGGCCGCGACCCCCTTCGGCGCGTCCTGTTCTCCGACACCGGGATCACGCGGAGGCCGCGGTTGGCCGAACTCGACATCGAACCCGTCGAGGCCGAGCCGACCGCCATGCGTGAGGACGTACACGCCTTTCTCGAACCCCACCCTGACGGCACGGCCACAGTACGGGTGCGGCTCAGCGGGCGCCTGTACTCGCCGGAGCGCGCCCGGCGAATGGTCGGCCACTTCGCGCTCGTCCTGCGCTCGGCCGCTCTGAACCCGGGCCTGCGCGTGTCCGAGCTCCCCCTGATCGACGAGCCGGAACGGAACAGGCTGGCCGCACTCTCACACGGTCCGGTCGCACCCTCTCCCGCTCCCCCGGACGCGGTCGCCCAGTTCACCGAGCAGGCCGGGGCACGACCGGACCACCCCGCCATTCGTTTCCGCGGCACCACCACGACCTACGCCGAGCTCGACGACCGCGTCGTGCGCACGGCGGCTGTCCTGCGCGAGCACGGTGTCCGGCCCGGGACGGTCGTCGCGCTCGACCTGGAGCGGTCTCCCGAGCTCATCTGCGCGATGCTCGCCGTCATGAGAGCGGGAGCGGCCTACCTGCCCCTGGACCGAAGCCATCCAGCCGCCCGGCGCGCCTACCAGCTCGCCGACGCTGGTGCCGAATTGCTCGTCACCGACGGTCCACCGGATCCGCCGCTCACCCACCGGGTCCGGCGCGTGCTCACACTTCCCTTGCCCCGCACCGGACCACCACCGGAGCCGGACTCAACGCCGCTGAACGGGTTGGCCTACCTGATGCACACGTCCGGGTCGACCGGACGGCCCAAAGCGGTGATGGTCGGGCACGGGTCGCTGGCCAACCTGTGCGCGTTCCGGCGCCGACTGCGGCGCCCCGGCCCCCAGGACACGGTCCTCCAGTACGCCGCGGCCACCTTCGACGTGTCCGCGAGCGACATCTTCCCCACTCTCGCGGCGGGAGCGACGCTGTGCCTGGCGGACGAGGCCGAGCGCCTATCACCTCCCGCTCTGGCGGCACTGATGCGGGCCGAACAGGTCACCGTGACGAACCTGCCGCTGACCCTCATGCAACTGCTGCGAGGTACGGACCTGCCCAGCCTTCGTCTGGCCCAGGTCGGCGGGGCGCGGTGCTCCGGTGAACTGGTCGCCGCGTGGAGCACCCGGAAGCGCCGATTCGTCCACGAGTACGGTCCGACGGAAGCGACGGTCGTCACGCACACCCACGAGGTGCCCTTCGACGCCCCGGTGGCATCGCCACCGATCGGACTGCCCGTGGACGGCTCCCGCGCCTATGTCCTCGATCGGTACGGCGTTCACGCCCCGGTGGGGGTCGTCGGCGAGCTGCACCTCGCAGGCGCCACCCTCTCCCTGGGCTACTGGAACCGCCCCGCGTTGACCGCCGAACGGTTCGTGCCCGACCCGTTCGGTCCGGCGGGCGCACGCATGTACCGGACCGGCGACCTGGCCGCCTACCGGGCCGACGGGTCGGTCGACTTCCACGGCCGCGTCGACCGCCAGCTCAAGGTGCACGGGATACGCCTGGAGGCCGGGGAAGTCGAGGCGGCCCTGCTCCAGCACCCGCAGGTGCGCGCGGCCACCGTGTGCCTGCGCCCCGACGCGGACGGGCGCGAGGTACTGGCCGCCTTCCTCGTCGGAGAGGACCTGCCCGTGGAAGCGGAGCTGCGCGGCGTGCTCACGCGGACCCTGCCTCCGCAGTTCGTGCCCCGGGTGTTCGTCCGTCTGCCCCAGCTGCCGATGAAGGCCAGCGGCAAGGTCGACCACTCCCGACTGCCGTCGACGGTCGATTCCGGTCGGGCCGCGACCTCCGATGGGGCCGCGCTGACAGAGCAGGAGCAGGAAGTCGCCGACACGGTCGCACACGTCCTCGGCCGTCCGGCCGGAAGGGAGGACGACCTGTTCGACCTGGGTGCGACGTCGTTCGACGTGGTGCGGCTGCTCGCCCTGCTCGAGGAGAGGCTCGGCGCCACCCTGGACGTGGCGACACTGCTGGCCCTGCCCACCGTGGCCGGTATCGCGGCGGGGGTGCAGCGCTGCGCCGCTCCCTCGGAGCCGGGTCCGGACGACGAGGAGCTGCTGGAGTTGATCGAAGCGCTCACAAGTGAGGAAGCGATGGAACTGCTGGACCGACGAGAGTGGCCACCGCTGAAGAGGGGCGTGGACGAAGATGACCGCTGAACCGCACGAACACGAGGTCGACCGATCCACTCTGCGTCGGCTGATCGACACCTGGCCCACCCGTGCCGCGGTGCACGGCGACCACTACCGCATCGAACACGGTCACCCCGAGTTCGACCCCGACGTACCCGACTACCCCCTCGATCTGGTGCCGTTCGCCGGACACCCCCGATTCCTGGCCGCCCCGCCCGAGGCCCGGCAGATGGCCCTGACCCATTTGTGGATCGCCTACAACGAACGAGTGATCGCCACGGAACGCGACATCGCCGAACCGGCGTTCCGGCTCATCACGAACGGCACGTTCGTGGGCGGGCAGACGGGAGACGTTCGCCAGGCCGTCCACCAGGCCCTGGTCGACGAGAGCTTCCACACCTACATGCACCTGCTGGCCATCTCCCAGGCCAAGAACCTGCGCGGGATCGCGGACGGCGGCGGCCCGCCGGAACTGATCACCAGGCTGCGCCTGGACCAGGCCATGGCCGAGATGCCGGAGCGCTGGGAACGCGACCTCGCCGTCCTCGTCTGGGGAGCGGTCGCGGAGACCTGCATCAACGCGCTGCTCGCCCTGATCGCCCGGGACACCTCGGTACAGCCGATGCACTCCCATATCACCACGCTGCACCTGCGCGATGAATCGGCGCACGGTTCCCTGGTGGTGGAGGTGATGCGCACCCTGTTCCACCAGATGACCACGGAGCAGAAGCGCGCCCTGCCGCGCATCCTCCCCATGGCTCTCAACGCTTTCTCCGAGCAGGACCAGAGCACCTTGGAGTACGCGCTGACCTCGGCCGGCGTACCGGGGGCCGAGGTGATCCTCCGCGACCTGCGCGGAGAGCCCGCCTCGGCCAGACTGGTGCGGGACTACTCAGGGGCACGCCGCCTGGTGCGAGAGCTCGGGCTGCAGGAGGAGGTGGACTTCGACTTCCCAGCGGCACCGGAGTGGTCCCCGGTCGGCGAACCCTCGCAGGACACCGCGTGAGCGCCGATCGCGGCGCCCGTCTCGCCGCTCTCTCCCCGGCGAAGCGGGCTCTGTTCGAGTCCATGCGCTCCGTCTCCGAGGACGGCCCGTTCCTGGCGCTACGCCGACGAGGGAGCCGGCCACCGCTGTTCCTGCTGCACGCCGCCGACGGTTCCGCTTCCGCTTACCTGACGCTCGCACGGCATCTGTCCGACGACCAGCCCGCCTACGGCGTGTCCTTCGACGGATCGGCCACGGGGGCCGTCGATCTGCGCAGCCTCTCCCGACGGCACCTGACACGGATCCTGGGCGCGCGCCCGGTCGGCCCCTACATGCTCGCCGGGTGGTCCAGCGGAGGCCTGCTCGCCCTGGAGGTCGCCCGCCTTCTTCGGGACCAGGGCCGGGAGGTCTCTCTCATCGCCCTGCTCGACACACCGCCCCCGCCCCTGGAGCCGGAGAGAAGCCCGGACGCCGTCGCGTTGTTGACGGCGTTCGCCCTGCAACGGGCCGCTGCCCGGGGCGGACCGCCCCCCGACCTGACAGGCCTGCCCGGCACCGATCCCGAGCAGCGCGTCACCACCGTCCGCCAAGCCCTCCTCGCGGTCGGGCACCAGGTCGGGACGCATGACGCCTTCGAGCGCGAGACCGCCGTCTTCCTCGCGCTCGCCCGGGCCTCCGCGCTGCACCGCCCCGCACCTGTGGACCGCCCCCTGGACGTGCTGCGCGCGTCATCGTTCCCCGGAACGGCCGCCCCCTGGCGAGCGTACGGTTCGGGACTTCGCGAGCACCTTGTACCGGGTGACCACATGAGCCTGCTCCGCGCCCCGCACGCCGCGACCGTCGGCGCCGTCCTGGACCGCAGGTGCGAGGCCGCCTCGTCGGCTCCGGCCACCGCCCCGCCCTCGAAAAGGAGTGACCGGTGACGGACACACTGCACGGCAGGTCCGCCCCACAGGCCGCCCGGCCCCGGGTCCGACTGCTCTGCCTGCCCTACGCCGGAGGAGGGGCCACGGCCTTCCGCTCCTGGCACGATGGTCTGGGACCTGACGTGCGCGTAGAAGCACCGGAGCTGCCAGGCCGAGAATCACGCGCTGACGAACCCGGATACCGGCGCATGGCACCGCTTGTCACGTGGCTCGCCGACACCGTAGGGGCGCACCGGGACACGCCGACCGCGATCTACGGGCACAGCATGGGCGCCCTGATCGCCTTCGAACTCGCCCGGGAACTGCACTCGCGCGAGCAGCCCCCGATCCGGTTGCTCGTGTCCGGGATGCGCGCCCCCGACCTGGTCGAACCCCGCCGGCCACCGCACAGCGACGACGAGGTGGCGGCCCGCATGGCGGAGATGGGGCTGTTCTCCGCCGGGATCTTCGACGATCCCGAGTTCCGCGCGTTCTTCATGCCAGTGCTGCACACCGACCTGGCGCTGATCGACGGCTACCTCTTCCACCCGGGCTCCATCCTGGACTGCCCGGTCTCGGTCTGGGGTTCGGCCACGGACCCGGTCACGCGAGGTACCGATCTCACCCGCTGGGGTGCGCATACCAGGGCCACCACACGGGTCCGTCTGCTTCCCGGCGGCCACGACTTCATCCACTCCGCGCGCCACGCGCTACTCAGCGGTGTGCGCGACGACCTCGCCCCCCAGGAGGGTCCCAGGTGAGAGTCCTACTGGTCGACAACTACGATTCCTACACCTACAACCTCTTCCAACTAGCGGCGCACGTGTACGGAACCGAGCCGCTCGTCCTGCGCAACGACGCGCCCGAATGGAACTCACTGGACCTCGCGGACCTCGACGGGGTGATCCTCTCCCCCGGCCCCGGACGCCCGCAGCACCCCAGGGACACGGGGCGGTGCGCGGAACTGCTCGCCCACTCCGACCTCCCGGTGCTCGGAGTCTGCCTCGGACACCAGATCATCGCGCACGCCGACGGGGCACGGGTGTCACCCGCACCCGAGCCCCGGCACGGCCATCTCACCCGGGTCCGACACTCCGGTACGGAACTGTTCGACGGAGTGCCGCAGGACTTCCACGCCGTGCGGTACCACTCGCTGAGCGCCCCCGAACCCCTACCCGCTTCCCTGGAGGCGACGGCCTGGTCCGAGGACGGGGTCCTGATGGCACTGCGCCACCGGTCCCTGCCCCGATGGGGCGTCCAGTTCCACCCCGAGTCGGTCGCCACCGAGCACGGCGCCCTCCTGCTGGAGAACTTCCGCCGAGCGGCCGGGCGCACCCGGCCCCGCGCCGTGGCACCCGTGCGGGAGAAGCGGACCGAACAGGCATCCGATTCTCCGCCGGCCCCAGGCCGCCTGCTGCGGCTGAGCGTGTCCTCGGTGGACATCGAGATCGACGGCGCCGCGGCATTCGGCGCGCTGTACGCCAAGGACCCGTACGCCTTCTGGCTGGACAGCGGTGCGGGAGTGCGCGACGCACGGTTCTCCTTTTTGGGTTCGGCCGGTGGACCGCTCGGCGAAGTGCTCACCTACGACGTCCGAGAAGACTCCGTGACCGTCCGGGACGCCCAGGGCACTCGGAGGGAGAAGGGATCGATCTTCGACGTGCTGGCGCAGCGCCTGCGCGGCCGGGCCCACCTCTCCGACTCCCTGCCGTTCGACCTGAACTGCGGATACGTCGGCTACTTCGGGTACGAACTGAAGGAGGACTGCGGGGCAGGAGGACACCACACCGCCCCCGGCCCCGATGCCCTGTGGATGTTCGCCGACCGGATGATCGCCGTCGACCACGTGGAGAAGCGGACCTACGCACTCGCGGTGAGCCGCACGGACCAGCCGCCCGACCACGCCCGGGCCTGGTGCGAGCGGAGTGTACGGAGGCTCCTGGAGCTGCCTCCCTCCCGAGGCGCGGACACCGCACCGTCCCCCGCACCGCTCGCCCTGTCCGAGATCGAGCCCTACCTGGCCAGGGACCGGAGCCGCTACCTCGCCGACATCGACGCCTGCCTCCACGAGCTGAACCGCGGGGAGAGCTACGAGATCTGCCTGACCAACCGTGTCCGGCTCCCTCCCACCGACGACCTCTTCTCCAGGTTCCTGCGGTTGCGCGCCATGAGCCCGGCCCCTTACGCCGCGTATCTCACATGCGGAGACCACGCGGTCGCGAGTTCCTCCCCCGAGTGCTTCCTGCGCGTCCACCGCGATCGCACCGTGGTCAGCCGCCCGATCAAGGGCACGGCGCCCAGGGCGCGGGACCCCCGCCTCGACGACGAGCTGCGCCGGTCACTGGTCGAGTCCAGCAAGACCTACGCCGAGAACCTGATGATCGTCGACCTGTTGCGCAACGACCTGGGCCGGGTCTGCCAGGTAGGCAGCGTCGGCGTATCCGACCTGATGGCCACCGAGTCCTACGCGACACTGCACCAGCTCGTGTCCACCGTCCAAGGATCACTGCGCAGGGGCGTCGACGCGGTCGAATGCGTTCGCGCGTGCTTCCCCGGTGGGTCGATGACGGGCGCCCCGAAGCTACGGACGATGGAGATCATCGACCGGCTCGAGGACGAACCGCGCGGGATCTACTCCGGGGCACTCGGCTTCTTCGGCCTCGGCGGTGGCGCGGATCTGAGCATCGTCATCCGCGCGATGATCGCGGACGCGTCCTCGGTGGTCGTCGGAGCGGGTGGGGCCATCGTGCTGGACTCCGACCCGCAGGAGGAGTTCGAGGAGATGGCGCTCAAGGCGATGGCTCCGGTTCGCGCCCTCCTGGCCTCACCGGTGCCGGTCCAGGTGGACGAGCCCGCCTGAGCCTCACACCACGAGTCGGGTGGCGTGCAGCGCCTGATAATACGGCTCATGGTAGGCGCGATACGAAGCGAGGCGCGCGTGGTTGTGCACCGTGTGCTGATAGGTGCGTGTGCCTCGCGAGAACCCCGAGGTGTGCGCGACGTCGTGGTGCCAGCGCTCGGCCCGCCGCCAGGACGGCAGCATTCCGGGTTCCCAGGACAGCGCGTGCGACCGGTACGGGAGGCCCACCGCGGCACAGTACGCCTCCACCGTCCTCTCCGGTGTCTCCACCAGGTCCTCCGCCGTGATGACGGGCGGGCGCCGGCCGACCACCCGGTCGACCGCGGCGTGGATCTCGTGCAGCCGACGAAACCCCATGGCCTCGCGGTCCGCGTCCGGGTCGAGGGCGAAATGCGAGGCGATCACCTCTTCCGGGTCGCGGATGAGGAAGGTGTGCGCGGCGTCGCGCAGGAAGTCCGTATCGGCGAGCAGGCCGGGGTAGTGGAAGTCCGTCGTGTCCTTGAAGAAGACGGGAACGTCCCGGGACAGGCGACGCAGTGCGTCGATGACTCCGGACTCGGATGTGGCGACCCTGTCACCGATCACCGCCTCACCGAAATCGACCACGTGTGAGAACGGTTCGTGGACGACCGCGAGATCGCCGCGCTCGTCCATCATCCGAAGAAAAGCCGTCGATCGGGAACGCGGCACGCTCCACAGCGCCAGAATCCTTGGAGTACCCATACCTTGAATATATCCAAGCACAACACCGGCGGGCCGCCGATGACGCTTGAAATCGGGTTCGCCTCCGCCGCCCCATCGTGGCGATTACACCGGAAGCGCCGAACTCAAACCAGCGCAGCCCGACGCACTTCGAACCTCATCCTCAGAGTGAATCCCGGTTCAGCACCCACGCGGACGTCCCACACGGCCTCGAGGACTTAGTGTCCTTCCAGGAAGCCGAAGATCCGCTTGGATGACCCGGAGGCTCCGTGACCGACACAAAGACCGCATTCTCCATCAGCACACCGTCCCCTTCCTATTGGGCACCGGTGGACCTGCGCGCCCACGTCGACAACAGGGGCATCTCCCCCGCTGACGAATCAGCGGCAGGAGCGTTCAACATCTGGGGCAATTCTTTTCCATCCGAGCACCTGCCCCGTGCCGGGTCTCGGGTGGAGGTGGAGGGAGTTCCGTTCGAATTCCCCGTGTCCAGCGACAACGGAGATAACGTTCAGTGCGCGGGACAACTGGTCTCCGTGCCGGTCGAGCGCTATGACTGGATCTACGTCCTCGCCGCCGCGGAACGCCGCGCCGAGGACGAGGCGGCCCTGCATTTCACGGACGGCTGGGTGGATTTCGAGCCGCTGCGTGTCTCGGACTTCTGGGCCGCACCGTCCGTCTTCGGTGAGGTGTCCGCCTATCGCACACCTGTCATGCACTACCCGCACCACGTCCAGCCGGGAGTACAGGCGGCACTGTGGTGTCAGCGCCTTCCGGTGGTGCGGCGCGCCGCCCTCACGTCGATCAGGCTGCCGCGCAACAACGCCGTGCACGTGTTCGCGATGACGGCCGTAGGACGCGGCGAGCCGGGGGCGTCCGGGGTGCGGGGGCGCGGATGAGCACCGCCACCGTCACGGCCCCGCAGTGGTACCGGGACCCGGTGAGCTGTCTGCAGTCCACGTTCGCCACCGTGCTGCTGAGCGCGGGCCACGACCCGTTGGAGGTCCTCGGTGCGCCCTTGGAGTTCCGGCACATTCCGGGCGATGTGCGTTCCGAGGAGTTCTACTTCCCCTGCCGCGTCCCCGACGACCCCGGCGCGAGTCTGGCCCCCTTTCATCCGATATCGGCCCGCTGGAAGCGGCCGGCCGACCCCTCCGACCCCTTGGAGCCGATCCGTCGCGCCGCGGAACTCGGTGTGCCGACCATCGCCGCCGTCGACAACTACCACCTGCCGTTCCGCCCGGCCTACCAGGACGTGCATGCCGCTCACCTGGTGGTCGTGACCGGGTGGGACCGAGAGAGGGACATGGTGCACGTGTCCGACGCCATGCCTCCGGCGTTCAGCGGCCCTGTCTCCACGCAGGCGTTCCTGGCGGCCTGGACCTCGTCCAATCGCACCGACGGCCACGAGGACCTCTTCAGCGACCGGAGCATCGACGGACGCCACCTCCATGTCGAACTCGGGGTGCCCTTCCCGGTGTTCACCCGCGACGTGCTCCGGGAGGTACTGCGCACCAACGTCGAACGCCTCACCGGTACCGACAGCGGCCCAGGCCGGACCGGCCTGGCGGGGGTACGCCTCTTCACCGATGACCTCACCACCCGTGCCCGCGACGACGACGCGGACGGCCTGGCCGAGGCCTACCCCTTCGGCTGGAACCTCCAGGCGCAGGCGAGCATCCACGGAGAGCTGCTCCGCACACGGGGCGTGCTCTGGGACGTGCCCGAGCTGTGCGAGGCGGGCAGGGTCGCCGAATCGGTCGCACACGCCTGGACCGGCGTGCGTGTCACCTCCGCGCACGGTCGCACCTCGCCGCGGGAGTGCGCACGCGACCTCCGACACCACTGCGACGTGCTGGTCCGACGCTATGAGGAAGCGGCCCGCGCCCTCGGCCTCGCGGCGGAGGCCCTGTGACCGCCCACGCCGAAGGACCTCGCGCCCTCACCCGTCGCCCGGGCCGCCTCGCGGCGTTCGGCGGACCTCCCGCCGTACCCCGTGACGCCGCGCCCGCGCGATGGCCCGTCATCGGCGAAGCCGAGCGCCGCAGAGTGACCGACGTCCTCGACAGCGGACACCTCGTGTCGAACACCGGCGTCGAAACCGAGGTGGATCAGCTGGAGCGGGCATGGGCACAGCACTGCGGCACGGCCCACTGCGTAGGAGTGTCCAACGGAACAGCCGCCCTCGAACTCATCCTCGACGCTCTCGGCGTCGGTCCGGGTTCAGAGGTGATCATCCCGGCCCTGAGCTTCATCGCGACGGCCATGGCACCGCTGAACCTCGGCGCGGTCCCGGTGTTCGCCGACGTCGACCCCCGCACCTTCAACCTCTCGGCCGAGGACACCGCGGCACGCATCACTCCCCGCACGGCCGCCATCATCCCCGTCCACCTGCACGGACAGCCCGCCGACATGGGCGGTCTCACCGCGATCGCCCGACGGCACGGCCTCCCGCTGGTCGAGGACGCGGCCCAGGCCCACGGCGCGGCGATCGGCGACCGGAGCACGGGCTCGCTGGGCAACGCCGCAGCGTTCAGCCTCCAGTACACCAAGAATCTTCCCACGTGCGGGGAGGGAGGACTCGTCACGACGGACGACCCCGACCTGGCCCGGCACGTCGGCATGGCCCGCCAGTTCGGCGAGGAGCTGGTCCGTGGCGCCCCCAGGACCCACCGCTCCCACATCCGAGGCGGCAACGCCAAGCTCAGCCCCGTACAGGCCGCGTTCACCCTCGCCCAACTCACCCGGTTCTACGCCTACCGTGAACAGCGGGAGCGCAACGTCACGGCTTTCCTCTCCCGGCTCTCCGCCCTTCCGGGCCTCCAGGTACCCCGTGCCGTTCCCGGCACGACGCACGCCTGGCACATCCTGCGGTTCCGATTCCATCCGGGGCCTGCGGCCGGAGCCCCCGAGGCGGACCCCGATCGGTTCCGAGCGAGCCTTCACCGCCTACTGCGCGCCGAAGGGGTCCCCATGTCCCGTTACCAGGTGATGCCGCTCCCGGACCAACCGGTCTTCGCCGGGGCCCGCCACAGGACCGGCTCCGGGCATCCGGACACGCGGGCGGTCATCGCCGACTCCCTCACCCTCCAGAAGCGACACCTGGACCCCGCCTCGGGACCGCTCCTCCAGCACTACGCCGATGCCTTCGAGAAGGTGTGGGAACACCTGGACACCGCGCTACGGATGGCAGGTCAGCGATGACCGACGGCATCCCGCCCGATCACCGGGCAACGGACCTGTCCCGCGTCGTCGAGCGCGTGCGCTCCGGCATCGTGCGCATGTGCTCCAGTCCCGAAGGCGGTCACCTGGGAAGCTCGCTGTCCATCGCCGACATCCTCACCGCGCTGTACTTCCGCATCCTTCGGGTGTCCCCGGACGCTCCAGAGGCGCCCGACCGCGACATCTTCATCCTCAGCAAGGGGCACGGCGCCGTCGCCCTGTACTCCGTACTCGCCGCGAGGGGCTTCTTCCCGGCCAGGGAGCTCGACACGTTCGGCCGGCCCGGAACCCGGTTGATGGCGCATCCTGTACGTGCCGTTCCCGGCGTCGAGTTCGCCACCGGCTCACTGGGACACGGATTGGCCGTCGCCCTCGGCTTCGCGCTGGCGGCCGCGCGGTCCGACGGGGACCGGCGCACCTTCGTGCTGCTCGGCGACGGAGAACTACAGGAAGGGTCGGTGTGGGAGGCGGCCGCCGTCGCCGCCGCGCAGGGTGCCGACGGGCTGACCTCCATCGTGGACTGCAACAGCCTCCAGCTCAACGGCGCCACCGGGCCGTTGCAGTCCGAAGCGTCCCTGGCCGACCGCTGGCGGAGCTTCGGCTGGTCGGTACGCCACGTCGACGGCCACGACGTCCACGCCGTCGCCTCGCAGCTCGACGTGACTCCCTGGGAGCCGGGGCGTCCCAGCGTCCTGCTCGCACGTACGGTCAAGGGGAATGGTGTCCCCTTCGCCGAGGGGAAAGTGCGCAGCCACTACGCGCGCCTCTCCCCCCGCCAGCGCGACCGGGCGCTGGCGGCACTCTCCCGTCACGGGACCCGGGGAGCCGGTGATGGGTAGCCCCACGGGCACGCGGCAGGCCTACCAGGAGCTGCTGCCCGCACTGCTACGTCGCCTCCCCAGTGCGGTCTGCCTGGACACCGACACCGGAATGTTCCAGACCGAGGACTTCACGTCGACGCCCGACCGCTACCTGGACCTGGGCATCGCCGAGCACACCGCACTGGCCGCCGCTGCGGGCATGGCGGCGAGCGGCTGGCGGCCCTACGTGCACACGATGGCGGCGTTCGCGGCCTCCCGTGCGGCCGAAGCGGTGAAGATCGACATCGCCTACCCGCGCCTGCCCGTCCATATCATCGCCACGCACGGAGGCAGCTCGGCAGGCCACCTCGGTCCGACCCACCAAGCGCTGGAGGACCTCGCGATCATGCGCGCCATGCCGGGCATGTGCGTGCTCGTGCCCGCCGACGGTGCCGCGGTCGAGGCGCTGCTCGCCCAGGCCGCGGCCCTGCCCGGCCCCGTCTACCTGCGACTGGGACGCAAATCCACCCCGCCCCTGGCCCCGGACGTACCTCCCCCGGTCCTGGGGCGGCTCCAGCCGATGCGGCGGGGCGACCGCGTCGTCGTCGTGTGCAGCGGCCCCCACGCCGTGCGTCACGCCCTGGGCGCCGCCGAGGAGCTCGCCTGTGAGGACGTCGACGTGGGCGTGGTGCAAGCGCACACGATCAAACCCTTCGACACCGCGGGCCTGGTCGAACGCGTCCGACACACACACCTGGTCGTTACCGTCGAGGACCACTGGCGCAGCGGCGGGCTGGGATCGGTCGTCGCCGAGACGCTGTCCGAGCACACTCCTCGCCCGCTGGTCCGGCTGGGCGTCGCCGACTCCTTCGCCACCGCTCCCGGCACCGAGGACGAACTCCTCGCACGCCAGGGGCTGGACACGGTGGGCATCACCGCCCGTCTCCGCAAGGCGCTCGCCCGCCAGACGACCCTTTGACCGATGACCACACGAGAGGAAGTGGACCCTGTGTCCGCAGTCTGCCCCGAATGTGAGAGTCCCGTTCAGACGAGCGTACAACTGCGGTTGAGCGAGGTCATCGACTGCGCCGACTGCCGTACAGAACTGGAGGTGGTCGCCGTGGAGCCGGTCCTGCTCGCCCTCGCACCAGAGGTCGAAGAGGATTGGGGAGAGTGAGGTGTGTCCGAACTCGACGGCACCATCCGAGTCCTCGCCTCCCGGGTGCGCTCTGAGGAACGCCTGATCCTCGATGCGCTGACCGCCGCGGGAGCGGCCCACGAGTACGTCGACCCGCGGGTCCTGCGAACCGTCCTGGACGCCCCCGCACCAAGCGGGCGCCTGGTGCTCAACCGGGAGATCTCGCTGGTCAGGGCACGCTACGCCGCGCACGCGTTGGAGGCCGTCGGGTGCACCGTCGTGAACTCGTTCACCTCCATCGACGTGTGCGGTGACAAGTGGCGGACCTCGGCCGCCCTGGTCCGCTCCGGGGTGCCCACCCCGCGTGCCGCCCTGGCCCTCACCCCGGAGGGGGGCATCGAAGCCCTGCGCGAACTCGGCTACCCCGCGGTGATCAAGCCCAAGTGCGGCTCCTGGGGACGCGGGGTGGCACTCCTCAAGGACGAGGAGACCGCGCGCATCGCCCTGGAGCTCTCCACTTCCGGCTCCACCCCGGACGGCCAGGTGGTCTACCTCCAAGAGGCGGTCCCCAAACCAGAGCGGGACATCCGGGTGGTCGTCGTCGGGGGTCGGGCGCTCGGCGCCGTCTACCGGCGCTCCAAGGCGTGGCGGACGAACGTGGCCCGCGGAGCCGTCGTCGAACCCTGTCCACTCTCCCCCGCTCTCGCCCGCGTCGCGGTTGCGGCCACGGCTGCGGTCGGCGCCGAGATCGCGGGGGTCGACATGGTCGAGGACGCCGACGGAGCACCGACCGTACTCGAAGTGAACGGCCGCACGGAGTTCGCCGGATTCCAGCGTGCCCTGGACGGGCGCGTCGACGTCGCGGCGACCATCGTCGACCACCTGCTGACGAAGGAGGTTGCATGATCCGTGCCGCGGTTCTGGGCGCGTCAGGCTACATGGGGGGCGAGCTACTGCGCCTGCTCCTGGGCCATCCCCGAGCGACGGCGGTGGCCGCGACCTCCCGTGAGCTCGCCGGCCGCCGGGTCGACGGTGTCCACCCCAACCTGCGCGGGCACACCGACCTCGTCTTCACCCACCCGGATCGTCTGGGGGACTGCGACGTTCTGTTCAGCGCCCTCCCCCACGGTGACTCCATGGCCCGCATGCCCGCGCTCCTGGAGAACGTCACCGACCACGTCATCGACCTGTCGGCTGACTTCCGGCTGCCCGACCCCGACCTCTACAAGCGCTACTACGGCACCGAGCACTGCGCACCGCACCTACTCGACACGTTCGTCACCGGCCTCCCCGAATTCCATCGCGACCGCCTGCGCACGGCGCGGCGGGTGAGCGTTCCCGGGTGCAACGCGACGGCGGCGGTCCTGGCCCTGCGGCCCCTGGCGGAGGCCGGGATGGTCGAGGGACCCGTGACCGTGGACGCCCGCACCGGATCGAGCGGCTCCGGGTCTTCGCCCGGCCCCGCGGGGACACACGCCGAGCGCAGCGGCGCGATGCGTGTGTTCGCCCCCACGGGACACCGACACCAGGCCGAGATCGCCACGCTGACAGGTCTACCTGTGCAAATGAGCGCCACCGGCGTCGAAGCGGTGCGCGGGGTGCAGGTCCTGTGCCGGGTGCGGCTCGTGCCGGGAATCAGGGGACCGGACGTGCGCGCGCTGTTCCGCCACAGGTACGGCGACGAGCCCTTCGTGCGGATCGTCTCGGAGCGCCGGGGACAGCACCGATTCCCGGAACCGAAGATCCTCTCGGGATCCAACCACTGCGACGTGGGTTTCGCCGTGGACGCCGAGGCCGGGACTGTGATCGTCATGGCCGCGCTCGACAACCTCGTCAAGGGCGGCGCGGGCGCGGCGGTGCAATGCCTGAACGTGTCCCAGGACTGGCCGGAGCGGCTCGGCCTGGACTTCTTCGGGCTCCACCCGGTGTGAGCCCGCGATGCGAGGAGAGCGTGTGGAGCCGATTCTCACCGTCAAGTGCGGCGGTCACGGCGCGGTGGCGGCCGACCGTGTCTGCGCCGATGTGGCCGCGCTCGCCGAGCGGGCGCCAGTGGTGCTGGTCCACGGGGGTTCGGCCGAGATCGAGCGGCTCTCCGGACGGCTCGGCGTGCCCTCCCGGCAGATCCGCACGAACACCGGCATCACCTCGCGTCACACCGATGACGCGACCCTGGACGTACTCCTGATGGCGTTCGCCGGCGTCGTCAAGCCGCGGCTGGTCAATGCCCTGCAGCGGTCGGGGGCCGACGCGGTCGGCCTCACCGGCCTCGACGGCGGGCTGCTGCGCGCGCGCCGCAAGTTCGTTCGGCGTGCCGGGGAGGACGGGCGGCGCTACCTCGTTCGCGACGATCGAAGCGGACGCGTCACCGCGGTCCGCGAACGCCTCCTTCAGCGCCTGTTGGAGGAGGGCATCGTCCCGGTGGTCTCGCCGCCCGCGCTCGCCGATGACGGACCGGTCAACGTCGACGCGGACAGAGCGGCGGCGGCCGTGGCGGTCGCCCTCGGCTCCCCCACCCTGGTCATGCTGACCGGCGTCCCCGGTGTGCTGAGCGATCCCTCGGACGAGGGGACGGCCCTCCAGGAGTGCGCCGTCGGCCCCGAGGGGGCACCCCCGTTCCTCGGAGGGGGCATGGGGCGCAAGCTCATCGCCGCCCGCGAGGCACTGGCGGGCGGTGTCGGGCGGGTCCTCATCTCGGACGGGCGCGTGGACCGACCGGTGTACGCCGCGCTGGAAGGCGCGGGCACCGAGATCACCCTCGACCAGGTGTCCGAGCCCCCGGGAAGGAGCCGACCATGAACCCACGGACGGACCGCGCGCACGCACCACCGGCGAACTGCCGGGCCGACCCGGTCGCTTTGCTGCGCGCGCTCCTGGAAGCCTCCTCGCCCTCGGGCGCCGAAGCCGCGGCGGCCGAGGTGGCCGTGGCCGCGCTCACGGAACGCGGTGTCACCTCCGGCATCGACGCCGCCGGCAACGCCGTCGGCTCCGTCGGTTCGGGGACCGGCCCGACCATCATGCTCGTCGGCCATCTGGACACGGTGCCGGGCGAAATACCCGTCCGTGAACACGGCGGACGGATGTACGGGCGCGGTGCCGTCGACGCCAAGGGCCCGCTGGCCGCCATGATCAGTGCCGCCGGCGCGGTGGCCACCGCGGGATTCCACGGCCGCCTGGTGGTCGCCGGCGTCGTGGGAGAGGAGACCCCGGAATCGCCCGGTGCCGAGTTCCTCCGAGCCGGCCACGAACCGCCCGACGCCCTGGTCATCGGGGAGCCGAGCGGCTGGTCCGGTGTCGTCCTCGGGTACAAGGGCAGGATGGACGTGGCCTACCGGGTCGACGTTCCCGCCACGCACTCCACGAACCCCGCCCCCTCCGCAGCCGAACTCTGCGCACTGGCGTGGGAAGCGCTACGGCCCGTCTTCGGTACACGCGAGGGAGCGGCGTTCGACCGTCCCACCGCGACGCTGACGCACCTGCGTTCGGACGCGGAGACGGCGACCGCCGTCCTCGACGTGCGGACTCCGCCCGGATGCGACCCCGAGGTCCTGCTCGCCGACATGAACGACCGCGTACCCGCCGGTGAGTTCCGGCTGCGGCACGCCGTCCCGGCGGTGCGCGCGGGGCGGGCCGACCCTGTGGTGCGTGCCCTGACCGCGTCCGTTCGACGCCATGGGAGTGAACCGCGGCTGAAGGTCAAGACCGCGACGTCGGACATGAACACGCTCGGCCGGACCTGGCGGGTTCCCATGGCGGCCTACGGCCCGGGAGACAGCCATCTGGACCATGGACCCGACGAACACCTGGTCATGGCGGAGTACCTGCGCTCCATCGACGTGCTCACCGAGGCGATCCACGGGCTCGCCGCCGAACTCGCCGCACAGCACCGACCGTAAGGGGGAACGTGGACCTGGACCTCACCGACGAACAGCGGCTGTGGCGCGCCAGAGTGCGCTCGACTCTGGATACCCCGGCCATCCGCGCCGAACTCACCGCGCTCGAGGCCTCCGGCGAAGCCGAACCCGACGTACGGGCGCTGTACCGGCTCCTCGGGGAGACCGGGCTGCTCGCCGTCGACTGGCCCACGGCCTACGGCGGCCGGGCCGGTTGCGGTGCGGCGGAGGCGGCCGTGGTCGCCGAGGAACTCGTCCGCGCGGGTGTCCCGGACACACTGCACGTCAACACGATCCAGATCGTCGGCCGCTTCCTCCTCTCCACGGGCACCCACCGGCAGCGCCACCGATGGCTGCCCGGTCTGGCCAGGGGCGAGACGTTCGCGTGCGTGCTCTACACCGAACCCGGGGCCGGATCCGACCTGGGTGCGTTGCAGACCGCGGCCGAGCCGGTCGAGGACGGCTACCGGTTGACCGGTGTCAAGTCGTTCAGTGTCAAGGCCGACCTGGCGGACGTCGCTCTGTGCGCCGCCCGCACGTCCACCGGGGCCGGCCGGTACCAGGGCCTGAGCCTGTTCATGGTGCCGATGGACGCCGACGGGGTACGGCGGTCCACGCTGGACGGCATCACCGACGAGAGCTTTCACCGCGTCGAACTCGACGGGGTCCACGTAGGCGGCGACACCCTGGTCGGCACCGAGGGGCAGGGGTGGTCGCTACTGCTCGACGCCCTCGCGCTCGAGCGCACCGGTCTGGACTACGCGCTCCGAGCACGGCGCTGGTTCGGCGCCGCACTCAGCGGCCCGGCACCGATCGGCCCCGGCAACGACGCGGCCGTCGCGGAGACCGGCCGCCTCGGTGCCCGGATCAACGCGGCCCACTGGCTGGCCCGAAGGGTTCTGGAGGACCAGGAGGAGGGCGGGGTCGACGGCGCGGCCGCCGCCGTCGCCAAGTACTGCGCCAGCGAAACCGCCCAGGAGGTCGCTCACTGGGCCGCGAGCGTCCACGGCAGCGGCCCCCACGGGTGCCTGTCCTCCGACCTCCACGCGGCGGTCGATGCCGCTTACCGAGAGGCTCCGGGGCTCACTCTGTCCGCGGGGACGTCCGAGATCATGCTGGACATCGTCGCCGCCGAACTGGAGGCGCCGACCGGCGGCGCGGCCTCCCCTCCTCCCCCTGGAGCCGACCCAGTCCTCGCCACGCTGCGCACCGCTCTGAGGAACACCCTCGCCGAGACGGTTCCGGACGACGCCCAGGAGGCGCCGGGGTGCCCGGCCCGCGTCCAGACGGTGTGGGAAGCGCTCGACGGCCTCGGGGTACCGCTGTACGAAACGGGAACCGACCAGGAAGGACTGGACCTGGGTCTCTCCGTGGGCGCCGCCGTATGCGAGGAACTCGGACGTGCGGGGCTGCCCGACCCCTACCGTGGGCACGCCCTGATCACTGATGTCGGCGGCGGTGCCGAAACCACCCCAGCGCCGGTCTCTCTCACGGGATTCGAGGCGCTTCCGACAGGTTCGGGGCTGACGGTCCGCACCGCCCCCGGAGGAACGGTCGAACGCGACGGGGCACGTGTCAGTGGCACCGTCGTGACGGAGTCGGTGGGGACGGCCCCCCTCGCCGTGGTCCTCGCCGGCCCCGAACGGCCCTGGGTCGCGCGCCTACCGGTGGCACGCTCCGGATGGAGTCCCACGACCACGGGCACATGGGCGCGTGTCATCTCCTTCGAGCGGGCCGACATCACGCCGGACGACATCGTGGGGCCGCTGGGGCCGGAACTGGACCGTGCCCGCGTCCGCCAGGCCTCGTACCTCCTGGGGGTCGCCGAGGGAGCACTCGAACAGGCGGTCGCCTTCACCGGAGAGCGCCGGCAGTTCGGGCGCCCGATCCGCGAATTCCAAGCGGTGGGGCACCTGCTCGCCAGGTGCACGGCGCGTCTGGCTCTGCTGCGCGCCGCGATCTCCCTCGCGTCCTGGTGCTGCGACACCGGACGCCCGACCACCACGGCAGCCGTCGACGCACTGCTCCTGGCCGCGCAGACCGTTCCCTCGGTCACCAGCCACGCCATGCACGTGTGCGGTGTGCGCGCCCTGACAACGGGACTGTCGGTCCATCGCCACTACCGCCTGGCCGTGCTGGACGCGGCTCGGTTAGGGGCCGCACACCACCTGTCGTTCCTGGCGGGACGTGGCCGGAGCAGCGGAGGGGAGCGCGCGTGAACGCACCATCACGGCTGAACGATCCCCGATCTGAAGGCGAAGGACACCAACTGCGCACGGTCACGCAGTTTGAGTTTCTGCCGGAGCCGATAGGTGTGCGTGCGCACCGTCGCCAACCCGAGGGACAGCTCCTCAGCGATCTCCTCGCTGCTGAGACCACGTGAGACGAGTTGCAGTACCTCCCGCTCACGGGCCGTCAGCTCGCGCACCTCGTCAGGAAAGTCACCAGGAGGCAGGTTTGTCCGCCGGAAGCACCAGTCCAGGACGCATTCCATCACGCTCGGGGACAGGGACACGCTGCCGCGGCCGACGGCGTACACCGCGTTCACCAGATCCTGTTCGTTCGCTTCCTTGCGCAGGTAGCCGGTGGCCCCGGCCTCCAGTGCCTGGAAGGCGGTCTCATCGTCGTCGTCGAGTGTGTACACCAGGACGCGTGGTGGAGGTTCGAGCGCCTCGCGCCGCAGTCTTCGGAGCAGTTCCAAGCCCGTGCGCCCGGGCAGCGCCGCGTCGAGGATGACCACGTGGGGACGGAGACGACGGACCGTGTGCATCGTTTCCACCCCGCTTCCGGACGCCCCGACAATACTTATTTCGGAACTCGCTTCGAGCGCCGTCTTCAGCCCTCTCTGAACCACGGGGAGTTCATTGCAGATGAAGATCCGCAACTCCCCTCCGGAGGTCGAAGAAAGGCGAATATCATGGCCATTGATAGCAGACAGATCTTTGGACAACCGAGCGGGAACAGTCATGCTCTATCTCGCATTCAATGAAGTTACCTTCGTATGCATGCAACACCTAGGAGACAGGGACAGCCACACGTTGACCACATACCCACCCAGACTCAGAGGTCACTTATCAAAGCTCGAGAACATGAAACTCGAACACGTCTTCGCAGCTCAGCACACTAGAACGAGTTCACTCGCCCTCTTTTGGGCGGCTTCGAGCCGCCTCGCCACGGCAGGCAAGCCGCAAACGATATCCATCCTTCCACCACCGAGCGTCACAATTTTCTTCACGGAGAGTGAAAACCAGCGTCAGCTCCGAGCCGACGCCCAAAACACGCTACGACACCGCCGGAAAAACTCCGCGGAACTCGAACTATTGGAAAGTGGCGCCATGCTCATCTGCGGACTGAAACTTACACACGACGGCGGAATCGCCTTGGTGAACGACTCGAGAATTGTCTTCAGCATCGAGATGGAGAAACTATCGGACTGCCATCGCCACGCACGCTTGGATGACCTGGCGTCGGTCGAGCGCGTACTCGAGATCGAAGGATTCACCCCGGACGACATCGACGCCCTGGTCGTGGACGGCTGGCATGCCGGACCGGACGGTCAGTCCCGTGTCGATGTCCGCTCCCAGGTCGGCGAACTGTCCCTACCGACCGCTCCCTACCAGGAGAGCCCCGGCGGCGACCCTGCGGCGTCCTTCCATTTCGACGGCCTGCCCCTCGCCGGGCGGTCCCTCTCCTACAACTCCTACCATCACGCCGCCGGCCACCTGTTCTCCGCGTACGCGACCGGGCCCGCCGCCGCGGAAGGGCGACCCAGCCTCGTTCTGGTATGGGACGCGGGAATGCTCCCGACCCTGTATGAGGTCTCCCCCGGGAAAGTACGGAAGAGGGCAGTGCTCGCGTCGCTCTTCGGGGACGCTTTCACAGAGTTCTCCCGCCGTTTCGACCCGTACCGCGCCCAATACGAGGCGGAACTGCGAAAGTTCGGAAAGGAATGGCCGTTCGCCATCGCGGGGAAGGCTATGGCCTACGCCGGCCTCGGGAAACCCGTGCCCGAGCTGTTCCCTCTCATGCAACGGGTACTGGACGATATCGGCCCCATGACGGTCGGGGCGGGCGGCGTTCTGGCCGATCAGCTCATCGCCGAACGCGACCGGCTCTGTCCCGGCCTCTCCGACGCCGACCTCATCTCCACGTTCCAGGACTTCCTCGGCGAAATGCTCGTCCGATCGCTCATCCGCGTCGTCGAGCGATTCTTCCCTCACCAGGCGCCTGACCTGTGCCTCTCGGGTGGTTGTGCCCTCAACATCAAATGGAACAGCGCCATCAGGCGCAGCGGAGTGTTCCGCACGGTCTGGGTTCCTCCGTTCCCCAACGACTCCGGCTCTGCCATCGGCACCGCCCTCGCACACCAGGCCGCGCGGGGCGGCGGACACACCGTCGACTGGACCCCCTACGCCGGCCCGGTTCTGGAGGAGGCCAGACCACTGCCCGGATGGACCAGTCGGCCCTGCACTCCCCAGGAACTCGCATGCCTTCTGGCCGACACCGGCGCCCCGGTCGTCGTCCTCCATGGGCGCGCGGAGCTCGGTCCCCGCGCCCTCGGCAACCGCAGCATTCTGGCTCCGGCCGTGGAAGCGGGCACCAAGGACCGGCTCAACGGGATCAAAGAGCGTGAGCCCTACCGCCCCGTCGCCCCGGTCTGTCTCGAACACCGCGCTCCCGACATCTTCGACCCCGGAACGCACGACCCCTACATGCTCTTCGAGCACCGGATCCGACCCGCGTGGCGCGACCGGATCCCGGCCGTCCTGCACCTCGACGGGACCGCCCGGCTCCAGACCGTCACCTCCGAGCAGAACCCCCTCATCGCCGAGGTCCTGGAGCACTACGACGCCCTCACGGGAATCCCGGTCCTGTGCAACACCAGCGCAAACCACAAGGGGCGCGGGTTCTTTCCCTCGATCGCCTCCGCCATGCGTTGGGCCGGCACCTCCTACGTCTGGTCCGAAGGGATCCTCCACACCGCCCCCGACGCCCCGCCCCCAGCGGGGGACCGGGCCGTGGAAGTGACGTCCCCGAAACGGTAGCGGCTCCTGGGCCACGGACGAGGACTGCTGACACCGGTCGCGTCGCCTCGCAGCCGACCTGCCCGAGGCCGGGCACGAGGCCGCACTGGTCCGCACTGGTCCGCACCTGCGTGACGGCCGGTGGTACAGACGGTGCGCCGGGGCCGCGCGGGATCGCACGCTTGAGGCCGTCCGTGCCCCCGCGCGCCGGATCAGCCCCGTGGCTCCACCGGCAGCGCGCCGAACACCCCCGCGTCCAGCAGCAGGTCGCCGGCCCCCTCCGGCGGGGCGGTGAAGGCCAGTTCACCGAAGGTCATGGGTGTGTCCTCGGACAATCCCGGCCAGGCGATCGACCACAGCGGCTCCGACTCCGCTTCGGAATCGCCCACCCGCAGTCGGGGGACGACCGCGCCCGTGGCCGGATCGATCAGGGTGAGCTCCTCGGGGAACAGGTCGGGTCGGCGCTGGGAGTCCGGAACGTTGTCGGCGCCCTCCGCTTCCAGCCGGTACTCCAAGGTGAGGACGCCGTCCTGGACCTCATAGCCCTCCACGGACATACGCCAGGTCACGCCGGCCTCCTCGAAGCGCGCCCAGCCCTCCTCGTCGGTCCGGGCCTCGGTCGGGACCGGGTCCACCGGCTCGGGGGCGTCCGGGACGAACGCCTGCGCGTATCCCGGCACGTCCGTCTCCGGAGCGGGAGTGGCGAAGTCGAGCGGGACTCTCTCGGGTTCCTCCTCGTCCTGGGCGCTCTCGGTGTTCTGGGCGCCCTGCGGACTCCACAGCGGTTCGGTGTCCCCGGCCCCGCCGCGCACCTCGACGTCGGGGATCCTGATCTCCCCGTGCGGGCCTCGGACCTCGAGCTCGCCGGTGCCCGGCTCCAACGGCGCGGAGAACAGGACGATCTCGTACTGCGTCCGCGGCTCCCACACCTGCTCCCCACCCGTGACCGTGCCCAGGTCGGTCTGGTTCTCGTACAAGCGCCCGTTCACCGGGTCCCAGATCCGGAACCCGTCACCCGTGCCGTCGCCGCCCACGAAGTACGCGGGGTCGAAGACCGCGTGCTCGTCATCGGAGTGGGAGAAGTTCAGAACGGTGCGCGTGTGGCCGTCCATGGCCGCCACCTCGACGACTTCCAGACGGGCGCGCACGGTGTCGTCTCCCGGACCCAGCAGGCCGTAGGTGACATCGAGTCCGGCGTCGGGGTTCACACACCCGCAGGCCATGTCCTGTCTCATCAGTTGCACCGTGATCACCGCGCCGAGTACCAGGACCGCCACTCCGGCGACCGTGGCCGCCGTCCACCGGCGCCGCCTGCGCGGCCCTCCGCCCGTCTCCGCCACCGCGATTCCCTTCCCTCTGCCCTCCCTGTGTCCGATGCCGCGGGCGGGCGGCGGGTTCCGGTGTTCGAACGTGGACCTGCGGGACGCGATGCGGGTCCGTTCCGGGGACCCGCTGCCGTCCCCCATCGACGACGTGCGACTGGACACCGATGCCCGACCGCCTACACGGCCGACTACTCATGGGAGTGAGCCGCCGTGAAGGGGGCCGGCTTCGCCGTTCTGGGGCCGGTGTTCGCGATCGGCATGGCCGTGGGGACCAGGCGCTATCAGGCCAGGGCACTCGCCGCCCGCGATCACGGGCACGGGTACGGGTACGGGTACGGCCACTGACATGGGTATCGCCAGGGGCTCTGACCCTGGTCGGACGGGACCGGGCAGCACCGCCTCGGAGGCGTCCACCTCCTCTTCGTCGTCATCGACGTCGGAGACCGCGACGACGGCCTCCTCGGCCACGACCAGCGCGGAGACGATCGCCGACACCACCGCCGCCGCGGAGGAGTTCATGGCGACGCTGTCCGACGAGCAGCGTGAAGAGCTGCTCCACGCCTACGACGACGAGTCCAAGACCACGACGTGGTCGAACTTCCCCGTCACCTTCGTCGACCGGGCCGGGCTCAACCTGGAGGACCTGGGCGAGGAGCAGCGGGCCGCGGCCATGAAGGTCCTCGAATCGCTCCTGAGCGAGGAGGGCTACGAGACCGCCACCGGCATCATGGGCGCGGACGAGCTCCTCCTGGAGAACAGCTCCAGCACCGAGGACTCGCTGGGCCAGTACTACATCGCCTTCTTCGGCGACCCGTCCGACTCCAGCGCGTGGCAGGTGCAGTTCGGCGGACACCACCTCGGCCTGAACGCCACCCTGGACGGGTCCGACGACGCGATCACCTTCGCGCCCACGCATCCGGGGCTCCAAGCCGCCGTCTACACCGACGAGGAGGGCAACGGGGTCGAGCCGCGTCTCCGACGGACGTGCCTGTCGACCGGAGCGCACCACGTGCGCCACGGTCGGAGGGCACGGCGCTGTCGACGCGGCGCCGTCGTCCGTTGCGGGAGCGGCGCGCTTCCGGCTCACCGTCGCCGCACCCCGACGCGCCGGTTGCCGGCGGGCGGCCGGGCCCGAGGGCGGAACGGATCGCCGACGCCGAGGCCGGGCGGGTCCCATGCCCCGTGGGATGGGCGCTTGGGCGGTCCGCCCGGCCGCATCCGGCCGACACCCATGAACGTGTCCGCCGGCCGGGTTATGGGAGGCTCTGGTGTCACGGCCCGAGCGGAAGCCGCCCGGCACCACTCCAGCATCGAAAGACGGCATCGGCTATGGAAAGCTACGGGGTTCAACTAGGCCTCGTCCTTGTCCTCGTTCTCGTCAACGCCCTGTTCGCGGGCAGCGAGATCGCCCTGATCACGCTCAGGGAAGGACAGATCAAGCAGTTGGCGGCCGGGGGGCCGGGCGGTCGGGCGGTGGCTCGCCTGGCACAGGACCCCAACCGCTTCCTGGCCACCATCCAGGTCGGGATCACCCTGGCGGGTTTCCTCGCCTCCGCCACCGCCGCCGTCTCCCTGGCCCAGCCGCTCATCGAGCCCCTGGGCTTCCTCGGCTCCGCCGCCGGACCCGTGTCGATCGTTCTGGTCACCGTAGTGCTGACCTTCGTCACCCTGGTCTTCGGTGAGCTGGCTCCCAAACGCATCGCCATGCAGCGGTCCGAGGCCTGGGCGGTGATGGTCGCCCGCCCCCTGGACCTGCTCGCTATGCTCGCCCGACCCGTGGTGTGGCTGCTGAGCGCCTCCACCGACCTGGTGGTGCGCATGACGGGCGGCGATCCCTCCGCGGCCAAGGAGGAGATCAGCGAGGACGAGCTGCGCGACATGCTCGCGGCCCAGCGGGGCATGACCAGGGAGCAGCGCACCATCATCTCCGGAGCCTTCGAGATCGACGACCGGCGCCTGCGCCAGGTCGTCGTTCCCCGTGGTGAGGTGTTCACCATTCCCTCCCGGACGCCCGCGGTCGAGGCGGCGCACATGCTCGCCGAGCACGGACACTCCCGTGCCCCGGTCGTCAACGAGGAAGACATCGACGACGTGCTCGGTGTCGTGCACTGGTCCGACCTGATACGTGGTGAGGGCAGCACGGGAGAACTCGCCCGCGAACCGCTTCTCTTCCCCGACTCCCTGGTCGTGTCGCTGGCCCTGCGCCGCATGATCGCCGAACACCAGCAGCTGGGCGTGGTCGTCAACGAGATGGGCGGCGTCGACGGCATCGTGAGCCTGGAGGACCTGCTGGAGGAGATCGTCGGAGAGATCTACGACGAGACCGACTCCGACATCCGCACCGTGGACCGCAACGACGACGGCTCCCTCACGCTGCCCGGGACCTACCCCGTGCACGACCTGCCCGACATCGACGTCCATCTGAAGGACGCTCCGCAGGGCGACTACGTCACCGTCGCCGGGCTGATCATCGCCGTCCTGGGCCACATCCCCCAAGAGGCGGGGGAAGAGGTGGAGCTGGACTCCTGGAAGGCCAGGGTCGACCAGGCCAACGGGCGCACCATCACCCGGGTGACCCTGTATCCCGCGACGTAGCATCCCTGCCCCGTCCGCGTGCCGCGGTTTCGGCCCCGGGCGGGGCGGGGTCCCGCCTGTGCCACCCCGACCCCGAATCGCAAACCTACTCTTACGAGAGGGTAGAGTTGGGGTCGAAGGGTGGACCTGCTTCCTTGCGCTCATCGCCCTTTCTGTGGTGGCACGGGACAGGACTCCTCTTCATGCCGGTATCCGTGCCACCACTCCCCCTCATGCGCGCCGCGCGCACGGACACCTGGAGGTACTGGTGGTCACTCGCACCGACATCGCGCACTACCTGGACGGAGCGTTCACCTCCGGGGGCATCACCCGCAGGCAGATCATCCACATCGCCGGCCGGCGCGGAGCGCCCGAACCGGTCCTGGACACCCTCGGCCTGCTACCCGAGGGGACCTACGCGAACCTGCGCACCCTGTGGCCCCATCTACGTGAGGTCCCCCGTTCGGTGTGAGTCGAATGACCCCTCCCTCATCGACCAGGGATTTACCCTCATGACCGTTTCGCCCTCTCCTGGCCGGGCAGCCGATCTCATAAGGACCGCAAGCTCCGGACCCCAGGGAGGAGTCATGGCCGACGCCACCGAGCAGGCACTGCACACGCGTGACGAGCACTACGACATGGTGAGCGTGCTGTACCACGTGCTCCAGGAGGGCGACTCGATCGAGCGCTACATCCGCGACGCCAAGGACTCCGGCGACGAGGAGCTCGTCGAGTTCTTCGAGCACGTCCAGAAGCAGGACCGCGATCGCGCCGCGCGTGCCAAGGAACTGATCAAGGCACGGCTGTAAGGCCACCACATCCGCGCACGGCCGGGCAGGAGCGCCTTCGCTCCCCCGGCCGTCGTCGTGTCCGGACCCACCACACGACGAAGAGGTGGCGGGCGAAAGCGAATCCGTTGAGCCAAGGACCACACCCGTCCTCCTTCACACGCCGGTGCCTCCAGAGGGCCCGGCGTTCGACCTGGTCTCGCCCCCGCGGTGAAGCGCGCGGGCGACGGCGCTGATGCGCTGTCTGCCTTCCAGCTGGTCCAGCCAGGTCGTGGGAATGGCATGCTCCCCACAGCGCACGCCGGCCAGGCCCCCGGCGAGGGAGGCGACAGCGGATCCGCCTCCGATCGCCACCGCGAAGCGCACGGTCTCGGCCACGTCGTCCGGCGAGCGCACGAAGGCCGCCAGCGCGGCGGGGACGACGTCGAGCGCACATGCGCCGTGGCCGAGTTCGCGGGCCACGTCCGCCGGTGTGTAGGGCTCGCGCAGCAGGCCGCCGAGGCGGGAGAGTTGCGACCGGAACTCGGGGGTCGTGGCGTAGCGCCCCACCGTGGTGACCAGGTGCGTCACTGCCAGCGGCCGGTCCGCGGGGGCGCGGAGCGCGTAGGCCACCGCGCACGCCTGCACGGCCGCGCCGTCCAGTGCCCCCGGATGGCCGTGGGTGATCTGTGCGGCGGCTCTGGCGACGCCGGCCAGGCGGTTCATCGGCAGAGAGAGCAGCCCTGCCGGGAGGGCCGGCACGGCCGCGTCGTCCTCCGACCCGTTCGGACCGGGAACGGCCTCCGCGGTCCGGTGCCACGGGATGCCGTTCTCGACGCCCAGGAAGACCCGCACCGCCGCGGCGTCGTATCCGCGTGCGGAATCGTCGTGCCAGGCCCGGGTCAGGTCGCGCGCGAGCCCGTCCTGGTCCAGGCCGGCGCGGGCAGGGTCGTCGCGGGAGGCCAGGTGGTCGGCGAGCGCCAAAGCCAGGACGGTGTGGTCGGTGTAGCGCAGCGGGGACAGAGTGGACGCGTCCTCGCCGTCGGCCGAGGAGGCGCTCAGGGCGTCACCGCAGGCCGCGGCGAGCAGGCAGCCCGTGAACCGCTCATCCTCGGGAGGGACCGGGCGCACCGGTATCGGCTGGCCGGCGGTCGTCTGGTCGATGGGCATGGGGGCCGCTTCCGTCGTGTGGTCCGCCTCCCCGGGGAACGACTTCCGCCGGGGACGCGGGGGTGCCCGGCCCGGCGTGTGCAGGGCCGGACCGGACACGTGGGACGGACGGGTCACCCTCCTGGCTCGGCGCCCGTCCGCGTATGGGGCGTCACTGCCAGCCGCGCACTCCGACCGGAGCGGGCAGGGGCTCGTTGAGCCAGGTCCAGGAACCGTCGTGCTCGGTGAAGCGCCGGTGCAGGGTGTCGATCTCCGCCAGCGGTATCGCGGCGGTCTCGCGCCACGCTCCGGCGGCGCGTTCCTCCAGGTAGAGGGTGTGTGCATCGGTACGCATCCGAGTCGCCTGCCGGGTGCGCTGGGAACCGTCCTTGAGAAGGAGGCGGTAGTGGGCCATGGTGCTCCGTCGTGGGTCGTGGGTCTGGAGCGGGGCGGCGCTCCCCTGTACGCACGCCACGAGGGGGAAGGGTCGGGGCACAGGGGAGGCCGCTGCCACTCGCGGGAGCAACTCTACCCTCACGTGAGAGTAGAAACCACACGGGGTCAACGGGGAAGGATCAGGTTCCCCGTCTCCTCGCCGCCCTCGCGCCTGCGACTGGCGGCGGACCGGTACTGGCCGGGCACGGGCTTTTGCCGGTTGGCGCGGGCGAGCATGTCCGCGTCGCAGTCGGCGCACAGCGGGATGTAGTGCAGCGAGACGATCGAGAGCTGGGTCCCTCGGGAGTACTGCGTCAGTGCCTGGGGTCGCATGTGGATGTCCTGGCCCTGGCAGGTCGCGCAGGTGTAGGGCGTATCCCGGGGCCAGCGCGCACCACAGGCGTCGCAGCTGATGTGGATGCCCGACTCGGTGCGCTCACCGGTGAGTTCGTCCTCTTCTCCGCACCCCGGGCAGGTCATCTGACGCGGCATGGAGTCCTCCTGGCGTACGAGCGCGCTAACGTGGCGCTTTCAATGACCGACATCACCTAACCGAATCTAACGTTAGAGTAGAGTTGACGAAAAGGGGTACCGCGATGGCTGGAGCGGACCACATGCAGATCGGTGAGGTCGCCGAGCGCACGGGTCTGTCCCTGCGCACGATCCGCTACTACGGCGAGGTCGGCCTGGTCGAACCCTCCGCGCGTTCCCGTGGCGGGTTTCGGCTCTACACCCAGACGGATGTGGACCGCCTCAACCTCATCAAGCGGATGAAGCCCCTGGAGTTCAGCCTCGAGGACACCCGCGAACTCCTGGCCGCACTGGACCGGCTGAGCGAGGCCGACACCGACTCTGACGAGCGTGCGTCGCTCGGTGAGCGGCTGGACGCCTTCGAGTCGGCCATCGACGCGCGGTGCCAGACCCTGCGCGACCAGCTCGCGATGGCCGAGGAGTTCGCCGGACAGCTGCGCGAGCAGCGGTCCCGGCAGCACACCAACACCTGAGATCACGGAGGACGCAGTGACGACGACGGCTTCGGAGAGGTCGGCGACCGAGGTCGCTCGGGAGGCGGGGCGTCGGCGGACGTTCGCGGTGATCTCGCACCCGGACGCCGGTAAGTCGACGCTGACCGAGGCCCTGGCGCTGCACGCGGCGGCGATCTCCTCGGCCGGTGCGGTGCACGGCAAGGGCGACCGGCGTGGTGTGACCTCGGACTGGATGGAGATGGAGCAGGACCGGGGGATCTCGATCACCTCGGCCGCTTTGCGCATCGATTACTCCGGCCGGGTGTTGAACCTGGTGGACACCCCGGGCCACGCGGACTTCTCCGAGGACACCTACCGGGTGCTCTCGGCGGTGGACTGCGCGATCATGCTGCTGGACTCGGCCAAGGGCCTGGAGCCGCAGACGCTGAAGCTCTTCGACGTGTGCCGGGCGCGCAGGATGCCGGTGATCACGTTCGTGAACAAGTGGGACCGGCCCGGCCGGGAGCCGTTGGAGCTGTTGGACGAGATCGAGCAGCGGATCGGGTTGCGGCCCACGCCGTTGAACTGGCCGGTGGGCATCGCGGGGGACTTCCGCGGACTCGTCGACCGGAGCTCCGGTGTCTACACGAAGATGACGCGTACCCCCGGAGGCGCCAGCAAGGCCCTGGAGCAGACGCTCTCGGCTCAGGATGCGGCGCGGGTCGAGGGAGAGGAATGGCAGCAGGCCCAGGAGGAGATCGAACTTCTCCGTGAGATCGGTGCCGACTTCGACCACGAGTCGTTCATGGCCGGGGAGTCCTCCCCGGTGCTCTTCGGCGCGGCGCTGCCCAACTTCGGAGTCGGTCGGCTCTTGGAGGCGATCATCGGCCTCGCCCCCGCTCCGTCCGCGAAGACCGACATCAAGGACGAGCCGCGGCCGGTGGACGCACCCTTCTCCGGGCAGGTGTTCAAGATGCAGGCCAACATGGACAAGAACCACCGCGACCGGATGGCGTTCCTGCGCATCTCCTCCGGGCGGTTCGACCGCGGCATGGTGCTCACCCACGCGGCGACGGGTCGGCCGTTCGCGACCAAGTACTCCCAGGCGGTGTTCGGCTCGGAGCGCTCCACGATCGACACGGCCTTCCCCGGTGACGTGATCGCGCTGGTCAACGCCCAGGCACTGGCCGTGGGCGACACGCTCTACGACGGCCCCAAGGTGGACTTCCCGCCGATCCCGAGCTTCGCCCCCGAGCACTTCGTCGTCGCCCGCGCGGTGGACGCCGGCAAGTACAAGCAGTTCCAGCGCGGTATCGCCCAGTTGGACGCCGAGGGCGTGGTGCAGGTGCTGACCTCGGACGTGCGCGGTGAGCAGGCGCCGGTCCTGGCGGCGGTGGGCCCGCTGCAGTTCGACGTGGTGCGCCACCGCATGGAACACGAGTTCCGCTCCCCCATCGAGACCTCGCCGCTGAACTACTCCGTGGCGCGGCGCACCGACGCCGAGTCCGCCCCGGCGCTGCACGCGCTGTCGGGCGCGGAGGTGCTGCGCCGCCGCAACGACGGCGAGCTGCTGGTGCTGGTGCACAACAAGTGGCGGCTGCGGGTCGTGGAGCGCGAGCACCCGGACCTGTTCATGGAACCCCTCCTCGCCGGTGGTGTGGAAGAAGACACCTACTAGCGCACACCGCTCGCATCCGGGACCACACCCCTGGGCCCGTACCACCCGTGTCCGATTCCGCACGGCCCACGGCACCTCCATGCCGGGCCGACCTCGCCATGCCCTCTGCGAAGGAGTTCCTCTGCCCGCCCTGACCGCCTCCACCACGGCTACAGCGTCCGAGGGTTCGCCGCGTACCGGCGTGGTCGTCGTCCTCTCCGCCATCGTCCTGGCTCTGAGCGGCCCCGGACAGACCGCCGGCATCGCGGTCTTCGTCGACCACATCGTCACCGACCTGGACCTGTCACGATCCACCGTGGCCACCGCCTACATGATCGGCACCCTGGTCGGCGCGGTGACGCTGCCCTGGCTCGGCCGGGCCGTGGACCGCTACGGCGTCCAACGTGTGCTGGCCCTGACCGCGACCACCTTCGGCGCCTTCCTCGTCGTGCTCGCCTTCGCCACGGAGGTCTTCGGCCTGACGGCCGGCTTCGTCGGCGCCCGGGCCATGGGACAGGGCGGCATGACCCTCGTCGCCACGACCGCGGTCGCCATCTCCGTCACCCGTAGGCGCGGGACCATGCTCGGCATCACCAGCGCGCTCGGAGTCGCCGGGATCTCGCTGTTCCCCCTGCTGTCAGAGCGCGTGATCACCCTCATCGGCTGGCGCCACACCTTCATGGCCGAAGCGCTGCTGATCTGGGTCGTCGTCCTTCCCATCGCCCTGTGGGGGCTGCGCGGAGTCGGAGCGACGCGTCAGCACGACGTAGGTGCCCTCGCGGAGGGGGAAACGGACCACGCGCTGCCGCTGCGCCAGATCGCGCGCACGTCCATGTTCTGGGCACTGACCGCGGGAGTGGCATGCAGCGGGCTCGTCACGACGGCCGTGTTCTTCCACCAGATCGCGGTGCTGGGCGAACTGGGGCTCTCTCCGGTCCAGGCCGCGGCGAACTTCCTGCCCCAGACCCTCGCTGGAGTGGCCGCCACCCTGCTGTTCTCCTCAGCCGGCGATCGCTACTCTCCCAAGCTCCTGATGAGCGCCGCCATGGCTATGCACGCACTCACCCTCGCCCTGTTGCCGCTCGTCTCGCCCGGTGCGAGTGCCCTGGCCTACGGCGTCGCACTGGGCGCAGCCGCGGCGGCGGCACGGGCGGTCGAGAAGACAGCGCTGCCCCACTACTTCGGCACGGCCAATCTGGGAGCGCTGCGAGGCCTGACCCAATCCGTCGCGGTGGCGTCCACGGCCGTGGGACCGCTCCTGTTGTCCGTGGCACACCAGGTCGCGGGGTCGTACCGGCCAGGGGTCATCGTGCTGGCGGCTCTGTGCGCGCTCGTGGCGTTGACCACACCACTGGCCCGCGATCCCCGGGCGACGGCACCGGCCGCGTCTTCGACCGGACTCCGAGACGAGCACCGAACCCGTCCGCCAGCGTCGGTTCAGGGCGCTCCATAACAGCTGGCCGGGGTGGGTGGGACCACATTCGACCCCCAGACATCCGTAACTCTGTGTCAGCACCACCAAAACTCGGAATCCATCCCACAGAAACAGGCCTGACCTGGATATACACGCACCGGACGGGACTCGTGTGAGAGTCATCTCAACCGCACAGGGTGACGCCAACACTCACGTAACGGTAGAGTCGGTCGTGGTTGGGGTCGATGAGACGTCATTGATCCTGTGACCGCTTTCAGCCTTCCCGACCGGTCCTGACGGACACGGTCGGGCACGCGGCGACGAAGCCGCGCTCCGGGGCACTCAGGTGCCGCACCGGAACTCCAGGCGCCCAGCCGCCGCCGACTCCCGGAGTCGGTCGGCCCGGGTCCGCGCACCGTCGCCGCCTCACCCGACATGTACACCGCAGCCCTTGATGTGGGCTGCCCCAACCAGATGGGTTCCATGAATCTGCCTGTGAAGACCCGACGAGGGTCACTCAAGCCGCGCGTGCCCAGTGCGGCCCAGTTCCGCGCCGAGGTGATGGCCGGTCTGGTCGTCGCGCTCGCGCTGATCCCCGAGGCGATCGCGTTCTCCCTCATCGCCGGCGTCGACCCCCGCGTGGGCCTGTACGCCTCCTTCATCATGGCGGTCTCGATCGCCTTCCTGGGCGGTCGTCCCGCGATGATCTCCGCCGCCACCGGCGCGATGGCCCTGGTGGTGGCGCCGCTGTCCATCGAGTACGGCGTCGACTACCTCATCGCCGCCACGATCCTGGCCGGTCTCATCCAGGTGGGCCTCGGCCTGGCGGGCGTGGCCAAGCTGATGCGGTTCGTGCCGCCCAGCGTGATGACCGGGTTCATCAACGCCCTGGCCATCCTGATCTTCCTGGCCCAGCTGGAGCACCTGCACGGTGTGGGCGTCCCGATCTACGTGATGATCGCGATCGGTCTGGGCATCATCTTCGGCCTGCCGCTGCTGACCAAGGCGATCCCGGCTCCGCTGGTGGCGATCGTGGTGCTGACCGTGGGCGCCCTGACTCTGGGGATCAACGCCCGCACGGTCGGCGACATGGGCGAACTGCCCAGCACCTTCCCGATCCCGCTGCTCCCGAACGTGCCCCTCACCCTGGAGACGCTGGTGCTGGTCGCACCCTACGCCGTCACCCTGGCACTGGTGGGTCTGATGGAGTCGCTGATGACCGCCAAGGTCGTCGACGACGTCACCGAGACCTCCTCGAACCACGCCCGCGAGGCGCGCGGTCAGGGCATCGCAAACGTGCTGGTCGGGTTCTTCGGCGGTATGGCGAGCTGCGCGATGGTCGGCCAGACCATGATCAACGTCAAGTCCGGCGCCCGCACCCGGTTCTCGACCTTCCTGGCCGGGGTGTTCCTGCTCATCCTGTGCGTGGGTCTGGGCGACATCGTCGGCATGATCCCGATCGCCGCCCTGGTCGCGGTGATGTTCTTCGTGGCGATCGTGACCTTCGACTGGCACAGCATCGCCCCCGCCACCATCAAGCGCATGCCCTGGACCGAGACCCTGGTCATGGTAGTGACCGTGGCCGTGGTCGTGGCCACGCACAACCTGGCCTTCGGCGTGATCGTGGGCGTGATCGTGTCCATGGTGCTCTTCGCACGGAAGGCGGCGGTGCACGCCGGCCTGACCAGCGTGCTCGACCCCGAGGGCGGGACCCGCGTGTACTCGGTCAACGGCGAGCTGTTCTTCGCCTCCACCGGCGAACTGGTCGGCCGCTTCGACTACGCCGAGAAGGGCCTGACCAAGGCCGTGATCGACATGACCAAGGCCCACGTGTGGGACTCCTCGGCGGTGGCCGCACTGGACCAGGTGGCCGAACACTTCCGCAAGCACGACGTCGAGGTCGAGATCATCGGCCTCAACGAGCCCAGCGCGGAACTCCACAAGGAGCTGACCGGCACCTTGACCGGCGGCCACTGAGGCAGAACCCCGACACACAAGCACTGAGGCCCGCCGGGAGTGATCTCCCGGCGGGCCTTCGTGTCCCCGGTACGCCGCGTTCAGGGGCCGCAGACCTTCTCCATCAGGTCCAGGTCCCGCAGTGTGTCCGACCAACGGCCGACGTAGTGGAGAAGGGCGTGCGGGCCGGTAACGGCGTTCCGACACGTCGCGCCCGTCTCGGCGAACACACGTCGCGGGGTCGTGAGATCCATACCGTGGTGGTCGTTCATGCCCGTCCCGTCGAAGACTGCCGACGAGATCGAACTCCGGCGGTTCCGAAGTCAGGGCGAGGAGATGCTGAAGGAGCGAGCCGATGGGCCGGTTCGCCGACTATTCTACCCTTACGTAAGAGTAGAGTCTGGCTGGACACCACTGCTCTGGACGGAGACGACTCGATGATCTCCTCGCGCGGCACACCGCGGCCCGCCCCGGGAACCATGGCCGACCTGACCTCCGAGCGGGACGCCGGCTGTCTCGTGGCCGCACGCTGTGCCAACGGCCTGGCCCTCTCTCCGGTTCCCGAGGCGAACACCCCCTCCTCACTGCGCCCCTCCGGCAGCATGGCCCTGATGGCCGCACTGGCCGATCACCTGCGATCACGGACACGGGACGAGGACTGCGACCTCCATCAGGCCGGGCTCGCCCAGGAGTTCACCGACGCCTGGCAGCGCGACCCCGATCGGGGGTTCGGCGACGGGGAGGTCCGGATCTTCCTCGCCATCGTCAACGGCGTCTCGTGGCGCAACGCTACCGCGTCGGCCTTCGGCGGAACGGGCTCGTTCGGAGCGGCCGCGGCGGCCCGCGTGGCACCGGTCGGACTCCTGCCCGCCCCGCTGAACCGGCTGGACCAGCTCGCCAGGGACAGCGCCTACGTCACCCACGCCCACCCACTCGCCTTGGACGGTGCGGCGATCCAGGCGTGCGCGGTGGCCTATGCCCGCCGGGCGAGCCCGGATCAGCCGCTGGCCGTCTTCCATCTGGTGTCGACAGTGGCCCGGTACGCCACGACGCCGGACTTCCGTGCCCAACTGGTCCGGTTGGCCGCCCTTGTACGGGACCGGTTCAGCCATCAGGACGCGATCCGCGCGCTCGGCGGGGACGACGGTGCCGTCACGGCCGTTCCCCTCGCACTGGCCGCCTTCCTGCACTCTCCGGACGACCTGCCGAAGATCGTGCGCTTCGCCCTGCCGCTCGATCACGGCACGGGCCACATCGCGGCCATGGCCGGAGCCCTCGCCGGCGCCCGCAACGGCGCAGACGCGATTCCGCGGTCCTGGTCTCGGCGCCTGGCGGACACGGAGCACAGATGAGGCCGGAGCCGAGAGCAGCGGATCAACTGGCCAGTGCCCAAACCTGCTCTTACGAGAGAGTAGATCTTCAGGCCGCCTCCGAGGTTCGGCCGTGCCACGCCGATCCACCCCGTTCTCACCTCGAGGATGTCCACACCATGACCGCATCCGTGCCCGCGCCCGATCCCCTCCAGGCCGAACGCGCCTACCTGGCCAGAGCCCGATCCGCCCTCGGGCGCATGTACGAGGACGTCGTCAACACCCCGACCGTGCAGGACAGTTCGGAGGACGCCGACTACACCTTCACCAACCGCCAGCTCGTCCGCTACCGCGAACGGCGTGCCGAAGCCCTCGTCGACTTCCCCGACGTGCCCCTGTTCTTCGGACGGCTCGACTATCCGCCGGGTACCGTCTTCGAGGCCCACGGCACCGACCGCAACGGTACCGACCAGGTCTATATCGGGCGGCGCCACGTGCACGACTCCGACGGCACGCCGCTGGTCCTGGACTGGCGGGCACGGATCTCGTCGGCGTTCTACCGCGCCACCCGGCAGGACCCACGGGGCGTGCTGCTGCGCCGCCGCTACGGCTTCTCCGAGGACGCCGACCTCACCGCCTACGAGGACGAACCCCTCACCTCCGCGAACGCCTCGGACGGATCCCCAGGGACCGGTGCCGCCGACAGGCTGCTGGCCGCCGAGATCGAGCGTCCCCGGTCGGGCCCGATGCGCGACATCGTCGCCACCATCCAGCCCGAGCAGGACGAACTGGTCCGGGCACCGCTGCGTCCCGCTCTCTGCGTCCAGGGCGCGCCGGGCACCGGCAAGACCGCCGTGGGCCTGCACCGGATCGCCTACCTCCTCTTCACCGAGCGCGACCGGCTGCGCCAGGACGGCGGCGTGGTCATCGTCGGGCCCCACCGCTCCTTCCTGTCCTACATCCGCAACGTGCTGCCCGCCCTCGGCGAGGTCGGTGTACGCCAGAGCACCATCGAGGACCTGATCGGCGGGGTGCCCGTCCGACGTGCCGAGGAGGCCGAGGCGGAACGGATCAAGGGCGGGGCCCACATGGCACAGGTCATCGAACGCGCCCTGTGGGACCAGGTGCGCCCGCTGGAGGAGACCCTGGTCGTCGAACGCGGGTCACGCAAGTGGCGCCTCCACCCGGAGGAGGTGGCCGAGGCCCTGACGGAGCTGCGCGGCCGGGGCATCGCCTACGGCGCCGGCCCGAACCTGCTGTCCCAACGGCTGGCACACCTGGTCATGCGCCGGATCGAGAGCGCCGGCGACGCCGGCGACACGGGCACCATCGGCCACCTGCGACGCACCAAGGCGCTGACCGCCGCCGTGCGGCACATGTGGCCCAAGACCGACCCCGCACGGCTGGTGCTGGGCCTGCTCACCCACCCCGACCGCCTCGGACGGGCCGCCGAGGGGATCCTCACCGCCGAGGAACAGGACGCGATCCGCCTGCCCGGCCGCCCGCGCACACCCAAGTCCGCCCGGTGGTCGGTCACCGACCTGGCCTTGATCGATGAGGCCGCCGCCCTGATCGAGCGGCCCGGCACCCTGGGACACATCGTCATCGACGAGGCACAGGACCTCAGCCCGATGCAGGCGCGCGCGATCGCCCGGCGCTGCACCCGGGGCTCCCTGACCGTGCTCGGCGACATCGCCCAGGGCACCAGCCCGGGAGCGGTGGGCGACTGGACCGAACTGCTGGAGCACCTGGGGGAACCGGACGCCCGGCCGACCGTGCTCGACCGCGGGTTCCGCACCCCGGCCCAGATCATCGACTACGCCGCCCGACTGCTCCCGGAGATCGCTCCCGGCCTGGGCACGCCCACCGGGGTGCGTGATGTCCCCGGGGCGCTCCGCGTCACTGCGACGGACCCGGCCGACCTGCCGGCCGCCCTCGCCCTGGCCTGTCGCGAAGCGCTCAAGGGCGAGGGCTCCATCGGCCTGGTGGCCGCCGACGCCGACCTGCCCGATCTCCGGGAACACCTGTCCGCGGAAGGGCTGCGGACCGCGCTCATCGGGGAGACCGAGGACGCGATGGAGACCGACCGGCTGGTGTGCGTACCGGCGACGCTGGCCAAGGGGCTGGAGTTCGACATCGTCGTGGTCGCCGAGCCCGCTCACATCGTTGCCGCGGAGCCACGTGGACTCCACCGCCTCTACGTGGCCCTCACCCGCGCGGTCAGCCACCTGCACATCATCCACAGCGAAGCCCTGCCAACGGCCCTGGAAAACGTCCCCGTGGCGGGGTAGTCCCGCCGGTCACTCACATCGCACAGGGTCGGACCATGCTGTCACTGGTGCCCGAGGCGATGTGTTCACAGCTCATACCTGCATGGGACCGTAGGAGTTGAGCGCTTCCACCAGCTGGGCCTCCTCATAGTCCAGGTGGGCCTCGACCTCGGCGGCCAGGCGCTCGACGTCCTCGCGCACCGTGGCGGGATCACCGCTCGTCACCAGTTCCTGGATGCGGTCGAGGCTGCGGCTGATCACCGAGTGCTCCCTGGACAGGCGCTCCAGCACGGGCGCCAGGTGGGGATGGGACTCCGCCAGCCCGGGGAACAAGTGCTCGTCTTCGGCGGTGTGGTGACCGTGCAGAAACTCACAGAAGGACAGGCACTTCTTGCGGAGCTGTTCCTCCAGTGGACGCGGCTCGCCGGGGCCGCGCGTGGAGTCCAGTCCCTCACGCACTGAGGCCAGCTCGCCGCGCAGCATGTCGTGGATCTTGACGAGCTGATCACCCAGCACCACCGTGCGGTCATCGTCGCGGCGGGCGTCTTCATCGGCTGTGTCGGTCATGTGCTCACTCTCGAGGAAGGGGCGGGGAACCGGGACGGACAAAATATGCCAGTCACTGGCACTATGCCATCACAGGCACAAAATGGCAACGGCGTTCCACCGCCCCCCGCTGTCGCGAGTACGCTGGCCCGATGACCGACCGCCTCACCGAGAGCGAAGCCCCGCTCCCCCTCCGAGAGCGCAAGAAGCTGCGCACCCGGCGCTCCCTCGCCGACACGGCGCTGCGCATGTTCCTGGAACGCGGCTACAACGAGGTCACCCTGGAGGAGCTGGTGGCCGCGGTCGAGGTCTCCATGCGGACCTTCTTCCGCTACTACTCCTCCAAGGAAGAGGTCGCGATGGCGGCCGAGAACGAACTGTGGGACGCCTACGCCGGCGAGGTCGCCCGCCATCCGATCACGGGCCCGGTCCTGGCCCACCTGCGCGACCGCTACGCGTCCGCGGTGCGCGGCCTCCCGGAGGACTGGACCGAGCGCTACCTGGCCTGCCGGGGCCTGGCCGCCCGCACACCGGCGCTGCGCGTGTACCACGCGGGCACCACCCAGGACCTCCAGGCGAGGATGATCGACGTCCTGGAGAAGGAGTTCGACACCGACAGCCGTGAGGACGTCCGGCTGCGGCTGGCCGCGGACATGGCCCTGGCGGCGGTGCGGTACGGCACCAAGAACTGGATGCGCGCCCACCGGCACCGGAACCGTCCCGGCGACGCGCAGACCCTCGTCGCCGAGGTCGCACTGGCCTTCGACGCCCTCCCCGGCGCACTCACTCTGACCGCCGACGCGCCGCCGGACTCCGCCTGAGCGCCGACGCGAACGAGGCGGCGAACACACCAGGGCCCGCTCACGTGCTCGTCCAGGCGGGCCCGGGACGGCTCGGCCGGGGCAGCGGAGAACCGTCCCGGATCACGGCCGGCAGGTGAGGTTCAGGACGCGGTGTGCTCGACGATGGTGTCCTCGTCGGCCGGCGCCTTGCGGGCGCGGATGAGCCTGGTCGTGCGGGAGACGACGAACCAGGCGAACAGCAGCCCGATGATGGCGACGACACCCCTGCTGAGCAGGCTGCTGTACTGGGTCAGGAGGGGGTCGATCTGCGGGCCGAAGACGAAGCCCAGGCCGATCCAGATCGTGTTCCACACACCGCTGCCGATCACGGTGTACAGCGAGAACTTCCACAACGGCATCCGCTCGATACCGGCCGGGACCGAGATGACGCTGCGCACCAGCGGAATGCAGCGGCCGACCAGGACGGCGAGGCCGCCCCACCGCGCGAACACCCGCTCGGAACGGTCGAAGTCCTCCACCTCGAAAAGCGGCACCTTCTCGAACAGCCACCGGGTGCGCTCACGCCCGATGAGAGCTCCGATGGCGTAGAAGATCCAGGCGCCGACCATCGCGCCCACCGTGGCACAGAACAGGGCGAAGGCGAAGTTCATCTCCCCTGCGTAGGAGAGATATCCGGCGACCGGAAGAATGAGTTCACTGGGGACCGGCGGGAACAGCGCCTCGATGGCAAGGGCGATACCCACCCCGACCTCCCCCAGGGTGGAGATCAAACTGATCACCCAGCCGATGAATCCGTCGTACTCCGCACTGGTGTGAGTCGTCGAAGCGAACTGTGCCGCCGCCGGAGAATAGGAGAGCATGAGCGTCCTTGACCACCTTGTTCGATGCAATCAGGAAGGGTCTGGGGGGGTTCCGAACAAGGCACACTCCACCAAGGGAGAGCATTCAATGGAAGGCTAGACCCGGAAACAGTGGTCGGCATCCACCGGAGAGAGGAGATCCGCATGGAAAAGAGATGCGAATGCGCGTCGTCGGCGCATCCATTGACCAGTCCGCCGTGAGCTATCGTAGCGCGCTCCGCAGGCAGATCACCACCATGCACGAAAGTTACTTCCGCACCGCCTGACATGGCCGATCGCTTACCCGGAGATCATCCGACAGAACGATGCGGCGGCGCTGATTCGGCTCCCATTCCGGCTCCGCGTCATCCATGAGTGATATGCGCGGTGGTTCCACCGCCTGCGCTGTCGGCGCTATGGGCCGGAGGATGGATGTAGCGCACACCGGCGGTTCCTTCCGTCCCCCCGTCCCCCGTTCGGCACGTCCCGCGCGCCGTAGTGCGCGGCACCACGTTGGCCGGCCGTCCAACGCGTCCAGTGCAGGACAGTGGTCGGCCTCCACCTCTGCGATGGTTCTCTCCAGGCCACGAGGAGACAGAGGAACACAAGATGCCCACGAAGACCGCGCCCGTGCTGGACGACCGTGCGCTCAACCGCGCCACCCTGGCCCGGCAGGCGCTGCTCGAACCGACCGACGCGTCGGTCCTGGACACCGTGTCCCTGCTCGGCGGCCTCCAGGCCCAGGAACCCCAGGAACCGTTCATCGGACTCTGGTCACGCCTGCGATCCTTCGACCCCGCGACGCTGTCCGATCTGCTGACCGAACGCCGGGTGGTGCGCGTCCACCTCATGCGGCGCACCGTGCACCTGGTCACCGCCGAGGACGCCCTCGCCTGGCGCTCCCGGTTCGACGCCATGCTGCGGCAGAAGGTGATGGGCGTGTACCGCGCCGAGCTCCAGGGCGTGGACCTGGACGAGCTCGCCGAAGCGGGCCGCGCGGTGATGGCCGACGGCGAGCCGCGGACCATGACCGAACTCGTGGCGGCGCTCGCCCACCGGTGGCCGCAGCCGGGCAAGCGGCCCCTGGGCGAGATGCTGGTCTCGGCGCTGCTGCCCGTCGCGCAGGCCCCACCGCGCGGGCTGTGGCGGACCAAGGGTGGCGTGCGCAACGTCCTGCTCTCCTCGTGGCTGGGCCGGGAGGTCGATCCGCCCGCCCCGGAGGGCTGCGACCCGGTCGGCCAGGCCCTGGTCCGGCGCTACCTCGCCGCGTACGGCCCCGCGACCACCACCGACCTGCGTTCCTGGTGCGGGCTGGCCGGGCTGCCCGCCGCGGTGGCCGCCACCCGCGCGGAACTCGTCAGCTTCCGCGACGAGCGGGGAAGGGAGCTGCTGGACCTGCCCGACGCGCCGCGCCCGGACCCCGGCACCGCGGCCCCGGTGCGGTTCCTGCCCGCGTTCGACAACGCGGTGCTGGGCTACCACTACCGGAACCGGATCATCGACGACGAGCACCGGGGCCTGTCGGTGGCCGGTGAGCGCGTGGTGCTGGTGGACGGACGCGTCGCCGCGACCTGGCGGTCCGAGGACGGCGCGGTGGCCGTCACGCCGCTGAGGCCCCTGACCGGGGCCGAGCGGGAGGAGCTCGGCGCACAGGCCGAGCGGCTGGCCCTGTTCCTGTCCGAGGGCGAGAGCGAGCGCGCCCGGATCGACGCCCCCGTCGGCTGACGCGCGGCCCGTCGGACGATCGGATCGGGCTCGCGGACGCCGGCTCCCAGGCCGCACCGCCCGCATCGTCCTCAGCGGACCTGGCTGCCTCGCAGGTAGGCCAGCACCGCCTGGACCCGGCGGTGCACGCCGTCGTCGAGCGGCAGTTCGAGCTTGGCGAGGATGTTGCCCACGTGCTTGCCCACGGCAGCGTCGCTGACCACCAGCTGCCGCGCGATGGCCCCGTTGGAGTGGCCCTCGGCCATGAGCCCGAGCACCTCGCGCTCGCGCGGGGTGAGCCGCTCCAGCGGGTCGGCGCTGCGGCGCAGCAGCTGGCGCACGACCTCGGGGTCCACGACCGTGGCGCCCTCCACCACCTGGCGCAGCGTGGAGGCGAACTCCCGCACGTCGCCGACCCGCTGCTTGAGCAGGTAGCCCACACCGCGCCCGTCGCCGGTGTCCAGGAGGTCGGAGGCGTAGCTGAGCTCCACGTACTGGCTGAGCGCCACGACCGCGAGGCCGGGGCGGTCCCGCCGCAGCCGTACGGCGGCCCGCAGTCCCTCGTCGGTGAAGTCGGGCGGCATGCGGATGTCGGTGACGACCAGTCCGGGGTCGTGCTCGGTGACCGCCTCGACCAGCGCCTCGCCGTCGCCGACGGCGGCGACGACGGGGAATCCGAACCGTTCGAGCACCCCGATCAGGCCCTCCCGCAGGAGCACACCGTCCTCCGCGAGCACGGTCGGAACGGGGCTCAGGCCCCCGGGGTCGGCGGGATCGGTCCGCACGGCAGCTCCACTCGGATTCGGGTCGGCCCGCCTTCGGGGCTGGACAGCTCCATTGTGCCGCCCATGACGGCGACCCTGTCCTTGAGGCCGGTGAGCCCGGATCCCTTGGCGGGGTCGGCGCCGCCCACACCGTAGTCGGTGACCTCGACCACGAGGACGTCGGGCTCACCCGGTGCGCCCGGACCGGTCCTGGCTTGCACGGTGGCGGCGTTGGCCTCGGTGTGCTTGTAGACGTTGGTGAGCGCCTCGGCGACGACGAAGTAGGCGGTGCCCTCCACATGCGCGGGCAGCCGGCCGGGGATCTCGGTGTCCACCCGGGTGGGCACGGGGCAGTGGTCGGCGAGTTCGGCCAGCGCGGCGGGCAGGCCCCGGTCGGTGAGCACGCGGGGGTGGATGCCGCGCACCAGCTCGCGCAGCTCCTCGATGAGGTCGTTGGCCTTGCCCTGGGCGGTGGCCACGCGACGGTCCGCCTCGCCGTCCTCCTCCAGGTCCAGGCGGGCCAGGCCCAGGTCCATGGACAGCGCGACCAGCCGCTGCTGCGCGCCGTCGTGCAGGTCGCGTTCGATGCGGCTGCGCTCGTACTCGAAGGCGTTGACCAGGCGGGCACGCGATTCGGTGACCTCGCTGAGTTCGGCGCGCAGCTCCTCCTTGGGCGGTCCCACCAGCAGGGCCCGGGCGACCGACGCGTGCAGGGCGGACAGGCCAGAGGAGGCGTAGAGCGCCAACAGGAGCAGGACCGGGGCCAGCAGGGTGTAGGGCACGGCCTGGGCGGAGGAGGTGATCTCCACGAAACCGAGGTGTATCCGGCTGCCCGGCTCCTCGTCCAGGAAGAAGGGCGCGGAGATCAGCAGGAGCACGAAGATCCCGAGGAAACCCGTGAGGGCGGCGTTGGCCGCCACCAGGGGAAGCATGAGCCCGGCGTAGACCAGCTCGCGCCAGGTCGCGGCCTCGGTGTAGCGCGTGCGCATCCAGGCCCACAACCCAGGGGGCGGCACGTTGTGCCCGCTCCGGGCGGGAGCGTCCTGGACCAGGCCCAGGCGCCAGCGCTCCAGTGCCCCCAGCGGTAGCGCGAGCCAAGGGCCGAGCACGGCCGTGGAGGCCAGGGAGAAGACCAGCAGGAGCACGATCCCGCCGAAGTCGGCGATCGACTCGAACCTCGTGGTCCACGCCACGAACAGGGCCAGCCACAGGACGAGGATCGGCGAGGCGGCGAGTAACAGGACGAAGGCCACCAGTGTCGAACTGCCGGTGTAGGCCAGGCCCCGCCAGGGCCAGGGTGTGAGCAGGAATCGGGGGCTCGTGATGGCGTGCGACAGCGTGGGTGGGCGGCGTGACGCGGTCTGATGCGTGGTCATGTGCCCAAGGTAGGCAGATCGGCGCACGGGCGGAATCGGCCGCACCCGAGGATCGCCGGTAGGGCGGACCCTACCCTCGGTGACACCGGACCGCTCCCCCGCCCGCCGTGTCCGTGCGCCGCGCCGACCGGGTCCGCGCGCGCCGTGCTCACCGGGTCCGCCTGAGGACGTGCCTGTTCAGCGCTATAGGGTGGTGCGACGTGAGTGCGAAACCGGTAATCCCCGATGTCCTGGCAGCCCGCTACGCGTCCGCGGAGCTGACCCGCCTGTGGTCCCCCGAGTACAAGGTCGTCGCCGAGCGGCGGCTGTGGCTGGCCGTGCTGCGCGCTCAGGCGCGTTTGGGCGTGGACGTGCCCGCCGGTGTGGTGGAGGACTACGAGAAGGTCCTCGACCAGGTCGACCTGGCCTCCATCGCCGAGCGCGAGAAGGTCACCCGCCACGACGTCAAGGCCCGCATCGAGGAGTTCAACGACCTCGCCGGGCACGAGCACGTCCACAAGGGCATGACCTCGCGCGACCTGACGGAGAACGTCGAACAGCTCCAGGTGCGCGACAGCCTGCTGCTGGTGCGCGACCGCGTGACCGCGCTGCTGGCCCGCCTGGGCCGGCTCTCCGCCGAGTACGGCGAGACGGTCATGGCCGGGCGTTCGCACAACGTGGCGGCGCAGGCCACCACGCTCGGCAAGCGGTTCGCGTCGATCGCCGACGAGGTGCTGGTCGCCCACGGGCGGCTGGAGGAGCTCATCGCCCGGTACCCGCTGCGCGGGATCAAGGGCCCGGTGGGCACCGCCCAGGACATGCTGGACCTGCTGGGCGGCGACCGCGCCGCGCTGGCGTCGCTGGAGGACGAGGTCGCCGCGCACCTCGGATTCGAGCACCGGTTCACCAGCGTGGGCCAGGTCTACCCGCGCTCGCTGGACTTCGAGGTGCTCACCGCGCTCGTGCAGCTGGCCGCGGGTCCGTCGTCGCTGGCCAAGACCATCCGTCTGATGGCCGGGCACGAGCTGGTGACCGAGGGGTTCGCCGAGGGCCAGGTCGGTTCGTCGGCGATGCCGCACAAGATGAACACGCGCTCGTGCGAGCGGGTGAACGGGCTGACCGTGATCCTGCGCGGGTACGCCTCGATGACCGGTGAGCTGGCGGGCGACCAGTGGAACGAGGGCGACGTGTCGTGCTCGGTGGTGCGCCGGGTGGCGCTGCCCGACGCGTTCTTCGCCTTCGACGGCCTCGTGGAGACGATGCTGACGGTGCTGGACGAGTTCGGCGCCTTCCCCGCGGTGGTCTCGGCCGAGCTGGACCGCTACCTGCCGTTCCTGGCCACCACGAAGATGCTGATGGCGGCCGTGCGGGCGGGCGTGGGCCGCGAGACCGCGCACGAGCTGATCAAGGAGCACGCGGTGGGCTCGGCCCTGGCGATGCGCCAGGAGGGCACGGGCAACCGGCTGCTCGACCGGCTGGCCGAGGACGAGCGCTTCCCGCTGGACCGGGCGGCGCTGGACGCGCTGCTGGCCGACCGGATCACGTTCACGGGTGCGGCCGCCGACCAGGTCGAGTCGGTGGTGGCGCGGATCGAGGCGATCACCGCCGCGCACCCGGAGGCCGCCGCCTACTCCCCCGGTTCGATCCTGTAGGACCCGCGACCGCGGCCCGTGGGGCGGTGCCCCAGCAGGGGTCGCCTCCCATGGTCGGCGAGAACCAGCCCGGGCCCGGAAGCGCGTGCGACGCGCTCCCGGGCCCTCGTCGTGCGCGGGGCGGTCAGGGCGCGCGGACCACGCCCACGCCGCGGTCGGCGGTGTCCACGTCCGGGGCGATGGCTCCGGTGTCGGCGTGGGCGATCAGCCGGGCGGTGACGGTGGCGGCCGTGTGCGGCACCGGCTCGGCCAGTACCCGCTCCCACCACAGCGCGGCCACGCCCGCCACGTGCGGGCAGGCCATGCTGGTGCCGTTGAGGCTGACGAGGCCCCCACCGGCCCGGGCGGACAGCACGTCCACGCCCGGCGCGCTGATCTGCGGGAACGTGTTGGAGAACGGGGCGATGGCCAGGCCCTGCCCGCTGCGGGCCAGCGCTCCGACCGAGACCACGCCCTCGGCGGCCGCCGGCAGGGAGACCCCGATCTCGTAGTCGGGGTCGACGTCGCGCCGACTCTCGTTGCCGGCCGCGGCGACCACGATCGTGTCCTGGCCGAAGGCCGAGCGCGCCCGGAGCAGGTCCATCAGCGCGTCGAAGAGCCGCAGGTTGGCGCGGTAGGCCTCCAGGGCGGAGGAGGTGGCCAGGTCCGCGGGCCAGCCCTGGGCCACCAGGCGCTCCACCAGTCCGGGGAAGTCGTAGCCCAGCGACATCGACACCACGTGCGCGCCCTCGTCGGCGGCCCACTGGACGCCCTTGAGGAGCATGTCGGAGTCGCCGCTGCCCTGGTCGTCGAGGACCTTGGCGATGATCCCGCGCTCGACGCCCGGCGCGACGCCGATCCTGGTGCCCTCCACGTCGCGGCCGAACACCGTCCCCGCGGTGTGGGTGCCGTGGCCCTGCCGGTCGCCGTCACCGTCACCGGTGAAGTCGCGCTGGAGGAGGTCCAGACCGGCGAAGGCGGGGTGGTCGGCGTCCACGCCGGTGTCCAGGACGGCCACGCTCACCCCCGCTCCGGTGAAGGAGGAGTCCAGGGCGCCCACGGCGGCGACGCCCCAGGTGTGGCCGTCCTCGGTGGCGGGGCCGGTCTCGTCCCCGTACGGGACGGGGGCGATGAGCCGGGTGGGCATGACGGGGGCGACCGCGCGGACCCTGGGGTCGTGCACGGCCTCCTCCAGGTCGTGCTTGTCCATGTCCACGACCTCGATGTCCGGTTCGGCGGCCAGGGATCGGGCACCACCGGGCGGGCTGCCGAGGTCGAAGGGACCCGTGGTGCTAGGGGCACCCAGATCGCGCAGGACGGAGCACTTCTGTCGCATGGCGACTCCTGTCTTCGGGCGAGGCGGTTCCGGCGCGAGCACCGGGCCGCTTCCTTGGACTACCCCGCCCACCCTCCGGTAGCAGTGTCCTTCCAGCCACAGCTTGGTGGCCCTGCGTGTCTATGACGCAGCTCACTATCACGAACAGCCGTAGCGAAAGTGAACACCTATTACGGTAGTGGGGACCGGAGCATCCACCCCGACCCCCGGAGCCACCATGGTCGACTCCTCCGCCTTCGGCACCGCCCTGTGGACGGTCGCCATCGTCGCCGCGTTCACCGTCGCCCTCAGCCTCGCCGCGCTCTCCGACATGGCGATGCGCCGCCGCGAGGACCGCGCCGCCCGGGAACACTCCGCCGGACCGCGGCACAACGGCCGGGACCCGCACGGCGCCCACCAGTAGCTCCAGACCCGATCTGGTGAGGGCCCCGCCGACGGCCCGAGCCACGAGGGTCCTCGTCCAGCACCCGAGTCACACCGCCCCACGAGACATGACCCAATGCGTCGGAGGGGGGTGCAGGTGAGACAGGTCGGGGTCAGAGCCCCGTCGGGGTCGCCCGGCGTGCGGGGCTGTGGCCGATCTCGTCGACATCGAAGGCGGTCAACGCCTCGGCCACGGGGGCGCCGGTGCGCTCGGCTGCGGCCAGCCGCTCCTTGACCTGCGCCATGGTGCGCGGCCGCCACCCCGGGCCGTCGCAGCAGGTGGAGTGGAAGGTGATCCCGGCACGGAGCAGCACCCCTAGCACCCGCCACCCGGCGTCATCTCCGCGCCGCGGGACCTCCAGATCGCTCCCGGCGTCGATCAGCTTCCCCGCACAGTTCGGGCACACCCGGGCGCGCACTTCGTGGCCGCGGTGCTTGAACGCGACCCGGCATTCCAGGCACACGTGATGGCGTCCGAGGTCGGTAGGGCGGGTGCACATGCGCGCCAGTATCGCCCGGGCCGTCATTGAACTGCAAGAACGCCAGTGCAGGGAAGTGACACCACTCCACGGGACGCCGTGAGCGCGCCCGCTCGTCGTCCATCGGGCACGAACCACTACTACGTGGTACCGTGTAGCAGTACTCGGCACCACCGAGTACCGGAGACACCGAAGAGGACCACGATGGACGACCTGACGGAGATGCTGAAGGGCACGCTCGAGGGCTGCGTGCTGGAGATCATCGGCAACGAGGAGACCTACGGGTACGCCATCACGCGCCAGTTGAACGAACTCGGCTTCCACGACGTCGTCGAAGGAACCGTGTACACCATCCTGCTGCGGCTGGAGCGCAACAAGCTCGTGCAGGTGACGAAGCGACCGTCCGGGGTGGGACCCCCGCGCAAGTTCTACGCGCTCAACGACGCGGGACGCGAGGAACTCGCGACGTTCTGGCGCAAATGGGAGTACGTCACATCGCGCATCGACAAGCTCAAGGAGGGCGGACGATGAACTTCTGGGAGACCGTCACCGGCAGCGATATCACCAGGGACTGGAAGGCCTTCGAGGTCCGGGCCGCGGCGCTGCCCCCCGAGCACCGGGCGGCGTGGGATCGGATCAAGAATCACACCCTTCCCCACGCGGACTTCACGGGCCGCAACCTGACGCCGATCCTCGACGCGGCGCTGGGGCTGCTCGAGGAGACGGCCGCCGACGGGCAGAGCATCGACGAGGTGCTCGGCGACGACATCGAAGGTTTCTGCACGGCGCTGGTCGGCGGCGAGGGGAGCCGGACCTACCGCGACCGCTGGCGCGAGCGGTTGAACAGGAACGTCGCGAGGAAACTGGCCCGGCTGGGAGGCTGACGTGGGAATCCAGGACATCATCGAGGGCAAGAAGCAGTGGCGGGCGCACGTGGCGCGGGTGAAGGCGCTGCCGCCCGACTACCAGGTCGTCTACAAGGAGATGCAGAAGTACCTCTTCATGGTCGGACCGGTCGAGCCGGCCGAAGGGAACCTGCTCTCCGAGATCGTCGACTTCTTCGAGGAGGGCGCCGCGCAGGGCAAGGGAGTGCTGGAACTCATCGGCCCCGACGTCGCCGCCTTCTGCGACGACCTGATCAAGGACACGCGCACCTACGCGGACGTCTACCAGGAGTCCCTCGCCCAGGAACGCGGCACGAAGTAGCGCACGCCGGGCACCGACGGCCGCCGCTCCGGCGAGGGCGGCCGCCGGTGCCCGGACCGGCTCCGCGAGGCCCCCTTAGGGGCCGGCCACCAGCTGGGCGAACCGCTCAGGGTCGAGGTTGCCGCCCGAGAGCACCGCGACCGTGGCCTCCGCCCGGCCGGGGACGGTCGGCACCCGGCCCGCGAGCAGGGCGGCCGCGGCCAGTGCCCCGCTGGGCTCGGCCACCAGCCGCGCGCCGTGGGCCAGCACGGCCACCGCGTGCGCGATCTCGTCCTCGGTGACCGTCACGATGTCGTCCAGGCGCGCCGACAGGTGCGCGAACGTCCGCTGGGACAGGCACACCCGCACCCCGTCGGCCATGGTGCGCTGGGTCCGTTCGGGCGGCCATGACACCAGGTGGCCGGTCCGCAGGCTCTCGGCCGCGTCGGCGGCCAGCTCGGGCTCGACCCCCACCACCCGGACGCTGCCGGAGTGGACCGCCGAGACCGCCGTGGCCACGCCGGAGGCCAGCCCTCCCCCGCCCACGGGCACGACGATCGTGGTGACCTCGGGCGACTGCTCCAGGATCTCCAACCCCACCGTGCCCTGTCCGGCGATCACCCGGTCGTCGTCGAAGGGCGGCACCAGCGTCAACCCCTCGTCCCGCTCCAGGCCGTGCGCCACGTCCTCGCGTTCGGCCGGCTGGGCCATGACCACGCGGGCGTCCCAGGCCCGCATCCGGTCGACCTTCACCTTGGGCGCGCCCTCGGGGACCACGACGGTGCACGGCACCCCCTGGGCTCGTGCGGCGTAGGCCAGGGCCTGGCCGTGGTTGCCCGAGGAGTGGGTGACCACTCCCCTGCGCCGCTGTCCCATGTTGAGCAGCGCGACCGCGTTGGTGGCGCCGCGCAGTTTGAACGCGCCGGTGGGCTGCAGGCTCTCCGGTTTGAGCAGGAAGGGCGGGCCTCCGGCCGGGCCGGCGGTGAGGGGGGTGCGCACGATCGAGCCCTCGATCCGGGCGGCGGCGGAGCGGACGTCGTCGACAGTGACCAGTTCCATGGCGCGAGTATGCCCCGGCCGTGGTTCCGCACACGGGACAATGGGATCGATGCGTACTGAACGGACCCCTGACGACCTGCCCGGCCGGGCCTTCTACCAGCTGCTGACGGCCGTGGTGGTGCCGCGCCCGATCGCGTGGGTCTCCACGACCTCCGCCGCGGGCGTGGACAACCTCGCCCCGCACTCCTTCTTCACCATCGCCTGCGTCGAACCGCCGATCGTGCAGTTCACCTCGGTGGGCCGCAAGGACTCCCTGCGCAACGCCGAGGAGACCGGTGAGTTCGTGGTGAACCTGGCGCCCGAACCGCTCCAGGAGGCGATCAACGCGACCGGCACCCCCTTCCCGCCGGAGATCGGCGAGTTCGACCGGGTCGGTGTCGAGCGCGAGTCCAGCGCGGTGGTCAAGCCGCCGCGCGTGGCCGCCTCCCCGGTGGCGCTGGAGTGCGTCCTGCACTCGACCCTGTGCCTGGGCGACTCCACGGTCGTGTTCGGGCGGGTGGTGCACGTGGCGCTGGACGAGGACGTGCTGGTGGACGGGCACCCCGAGGTGACCCGGTTGCGTCCGCTGGCCCGGCTGGGCCGCAACGAGTGGTCGACGCTGGGCGAGGTCCGGGCCATCGACCGCATCCCGTACAAGCCGTAGACGACGGCTCCGCGGCCCCCGTGCGGGGACCGCGGAGCCGACCCGCGCTGATCAGCGCTCTCCCATGCCGATCAGCGCGTCACCGCGCCGGTCAGTCCTCCTGGCAGGCCACCCGGGGCGGGATGTTCACACCGTCGTGGGACGCCACGAACCCGAAGGTGGTGGACTCCCCGGCCGCCAGCGTCGAGTTGTGGGCGGCGCTGGTCGCCTCGTGGTGCGCGCCGTGGTTGACGAGCTCGGCGTTCCAGGAGCTCTGGATCTCCTGGCCGTTGGCGAACACCCAGTCCACCATCCACCCGGAGAGGGCCTCCTCACCGGCGGTCACCTCGACCTCGGCCTGGAAGCCGTTCGACCACTCGCCCACCACCGAGTACTCCGCCCGGCAGTACTCCTCCGGCGGCGCCGTGGGGTCGGGGCTGGGGGTGGGGTCGGGGCTGGGCGTCGGGTCGGGGCTCGGCGTGGGGTCCGGGCTCGGGGACGGGTCGGGGCCGCCCGGGTCCTCGCCGAACACCACGTCCGAGCAGTTGTAGAAGGCCTCGGGGCTGTCGGAGCGCTCCCAGACCACGTAGACCACGTGCCGTCCCTCGCGGTCGGGCAGGTCGATGTCCCAGTAGTACTCGGCCCCCGCGTCGCCCTGGTCGCGCAGCGGCGGGTTCGTGGTCTCGTCGACGAGCTCCAGGTCGTCCCAGGCCAGGGGCGAGTTCGGGTCCCAGCCGTCCTCGGTGACGTAGGTGAAGAAGGTCCCCGGGTGCGGCGCCCAGGCGTTGTGGCGGAACTCCACGGTGGTGTTCGGCTCCAGCGGCGTGCTCGGCCAGTCCGTGCGCGGCTCGTTGAAGGCCGCGAAGTCCTCCGTGGGACCGCACAGCTCGCCGTCGGCCACCCGCTCGCGGTGGGCGTCGCCGACATCCCCGATGAGGTTGCCGAACCAGTTCCAGAACGCGTAGTCGCCGCCCTGGGCGAGCGCGTCCGCGCAGGCGTCGTTGGTGGGCTGCAGGGCTCCGCCGCTGCTTCCGCCGGTCGCGTCCTGGAAACAGGCGTAGGTGCGGCTGGCGGGGTAGGTGTAGGCGCCGTGGGCCTCGGCCGGTTCGGGGGTGACCGCGACGGCGTAGCCGATGGCCAGGCCGCCCAGGGCCACGCTCGTGACCAGGGCGTGGCGTGTCCTCGTCCTCATGGTCGTTCACTGCTCCTTCGGTGGGGGTGGGTGGTCGCGCGGGGCTGGCGGCCCCGCGCGACCGGTGCGTCAGGTGGTGCAGGCGAGTTCGGGAGTGCCGACGGTCCCCTCGTGGGAGCCGATGAAGCCGAACGTGGCCGTCTGCCCGGCCGAGAGCGTGCCGTTGTGGCCGGCGTTGACCGCGCTCACCTGGTCGCCCTCACCGGTGACCGAGGCGTTCCAGGACTGGGTCACGCGCTCGCCGTCGGCGAAGGTCCACGAGACCGTCCACGCGGTGAGCGGTTCAGTGGCGGTGACGGTCACCTCTCCCTGGAAGCCGCCGGACCACTCGTTGACGACCGTGTACTCGGCTTCGCAGTCGCCGTCCCCGGGCGGGTCCGTCGGGTCGGGGCTGGGCGTGGGATCCGGGCTGGGCGAGGGGTCGGGGTCGGGGGACCCGCCGTAGACCGGGGCCTCCACGGCCGTCTCGGCGATGCCGTTCGGGCCGTGGAAGATCCGCTCGCCCCAGGGGCTGAGCCGGTCGACGTCGAAGTCCTCCACCATGTCCAGGTACTCGACGCCGCCGCTGTTGCCGCTCCAGGACCACCCGATGTAGCCCAGGCCCAGGCGCTCGGCGTGCGCCATGATGGCGTCCTCGTCGGGGTTGCCGTCGCTGTGGTCGATGCCGAACTCGCCGACCATCAGCGGCAGGCCGGCATCGGTGAAGGCCTCCATGTAGTCGACGATCGTGGACTCCTGCTCGTACACGCCGTACATGTGGATTGAGAACAGCGTGTTGGCGTCGGGGTCGGAGTCGAAGACCTGCTGGGCGTCGGCGCGCATGGTGTGCGACCAGTCCTGGCCCCAGTTGGGCGCGTCCACGACCAGGGTGTGGTCGAAGCCCTCATCACGCAGGCGCTGGATCGCCGCGGAGGTGTCGGGCGCCCAGTCCTGGACGGTCGCGGCGTCGTTGCCGTAGGGCTCGTTGCCGATGTTGACCAGGACGTAGTCCTCTTCGCCCTCGACGGCGTCGCGCACGCGCAGCCAGTAGTCGACGGCCTGGTCGAGCGTGGCGGCCTCGGCCTCCTCGCCGTAGCCGGTGGTGTCGTGCACCTCCAGGACGCAGATCAATCGGTGGGCCTTGCAGTCGGCCACCACCGCGGCCACGTCGTCGACGTCGTTCTCGTTCCAGCGGTCGCCGCTGCTGAGGACGACCCGTACGGAGTTGGCGCCCAGGGACTTGATGTCGCCCAGGGACTGGGTCTCCTGCGGGTACCAGGTGTGGGCGTGGCTGACGCCGCGCATGACGAAGTCGTTTCCGGCCGCGTCGACGAGCCGGCCCTCACTGATCCGAAAACCGGTGTCGGCTTGGGCCGGCAGCGCGTAGGCCAGGACACCGGCCATGAGGGCCAGGACGGCGCCCACGGCGACCAGTAGGCGCCGGGGTACGGATGCTGTCATCGGGTGCTTCCTCCATCTGTCGGAGACAACGTTGTCGAAGGTGGTCTGCGGGGGCGCCGGGGTCGGTGGCGGGAGGCCGACCCCGGCGCCGGTCGGGTGTACGGGTGCGGTCAGCAAGCGGGTGCGGTCAGGAGTACGGGTGCGGTCGGAGGTTCGTGCTCGGTCGGGAACGGGGCGGGAGGGGTGGTGGCGGGGCCGGGCACCGGGGGGTGGGATGCCCGGCCCCTGGGGCGACGCGTGGGGGCGCGCCGTCACCCCGTCCGGCAGGTCTGGCCCTCCAGCGCGAACGCCGCGGGTGACGCGGCCTCGCCGCCGTGCTCGATCTGCATCCCGAAGGTGACCGATCCGCCCGGCGCGATGGTGCCGTTCCAGGCCACGGGCGTGGCGGTGGCCTCGCTCCCGCTCTGGACGACCTGGGCGTTCCAGGCGCCGGTGATCCGCTCGCCGGCGGGCTGGGTCCACGTCAGCGACCAGTCCGGTACGGGCTCGCCCGTGTCGTTGCGCACGGTGACGTCGACGACCGCGCCCTGGCCCCAGTGGGAGGTCACGGCGTAGGTGACCAGGCAGTCCTGCTCCCCCGGCTCCCCGGGCTCGTCCGGGTCGCCGGTGCCGGGCCCGGTCGCGCCGCCCAGGGCCCCGCTGATCGCCCAATAGGCGGGTTTGGGCGCGTAGGCCTCGTCGATGGGCAGTGCGGCGCCCTGGCCCTCGAAGACGTCGGGCACCCACGAGTGGGCGTCGGTGACGCCCCACACGGACACGCCGGAGCAGCCGGGCACGGACAGGCAGGCGTCCATGACCAGGGCGTAGTCGGCGGCCTGCCGTTCGAGCTTGGCCTCCGTGACGGGCAGGTCCATCCGGATGTCCAGCTCGGTGATGACGACCTCCAGCCCCAGGTCCGTGAAGCGCTCGATGTTCTGGCGCACGTCGCCGGGGACCTGGCCGACCACCAGGTGGCCCTGGATACCGACGCCGTCCAACGGCACGCCCTGGTCCAGGAGGGACTCCGCCAGCGCGTACATGCCGTCGCTCTTGGCGTTGATCCCCTCGATGTTGTAGTCGTTCACGAACAACCGGGCGTCCGGGTCGACCGAGTCGGCGGTGGTGAGGGCCTGGGCGATGTAGTCCTCGCCCAGGGTGCGCTGGAAGACGGAGTCGCGGAAGGTGCCGTCCTCGTTGAAGGGCTCGTTGACCACGTCCCAGGTGGCGATCTCCCCGGCGTAGCGGCCCATGGTCGTCTCGATGTGGTCGGTGGTGACCTCGGTGAGCTCGGCCTCGGAGAAGTTCCCGTCCTCCACCCAGGAGGGCAGCTGGCTGTGCCAGACCAGCGTGTGTCCGTGGACCTCCTGGTCGTTGGCCTGGGCGAACTCCATGATCCGGTCGGCGTCGGCGAAGGAGTACTGCCCCCGCTGGGGCTGGACCGACTCCCACTTGAGGGAGTTCTCGTGCGTGATGAAGTTGAACTCGGTGGCGGCGGTGTCGCGGTAGACCTGTTGGTCGAGCAGGTGGGCGGAGACGGCGGTGCCCATCCGCAGGCCGAGTTCGTCGGCCGGTTCGCGCAGTCCGCTCTGCTGCGCCCGTTCGGTCTCGGCGGCGGTCTCGGTCGGCGCGGCCGGCGCGGCGTGGGCCGCCGTGGCGGTCCCGGCGGCGAGCGCGCATCCGAGCGCGACGGCCGCCAGTGCCCTGGCGCGTGTGCGTGTCCTGCCTGGCATGGGGGGATCCTCTGGGTCGTCGTGATCCGTGTGAGGTCAGGGGTGGGGTGGGGCCGGACGCCGGTGGGGGAGGCGTCCGGCCCCTGGGGGCCGGCCCGCGTGATCGCGGGTCAGCCGGTGGTGCAGGCCTCGCCGTTCAGCGCGAACGCCTCCGGTGTGGCGGCCTGTCCGGTGTGGGTCAGCTGGAAGCCGAAGGAGGTCTGGCCTCCGGCGGCGATGGTGCTGTTCCAACCGACGGGTGTGGCGGTGACCGTCGCGCCCGATCGCACGACCTCCGCGTTCCAGGCGCCGGTGATCTCCTCACCCGCGGGACCGTCCCAGGTCAGGGCCCAGTCCTCGGCCGCCTCGTCGCCGTCGTTGCGCACGGTGACGTTCACGGTGGCGCCCTGGTTCCACTCGGAGGCGATGTCGTAGACGACCTCACAGGAACCGACCGGGTCGGGGTCCGGACTCGGGTCGGGGTCCGGGCTCGGGTCCGGGCTCGGGTCGGGATCCGGGCTGGGGTCCGGGTCCGGGTCGGTCTCGCCGAAGAGCTCGCCGTGCGTGGCCAGGGCGGTGGCCACGTCGACCTGCGCCCAGAACCGGTGGTAGGTGAACTCCGGTGCCGGGCCGCCGTCCAGGTACTCCTGGACACGGGGCCAGTCGGGGTCGTCCTCGACGAAGGAGCGGATGGAGGCGAAGGTGGAGTCGGAGTCGACCACGTCGCCGCCCGGCATCTGTCCGGTCCAGCCCTCGGGCACGTAGAGTCCGCCGTTGGGCGCGTCGAAGGGGTCGTCGAAGCGCTCGTAGTCGCCCCGCACCTCCGGAATGGCCACGCCCAGGTCGTCCTGGTGCTCCATCAGGGCGTCCAGCAGGCCCTCGGCGGTCTCCAGCGACGCCTCGTCGCCGGTGGCGTCCGCGTAGTGCATGAGGGTCTTGGCCAGGCCGGCGGCGATGCCGACGTCCTGGTTGTGCGAGACGACCTCCACGCTCAGGTCCGGGTTGCCGGTGGACGTGCCGGTCCAGTCGTCGGGCGCACCGCTCCACTCCATGTCGGCCGGGATGGCGAACTCGCCGTCGGGGCCGACCGTGGTGTTCTCGATCGCCCAGGGGATCCACGAGTCGAGGATGTCGCCGGCGCGCTCGTCACCGGTGATGCGGTAGTACTCGGCCACGCGCTCGATGTCCCAGACCTGGAAGCCGAACCACTGGTTGGACGCCGGGTCGTGCCAGACGGGCTTCTCGTCGTAGAACATGCCGTAGAAGGTGGGCGTGCCCGCGGGCGGCTCGGAGTAGTCGCCCTCCCAGCTGTTGGTCGCACCGCCGGCGATGCCGCCGTCGGAGGACTGCAGCCACTGGAGGAACTCCAGCTGGCGGTCGAGGCTCACGCCCCAGTCCTCGGCGCCGGTCGCCGACTCCGGCCGCAGGGCGTCGACCTCCGAGAGCGCGTAGGCGGCCATGACGTTCTGGTAGCCCTGGTGGGCGGCCGAGCCGCCGATGCGCCAGGCCCAGGGGTACTCGGCGCTCTCCATCGCGCCGCCCCAGGAGTAGTACCAGGCCATGAGGTAGTGCGCCGACTCCTTGCCCGAACCGGGTGAGCAGGAGGCGGGATCGACGCAGTCGCCGATCTCCTTGAAGTACTTGTCGAACATGGCGTAGCGGAGGTAGTCGCCCATCATCGCCGCGTCGTCGACGCTCTCGGCGATGTCGGAGGCGTTGCCCTGCTCGGCCGCCCACTCGTGCGCGAGGTAGGCGACCTGGACGGCCCGGGCGTCGGCGTCGGGCGCGTTGGTGTAGCGCCACTGCTCGGAGTAGGCCTGGTCGTCCACGAACAGGTCGAGGAACCCGTTCTCCCCGCCGTGCTCGAAGGTCTCGCACGAGGGGTGGGGAACGGTTTCCCAGACGGACTCGTTGGAGCCGCGCTGGAAGGTGTTGATGTAGGCCGGGGCGTCATGGGTGCCGTCACCGCAGAAGCCGTAGCCGTAGACGTTGTCCACGTCCAGCAGCCAGTGCATCCCGTAGACCTCGTCGGTGCCGTAGGTGCTGCTCAGCTCGTCGGCGAGGGGGTCCTGGCCGGGCTGCACCTCGGGCGTGATCGGCATCGGGTAGTCGGAGGGGTCGAGTGACTCGGGGATGTAGGAGGCCGGGGCGGAGGGGTCGTAGGAGCCGTTGGTGGGCTGGTCGGCGGTGGACGGGATGATGAAGGCCTCCATCGACGCCCAGGCGTCGTTGAAGGGCTGCCAGTCGCCGGAGACCCGCCCGTAGGTGGCCTCCAGCCACAGGTAGTAGCTGTAGGCCTCGGAGGTCGTGGCGTGCCCGGTGTCGGGTGCCTCCACGATCAGCTTCTCGACCGAGTGGTAGGGGACGAGGAGCCCGTCGAACTCGCGGAAGTATCCGCTGGCGGGGTCCTTGATGGTGTCGTACTGCTCCAGGAAGGCCGACTCGTACTGCGTGAGCTCGGGATTCTCCCGCTGGACCCTCTCGGCGACCGGGGAGTACTCGTAGTCCGAACTGGGGGCCGGTTCGGCCTGGACGGACACGGCCGAGAGCAGGGCCGCCACGAGGGCGGTGCCCAGGGCCGCTGGGAGGGGCCATCGCCGTCGGAGGCGGGGCCGGGATACGGGTGTGGTCACTGCGCATCCTCCTCGGAGGGTGCTCGACTCCCCGATGCCGCGGGGCGGGGCGCCGGCTCCGACCGCGACGCGGCCAGGGCGGAGGGCGCCTCGGCGGGGGCAGCGGGGCCGAGACCTTGGGGGGTGTTGGGGGGTGTTGGGGGGTGTGCTGTGTGGGGTGGGGCGCGTGGGGGGTGGGGGGTGAGACCGGGTCGGCGCTGGCCCGGTCGGCGTGGGAGCGCTCCCGTCACGGGAGCGCTCCCAAGCGGTGCCGAAAAGTTAACACCGGAGGAAAGCCGCTGCAATGGGTGTAACAAGAAGAACTCGGCGCCGATCTCACACCTCGCCACGGCCCGAGGGCGGTCCGCGACGGCGCGACGGCCCCGCGATCAGCCGCGACATCCAGGTCACAGCCGGAGAGGGCGGCACACCGGACCGCCGAAACGGGTGCAAAAACACCACAAAACCCCTTCCATCATTGGGCACCTGCGTGCGTCTCGCGCTTCTGTCGCGTCGCCCGGGGGTAGAGCGCGGCACAAGGAAGGCAGGACAACGACCCAACCGAGGAGGTCGTGATCATGCGTCCGCTGGACGGTACCGAAGAGCCCGGAGGCGGTGGCGGCGGCAGAGCCGAGGCCGCGCGTTCGGCCGCGAGCGGGGTCGCGTCCTCGGCGAAGGACCAGGTGCGTTCGCTCGCCGAGGAGACCCGCGCGGAGACCGGCCACGTCGTGGACGACGTGCAGGACCGGGTCCGCAAGGAGATGGGCAACCTGACCGGAATGGCCTCGGACCACCTGCGCCAGTGGTCCCAGGACCTGGAGTCGATGGCCGAGCACGGCAGGTCGGAGTCCCCGGTGGGGGGAGTCGTCCGCCAGGTCGCCGAGAGCGGCACGGAGACCGCCGACTTCCTGGAGGACCGGGGCGTGGAAGGCCTGTTGGCCGAGACACGGGATCTGGCACGGCGCAGGCCCGTGGCCTTCCTTGTGGGCGCCGCCGTGGCCGGCTTCACGCTCGGACGCCTCCTCAAGGCGTCCTCGTCGGCCTCCCAGGACGACGGCGGCTCCGCGAGGACCGAGGCGGGCGAGCACGCACAGACGAGCGCTCCGCTGCCGCGCCAGGGCGACCAGGGCGACCAGGGCGGCCAGAGCGGCCAGATCCCGATCCGCGCCTCCCACGAGGGACCAGGGTGGACACCGACAGGGGAGGGCCGGTGACATGACGACCGTTCCTCGACCCTCATCGCCCGCGATGGACACCACCGGCGACGACAGGTCGGTGGCCGAACTGGTCACGGAGGTCACCAACGACCTCCAGAAGCTGTTCAGGCAGGAGGTCGAGCTGGCCAAGGCCGAATTCCGCGAGGAGGCGACCAAGGCCGGCAAGGCCGCGGGCATGCTCAGCGCCGCCGCGTTCGCCGGTTACATGACGCTGGTGCTGCTCAGCCTGGCGGCCGTGTTCGGCCTCTCCGTCCTCATCGGCCTGGGCTGGGCCTCGTTGGTCGTGGCGGCGGTCTGGGCGATCGCCGGCGCGATCCTGTTCGCCATGGGCCGCAGCAGGATGCGCCGCGTGTCTCCCGCACCGGAACGCACGATCGAGACGCTGAAGGAGGATGCGCGATGGGCGAAGCACCCGACCGGATAAGGCAGGACATCGAACGAACCCGCGCCGAGCTCACCGAGGACACGGACCGGCTCGTGAACCGCGTCGACCCGCGGCAGGCGATCGAGCGGCGCAAGGACCGGGTGCGCCGCCGCGCGCAGGGCCTGCGGGAGCGGGTCATGGGTTCGAAGCCGTCCTCGCAGGCGGCGATGAGCGGTATCCGGCGCAACGCCGAGCAGGTGGGCGAGGCCGCGCGGTCCGCGCCCCGGCAGGCGGTCGAGCAGACACGCGGCAATCCGCTGGCGGCCGGCCTGATCGCCTTCGGCGCCGGCCTCCTGGCCGCCTCGCTGCTGTCCGAGAGCGAGGCGGAGCGCAGGGCGGCACAGCAGGCCAGGGAGTACGCCCCCGAGATGGTCGATTCGGCGCGGCGCGCGGTCTCGGAGTCCGCCGAGCGCGTTCGGGACCAGGCTGTCGAGAGCGCGCGGGAGGCCGGTGAGCACCTCAAGGAGAGTGCCACCGACGCCGCTCACAGCACCGGCGAGCAGGCCCGCGACGAGGTCGCGTCGGCCTCACGGCAGGGGCACGGTTCCTGAGGTCCGTTCGCGCCCCCGTCCGCAGAGTCGGACGGGGGCGCGGAGCGCCGTACCTCCAGGTGCGGCAGCGCGACGGCGGAAAGAAGGGAGTGAGTCATGACCCAGCAGCCGAACGAGGGGCCCACCGGTGTGCCGGCTTCGCGGGAGCCGGCCGCGAAACCGACCGCGATGACGAAGTTCTCCTGGTGGGCGGCCCTGAAACGGACGTTCCGCGAATTCCGGGAGGACAACCTGACCGACCTGGCGGCGGGGCTCACCTACTACGGACTCCTGGCCCTGTTCCCGGCCATCCTGGTCCTGGTGTCCCTCCTCGGCCTGGCCGGTCCGACCGCCACCCAGACACTGACCGACAACATCAACACGGTCCTGCCGGCGGACGTCGCCGGAGTCGTGACGTCCGCGATCCAGAACCTCCAGGACAACCGGGCCGCGGCCGGGATCTTCGGTCTGGTGGGTCTGCTCGTCGCCCTGTGGTCGGCGTCCGGGTACATCGCCGCCTTCATGCGTGCGTCCAACATCGTCTACGACGTGCCCGAGGGGCGGCCCGTGTGGAAGACGCTGCCCGTCCGCGTCGGCGTGACCCTGCTGCTGGTGGTCCTGATGACCTTCACGGTGCTCGCCATCACCGCCACCGGTGCCGTCGCGCAACGGATCGGGGAGATCCTGGGGCTCGGCCCGACCGTGACGACGGTGTGGGACATCGCGAAGTGGCCGGTGCTCCTGGTGATCGTGGTCTTCATGATCGCCCTGCTGTACTGGGCCTCCCCCAACGCCAAGCGCGGGTTCCGCTGGATCAGCCCCGGCAGCGTGCTGGCGGTGGCGATCTGGCTGGTCGCCTCGGCGCTGTTCGCCGTCTACGTCGCCAACTTCTCCAGCTACGGCCAGACCTACGGGAGCATGGCGGCGCTGGTCATCTTCCTCGTCTGGCTGTGGATCACCAACATCGCGATCCTGCTGGGCGAGGAGTTCAACGCCGAGATCGAGCGCGGCCGGGCCGCCGAGACGGGTCACCCGGAGGGTGTGGAGCCCTACGTGGAGATGCGCGACGTGCCCAAGCCGCGCAAGCACGCCGGCCGCAGGGAGCAGTCGGTGTAGGAGCGCGCTCCGCGGGGACCGCTCCCCCGTGTGCGGCCCGCCGGACGCCGATCGAACGCACCGGCGGGCCGCGCCGGTGCGTTCGGCCTCAGACGGCCAGATCGACCTCGGGCGCGGGCAGGGTCGGCAGGCGGTGCGCCACCGCGCTCGGGTCGCCCTTCCAGTCCATGGCGGCGATCTGCCGCACGCTGCGGCGACCCGTCACGGCGCGCGCGAGTTCGAAGGCCTCGGCCCGCAGTTCCAGGTCCGCCCGCTCGCCCAGCAGCCATTCCTGTCCGGTGTCGACGGCCACGACGCGCACCCCCGGCACGTCCGGGGCCCAGCCGCGCGCCAGGCCGCCCACGGTGAAGTGCGCGAGCTGGTCGGCGTCCAGGGTCTGGGCGCCCAGACCCAGCGCGCCGCGGATGTCGTTCTCGTGGTGCCACACGTCCAGGGCGGGCAGCCGGTACCGGGCACGGGTCTCGCGCGCGAAGACCTCCAGCAGCGCGGGAGCCTGGCTGCGCCACTCCGCGCACACCGCGTCCAGGTCGTCTCCGGCGCGCTCGGCGACCTGGCGGGCCGTGGTGGTGTCGTCGGAGGGCGGCACCAGGCCGCCGACCACGTCGGCGCACACGCCCGCGAGGTGGGCGTAGGTCTGCAGGACGGTCCAGTCCGGCAGGGCGGGCACGGGGGTGGCGAGCTGCTCGGCCGTCAACTCTGCGGCCAGGTCGAGCAGGCGGTCCTGGCAACGGGTGTACACGCTGGCTGAGTCCATGGCGACACGCTACCGAACGCCGTTCGGCCGTCGGCGGGCCGGGGCTCGGTCGAACAGGCGGACCACCAGCGCGCCCTGGCCGGACTGGTGGACGTGCGCGGCCTCCTCGACCGTCTGCTCTGGCACGGGCACCTTGTCCGGTGGGCAGCGCAGAGACGCGCGGGCATGCACGGGGGCGCGCGGAAGCGCGGGGGCGCGGGGGTGCGGGGGCGCGCCGGTGGCGGCGATACGGCCTCAGCCGAGGAGCCGGGCCAGCTCCACCCGGGACCGGATCCCGAGTTTGGCGTAGATGTTGCGCAGGTGGTGGTCGACCGTGCGCGGGCTCAGGAACAGCAGGGCCGCCACCTCCCGGTTGGTGGACCCGGTCGCGACGTGGCGGGCGATCTGCAGCTGTTGCGGGCTGAGCTCCCTGGCGGGGTCCCGCTCCCGCTGGGCGGGCCGGCCGCGCGTGGCGCGCAGTTCGGCGCGCGCCTGGTCGGCCCACGGTCGCGCGCCCAGGAGCTCGAAGGTCTCCAGGGCCGCGGTCAGGTGCTCGCGGGCCCTGCCCGTGCTGCGTTCGCGCCGCAGGTGGGAACCGAACAGCAGCTGCGTGCGCGCCAGTTCGAGGTCGCAGTAGCCCGACGCGTGCAGGTCGACCGCACGGCCGTACAGCTCCGTGCTCTCCCGACCCGAGGCCAGGAGCGCCCGGCAACGCAGCGCGAGGGCGCGGGCGGCGGCCTCGCCGGTGGCCTCGGCCCAGCGCTCGAAGGTCGTGACGGCCGAGCGCACGGCCTCCGCACGGTCGGGGCCGGGTTCGGTCGCGCTCCCCCGCATGGTCGCCTCCACCAGGTGCGGCGTGCTCAGCAGGTGCACGGCCGTGTGGCCGCGGCCCGGGCCCGCCCGGCGCAGGGAGAGCAGCCGTGCGGCGGCCTCGTCCACCCGCCCCAGGGCCAGGTCGAGCAGGGCCAGGGCCCAGGAGGCCAGTCCCGCGGGCAGGCCGAGGTCGTGGGAGTCGGCCAGGGCCAGGGCCGCCCCCGCCCGCTCCCGGCAGGCGTCCTCCTCACCGCGGATCGCGGCCAGCAGCGCGAGACCGGCGCGGTGGTGGCCGGCGCAGTTGTCCTGGCCGGTGGCCTCGGCCGTGCGCAGCCCCTCGGCGGCGCCGGCCTCGGCGAGGGAGAGTCGGCCGAGCCAGAGTTCGGCGTAGGTGAGGAACTCCAGGGCTCGTGGGACGAGGGAGTCCGCGCCGGTGCGGCGCGCGTGGTCGACCGCCCGCCCGGCGAGGGCCCCGGCCCGCAGGTTGTCGCCGCACAGGAGCCCGGCGATGCCGCCCAGGAGGAGGTGCTGGGGGTCCTCGGTCCCGTCGGCCGCCGCCATCACGCGGCGCAGGGCGGCCACGCCCTCGGGGTGGCGGCCCTGGAAGAGGGCGGCCTTGCCCGCCATGTAGTCGAGGACGAGGCGGTCCTGGGGCCGGGCGCCTCCCCCGTGGAGCGAGAGCGCACGTTCGGCGGTGGCGAAGTAGCGGGTGTGGTCGCCGGACAGACAGCAGGCCTCCCCCGCCTGGTGCAGGGCGCGCAGCGCCAGGGCGCTGTCGTGGCGGGGCAGGCGGTCGGCGAAGGTCCGCAGGCGCTGGAAGGCGGCGATGGCCACGCCGGAGCGCAGTTCCATGTCGGCGCGCACGAGTTCGACGTGTTCGCGTACGGAGCCGGCGTGCGTACCCAGGGCGGGCAGTTCGTCACCGACGCGTTCCAGGAGCCGCAGGGTGCGAGGGTGGTTGCCGGAGAGCCACGCCGCGCGGGCCGACTCGGCCAGGCGCATGGCGCGGGAGGCGGCGGCAGGTGTGAGGTCGGCGGCGCGTTCGAACAGGACCGAGGCGGGGCCGTGGCCGCGCCGTCCCATCCGGTCCAGGGCCAGCAGGCGCAGGTCCGCGGCGGCGGCCTCGTCCGGGGCGGTGCGGGCCGCGGCCCGGTGCCAGGCGGCGTCGGCGGGGGCGCGGCGGGCCAGCGCGCGGTGGGCGGCGCATCGTTCCGCGGCGGGCAGGCCGTGGTAGAGCGCGGGCCCGACCACAGGGTGCGCCAGAACGGGCCATCCGTCGTCCTGGTGGACGAGCCCGGCGCGTTCGGCCCGCTCCCACCCGGGCACGGGGTCGCCGTCCTCCGGGGAGGCGGACAGCACGGACGTGGCGGGGGCGCCGGGGTCGGCCGCGAGCAGCAGGAGCCGGTGGCGCACCGGCGCGGGCAGTCGATGGGCCCGGGCGAGGTAGGTGTCGGTGAGGTCGCCGCGTGAGCGGGGCGGGCGGCCAAGGTCCGCGGCTCCGGAACGCTGGGCGGGCCCGGTCGCGGCCAGGAGTTCGAGTGCGGCTCGCGGATTGCCCCGCGCGAGCGTCGCGAGTTCGGCTCGGACGGTGTCGGCCAGGGGATCCGGCGCGGCGGCCGCGTCGAGGAGGTGCTCGGTGCTCTCCCGGTCCAGGGGCGCCAGGTCCAGGACGGGGACCCCGCCGGGCGCACCGCGGGCTCCGGTCTCGGCGGACAGGAGGGTGGCCACGCCCTCGTCGGCGAGCCGCCGGCCGGCGAAGGCGAGAACCTCGCGGGAGGGCGCGTCCATGAGGTGGACGTCGTCCGCGCAGATGAGGACGGGGTGCTCCGCGGCGATCTCCGTGATCAGTCCCAGGGCGGCCACCGCCAGCGGGAAGGGCCGGTCCGTGCGCCCGCACTCCAGGGACTGGTGCAGGGCCTCGCGTTGGGCCGCGGGCAGGCGCGGCAGGTACGGCATGGCCGGGCGCAGGAGCTGGTGCAGGCCGGCGAGGGCCAGGTGGCGTTCCTCGGGGGCGGCGTGCGCGGCCAGCACGGTGAAGTCGGGGGCGTGGGCGCGGGTGTGCGCGAGCAGCGCGGACCGGCCCGAGCCGGGTCGGCCGCGGACCAGCAGGATCCCGCTCCGGCCGGAGCGGGCGGCCCGCAGCAGGTCGCGGGTGGCGGCGATGTCCTGGTCACGCCCGTACAGGGGGGCGACGCGTGTAGGCGGGGGCACGCGGGTCACGGCAAGAAAGTTACCCGTGAGTTAAAGAGCTGTAAAGGGACCGGCGGTTCAGCCGATGCGCTCCGTGTGGCGCGCGCCACACACTCAAGGCTCCCCCACCCCCTGGAGGCACCATGAAACGCCTGCTCTCCCTCCTGTGCGGTCTCGCGCTCGCCGGCTCCCTCGGCCTGGTCCAGGCCGCGCCGGCCGCCGCGGCCGGCCCCGTCCCGATCATCTTCGTCCACGGATTCGCCGGCAAGGGCGGCCAGTGGTCGACCATGCGGGACAGCCTGGTCGCGTCGGGCTACCCCGCCGACCGGCTGCACGTGTTCTCCTACGACTGGCTGCGGTCGAACCGCACCATTGCCGACCGCCTGTCCCACTACACCGACGACGTGCGCGCCCAGCACGGCGCCGACCGGGTCCACCTGGTGACGCACTCCATGGGCGGGCTGTCCTCGCGCTGGTACATCAAGTTCCTGGGCGGCGAACACAAGGTCGACCAGTGGATCTCGATCGGCGGCCCCAACAACGGCACGGACATCGCCGACCTGTGCACGTCGCTCATCACGCCGTGCGCGGAGATGCGGCACGGGTCGGGCTTCCTGGCCGAGCTCAACAGCGGTGACCCCACGCCCGGCGCGGTGGGTTACACGACCTTCCGTTCGCCCTGCGACATCGTCATCTCGCCCTACGACAGCACCTCGCTGGACGGGGCGAACAACATCCGGACCGGGTGCGTCGAGCACATCTCCATGATGTGGAACTCCGGCGTCATCGACGGGGTGCGCACCACCGTCGGCTCACCGGCCTAGCGTCCACCGCGCACAGCGAGCGACCGGGGAGTCCGGCCGCGCAGCACGGGGCGCCCAGGCACTGGTTCGACCAGGCCCGGGCGCCCCGCCGCGCGATCAGACGCCCAGCCCCGACATCAGGTCGCTGAAGGACGTCGGCTCCTCGTAGGGGTCGACGCGGTCCGCCACGTGCTCCACGGCCAGGGCCGCGAGCTGTCGGGCCGCGCGGTCGATGCGCTCGCCCAGCTCACGACCGCCGCTGTCGCCCGCGCCCCAGTCCTCCGAGGCCGCGTAGACGGCGGTCGGCACGACCACCGAGCGCGTGTAGGAGAACATCGGCCGCAGGGCGTGCTCCAGTACGAGCGAGTGGCGCGGGCTGCCCCCGGTCGCCGCGGCCAGGACGGGCTTGCCGTCCATGGCCTCGGTGTCGACCACGTCGAAGAAGGACTTGAACAGGCCGCTGTAGGAGGCGTTGAACACCGGGGTGACCGCGATGACGCCGTCGGCCCGCGCGAGGTCGTCCAGGACGGAGCGCAGCTCGCCGGTGGGCACGCCGGTCACCATCGCGTTCATGATGTCGTGGGCGAGGTCGCGCAGTTCCACGACCCGCACCTCAACCTCCTCGCCCCGCGCCCGCAGTTCCCTCTCGGCCGCGGCCGTCAGCCGGTCGGCGAGCAGTCGGGTGGAGGAGGGCGTGCTCAGCCCCGCGGTGACGGTGACGAGTGTGCGCGTGCTCATGCCTGGGCCTCCGTGTTCTCCTCCGGCCCCCGCTGGGCGGCCAGGAGCGATGTGTGGGTGGGTGCGTCGGGGACGTGGGCGGGCCGGCCCGCGGCGAACTCCTTGCGCAGGACGGGCACGACCTCCTCCCCCAGGATGTCCAGCTGTTCCAGGACGGTCTTGAGCGGCAGCCCGGCGTGGTCCATCAGGAAGAGCTGGCGCTGGTAGTGGCCGAAGGAGTCGCGGAAACCCAGGGTACGGTCGATGACCTGCTGCGGGCTGCCCACGGTGAGCGGCGTCTCGCGGGTGAAGTCCTCCAGGGAGGGGCCGCCGCCGTAGACCGGGGCGTTGTCGAAGTAGGGCCGGAACTCCTTCACCGCGTCCTGGGAGTTCTTGCGCATGAAGACCTGTCCGCCCAGTCCGACGATCGCCTGGTCGGCCTTGCCGTGTCCGTAGTGCTCGAAGCGGCGCCGGTAGAGCGAGATCAGCTTCTTGGTGTGGGTGGCGGGCCAGAAGATGTTGTTGTGGAAGAAGCCGTCACCGTAGTAGGCGGCCTGCTCCGCGATCTCCGGGCTGCGGATGGAACCGTGCCAGACGAACGGCGGGATCCCGTCCAGCGGGCGCGGGGTGGAGGTGAAGCCCTGCAGCGGTGTGCGGAACTTGCCCTCCCAGTCGACGACGTCCTCGCGCCAGAGCCGGTGCAGGAGGTTGTAGTTCTCCAGCGCCAGCGGGATGCCCTGGCGGATGTCCTGCCCGAACCAGGGGTAGACCGGCCCGGTGTTGCCGCGGCCCATCATCAGGTCCGCCCGGCCGTCGGACAGGTGCTGGAGCATCGCGTAGTCCTCGGCGATCTTCACCGGGTCGTTCGTGGTGATCAGCGTCGTGGACGTGGACAGGATGAGGTTCTCGGTCCGCGCGGCGATGTAGCCGAGCATGGTGGTCGGGGACGACGCCACGAAGGGCGGGTTGTGGTGCTCACCGGTGGCGAAGACGTCCAGGCCGACCTCCTCGGCCTTGAGCGCGATCGCGACCATGGCCTTGACGCGCTCGGCCTCGGTCGGCGTGCGCCCCGTGGTGGGGTCGGTGGTGACGTCGCTCACCGAGAAGATTCCGAACTGCATGGCCGCCGCCTCCAAGGTAGCTTCCGAAGAAGTAGTTTCCAATTAAACTATCACCTCGAACGGTCCTGGCCGTGGAGGTATTCCCCGCGCGTACGCCCGCGCGCTCACCGCTCGACGGCGGGGTGGGAGGACCGCGGCGTGGTCGCCCTCCGTGCCCGCTCTGTCCACAGGCCGCCCGGTGTGCGTTCACGTGGATGTGGTGCGCGGGTACGACAATCCCCACGGATCGGCTCTCCCCAGGGGGACTCGGCATCCGGCGGCGACCGGTGAACCGTCGTCACCGCGTGCTATCCCTGGAAGCGTCGGCCCCACGGTCACCGGCGGTGACGGCGACCGGGACGGCTGAGAACGTGAGCACACGAGAAGGAGGAGGGCGCACCCCACCGGACGCGCCCGACATCCCATGGCCACCACCCTCGATCCCCGACGGCGCCCCCGCCCCTCCACCACCGACACCTACCCGACCCAGCGCGAGCCCCACTCGACCCAGCGCGAGCCCGTGGTCCTCTCCGACGCCCTCGGCGACGTCATGACCGCGCTGACCGCCGTGGACCCGGACCTGGCCCTGGTCCACGGCGGCGAGACCGCACCCGGCCCTCAGCCGGGCACGATCCCCTCGGGGTGATCGGGCAGGAACGAGCGCACCAGTGTGATGGGCCCGCGCAGGTGGGCGTTGAACTCGGCCAACTCCTCCGCGGGCACCCACAGCTCCAGGATCGTGCGCCCGCCCACCTGCCGCACCGGATACCGCCGGGCGAAGTCCGCGTCGACGCGAAAGCGTGTGACGTGGCCCTCGCCGTCACGTGGCAGGTTCCACTCGCGCGCGATCCGCGCCGCGTAGTCCTCGTTCAGCACCGGATAGAAGATCGGCTGTTCGGGCAGCCGCGGCGGCCACGCACGCCAGCCGGAATCGCGTACCAGGGCCAATTCCGCGGGTCCGGTGGGACGCCACAGGGTCAGCGGCTCGGTCATGGGTAGGCTCCTTCTCGCACGGTGAACTGGGAGCATAGGGAGACCGTGGCCGAGTCCGCACTCGCTTTTTACCGAAGGAACCGAAAATCCCTCCGGTTGTCGGGAACACTGGATGTAGACGAGGCGTTGTCACAGGTGAAAGCGCCCCAGACTGACTCCCGAAAACCCCACATACCCACCACCCAGTACCTGTGAGGCGCTCTCCACAATCCAAGCGCGGATGCGCGCGCTCGTGTCGGCAATGGGGGTTTCCGACACGTATTCAGTCGCCGCATCCGCCTTCCCAGCGGCCAGACCGCACGTTGTGCACACTGGCCGCGCACGCTGTGGCCCGCGTTGGGGGACGCGGGCCACAGCCACGTCCGGGGTCCCGCCGGTTCGCCGGCGGGACCCCGGACTCCCCTCCCCTGGCGGGGCGGGGGCCGGTTCCCGGTGCCCTGCCGTCAGTGGCTCACGTAGAAGTCGATCAGCGTCCGCTCCTCGAACTCCGCCTCCGCGAACTCCGTCTCCTCCAGACCCAGGGACTCGTCGAGCTCGCCGGTCTCGCCGGTCAGCGCCGCCGGCCGGCACGGAGCCAAGTGGAACGTGAGCCCCTCGGGCGTCCCGCCCCGGGCATCGCGGAAGATCGAGCAGCTCACGCTGTCGTCGACGAGCCAGGTGGAACCGTAGAAGTCGCTGTAGCCCATGAGCACGTCGACCCGCCCCTCCCTGGCGCTCTCATCGGTGAGCCCCTCCCCGTGCACCAGGTCGGCCACGTCCATCGCGTACTCGCAGTCCACTCCCCAGCCGCTGGCCTGGACCTCCCACACCCGGTCGGTCGTGGTGACGGTGCCGCACACGGGTCCGTGGACCACCGCCCAGCCGAAGCCGTCCCCCATCGCGGAGACCTGGGGATCCTCCACCCGGACCGGAGCGTCCACCTCCACGAGTTCGACGTCGACCCGCCACTGGTCGGTGGTGTACTCCATCCGCACCGGAGCACCGTCCCCGTCGAACTCGACCAGGGCCTCGGCGCGCTCCTCAACCAGGGCCCCGTCGGCCAGGAACCCGAGGGCCGTGGGCCCGGAGTAGACACGGCCGTCGCCCCCGCCCCCGCTCTCCTCGGCCACCTGACCGGAGTCGGCGAGGGACCGCAGCGCGGACGTCACCAGACCGGGTGAGAGCGCCGCGGCCTCCACCCCGTCCCCGACGTCGATCCTCTCGGCTGACCCACCGTTGGGTGGGGAGACCGGCTCTTCGTCCCGTTCGGCGTACACGTACATCTCGCCCCGGTGGGCGGCCACCGCGGTGGTGCCGTCTCCCATCGCCTCGCCCCGGATGAGGAAGGCCTGATCGGCGGCGGAGTACACGTACTCCTGTTCGGCCTCGCTGTCGGCCAGTACGTCCTCGACCGACGCCCCGGTCCGCCCGGCGACCTCCTCCGCGTGGGCGGTGGTGTAGCGGAGCCCCACACGTGCCGTGAACCCCTCCCCCTCCTCCAACGCCTGCGCCGCCGAGGCCAGGACCTCCCGCGGGTCCGGACGCAGCTGGGCGTAGACCGCGTAGCCGCCCACCGCCACCCCGGCCAACAGCACCAGGCCGACTCCGGCGGCGGCGAGCTTGGAGCCCGCCAGAGCACTGAGCGCACCGCCCGCGGCCGAGGAACCCGACACCATCGGGGCGCCCGCCGCCGCGGTCGTCCCGCCGGCGGCGCCCGCGCCCGAGCCCGCCGCGGTCCCCGTCCCCGTCGCCGCGCCGGTACCGGACGCCAGACCGCCCGCGACACCGGCGGCCGAGAGCAGGCTCAGGGCCGCCGCCCAGCGGGCCGGGTCGTGGCCCGCGTCGTCCACCCCGCGCCAGTAGGCGCGCAGCATCGCGGCCAGAGTGCGCTCGGCCGGCACCCTGCCGGTCTCGCCCACCTCCTGGGGCGGCGGCAGCAGGGCCCGCATGAGGTCCACCGCTGCGGGCCGGGCCGCCGGATCCGGGGACAGGGCCCGCTCCACCAGCGTCCGCAGGGAGTCGGGCACGCCGTCCACGTCGAAGGACCCCTCCTCGGCCCGTCGGCGCAGCTCCTCCGGGGCGCCCGTGCCGTAGGGGTCGCGTCCGGTGGCGGCCAGCGCCACGAGCGCGCCCCAGGCGAAGACGTCGGCCGCCGGGGCGGCGGTCGCGCCCTCGAACCGTTCGGGTGCGACCCAGCCTGGCGTGCCGTAGGAGGCGGCGCGGTCGGTGGCGCGATCGGCGCCGATCTCGGTCGCGATCCCGAAGTCGACGATCTTGGGCCCCTCCGGCGCCAGGATCACGTTGCCGGGCTTGATGTCGCGGTGCGCGATCCCGGCGGCGTGCAGGGCGGCCAGTCCCTCCGCGGTGCCGGCGGCGAACGTGCGGAGCATGTCGCCCGACAAGGGTCCGAACGCCCGCACGTGGGCGCGCAGGTCGCGGCCGGGGACGTAGTCGAAGGCCAGCCAGGGCACCTTGGCGGTCACGTCGGCGGCGTGCAGCCGGGCCGTGCTCACCCCGCGGGCGCGCCCCAGCATGGCGGCCTCGCGGGCGAAGGCCTCCCGGTAGCGGGGCCGGCGGGCGAACCTGGCGTGCACGGTCTTGACGGCCACGCAGTGGCCCCGGTCGTCCAGGGCGCCGTAGACCGCGCCCATGCCGCCCGCGCCGATGCGTCCCACGAGGCGGTAGGGGCCCACCCGGGCGGGGTCGCCCTTCTCCAGTGGCCGCAGGCCCGGCGGGAGCCGGTGGGCGGGGGTCTGTGACGGCGGGCGACCTTGTGTGGGCGCGTCCCTGCTCAACGGGTACCTCTACTCCATGGGGGTGCCGCGTGTGTGCGGCCGTGTCCTGCTCTGGGATGGCCCCGACCGGCGCCGGGTTCACTCCCGATTTCCCCAGGGGTCCGTCACCCGCGCTCGGCGAGCCGCCGCCGACGGTGGCGTCCGCTCAGCCCGCCGGGGCCGCCACGCTGCCGCGCTCGACGAGGGTGGGGGTGATCACCCGGCGGGTGGAGCCGGCCACCTCGCCCGAGATCACCGACAGCAGCACGCTCAGGGTCTCGGCGGCCACGCTGTCGAAGTCGGGCCGCACGGTCGTCAGCGGCGGGATGAAGAAGGCGGCCTCGGGCACGTCGTCGAACCCGACCACGCTCACGTCCCCGGGCACGGAGCGGCCGTGCTCGAACATCGCCCGCAGGATCCCCAGGCCCAGGTGGTCGTTGGCGGCGAAGACCGCCGTCACCTCCGGCATGCGGGCGAGCATCAGCCCGGCGCGGTAGCCCGAGGCCGCGCTCCAGTCGGCCGCGGTGACCGGCGGCACCTCCGCGCCCGCCTCCTCCAGTGCCCCGCGCCAGCCGCGGACGCGGCCGGCGGCGTCGAACCAGTTCGCGGGGCCCGACACGTGCCAGACGGTGCGGTGTCCGGCCGCCAAGAGGTGCTGGGTGGCCAGCCGGGCGCCGGCCTCCTGGTCGACGGTGACCAGGGTGGCGTCCCGGTCGGGGTCGCCGTCCACCGCGACCAGGGGGACCTCGGTCGGAACCTCGCCCAGGGCCTCGGCGGCGGCCGCGGTCGGCGCGATCACCACGATCCCCGCCACCCGCTGCTCCCGGTGGTGCTCCACGGCGGCGGCGATGGAGCCGCGGTCCAGGACGCGGACCCGGCGGACGCTGACCACGAACCCCTGGGCCGCCGCGGCCAGTTCGAAGGCGGCCAGCAGCGAGGTGGGGCCGAACAGCGTCGAGTTCTGGGCCACCACGCCGATCAGCTGCGACTTGCCGGTGGCCAGGGCGCGGGCGGCCCGGTTGGGCCGGTAGCCCAGCTGCTCGATGGCGGCGCGCACGCGCAGCCGGGTCTGCTCACGGACGTTGGGGTGCTCGTTGAGCACGCGGGACACCGTCTGGTGGGACACGCCCGCCAACCGGGCGACGTCCGTCATGGCGGGGTCGCGGTTGGCCCGGACGGACGAAGACGTGTGGTCCACCCATGACTCCTTGACTGTCGGCGTCGCCGCCCATCGGGTCGTCGACGGCCACCAGGCTATGCCAACGGCCCGCGGCCACGGATCCGCCGCGGACGCGAGGGCTGCGGCCCGGTGCGGCCCGGATTCCGGGTGTCAGCTCCCGAAATACCGTTGGCGCTAACATACGCCGCTCTCCGACGAGGAGCAATGTCGTCGAATCGTGCCGCGGAGAGGGGTTGACTCGCAAAATGTTAGCGCTCACTATATTGGCCACGTGATCCTGATCACCCCACACACATTCCACGGGTCACCGTCAACCTGGAGGCACCCCCCAATGAAGAGGCTCACCACCGCCGCCGCGGCGCTCGTTCTCATGACGGTGACCGCCTGCGGCTCAGGCGGTTCCGGCGCGGACGAGTCCGACGACGGCACGATCACCATGGGCTTCGCCCAGGTCGGCGCCGAGAGCGGATGGCGCACCGCCAACACGGAGTCCATCCAGCAGGCCGCGGAGGACGCGGGCATCGATCTGCAGTTCTCCGACGCCCAGCAGAAGCAGGAGAACCAGATCCGGGCCATCCGGTCCTACATCCAGCAGGACGTCGACGTCATCGCCTTCAGCCCGGTCGTGGAGACCGGATGGGACGCGGTCCTGCTGGAGGCCCAGCGCGCCGACATCCCCGTCATCCTCACCGACCGGGCCATCGACTCCGACGACACCACCCTGTACGAGACCTTCCTCGGCTCCGACTTCGTCGAGGAGGGCCGCAAGGCCGGGCAGTGGCTGGTCGACAACGCGGAGGGCGAGACGAACGTCGTGGAGCTGCAGGGCACCACCGGCGCCGCCCCCGCCATCGACCGCAAGGAGGGGTTCGAGGAGATCATCGCCGACAACTCCGACATCGAGATCATCGCCACCCAGACCGGCGACTTCACGCGGTCGGGCGGCAAGGAGGTCATGGAGGCCTTCCTGCGCTCCCACGACGACATCGACGTCGTCTACGCGCACAACGACGACATGGGCCTGGGCGCCATCGAGGCGATCCGCGCCGCCGGCATGGAGCCGGGCGAGGACATCCAGATCATCACGATCGACGCCGTCGAGGCCGGCATGGAGGCCCTGGCCGCCGGCGAGATCAACTACATCGTCGAGTGCAACCCGCTGCTGGGCGACCAGCTGATGGAGCTCGCCGAGAAGGTCGTGGCGGGCGAGGAGGTCCCCGAGCGCGTGGTCGTGGAGGAGACCACCTTCACGCAGGAGGAGGCCGAGGCGGCCCTGCCGGACCGCCAGTACTAGGCCGTGTTCTTTGCGGCATTCCGGGCTCGCGGCCGCCAGGACCGCCTCTCGCGGCGCCTCTGCGCTCGTGCAGCACCACCAGGCTGAACTTCGCACATCGTCTGGCGAGAGACGACCTGACGACCGCGAGCCCACCCGAAAGCCCGCAGAAGAACACGACCTAGTCCGGGTGAGGGGCACCCCGCACCTCCACCCACCCCGGCCGAGCCCCGCCGGGACCCGATCCCGGTTCCCGGCGCCCTGGCGACAGCGGCGCCGGGAACCGTTCACGACGACGAAAGCACGGGCCATGACCGATTCCCCAGCGCCGCCGACCCCGGTGGTCGACATGCGCGGTATCACCGTCGACTTCCCGGGTGTGCGGGCGCTCTCCGGTGTCGACTTCCAGCTGTTCCCCGGCGAGGTGCACGCCCTGATGGGCGAGAACGGCGCTGGCAAGTCCACCCTGATCAAAGCCCTCACCGGTGTGCACCGCCCGACCTCCGGCGAGATCCGCCTGCACGGCGAGCTCGTGGAGTTCACCGCACCCGTCCAGGCGCAGAACGCCGGGATCAGCACCGTCTACCAGGAGGTCAACCTCTGCCCCAACCTGTCGGTGGCGGAGAACATCATGCTCGGCCGCGAACCGCGGCGCCTGGGCGCCATCGACCTCCGGGCCTGCCGGACCCAGGCCGCGCGGCTGCTGGAGCGCATCGGCCTGTCCATCGACCCCGGCTCCCACCTGGACAGCCACCCCATCGCCGTCCAACAGCTCGTGGCCATCGCCCGGGCCCTGGCCGTGGACGCCCGGGTCCTGGTCCTGGACGAGCCGACCTCCAGCCTGGACACCGACGAGGTCGCCGAGCTCTTCCGGATCGTGCGCGTGCTGCGCGACGAGGGCGTGGCGATCCTGTTCGTCTCGCACTTCCTGGAGCAGGTGTACGAGATCGCCGACCGGATGACGGTGCTGCGCAACGGCGCCCTGGTCGGCGAGTACCTGCCGAGCCGGACCGACCGCCTGGAACTGGTCTCGGTGATGCTCGGCCGCGAGCTGGGCGTCCTGGAGGAGGTCGAGCGCCGCTCGGAGGAGCGCGCCCCGGGCACCTCACCGGTCCTGACCGCGCACGGGCTGGGCCGCGCGGGCTCCATCGCCCCGTTCGACCTGGAGATCCACGCCGGCGAGGTGGTGGGCCTGGCCGGACTGCTCGGCTCCGGACGCACGGAGATGGCGCGGCTGCTGTTCGGGGCCGACCGCGCCGACACCGGGACGCTGACCGTGGGCGGGCGCGCCGTGCGCCCGCGCGGTCCGCGCTCGATGATCGCCCGCGGGGTCGCCCTGTGCTCGGAGGACCGCAAGGCGGAGGGGCTCATCGCCGACCTGACGGTACGCGACAACCTCATCCTGGCCCTGCAGGCCGCCCGCGGGTGGATGCGCCCGGTCCCCCGGCGCGTGGCCGACGCGCTGGTCGACGAGTACATCGACAAGCTCGACATCCGCCCCGCCGACCCGGGCGCCGTCATGAGCACCCTCTCCGGCGGCAACCAGCAGAAGGTCCTGCTGGCGCGCTGGCTGGTCACCCGTCCCACCCTGCTCATCCTCGACGAACCGACGCGCGGCATCGACGTCGGTGCCAAGGCCCAGATCCAGAAGGTGGTGGCCGACCTGGCCGCGGACGGCATGGCGGTGCTGTTCATCAGCGCCGAGCTGGAGGAGGTGGTCCGGGTCTCGGACCGGGTGGTGGTCCTGCGCGACCGGCGCAAGACCGCCGAACTCGAGGGTGAGCGGATCACCGTGGACGACGTGATGGGCGCCATCGCCGCGCACGACGACCAGGGTACGGCGGTGGCCTCATGATCCGGCACCACCTGTTCTGGCCGGTCGTGGCCCTGGTCGGGCTGCTCGTGCTCAACGCCGTGGTCAACCCCTCGTTCCTGGAGATCCGCTTCCAGAACGGGGCCCTGTACGGCAGCGTGGTCGACATCCTGCGCAACGGGGCGCCGACGCTGCTCATCGCGGTGGGGATGACCCTGGTGATCGCCACCCGGGGCATCGACCTGTCGGTGGGCGCCGTGGCCGCGGTCGCGGGCGCCATCGCCTGCACCTGGATCGTCTCGGGCGGGGACGCGATCACGGCGATGCTGCTGGCACTGTCGGTGTGCGTCCTGCTCGGGTTGTGGAACGGCTTCCTCGTCTCGGTCCTGGGCATCCAGCCGATCATCGCGACCCTGGTGCTGATGACCGCCGGCCGCGGCGTCGCGATGCTCGTGACCGAGGGCCAGATCATCACCGTGAACGATCCGGTCTACCACCAGATCGGCGCGGGCTTCGTGGTGCTGCCGATCGCGATCCTCATCAGCCTCGGCGTGCTGCTGGCCGTCGCCGGGCTGACGCGCGGCACGGCCCTGGGCATGCTCGTGGAGTCGGTGGGCACCAACCCGCGGGCCAGCCGGCTGGCGGGGGTGCGCTCGCGCACCATCGTGTGGACGGTCTACGTGTTCGCGGGGCTGTGCGCGGGCGTGGCCGGCCTGATGATCAGCTCGAACGTCAACGCCGCCGACGCCAACAACGCGGGCCTGTGGATCGAGATGGACGCGATCCTGGCCGTGGTGATCGGGGGCACCTCGCTGGCCGGCGGGCGGTACTCGCTCACCGGCACCCTCGTGGGCGCGCTGGTGATCCAGACGCTGACCACGACCGTGTACAGCATCGGCGTGCCGCCCGACGCCATCCTCGTGTTCAAGGCGGTCGTGGTGATCGCCGTGTGCCTGCTGCAGTCCCCGCGCACCTCCGAGCTGTTCCGGCCCCGGCGCAGGTCCGGGCCGCCGTCCGTCCCCGACACCCGCGCCCAGGAGGTGACCGCGCCATGAACGTCCTGGACGTCAGACGCGTGAAGGACCGCGTCGACCGACTCCCCCGCCGGTTCCTGCCGGTGATCGCCACCTTCACGGTGTTCGTCCTGACCTTCGGTACGGGGTCGGTGCGCTATGAGGGCTTCGCCTCGCCGCAGGTCGTGACCAACCTGTTCGTTGACAACGCCTTCCTCATCGTGCTCGCGGTGGGGATGACCTTCGTGATCCTGACCGGCGGGATCGACCTGTCGGTGGGCGCGGTGGCGGCGCTGTCGACCATGATCGCGGCGGCCACGCTCCAGGCGGGGTGGCCCCCGCTGGCCTCGGTCCTGGCCGTGCTCGCCGCGGGCACGACGCTGGGCCTGCTGATGGGGCTGGTGATCCACTTCTTCGACGTGCAGCCCTTCATCGTCACCCTGGCGGGCATGTTCCTGGCCCGCGGGTTGTGCTTCCTCATCAGCGTGGAGTCGGTCTCCATCACCGAGCCGACCTTCCGGGCGCTGGCGACGGGGACCATCTCCCTGGGCGACGGGGTGACGCTGACCTACAGCGTCCTGATCGCGCTGGCCGTGGTCCTGGTGGCCGTGTACGTCCTGCACCTGACGCGGTTCGGGCGCACGGTGTACGCGGTGGGCGGCAGCGCGTCCTCCGCCCGCCTGATGGGGCTGCCGACCGGCCGGGTCCGGGTGGGCGTGTACGCGGTGAGCGGGTTCTGCTCGGCGCTGGGCGGTCTCCTCTTCAGCCTGTACATGCTCTCCGGCTACGGCCTGCACGGGGTCGGCATGGAGCTGGACGTGATCGCCGCCGTGGTGATCGGCGGAACGCTGCTGTCGGGCGGGGTGGGCTACGTGGCCGGGTCGGTGGCGGGCGTGCTGGTGCTCGGCACGGTGCAGACCCTCATCTCCTTCGAGGGCACGCTCAGCTCCTGGTGGACCAAGATCGTCATCGGCGTCCTGCTGCTGATCTTCATCATCTTCCAGCGGGCGATGATGCGCAGATCCGGCTGACCGCCCCCCGGGGGTGCGCAAGGGTCTCCCGCGCGCCCCGGGGGGACCGGCTCAGCGGGCGCCGAAGGCGGCGTCCAGGCGCTGGTACTCCTGCCGGGTCACGGGCATGACCGTGCCGTGGCGGGGTGAGGCGGGCAGGTCATAGCCGCTGGAGAGCGTCCACTCACCGGAATCGAGGTCGGTGGTCTCCAAGGGCACGTAGCCCCGGCCCGTGTACTCGTCGACGAACAGGTACCACTTGTCCTCGGTGTTGGACTTGAAGACGGTGGGACCCTCGCCACGCTCGATGCCGGGCCGCCCTTCCGAGCCTCGACCGATGCAGTCCGCCACCAGGTCCCACGAACGGTCCATCAGGTCCTCGGAGCGCTCCCCGACGATGAACTTGCCGCACTCGTTGTCGCTGGAGGCTCCGCGCTCGTCCTTGGTGAAGCGGTGGTAGACGCCCTCGTGCTCCACCACGGTGGAGTCGATGACCGAGTGCCCCGGGTCCTGCCAGACCTCGGCCGCCCCGAACTCCTGGAAGTCGGTTGTCGTGGCGACCATCATGCGCTGGTGCTGGTCACCCGTGTGGTGGGGGTCGTCCTCGTCGTAGAGCTTGGACGCCCAGTACACGGCGAACACGCCTCGTTGGGCGTCCCAGTGGGCCTCAGGGGCCCACACGTTGCCGGCGTTGGGCGGGGCGACCTCGACCCGGCGCTGGTCGGACCAGTGCACCAGGTCGTCCGACTCCCACACCATGATGGAGCGGCTGCCATGACGCTGGACCTCGTTCCAGTCGCCGCCGCCGTACATTCGAAGGTCGGTGGCGATGAGGTAGAACGTCCCGTCCAGCGGCGATCGGACGACAAAGGGGTCGCGCACCCCCTCCTCCCCCAGCGTCGAGGTGAGCACCGGGTCACCGCCGTTGAGTTCCCGCCAGCGCAGCGGGTCGTTGCCGTCGCTGAGGGCGAAGTAGACCTGTTCGCCCTCGGGGGTGCCCTCTCCCGTCATGTAGGCGAACAGGTAGCCGGCGTAGGGTGGCCGCCCTTCGGAGGTCCGGGGGTCGGCGGCGGCGCTGCTCATGAGGGCGATCACACTCGTGAGGAGGATGGCCGCCATCCTCCAGGCGAACGATGGACGTCGAGGTGGAGCGGGTGCGGGCACGTCTGCGACCTTCCGCCGTTCTATATGCTACTTGCCAGTAATGTTCTCGCTAACATTGCATGACGGTGCGATTTCGCGCGTCGCAGCCCAGTATGCGGGCGGCCGGACCGCCGTCAAGGGGGGCAAAGCGGATCGGGGCCGGGGGCGCGCGTGCGCCCCCGGCCCCTCCCGTGCCTCTCTCCTGCCGTCAGCCCCCGTTGAGGGTGCGGCTGCGGCCGCGGAACTCCGCGACGACCTCCCCGCCGCGGCGGACGGTCACGTCGTAGAGGCCGCTGCGGCCGAAGACCACGCGCTCGGCGGCGGTGGCCACCAGCACGTCGCCCTCGCGGACGGGGGCCACGAAGGTGATCTCCGCCCCCGAGGCGACCGTCACTCCGCGCCCGTCGGCGTTGCAGGCGCACGCGAACGCGGTGTCGGCCAGCGTGAACACGAACCCGCCGTGGGCGATGCCGTGCCCGTTGACCATGAGCGGGCCCACGGCCATCTCCACGGTGGCGGTGCCCTCGCCCAGGTCGACCAGCCGCATGCCCAGGTTCTTCGACGCCCGGTCGGCCTCGAACATCCGCCGCGCCGCGCTCGGCTCCGCCCCGCTCACGAGTCGAAGTCCACGGTCAGGGTCTCGGTCTGGGGCAGCGACTGGCAGGCCAGCGCGTACCCGGCCGCGACCTCGTCGTCGCTGAGCGCGTAGTTGCGGCGCATGCGCACCTCGCCCTCGCAGACCCGGACCCGGCAGGTGCCGCACACCCCGCCCTTGCAGGCGAAGGGCAGGTCGGGGCGGTAGCGCTGGGCGGCGTCCAGCACGGGGGTGTCCCGCGGCAGAGTCAGGGTGCTGGTGCGCCCGTCCAGGACGACGGTCACCTCGGTGGCCGGCCCCTCCACCCCGGGCTCCTCGTGGCGTGCCTGCGGCGGGGGCTCGTCGCCCTCGACGAAGAACAGCTCCTGGTGCACGCGCTCGCGCGGCACGCCCCGGCGGGCCAGGACCTCCTGGGCGTCGGTGACCATGCCGAAGGGCCCGCACAGCCACCAGTGGTCGGTCCCGTCGGCGGCCACGATCGTGGACAGCAGCGCGTCGAGCTTGGCGGCGTCCAGGCGGCCCGTGAACAGCTCTGTCTCGCGGGGCTCGCGGGAGAGCACGTGCACGAGTTCGAGGCGGGGGCCGAACGCGTCCTTGAGGTCGGCCAGCTCGTCGGCGAACATCACCGTGTCGCTGCGGCGGTTGCCGTAGAGCAGGGTGACGTGGGAGTCGGTGGCGCGCAGCAGCGAGGCCGCGATGGACAGCATCGGCGTGATGCCCGAACCGGCGGCGATCATCACGTGGCGGCCGGAGACGCCCAGGTCGGGGCTGAACCGTCCGGTGGGGGTGCCCACCTCGATCTCGTCGCCCGGCACGACCTCGTGGACCAGCCAGGTCGAGAACAGGCCGTCGGCGACCAGGCGCACGCCCACCCGCGGCGAGGCGCCCACGGGCGCGCAGATGGAGTAGCTGCGCCGCTCCTCGACCCCGTCCACCACGCGGCGCAGCGTCAGGGACTGCCCGGGCGCGAAGGCGAACTCCTCGGCCAGGTCGTCGGGGACGTCGAAGGTGACGGCGACGGCGTCGTCGCACAGGCGCTCGACGGCGGCCACGCGCAGGCGGTGGAACGCCGCCGCGCGGCGCGGTGCCGCGGGCGCGTCGGTGACGGGTGTGGTCACGGTCAGATCTCCTTGACGTGCTCGAACGGTTCGAGGCAGGACCGGCAGCGGTGCAGCGACTTGCAGGACGTGGCACCGAACCGGGACAGTTCCTCGGTGTCGGCCGCGCCGCACAGCGGACAGCGCGGGACGGTGCGGGTGGGCAGCAGGGTGAGCGGGACCGGCCCCGGGTCGCGTCGCGGCGCCTTGCCGGGCGGGGAGATGCCGTGGTCGGCGAGCTTGCGCCGGCCCTCCTCGGTGATCCAGTCCGTGGTCCAGGCCGGGGAGAGCGCGGTGCGCACCCGCACGCGGTCGAATCCGGCCGCGCGCACGGACCGGTCCACGTCGGCGCGCATCTCGGTCAGGGCCGGGCACCCGGAGTAGGTGGGGGTGATCCACACCTGGAGCGTCCCGTCCTCGTCGACGTCGACTCCGCGCAGGATCCCCAGGTCGGCCAGGGTGAGCATGGGCAGTTCCGGGTCCGGAACGGCCGCGGCCGCCGCCAGGGCGCGCTCCCTGGCGGCCTCGACCCCGGCCGCGCTCGCCCCGTCGGCGTGCGCGGCGGCCCGGTCGGTGTCGTGCCTCGTGGTCACCATGTCGCCTCCGGGTGCTCCCGGGCCACCCCTTGGAGTTCGGCCAGCAGGGGCGGCAGTTCGGGTGTGTGGCGGCCCTCGCGTCCCGCCACGGCGGCCTGCGGGAAGGGCGCGGGCGCCGCCAGGGTCGCGGTGGTCAGGACCTGGGTGAGGACGTCGTGCACCTCGTCGGCGAGGGTGGAGGGGTCCACGCCCGCGCCCTGGGCGGCCAGGCGCGCCTCGACCGGGTGCGCGGCGAACAGCTCACCGGTCAGCGGCCACACGTCGGCGACCGCGGCGGCCATGCGCTCGTGGGAGTAGGGCGTGCCGTCGCCCAGCCGCAGCGTCCAGGACACCGCGTACTCGCGGTGGTAGGCCAGTTCGTTGACGGCCTTGGCGGCGATGGCGGACAGCACCGGGTCGGCGCTGTCGACCAGGCGGGTGAACACCGCCAGACGGGCGGTGGAGAGCACCAGCAGGGTCGCCACGGCGCGCGCGAAGTCCCCGCGGGGCGCCTCGGCCAGGTGGACGTTGCGGAACTCGGCCGGCCCCCGCCAGTAGGCGAAGCGGTCCTCGTCGCGGCCGGTGCCGTCGGCCTGTCCGGCGCGGGAGAGCAGCAGGCGCGCCTGGCCGAGCAGGTCGAGCGCGATGTTGGCCAGGGCCACCTCCTCCTCCAGCTCCGGGGCGTCGGTGACCCAGTGGGCGAGGCGCTGGGCCTGCACGAGCGCGTCGTCGCCGAGCATCTGGCAGTACAGCGCCAGGTCCTCGCCGTCGACACCCTCGGGCAGCGTGGTGTCCACGCCCGCGAGGGCGTCGGTGAATCCGGTGCCGAAGGCCCAGCGCTCGTCGCCGCCGTGCTCCTGGCCCAGAACCGAGTAGATGTGGTCGTCGCCGCTCATGGACCGTTCCTTAGATGTGCGGGACATCGTCGGGGATGGAGTAGAAGGTGGGGTGCCGGTAGACCTTGTCGCCGCTGGGCGCGAAGTAGGGGTCCTTCTCGTCCGGGCTGGAGGCGCTGATGTGCTCGGCGCGCACCACCCAGATGCTGACGCCCTCGTTGCGGCGGGTGTAGAGGTTGCGGGCGTTGTGCAGGGCCATGTGGTCGTCCGGCGCGTGCAGCGAGCCCACGTGGACGTGGTTGAGTCCCCGCTTGCCTCGGACGAAGACCTCGTACAGGGGCCACTCGGGCCGGGGCGCCTGGGTGCTGTCGTCGGTGCTCATACGGCGGCCTCCCGGTCGCTCTGGTGCTTGGCGGCGTAGGCGGTGGCGGCCTCGCGGACCCACGCGCCCTTCTCGTGGGCGGCGCGGCGGCGCTCGACGCGCTCGGCGTTCTTGGGGCCGCTGCCGGAGATGACCTGCTTGAACTCGACCCAGTCGGGTTCGCCGAAGTCGTGGTGGCCGCGGTCCTCGTTCCAGACCAGCTCGGGGTCGGGCAGGGTGACGCCGAGCTTCTCGGCCTGGGGGACGGTCATGTCGACGAACTTCTGGCGCAGGTCGTCGTTGGTGTCGCGCTTGATGCTCCAGGCCATGGACTGCTGGGTGTTGGGCGAGTCGGCGTCGGGCGGGCCGAACATCATCAGCGACGGCCACCACCAGCGGTCGACGGCGTCCTGGACCATCGCGCGCTGGCCCTCGGTGCCCTCCATCATGCGCATGAGCAGTTCGTAGCCCTGCCGCTGGTGGAAGGACTCCTCCTTGCACACGCGCACCATGGCGCGGGCGTAGGGCCCGAAGGAGCTGCGGCACAGCGGGACCTGGTTGCAGATGGCGGCGCCGTCGACCAGCCAGCCGATCACGCCGACGTCGGCGAAGGTCAGCGAGGGGTAGTTGAAGATCGACGAGTACTTCTGGCGTCCCTCGATGAGCCGCGTCGTCAGGTCGGCGCGGTCCACGCCCAGGGTCTCGGCGGCCGCGTACAGGTACAGGCCGTGTCCGGCCTCGTCCTGGACCTTGGCCAGCAGGATGGCCTTGCGGCGCAGGCTGGGCGCCGAGGCGATCCAGTCGCCCTCGGGCTGCATGCCGATGATCTCGGAGTGGGCGTGCTGGGAGACCTGGCGGACCAGGGTCCGGCGGTAGCCCTCGGGCATCCAGTCGCGCGGTTCGATGCGCTGGTCGGCGGCGACCTTGGCGTCGAACTCCGCCTGGTGGGCCTCGTCGGAGCCCGAGGGCGCCGGGTGGGCCGTCACGGTGGACATTGCTCTTACCCCTTCATAACCGAACGTTCGGTCAGTAATTAGTATCCCTGGATTCGCCCGCCCGGGCAAGTCCCCGGGCGGGCGAATCCGGGCTGGTCAGCTACCGGTGAAGGTCGGCGCCCGCTTGTCCAGGAACGCCTTGACCGCACCCGCGTGGTCGGCGGTCACGCCCAACTGGTTCTGCAGGTCGGCCTCCTCGGCCAGCAGCTCGGGCAGCTCCTGGGCGCCGGAGGCCGCCGCGCGCACCTCGCGCTTGGCCGCCACGAAGGCGCTGGTGGGACCCGAGGCCAGCCGGAGCGCCACCTCGCGGGCCCGGTCGGCCCAGGCGTCGTCGTCCACGACCTCGGTGACCAGGCCCAGCTCCAGGGCGCGCTCGGCACCGATGACGGTGCCCAGCAGCATCAGCTCCATGGCGCGCGCCTGGCCGAGCGAGCGCACCAGGCGGTAGGCCAGGCCCGAGTCCGAGGCCAAACCGATCCCGGTGAAGGCGGTACCGAACTTGGCCCGGCGGGCGCTGACGCGCACGTCGCCGGCGAGCGCGAACCCGAGCCCGGCGCCGACGGCGGCGCCGCCGATCCCGACCACGACCGGCACCTGGATCTCCTCCAGGGCCAGCACGATCGGGTTGTAGTGCTCGTGCACGGTCGTCAGCGCCTGCTCGGGCGCCTCCTCCAGGATCCGGGCGTGCTCGGCCAGATCCTGTCCCACGCAGAACGCCCTGTCCGACCCCAGCAGCAGTACCGCGCGCGCCGTGGTGGACTCCGCCGCCCGGCGCAGCGCCGCCAGCAGCTCCTCCTTGACCCGCCGGGTCAGCGCCGGGGTGTGCAGGCGCACCGTGGCGAGCCCGTCGACCTCGTCGAACTCCGCCGCCCTGTGTTCACTCACGCTTGTGCTCTCCCTCGTCCCAGATGTGGAAGCCCTGCCCGGTCTTCTTGCCGAGCCTTCCCTCGGCGACCATACGGCGCAACAGCTCCGGCGGCGCGAACCGGTCGCCCAGTTCGGCGGCCAGGTGCTCGGCGATGGCCAGCCGCACGTCCAGCCCGACCAGGTCGGTCAGGCGCAGCGGACCCATCGGGTGCCGGTAGCCCAGCTCCATGGCGGTGTCGATGTCGGCGGGCGAGGCCACCTCCTCCTCGACCATCCGGATCGCCTCCAGACCCAGCGCGACCCCCAGGCGGCTGGTGGCGAAGCCCGGCGCGTCGCGGACCACGATCTCGGTCTTGCCCAGCGCGGCGACCCAGCCGCGCACCGACGCCAGCACCTCGGGCGCGGTCTGCGGCGCCCTGACGATCTCCACCAGCTTGGAGGCCGGGACCGGGTTGAAGAAGTGGGTGCCCAGGAAGCGCTCGGGGCGCTTGAGGGCGGCGGCCAGGTCGGTGACCGACAGCGAGCTGGTGTTGGAGGCCAGGACGGCGTCCTCCCCCACGGCCCCCTCGGCGGCGGTCAGCACCGCGATCTTGAGGTCGGGCCGCTCCGGCACGGCCTCCACCACCAGGCCGACGCCCGAGGGCAGGTCGGCGATGTCGGTGACGGCGCTCAGCCGCGCCAGGACCTGCGAGGGGGCCGTGTCCAGCTTGCCCCGTGCCCGAGCCCCGTCCAGTCCGGCGGCCACCCGGGCCACGCCGGACCGGGCGGCCTCGTCGCCGGCCTCGACCAGCACCACGTCGGCGCCCGCGGTGAGGAACTGCTGGACGATGCCGGCGCCCATGGTGCCGCCGCCGACGACGGCGACGGTCGCGGGGACGTCCCGCGCGGAGGTGCTCATCGCTTCTTCCTCTCCAGGAACCGGGTCATCCGGTCGTGCTTGTCGGCGCTCTCGAACAGCACCGCCTGTGTCAGGTCGTCGGCCAGCGGGTGCGGCCCGTCGGCGTCCAGGACCATCTTGGTCATGCGCAGCGCCAGGGACGAGGACACCGCCATCCGGTCGATGAGGGCGTGGGCGCGTCCCCTCAGCTCCTCGGCCGGGACGATCTCGGCGACCAGCCCGTGGCGCAGGGCCGCCTCGGCGTCCAGGCGCACACCGCCCAGGAGCACCTGTTTGGCCACCGAGGTGCCGACCAGTTCCTTGAGCCGCCAGCAGGCGCCGGCCCCGGCGATGATGCCCAGGCCCGGCTCGGGCTGGGCGAACACGGCCTCGGGTGTGATGATGCGCAGGTCGCAGGCGTAGGACAGCTCCGCGCCGCCGCCCAGGGCGAACCCGTCCACGGCCGCGAGGGTCGGGGCGGGCAGCCGGTGCAGGCGCTCGAACAGGCGGCTGTTGATCCCAGCGAGGGCCTCCTCCCGTCCGCGCTCGCGCAACTCGGCGATGTCGGCGCCGCCGGCGAACACGGTGCCGTGGCCGGTGAGCAGCAGCGGACGGGGCTCGGCCTCCAGTTCGGCGCAGACCGCGTGCAGCTCGTCGATCATCCGGGCGTTGATGGCGTTGCGGGCCTCGGGGCGGTGCAGTTCCACCACCAGGCGGTCGTCTCGGCGCTCGACCCGCAAGGTGGCGAAGTCGGTGGGCTGGGTCACGGGCGCTCCACCAGCAGTGCCGCGCCCTGGCCCACGCCCACGCACAGGGTGGCCAGGCCGCGCGCGGTGCCCTCGCGCTCCATGCGGCCGAGCAGGGTCACGACGAGCCGCGCGCCGGAGCTGCCCAGCGGGTGGCCCAGGGCGATGGCGCCGCCGTCGGCGTTGACGCGCTCCTCCTTCAGGCCGAGTCGCCGCATCACGCCCAGGGACTGGGCGGCGAAGGCCTCGTTGAGTTCGACGGAACCGACGTCGTCGAGCTTCCAGCCCGCACGGTCCAACACCTTGTGCGTGGCCGGGACCGGCCCCAGGCCCATGACCTGCGGGGCGACACCGGCCGAGGCGGAGGCGACCACCCGGGCGCGCGGGGTGAGGCCGTGCTCGCGCACGGCCTCGGCGCTGGCCAGCACCAGCGCGCTGGCCCCGTCCGAGAGCGAGGAGGAGTTCCCGGCGGTGACGATGCCGCCCTCACGGAAGACCGGCCGCAGCTTGGCCAGGGACTCCAGGGAGGAACCGGGGCGGGGCCCTTCGTCGGCGGTGACCTCGTGCGTGGCGCCGCGCCGCCCGGTGACGGTGACCGGGACGATCTCCGCGTCGAAGCGCCCGGCCTCGGCGGCGGCCACGGCACGCTCGTGGCTGCGCAGCGCGAAGGCGTCGCACTCCTGGCGGGTGAGCCCCTCCAGGACGGCGACCTCCTCGGCGGTCTCGCCCATCGACAGCGTGTAGCGCAGTTCGTCGGGGCCGGCGCCGGCCGGGGCCCCGGCGTCGTGGGCGGCGAAGCGGGGGTTGGTGAAGCGCCAGCCCAGGGAGGTGTCGGCGACCTCGCCGGGCTTGGCCCACGGGGTTCCGGGCTTGGCCATCACCCAGGGCGCGCGGGTCATGGACTCCACGCCCCCGGCCACGACCAGGTCGGCCTCGCCGGCGCGGACGGCCTGGGCCGCGGAGGCCACGGCGGTGAGCCCGGAGGCGCAGAGCCGGTTGACGGTGTAGCCGGGTACGGAGGGGTCGAGTCCGGCGAGCAGCGCCGCCATGCGGGCCACGTTGCGGTTGTCCTCCCCGGCCTGGTTGGCGGCGCCGAGGATGACCTCGTCCACGGCCGAGCCGGGCGCGCCGGAGCGGCGCAGGGCCTCGGCGACGGCCGTGGCGGCCAGGTCGTCGGGCCGGACCCCGGCCAGGGCGCCCCCGTAGCGTCCCTGGGGTGTGCGCGCCCCGTCGACGACGTAGACCTCGCTCATGCAAGACTCCCCTTGTCAGGGCCGGTGACACGCGCCACCGACTCGTGTGAACCCATCGACACTTCTCCTTGACACCGCCACTGGGCAACTGCGTTAATGCATTAGTAACCGAACGTTCGGTCAGTAAGCAAGTCCGTGCGGCCCTCCCCCGCCGACGACGGCCGCGACCGGACCGCCCCTCGGGGGCGTCCGGGGCGCGCGGAGCAGAGTACCCGGAGAGATCCATGGCAATCCAGGACACCACGACCACGCCGGCCGACGCCGACACCCCGCGGCGGCTGGGGCGGGCCCCCGGCCCGGAGTCGCTCGACCCGGCGGAGCGGATGAGCGTCGACGAGCTGCGCGCCCTCCAGCTCACGCGCCTGCGGTGGACCCTGGAGCACGCCTACGCCAACGTGCCGCTGTACAAGGCCAAGTTCGACGAGGCGGGCGTCCACCCGGGCGACCTGAAGGAACTCGAGGACCTGCGGCACTTCCCGCACACCACCAAGGCCGACCTGCGCGACAACTACCCGTTCGGCATGTTCGCCGTGCCCCAGGAGCAGGTCAGCCGCATCCACGCCTCCAGCGGCACCACCGGGCGCCCCACGGTCGTGGGCTACACCCGCCAGGACATCGACACCTGGGCCGAGGTGGTGGCCCGCTCCATCCGCGCCTCGGGCGGGCGCCCCGGCCACAAGGTGCACGTCTCCTACGGTTACGGGCTCTTCACCGGCGGACTGGGGGCCCACTACGGCGCCGAGCGGCTGGGCTGCACGGTCATCCCCGCCTCCGGCGGCCAGACCGCCAAGCAGGTCCAGCTCATCCAGGACTTCCGCCCCGAGGTCATCATGGTCACGCCCAGCTACATGCTGACCCTGCTGGACGAGTTCGAGCGCCAGGGCATCGACCCCCGTTCCACCTCGCTGACCACCGGTATCTTCGGCGCCGAGCCCTGGACCGAGCGCATGCGCCTGGAGATCGAGGAGCGCTTCGACATCCACGCGGTGGACATCTACGGCCTGTCGGAGGTCATGGGACCGGGCGTGGCCAACGAGTGCGTGGAGACCAAGGACGGCCTGCACGTGTGGGAGGACCACTTCCTGCCCGAGGTCCTGGACCCGGTCACCCACCAGGTCCTCGACGACGGCACCTACGGCGAACTCGCCTTCACCTCGCTGACCAAGCAGGCCATGCCCGTGATCCGCTACCGCACCCGCGACCTGACCACGCTGCGCCCGGGCACCGCCCGTCCCATGCGCCGCATGGACAAGGTCACCGGCCGCAGCGACGACATGATCATCCTGCGCGGGGTCAACGTCTTCCCCACCCAGATCGAGGAGATCATCCTGGGCCTGGACGGGCTGGCCCCGCACTTCCAGCTGGTCCTGACCAAGGAGGGCCGCCTGGACCACATGGCGGTGCGCGTGGAGGCCCGACCCGACTGCCCCGCCGACCGGCGCGCGGCGCTCTCGCGGGAGATCACCGCGACGGTCAAGGACCGGGTGGGCGTGAGCGTGCGCGTCGACGTCGTCGACCCCGAGCAGATCGAGCGCTCCGTCGGCAAGTTCCGCCGCATCGTCGACCAGCGCCCGCGGGACTGACGAAGCGCGGGTGAGCGTACGGCCGCCGCGGGGCGGACACGGAGGGCTCCGCGGCGGCCGTGTCGTGTCCAAGGGCGGACGGAGGGCAGTCGGGGGGCGGGTGTCGCACCGTCCTGGCAGAGTTTCGCCCATGCCTGTGACGCACCCGTTGACCTTCCCCCGTCCGCTCCTCATGCCCGACGCGCACGAGGACGGCGCGTACTCCGCCTTCTCCCACCTCGCCGTGGACTTCTCCCCCTCCGGAGACTGCTACGTCCTCTCCGTCCTGCGGCAGTACTCCGCGTGCAGGACGCGGGGCATCCGGGTCCTGACGGTCTCCCGTCACCGACCCGACGGCTCCCTGGCGGCCCACGTGGTGCTCCGGCACACCAAGGACGAGGAGCCTGAGACCCGCTCCGGGATCCCCACGGACGTGAGGGACCTGTGCGTCCTACCGGACGGCACCCTCGCCCTGTCCACGCCGGAGAACCGGACGTTCCTGGTCGACGCGGACCTGACCAGGCTTCTGGGGGCCTGGGAGGGCGCGCCCAGGACCGGCCGCTACGGGGAGCGGCTCGACGTCGCCGAGCACGTGGAGAGCTCCTTCGCCGCCGCGATCCGCACCACACCCTCAGGGCGACTGCTGTGCGCGGTGGCGGAGTTCGGAGTGCACAACCACACGGGGAGCGTGCCCAACCTCATCGGCCTGACCGACGGGCCCCTGAAGCCCGGCCACCGGCCGACGGTCGAGGTCCTCGCCTGCCTGCACACGCCCGAGGAGACCCGCGGGCTCCCCTCCCTGCGCGGCGACACGAGCCCGACCATCCCCTACACCGACCACCGCGGCGCCCCCGCGGGCCGGAACAACCGTCCCTCGCCCGGCATCGTGGCGGCGGCACGCGCGCGGTGGCCGGAACTGGGCGCGCAGATCCGGGCGAAGCAGTTCCGCCCCCACCTGGAGGCCTTCGCGGTGGTGGCCGACGACCTCTTCGTGGTTCCGGTCTTCGACGACTGGCGGCCGATCAAGAGCAGCGAGTACGCCTACGCCCTGGTCGACGACAGCGGCGCCCTGGTGGGACGGCTCGACGGACCGGGGACCGAAGAGCGCTCCCCCGAGCCCGGCGACCACCACGCCGTCGTCGCCGACCCCGCCCGCGGCCGGATCTTCCACGTCAACCGGTCCGGGCTGTACCTGTGGTCGGCCGACGGGACGCTGCTCACCATGCTGCCCACCACCGACAAGGCCTACCGGGGGCTCAAGCACCTCACGCTCATGGGCTGCGGCCCGGAGGGCGACCTGGTCCTGATCCGCCAGGAGCACGGCCTCCTCACACGGGTGGAGGTACCCGAGGACCTGGACCGGCTCGGCGAAGCGGTCGCGGCGGCGCTGGCCGACCACACGCGCCGGCGCACCCGCCTGAAGAAGCAGCTGGCGCCGACCGACTGGCTGTGGACCCGGGAGGACGTCCCGGCCCTGCTGTGAACGCCCCGCCCGAGGGCTGGAACGGTCTTCCGCCTCACCACCACTCGGATTTCGACCTGCTCTACACCCCGAGCCGGTTCGCTCTCCGGGACCCGGTCCGTGCAGCGAGGTTCCCGGGCTGCTTGGTTGCGACGTCAGACCTATCCACCAGCAACCCGGGCCCCTCCTGTCCCGCACCCTCGGCCATCCCCGATCGGTGGCCAGACCGAAGAAGCTCAGTGAGCGGGTCGGGGCAGTACAGCAAGGGCTGTCCCGGCTATATCGGTCAGCGTCTGCTCGCTCGCTCCGGCCTTGCCCAGCGCTTCGATGCCGCGCAGTACGGCGAGCACCAGCGCGGCCAGCTTTCCCGGATCCGCGTCCGTGGCAATGTCGCCATTGCGCTGACAGGCTGCGATGTCGCCCTCCAGTAGCGCTTGCAGCGCCTCGATGGCCGCGTGCGCCCGCTTGGCCACCGTCTCGTCGTGTTCGGCCAGCTCGGCGGCGCCCTTGGCCAGCAGGCATCCGCGGTGGGCGGTGTCTGCGGCGGTCGCCGCCGCCACCGCGTACACGAGGGCGGACAGCCGCGCGTAGGCGTCCGCGTCGTTGCCGCGCAGCTGTCGGCTCACAGCATCGACGACGGAGCCGCAGTAATCGTCGAACACGCGGTGGAACAGTTCCTGCTTTCCGCCGAACGCGCCGTACAGGCTGCCTTTGCCGAGCCCCGTTGCCTCGGCGATGTCTTCCATTCGCGTGGCGGCGTACCCACCCGACCAGAACCGCTCCCGGGCAGTGTCCAGTACCTGCTGCTCGTCGAACTTCCTAGGTCGTGCCATGGGGACACTCTACCCATTCTTGACTCGTTCGTCCATAACGGCTAGCGTTATGGACGAACGAGTCAAGAATTGAGGAGTGGGCGCGTTATGACGGATGTACTCGCAGGCAAGGTGGCGGTGGTCACCGGAGCCAACAGCGGCATTGGGCTTGCCATCGCCAGGCGGTTCGCTGCGGAGGGGGCACGGGTGTTCCTGGCCGGTCGCCGTCAGGAGCCGCTCGACGCGGCCGTCGCTGAGATCGGGCCGGCGGCCATCGGTGTGAGGACCGACGTTTCGGTACAGACGGACCTCGATGACCTTTACTCGGTCGTGCGCGAGGAGGCGGGCCGCATCGACGTGCTTGTCGCCAACGCCGGCAGCGCTGTCCCTCAGCGTCTCGGTGAGATCACAGAGGAAGCCACCGACGCCACCTTCGGCACGAACGTGAAGGGCACGATCTTCACCGTGCAAAAGGCACTGCCCCTGCTCTCGGACGGCGCCTCGATCGTCGTGACAGGATCGACCAGCACCCTCCGCCCCGGACCGGGCCTGGAAATCTACGGCGCATCGAAGGCGGCCGTGCGCAATCTGGTGCGCAGCTGGGCGCTCAGCGCGCAGGAACGGAAGTTCCGGGTGAACGTGCTGAGCCCCGGCCCGACCGAGACCCCGGGCCTGATCAGCGCCGTAGGAGCCGACCACCAGCTCGCCTCGGAGGTGCCGCTCGGCAGGATCGGCCGCCCGGATGAGATCGCCGCCGTGGCGACGTTCCTGGCCTCGGACGCTTCCAGTTTCGTCAACGGCGTCGACTGGTTCGTCGACGGAGGCCAGGCGCAGGTCTGACCGCGCCCCTCATACGGTGCGCATACCGGGCACCCTGGTTCACCGGACGGGCCGGTGAGCCCATGCTGTCAGCTTCGGATCGCCGCTACTGCTACATCCTGCGGCAATCCTCCTCGACCCCCGCTCCCGCACGGAGCACCGGGCAGGCGAGCGGGCAGTCCGCGCGGTCGCGGGCTCCCCGCTCACCGGAATCGACCCGGGCGGGGTTCAGGCCTTGCGGGCCACACCGCCGTACTCGGCCACCGGGCGGACCTCGCCGACCTCGGTGGGCTCCGGTCGCCACAGCGAGCACGAGACCACGCCCGGCTCCAGCAGCTCCAGGCCGTCGAAGAGCGCGGTGATGCCCGCCGCCGAGCGAATCGTCAGCTTGGGCGTGCCGCGCTCGTTCCAGGCCTCCGCCACCCGGTGGGCACGAGCGTGGTCGAGGTCGTCGGTGGGGTGGGAGACCACCAGGAAGCTGCCCGGGGCCAGAGCATCCAGCAGGCGGTCCAGGATCGAACGCACCTCGGCGTCGTCGGCGACGAAGTTGACCACGCCCAGCAGCATGAGCGCCACCGGGCGGGACAGGTCCAGCGTTCGGGCCGCCGCCGCAAGGATCGTGTCAGGGTCGCGCAGGTCGGCGTCGACGTAGTCGGTGGCGCCCGCCTCGCTCCCGGTCAGCAGGGCCCGCGCGTGCGCCAGCACCAGGGGGTCGTTGTCCACGTAGACCACCCGCGCGTCGGGTGCCACGGACTGGGCGACCTCGTGGGTGTTGTTATGCGTGGGCAGGCCCGTGCCGATGTCCAGGAACTGCCGCACGCCCTCGTCACGGACCAGGTAGGTGACGGCGCGGACGAGGAACCCCCGGTCGGCGAGCGCGTTGTCCGCGATCTCGGGGAAGAACGAACGGATCTGCTCGCCCATCTCCCGGTCCACCGGGTAGTTGTCCTTTCCGCCCAGCCAGTAGTTCCAGATCCTGGCGTTGTGCGGAACGGAGGTGTCGATCTGGGGAGGGGAGGTCTCGGACACGGTCCTGCTTTCTCGTCGTCGTGAGCCGCTGCACCGCGGCGCGCACCAGTCAATGCCTTCCGGAACCCGCCCGGCAAGCACCGAAACGCCCGAAAATCCCACTATTGTGCGAATGTCGCGCCCGTAGACCGAAGGACCACCCCGGTGAAGCACTCCACACCCGAGTTCGCCCGCATCGCCGAGCGGGGCACCGTCCTGCGCTGCCAGGTCGGGTCCGGCGTGCACGGTCTGGGCCTGGACGGGCAGCAGGACCGCGACGAGATGGGCATCTGCCTGGAGCCGCCCGAGTACGTCATCGGTCTGCGCCCCTTCGAGCAGTACGTCCACCACAGCCGTCCCGAGCACACGCGGTCCGGCCCGGGCGACCTGGACCTGACCGTGTACTCCCTGCGCAAGTGGACCCGCCTGGCCCTGGACGGCAACCCCACCGTGCTGCTCCCCCTCTTCGTCCCCGACCACGAGATCGTCGCCATCACCGCGGTCGGCCGCGAGCTGCGCGACCAGCGCGACCGGTTCGTCTCGCGCAGGGCGGGTCACCGCTTCCTCGGCTACCTGCGCGCCCAGCGCGAACGCATGGAGGGCACGCGCGGCGGCAAGCACACCAACCGTCCCGAGCTCATCGACCGGTACGGCTTCGACACCAAGTTCGCCTACCACATGGTCCGGCTGGGCCTCCAGGGCATCGAGCTGCTGGAGACCGGCCGCATCACCCTGCCCATGCCCGAACCCGACCGCTCCTGGCTGCTGGCCCTGAGGAGGGGCGAGTACACCCGGGAGACGGCTCTGGAACGCGCCTACGCCCTGGAGGAGCGGCTGCTCACCCTGTGCGGGACCAGCGACCTGCCCGAGGAGCCCGACACCGCGTGGGCGGAGGACTTCCTCGTCCGGACCTACCTCCGTGCGTGGTCGGTCGAGGCGACCCCGCGCGAGGGCCGTGACCGGGCGGGATAGGGTGATCCACCGTAGAGGTCCACGAGGAACGGTAAGGAAACACCATGGTCGGAACAGCCGCGTTCGTACTCATGATCGTGAGCCTGTCGATGATGATCTTCGCCGGTGTCCTCGCGACGCTGGTCAAGACTCGCTAGACCTGTTCGACGCGCGCGACGGGTGCGGCCCCACCGGCCCACCCGTCCCGGGCCCACGCGCACGAAACCACTGTCGCCCGGCCGCCACGACCCGCTAGTGTGCCCCCCACAACGTGTAGCTCAACAGCAGAGCACCCGGCTTCGGTCCGGGAGGAAGCGGGGGCGGCACCCGCCACGTTGGCTATGGAACACCACACCACCCCCGACCCCCGCTACGCCCGCGACCGGCTGGCCCGCGCCCTGGTCTCGGCCCTCACCCACGACGATCCCCACGTCCGTGAGGCCGCCGCACAGCGTGCCGACGCCTGGCACAGCGTGGTCACCGGCATGGCCGATGGCACGCTGGAGATCGGATCGCGCACCCCGGTCCGCGGACTTCCGACCTGGGTCACGCCGCAGGTCCTGCACGGCGGCTTCGCCACCGGCACGCCCGCCGCCGCGGGCCCCCTGCGCCCGCACGAGCGCGACCTGGCCCGGCGGCATGGGCTGCCGGCCGAACGCGCCGCCCTGTACGCCCACCACCTGACCGAGGACGGTCTGGCCGAGCTCACCGCCCTGCTCGACGAGGGCGGATACGCGCTGGACCTGCCGGAGGAGGCCGCGCTGCTGACCGTGGCCTGGCTGCTGCGCGCCGGAGACACCCGCGGAGCGTTGGACGTGCTCCGCGCCGTCGAGCCCTTCGCCGGCATCCTGTGCCTCACCCCGCGCCCGGCCCCTCGGGACACCACGCCCACGGGCACGGTTTTCCGCGAGAGCGCGGGCCGGGTCGAGGAGTCGCTGGGCAGGCGCGCCGCCCGTACCGACCGCGACGGCAACCGGCCCAAGGTCCAGCAGGAGGCCCTGGCCGTGTGGAATCCGTTCACCGACCGGGTCCTCGCGCACTGGTTGGAGACCGTCCGCGACGGTCGCGTGGACGCCGTGCGGCCGCAGGGCTGGCAGGCGCGCGGCGCCGCGCTGCTGGCCGAGTACACGCGCCTGGCCGCCGAGCACACCCTGTGCTCCAAGCACCGCAGTCCCAAGAAGAACCTGGCCGTCCTGCTCGCGGCCCTGCGCGAGAGCACCGAGGGGGGATCGCCCACCGCGCGGCTGCGCGGGCGGCTCCAGCTCGCCGTGGACGCCATGGTCGCCAAGCGCGGGGCGCCCGGGTCAGCCCGCCACACCGCCCTGCGCGACGAGCAGGCCGCACAGGCGGCGCGGCCCACCCACGACGTCCTGGCCTCGGTGCTCAAGTCCCGGCTCGCCGGGCTGCCCCGCGCGTCGGGGCTGGCCGACGTGAGCGGCGCCGTGGCCCCCGTCAGTGAACGCGAGGCGGCGGACTTCGGTGTCCCGGCCCACTGGCCCTTCCCCGCGTCGCTGCGCCGGATCGTGCTGCGAGGGGCCACCGGAACGCTCGACGACCTGGTCGGCCTCGGCGTGGTCACCTCCGCCGAGGTGATGGCCGGGCTCGTGCCGACGCTGGTGGCCGAGGCGGAGGCCACGTCCGCGTCCGACCCCGCGCTGAGCCGCCTGCTGGCCGCGCACCACCGGGCCTTCACACGGCGCCGCTCCCTGCTCCTGCTGAACCTGAGCACCCAGGTCCGCCCGGCCGAGCTGCCGTGGATCCACCGCACGCTGCCCCACCGGACGGCGACGGAGGCCCACCACCGGGAGGCACGCGACCTGCTGCTGCGGCTGGGCACGGCGGTCGTGGCGCACTTTCCCGACACGCTCGTGCCCAACCCGATGGTGAGCCAGCTCAACACCCTGAGCCGGAGCGCCGGACTGCACCTGCCGCTGGTGGAGGAGCTGGCCGCCGACATCTTCGCGGGCGACTTCTCCCCGAAGTTCGCCGAGGCCGCGCGGGAGGCCGCGGTCCTGCTCCACGACAGCCCCTACGCCCGCTACTACGGCATCGACTACACCGAGGTCTTCGGCCTGCCCGACGGGCCCGGGCCCCGGGCCCGTCGGGGCCCGAGCGCCTTCGCCGAGCTGTGCCGGGCCCGCGCGGGGGACCCCGGACCGGGCGTCGCCGGCCAGGGCATGGTGATCGAAGAGGCGCAGATCCTCACCACGCACAACCTCGCGGTCATGGTCGGCCTCGGTGTGCGACCCGACTCCGGTTGGGCCGACCTGGCCCGGCGCGCGCACGCGGTCACCACGCTCATGATCGAGCGGCTGCCGGGAGCGGACCACGTGCGGCGGGCGGCCCTGGCCTGGCGCCAGACGCTGTTCTTCCTGTCCCTGTGCTCGGCGGCGGAGCAGCGCGACCTGCTGGTGTGGATGGGAGAGCGCTCACCGGACTCACCCGGGCGCGCCCGCCGTCGGCTGGACCCGCTCCTGGCCGGGCTGCGGCAGGCCGTGGACGGCGCGCCATCGAGCGAGTGCGCCGCCGTGCCCCGTTTCCAGGGATGGTCACCGGGTCGGCACTGGATGCTCGGCCTCGACTCCCCCGCGGCCGACCGCGGTCAGATCCCGAACGGCGGGGCGTAGCGGACGGTGCCCGCGGGCAGCGGTCGGGGGGTGCTGCGCCGAAGGCGTCCGTTGAGGGTGGTGGCGGGCGACGGGTAGGGGGCGCTGCGCCGAAGGCGTCCGTTGAGGGTGGTGGCGGGCGACGGGTGGGCCATGTCCAGGCTGAGCGCCATCAGGGCCTCGTCGGGGACCTCGATGCTCACCCCGATGCCGTGGACCGAGGCGCGCCCGAAGCCGAACCGCGGGTAGTAGGACGGGTGGCCCAGGACGACCACGAAGCGCTCGCCCTGCTCGGCCGCGGCCGCCAGTGCCGCGCGAATGACCGCGGAACCGGCGCCGCGCCCCTGGTGCTCGGGGCGCACCGAACAGGGCCCCAGGCACAGGGCCGGGACGTCGTCGATGTGGCAGCGGGTCAGCAGCGCGTGCGCCACGACGCGGCCGCCGCCGTCCTCGGCCACCAGCGAGAGCCCGTCGATCCAGGCGGGGTCCTCGCGCAGGGCGTCGACGAGGTCGGCCTCCAGGGGCGTGTCGAACGCGGCGAGCGTGAGGTCGCGCACGGCCGCGGCGTCGGCGCCGGTCTCGGTGCGCGTGGTCCAGGTGGGACTCATGGACGGTTCCGTTCGTGCTGGGCATGGCAGGCGTGACGGAAGGCGGACGAACCGGCGTGGGGCGTCCGTCCACACCGCCCCGCACCGGCCGTCCGGGGCCAGGATACGGGCTCCGGCGGCAGGGGGCTCAGGGGCCGGAGGGGGTGGGGCGGGCACGGTCGCATGAGGGCTCCGAAGTGCTCGGTGGAGGGGACGGCGTGGATGCGCGGAGGACGGGGGCGGGGGCGCCCTCCTCTGGGGCGGGGCCGGGCCGCCCCGTGCCGCGTGGCACGGGGGCACGGCCTCGTACCGACGGCCTGGACGGCCGTGGTCTGCTCGGGTTCGCAGGAGAGGGTCGGGGCTCGATGGCGTGGCTGGGGTGGACGCGAAGACGCCCCCGGGGACGGCGCCCAGGTCCGGGCTCACGAAAGGCGTCCGGAGCGGCTCGGACGGCCTCGGCGAGGTCATGGCGTTGGCTTCCTTCGGTCAGTGGACACCCAGCCCCGCCGGTCCGGAGAGAGCCGTCAGGATGCAACGACGCGTCGTCGGCGAACAACCACCGACGCGCCGGCACCCCCAGGAACACGAAGGGCCAGACTTCTCTCTCGGACACTGCGGCCACATCCACGGATCCACCCGTGGCCGCATCCGGCCAGCGCACGCGGCTGGGCGCGCGGCGTTGTCCCTCACGTCCGCCCTCGTTAGGGTGGACGCATGTCGATTTGGTCTCGCGGTGACCGTACGGGCCGGGTCGAGGAAGCCCTGCTGATGCTGGAGGGTCAGGGCATCATCGACGGCCTGGACATCCTCCTCGCCGAGGACAAGCCCTACAGAGTGCGAGTTCCGGCCGGAATCGTCCACATGGACGAGGACGAGGCCTCCATGTTCGCGTTGGGCGCGGTCGTCGGGGCCTTCGGCGGTGTGGCCCGCGCAGGAACCTAGGCCACCGTTCCCGGGCGCCGGCCCAGCGTGCGCAGGACCGCGTCCAGGAGCAGGTCGCGGACCATGCGGCGGTGCTCGGGTGTGTGCTCGACCGTCAGTTCGTTGTTGAACGTGGACAGGCACGTCCCCATGACCAGCTCCGCCAGCGGGCGCGCCGGACGGCCGTCCTTGGGCAGCTCCTCGACGAACCGGGCCACCTCGATGGCCTCACGCAGGGCCTCGATCCACGGCTCCAGCCGGGCACGCCACCAGTCGCGCTGCGGGCCGGGCTCGGCGCCCAGGCCCGAGACGGCGGCCAGCAGCCCGCCCGACTCCAGCCACAGCTCCGTCCAGGCGTCCACCAGGCGGCCCGTGTACCCGTCGATGGTCTCCATCCGGCCGAACGTGAGGTCCAGGCGGGAGGCGAAGGCCGTCAGCCGCACGTCCACGGCGGCCTGCAGGACCTGGTTCTTGTGGTTGTAGTACCGGTACACCGTCGACCGGTCGATGTCGACGCCCTCGGTGATCTCCTTGTAGGTGATCTGGCTGAAGGGCTTGGTCCGCAGCAGATCGACCAGGCTGTTCTGCAGCTGGAGCATGCGCTGGGCGGCCCTCAGGCTCCCGCTGGTCCCCGGTCCGGCGTCCATCGGCACCGCCGTTCCCGATCCCTGTTCCGTCATCTGCCCAGTCCTTGTCGCCGACGCCGATACCACGGGCCCCGCCCGCCAACACCGCGTTGACGTGCGGGGCGCTCGTGTGGGAGGGGTGTCCTCCCCGGCAGGACGATACCCGGCTCAGCGTGCGGCGGGCTCCGCCTCCCTGCGGGCACGGTGCTCGCGCAGGAAGTCCCGGTACCAGTGGAAGCTGTCCTTGGGGTGGCGCTCCAGGGTCTCGTAGTCCACCCTGACCAGGCCGAAGCGCCGCTCGTAGCCGAAGGCCCACTCGAAGTTGTCCAGCAGCGACCACACGAAGTAGCCGCGCACGTCGACCCCCGCCTCGATGGCCGCGGCCAGGGCCGCCAGGTGCTCGCGCAGGTAGTCGACGCGCTCGTCGTCGTGCACGCGCCCCTGGGCGTCGGGCCGGTCGTCCTCGGCCGAGCCGTTCTCCGTGATCAGCAGCGGCGGCAGCCCGGGGTAGCGGCGCTTGAGGTCGACCAGCAGGTCGGTGAAGGTGTGCGGGACGACCGGCCATTCCATGGTCGTGTGCCGCACGCCCTCGAAGGCGACCTGTTCGGTCCCGATGTCCACGGCGGTGCGCAGGGCCGGATCGGGCTCGGCGTGCGGGGCGTCGCGCAGCATGATGGGCCGGTAGTAGTTGATGCCCACGAAGTCCAGCGGGCGGGAGATGATCTCCAGGTCGCCCTCGGCCCGGTAGGAGCCGTCGGCCAGCCCCGGCCAGGTCTCCTGCTCGTTGTCGGGGTAGGCCCCGGTGAGGATCGGGTCGAGCCAGGTCCGGTTGTGCAGGGTGCGCGCCCGCTCCACCGCGGCCCGGTCGGCCTCGGAGCCGGTGGCCGGCACCAGGTGGTCGGGGTTGAGGGTGATGCCGACCTGTTCGGCGCCGGCGGCCCGCAGTTCGCCCACGGCCAGTCCGTGCGCGAGCAGGAGGTGGTGGGCGGCGGCCAGGGCGGGGCGGCCCTCCTTGGTGCCGGGCGCGTGGCGGCCCACGGCGTGGCCCACGAACGCCGAGCAGAACGGTTCGTTGAGCGTGATCCAGCGGCGCACCCGGTCGCCGAGGCGGTCGGCGACCACCCGCGCGTACTCGGCGAAGCGGTGGGCGGTCTCGCGCGACCGCCAGCCGCCCTCGTCCTCCAGGGCCTGGGGCAGGTCCCAGTGGTAGAGGGTCAGGGCGGGCTCGACCCCCGCTTCCAGGACGGTGTCCACGAGGCGGTCGTAGAAGGCCAGGCCCTCGGCGTTGACGGGGCCCGCTCCGGTGGGCTGGACGCGGGGCCAGGCCACGGAGAAGCGGTACAGGTCCACGCCCAGGTCGCCCATGAGCGCGACGTCCTCGGCGTAGCGGTGGTAGTGGTCGCAGGCCACGTCGCCGCTCTCGCCCCGGGCGACGCGCCCGGGCGTGCGGCAGTAGGTGTCCCAGATGGAGGGGCCCCGGCCGCCCTCGGCGGCCGCGCCCTCGACCTGGTAGGCGGCGGTGGCGGTGCCGAAGAGGAGTCCGGGGGGCAGGATCGGGTCGGTCATACTGGGCCCTTCGTGGTTGGGAGCGCTCCCAATCCTAGAGGACGCCTGCACATCGAACCGGATCGGCCTCGGGGCCGTCCAACCCTTCGGCGCGCGCCACCCCCGCGACGCGCGACCGGAAGGGGAACGGATGAGCTGGACCGACTACAGCCAGAACGCACGGATCAGGGACCTGGAGGAGGCCCTGGACTCGGCGAGTGCCAGACTGGCGCACGAGCGCCGCCACCTGCGCTCGGAACTGTCCCAGGTCCGCGGCAACCTGGAGAAGCGGCTGGACCGGGTCTCGGCCTCACTCGACGCCTTCATCGAACTCAGCGACGTGCGCGAGACCCTGTCCCTGTTCGGCGACGCGGCGCGCGCCCGCCACCGCACGCTCCAGATGCTCGACGGCGTCCCCCTGAGCGACCTGCGCCTGGACGATGTCCCCGACTACTGGCTCGTGCCCGCCGCCCACGGCCTGCACGCCCTGCGCGGCGGCGACGCCGCCACCGCCCGCGTGCGCTTCGACGACGCCGCCCAGCGCGACGCCGCCCGGGCCGGGGCGTTCGCCGCACTCGCCACCGCGCTCACGCACGCCGAGCACGCCCGCTCGATGGGCGCGACGCTGACCGCCGACCTCCTCCCCCACCTGCCGACGCCCACCGAGGAGGTCGACCGCCGGCAGCGGGCCCTGTGGCTGCTCACCGCCGACGGCTCCTTCGGTGACGAGGCCCGCGAACACCTGCTGCTGTCCACCCTGCGGCACTGGTCGGCGGAAGGCGCCCGCCCGGGCGAGCTCCCGGGGCGCCTGGGGGGCCACCCCGACCCGAGCAAGCCCCGTCCGGCGCGCGGCCGGCTCCCGGCCGAGGTCACCCAGCGCGTGGACGCCGCCCGGCGGCTCACCGGCCTGCGCGAGGACGTCACCCGCATCGCCGCGCTGGGCGGTGAGGACTCCTCCGCGGAGGTCCTCGCCCCGGACGCCGCCAGCGCCGACTTCCTGTGGGAGTCGCTGCGCCTGCTGGTGGAGGAGGGCAGCCCCGAGGAGGTACCGCTGCTGACCCGGGCGGCGGAGCTGCGCGGCGTCATCGAGGACGACACCGGTCCCCGGCCGGCCTGGGGCGACCGTGTCGGCACCGTGGCGTCGCTGCTCAACGACGACATGGTCCGCGACGAGGCACCCGCGCACCGGCGTACCTTCGCCCTGGTCCTGCAGCGGCCCGCGGTGATGGACACCGCCGAGACACTGCTGGAACGGGCCACCGCGCCGGTCGAGGACCGCTCCTCGGTCCCGGTCCGCGGAACGCGGATCGCGATCACCTCCCGGGGCGCCGACGCCCAGGACCTCGCCGGCCTCGACGCCCGCCTGGGGCGGGAGGCCCCCACCCCGACGCTGCCGTCGTTCGTGCAGCCGGCCACCCTGGTCGCGACCGCCCTGCTCGGGATCGTGGCGCTGGCGACCGCGTCCGGTGTGATGTGGATCCTGTGCCTGGTCGCGGCCGGGGCCGCCCTGCTGGTGTTCATCAAGAACCACGGCCCCGAGCAGGACCACGAGGACCGGGGGGCGCAACAGAAACGCGCGCGCGAGCAGGTGGAGGCCGCGGTGGAGTCCTGGCGCTCGGCGCTGACCGAGGCCGAGGGCGCCGCCGCGACCGCCCGCGAGGAGGCCGAGCGGATCCGTTCCCTGCTCAACCCGGCGTGAGGCGGGCCCGGCCGGGCGGTGGCCGTCCCCGCCCGGCGCGGGCGGGGAGACTCACCCGGGCAGCGGCGCGGCCACGAGCAATCGCATCTCCAGGGACAGGTCCGCCACCCGTTCCGTGGTCAGGCCGGCCTCGCGCAGGAGCGTCTCGTACTGGTGCTCGGTGCGTTCGGCGCCGGTGGTCATGACCAACATGTGCACGTCGAAGAGAGAGGACAGCAGCGGGCTGCCGTCGTCGGGCAGGATCCGTTCCAGGATGAGGACGCGACCGCCGGGCGCCAGCGCCTCGCGGCTGTGCCGCAGAACGGCCCTGGCCCGGTCGTCGGACCAGTTGTGCAGGACGCGGCTGAGGATGTGGACGTCGGCACCCGGGGGCACGGACTCCAGGAAGTCGCCGGCCTCGATCGTGGCGCGTCCGCTCTCCAGGTACGCCGACAGGCGTTCGCGGGCGGCGGGCAGGGCCGTGGGGCGCTCCACGAGCACGCCGTGCAGGTGGGGCGCGTGGTCCAGGACGGTGGCGAGCAGGTCGCCGTCGCCCCCGCCCAGGTCGGCGACCACCCGGGCGCCGGTGAAGTCGTAGACGGCGGGCAGCGCCGTGCCGAACCGTCCGCCGGCCGCCATGCCGGCGGAGTAGAGGCCGGCGTCCTCCGGATGGTCCGACAGGTAGCTGAACACGTCGGTGCCGTGCGCGACCTCGAAGGCGGTCCGCCCCGTGCGCACCGACTCCTCCAGGCTCCCCCAGGCCTGGGCGAACATGGCGCTGTCGTAGAGCAGCACGAGGTCGCGCAGGCGGGAGGGGTGCTTGCGGTGGAGCGCGGCGCCGGTGTCGGTGAGCTCGTGGCGGCCCGACCGGGTCCGGACCACGTCGACCGCGCTCAGCAGGCGCAGCAGCCGGTTCAGCCGGTCGGCCCGCAGCCCCAGCGACTCGGCCAGCTCCGCCGTGTCCGCGGCTCCCTCCGCCAGGTGGTCCACCACGCCCAGGCGCACGGCCGCGGCCACGGACCGGGCCGCCCAGGGGCCGGTCATCAGCCGGATCAGTTCGCGGCCGGCGTTCTCGTCTTCGGTCACCGTTGCCCGCCTTCCGGTTCGAGGGGTTGGGGACTGTTGCCGGTTGAGTGTGCATGAATGTCCTTACCCACGCAGGAGTGGTCATGGACGCGCCTCGGTCGCGAACTCCCGGTCGTGCTCGTGCGTGTTCCGGGGGTGCCGGGCCCTGGGTGGGGACGCTGTCCTTGATTTTCGTGGTTCGCCGGACACGGCCCCGCCCGCGCTGCTAGCTTTCCGATCGAACACACGTACCAGGCCAGGTTCGGGAGGTGGGGCTCGTGGTGCAGCGCGACACGACTCGGTTGCGGTCCATTGGCGCCCCCTCTGTGGTCCCGGGCCCGTCCGGGGTGGCGGTACGCGACCGGCTCACACACCTCACACCGGCCGATGAGCAGGTCCTGCGTGTGGTGGGTGCCCATCTGGGCTCGCTGGCTTCTGGTGACCTGGCGACCCGGTGCCGTCAGGGGCGTGACCACGACGCCGATACCTGGGCGGCGCGTAAACGTCAGGTGAGCCGGGAGGCCACGTCGCGGTGGGCGGGGTCGATCACCAAGGCCAGCCACGACCAGTGGGCGCTGGCCCGCCGCAGCCAGCTCGCCCACCTGCACAAGCTCGAAGCGGGTATCCGGATGCTGGAGCACCGGCTCTCGCTCGCCCTGGGTGCCAAGGGCACCAGGCACACCTCCGGCGGGTACCGGTCGCGGCGTGAGTGGCACGCCAAGGCCCGCCGCCTGGCCACTTTGGAAGGCCGGCTGGCCGAGGAGCGAGCCGACTTCCAGGCCGGGCGGGTGCACGTGGTGCGGGGCGGCAAGCGCCTGCTCAACACGCGCCACCACCTGGACCAGGCTCAGCTCACTGAAGCCGAGTGGCGGGATCGGTGGGAGGCCGGGCGGTTCTTCCTCCAGGCCGATGGGGAGTCCGGTAAGCGGTACGGCAACGAGACCATCCGCCTCACACCGGAGGGGCGGGTGTCGATCCGGCTCCCGGTCCCGCTGGAACACCTGGCCAACGCCCCCCACGGCCGCTACGTGCTCTCCTGCCGGGTGGTGTTCGCTCACCGGGGCGCCGAGTGGGCCGACCGCGTCGAAGCCGACCGGGCGGTGGCCTACCGCATCCACCACGACGCGGAGCGGGCCCGGTGGTACATCACCGCGTCCTGGACCCGCCCCAAGACACGAACCCTGCCGTTGGCGGCGGCCCGTGCCCGGGGAATGGTCGGGGTCGATATGAACGCCGACCATCTGGCCGCCTACCGGCTCGACACCCACGGCAACCCGGCCGGAAACCCCGAACGGTTCTCCTTCGACCTGACCGGCAGCGCCGCGCACCGCGACGCCCAGGTCCGGCACGCCCTGACCAGGCTGCTGCACTGGACCAAGCGCACCGGCGTACAGGCGATCGCGATCGAGGACCTGGACTTCACCACCGGCAAGACCCGGGAGAAGCACGGCCGCAGGAAATGCTTCCGGCAGCTCATCTCCGGCATGCCCACCGGCAGGCTCCGGGCCCGCCTCGTGTCGATGGCCGCCGAACGCGCAATCGCGGTCGTGGCCGTGGACCCGGCCTACACCTCGAAGTGGGGCGCCCAGCACTGGGCCGAGCCCCTGAACAGCAACAACCGAAACATGACTCGCCATGACGCCGCCGCGGTGGCCATTGGCAGGCGCGCTCTGGGGCACCCGGTCCGGCGTCGGACGGCACCGCCCCGCCACCACCGGAGTGATGGTGGCGGGCCTCGGACCGTCCAGACCGAACCGGGCGCTTTGGGGCGTGAGGGACCCCGCCGCCCTGCCACGGAACGCGCACACGATGCGCGTCACCGGGCAGGGGAGGAGAGAACGCGGGGAACCAGCGCGTCCACCACCGTTCGGGACACGCGCAGGGACAGCAGATGGGCCCAACACCCACTCCTGCACACTGGATAAGAACGGTCTCACAGCCAGTTCCGGCGTCTGAACACAACGTAGAGGGTGATGCTGACCAGTGTCATGGCGGTCAGGGTCAGCGGCCAGCTGAACGCCCAGTGGAAACCGCGTTGAGGCGCGATGTTCATCCCGTACACGGACGAGATGAGCGTGGGCACGACCAGGATGCCACCCCAGGACGAGACCTTCTTCATCGCCTCGTTCTGGGCCTGCTGGATGAGCGCGCTGTTGACCGTGAGGATGTTCTGCAGCATCTGGCGGAATCCGTCCACGCGTTCGCGCACGGCCGCGACGTGGTCGGCGACGTCACGCACGTAGGCGTGCACCGCCTCGCGGTCGGGGCGCTCGCCGTAGGGCTGGGGCTGGCCGGGGCCGAGGGTCTCGGGGCGCTCCAGTCCGGCCAGGAGGTCGGACAGGACGTCCCCGAGCGGATCGACCGCCCGTTGCAGGGCGATGACCTGGCGCGAGAGCCGGTAGGTACGGCGGGAGGCGTCGCGGTCGGTGGCCAGGACCTGGTCCTCGACCTCATCGATGTCGTCCTGCAGGCCGGACACCGCGGGGGCGTAGTCGTCCACCACCCGGTCCAGGACGGCGTAGAGCACGCCCAGTGGGCCGATGGCCGCCAGGCGCGGCGCCTCCTCCAGTCGCTCACGCACGGCGTCGGTCTCCCCGTGGTCGCCGTGCGCGATGGTGATGACGAAGCGGTGGCCGGTGAAGACGTGGACCTCGCCCACGCGCACGACCTCCCGCGCGGTGTCATAGCGCGCGGGGCGCAGGACCACGAAGAGCCCGTCGCGGTAGCGCTCGGCCTTGGGGCGCTGGTGGGCGACGACGGAGTCCTCCACCGCCGGCTCGGGCAGGCCGAACTCGTGGGCGACCCGGGCGACCTGTGCGGCGTCGGGCTCGGTCAGGGCGACCCAGGCCATGAGGCCGTCGTCCTCGTCCAGGGCCCGGCGGGCCTCGGCGCTGGTGTCGGTCTCGCGTTCGAGGCGCCCCCGGCGGTGGAGCACCGAGCGCACGGCGCCGGGTCCGGCGGGCGCCGCGACCGCCTCACCGCCCAGGGCCATCACGCGTTCGGGTGCGGCGTCTGTCATGGGCGGCCCCTCGTGTGTGCGGCGTCGACCCGCACGATCCTGTCCCGACCCGCCGCGCCGTGCGCGCCGACACGCCAGTGGGGCCGCGGGTCACTCGCCCCGGGCGCGGATCGTGATGTTGAGCCGCCCGCGCAGGTCCAGGTCCGGTGGCGCGGTGCCGGGCCGGGTACGCGGGACCCCGTGGTAGGCCATGCGCGAGGGACCGCCGAAGACGAACAGGTCGCCGCTGCGCAGTTCGACGTCGGTGTAGGGGCGGGTGCGGGTCTCGGTGTTGCCGAAGCGGAACACGCAGGTGTCGCCGAGGCTGAGGGAGACCACGGGGGCGGGCGAGCGCTCGTCGCGGTCCTGGTGCATGCCCATGCGGGCGTCGGCGTCGTAGAAGTTGACCAGGGCGACGTCGTAGGGGTCGGCGTCGGCCGCGGGCGGGGCGCCGTAGGCGGCCGTCACCGCGCGCACGGCCAGGTCCCCGAGCAGGTCCGGGAAGGGCTGGACCGGAGTGCCGTCGGGCAGGGTGCGGCTGTAGGAGTACGGGGCCCAGTGCCAGCCCAGGCTGGTCATGCGCACGCTCATCACGCCGCCGCGCGGCATCGTGTGCTGCCGCATCCCGGCCGGGCCCCGGGACCACGCGCGGCAGCGCCGGACCAGGTCGGCCTGGGTGTCGGCGTCGAGCCACCCGGGCACGTGCACGGCGCCGGGCGCCACCTCCACGGGCGGGGCCCCGAACAACGCGTCGCTCATGCCTCCATCGTGGCCCGCGTCGGCCGCCGGCGCCACCGTGGCCCGGCGGCCGACGCGGGAGGGGTCAGCGCCGGACGAGGTCGCGGACGTTGACCACGAACAGGACCACGACGACGATGGCGATCGGGACGGAGATCGTGATGCGCCAGTCGGCGATGAAGGCGGCCACCACCCCCACGATCAGGCCCACCACCACCGCGAGCACCGCGAGCCCGGTGAGGAACTGCAGGAACTTGCGCCGGGCGATGGAGTCGACCGCCGCGAAGGCCACGACGACGCCGAGCATGGCGTACAGCGTGAACTGCCGGTCCAGCAGGAACAGGGGCAGCGCCAGGGAGATCAGCAGCAGCGGGGTGCTCAGGGCCACCCACAGGTGCAGGAAGCGCGTGGAACGCTGCTCACCCGAGGCGTAGGGAAGGTGGGGCGCGCGCAGGTGCGCGGTCGGCGGGGCCACCATCGGCGTGCCCGAGGCCAGCGCCCGCAGGTGGGTGTCGCGCTCGTCCGCGGTGAGCACGCGCTCCTCGTAGACCTGCGCGAGTTCCATCTCCAGTTCGTCGATGCGCTCGGAGTACTCACGGGCCCGGGGGCGGGACTGGGCCTCGCGCTCCAGGACCATCCGGGCGGCGTCCAGGCGGCGCAGGTGGTCGCGGCGGCTGATGACGTCGGCGTCGAGTTCGCGGATGCGCTCCTCCAGGCCCTGCACGTGCGAGCGCAGCTCGGCGCGCGCGGTGGCCTCGGTGGGCGCGACCTTCTGCAGTCCCACCCAGGCCAGCGGGTCGGCCCAGGAGCGGCGGATACTGCCGTCGCGCTCGTAGCGGGGCCCGCTGGGGGCGCGCTCGCCGTCGAAGAAGTCGCGGGTGTCGCGACCCCAGAGTCCGCGGAAGCCGCGCAGCCAGGGGGTGTCGTCGTCGATGAGGACGGCGTTCCACTCGCGGTCGCCGCCCGGGCCCAGGCGTTCGCCGTCGCCGCGGGCGTAGTCGACGAAGGGCACGCCGATGCCGTGCCGCAGGATGGCGCTGTCGGCGCGGAAGATGCGCTGGCTCATGCGCCGCCAGGCGCGGACGAGGCCGCGCAGGACCGCGGGGTCGACCTGGATAAGGTAGTCGCCGGGCAGCATCTGGTGCGAGTGCGATCCGGCGCCGACGTAGATCACGGGGTGGTCGCCCTGCTTGTGCAGGTCGGGGTCCTCCCAGGAGCGGCGCAGGTCGTCACCGTGGTACTCGTGCGAGGACGCGCCGACCCAGACCGGCCGGGTGGTGCCGTCGGGGTTCTCCACGGCGTAGACGGTGACGCGCTCCCAGTCGGCCTCGTGGTCGTTCACGCCGCCGTAGATGGTCCGCCAGTCGTTCATGGCGTAGAAGAACCAGTACTGGAGGATGAGGTAGCCGCCCTCGCGGGTGACCCGGCCGTAGTAGGTGGCGGCGCCGTTGTCCACGCGCTCGCGGTAGCGGGTCACCGCGGCGAAGGTGACGCCGCCGGGGACCGCGCCGCGGATGAGCAGCGAGATCTTCATGAGGATGTCCAGGACGCGGCCCAGGACGCCGACGGCGGCCAGGCGGCCGCTCTTGGGGATCACCGAGCGGGACATGCCCTTGAAGCGCCGTGCCTCCTCGCGCAGCGTCTCCTCCTGGACGAAGCGCAGGTGCTTGTGCCGGTGCGGCCATTCCTCCTCCGCCCCGGCGAGGCGGTCGAGATCGAGTTCGCCGGCGGGGACGATGACGCGTTCTCCCCCGCCGGGTTCCTCGATCCACAGGCTGCAGTTGCGTACGTAGGCGTCCACGTCGGCGGGGAGGAAGAGCTCCCCCTTCGTGCACATGAGCACGGGTTCGTGGGCGCGCAGGAGTTCGAGGTCAGATGTGGCGGCCATGATTCGCACCAAGCTAGTGCATTCGGGGGCGGGTTCGGGACCGGGGTTTGCCCTGCTCAGGACCTGTAACGGGGCGCCATGTGGGCGAATTCGCTGCTCAGAACCCCTGTCGAGTCGCGTCGGCGCGAGGAACAGGCGGTCCGTGCGCCGGCCGCCCGCCGTGGATGTGACTCACGGCACAGGGCGGGACCGTGCGGCGGGGCCGGGCGACCGGCCCTCACCGTTCTCTGAAGGCGGCTGGGACTCGTCCTGGGGCTCGAGACGGGCCTCCTCGGCCCTGACCCGGGCCTGGGTCTCGTTCCAGGCCTCGTCCTCGCGCCAACCGAGGTCGGTCAGTTCGGCGACGCGGACGAAGAAGGGATCCGACGGCGTCGGTTTCTTCCCTTTCGCCATTCCTGGACCACCTCCTCAGCCTCTCGCGCTGCGCCACGATCGCAGTGAAGCACATGACGCGGCCCGCGGACGGGACGGCCCCCGGGGACCCGTTCGGATGGATCCCCGGTGACAAGGTGGCCGGGGGCGGCGCGCGGACCTCACCGGCGTCGGCCCGCGAGGGGCGCACCGCCCTCGACCGGCGCGTGCGCGCGCCGCGCGGCGCCGTCGAGGAGGTCGCCGCCGACCAGGACGGGGCCCGGCTCCGGGGCGCGGCCCTGCGAGCCGGGTTCACCGCCTTCCGCGCGCTCGGCGCCCGGGTCCTCCCGCACCACCGGGCGGGCGCTGTCGCCGCGGGTGGCTCCCACCCCCGCGACCACCACCAGCGCCATACCGGCGATCTGCACCAGGGCGGGCGACTGGCCGATGATGACCAGGCCCATGATGAGGCTGACCCCGGGCTCCATGCTGGAGAACGTGCTGTAGGCGGTGCGGCTCATCCGCTGCAGCGCCACCATCTCCAGCAGGAACGGCACCATCGGGAAGAGCAGGGCGATCCCGAGGGTGAACAGGATCAGGTCCAGGTCGGGCGCGGCGAACGCGGCGGGCGCGCCCAGGGGCGCGGAGACCAGGGCGCCGACGGTCATCGTCAGGGCCAGGCCGTGGACGGCGGAGAACCCGGCACCGACCTTCTGGGTGAGGACGATGTAGGCGACCACGCACACGGCGCCCGCCAGGGCGAAGCCGACGCCCACCAGGTCGAGTTCGCCGAGCCAGGGGCGGGTGAGGCAGACCACGCCCACCACGGCGGCCAGGATCCACACGAGTTCGCGGCGGCGGCGCATGGCGGCGACGGCCACCACGAGCGTGCCGAGGAACTCGATGGAGGTCGCGGTGCCGAGCTCGATCCGCGCCGTCGCCTCGGAATAGAACAGCATCATCCCCGCGCTCGCTGTGCCCAGGATCACCACGGAGCCCAGCTCGCGCCGGCTCGCGGCGCGCACCGCCCGCCACAGCGAGGGCCCGCCCAGGGCCAACAGGAGCAGCGCGGCCCAGGTGAGCCGCAGCCACGTGACCGTGGCGGGGCTGGCGTGGGCGAAGGCGGTGACCGCCAGCGCGCTGCCGGTGTGCAGGGTGAACATGCCGATGAGCAGCATGACGGGCGCCGGTACCCGGTTGGGGGCACGGCGCAGCGAGGGAGTCAGGGAGCGGATCACCCGACCATTGGACCCACGCGTTTCGTTTCTGTCCACGGACCATTGGTTGATGGACCGTGTAGTTTTGGTGGATGGATTTCACCCGGCTCCGGCTCCTGGTCGAACTCGACCGCCTCGGCACGATGGTGGCAGTGTCCGAGGTCACAGGGATGAGCACGTCGGCCGTCTCGAAACACTTCGCGGTCCTGGAGAAGGAGGCCCGCGTCCCACTGATCGTCCCCGACGGGCGGCGGGTGCGGCTGACCCCGGCCGGCCGGCGCCTGGCCGAGCACGCCGTGGACATCCTCGCGCGGGTGGAGCAGGCCCAGGCGGAGTTCGACGGCGAGGGGGAGCCCGTCGGGCGCGTGGACCTGGTGATGTACACGAGCGCGGCCCCCGTGGTGCTGCCCGCGCTGCGCCGGCTGCGCGAGGACCATCCCGGCATCGACATCCGTCTGACCGAGCACGAGTCGGACCAGGCGCTCACGCTCCTGCAGGACGGCGGTGCCGATCTGGGGATCGTCTACCAGTACAGTATTCTCCCCCGAGATTTTCCGGGAACACTGTCTGTTCACCCAGTGGGCACGGAGGGTCTCCTCTTGGCCCAGCCCTCCGCGGACGGCGACAGCCGCACACTGACCCGGCGCAAGCTCCGCGAGTTCTCCGACGCCTCCTGGATCGCCAGTCCTTTCCGGGGCGACGAGGAGGCGCTGATCCGGCGCATGTGCGCCGACGCCGGGTTCATCCCGCGCATCGCGCACCGCATCGACAACCTGCGGTTGTTCGAGGACCTGGTCGCGGCGCGCTCCGGCGTGGGCGTGGTGCCGCGGCTGACGGCGGAGACCCGGCGCGGCGTGGCGCACGCGCCGCTGGGCGAGGTGGGCGGGGCGCGCCAGGTCTACCTGGCCGGGCGCACCGGCACCTGGGCCTGGCGCCCCATCCGCCTGGTGGCCCGCTACCTGCACGAGTCCGCCACGGGCATCCTGGACGACGTCCCGCCCCTGGACCTGGAGTAGCGGCCCCGCCGCTGTCAGGGCGTCCTCTTGGGGCGCCAGGTCCTGCCGCGGCCGGCCTTCCTGGGTTTGCCGGGCAGCGGTCGGCTGGACGTGCCATCGTCCTGCTCCGCCTCGCCCGGCGCGCTCTGGGCCTGGGTCTGGGTCTGGGCCTGGGTCTGAGTCTGGGCTTGGGTCGTGGAGGCGGGCGCGCCCGTGCCGGATTCCTGCCGCCGGGGCTTGCCCGCGCCCTCCGAACGCTTCGTGCCACTCGATCCCTTCGCCGGAGCGGACACTTCCTGGGCGGTGGACTGCGTGGTCGGTTCCCGCCACGGGGACGGACCCGCGTCCACTCGCCGCGCGGATGTGCCCTGGCGCGCCGCGCCCGCCCGCCGGGACGCCCGTGATCCGCGTGCGGGTCCGGCGGGGGTGACGGGCTCCTGGGCAGGGGTGGACGCCCGCTCCCGCGTGAGGTCGGCCGGTGCGGGCGAAGGCGCCGACACGGCGCTCTCGGACGCCTCCGGCGGTTCGGCCTCGGACGAACGCACGGGGCCGCCCACGGCCTCGGACGAGGGCTCAGGGGCCGGCGTGAGTACGTCGGCGGCCTCACTGGTGCTGTTCACGGCTGCCGGCGCGGACTCGGGGGCCGCGTGCGGCGCAGAGCGATCTATGGGCCCGGGCGCCGACGCGGAAATGTCCTCCTCGGGCTCGGGCTCACACTCGTTCGCGGTCTCGTGGGGGGCCTCGGTCTCCTCTGTCGCCTTGGAGGCGAGTGCCTCCTCACCGGGTGCGCAAACGTCTTCCCCGAGCGCGGGTTCGGACTCACGACCGTCCGTGTTTTCGTGAGGGGCCCCGGTCTCCGCTGTCGCGGCGGGTGTGGACGCAGCCACGGCCCCGTCGGCGGCCTCGCTCGCCTCCGGAGGCACGGAGTCGGAAGCGTGCCGGGAACCGGCCTCGGGCTCCGAGCCGGTTCCGGCGGTCGGCGGGCCGGTCGCGCCGAGCTCGGGCACGCCCTCCCAGAAGGCGTTCTGCTCGGAACCGTCGTCCTCGACCAGGGAGTCCCAGAACCCGGACAGAGCCACCACCTCGGCGGCCGTCCGACGCGGCGCGGGCTCCGGGACGGCTTCGGCCGCCTCGGGCCGCTCGTCCTCCTCCGGGGGCCGTGTGTCCGTGTCCGCTACGGGCCGGGAGTGGCGGTGGGCGCGGATCGCCCGCAGCACCTCGTCGCTGTCGCTCCCCGGCCAGGAGTGGTGGAAGATCGGCGCCAGCGGAGTGCTGGTCTCGGTGATCAGGCCGTCCTCCTCGACCACGCAGCTCCCGCCGAGCGGCCACCGTCCGAGCAGGACCGCGCTGATTCCGCGGTGCTGCCCGTGCAGCAGCAGCGCCGACAGCGCCAGTTCGTGCTCCGGGTCGGGCCGTGCGACCAGGACCAGCGGTGCGGGCTCGTCCGTGCTCAGCGCCTCGTCGGAGACCTCGTGCAGCTCGCGCTGGAGCACCGCCAGCGCCTCCGGCATCCCCGCGACCATACGGACTGGCTCGCAGGGGTGCTCGCCGAGCAGGTCCCGACCCCGCTCACCGATGAGCCACCCGGTGTCCGCCTCGGTGATCACCACGCGAGCGACACCCGCATCCGAGGTGACGAGCGCGTTGACCAGCAGTCGGCGGGCCGCGCCCTTCATGCCCGCGCCCGTCAGGCCGATCCCCGGCACGTGTCCCAGTTCGACGCTCACACGGTCGTCGATCTCGTCCTGGGGCGTGGGACGGGGAGGTACGGGCGGCAGGGCGAGCCGGGGCTGCGTCCGCCGACGCGGCAGCGACAGGACCGCCCGGGGCAGGCGCACGCCTCCGCGCGCCAGGACGTAGCCGCCGAGCACGCCCGCGAACGCCGCGGAGACGGTGACCGCGTGGTCGGGCACCTCCATCACGATGACGCGTTCGGGCTCCTCCTCCCCGCTCCGCTGCGACGAGGACGCGAGCGCGACCTGCTCCTCGGCCTCCGTGTCCCCTGTGGCATCGCCCCCGTCCGCCGCGCCGGGCTCGGCCGCGACATCCTCCTGCGCCGTGTCCCCGGGTTCCTCGGCGCCGGCGGGCGGCTGTTCCGGGGGCCCCGTGCGGACCGTGTAGACGAGTTCGACCCTGCGCTGGTCCGCGTGGTCCCCCTCGCGCTGCTCACTCGAACCGGCGCCCTCGACGTCCGTCCGCGGGGGCCGGTCGCCGAGTTCGGCGGCGAGGTGGTCGGCGACCGCCTGTGCCCTGCGCTCGGAGAGCTCCAGGTTGGTCTGGGCGCCCCCCGTCGGGTCGGTGTGCCCGGTGACCAGCACGGGCACGTCCGGGGCGCCGAACTCGCGCAGCAGATCGACCACCGGCGCCAGGTCCGCGCGCATCCCCTCGGTCAGCTCCGCCGACCCGGTCGCGAACCCCGCGACGACGCGCTCGCGTTCGACGGCGCGCGGCGCCTCCTCCGCGTCCGGTGCGGCGTCCCCCTCCCCTGCGGTCTCCTGGTCCCCGGCCTCGTCCGCACCGGCGACGGTGTCGGCCAGGGCGTAGGTCGGCGCGAGGGCGCTCGCCCCGACGGCGGTGGCCGCGACGACCTGCAACGGGCCCAGCGGCCGCAGCAGGCCGGTGGTCCCGCGCACGCGCGCCACGCCCTCCACCACGAGCCCCGCCAGGTACAGGCCCCACAGGGCCCACAGGACGACGATCAGGAGCGCGGTGCCCAGCCCGGGCGGCAGCCGCAGGCCGCGCAGGTGGACCAGGGTGCCCGACCACGACAGGTCGAGGTCCGGCCACACCAGGTGCCACACGAGCAGGTAGGGAATCCCGAGCAGGACCACCGCCGCGAGGGCGACCGCGCTCGGCTTGCGAATTCGTGACATGGCCGCCTCACTGAACGTCTAGGGGGTGGGCTGCGTGTACGGGCGGGCGCTGGCGGTGGACTCGGTCGTGGTGGTGCCCACGGGCAGCAGGGTGAAGGTGTAGGGGACCTGGGCCGTCACGGTCACGGTGTCGCCGTCCACGCTGACACTGCCCGTGGCACCGGAGGCGGAGAGGAAGCCCTGGGCGGCGGCGGCAGCGGCGGCGGGGTCCAGCCGCACCGTGTCCCCGCCCTCGCGGTAGGACGCCCAGTCCAACTGCTGCGTCCCCACCCGCGCGGCCTCCTGGGAGATCGTCAGGGCCTGGGTGTGGCTGCGCAGCAGGCCCCCGCCGTCGAAGACCAGTCCGAGGCAGAACACGAACGCGGTGGTCATGACGACGACGAACGCCGTCGCCTGGCCGTCGTCGGATCGGACGTCTCTCACGGCTGCCCCCGGAAGGTGTCCACGGCCACGGTCGAGCTGCCCTGGACCGTGACGTTGCCGGGCACGCCGAGCCCGGACAGGTCGTCCAGGCCGACCCGGCAGTCCAGGACCGCCGTCACGGCTCCGCCCGGTTGGAGGCCGCCGTGGTCGAGGGCCAGGGTGTGGTCCGAGCACGTCAGACCGGAGGCCGCCAGACTCCGTTCGGCGATGCCCCGCGCGCCGGCCTCGGCCGCGGGGACGGACCGCTCCAGGGAGGCGGCGCGCGCGGCGGCGTGGGCGGCCTCGTCTGCGATCGCACCGGCGCCGATCACACGCCCGGTGAGGATCACCAGCAGGGCGAAGCCGATCATCATCGGGGTGAGCAGGGCCAGCTCCACCGACGCCGCGCCCCGGTCGTCCTCGTACGGCTTTCTCACGGTTGAGCTCCCGTCTGCGGCTCCGGTGGCACGAACCGCTCCACCGGCACGGACAGCTCCTGACGCACCGGCCAGGTCAGTCCGGGGAGGAGCGAGTTGACGCGCGCCTCCACCACCGCCCGGACCTCGGTCTCGCCGCGTTCGACGGTGACCGTGCGCTCCACCAGCAGCGAGCCGCCGAGTTCGTCGGCGACGGCCTCGGCACCGGCCTGGGCGCCCGCACCGTCGGCGGTGCGGGCGGCCTCAGCGGACTGGCGTGCGATGGCCGCGGCCACGTGGTCGCCGTGCATCCACAGCGCCGTCTGGATGACGAACAGCATCAGGAACAGGAGCAGCGGGGTGGCGACGGCGAGTTCGGCGCTGCCCTGGTCGTCGTCGGAAGAGGCCATCGCTCAGAGAGTGATGTTCTGGGCGTACGTCGTCACGGTCGTGGAGATGAAGCCCACCGCGACGATGGCCATCGCCACCAGCAGGGCGATCACCACGACCGTCTCGGTCGAGTAGCCGCCATCGTCCTTCGGCAGGCCGAGACGGATGCGGAGGAATTCGGTGAGGCGCTTCATCAGGGGATCTCCTGGATGGATCGAGGACGGGTTCACAGGCTGAAGAGGACGTGGCTCAGGGCCGGGTAGCCGAGCAGGACGAGGAAGCCGGCGAAGAGCAGGACGACCGGCAGGCTCATCCGTTCGGTGTCCGACTGGGCGTCGGCGTCCAGGTCGGAGAGGAACTGTGTGCGCAGGGTCTTGGCCTTGGCGGCGAGCGAGGAGCGGATGCGCGCCCCGTCGGCGCCCGCGAGCTGCAGGCTCGCGGCGAGTTCGTCGAACTCGGGGGTGTCGTAGCGCTCCCCGAGGTCGCGCAGCGCCGTCCAGGGCGGCCGGCGCCGCAGGGCCGCGTCGCGCAGGGCCTCGCGGATGCGGACCATGGCCCACCCGTCGCCCGCGGAGCCCGCGTCGGTCAGGGCGCCGTTGACGCCCGCGCCCCCGGCGAGGGAGACCACGACGAGGTCGGCGAACGCGGCCAGGGTGTGCCGCATGCGCTCGCGGCGCTTGCGCGCCTCGTCCCGCAGGGACAGGTCGGGTGCGAACCAGACGACGAGCGCGAAGAGGCCCCACCCCAGGGCGGCGTAACCGGCGGGCAGGGCCACGCCCGACGCGCCCAGGAGCAGACCCAGCAGGGGCGGCACCGTGACCGCTAGGAGCGCTCCCGTGGCCTTCTCCGCGAGGAAGGCCGCCGGATCGCGTTCGCACACCGCCAGGTCGCGCAGGGTGCGGGTCCGTGGCAGGCCGAGCCCGGCCAGCAGCGGCACCCCCAGCGCCCCCAGGCGCGCGAGCACGCCGGTGCTCGCCTCGCGGACCGGAGCCGGCGGGGCGGGCGGGCGCGCGGCGAGGCGCTCGGCGAGCGTGGGCCCGGCGAAGCGCACGGCCAGCAGCAGCCACAGGCCCAGTCCGATGAGGGCTCCGGCCACGGCGGCCGGCAGGATCGAGTCGGGCATCACGCCGCCACTTCCGTCTCACGGGGTACGCCCGCGGAGAGCACGCGGGGGCCGAGCTTGGGCCGCGACAGCCGGACCAGCCAGGCCAGCGCGGCCGCCCACAGGGCACCGATGACGGCGAGCACGGACTGACCGAGGACGCCGTCGAAGGGGTCGAGGTAGTCGGGGCTGAACAGCAGCATGGCCACGGCCATCCCCAGGGTCACCCCGATGATGATGCGGGTGGAGGTGCGCACGCGCGCACGCGCGGCCGCCGCGCGCACCAGCATGGCCGCCTGTTCGCGCGCGGCCTCGGCGAGGCTGCCCAGGAGGACGCCCAGGTCGGTGGCGTGCCGTGAGGTCGCGCTGCTCAGCGCCGCCGCGACCAGGTCCGCGGTGGGGTTGTCGACGTCGTCGGCGAACCGCCGCAGCGCGGTCTGGGGCGGTGTGCCCTGGCGCAGGGCGTCGGTGAGGCGCACGACGTCGGCGCGCACCGGTTCGGGGGCGATGGGGACGGTGGCGGCGATGGCCTGGTGGAGCCCGGCCGCGCCCGCCATCAGGTCGCGCAGCATCTCCGTCCACGCCGCGACCGCCTCGATCCCGGCCACCTGCCGTTCGTGGTGGCGGTCGGGTCCGAGCATCAGAGGAGCCCACCAGGCACCGGCCGCGAGCAGGACTCCGGCGACGGGCCACCCGGTGGCGAACCAGGCGAGGAGGCCCGCGCCCACCGAGACGGCCAGGCGCACGGGCCGGTGCCGGTCGGTCAGCGCGGCGCGCAGGCGCGGGGGGCGCGCCCCGTCCCGGGGTGGGAACAGGGAGACCAGGGCGAGCCACACGCCCGCCCCGGCGAAGGCGCCGCACATGGCGACGAGCAGGGTCGCGGTCACGAGAGCGCTCCCCCCACGCTCACGTCGGCGTGCAGCAGGGCGGCGTCGAACCCCGCGTCGACCAGGGCGTCCAGGGTGTCGGGGCTGGGCGGCGCCGCGGGCAGGCGCTCCCCGGTGCGGGCCCGGCGGTAGATCTCGTTGGAGACGACGTTCTGTCCCTCCGCCCCCACGACCTCGCGGACGCTGGTCACGCGGCGCCCGCCGGTCGGGACGGCCGAGACGTGCACGACCAGGTGGACGGCCGCCGCCACCAGGGAGGCGGTGGCCTCCAGGGGCAGGCGCTCGGCCGACTGCGCGGCGTAGGCGCCCAGTTTGGTGAAGGCGCCCGAGGAGTCGGCGGCGTGCAGGGTGGTGAGGCTGCCGTCGTTGCCCTGGCTCATCGCGTTGAGCAGGGGCACGGTCTCCTGCCCGCGCGTCTCCCCGACGATGACCCGGTCGGGGGACATGCGCAGGGCGGCGCGCACGAGGTCGGCGATGGTGATCTCGCCGACGCCCTCGACGTTGGCGGGGCGGGCCTGGAGGGCGACGCAGTCGGGGTGGGCGTCGGTGTCGCGGTCCAGCCCGAGCTCGAAGACGTCCTCGATGGTGACGAGGCGTTCGGTGGTGGGGATCTCCGAGGCCAGGGCCCGCAGCAGGGTGGTCTTGCCCGCGCCGGTTCCGCCGGTGATGACGGTGTTGCGGCGGGCGAGTACGGCGGCGCGCAGCAGCCGGACCAGGAAGGGGTCGAGGGTGCCCAGTTTGCGCAGCCGTTCGAGGGAGGTGCGGCTGTGGCGGTGGCGGCGGATCGACACGGCCGGCTGGCGGGCGACCTCCATGACGGCGTTGAGCCGCTCGCCGCCGGGCATCGGCATGTCCAGGATCGGGGCGCCGGGGTCGAAGCGGCGCTCGCCGGTGGCCGACTCGGCGGCGATCCGCCGGACCAGGGCGATGAGGTTCTCCGGGTCGTCGAACAGCGGCGGCCGCTGCTCGCGGCGCCCGTCGGCGTAGCGCACCCAGACGCGGGAGCCGTTGACGTTGATGTTCTCGATCTCGGGGTCGTCGAGCAGCGGTTGGAGGGGGCCCAGGCCGCAGACCTGGGCGATGGCGCGGCGGGAGATGCCCGCCTCGGTGGCCGGGGAGAGGACGGGCCGGCCCTCGGACAGCGCCTCGCTGGCGGCCTCGTCGAGGATGCGCGCGATGACGCGTTCGGCCTCGCGCCGGTAGTCGGCGGCACCGATCTCGGTGTTCTCGCGCAGCAGCTCGCTGAGTCGGCGGGTGGCCTCGGCGGCCGTCCACTCCACCCACTCGTCCTCGCGTTCGGTGACGCCGGGGTCGAGTTCGAGGGGCTGGGTGGGGTTCTTCTCGAACATCTCGTCGATCCTGCTCATACAGCGACCTCCGTGTGCTCGCGCGGCGATACCGCCGCGTCCTGGACGAGTGCGTGGGACAGCGACGCCGCCGCGCGGAAGAGGGGTCGGCGCTCGGGACGGCGCAGGCCCTTCTCACCGCGGAGGAAGGCGGCGCTCCCCCGGTCCTCGGGGAGTCGGCCCCACACGGGTACGCCCACGGCCTCGGCGATCTCGGCGGTGGAGCCCCGGCCGCCGGTGATGACGGTCCGCAGCCCCGGCAGGGTCTCGAAGAGGTAGGCCGCCGACTCCTGGACCCGGCGCAGCTGGGCCAGGTCGTCCCGGGCCAGCAGGAGCGCGGTGTCGGCGTGGGCGGCCAGGTGCGCGGTGGCGGTGCGGGGAGCGAGCCGACCGAGGTCGAGGACGGTCACGGCCCCGGGTGCGGCGGCGAGCGAGGCGGTGTTCTGGGCGAGCAGCCGGACGGCCCCGTCCGCGCGGTCGGGCGAGGGCGGCGCGGGGCAGACAGGGAGCCCGCCGGGGAGGGTCTGGGCGTGGTCGGCGGGGCCCGCCCCGTGCCCGCCGTCCGCCCCGTGGCGCAGTGCGGCCGCGAGGTCGGTCAGTCCCGGCGAGGTCTGGAGCGTGCGCCAGGCGCCGATGTCGCCGCCCGAGGCGTCGGCCTCGACCAGGACGGCGCCGGAGTCCTCGGGCCATACCGCGGCCAGGGCCATGGCGGCCAGGGTGACGCCGGGGGCGCCGCCGAGCGAGAACAGGGCCACGGTTCTGGTCATCAGGCGCCTCCCCTGGGCGGGACCTGGACGACGGCGACGCTCTCGGTCGCGGCGGCGGAGGAGATCCGGGCGGCGTCCAGGGCGGCGACGGCGAGTTCGACGATCACCGAGCCGTCGGTGGCGGAGGGCTCCACGCTCTCGACCCGGGCGGGGTAGGCCTCGGCCCCGCCGTCCTCGGCCGCGCCGTCCTCGGCGATCAGCACGACGGACACCGCCGAGCCGGCCTGGAGGGAGGAGGGGTAGCGGCCTGGTGGGAGAGCGGCGCCCACGACCGCTTCCTCGGCGGCCGGGTAGGCCGCGTCGGGTCCGAGCGCCGTGGCGGCCAGGACGGAGCCGTCGGCCACGGGGACGGTCAGCGGACGGCCGATGACCTGCTCCAGCTCCTGCTCCCCGATGACGGAGACCCCGTCGGCCACGGTGAGCCGGACGACCCTGAGGTCGCCGGCGCCCACCACGTGCCCGGCGGGCAGGTCGCCCTCGGCCACCAGGACCCCCTGGCGCTGGTCGAGCCGTTCGACGGCGGTGACGCCCGCCAGGGCGCCGGTCGTGGCCAGGGCCAGGCCCAGGACCAGCCAGCGCCATCGCCGCGGCCCGCTGCCCAGGAGCCGGACCGGCGGCGCCGGGCTGGGTCGGGTGCGGCTCGTCGGGCCGGTGCTTGTGCCCACCATGTCGTCTCCAGTGCCTTCCACGGTCAGCGGCCGGAGCCGGAGACCAGTCCTTGTGCTTCCTCGACCGTGACGGCGACCTCGGAGGACGTCGCGGCGGTGTCGAGCGTGCCGTTCGTTCCGTCGGAGAACTCCCAGGCGACCTCCCAGTTGATGGCCGCGGTGACGGTGTAGGCGCCGTCGTCCTGGCCGATGGAGGCCCGGGTGTAGACGTGGCCGCAGTCGGGCGACTCGGCCTCGGGGTCGTGGACGGCCGGGTCGTACGGGGTGCCCGGCCCCTCACAGACGATCTCCGTGCCGTCGCCCATGGTCCAGTGGGTCCCGGAGGGGGTCGCGGTGATCGACAGCGACCAGCCGGGGATCTCGGCCGTGGCGACCGCGTCGGCCCAGTCCTCCTCCTCGACCCACAGCCAGACCGGCGTGTGGACGAGCACGAGGCCGTCGGGGTCGGGCGAGGTGCTGATGCGCGGCGCGGGGAGTTCGAAGGAGGCGATGGACTCCTGGATGAGGGTCACGGGGTCGGTGGGCGGTTCGCCCTCGCCGTCGTAGTCGACCGCGTCCCAGTCGATCTCGTCCCAGGGGATCGAGTCCCAGTCGACCTCGTTCTCCCAGTCGATCGCGTTCCAGTCGACCGAGTCGTAGGGTCCGGGCTCGGCGGTCCCTGACCCCGTTCCCCCGGAACCCGGGGCACCGGGGGTGCCGGGGGTGCCGGGGGTGCCGCCCTGTGTCTGCCACCAGCGGAGCAGGACCGCGCACCCGGGGCCGCCGGTGCTCCCGCACTCGACCTGGCCGAGGAACGACGAAGGGTCGGCGGCGGCCGGGGGCGGGACGGTCAGCACGACCGCCATGACCGTGATTGCGGCCGTACCTGTGCGTTTCAGCATGTTCCGGGCTCCCAGATCCGAAGGTCGGACACGCGCCAGGCGAGTCCGTCGTGAACAAGGCCGGCGTCCACCCGTCGCGGTTCCGCGGACGCGGACTGCGCGGACAGGCGCCAGGAGGAGTCGTCGAGGCAGTCGGTGACCTGTGCGCTGCCGGAGGACTCGATCAGCACCTCGGGGTCCAGCACGGGCTCACCGGAGACGTCGCCTCCGGTCTGGCGCGCGTCCCGCAGCGCCTGGGTCATGAGGGCCAGGGCCCCGTCGACCGCGTGGCGTTCGAGCTCGGCGGAGCCGTCGGTCCCGTCGTGGGAAGCGGTGACGACGGCCTCCCACATGCCCGTGTAGGCGGCGAGCGCGGCGGCCTCGTCGTCCGTGGCCTGGGCGGTCGGAGACGGCTCCGGAGCCGGGGGCTCGCCCTCGGCGGTGGTCGCGCACGCGGTGGACAGCAGGAGTGCGACGAGGCATCCCGCGAATGCCGCGTTTCGGGAGGCGGTGGAGACCCTGGATCTCATCACGGTCGCACTCCGTTCGGTGGGGGTTCCGCTGCCGTGGCCTCGGGCGGCGGGGAAGGGGCGGGGGAAGGGGCGGGGTGAAGGCAGCGGCGAGGTGGTCGGCCGGCTCGGGCGGAACGGTTTCGGCCGTGTCCCGCGCCGGGTCCGACCACCGTTCCCGTGGGGCGCGACGGCGGGCCGGCGGGGACGCCGGCCCGTACCGCCGACCTCGCCCGTACAGCGGAGGACGACCCACGGCACGGCCCGGACCTGCGACCACACCCTTGCCAATCATGTGGTCTTTATTGGTTTTGGTTGACTTTATAGCAGGGTTTCACCCTGAGCAAGCCCCTCAGCACCCTCCTCAAACCCTCTGTTCACGGAGATGCGCATGCCATTTCACCAGAGGGCCACCGATCACCGAAGCACACACGAAACCACATGAGGGGCGCGGCGCACGGCGGTTCTTCCGGAGCCTGCGACCGCCGAGGGTGATCCGTGGCCGCCGGAGCCGGGGCGCCCGGCCCGCCTCGCCTCGGCGGGACGCTCGCGATCCGTCGCTCAGGCCCGCAGCAGCCGCAGGACGCGGGTACCCAGGCGCGCCGCGGAGTCGGGAGCCAGACCCGTGTCGGTGATGAGGCAGTCGATGTCACCCAGGTGGGCGAAGCGGGACATGTGGTCGTGGTCGACACGGGTGTGGTCGGCCAGGGCCACGACGGTGCGCGCGGCGTCCATGAGCGCCCGCTTGCTCCGCCCCTGGACGGGGTCGGTGCTGGTCAGGCCGCGGTCGAAGGAGACACCGGCCGGGACGACGAAGGCGACGTCGGCATGGAGGCCTTCCAGTTCCCGACTGGTGGCCAGGGCTGCTCCCGCCCTGCGATCGAGGCGTCCGCCGATCAGGTGCACGGTGAGGTCGGTGCGCGCGGCCAGGACCGAGGCCACTGACAGCGAGTTGGTCACGACCGTGTAGCCGTGGTGGAGCGGCAGGCGGGCGGCGAGGCACTCGGTGACCGTGCCCGCGTCCAGGACCACCACCCCGCCCTCGGGAAGTTCGGCGAGCGCGGCCTGGGCGATCCGCTCCTCCTCGGCCGCCATGCCCCGCTGTCGCACCGGAGCCGGGGGCGCTCCGTCGAGGGCCACGCTCCGCTCCACCTTGGGTCCGCGTACGACGGCGCCACGGGTACGAGCTCGAGCGGGCATGCCAGCCTCCCATTCATCCCTCGACCGGAAAACCGGCACCACCGGTCAATAGGGAGTCTTTATGGTGAACAAATAATTAATGCAGGATTGCAGCTGCTGAATCAGCGCCAAACTTCTACCACGATCCGCGAAGCGCGCACAATGACGGGCAGTGTGATCTACATTTCCGAGGACGTGAACGAGGCACAAACAGCAGACATCTGCACTGGTCAGAGGCTACCTTGGTCGTCGCATTCACCGGAAACCCGAACTGCGCGGGAAAAAGGCTTCATCAGCCGTTCCATATCCTGGCGCAGCGGTGCTATTTTCGTCCGGCCTGGAGCCCTGGGCCTGTAACCGACGCATGGGCCGACGAGCGTGGGCGGATTCGTGTCGGCGTTGTGGTGCGCGGCGGGAACCGGCCCTGGAGGTGACCCCGCATGCCCCTCGACCACGACATGAACAACACCGCCAGATACACCCTGGCCACCCTCACCGGCATCGTCATGCCCTCCGCCGACCCCCGCGCCCTACGCACCACCGCCGACCTCTACGAAACCACCGGCACCCAGATCACCCACCAACTCACCGAGATCCTCACCCACATCCGCCGCAAGGTGCGCACCGACTTCTCCGGACAAGCCGCCGACTACTTCGACCGCTCCGTCGCCCAGTTCACCACCGGAGACAACGACTACATCGGCAAAGCCGGCCAGATCGCCGCCGACATGGGCCGCGAACTACGCAAAGCCGCAGCCAACGCCGAATACATGGCCATGATGGTCATCGGCCAACTCGTCCAACTCCTCATCGAGATCGCCTGGGCCATCGCCTCCGCCTACTGGACCTTCGGCGCCTCACTGAAGATGATCCCCGTCTTCAAAGCCATCCGCAGCCTCCTCATCCGCCGCATCCTGTCCTGGTTCCTCCTCACCGTCCCCGGCCACCAGATCATCAGCCAAATCTTCGCGAGCCTGGACAGCATCATCCAACGCATCCAGATCGCCAACGGCACCCGCACCGAATGGGACCACGACATGACCAAGATGGCGCACCTGGGCGCCGTCATCGAAGGACTCCTCTCCGCCGGCCTCTCAGCCGGAGCCGAAACCATCCTCTCCAACCAGATCCGCACCCTCATCCGCACCAACCTCGACGACCTCAAACACCTCCCCGACCCACCCCCCAACACCCCACCCAAACCCGACCCACCACCAGTCAAAACCACACCCGAACCAACCCCCACACCCACACCGGATCCGGTTCCCACACCAACCCCCAAACCCGAACCGAGCTCCACACCAGGACCCGGGTCAGGACTCAACGACGACATCGCAGACGTACTTGCCCGCCACACCGACGAGATGGCCACCCCCTACAGCCCCAACGACGTCCCCGGCATCGGCAGCTGGGCCAACACCACCAACCGCGACCAACTCCGCGAAGACTTCGCCGACCTCTTCCAACGCCAGTTCGGCCACACCCTGGGCGATGCTCAAGCCCGCAACCTCGGCCGCGACTACGCCGACACCCTCGCCAGACACTGGACCCACCCCGACCTGACCACCCACCTGCACAAAACCCTGGGCAACGCACTCCCACCCGCCCTACGCCACCACCTCGCCGACACCGTCCCCACCGCCCTCACCAAAGACCTCAAGGGGTTCCACACCAAAGCCAGCACCCAAGCACAAAACCTCGGCCTGGGCGCCGCCAGCGGAGCCACCGAAGGCTACGTCGGCGAAGGCCTCACCAACGAGATCTTCGGCCAAGGATGGAAAGCCTCCGGATTCTCCGCCACCGCAGGCGCCTCCCAAGCCACCACACAAACCCTCGCCACCAACACCGCGATCACCGGCATCGACTCCCTCCGCGGCGGACCCGACCTCCCACCACCCCCCACCACACCCCCACCCACCACCAACAACACCCCTGAGACGAACTCGCACACCGCCCCGACCGAGACCGGGAGCGCCGAGGGGAACGGATCGGAAGGCGGTGGCGGTCGGAGCGGGAACGACGAGTCCGACCGCGATCCGGCGGAGGACTCGCGGGACACGGGCGGGTCAGAGGGCGGCCGAGGTGGCAACGCCGGTCGGCCTGACGGCGATTCGGGTGAGAGTTCGCAGGACGCGGGCCGGCCCCAGGGTTCGGGCAGCGAGAGCGGTGACGAGAGCCGTTCCAGTCCAGAGGGCGAAAGCCGCCCCGAGGGCGTCGACGGCGACGCTCCGCCTACCGACAACCCGTATGTCAGCAGCTTCACCGAAGAGCTCGCCAGCGGCACGCAATCCGCCTCCGCACCGGACGGAGCGTCCGAGCAGGGCGCGGTTCGATCGAACCCGCAGCCGGTGGGCGGGCAGGACGCGACACCTTCGCAAGGCTCGGACCGGAGCACCGGGCAGCAGCCCGACGGGCGTTCGACTACCAGCGAGGACGACGTCGCACAGCCACCGCTCGGCGATCAGGGCCCCACAGGCCTCGGCTCCTCGCAGCCGCCTGACTCCCCGGAACCGACACGTTCCGCGGACCCCGACCAGGGCGCCGGGCAGCAACCCGACGGGCGGCCGACGCCCGCAGAGAACGACACCGCGCGGCGGCCGGATGACGCCCGGAATTCCGTCCGCCAGGGCGATGCCCAGCCTCTGGTCTCCGCGGACCCCGCCCGTCCGGAAGGCTCGGACCAGGAGGCGGAGCAGCAGCCTGGCAGCCAGCCGCCTCCCCCCGCAAGCGACTCCACACGGCGGCAGGACTCCGTCGACCAAGGGGCCGATCAGCAGTCCGGCCACCAGCCGGTTTCCTCCGAAGACGGTCCCACACAGCGGCCGGAAGGCGATCCGGCCTCCGACGGCACTGGCACACCCGGGTCAGCCCCGGTGGACCGACCCGGCGGCCCGGAGACCGCGTCGCCTGCTCGCGAGGACACCAGCGCGCCCGCCGAGACCGACAGCGATCGGAGTGCCGACTCGGACGTCGACTGGCCCCTCGGCGACCTCTACGACACCCCCGAACCCACCAACACCACACACCCCTGGACACCACCCCCCTTCGACCTCCTCCAACCCAAAAACCCCCTCCTCAACGGACTCGGCTCCCTCGACCCCAAAACCGACCTCCCCCACCCCACCTCCCACCTGCCCTGGCCACCCGAAACCCTCCAGATCTTCGCGCTGCACGAGATCGACGCCCCCGCAATCCCACTCCAGACGTTGAACCCCGGACAAGGGATCAGCGGCACCGCGCTCGACCTTTCGGCTCCGACCACCGGTCAGGGAACCGTCCCCTCCCAAGGAACTCCCGGTGCCGGGCAGGACCGGCCGGACGACCGGTCCGACTCCGGCAGGGGAGGGTCGCCCTCCGGTCGACCGGCGGTCCGGGACGTGCCCGGCCCGGAGTCCCACGAGAACCCGGAGCGACCGCACCCGCCGAAGGCGACTCCGCCCCCACGGACCCAGACCCCCGGGGCGGGTGAAGGTGCGACCGGCGGCCTCGCGACCCCACCGCGGCCGGAGCCTTCCGACACGACGGACGCCGACCCGAGGCCGCCCGCACCGCGAACCGGCGCCGATGCCCTGGACGAGTCCGGCACCTCACAGCACCGCCCCGACACCACGTCGGGCTCGAACCAGCCTGGGGACCAGCACGCGGAGAACCGCCCCGACACCGGGTCCGCCCCCGACCAGCGAACCGGGGACGACCCCGCCCCCGTGCCGGAGGACCCCCCGCCACCGCCGCCCGAAGCCACGCCTCCACCACCCGAGAGCACGCCCGCCCCGCCCGAGGCGCCGCCCCTGCCACCCGAGGCCCCGCCCGCTCCACAGCAGCGCACGTACCAGGGGACCCTCCTCCCGGACCGCTCCGGCACGCCCCATGACCTGGGCTATCTGCTGGACTCCAGCCTGACGCCCGCCGACATGGTCATCGCCGAGCACCTGCGGTCGTTCGTCGACGGCGCCGCCACGGGCACGCCGGACGGCCTCGACGCGACCGCACGCGCCGACCTGCGCGCGCAGGTGGAGGCCCAGACGGGCCGGGACATGGGCGTCTTCTTCCAGGAGGGCGGACACCCCTTCACGGTCACCGGTGACGACGGCCACCCCCGACGGGTCGACGTGTCGCTGCGCCCCTCGACCGGCGACTTCTTCCATGTGCCGACGAGCCCGGCGAGCGACTCCAAGGACTCCAAGCTCAAGACGACGGACACCGTCGGCGAGCCGGTCTCCAGCGAAGCCGCCGGAACGCACGGCGCGGAGCAGACCGTCAACCTGAGCTTCCTGGTCAGTCCGCTGCACGTGGCTTCGGTCGGCGGTACCGGCATCGGCCCACGGGTGAGCCTGCGCGTCTTCTTCGGCACCCGCGTGCGGACCACGGGACAGTCCACCTCCGACTCCACCGACCTGCCCTCCAACGTCGAACTCAAGGGCAGACCGGAGGTCTACGTGGCCGACCTGGACATGTCCCTGCGGATCGCCCCAGCCACCGGCGGGGAGGCGGGCGTCGACGGGGCCGCGGCCGGCGCCCCGCGCACCGTGACCGCGCGGACGGACAACGGACTGGTGCTGGTGGTCCCCGGCGGCGTCGTCCCCGGCGAGGGCCCGGAGACCATCCGGGTGTACGACCCCTTCGCCCCGCAGGGGGACGGTCAGGGTGAGGGCCCGGACGCGGGGACCGACACGGGTCAGGGCGATGGGCGCGACGCGGGCGGTGGCGACCGCAGGCCCCTCGATCCGCGGGCGGGCCAGGGACACCCGATCAAGGTCGGCCCCATCGACCTCGCCGGCGACGGCCCGCCCCGGCCGCTGGCCGACTGGGTCAACGACCACCTCACCCGCGCCGACGCTCCACCGCGCACACGGGACACGGTGCGGGACCGGCTGACACCATCGTTCCTGGACAGGCGTGCCCGGCGTCGCGAACAGATCCGCCAGGACACCGCGCGGGACCTCTCCCCCGACGCCCTGCGCAACCGGCTGCCCAGGATGACCAACGCCCCCGTGCCGTTCGAGTTCACCGACATCTCCGGAGACCGCCGCGTCATGACCATGTGGTCGGTGCCCACCGACTACACGCGCAAGGGCCACTCCCCCTCCGTCGAGGGCAACAACAAGGCCAATATCAAGGGCAATGTGTCCGACAAGGGGGTCAAGACGACCCTGAGGAAGGACGACACCGCCGGGTTCGGCCTCGGCGCCGGGATGGCCGCCGACGTCCCGGGCCAGTCGTCGGTGCGCGTCGAGGCTCCCTTCGTCGAGTACTCCCTGAACCACCAGACCAATGACCAGGAGTCCCGGTCCGTCTCCGGGTCGGTCAACCGGACGACCCACGGCGCGACCCCGTCCGCCGCCTACGACGTCCGGCGCAACTACTACGTGCGCTTCGACGGCGAGCCGCAGGTGTACCGGTTCACCGGCGACACCGTCGAGATCCTCACCGTGGAGGACGCCCGGATCATCAACGGGGAGGAGCCGCCCGCGCCACGGGCCGAGCGGGACACCCCGCAGAACCCGGGGGGCGAGGCGGCCGCCACCACCGCCACCGCCCCGGCCGGGGAACGGCGGCCGCCGTTCCCGAACCTGGCGGCCCCGCGTCCGACGGACTTCACCGGGGCGGTCCCGCGCACGTTCAGCCTGCCGGACGGCAGCCGGTTCCAGGGCGCGGACGGGACGCCGAGGCGGGGCGTCTACGACGCGTTGGCCCACCAGGTGTTGAGCGGTCTGGCGCGGCGGCGCCCGGGACTCGTCCTGCCGGACCTGTCCAACTCGAAGAAGGACTACGCGCGGCGTCCGCGGTCGGACCAGGAGGCGTCGGGCTACTTCGACCGCTCTCCCCGTGAGCACCGCCCGCTGCGGCGCGACCACGACATCGCCCGGTACAACACGCTCCAGATCCTGAGAACGATCTCCGAGTCCTCCTTCCGGGGCGGACTCAACGACCTCGGCGGCCACGAGGGGCTCCCCGTCGACCTGATCGAGCCGGCGTCGATCAACCCGGGCTCCCTGTTCAGGGGGGACGAGAAGCTCCTACGGCCGAAGTTCGTCCGGGTGCGGATCTTCGCCGACTTCGACCGGTTGGAGTACGCGCGGCCCACCGTGCGCGGCACCGGCGGCGAGTTCGGCGGCTCCGCGGGCCGCTCCACCGACACCGGCTCGCAGAACCGCCACACGCTGGCCACGCGTGTCGGGTTCTACGCCCGGCCGACCGACGCCAACGACGTCCACGGCCAGCCGCCGCTGGCGGGCACGCCCTCGGTCACGGTGCCGATCAGCCGCACGACGCATGAGAGCCGGGGCCAGGGATTCTCGCACGGGGTCAACGACATCGTCTTCTTCCCGGAGGGCTCCGACGTCTGGCACTCGCAGGCGACCTTCCACGCCCGGTTGTACGAGTTCGACGACATCGGCCTGGTCCGCGGCCAGGCGCCCCCGCTGCGGGAGCGGGGCCTGCCCCTGCTCGACACCGGCTTCCCGACCCGGCTGACCCTGGAGACCCCGCCGGGCCGCCCTGACCAGGGCACCGGCGACGCACCGGACGCCACCCCCGTCCTCTCCGACCTCCGGCCGCTCCCGACCGCCGAGGCGGAGAGCGTCATCAGAGGCAACACCACCCCCGACCCGGCCGCCGTCCACCGGCGCCGTGACCCCTGGCGCTGGGGCCGGTCCGCGCCTGGCGCCCGGCCCGGTGGACCGGGCACCGTCGCGACCGACCACACCGGCGATACCGGCGATACCGGCGAAGTCCCGGCGCCGACGACCACGTCCACGACCACGCCTGCCTCCGCGACCGCCACCGCCCCTCCGTCCGCACCCGCGTCCGCACCGACGACCACGACAACGTCCACGAGCTCGTCTGCAACCACCCCTCCGTCCGCACCCGCGCCGACGACCGCACCCGCACCCCGGACCAGGGGCGAGCGACGAGCCGAACAGATCCGGGACCTGCCCACCACCGTGCAGCGCTCCAGCACCCGGTTCCGTGTCCAGAGCGAGGACGGACGGGTCCGGACCACCAGCCTTCTGGACGAGACCTACGAGGGCTTCTCCGCCGTCAAGCGCCGCTTCGACCTGCACGACGGCTACCGGCGCAAGCTGGAGCACTTCCTCGTCCGCGGCGGGGGCCACGGCCGGCTCTTCCCGGACGCGCTCTCCTCGGAGGTGCTCTCCTCCTCCCCCAACGGCAGCCGTGTCCGCGCGGACATGAGCGGCGGTCTGTGGTCGCCCCACGACGTGCGCGCCACGGTGTCGACGGAACTGGACGTCACCTCCATCGACAGGTTCGAGCAGTCCGACGCGATGATCGAACGGGGCGGCACGACCAGCGCCGACCTGTCCGTCAGCACGGGCCGGACCTGGGCTGCCCACGTCGTCGTCGGGGGCCGGGTACGCGTCAACGACAACCCCCGCCCCGACCAGGGACCGAACCCCGACCGGCCGCTCACCTACGGCGACGGGCTGCGGCCCATCGGCGTGATCGGCCCCCAGGTCTCGCAGAGCCTGTTCAACAACGCGCGCTGGCACAAGACCGCCGAAAAGTACGCCGAGGCCACCGCCTTCTCCTCCAAACTGCCGATGGCGTACTCCTTCACGGGCTCGGGGACCGTCCGGCAGGCCATGGAGTTCCTCAAGAACTGGAGCGTCGGGCCGACCATCCCCTGGAGCGCACAGTTCCGCGGCTGGACCGCCAACATCTCCGACCTGGTCACGGGCCTGGTGCACGTCCGCGACGCCCATCAGGCGGGGCTCGTGGACGACCGGGTCGTCGAACGGGACGGCGAACTCGTGCGGGAGCCGCAGCCCGAGCCGGCCAAGCCCGAGGGCGTGCGCGTACGCCCCGGTCTGGAGGACACGGGCCGGCGGGTGCGGCCCGCCGATTCCGGACCCGCGCTTCGGGCACTCGTGGACGACCTCGCCTCCCAGGGCTGGGAGCTCACCGCGGGAAGCCGGGAGGGCCTGCTGCACGCCCTGGACTCGAACCTGGGCAACGCGACCGACACGTCGGTTCCGCTGCCGGTCAGGATCCGCCCCATCGACCACTCGATCGGCCACCTCAACTCCCCGACCACGGCGCCGCCCGCCGTGGACGCCACGGTCCGTGTCCGGCTCGACCTCACCCGGCCGTCCGTGGAGTACCTGGGCGGCTCCAACGAGTTCAAGTTCCGGCAGACCTGGCGGCAGGCGGAGTCGGAGAGCCGCTCGAAGGCCGACACCACCGAGGCCGGTCTCCTGGGCGGTGTGCGGCAGCCGCTGCCCTACCCGGGCGACGACCAGCCCTCCCAGCAGAGCCCGGAGAGCCGCCCCCACCTGCTCGTTCCCACACTCGGCGTCGCGGAGTCGAACACCCGGTCCCACGGATCGACCGAACAGGAGTCGCGGTCGCGCAGGCTCGACCTGTCCGTCGACACCCCCTACGCCAAGCTGAGCCACGACAGCCGGTTGAACCTCGAACTGGAGATCTCCGACCGCCAACCGCTGCTCACCAGGGCTCTGGGCGAGCAGCCCGGCAGCGGGGAGCGCCGGAACTTCGGCGGCAGCGGAGACGGCGGCCGGGTGGACACCCTCTATCCGATCTCCTACCTCGACTTCGCGGACACCACCGTGCCCGGGGACGCCGAGACACCGCACCCTCCGCGCACCTCATCCCACGACGAACGCAAGGACACGGCACCGCTCCGGAGCACCCCGTTCAACGGGGACCACGCATTCGCTGCACCGGACATGATGCGCCAGTTGGTCCCAGGCCCACCACAGCGACCGGCGCCCCCGCTTCGCGGACGGACTCGTCGTCCCCGCCGCGATCGACGACCACGGACAGCAGGTCCGCGACACCGCCCACATCGTGGTGGCCAGGTCGCTGGGCTGGTCCCCTCCGCCGGACGCCGTCCGAGACGGCCGGTACACGCCCGAGGCGCTGCGCGCGGCCCGCGACCACAACGCGGCCGCGCTCGGGTTTCGGTTCCCGGTACAACGCCCTCGACCAGGCCCTGGGGCACCTGGCGCTCAAGGCCCTCCACCCGGAGCCGTGGACCGGGGAGACCGAGCTTCCCCGGATGGGCCGGACCACCTGAGGCGTCCGGGGCCCTGCCCGACCCGGCCTCGGCGCGCATCCTCGACGTCGCGCCGAGCGGCCGGATCACCGACTCCGGCATCGAGGGGAACTCGTCCGCGTCGGACCGTCGCGCACGGGACCTCCCGGACCACGGGAGCCGAGGCCATCGCTTCCGACGCACCGAGCAGCCCGGCGTGCCTCCCGACCCCCGCACCGGGATCTTACCACGGCGGCGCGGGAGGCGCGGGAAGGCGCGAAGTCGGGGGGCGCGTCGGCCAGGGCGTGACGCGCAGCTTCCGCCCACTCCCAGCGCACCCGGATCGGCCCCCTCCTGCTGGTGGAGTTCGACACCACGTGGGGCATCGGCGCCAGGTCGGAGCTGCGCGACTCCGCCTTCTCCCGGGCCGCGGGCTACGTCGGGGACAAAGGTGCGCGGACTGTTCGGCCGTCCCCCCGCCGGGCCCGCCCGCTGGGCAGCTCGGGACACCACGACCAGGACGACCGCGTGGGTCACCAGGGCGACGCCGTCCGCATGGGGATCATGAGCCAGGCCGAAGCCGACGGGATGGCCGGGGTCCGCAAAGCGGCTGGAGGACGCGCAGAAGGAGCTGAACAGTGCCGAGAAGAAGTACCTGGAGGCGCGACTGCCCCTGGAGTTCGGCGCGGCGGAGTACGCGGCCGCGCCGGGACGACGCGGGACTCAGGGCCCGTACAGCGATCTGGAGGGCACCTACGAGACGCGGCGCGCGGCGTTCGAGCAGCGCAGGACTCCTGGGTGGAGGCGCTGAAACGCGGTGCGCGACGCGGCGCGGAACCGGACCGCCACCGACGCCCCCGGCGGCACGGCGGGGTCCGCCCGCCACGACCACCGACACCGGTCCGCAGGGCTTCACCGACAGGTTCCGGTCCCAGTTGAACACGGCGTTCCCAGGGGAGGCCGTTCGGCCGTCCCCGCCACCGAGTCCACCGGTGACACCGCGCTGCCCGTCCCACCACGCGGTCCACCCCCGACGCGGGCACCGGCACCGGCACCGGCACCACCGTCCAGGAGGCGGACCGGGCCGGTTCCCGAGACCACGAGATCCGTGACACCGCCGAACGGGCCGCGACCGAACGGGCCGACATGACGGGCAGGGCGGCGGCGGACCTACAGGACCGGGCGGACCGAACCCGCGCGCAGATCCCCGCCGTGGAGGAGCGGATCGGGCGCCTGCGCGAGGAGGTCTCGAACAGGGAGCGCGATGTCTCCCGGTTGGCGGACCACGAGGTTCCGGCCGCGCGGCTGGCGTCCGCCGGAGCCGACGGCGAACGAGCCCGGGCCGAGAGTGAGGCCGAAGCGGCCCGCGAGTCGGCCGACGACGCCGCCGCGACCGCCGGCCATGCGGCCGAGGAGGCGGCCGCCCTCACCGTGCGGTACCAGGATCTGCGTTCCACGGCGGGCGAGGCCGAGACCGGCGCCGCACGGGTCGGCGAGCAGGCGAGTACCGCGGCCGCCGACCTCACCCGAGCCGAGGGCGAACTCGACACCCGACACAGGGAGACCTCCCGTCTCGTCGCGGAGATCGACGAGCTGACCTCGCGGTCGTCCCGTCTGGAAACCGAAGCCCGGCAGACCTCCCCCGATCAGGGGTCGCCGTCCGGCCCTGGCTCCGGCCTCGGCTCCGAACGCACGGGCAGCGCGGCCGCGCCCCCCGAATCCACCCACGACCGGAACACGCGAGAACCTCAGTCCGACGGGTCCGCCCACAGCACCACGGACTCCACCGAGGGAAGCGCCGTCCCGGAACGGGGAGAGCGGAGGCAGGGGGATCCCGCCGAGCCGACGGTCCCGTATGAGCCCGGGAGTACCGGGACGGACGGCACCGCGGCTCGCGGGAACGCCACCGGGCGGAGGGAGGTGGGACAGGACGGCTCCACCGAACGCGCGCACGGCGCTGGGCACGGGGACTCCGCGCGGGACCACTCCGCACACCCCGCGTCCGCTGAGCTTTCCGAGGTACGGGACCGGCTCGACCGGCTCACGCACGACCTCACCTTGCGCGCGGAGGAGGACGCACGGGCGCAGACGGCGGTCGACGACCTCCGAGCCAGCGTCGAGGAGCTGGAGGAGCGGGCCGCGGCGGCGAACCGCGCGCACGAGACCGCCCACGCCCGCGCCGAAGAGGCCCGGACCAGGAGTGAAGCCGCCACACGCACCGCCGAGGCGGCCGCCGGGCACGCGGCCCGACTCGAAGACAACGCGCAACACCTGCAGCGCCTTGTGCTGCGGGCCGAGGCTCTGGGCGAGCAGCCGGACGGCCCCGCCGCGCGGACGGGCGAGGGCGGCGACGGGCAGACCGGGAGCCCGCCGGGGACGGTCTGGGCGTGGTCGGCGACCCGCCCGGCCCGCCGGTCCGCCCCGGGCGCAGTGCGGCCGCGACGGACAGCCCGGCGAGGCTCTGGAGCGCGCGCCAGGCGCACGATGACCGCCGAGGCCGTCGGCCTCGACCAGGACGGCGCCGGAGTCCTCGGGCCATACCGCGGCCAGGGCCATGGCGGCCAGGGTGACGCCGGGGCGCCGCCGAGCGAGAACAGGGCCACGGTTCTGGTCATCAGGCGCCTCCCCTGGGCGGGACCTGGACGACGGCGACGCTCTCGGTCGCGGCGGCGGAGGAGATCCGGGCGGCGTCCAGGGCGGCGACGGCGAGTTCGACGATCACCGAGCCGTCGGTGGCGGAGGGCTCCACGCTCTCGACCCGGGCGGGGGTAGGCCTCGGCCCCGCCGTCCTCGGCCGCCGCCGTCCTCGGCGATCAGCACGACGGACACCGCCGAGCCGGCCTGGGAGGAGGAGGGGTAGCGGCCTGGTGGGAGAGCGGCGCCCACGACCGCTTCCTCGGCGGCGGGTAGGCCGCGTCGGGTCCGAGCGCCGTGGCGGCCAGGACGGAGCCGTCGGCCACGGGGACGGTCAGCGGACGGCCGTGACCTGCTCCAGCTCCTGCTCCCGATGACGGAGACCCCGTCGGCCACGGTGAGCCGGACGACCTTGAGGTCGCCGGCGCCCACCAGTGCCCGGCGGGCAGGTCGCCCTCGGCCACCAGGACCCCCTGGCGCTGGTCGAGCCGTTCGACGGCGGTGACGCCCGCCAGGGCGCCGGTCGTGGCCAGGGCCAGGCCCAGGACCAGCCAGCGCCATCGCCGCGGCCCGCTGCCCAGGAAGCCGGACCGGCGGCGCCGGGCTGGGTCGGGTGCGGCTCGTCGGGCCGGTGCTTGTGCCCACCATGTCGTTCTCCAGTGCCTTCCACGGTCAGCGGCCGGAGCCGGAGAACCAGTCTTGTGCTTCCTCGACCGTGACGGGCGACCTCGGAGGACGTCGCGGCGGGTGTCGAGCGTGCCGTTCGTTCCGTCGGAGAACTCCCAGGCGACCTCCCAGTTGATGGCCGCGTGACGGTGTAGGCGCCGTCGTCCTGGCCGATGGAGGCCCGGGTGTAGACGTGGCCGCAGTCGGGCGACTCGGCCTCGGGGCGTGGACGGCCGGGTTCGTACGGGGTGCCCGGCCCCTCACAGACGATCTCCGTGCCGTCGCCCATGGTCCAGTGGGTCCGGAGGGGGTCGCGGTGATCGACAGCGAACCAGCCGGGGATCTCGGCCGTGGCGACCGCGTCGGCCCAGTCCTCCTCCTCGACCCACAAGCCAGACCGGCGTGTGGACGAGCAACGAGGCCGTCGGGGTCGGGCGAGGTGCTGATGCGCGGCGCGGGGAGTTCGAAGGAGGCGATGGACTCCTGGATGAGGGTCACGGGGTCGGTGGGCGGTTCGCCCTCGCCGTCGTAGTCGACCGCGTCCCAGTCGATCTCGTCCCAGGGGATCGAGTCCCAGTCGACCTCGTTCTCCAGTCGATCGCGTTCCAGTCGACCGAAGTCGTTAGGGTCCGGGCTCGGCGGTCCTGACCCCGTTCCCCCGGAACCCGGGGCACCGGGGGTGCCGGGGGGTTTGCCGGGGTGCCGCCCCTGTGTCTGCCACCAGCGGAGCAGGACCGCGCACCCGGGGCCGCCGGTGCTCCCGCACTCGACCTGGCCGAGGAACGACGAAGGGTCGGCGGCGGCCGGGGGCGGGGACGGTCAGCACGACCGCCATGACCGTGATTGCGGCCGTACCTGTGCGTTTTCAGCATGTTCCGGGCTCCCAGATCCGAAGGTCGGACACGCGCCAGGCGAGTCCGTCGTGAACAAGGCCGGCGTCCACCCGTCGCGGTTCCGCGGACGCGGACTGCGCGGACAGGCGCCAGGAGGAGTCGTCGAGGCAGTCGGTGACCTGTGCGCTGCCGGAGGACTCGATCAGCACCTCGGGGTCCAGCACGGGCTCACCGGAGACGTCGCCTCCGGTCTGGCGCGCGTCCCGCAGCGCCTGGGTCATGAGGGCCAGAGGCCCCGTCGACCGCGTGGCGTTCGAGCTCGGCGGAGCCGTCGGTCCCGTCGTGGGAAGCGGTGACGACGGCCTCCCACATGCCCGTGTAGCGGCGAGCGCGGCGGCCTCGTCGTCCGTGCCTGGGCGGTCGGAGACGGCTCCGGAGCCGGGGGCTCGCCCTCGGCGGTGGTCGCGCACGCGGTGGACAGCAGGAGTGCGACGAGGCATCCCGCGAATGCCGCGTTTCGGGAGGCGGTGGAGACCCTGGATCTCATCACGGTCGCCACTCCGTTCGGTGGGGGTTCCGCTGCCGTGGCCTCGGGCGGCGGGGGAAGGGGCGGGGAAGGGGCGGGTGAAGGCAGCGGCGAGGTGGTCGGCCGGCTCGGGCGGAACGGTTTCGGCCGTGTCCCGCGCCGGGTCCGACCACCGTTCCCGTGGGGCGCGACGGCGGGCCGGCGGGGGACGCCGGCCCGTACCGCCGACCTCGCCCGTACAGCGGAGGACGACCCACGGCACGGCCCGGACCTGCGACACAGCCCTTGCCAAATCATGTGGTCTTTATTGGTTTTGGTTGACTTTATAGCAGGGTTACACCCTGAGCAAGCCCCCTCAGCACCCTCCTCAAACCCTCTGTTCACGGAGATGCGCATGCATTTCACCAGAGGGCCACCGATCACCGAAGCACACACGAAACCACATGAGGGGCGCGGCGCACGGCGTTCTTCCGGAGCTGCGACCGCCGAGGGTGATCCGTGGCCGCCGGAGCCGGGGCGCCCGGCCGCCTCGCCTCGGCGGGACGCTCGCGATCCGTCGCTCAGGCCCGCAGCAGCCGCAGGACGCGGGTACCCAGGCGCGCCGCGGAGTCGGGGTCCAGTTCAGTGCCGGTGATGAGGCAGTCGGCCTCGTGGAGGTCGGCGAAGCGGGACATGTGGTCGTGGTCGACACGGGTGTGGTCGGCCAGGGCCACGACGGTGCGCGCGGCGTCCATGAGCGCCCGCTTGCTCCGCCCCTGGACGGGGTCGGTGCTGGTCAGGCCGCGGTCGAAGGAGACACCGGCCGGGACGACGAAGGCGACGTCGGCATGGAGGCCCTCCAGTTCGCGGCTGGTGGCCAGGGCTGCTCCCGCCCTGCGATCGAGGCGTCCGCCGATCAGGTGGACGGTGAGGTCGGTGCGCGCGGCCAGGACCGAGGCCACCGACACCGAGTTGGTCACGACCGTGTAGCCGTGGTGCAGCGGCAGGCGGGCGGCGAGGCACTCGGTGACCGTGCCCGCGTCCAGGACCACCACCCCGCCCTCGGGGAGTTCGGCGAGCGCGGCCCCGGCGATCCGCTCCTCCTCCGCGGCCATGCCACCCGCCGGGGCCGCGGGGGAAGGTTCCGGGGCCGGGGACGAGGCGGTCCACACCGCACCCCGGTCACTTCGGACGACACTCGCCACACCAGTGCGGACGGACATGCCGGCCTCCCACTTTCCCTCGATCGGCGACACAGAGTCGTGCGGGAAGACTCCCCACCGGACATCGACCAATATCGAAACCCGGCGGGCGACCCGGATGCCATCTTTTATCACGCTTCACAATCGCCCCGCAACGGAAGGGCACCGATCTTCTGTCGAAGGAATGTGCAGTGCCCCGCCCGGAGCTCTCCAGAGAAGAGCGCGAACCAGGGAAGTGCGATGGTCAGCCCCGTGCCGTGGTCATGCACGCCACGGACACTGAATCGTTTTCACGGTCGATTCACGGATACCCGGGATTCCGCGCGCCGGTTCGACAATGGGCATGCCCCGAAGGGCCCGTCGGCCGAGCGACCCGACCGCGCCGCGACCACGACCTGCCCGGTGCCGGGGCGTCGCGGGCTCCCAACCGAGAGAGCGATCGCAACCAAGACCATACATACGAACGTAAGCAAACAAGGATTGCCAAGCACTTCCACATTCGGGGGTCGCGGTGTTACGTTCATCCACGCCCGGAACGCGATCCGGCCAGGCGCGACACGAGCGGGCGCAGACGTGTTCGTGCCCTGATGTGCGGCGGGAACCGGCCCTGGAGGTGACCCCGCATGCCCCTCGACCACGACATGAACAACACCGCCAGATACACCCTGGCCACCCTCACCGGCATCGTCATGCCCTCCGCCGACCCCCGCGCCCTACGCACCACCGCCGACCTCTACGAAACCACCGGCACCCAGATCACCCACCAACTCACCGAGATCCTCACCCACATCCGCCGCAAGGTGCGCACCGACTTCTCCGGACAAGCCGCCGACTACTTCGACCGCTCCGTCGCCCAGTTCACCACCGGAGACAACGACTACATCGGCAAAGCCGGCCAGATCGCCGCCGACATGGGCCGCGAACTACGCAAAGCCGCAGCCAACGCCGAATACATGGCCATGATGGTCATCGGCCAACTCGTCCAACTCCTCATCGAGATCGCCTGGGCCATCGCCTCCGCCTACTGGACCTTCGGCGCCTCACTGAAGATGATCCCCGTCTTCAAAGCCATCCGCAGCCTCCTCATCCGCCGCATCCTGTCCTGGTTCCTCCTCACCGTCCCCGGCCACCAGATCATCAGCCAAATCTTCGCGAGCCTGGACAGCATCATCCAACGCATCCAGATCGCCAACGGCACCCGCACCGAATGGGACCACGACATGACCAAGATGGCGCACCTGGGCGCCGTCATCGAAGGACTCCTCTCCGCCGGCCTCTCAGCCGGAGCCGAAACCATCCTCTCCAACCAGATCCGCACCCTCATCCGCACCAACCTCGACGACCTCAAACACCTCCCCGACCCACCCCCCAACACCCCACCCACCACCAACCCCGTCCCGGAACCCGACGGGCCACCGGTCAGAGCGACGCCCGAACCGACTCCCGTACCCGGGCCGAACAGGGTTCCCGAGCCGACCCCGGTTCCCGAGCCGCGACCGGATCCCGCACCCGCTCCCGCACCCAGAGCCGACCCCGACACCTCTCCCACGCCCGAGCCGGGCCCCCGGCCGGCGACGACACCGGACGCGGGTCCGCCCTCACCACCGCCCGGACTCAACGACGATCTCGCGGAGGTGCTCGGGCGGCACACCGACGAGATGGCCACCCCCTACAGCCCCAACGACGTCCCCGGCATCGGCAGCTGGGCCAACACCACCAACCGCGACCAACTCCGCGAAGACTTCGCCGACCTCTTCCAACGCCAGTTCGGCCACACCCTGGGCGATGCTCAAGCCCGCGACCTCGGCCGCGACTACGCCGACACCCTCGCCAGACACTGGACCCACCCCGACCTGACCGCACACCTGCACAAAACCCTGGGCAACGCACTCCCACCCGCCCTACGCCACCACCTCGCCGACACCGTCCCCACCGCCCTCACCAAAGACCTGAACGGGTTCCACACCAAAGCCAGCACCCAAGCACAAAACCTCGGCCTGGGCGCCGCCAGCGGAGCCACCGAAGGCTACGTCGGCGAAGGCCTCACCAACGAGATCTTCGGCCAAGGATGGAAAGCCTCCGGATTCTCCGCCACCGCAGGCGCCTCCCAAGCCACCACACAAACCCTCGCCACCAACACCGCGATCACCGGCATCGACTCCCTCCGCGGCGGACCCGACCTCCCACCACCCCCCACCACACCCCCACCCACCACCAACAACACCCCTGGAACCGCGGACTCCGACGCGTTCACGGACGTGGGAGGGGAGAACGGCGACGAGGCGGATCGTGGCGGCGGCAGCGACCCCGATCGCGATTCCGAAGGCGGCCGAGACGACCGCACTTCGGGAGACCGCGATGACGCGGGCCGATCAGACGGCCTCGATGACCGCGATGAGGACGACCGGGGTGAGGACGGGCCGGAACCGGCGACGGGGGCCGAGCCGCGCGGTGAGGAGAACGGCGACGGCCCCGCCGAGCAGAGCGCGGACGACGGTTTCGGGGCCGGATCACCGGTCGGCGAGGGCACACGCCCCTCGGAGGTTCCGGGCGATGCGCCTTGGCCGGAGAGTGCCGCACCGGCCGACAACCCCTATGTCGACAGCTTCACGGACGGGCTCGCCACAGCGCCGGGGACCGACAGTGCACCCGGATCGGAAGGCGCCGCACAGGGCTCTCCCGACACGGAGCAGGCCTCAAACCACCAGAACACCGACCCGACGGGCGGACCCGGTCTGGGGGGCGACGGCCAAGAGGGCGCACCACCGCAGGGCCTCGCCCAGAACGGCACCGAGAGCGATCCGGACACCCGAAGCACCTCCGAGCAGCACGACCCCCCGAGCACGTCCGCCGGGGGGCAGGGCCCCGGTCAGCACAACACCGGCCCAGCGGATACTCCCGCACCTGGAACCGACACCCAGGCCACGCCCGCCGCCGATCAGGACCCCGGTCAACGCAACACCGGCCCGACAGGTGCTCCCGCGCCCGAAACCGACACCCAGACCACGCCCGCCGAGGGGCAGGGCCCGGGGCAGCGCCCTGCCGACCCGTCGAACGTGTCCGGGACGGAGAACGGCGCCCAGCGCGACACCACCCAGAGCGCTCAGCCGCCGCTGGGCACCGACCCCGAGCCCGACCCGCAGCCGCAGGGCATGGCCGACCTCGGCGGCACGCCGGACACACCCGCCTCGGCAGCAGACCCCACCCGGCAGAGCACCGACTCGGAGGTCGACTGGCCCCTCGGCGACCTCTACGACACCCCCGAACCCACCAACACCACACACCCCTGGACACCACCCCCCTTCACCCTCCCCATCGACCTCCTCCAGCCCAAACACCCCCTCCTCAACGGACTCGGCTCCCTCGACCCCAAAACCGACCTCCCCCACCCCACCTCCTACCTGCCCTGGCCACCCGAAACCCTCCAGATCTTCGCGCTCCACGAGATCGACACCCCTGGTACCCCACTGCAGACGTTGAACCCCGGACAAGGAACCGGCGGCACCGACACGGGCACCACCGGTGCGGAGCGCCCGGCGCAGCGATCCGAGACCGGCACGGGACGTCCGTCGGACCCGCGCCCACCGGCCCCGGGCAACCGGGAGCCCTCCTCCACCCCCGAGCCGCCGGCCCGACCCGCACGGACACAGACCCGGGGGCCGGACGAAGCCACCACCACGGCAGAGCAGGACGCCCGCCCGTGGCGGCCGACCTCGGCGGAGACCCCGGAGCAGGCGGACCCCGGCGCGGAGCAGCGAGGTCGGCCCCGCACCGACACCGGGGAGGAGTCGATCGCACCGGTGCGTCCCCCGGACCGGCCGACGCCACCACCCCAGCCACCCCTCCCGTCTCCGCCCGTCGGCGAGAGCGCCCCGGTCGGCGACGACACGGGCGAACAGAGCGGCGGCGGCACGGGCGAGCGTTCCACCACCGTGCCCCCGACCGACAGCGAGCGGCCGCGGAGCGAGTACGCGGGCAGCTTCACACCCGACCGGTCCGGGACCTCCTATGACCTGGGCTACCTGACCGGGACCAACCTGTTCGGTCCGCACATGGTCGCCGCCGAGAACGTCGACACCTTCGTCGCGGACACCCTCGCCCAGGTACCGGCCGCCGACGACGTCGTCCAGAGCCGCATCACGGACGCCCTCGCGGACGTCTTCCGCCGGCAGGGCCCCCGTCCGTTCCTCGCGCCCGGCGGCCACACGGTGCGGGTCCAGGCGGACGACGGCGCGACCTGGTCGGCGCACCTGGACCTGAACCAGGTCGGCGACGGCTTCCACCACGTCCCGACCGCCCCGCGAGACGAGAGCACCGAGACCGGGTTCCTGCGCACCCAGAACGCCGGGACCGGCGTCAACGCCCACGACAGCGGATCACGTGGCGGGAGCAGGTCCGTGGGCGCGAAGTTCACCGTCAACCCGCTCTACGTGGGCACCATCGTGGGCGACACCAACGCGGGCCCGATCTTCTCCATCGGCGGCCGGTTCGGCTCCGGCGTGCGCTCCACCGGTCACGCCACGTCCGCCGTCGCGAACTCCGACACCGAGGTCTGGCAGATGGGCGCGCCCCACCTGTACACCTCCGACCTGGACATGGACCTGACGATCACGCCGCCGGCGCCATCGCCACCGCCCGCACGGGTCACGACGGACGGCGGCGACGTGCCTGACGCGCCCGACACCTCGTCCCCGCCGCCCCGGGACACCGCGGACGACACCCGTGCCCCGGCCGCCCCGGCGTCCCACACCCACCGCGGCCGGTCCACCAACGGCCTGGTCCTCAACGTGCCCGGAGCCGTGGTCGACCACCCCGACCTGCCCGGGACCATCCGGGTGCACTCCGGCCCGACCCCGCCGCCCGGGCAGGCCCCGCGCCCCGCCGTGAACCGCCCCGGAGTGGGGGCGGGCCACCCCATCCGCATCGGTGACATCACGCCCGTCCCCCGTACCGCGAACCCCGCAGGCGAGAGCAGGGACGGGGAGGGGGACGCCTCCCCTGGCCGCGGACTCGGTCCGTGGGTCGCCGACCACCTGCTCGCCCACCACCAGACCGGTGTCGCCGAATGGATCAGCGACCACCTGCCGCGCGGGGGCCGGCGGCGCGACGAACGGGTCAAGGACTTCCGGAGCAGGATCGAGAGCGCGTTCCACAACGACCAGATCCAGAACCTGCTGCCTCAGATGTCCAACACCCCCGCGCACATCCGCATCGCCGCACCCGACGGCAGCGAACGGTACCTGAAGCTGTGGACCGTGCCCACGCTGTACACGCGCAAGGACCACTCGCCGCCGCTGGTCGATCTCCTGCACAGCAACACGGCCACCAAGAGCTCCTCCAGCACCGTGACCCGCAGCAAGGGCGTGTCCGGAACGCTCGGCGGCGGGTTCGGCATCCACGTCGACCTGCCCAACGGACGCGCCATCCGGCTCGACGTCCCGTTCGTGGAGTACGCGTTCTCGTTCGGCTCCAACACGAGCAATACCCGTAGCCACTCCGCCACGACCAGCACCTTCACGCACGAGGCTCCCGCCTACGCGGCCTACGACGTCCAGCGGGACTTCTATCTCCAGTTCGAGGGCGACGACCGGCCCCACCACTTCCAGGGCACCTCGATCGACCTGCTGACCGCGGAGGACGCCCGCGCGCTGCGGGACCAGATCGAGGCCGGAGGAAACGCCCGGACCGAGACCCCGGGGACGACCGACACGGCGATGACGGGCACGACGGAGGAGCCGGGTCGGAGCACGACGACCGAGCCGACCACCGCCGAGGACACGGGCGAGGGCGGCTCGGGCCTCCAGCGGAACACGACGGTCGCCACCCCTCCTCCCGTCCCGCCCTTCCCGAACCTGCGCGGCGACCGTCCGACCGACCTGAGCGGAGCCACCATCCAGGGCTTCGACCACGCCCCGGCCACGGCGGACACGACAGGCGCCGCGAGTACGCACAGCGCGGAGAGCACCGGCGGCAGGCCGGCCACCGGTACCGACACCGCCGACGGCCCGGCCGCCTCCACACGCGGGGACGACCGCACCGTCTACGAGGACCTGGCCCACCGCATCCTCACCTCCATCGCCGACCTGCGCCCCGGCCTGGTCATCCCCGAGCTGGCCCGCACACCGGGCACCTATGCCCGGCGCCCCGGCAAGGCCGATGCCGGCTACTTCGAGCGGACGTTCCGGGAGCACTGGGGCCTGCGCCGCGACTACGCGACCGCGCGCCGGAACACCATGCTGATCCTCGACGCCGTCTCGGAGTCCACCCTCAAGAGCTCCCCGGGCCCCCTCCTGGGGGACGGCATCCCGGTGCACCTGCGCGAGACGGCCGCCGTCGACCTGCCGTCGACCGTCACGTTGAAGGAAGGGCTGCGCCCCGACACCGTCACGGTCCGCGTCACCGCCGACGTGGGACCCCTGCGCCACGAGAAGGACTCCGAGGCCGGTTCCGGCGCGCGGATCGGCGGCTCGGCGGGTCGGAGCTCCGGCTCCGGCCGCACCTACAAGCACACCGTCACACCCAGCGTCGGCATGAACGTCCGGGATCAGACCGGCTCCGACGCCCGCGGTGTGCCCGCCAGGTTCGGCACGCCCTCGGCCGCCGTCAGCGGTTCGGTCGGCAAGGGGCGCAGCGCGAGCCAGGGCCTGACCCACTCCACCGAGGAACGCGTGATGTTCTCCGGCGGCAACGACGTGTGGACCGCCACCGCCACGCTGGACGCCCGACTGTACGAGCACGACGACCTGGGACAGACCCGCAACGACACCCCGCCGCGCACCCGCGGCGTCCCGCTGCTCGGCGAGGACGGGCTGCCCACGACCATGACGGTCACCACCCCCAAGGTGGCCTCGCCCGCGCCGATCCGCACCACACCCGCCCCGCCGGTGGCGGACCCCACACCGCTCACCTCCGACGAGGCGCGATCGATGATCCGCCACGGTTTCGTGCCCACCCGCCCGGCGGCCACTCCGACCGCCACCACGACAGGCACGACAGGCACGACGAGCAACACCGACACCGCGAACCCGACCACCACCGCCCCTCCCGCGCCGCCCTCGCTCGCGCAGCGCCGCGCCCAGGAAATCCTCCGGCACGGCGGCACGATCGAGCACGTCAACACCGAGGTCGGCGGCCCGGACCGGGCCGGACTGGTCCAGCGGACCTATGACTCCTTCTCTGTCAGGCGCAGAGGCCTGCACGAGGGCTTCAGTCGCAAGTTGGAACACACCCTGGACGGCGACCCGAGCGCGCGCAGCCAGTTCGAGGACCGCCTGTCGGGGCCGAGCCTGGCCAGTGACCACAGCACCACCACGCCCACCGGGTCGCGCATGCGGGAGGAGTCCAGCGGCGGGCTGTTCTCCCCGCACGACCTCCGCACCACCGTCGCGACCAGGGCGGACCTGGACTCGGTCGACGTGTTCTTCCCGGTGGACGCGCGGATCTGGTGGGGGGCGGGGACCGAGGTCGCCCTCTCCACGAAGAACACCCGGAGCACGGGTGTGTCGGGCCGGGTCGGCTCGGGCGCGACCGACAACCCCAACCGCGCCGCCGGGGAGGACTCCCTGCCCAGCGACGCGCTCCGACCCATCCCGGTGGGCGGGCCCGCGTTCGGATTCACGCCCTACACCAAGGGCTCGTCGGTCTCGCACGCGAGCGGCTTCTCCTCCTCGGTGCTCTTCATCCCGCAGGTCTCACGGTCCTACGCCTTACGCGGGTCGGGGCACCTCACCCAGGCCTTCGAGTTCCTGAAGAACTGGAGCATCGGCTTCACGGTGCCGTGGAACACCACCTTCAGCGGCTGGCGGATCCCCGTGCCGGACCTGTTCTCGGGCTACGTGCACTCCAACGACGCCCACGCGTCGAACCTGGTCCAGGACGCCGTCACCGACACCGACGCCGGTCCCGTGCTCGGCTCACAGCCCCACCCGACCAGACCCGACGGCCTGGTCGTCCGCCCCGGCTTCGAGAACACCGGGCGGCAGATGCGGCCCGCCGACCCGAACGCCGCCCTACAGAGCCTCGTCGACGACCTGGCGCGGGACGGGCTGGAGCTGACCGGCAACAGCCGCGAGCAGCTCCTGCACGACCTCACCACCCAGTTGGGCAACAACCCGGCCAAGGCCGTGCCCGTCCCGGTGCGTGTCCGGCCGACCGACCAGACCCTGCACACCTCCACCGACGCCAAGGTGTACGTGGACCTGCGCACCACCGCCACCCGCACGGAGTACGCCGGATTCGCGGCCGACTACATCGAGTCCCGTTCCTGGACCGACACCCGGGGACGGGACGAGAGCCGGTCGACCTCGACGTCGGTGAGTGCGGACGGCACCCTGCTCCAGCCGACCGGTTACGACGGGGACCGGAGCGGTCCGGACGACCAACCCGGCAGCCGACCGCTGTTCTACCCCCCCAGCACGGGGGTCTCGGCGAGCACGGGCCGGGACACGGGGACCGGCCTGTCGGACTCGGCCACACGCACGGTCGAGCTCCAGATGCAGGTTCCGTACGCGAAGCTCACCCACGACGCCGAACTGGTCCTGTCCCTGGAGCTCGGCGATCCCCGGCCGGAGCAGGACCAGGGCGGCATCCGCAACCCCCTGCGCGGGGGGACCGAACGCACCACCTTCACCGGCCGCGGTGACGCCGGGCAGACCGAGACCCTGTTCCCCTTCTCCTACCTGACCTTCACCCCCGCCCCCACGAACACCAACACCGAGACCGGCACCGGCACCGGCACCGACGACCGCATCACGGAGATCACCGACACCGACCCGTCCGCGGCCCCGCAGGCGGCCCCGCGGTCGGAAACGGGGGCCGAGCCGGGGTCCGAGCCGGACGCGTCCCCACCGGCGCCCGAGCACCCGCGCAGCACGCCCCGGGCGTCCCTGGGCGACATGATGCGCACGTGGACCGCGGAGCAGGACGGCTCCGATCCCAGTCGGGTCGCGCCCGCCAAGGACGCCGTCATCCTGCCGACCGCGGTGCTCGACCACGGGCAGGCGCTGCGGGACACGGCCCACATCGTCATGGCCAGGTCGCTGGGCTGGAATCCCCCGGCCGACGCCGTGCGGGACGGCGCCTACACCCCCGAGGCCATCGCCGCCGCGCGGGCCCACGTCGCCGACCAGAACAAGCTCGACACCCGGCACAACGCGATCGACCACAGCCTGGACGACGTCGCCGTCCAGGCACTGTTCCCCAGCGCCGCCCGTGAGGACGACGGTGTGGAGATGCTGGACATCGGCCGCACGCGCTGGAGCGTCAAGGCTGTGCCGGACATGTCCGACGCCACGATCCTGGACGTCGTTCCGGGCACCAGGATCAGCGACAACCTCACTCACGGCGGCGGGCAGAGCGGGTCGGCCGGGCGGTCCTCCACCGTCGGCGGTGGCGCGGACCCCGTTCGGGGTGCGGGGATCAGCACCGAGGCCGCCCACGACTTCGACGGCCACGAGGGCATCCACACCGGCGGGCTGGGGGCCGCCTCGTCGAGGACGAACGCCGAGAGCGGCGGCTCGGAGCGTCCGACGAAGCGCTACCCCCAGGCCGACCGGCTCCGCCAGGGTCCCGCCTACCTGGTGGAGTTCGACACCACCTGGGCGATCGGCACCGCCTCCGCGCTGCCCACGCGCACGGTCTGGCGGAACAAGGTCACCGGTGCCCGGCCCGAGTCCGGCCCCTTGGGCGGCAGGCCCGCCCGCTGGCAGATCGGGGACACGTCGACCCGGATCGCCGGGTGGGTCTCGGAGTCGGACGCGGTCGCGATGGGCGTCCTCACCCGTGAGCAGGCCGACGGGCTCCGTCCGGTCTTCGACACCCTGCACGAGGCGAGCCGGAACTTCGCCGACGCCGAGAAGGCCTACGCGGACGCGCGCGGCCCCCTGGAACAACTCGCCGACGACGCCGTCAACGGCACCGACGCCGACGCCGCCCGGCAGCGCTACGACGCACAGAAGGCCAGGTACGACCGGGCCCTGACCGAGTTCAACGCCAGCATCGACCGCTGGACGGCCACCCTCGACAGGACCCGGAAGCTCGTCGAGGACCCCCGCGACATCACCGTCCCGGCTCCGAAGGACGGCAAGGGGAAGGCGCACGTCCGCGCCCTCCCCACGGTCGCCGAGTCCGCCGAACCCGTCGACACAACGGGCATCGGACCACGCCGCGGAGGGCACCTCGTGGATACCTTCCGATCCCTGCTCAACGTGGAGCCCGTCACCCGTCAGGACCGCTCCCCCGGCACACAGGACGACCTGCCGCCGGTGCGCCGGGCCGAGGCGGAGCGTGCGTTGGACGAGTCGCGACGCCTGCAGAAGCTCTCCGCCGACCTGCGCGCCCAGGCCGGGGACCTCAGATCCGCGCTCCCGAACGTCCTGGAACAGGAGCGACGGGCCGAGGCGGACGTGGCACGGCTGGAACGGGACGTCCAGCGCCTGGAGGAACGGGACCTCCCGCCCGCCAAGGCGGAGCGCGACATCGCCGAGCTGAAGCGGGCCCAGCTCAAGCCCCAGGTCACACGCGCCCGCGAAGCCGCCGCGGACGCCGAGACGGCCGCCCGGGACACCGCCGCCACCGCCGCGGTCCTCGGCACCCGGCACGCGGAGCAGCAGTCCGCCGCCGACGGCGCCCGGACCCGGGCCGAGCAGGCCCGATACGCGGCGGAAACCGCTGAGCTCGCGCTGACGGTCCGCGAACTCCGCGACCGGATCCGGCCGTTGGAGACCTCGGCCCAGGAAGCCCACGACGAGCACGGAAGGGCCGTCGACAACGCCCGGGCCGAGCGCGACCGCTACCACACCCACCAGGAGGAGAGGGCCGAGGAGGCCGCGAACGCCGACTCCGTCAACGCCTGGCAACAGGAGGCCGCCCGCCTCGACCAGTCCGCGCGAGACCTCCAGGACACCGCCGACCGTGCCCGGGAGGTCTCCGAAGCCGCCGCTCAGAACCTCGCGGACTCCCGGGCCGAACTCGACCGGCGAACAGCCGATCTCGCCCACCGCCGGGGCGGGGACACCGATACCGAGGGCACGGTCCAGGAACTCCGCGAGCACGCCGACGACCTCCGGGCGTCGGCCGCCCGGGCGGAGGAGGCCGCGGAGGCCGCGCGGACCCGCGCCGACGAGCTGCGCGACCTGCGCGACACCGCCGAGAAGAACGCCGAGTCGGCCGCCGAGCACGCGGCCGGGCTCCAGGAGAAGGCCCATGGCCTCGAGACCCAGGTGAGTGACGCCGAGAGGGACCTCACCGCCGCCCAGCAGAACCTCGACGCGCTGGCCCAGCAGCTCAGGACCGCCGAGAGCGGCCTCGCCACGAGCCGGACGACCCTGAACGACGCGCGCGGCCAGGCCACCGGTATCCGCACCGACGCGGAGGGCCTCGAACACCGGGCAGAGCGGGCGCGGCAGGACGCCGACCGGCTCCTGGAGCGGTCGGAGCGGCTTCTGAACCCCTCGACCGAGTGGGATCCCCACGACTCCGGCTCAGGACCCCGGACCCCCGGGGGAGACCAGGACGCGGTCGGCGACGGCGCCGACCCGAACACCGGCACCGTCGGCCCCCGGACGGGTCCACCGCGTGCCGACGTGTCACACCTGACCCACCCGATGGTCATGTCCGCCCTCACCCCGAACCCCGGCGGACCTCCCTGGTCAACGGAGACGACAGGGCACGGGGACGCGTCGGCATCCTCGGCCGGCCGATCCGAGCCCGCCCGGGGATGGCCGCCCCCGCCCGCCTGGGGCGGGCGCAGGGGCCCCGAGGGCATGCCGGGCACGCGGACCTTCGACACCTACGAGGACTCCGCGACGTACCTGACGCAGCGGATGCCCCCGCCCGCGTTGAACGCGACGGAGAGCGCCTACGTCCGGTACTACACGGCCGAGGGCAGCTACGTGATCAACCCCGAGCTGCGTTCGGGGGTCACCCCGGAACGCGCCACGCCGAGCATGCGGGACGCCGTACGGGACCTGGACGGGGCGCTGGACCGGTCCCGGGCCCCCGAGCCGATCCTGCTCTACCGGAGCGTCGACACGCTTCCCGCGCAGTTGGACGCGTCGCCGAACTCCGTCGACGGCATGGTTTCACTCGTCGGACGGACGTTCACCGACCCCGGCTACGGGTCCGCCGCCATGGCCCACCAGCCGCTCTATCCCGAGCGGCGGATCCAACTGTCCATCAGGGTGCCCCAGGGGTATCCCGCGCTCAACGTGATGGACGTCCCCGGCGTGACCAACCGCAACGAGCACGAGGTGATGATCCGGCGCGACGCGACGTACCTCGTCCACGACGTCACCCGGCTGCCCGACGACCAGTACGGCCTCAAAACGTGGTCCGTCGACGTCGAGATCGTTCCCGACGGCTGGACCCCGCCCACGGAGCCGGCGGACGACTCCACCGACGACTCCAAGGACGACCGGAACGACAGAGGCGACGGCAGCGGTGGATCCGCGCGTGGGACGGGCACCGGCACCGACCCGGGGAGCGGGCGCGAACAGGGCGCTCCACCGCCCCCCGACACTCGGGACGACGGCACCGACCGGCCGTTCGGCGACGCCGCCCCCGCTCAGAGCGACGACGCCTTCCCCTCCCTGGACGGCCTCTCCCCGCCCTTCCCACCCGGACTCCCCTTCGGGCCGAAGTCCTCCCCATGGCCGTTCGACCTGGACCCCAAACGGCCCTACGACCCCAACGGGCTCCTGGACCTGCCCTTCCCCGAGTACGTCCCGACCACGGGCACGACCGAGGAGCGCCCGGCCACCGGGGCTCCGGACCAGGCGGTGACCAGTCGGCCCGTGGAGCGGGACGCGCGGTGGCAGGAGGCCGCCGACCGGTCCCCCACGACCGGTACCGGCCCGCCCCGATCCGCCTCCGCGTGGCCGCCGCCCCCGGCCTGGGGGGAGGGCGCCCACCCCCAGGGCATGCGCGACGGCCAGACCCTCGACGGACACGACCAGGGCACGATGTACCTGTCGCTCGTGATGCAGCCGCCCACGATGACCGGGCCGGAAGCAGCCGTCGTCCGCGACGTGGCCGAGGGCGGCGGCGAGACCGCCGTGAACGACGCGCTGCGCAACGGGACCCCGCCCGAGCACGCTCCCGCGCGCACGCGCGAGGCCGTCGACACCCTCGACGCCCTGATCGGCGGCTCGACGACACCCGACCCGCTGGTCCTGCGCCACCGCGCGGACCCCGGCTTCACCGACCGTCTGGGGATCTCCCCCGCCGACCCCGACTCGATGCGCGGCCTGGTCGGTCGGACCTACACCGATCCCGGGTACACCACCGCGACGACCGGGGAGCAGCCCCTGGACTTCCGCCGCCCGGTCGACGTCGTCCTCAAGGTGCCCGCGGGCTACCCCGCGCTCAACACCTCCGACCTGTCGTCCCGTTCCGGTGACGGCCACGACGTGCTCCTGCGCCGCGGCACGACCTTCGTCGTGCACGACGTCCGCCCGGTCCACGACGAGCTCTACGAGAACGACCACTGGGTGGTCGAGGCCGAGGTCGTCCCCGACGGATGGACCCCGCCCGATGACTGGCGCAGCGCTCCGCGCGGCTCGGAGGGCGGCCTCCCGCCCTCGACGGCCGCCACCGCTCCCGCTGCCCACACCGTCACCCCGGCACCGGCCTCCCCCGTACAGGTCTCCACCCCACCGGTCGCCGACGACCTGCTGGTGATGCCGGCCTTCGTTCCCGCGACCGGCGACACCGTCATGGACGACGGGTCCGGTGACGGGGAACCGGGTTCCGACGACGGATCCCACGGATCCGACGGATCCGACGGCTCCGACGGATCCGACAGCGACTCCGACGACGCGTCCGAGGGCGACGGCGAGGTCCTGACCGGTGACGACGACGTCCGCAACACACTCGATCCGGCACCGGTGTGGCATGGCAGTCTCCACGAACCCGGAGGTGTCGGCATGGGCCACGCCCTGCGGTTCGCCGACGACACCGAGGCCGCACACTGGGCCGAGATCCACCTGCCCCGGGTCTTCGACCCGACCGCCGCCGAGGCCGTCTCCGACTACACCGGAGCGGACTACACCCTGGCCCACGAGGGGCTGCGCCACGGCAACGTCGGCGTGTACCGGCGCGACGACTTCGCCTCGCTGGTGCGAGGCGTGGACCGGGCGGTCGCCGATTCCCCGCTCCCCGTCCCCCTCATCGTGCACAAGGGCGTCGACAGCGCGTTCACCGACACCCTCGGCATCGACCTGAACGACCCCGCCACCCTCACCCGCCTGGTCGGGACCGTCCACACCGAACCGAGCTACGTGTCCACCTCCGTGGGCTCGCGCACGCCCTACGACCGCCCGCTCTACCTCATGTTCCGGGTCCCCCAGGGGTTTTCCGGCCTCAACGCCGCGCCGCTCTCCCACGCGTCCGGCGAGCGCGAGATCCTCATCCCCCGCAACAGCTCCTACGTCGTCCACGGCGTCTACCGGCGCCCCGGCCGACGCGCCGAAGGCGGGCCCGTCGAACCGCTCTGGTTCGTCGAGGCCGAGTTCGTGCCGGACGGGTGGCGGCCGCCCGCCGGCTGGCGGCCGAGCCCGGCCATGGACGCCGACGCAGGGTACCGGGAGCACCCCGTTCCGCACCTGCCCGGCGTGCTCGCCCCCGACGGGGTGCGCCACTTCCGCACCAACGCGGAAGGAGAGGCGTACGGCGAGGGCCACCTCTCGCACCCTGGGCGCGGCCCCGGCGCGTTCGCCCACCTGCCGCCCCACCAGCGGGACGCCGTGGTGGCCTACACCCGGCGGTCGAACCCCTACAACGAACTCCTGCGCACCCCGGAGGCCGAGCGGCCGGCCCTCCTGAGCCACTGGGGGCGGCAGGGCGGCGACGCGTGGGAGCTGTACGTGCTGGCGGGCGGCCGTACGCCGACGATCGAGGACGTCCTCGCCGCCGCCGCGCGGCCGGAGGAGCTGCCGCCCGCGGTGCGCTCGGTCGTCGAGGAGATCACGGCCGCGCCGGACCCGGCCGCCGAACTCGCGATGTGGCGGGACTGGGCGGGCCTGCCCGGCCACCTCGTCGACCTCTTCGGCCACTTCCCCACCCTGGCCGACCTCGACGCGCACATCGCCGTCCTCGACGCCGCCATCGGCTCCAGTCCGCTGCCCGAGGCGCTCGTCACGCACCGCGGGCTCAGCCGCGCCGACTTCCTCACCGGGTTCTCCGACGACCCCGGGACGCTGGTCGGGACCCTCCAGCACGAGCCCGGCTACCTCTCCACGTCCCTGGGCGCGGACGTCTTCGGGTACGCGGGCGGCTACGTCGACCCGGTCCGGATCCACTTCACCCTCCCACCGGGGACGCACGCGCTGTGGGTGGGCCGCAGCAGCCGTTTCCCCACCCAGCGGGAGCTGATCGTGGCCAGGGGAACGGACTACCTCATCACCGCCGTCCGGCTGCGCCCGGACGGGACGTGGGACCTCTTCGCCGAGGTCCTGCCGCCACCGCCGCCGGCCGCGGCCGCCACCAGCGGCGGCGGCGAGGCGGTCGCGCGGCCCGGCGCGAGCACCGGAACGGACGAGGGAGCACGAGCACATGGCTGAGCGCAGGGAACGGCCCGGGGAGGAGCGCGCCCGCACATGGGGGCCGCTGGGCCCGTTCACCGCGGACCGGCGCACCTACCCGCCGACGGCCGAGGGCGCGGTGCGCTACCTCCCGGTCCGCACCGGCGCGGACGGCGACGTGCTGGGGTACCTGTGGGCCGCCGAGACCGACGACGCCGCGTCCTTCGTCACCGCCGGGCACGCTGGGGCGGTGGGCGCGGCGGCCAAGGGCCACTGGATCCGGTGGCTCGCCGAGCGCAGGAGCGAGGGGCTGAGCCCGCTGCGGGCCCTGGAGCGGGCGGCGACCGAACCGGTGGACACCGCAGGAGGCGCGCCCGCACCGGGCTCGGCCCCCTCGACCGCCCCCGACCTGGCGACGCTGGAGCTGATCGCCCGATCCTGACCAAGAGGGCTCACTCCCCGCACACCCCGCACACCCCGCACACCCCGCACACCCCGCACACCCCGCACACCCCGCACACCCCGCAACGATGACACCGGAGAGACCTTCCGCATGGACCCGCAGCGCCCCGACCAGCACCGATCCCCGCGCGAACGACGACCTCGGCGCCCGATGGCCCCTGCGCGCGGCCGCCGCCTGCGAGGGGTCGCGGCCTCCCTGCTCGCGTTCGGGCCGCTCCTGGCCCCCGCCGTGGCCCCCGCGCCGGCGTGGGCGGACGAACCCGCGGCCCTGCCCCAGGTGACCCAGTTCAAGGGCGCCGACGACGCGTGCACCGAGCCCGGTGCCGACGTCGTGGAGCGGGTCCCGTGGACCTTCCCCGCTCTGGGCCTGGCGAGCGCCCACGAACTCAGCCGGGGGCACGGCGTGTCCGTCGCCGTCCTGGCCACCGGCGTGGACGGGGAGGTGCCGGCCCTGGCCGGCGCCGTCGGTGAGGGCGGCACGGACGACTGTCTGGGGTACGGCACCTTCCTGGCCGGGGTGGTGGCCGCCCGGCCCCTGCCCGGGAGCGGCTTCGTGGGTGTGGCTCCCGAGGCGGAAGTGGTCCCCGTGCCGACCGGCGACGCGGACACGGGGGTCGTCGCCCCGGGCGACCTCGCCTCGGGCATCGCGGCGGCCGTCGACGCGGGCGCGGAGGTGGTCCTGGTGGGCACCGCGGCCGCCGAGGGCTCAGACGCCCTGGACGACGCGGTCGAGGCGGCGGCGCAGGCGGGCTCGCTCGTGGTGGCCCCGGCCACCGTGCCCACCTCCGAGGGCCCGGTGCCCGGTCACCCGGCCCAGGCTCCGGCGGTGCTGAGCGTGGCCGCGCACGACGCCGACGGGGCGCCCGTGCTGGCCGAACCCCTGGTCCGGTTCGACGGCGAGCTGGCACGGGTCGACGTCACCGCGCCCGGGGACCGCGTGCTGAGCGCGGGTCCGGGCGGCGAGGGCCACTTCACGGCCGGGGGCGACGGTGTGGCCGCCGCCTTCGCCGCGGGCACGGCGGCGCTGCTGGCCGCGCGCGAGCCGGACGCGGGGCCGGAGGAGATCCGGGAACGGCTGACGACGACCGCCTACGGCTCGGCCCTGGGGCCCCGCGACCCGCTGGTGGGCAGCGGGCGGATCGACCCGCCGGGCGCGCTGTCCGGCGACCCGGTCGCCGCCGCCGAAGCGGGCACGGCGGGGGTCGCCGGCGAGCCCTTCGTTCCGGACCCGTCGCCGCTCGGGTCGGTGGAGCTCCCCGGCACCGTGGCGGTGGTGGGCGCGGCCGGTCTGGTCGTGGTCCTGTGCTCGCTCGCCGGTGTGGTGGTGCGCAACGGCCGGACCCGGAACTGGCGCCCGGCCGCCGCGGGCGAGCGGGTGACCCCGGAGGAGGACCCGCGCCCGCTCATCTGAGCCACCGGGGCCGCGCCCGCCCGCACCTCCCGGCCGCGCCCCCTACTCCGAGGCGCCCTCCGCGATGGCGAGCTGGACCTCGACGGGATCGCGCCGGGAGATCCACAGGGCGCGGCCGGGCGGCATCTTGCGCGCCCGGACGTTGCCGAACAGCATGCCCTCCGACGGCGGGCAGGACAGCATGATGCTCGGTGTGTTGAAGTCGATGAGCGAGCGGATGACGGGGTCGGACGAGGCTCGGGCGAAGCCGCCCGCCGCGTGCACCAGGATGACGTGCATCCCGATCTCGGCGCCCTGGGACAGCAGCGGCAACAGGGGCGCGAGCGGGCTGGGCCCGCTCCCGGAGACCATCTCGAAGTCGTCGATGACCAGGAACAGCTCCGGCCCGGTCCACCAGTCGCGCTTGCGGATGCGCTCGGGTTCGATCTCCGGCCCGGGCAGCCGGGCCTTCATCGCCTGGGCGGCGGCGACCATCATCTCCTTGACGCTGTCGGCCGAGACCGCGTAGCCGAGCTGCATCTCCTTGGGGACGGCGTCGAAGAGCTGGCGCCGCTGGTCGGCCAGGACCACGCGGGCGGTGCCCGGGCCGTAGTGCTCGCGGATCGCGTTCGTGATGTGGCGGAGCAGAGTGGTCTTGCCGGTCTCGGTGTCGCCGACCACGATCAGGTGCGGCGTGGCGGAGAAGTCGTGCCAGAACGGCTGCATCCGTCGGCTCTCCAGTCCCAGGGCCACCTGGAGCCCACCGGCCGGGGTCAGCTCGGACGAGGGCAGGTCGGCCGCGTGCAGGACCCGCGGGAGCGTGCGCACGGGCGGGGCCTCGGGGCCGTCCCAGGCGTCGCGGATCCGCCCGATGAGCTCGGCCACCCCGGCCGAGAGGGTGACCGGGTCGGGGTCGCCGTCGGCCCGGGGCAGGCCGGTGAGGAAGTGGTACTTGTCGTCGGTGATCCCGCGGCCGGGCACGCGGGGGACGGTCTGGGCCACGCGCATGTGCACCATGGAGTCGACCGGGTCGCCCAGCCGCAGCTCGATCCGGGTGCCCATGAGGTCGCGCACGCCGGTGTTGAAGTCGGCCCAGCGCGGGGACGCGACCACGACGTGCAGCCCGTAGTTGAGGCCGCGCTGGACGAGCTGGACGATGGGGGCGACCAGGTCGGTGAGGTCCTGGCGGATGGTGCCCCAGCCGTCGATGACGAGGAAGACGTCGCCGTGGGGCTGGTCGGCGAACTCGCCGGCCGCCCTGCGGCGGCGGTAGGTCGCCATCGAGTCGATGCCGTTCTCCGCGAAGAACGTCTCCCGCTTGGTGATGAGCTCGTGCATCTCCATGATGGTGCGGTTGATGCGCCGCTCGTCGGTGCGCGCGGCGACACTGCCCACGTGCGGCAGGGAGCCGAGCGTCTGGAGCACGCCGCCGCCGCAGTCGATGCCGTAGAACTGCACCTGGGCGGGGGTGTTGAGGACCGACAGGCCGAGGATGAGCGAGGCCAGCAGCGTGCTCTTGCCGCTCTGCGGGCCGCCCGCGATGCCCACGTGGCCGCCCGCGCCGGTCAGGTCGGCGGTGAGCGGCAGCCGGGTGTGCTCGAAGGGCCGGTCGACCATGCCCAGGGGGACCTTCAGCCGTCCGGCGTCGGTCCAGGCCGGCCCGCCCTCGGGCAGGCGGACGCCCACCATGCGCAGCAGTTCGTCGAGCAGCGGCGGCACGTCCAGCGGCGGGAGCCACACCTCCCGGGCGGCGGGGCCGTGCCCGTGCAGCCGGTCCAGGGCCACCGCCAGCAGGGTGTCCGGGTTCTCCTCGGCCTCCTCCTCCACGGGCGCCTCGGGTTCGGGCGCGGCCGGGGGCACGTACCCGTCGAGGAACGGCACGACCTCGCCGCCCACGGCATGGCGCCGCGCCGCGCGCCGGCGCACCCGGTAGGCGCCGGAGACGTAGGCGGCCTTGAAGCGGATGAGGGTCTCGGTGTCGGTCTTGAGGTAGCCGTTGCCGGGTGAGGACGGGAGCTGGTGGGCGTCGGGGACGCCGAGCACACCGCGGCTCTCGATCGCGGAGAAGGTGCGCAGCGCGATCCGATAGGACAAGTGCCCCTCCAGCTGGTGCGTGCGTCCCTCGTCCAGGCGCTGCGAGGCGAGCAGCAGGTGCACACCGAGACTGCGGCCGAGGCGGCCGATCATGACGAAGAGGTCCATGAAGTCGCGGTGGGCGGCCAGCAGCTCGCTGAACTCGTCCACGACCACGAACAGGGTCGGCAGCGGGTCCATGGAGGGATCGGCCTCGCGGGCCCGCTCGTACTCGTGGACGGAGCTGAAGTTCCCGGCGGCGCGCAGCAGTTCCTGGCGGCGGATGAGCTCGCCGTGCAGGGCGTCCTGCATGCGGTCGACCAGGATCGCCTCGTCGGCGAGGTTGGTGATCAGGGCGGAGGTGTGGCGCAGCCCGTCCAGGCCGATGAAGGTGGCGCCGCCCTTGAAGTCGACGAGGACGAAGTTGAGCGTCTCGGAGGAGTGGGTCATCGCGAGCGCCAGGACGAGGGTGCGCAGCAGCTCGCTCTTGCCGGAGCCGGTCGCACCGATCAGCATGCCGTGCGGCCCCATGCCGCCCAGGGCCGACTCCTTGAGGTCCAGTTCCAGCGGCGCGCCCTCCGCGGTGATGCCGATGGGCACGCGCAGCCGGTTCTTGGGGTGCAGCTCGCTCCACATGCGCTCGGTGTCGTGGGCGTGCAGGTCGGGGACGCCGACCAGGGTGGTGAGTTCGAAGTCCGTGGTCAGCGGTTCGGTGACCTCGACCTGCATGCTGACCCGGTAGGGGGCCACGAGCCGGGCGAGGCTGGTGGCCCGGGTGGCGCTGAGGGCGTCGGGCCGGCCGAGCGCGGTCTCCACGGAGCGGCCGCTGTGGTCCTGGGAGAGCACCACGAGCCGGTCCTTCTCGACCCGCAGCGAGAGGCTGTAGGGGTCGTCGTCGGGCGGCATGGGGTCGGCCACGTCGATGACGACGGCGTTGCGGTAGCCGCCGCCGAGCAGGCGCGAGCCGACGGGGACCTCGCCGCCGTCGACGACGATGACGGTGTAGGGCTCGTCCCGGTCGGGGACGGCGGAGGGGTCGTAGCGCGGGCGGTCGGCCATGTCGTCGCCGATGAGCCGTTCCAGCTCCAGGGCGTTGGCGCTGATCAGGCGCGCCGATCCGGCGCCGTCGCGTGCGGCGTGGTGCTGGGTGTGCGGCAGCCACTTGGTCCACACCCACGCCGGGCGGGCCTCGTCCGAGGCGCACACGGCCACGCGCAGCTCGTCGTGCGCGTGGAAGACGGTGAGCTGGCCGACGAGGGCGCGCACCAGGGCGCGGCAGGCCTCGGTGTCGCCGCGCAGCGAGACCCGCGCGTAGCCGCGCAGGTACACCTGGACGGGCTGGTCCTCCACGGTGCCGTAGGCGCGGATGAAGCGTCGCAGGGCGTGCGCGGTGAGGGGTTCGAGGTCCTCGACCGGTTTGGAGGCGACCGGGGAAATGGTCATGGCCATCGCCTGCTCGCCGACTCCGATGCGCACTTCGGCGAAGTCGGCGTCGGCGGCCCGGCGCTCCCACAGCCGGGAGGTCCGCACGATCGACCACAGGGCGTCGGGCTGGGGCGCCCGCCAGAGCATGGCGTCGCGCTGCTCGGTGACCACCTCGCGCAGCCGGGTCCGCATCTGCCCCAGGTAGCGCAGGTAGTCGCGCCGGTCGTCGTTGAGCCTGCGGCGGCGCTCCAACTGCACGCGCAGGTACTGGCCGCCGAGCATCGCCACGGCGCCGACGAGCATCATGCCGCCGGCGACGTAGGGCATGACCGAACTGCCACCGCTGCCCGGGCGGATGAAGAGCATCATCATCGCCATCGAGGTCAGGGCCATCGGCAGGTACATGAACACCGACGACATGCTCGACTGCGGTTCGGCGAGTTCGGGCGGTTCCTGGAGGGTGATCTCGCCCTTGGGCAGGTCCGGGCCGGGGCGGCGGGGCGGTCGGCGGACGAGGATCGTGCTCACGGGCGGGTGCCTCCCTTGTCCGAAGCGGTGACCGGAGTGGCCCTCGTCGGGACCACCCGTTCCCATGATGCCAAGCAAACGCTATCGTTGCCACACGAGACCACAACCGTAGGGGCTGTAACACACACACTTCCAAAAAAGTGTCACCCGGTGTTACGGTCACTCACACTCCAGAACGAGTCGCCCGAATGGGTGGGAATCCGATGAACGATCCTGCCGTCGCGGACCTGTGCCGCCTCCTCATCCGCGCTCCCAGCAGGTCCTTCGAGATCGCCGCACCGTCGGAGGTGCCCCTGTCCGAGCTGCTGCCGACCTTCGTGCTCTACGCCGAGGGCGACAACGGCGAGGACCTCGACGAAAGCGGGCTCGAACACGACGGCTGGGTGCTGCAACAGCTCGGCGACGAGCCGTTCGAGGAGGACGAGACCATCAGGTCGCTAGGCCTGTGCCACGGGGAGACGCTCTACCTGCGCCCCCGCCGGGACCAGCTGCCGCCCATCCACTTCGACGACCTCACCGACGGGGTCGCCACGGGCATGTCCGAGCGCCCCGACCGCTGGCGCCCCGCCTTCACCCGCGGCCTGCTCCAGTGCCTGGGCCTGCTCGTCCTGCTGACCGGCCTGGTGGTGCTGGCCACCGGCGGCTCCGGCGGGCTGACCGCGCTGACCGCCGGGTCCTCCGCGGTCCTGATGCTGCTGTCGGCCTGGGCGGCCTCCCGCGCGATGGGCGACCTGCCCGCGGCCACGGGTCTGGCCGCGATGGCGACCCTGTACATGGCCATGGCCGGGGCCTCGATCCCCACCGGCGAACCGGGACTGGCGCTGCTCGGCGCGGTCCTGCTCACCGCGGCGATGTGCGCGGCCGGGGCGACCGTGCTGGGCGTGGCCGCCGTGGCCGGATCGGTGCCGTTCTTCGCCGGGCTGCTCACCGCCGAGGTACTGGTGCTGCTGGGCGCCCTGTCGCTGATGTTCCTGCCGGGCGCCTCCGTGGCGGCCGTGGCGGGCCTGATCGCGCTGGTCGCCCTGCTCACCGGCACGTTCGCCCCGCAACTGGCGTTCCGTCTGGCCGGACTGCGGCTGCCCCCGCTGCCCGCCAACCCCGAACAGCTCCAGGAGGGCATCGACCCCTTCCCCGCGCGCGCCGTCCTGGACCGCACGCACCTGGCCGACCGCTTCCAGACCGCCCTGTACGCCTCGACCGGAGCGGTGCTGACCGTGTGCCTGGTCGCGCTGGCCGTGTCGACCGGCTGGGTCGCGGTGACGGTGTGCGTCATCGTCTCCCTGGTGATGCTGCTGCAGACGCGCGGCCTCGCGAGCGCCTGGCAGCGCGTGTCCATGGTCGCGCCGGCCTGGACCGGGCTGACCGCACTGGCCCTGGACGGCGCGCTGTCGGCCTCCCCGGTGGTGCGCTCGCTGACCCTGCTCGCGCTCTTCGCCGTCACCACGGTCCTGGCGCTCGTGTCGTGGTCGGTGCCCGGGCGCCGCCAGCTGCCGCACTGGGGCAGGGCCGCCGAGATCATCCAGCTCCTGCTGTGCGTGGCGGTCTTCTCCCTCGTCCTGGCGGGCTTCGGCGTCTTCGGCGCCCTGCGCTCGATCGGCGGGTGAGATGCAGTCACGTCGCGACCGTGTCATGGCGCACACGTTCACCGTGGGGCGCCTGGGCACGGCGATGCTGGAGGCCGACCCCGACGCGGTCGACGCCCCCATGCGCCGCACCCGGACCGGCACCTACGTCGGCGTCGCCATCGCGGCGCTGGTATGCGTGGGCTTCCTCGTCTTCGGGCTGATCTTCCCCGGCGGGGCCGGCACCTGGCGCCAGGAGGGGCGGCTGGTCATCGACAAGGAGAGCGGCGCCTCCTACCTGTACTCGGCCGGCACGCTGCGGCCCGTCGCCAACCACGCCTCCGCCCTCCTGATCCAGGGCCCGGACGCGAACGTCTCCCTGGTGTCGGCGGCCTCGCTCGAAGGCGTGCCGGTGGGCGGCCCGGTCGGCATCCCCGGCGCACCGGACTCGCTGCCCGGCGCCGAGGCACTCGCCGCCGGGGTGTGGCGGCTGTGCGCGCTGCCCGCGCAGGCGGACGAGCGGCCCCGGACCGCGCTGACCATCGGCACCGCGCCCGACCCCTCGCCCCCGGCCGATGACGAGGCGGTCCTGGTCGCGGGACCCGACGGCGGCCGCCACCTGCTCTGGCAGGGCACCCGCCTCCGGCTGGACGAGGACGGCGGGGCCGTCCAGGCGCTCGGCTACGGGACCAGCCCCGCCTACGCGGTCTCGGGCGCGTTCCTGGACGCCGTGCCCACCGCGCCCGACCTCACGGCGCCCGACGTGGCGCAGGCGGGAGCGGACGGCCCCTCGCTGGCGGGCGCGCCGCGGCGGGTCGGCCAGGTGTTCGCGGTGTCCACCCCCGACCGCCCCGACCAGCACTACCTCCTGACCACGGACGGCCTGGCCCCGCTGACCCTCACCCAGGCCCTGCTCCTGCTGGCCGACCCCGACCACAGCGGGACCGCCTACCCCGACACCGCCCCGGAGGCGATCGCGATCCCCGCCGGGGAGGCGCACGACCACCTGGTGGCGGGCGGCGAGGTCGCCGGGGACGGGGCCGCGCGCACACCCGACGCCCCGCCCGAGCTGCGAAGGGCCGGCGGCGAGGTCCCCTGCCTGCGGCTCAGCGACGGCGGCACGCTCTCCCTGACCATGGACGAGCCCGAGTCCGTCCAGGCGCTGCCGGTCCAGGAGGTCCCCGCCATCGCCCCCGGCTGCCCGACGCCCGACCTGATCGGCATCCCCTCCGGCGGCGGGTCCGTCGTGCGGGCCACGCCCGCCGACGGCGGCACGAACACCCCCACGCACTACCTCGTCACCGACGCGGCCGCCAAGTACCCCGTGACGGACACCGAGGTCCTGGAAGGGCTCGGCCTGACGGCCGGATCGGCGACGGAGGTGCCGACGCCGCTGCTGCGGCTGATGCCCACCGGGCCGGTCCTGCATCCGGAGGCCGCCGCCCGTCCGCTCACACCCTCCGTGCGAGCCGAGTCCGCGGAGTGCCCCTGACCACCACGTGAATCCAACGCCGGGCCCTCCGCCACCGAGGCGGTCGGCCGCGCCACTCCGAGGAGCGAAGGAAGCAGCCCATGCCGGATCCCAGGACACGCAATACAGACGAGGCCAACCGACTCGCGCAGGAAGCGATGACCGAGGCCCACACCACCTGCAACAACGTCTACACCCAGATCGACAGCACCCGTGACGTCCTGCGCGCCTCCTGGCACGGCGCCGCGGCCAACAAGTACAGCGAGGCCCTGGTCGGGTGGCTGGAGGAGCTGCGGCTCATCACCAACGACATGAACCAGATGATCGGCACGTTCGGCGGCACCGTGAACGCGATGCACTCGACCGAGGACGCCAACCTCCTGGAGGGCTCCCGGTGGATGGCCGACCTCAACCCGAACCAGACGAGCGCGAACTGAGACCCGCCGTCGGTTCGCGGCTTCCACGCCCGGACCGGCCGCACCTGCCGACTTCCACGGAAGGGGAAGCCCCATGAACGGATTCGACGTCAGCTACGGGTACGTCGACGAGGCGACGCAGGCCCTGCGCGTCCAGACCGACACCGTCGCGCGTGCCATCGAGAACCTGGACGCCCAGATGCAGCCCGTCAAGGCCGACCTCGAAGGTGCCACGGCCGACAACTACGACGCCAAGGTCCGGAGCTGGCGGATGAACGTCGAGGACATGCGGACCCTGCTCGGCAAGGCCGAGTTCGCGCTCAACACCATCCGCAACAACTACTCCAGCACCGACAGCCGCGAGGCGATGGAGTGGGCGTCGCTGATGTAGCACGCCCGCCGCACCTCGCGGCCCCGGGGCGGGCGCCCCCGTACGGCCCGCCCCGGCCCCACCCGACACGGTCGCCGAGCAGCCGCCCCGACCGACCACCGCAGATCACCGATCGCCGGCCGCGCCCCCTGCGTCCGGTGAGACCGAACGAGCCCGCCGACAGCACGCGCCCGAGGAGCCCCCGTGTCCGAGCCGTCCGAACCCCTGGACTTCCGTGCCGCCCTCCTGGGGTCCGTGCCGTCGTCGGAGGAGGACTCCGGCGTCGTGCGGGACGCCGTCCTGTACACCTCCGAGGAGGAGCGACCCGTGGAGGCGGAGGAGGACCCCCTCCTCTCCGCCCAGGGTCGGCCCGAGGACGCGGCGCGCGGTGAGGGCGGGCCGCTCACCATCGACCCGGCGACGGGCCTGATCAGCATCCTCAACGGCTCCCACCAGAGTGCGGTCACGATCGATCCGCGCACGGAACAGGTGGTCATCGACCCGGCGGGAACCGGCGTCGAGGTCGACGAGCGCACCGGGCGGATCACCCTCCAGGCACAGGGTTCGCAGACCCCCACCGAGTCGTCCCCGGCCCCGGAACGCGACACCCCGGTGGAGCTCCCCGCCGTGGCCGAGCGTGTGCGCGTCCAGACGCCGGTCGAGGGCGACGTCTCCTCCGGCGGGTCCGTCGACCCGGCGTTCACCCGGTTCGACGCGGACGCGCGTGTCCCCGTCGAACCGGTGCGGCCGGCGGATCCCCTGGGGTCGACGGGACACCTGGCCTCCGTGCCGGCGACGGCACCGGGCGAAGTGGTGGAGGGGGACAGGACGCCGCTGGTGAGGGCCGCCAAAACCGAGTCGGTCGGAGACGGCCGCGGCGACGGATCCGGCGACGGTCGGGGCGAGGCAGGCCACGACGGCGACGGCGAGGGCCCGGCCGGGGACGACGGCCAGGGGGACCATGGGGACCAGGCGGACACCTCCACCACCGTCACGATCGACCCCGGCACCGGATCCATCACGGTCCTCACCCAGACCTCGGACGAGGAGTCCGACGACTCTCTCGCGGAAGAGGAGCCCGACGAGAGCGGCAGCGGGAGTGACGGATCCACCGAGATCACCGTGGACCCCGACACCGGGGCGATCACGATCTCCACCCGGCAGGACTCCCGGGACGGTTCGCCCGACGACGCGGACGGGGACCAGGACGGGGACGACACCGAGGACGACGCATCCGGCGGGGACGACTCCGACGGCGACGGATCCGCCGAGATCACCATTGACGCCGAGACCGGTGTCATCACCGTCGAGGTCGGCGACCTGCGGATCGAGTTCGACCCGGAGACGGACACGATCACCATCGACCCCGGCGACGGAGTGGTCGACATCGACCCCGAGACCGGGGTCATCACGATCGAGGAGCCCGGCGCGGACCGGTCCGGGGACGACACCGATCCGGTTCGCGGCGGGGACGGGTCGGCCGGGGCGGAACGGCCCTCCGACTCCCCCACGGGCGGGGACCGGCCAGAGGAGAAGGGCGGGTCCCCGGAGCACACCGATGGGCGCTCCGACCCCGTGGGCTCCGGCTCATCCGACCTGACCGGACGTCAGCCCGCCCAGCCCTCCGCGCCACTCCAGCCCGGCCAGCCCGGTCAGCCCCTCACACCGATGCACCCCTCCCAGCCCGCCGGGGACCAGGAAGGGGCGGCCTCCGGCGAGGGGTCGCCGGTCGTCGGTTCGGAGGGCGATCCCCTCCCCGGCTCCGACATCTCCCTGGCCCCCGTCGAATCGGTTCCCGTCACCGAAGGGCCGGTCGGCAGCGGATCCCGGACCGACCCGACCCAGGACCCCGTCACCCCCCGGACTCCGGTCGAATCGCACGCGAACACGGAAGAACCCGCGGTCGTCGGCTCGGAGGGCGACCCCCTGCCCGGCTCCGACATCTCCCTGGCCCCCGTCGAATCGGTCCCCGTCACCGAAGGACCACAGCGGTCCGGACAGGGCGAGGGCACGCCGACACCGCATGTCCCGACTACCACGAACGGCTCGGACGGTCAGTCCGTCGAGGAGACCCCGACGGACCAGCAGGAGCACCACCGCCTGGAGCCCATGCCCTCCGAGCCCGCCGAGGCCAGAACCGCATCGGCGTTCCCGCAGCAGACCGAGAACCGGCCCGCGTACACCATGACCGACGGTTCCGGCGAGGGCGGGCGTGACGGCGGCAGGGGTGAGGAGACCCCGGAGGAAGGACAGGGGGAGCCCGACCCCGGCGGGGACGAGGACTCGGAAGAGGACGGCGACAGCGACAGCGACAGCGACGGTCAGAACAACGGAAGCACGGAGGACGACGAGGACGAGGAGGAGGAGGACGGGAACGCGGACCCGGACGAAGACGACGGCGACAGCGACGGCGACGGCGAAGACGAGGGCGAGGAGAACGGCAACGGGAACAGCGATGAGGAGAGCGGCAACGGAGGCGGAGGGGGCGGCGGCGAGGACGTCACCAGCATCGACTTCGAGCGGGTCAAGCAGTTCCACACGGACTTCCTCCTGCCCCTCCAGGAGAGGGTGAGCCAGGAGGTCACTCGCTTCTCCGCCTACGCGGGAGAACCCGACGGCCACTTCATCCTCATCGGAAACGGCGCCCGCCTGCCCATCGCCGACACCCTGGCCACCGAGATCGACACGTCCCTGACCACGCTGCACGGAATCATGACGGACCTCGAGTCGGAACTCATCGTGGTCTCCGACCGGCTGCACGAGAACCTCACCGTGTTCATCAACCTCGAGGACGACCAGGACCTCACCGCACAGGAGCTGCTGTCGATCCTCGGCGAACCCTCGGTGTCCAGCTCAGGAAGCGGGGGCGGTGGAAATCCGTACGGGGGACCCGTCCCGGACGAGGACGAGGACACGGACGAAGACGAGGACTAGGCGGGGCCGTGGCCGGGCCGCGAGTGCGCGTTGATCGACCCAGAGGAGGAGTGAGAAACCAGTGCCGGAGTTCCACGAGATCATGAACATCTTCGCCGATGCCGAGGGGGCGGAGGGAGACCATCCCCCCATGCCGTCGGTGGACACGATCCTGGAACCGCCCTGGCTCGACCTCGGCCGGTACCACTTCTGGGAAGACGACCACTTCATCAAGGGCTTCGACTACAAGAACGTCGACCGGTGGTGGCGCTACTACGACGACTACGGGTGGGACTACGCGGGCTACAAGATGCAGGACCAGCTCTGGACCGGCGACGACTCCCCCGAGGCCAAGTTCCAGAAGGCCCTCAAGAGCCTGACCGACGTGGCGTCGATAGCGTCGGGGGCCAACGCGTCCACGGCCTACGACCAGTCCACGATCTGGGACGTCTCCGTGAACGCCGCGGCCCTGGACGACTTCCTGCAGGACTACGTCGGCGACAAGGACGCCGGTCTGCTCAAGGCCTACGCGGGGATCGACGTCCCGGACAGCGCGATGCGCGGATCGGCCGCCGGGGTCTTCGCCGCACGTATCTACGACCTGGCCAAGCGCCTGGCGGACCTGAGCGTCCAGCTCGACCGGTTCCACAACGGGGTCAACGACCTGCGGGGACCGCTCCTGTCCAAGATCAACGCGTTGGTCACCGCGGTCAACGAGGCCTGGCAGAGCCCCAACGCCACGATCAAGCAGACGATCGACAACTGGTACTTCAACCTGGCCGCCGGGTCGGAGGAGTACAACGCCGATCGCACGCAGTTCTCCATCCTCTACCACGCTGACCCGCCGGTGCGCGGAATCGTCGGCGACTCCATCACCGACCACAACATCAACGCCGAGCTGAAACTGCGGTGGAAGAACGCCTACGACCCGGTGTTCACCGCCGCGAGCGACCTGTACTCGACCATGTCGAGCCACTACCAGAGCACCGCGACGAGGCTGCTGCCGATCCGCGAACCGGTGGGGGGCCTGCCCCCGGGCTTCGACCCGCCCCCGGACTCCGGCGGCGGCTCGGGCGGTGGCGACGAGAACGGCGACGGCGTCCCGGACTGGCTGGAGGAGCTCTACGGCGAGGACGGGCCCGGCGGCGGAGGCGGCGACGACGACATCCCGGACTGGCTGAGGGACCTCTACGGTGACGACGGCCCCGGCGAAGGCCCCGGAGGCGACGGTGGACCCGAGGGCGGCCCCGAAGGCGGGACCGACAGCGACGGTGACGGGACCCCCGACTGGTTGCAGGAGCTGTTCGGCGGCGGCGACGGCCCCGGTAGCGGTGACGGTCCCGGCGGCGGGAACGAGGAGTACGTGCCTCCTCCGCTGGACACCAACTTCGAGACGGGCGGCGGCAACGACAACCTGTTCGGCGACGGCCCGCCGGGCGCGGAGGGCGACGGTCCGCCGGGCACCGAGGGCTCCGGTCCGCCGCTGAACACCAACTTCAGCGCCGGCGGCGACGGGCTCGGCGACCCCTTCGGCGACGGCGCGGGTGACGGCCCCGGATCCGGCCCGCCGGACGGGCAGGGCGCCCCCGTGCCGCCTCCGCTGGGCACCGACTTCGGCAACGGTTCGGGCACCGGTGACGGAGTGGGGAACGCGTTCGTGCCTCCTCCCCTGCTGAACGGGCCGGGTTCGGGAGCGGGATCAGGCGACGGCTCCCGTCAGCGACCCTCGGGGCAGGGAACGAACTTCCCGGGTTCCACCGGACTGGACCTCGATCCGGCCACGGGGCTGCCGATCAACCCGGACACCGGCGAACCCTTCCCCGTCGATGCGGACACCGGTCTCCCGTTCAACCCCGACACCGGGCTACCGATCAACTACGACCCCGACACCGGCCAAGCCCTGCCCATCGACCCCGTCACCGGCGAACCGGTCCCACCCGGAGGCACCGGCACCCGCCTGGAGACCGACCCCGCCACGGGCCTGCCGATCAACCCGGACACAGGTCGACCGTTCCCCGTCGACCCGGACACCGGCCTGCCCTACAGCCCCGACACCGGGCTACCGATCAACTACGACCCCGACACCGGCCAAGCCCTCCCGATCGACCCGGTCACCGGGCAGGCCATCGCCCCGCAGGACCTCACCGACCTCCCTGGCACCCAGCTGGACCTCGATCCGGCCACGGGGCTGCCGATCAACCCGGACACCGGCGAACCCTTCCCCGTCGATGCGGACACCGGTCTCCCGTTCAACCCCGACACCGGGCTACCGATCAACTACGACCCCGACACCGGCCAAGCCCTGCCCATCGACCCCGTCACCGGCGAACCGGTCCCACCCGGAGGCACCGGCACCCAGCTGGAGACCGACCCCGCCACGGGCCTGCCGATCAACCCGGACACAGGTCGACCGTTCCCCGTCGATCCGGACACCGGTCTCCCGTTCAACCCCGACACCGGGCTACCGATCAACTACGACCCCGACACCGGCCAAGCCCTGCCCATCGACCCCGTCACCGGGCAGGCCATCGCCCCGCAGGACCTCACCGACCTCCCTGGCACCGGCAACGCGGGGCCGACCGATCCGGGCCTGTCCACGGACTACCCCTCCGGCGACGGCCCTTCCGCTCCCCTCAACCCGATCACCGGGGAGCCCTATCCCCTCGACCCGGACCTCGGCCTGCCCTACCCGATCGACCCCGCCACGGGTGAGCCGATCACCGACGGTTTCACCGGCGGGCCGAACACCGAAGGGCCCGGCTACGAGATCCCGCCCCTGCAGAGCCCCGACCCCGTCGGCCTCAACTACGGCGGCTCCGGACCCGACGGCGGCCTGGGCACGAACGGCCCCGGCGGCGGGGACACCAGGACGACCGACCGCTCATCGCTCTTCGACACTCCGGCGAACGGCCCCCAGACACGTGAACAGGCGGGCGCGGGCCCCGGCGGGGCCACCGGCCTGAGCACGGGTGCCGGCGGATCCATGGGCACCGGGCCCGGCACGGGCCCGGCCGAGACCGGCGGCGGATCCGCGGGCGGTGCCGCCGCCCAGTCCGGCATGCCACCGATGATGCCGCCGATGATGGGCGGCGGCATGGGCGGTGCGGGCGGTGGACAGGGCGGTGAGCGGGAGCGCCAACGCTCGACGTGGCTCTCCGAGGACGAACGCGTCTGGGGGACCGCGGGCGATGACAAGCAGACCGTACTCGGACGGCCCGTACCAGGCGGGCCGAAGAAGGGAGCCGTACGCCATGACCTCGTGGATGGAGGAGGAGACGGAACAGGAGTTGGCACGTCTTCACAGGACGCTGGCGGAGGTCGATCGCGCAAGCGAAAGCCTGGAGTCGGCAACCGAGGAGGTCGTGGCAAAGAACAGGCTGGTGGGGGCGAAGGTGAACGGAAAGGGGGAACTCGTTGAGCTGAAGTTCCACACCCAGAACTACCGCGAGATGGCCCCCGCCGAACTCGCCGACGCGGTCCTGGACGTGATCACGCGCGCCCGGGACAAGATGGCCGACCGCGTCGCCGAGCTGTACAAGCCCTTCATGCCGGAGGGCCTGGACGCGAACGAGGCGATGAACGGCCGGTTCGACACCCGCGGCATGTTCGAGCGCATGGGCGTGCCCCTCCCCCCGGAGTAGCCCGGCCCGCGCTCGCCTCCACTCCCTTCCCCTTCCTCTCCGGGTTGAAAGGCGCCACCACCCGTGCCGAACGACAACGACGGTCTGTCCGCCTCCCCCGACGGCGTCGCCCACCGAAGCGCCAACGTCCACGAGGCCGCCGAGTTCACCAGCAGGCTCAAGCAGAACTTCGTGGCGGCCAGGGAGCCCCTGGGCACGCCCTGGGGCGACAAGACCCTCAAGGGCGATGACTTCGCCAAGGACTACGACAAGGTCTTCGTCCCCATGGAGGAGAACTTCGCCCTCTACCTCGACGCCCTGGTCAAGGCCACCCAGGACACCGCCGACAACCTCCTCAAAACCGCGAGGAACCTCGGCGGGACCGAGGACGTGAACGAGCAGATCGCCACCGCGCCCGACCCGGACGCCCAGGGCGGCCAGCAGGGGCGCCGATGAGGCCCCCGACCCCCGCCGCGTCCGCGCGGCCCCGCCGAGAGGATTCCCGATGAGCGACGCTGCCCAGGGGCGCGACGGAACCGCCGCGCCCGGCCCCGTCTCGGCCGCCGACTTCCAGGCTGCCCTGTCCGGCCCGGCCGACACCGCCGGCGTTCCCGCCGCGGGCCCTCCCGCGGCGGGGTCCGGCCCGGGCACTCCGGCCTCCGCCCCTGACGCGGCCGCTGTGCCGGGCACCGTCCCCGAGCCACCGGACCGCCCTGCGCACCGGGCGGACCTGCACTCCGTGGTCACCGGCGGGACGAGCGCGGAGGCCGCCGCGCTCGAACCCGCGCTGGACCGGCCGGGCAGACCCGCCCTGGCCGGAGCGGCCATCGCCGGGCTTCTGCTCGTCGTCGCGCCCTTCGCCTTCGTGGCCGGGACCCAGGAGCTGTCCCTGGAGTCCGTCCCGATCGCCGCCGGGGGCCTGCCGGGCGGGAACGCGGCGGAGGGCACGGGCACCGACGCGGCGGAGACCTCGGCGGAGGGCTCCGCCGCCGAGGGGACGGGCGGAGGCTCGTCCGGGTCGGGCACCACCGACGCGGGCGGCGGCTCCTCCACCGGAACGGCGGGCGGACAGGGCGGGGAGGACACGGGCTACATACCCGAGGCGCTGCCCCGCGAGGCCGACGCCGCCGCACCGCCGGCGACCAGCGAAGGCGCGGCCGCCCCGGGCGCCGACGGCGAGGCGTCCGGAGCCTCCGGCGACACGGTCGACGCGGCCGCCCCGGACCGTTCCGGCCCTGCCGAGGAGGTCGGGGCGGACCAGGGAGCGGACGTGCAGGGCAGTGCCGGTACGGCGGCCGACGCGGAGACCGGAGCGGGAGACGCAACCGACACGGACGCGGGAGCGGACGCGGGAGCGGACGCGGGAGCGGACGCGGGCACCGGCGCCGAGACGGACACGGGCGCCGACGCTGACACGGGTACCGACGCGGACGCGGACACGGGGTCCGGCACCGACACGGAGTCGAACGCGGCCGGACAGGACACCGGCACCGCCCCGGAGGCCGGGAACGGCGCCGGTACCGGCACGGACGGCCAGGCCGACGAGTCCGCCCCCGCGGACCCGGACGCCCCACAGAACGCCCAGCAGGGTGGCGAGTCCACCACCACCGACCAGCAGGACCCGGTCGCCGACGGCGTCAGCACCGACCCGGGGGCCGACACCGGCGGCGGCTCCATCCTGGAGGACGCGACCGCCGCCGCGGGCGGAACCGACCGCGCGCCCTTCTCCGCCCTCGCCGGCCCCGGCTGCCTCACCTCCCCCGGGGCCTCCTACGACCGCGTCAACCGCTGGGACAGCGCCGAGGGGACCGCCTCCTGGGCCACCCGCCAGGGCGGCTACGCCCAGGAGGGGTGCGACGGCGGCTACGAGGCGGTCCCCGTCTCGGGCGACCCGGAGCACGGCGACGGACAGTACGCGTTCTGGTCGTTCTCGCCCGGCTACCCGGACGCGCGCTGCGAGATCTACGTCCACGTGCCCGACGACGAGAGCCCGCTCTGGGTCGCCGACACCGAGGCCGTCTACCAGATCTTCTCCGGACCGGCTCCCGAGGGCGACGCGATCGCCGTGTTCGGGGTGACCCAGGCGGACGTGCGCGGCGCCTGGGTCCAGGTCACCGGGTTCACCTCGCCGACGGAGGAGTTCACCGTCCAGCTCACCAACGTCGGTACGGACCCGCTCGCCGACCGGGAGCACACCAGCGCGCACGTCGCCGCCTCGGCCGTGCGCACGACCTGTACCTGACACGGGCCGCCGGCGGGTAGCGCCGCGAGCCCGCCCGCCCGACCAGGCCCCTACCAGGGGCCGGTATCCGAGAAGAGGAAGTCACCGATGGCCAGGCAACTGCTCACCGTCGCACCGGAGGGACCGGACGCGCACAGGACGATCACCGACGCGGTCAAGGCCGCCCGGGGCGGTGCGCTCATCAGCATCGCACCGGGACGGTACGCGGAGAGCCTCGTCCTGCTCAAGGTCGTCACCCTGGTGGCCCGCGACGGCCGGGGCAGCGTGGAGATCAGCTCGGACACCAAGAGCGCGGTCGTCTCCGGCGCGGAGGCGGTGAAGCTCTCCGGCCTCATCCTGCGGGGCAGGGACAAGGACCACCCCGCCGTCGACATCCCGGCCGGGCAGGTGGAGATGGCCGACTGCGAGGTCGACGGCAACGCGTGGACCGCGGTGTCGGTGCGCAACACGGGCGCGCTCGCGATGCGCGAGAGCCGGGTGACGTGCACCGCGGGCGCGGGTGTGGTGGTCACCTCGCCCGAGTCGAGCGTCATCGAGGACTGCGTGGTCGAGGACGTGGGCACCAGCGCCCTGGTGATCGGCGAGCGGGGCCGCCCGACCGTCCGCTCCTGCGTGCTGCGCGGCGCCGGCGGCAACGGGGTCTTCGCCAGCGGCCAGGCGGCCGGCGTGGTCGAGGGCTGCGAGGTCTCCGACACCGCCAAGCCCGCCATCGCCCTGGAGGAGGACGCGGCCACGAGTGTGCGGGGCACCCGGGTGCACCGCACCGGGGGCGACGGGCTGACCGTCTCCAGCCGTGGCCGCCCGGTGGTCGAGGACTGCGTCATCGAGGACGTGGGCGGGCGGGGCGTGGCCGTGCACGGCGGCTCCGACCCGCAGCTGTCGCGCGTGGCGGTGGCGCGCTCGGCGGGGGTGGGCATCGACCTGTCCGGCCGGGCGCGCGGGCAGTTCGCCGAGTGCGAGGTCACCGACGCCGGGGCCGAGTCGGTGCGGGCCGTGGAGCGGGCGGCGACCACCTTCATCGCTCTCACGGTGCGGGGCGGGGGCGGGGTCCGGCTCGGCGACGGGAGCACGGTCGAGTTCGACCGGGGCCTGCTCACCGGCAGCACGGGGCCGGGGGTGGTGGTCGAGGACTGCGCGCCCTTCCTGCGCGGGGTCGCCGTCACCGACACCCGGGGCCAGGGCGTGGAGTTCCTGGGCGAGGGCCACGGGCGGCTGGAGGACGTGACCCTGGAGCGGACCGGCAAGGCCGCGGTCGCGGTCTCGGGGAGCTCGCGCCCGCTGCTGAGCGGGCTGCAGATCAGCGAGAGCCGCGACACCGGGGTCACCGTGGGAGCCGGCGCCCGCGCCGAGCTGCGCGACTGCGACGTCTCGGCGTGCACGGGCGACGGGATCTCGGTCCAGAACGGGGGCACGGTGACCGTGCTGCGCTCCCGGGTCTACGACGGCCGGCGCAACGGGGTGCTCGTCGCCTCGGGCGCGACCGCGACGCTGCGCCGCTGCGAGGTGTTCGGCAACCGCGGCGACGGCGTACTGGTGCACTCCCGCGAGGACGTCGTGCTGGAGGACTGCTCGGTGCGCGACAACACGCGCTCGGGCCTGCGCCAGACCGTGCCCAGCGAACGCGTCCACGCTCAGGAGCTGCTCAGCCACGGCAACGGCGCCCCCGACGCCTTCGGGGAGGACGCGGGGGCGGCCCTGCCCGCTCCCGCGGTCGAGCCAACGGCGGGCCCCGAGCCCGAGGAGTCCGGGGGGCCGCTGGCCGAACTCGACGCGCTCGTGGGCCTGGGCAACGTCAAGCACGAGGTCAAGACGCTGATCAAGCGCAACCAGATGGCCAAGCGGCGGGCCGAGATGGGCCTGCCCACGCCGCCGATGAGCCGCCATCTCGTCTTCGGCGGCGCGCCCGGTACGGGCAAGACCACGGTGGCCCGGCTGTACGGGCAGATCCTGGCCGAACTCGACGTGCTGCGGTACGGGCACGTGGTCGAGGTGGCCCGCGCCGACCTGGTGTCGCAGTACGTCGGCGGGACGGCCATCAAGACCACCGAGGTGTTCGAGCGGGCCAAGGGCGGCGTGCTGTTCGTGGACGAGGCCTACACGCTCTCCGGCGGCAAGGAGGGCGGCGGGAGCGGCCCGGACTTCGGCCGGGAGGCCATCGACACGCTGGTCAAGCTGATGGAGGACCACCGCGACGAGGTCGTCGTCATCGTCGCGGGCTACACCGCCGACATGGAGGGCTTCCTGTCGGCCAACCCGGGGCTGGCGTCCCGGTTCAGCAAGACGATCGAGTTCGAGAACTACGCGGTGGACGAGCTCGTGGAGATCGTGCGCCGGATGTGCGAGGCGCACAGCTACCTGATGGACGAGTCCACGACGCAGGTCCTGCGGGCCCACTTCGACCGGGTGCCCAAGGGTCCGGCCTTCGGCAACGGCCGCGAGGCGCGCAAGGTCTTCGAGACGATGATCGACCGGCAGGCCTACCGGTTGGGCGGGGACTCCCCCGACGACCCCACCGAGATGGCGCGTCTGATGCCGGCCGACCTGGGGCCGGAGATCGAGGCGGCGGCGGAGCCCTCCACCTCGGCCGACGACGTGGCCGCGCTGCGCGCGGAGCTGGACGCGATGATCGGCCTCAGCGAGGTCAAGGACACGGTGAACGACCTGGCCAACCTCCTGGTGATGTCCGAACAGCGCCGGAGCATGGGCCTTCCCGTGGCGCCGATGAGCCACCACCTGGTGTTCGCCGGCCCGCCCGGTACCGGTAAGACGACCGTGGCCCGGCTGTACGGGCGGCTCCTGCACACCCTGGGCGTCCTGCCGGGCGGACAGGTCGTGGAGACGGCCCGTGCCGACCTGGTGGGGCGCTACGTCGGGCACACCGCGCAGATGACGGCGGAGGTGTTCGAGCGGGCCAGGGGCGGTGTGCTCTTCGTCGACGAGGCCTACGCCCTGGCGCCGCGGGGCGCCACCGGGTCGGACTTCGGGCAGGAGGCGATCGACACGCTCGTGAAGCTGATGGAGGACCACCGCGACGAGGTCGTCGTCATCGTCGCCGGCTACACGCAGGAGATGCAGCGCTTCCTGGACTCCAACCCCGGCCTGGCCTCCCGGTTCAACCACCGGGTGGAGTTCCCCGACTACTCCGACGCCGAGCTCGTCACGATCGTGGAGCGGATGGCGCAGGGCTCGGGATACACCTGCGGGCCGGACACCGTCACCGCGCTCACCGACCACTTCGCCGGGGTGGCGCGCGACGCGAACTTCGGCAACGCCCGCTACGCGCGGCAGGTGCTGGAGCGGATGATCACGCGCCAGGCCGGGCGCCTGATGGGCGTGGGGGCGCAGGCCACGCGCGAGGACTTCACGGCGCTGCGGCCGGAGGACGTCCCGGCCGGGTGACCGACCGGTCCCCGGTCGGCCCTCCGGCTCCGGGCGGTCGCCCGGGGACCGCACCGGGCCGTACCCGGCCGGGTGCGGCCGGGTGCGGCCGGGTGCGGCCGGGTGCGGCCGGGTGCGGCCGGGTGCGGCTCAGCCCGCGATGGCGAAGGGCCCGACCGAGGGCACGGGGACCTTGCTCGCGGCCTCGCGCACGGCGGCCAGCAGCGGTTCGGGGCTGGCGCCGGCCCGGCACAGGGAGACGATGTGGCGGCGCGCCGTCTCGCGCACGCCGCGCACCACGATCTGCGGCGTGTTCAGGCCGGTCCAGGCCAGCCGGGGCATGAGCGCCACGCCCAGTCCCGCCTGGACCAGGGCGAAGACGGCGCTGAAGTCGTCCACGGTGTGGACCACGCGCGGCTGGAAGCCGGCCTGATTGCACGCGGCGGTCACACAGGAGTGCCAGGCCGTGCCCGGGGCGGACATGATCCAGTCCTGGTCGGCCAGGTCCGCGGCCAGGTCGAGCGAGGTGTGCGCGGCCAGCGGGTGCTGGTAGGGCAGGATCGCGTCGAACAACTCGACCATCACCGGGTCGGTGCGAAAGTCCGGGTCGCCGTGGGCGGGCAGGTCGGCGGTGGACATCGTCAGGGCCACGTCCAGGCGGCCCGAGCGCACCATCTCGGTGCTCTCCTCCGGCTCGGCCTGCACGACCTCGAAGGACCATCCCGGGTGGCTGGAGCGCAGGCGCGCCAGGGCGGGGGCGATCAGGTCGCTGATACCGGTGGAGAAGGAGCCGACGCGGATGACGCCGCGGTCGCCGTCGGCGAACTCGGCCAGGTCTGCGGTGGCGCGCTCCATCTCCGCGAAGATCACGTGCGCCCGCTGGAGCAGGACGCGGGCGGCCCCGGTCAGCAGGAAGCGGCGGCCCTTGCGCTCCACGAGGGGGACCCCGGCCTCCTTGGCCAGGACGGAGAGCTGCTGGGAGACCGCCGAGGGTGTGACGTTGAGCGCCTCGGCCGTGGCCGCCACCGTGTGGTGGTGGTCGAGTGCCTGCAGGAGCTGCAACCGCCGAACGTCGATCATGCCCACCAATTTATGGCAGAACGCTTACGTTTCCTGGACGTTTCGGCCACATCGACCGTGTTCGTGACGTGATTCCGTGCACATCGTCCAACACCGCCGGACCACCCCTCCAGCGGCCATCCCAAAACGAAAGAATCTCTCTTTTTCTTCTATACGGATCTCGGGCATCTCTTTCCCCGTGTCGTGCATGTTCTGGGGCGTACCGGAACGTACAGTCGGAACACAGCGCAACCACTGGTCCGAGCTCTTCGGGCTTCGGGGGACGATACCCCCATGCTGGCGGAACGGGTGAGAAGAAAATGCAAAATTCGCTGATGACCAAACCGCGACCTTCTGACGTCGGCGTTCTTGGCTTTCGTTACCTGGGAGCGCACGAGGTAGACGAGCTGGCCGACCTGTGGGGCGCCCTCCACCAGCAGCACACCGTGACCGCCCCGCACCTCGCGGACATCATCAGCGCCGTCAGCATGGACGAGTCCTGGCGGCGCCGCCGGGCCCAGTACCAGGCCTGGCTCGCCGACCCCGACACCATGGCCGTCCTCGCCGAGAAGGCGGGCGACCTGGCCGGGTACGCGATGGTGACCGTTCGCGAGAACGCCCAGGGCAGCTGGGACCGCGGCGACCGCGTCGCCGTCGTGCAGACCTTCGCGATCGACCCGGAGTACACCGGCACCGGTGTGGGCTCCAAGCTCCTGGAGGAAGTGCGGCGCCAGATCTCCTCGATGGGAATCCGCGACATCGAGTTCTCCGCCCTGGCGACCAGCGCCGAGGACATCCGCTTCCTCGAGCAGGAGGGCTTCCGGCCCTTCGTGACCACCATGGTCTGCCGCGTGGACGGCCTCGGCGCCGCGGACTGACCCGCGCCCCATCCCCCAGCGCCCGGCGCCCCCGCACCCGTGCGGGGGCGCCCGCGCGTGTGGCCCCCTCCCCCGACGGGCCCAACCGCTACGCTCACCCCGTGGCCACCTCCGACTCCAGCACCTGCACCTTCCCCGGCTGCGACAGGCCGGTCCCGCGCGGCACCTCCCCCGGACGCCCGCCCCAGTACTGCGACCTGCCCGAGCACACCCGCTGGCGCGCCTGGAAGGAGCGCCAGCGCCAGGCCCAGGAGGCCGAACGGCTCGAGGGGGAGTCGCGGGCGGCCCAGGAGGACGGGGACGGTGCCGCCGCCTCCGGCGCCGCACTCGGAGCCGAACCCGTCACGGCCGCGCGCCTGCGCGCCGACGACCTGCTCACCCGGTTCGCGGTCCAGAGCGAACAGCTCAGCGCCACCCTGCGCTCGGCCACCGAGGCCTTCACCACCATGACCGACCCGGCCGCCGCCGAGGCCCAGGTCGAGGCCGCCCGGCTGGCGGGCGCGCGGCGCGCCGCCGAGGCCGACGCGGCCCGCCTGGAGGCGGAGAACCGGCGACGGGAGGCCGAGACCGCCCGCCGCGCCGCCGAGAGCGCCGCCGCCTCCGCCGTCGCCGCCACCCAGGCGGCCGAGCGGATGGCAGAGGAGGCCGTCGAGCGCAGGAACGCCGCCGAGGCCGAGCGCGACCGCCTGGCGGAGGAGGCCGAACGGGCCGGCGCCGAGCGCGACGCCGCCGTCGCCGAGGCCAACGCCGGGCTGGCCTCCGCCGAGCGCCGGATCACCCTGACCGAGGAACGCGCGCGCGCCGAACGCGAACGCGACCGGGCCGATGCCGCGCGACGGCTCCAGCACGCCACGGCCGAGGCCGACCACCTGCGCACCGAGGCCGAGGAGCTGCGGGCCCTGTCCGAGCGGTTGCGCGCCGAGGCCGCCGCCAGTGCCCGCGCCCGCGACGAGGCCGCCCTGGCGGCCGAACGGGAGGCGGCCCGTGCCGACCGCGCCGAGACGCGGGCGAGCGAGGCGCTGGACACACTCGCCGCGGAGCGGGAGCGCTTCGCCGCCGAAGCCGAGCGCGCCCGGCGGCACCTGGAGTCCGACCGCGCGGCCGCCGCGGCCGAACGCGAGCGCCTCACCGCCGAGCTGGCCCGGTCGGTCGCCGACCGTGAGCGTTTGACCAGCGAACTCGACGCGCAGCGCCGCCACGCCGAGACCACCCTGGCCGAGGCCCGTGAGGCCGCGGCCGCCCGCCTGGCGGTGGCCGAGCAGGCGCGGATCCGGGCCGAGGAGCGGGCGGAGCGCGCCGGGGCCGACCGTGACGCCGCCCCCTCCTCCGCGGCCGAGACGACCTAGCACGCCGCCCCTGGTCCCCTACCTCCCTGTTCGTGCCCGTCTAGGATGGGGAGCGTGCGAGATCTGGGAACCACGGGTGAGACCGGTCCGATGAAGATGGACGGCTCCGCCGGCGAAGGACCCGAACGCGTACAGGTGGCGCAACGCCCCCAGCCCCGGGTCGACCTCAAGGCGGTCTTCGGGCTGGAGCCGGGCCAGTGGGCCTGGACGACGGCCGTCCAGGCCAGCATCGCCATGGCGCTGTCGTTCGGACTGGCCGCCTGGCTGTTCACCCCGCAACTGGGCACGCTGGCCGCGCTGGGCTCCATGACGGTCCTCTACGAGAAGAAGACGCCCTACGCCTACCGCTCCGCCGCCCTGGCCCTGGTCGGGCTCGGGTTCGTGGCGAGCGTGACCTTCGGCTCCCTGGCGTCGTCGCTGTCGGTGTGGGCCTCGGTCGTCTCCATCGGCCTCACCGCGGGGGTGGCCACCTGGGTGTGCGCGGCCTGGCGCGTGGACAAGCCGGGCCCGCTGTTCTTCGTCCTGGTCGGCGCCATCTCCACCATCGCCCCCGGCGGCTGGGCCGACGTGCCGCTGCACGCCGCCCTGGCCGCGCTGGGCGCGGCCGTGGGCTGGGCCGTGTCGATGTCCGGGGCGCCCGTCCGGGCCCGCCACCCGGAGTACCGGGCCGTCTCGGGAGCCTTCCAGCAGTTGGCCGCGCTGCTGCGGGCGGTGGGCCGGCCCGAACTCGACCACGCCCAGCACCAGGCGTCGGTGGCGGTCGCCGAGGCCTGGCGCATCGTCCTGCTGGCCCAGACGCGCGGGTACCGGTCCACCCCCGAGGCCGCCCGGCTGCGCGCGCTGCTGCGCTGGGTGTCCGACATCCACCTGGCCGCCACCCAGGTGTGCCTGGCCCGGACCACGCCCCTGCCCGAGGCCGCCGCCGACTTCGCCGAGCGGATGGCCCGGGCGGTCCCCGTCCCCGACCGCACGCCCGACCCCGACGAACTCGACGAGTTCCGCCGGGGCCTGCGGCCGCGCTCGCTGGAGTCGCGCCTGTACGGGCTCCTGGCCCGGGCCGCCCACGCGGGCCGCCGTACGGGCGGGGAGGACGACGACGAGCGCACCGACACCCTGCACGACACCCGGTATCCGGCGCTGTGGGACGCGCTGCGCTTCAGCCTGAGCGCGGAGTCGCTCGTGCGGCCGACCGCGCTGCGGATGTGGATCACCGTGACGGCCGCGGGGGCGTTCGGGCTGTGGCTGGGCCTGGACCACTACTACTGGGTGGCGATCACCGCCACCGCCGTGCTCCAGGGCGGCACCGTCGTGCTGGCCCTGAACCGCTCGGTCCAGCGCTCCCTGGGCACCCTGATCGGTGTCCTGGGCGGCACCTACCTGCTCACCCTCGGTCTTCCGCTGAGCGGTGTGGTGCTCCTGGCGGGGCTGTTCATGGGGCTCACCCAGCTCGTGGTGGGCCGCAACTTCTTCTACGCGTCCATCCTCATCACCCCGATGGCGCTGCTGCTGTCCTACACCGCGGCCCCGCAGGTGCTCCAGGAACTGGCCGGCGCCCGGATCATCGACACCCTGGTCGGGTCCGCCTTCGGCCTGGCCGGCGCCCTGCTGCTGTGGCGCAAGGCCTCGGCCACCCGCCTGCCGCAGGCGATCGTCGCGGTCCTGGAGACCGCGCGCGAGTGCATGGTGGCCGTTCTGGACCAGGAGGTCAGCATCGGCCCCGAGCGCCGCTACCGGCTGCGCCGGGACATGCGGGCGGCCCTGGTGAACCTGCGCGGGGTGTACGAGAGCGCGCTGGGGGACGTGCCCCGCAGCGCCTCCACCCAGCCCCTGTGGCCGGTCGTGGTCGCCACCCAGCGCACGGGCTACCTGGCGCTGTCGGCCCTGGCGCTGGACAGGCCCGCCGAGGTCGGCACGATCACCCTGCAACGGGTCGACCTGGCCCTGCGGGAGCTGGTCGCCTCGATGGAGGAGCAGCGCACCCCGCGACTGGGCGCGCTACCGCGGCTGACCGCCTATCCGCGGATCAACATGGAGCTGCACGCCCTGTCCAACGCGATGACCAGTGCGGTGGCCCAGGACGAGCGCGCCGCGCGCCTGGAGGCCGAGCGCCGGGCCCAGCGCGAACGGCGGCGGGCCCAGGGCGACGTCGACGCCGACCTCTGACCGGTCCCGGCCGCCGCCGGGACCGGAGGCGGGGTCCTCAGTCGAGGACGGCGAACGCCCGGACGGGGAAGGCCGCCATGCCGCGGATCTTGGCCGGAACCGCGAAGAACCGGAAGCCCTCCTCGGGCAGCCGGTCGAGCAGGCACAGGTGCGAGACGACCGGGACGCCCGCCGCCAGGAGCACGGCCAGCGCGGGCCGCGCGCCCTCGGCCGAGGGCGAGGTGTCGTCCACGCCCACGCCGTCGATGCCCACGAGCACCGCGCCGCTCTCCACCAGGGTCTTGGCGGCGAGCTCGGTCAGGTGCGGGTGGTCGTCGCCGCCGTAGGCCTCGGTCCGCCAGTTGCGGTCCCACCCCGTGCGGACCAGGACCGCGCGCCCGCGCAGGTCCAGCCCGGCGAAGACCTCGGGGCCGATCTGGGCGGCGGAGGTGGCGTCCACCACGATTCCGGGCAGGTCGGCGACGCGCTCCAGGTCCAGATCGGCCGAGTCCGCGCCGTCGCGGTAGCGGTGCGCGGGCATGTCCACGTAGGTGCCGGTGGCACCGACCATCTCGACCCGGCCGCTGCTCTTGCCGAGGCCCGGTGCGGCGCCGGGCACGGCCGAACCCTCTTCGATCGCCGGTTCCGGGATCCCCGGGTACGTGATCATCCCATCGCTGACTTGGTGACTGACGTCGACGAGTTTGCCCATGGCTGACGTTCTTCCTCGCTTCGGAGCGCGTGATCAGGACCTCTGACCGGCGCCAAAGGTCTAGACCATGAGACTATCGCCTGTGGCCCACATCACGGCAGGGTTCTGGGCAAGGAGATGTGGCGGACCTCGCCCCGGCCACCCGCTTCCGCGCCCCGATAGGCTCGGTGTCGACGGACCACGGATGAGCCCCGGGAGTCCGCATCACCCACGGACCACCCGGAAGGGGCGAGACATCGTGACACTGTACGGAGCAGCCAAGGTCGTGGTCGCGCCGGCGAGCCGCCTGGCCTGGCCCCAGCAGGTCGAGGGCGCGCACCACGTCCCCCGCCGGGGACCGGTCATCCTGGCCGCCAACCACCTGGCGCTGATCGACCCGCTCTTCATCGGCGTCGCCTGCCCCCGCCAGGTCCGCTTCATCGCCAAGCAGGAGCTGTTCGACGAGGCCACGCTGCCCAAGCGGGCCCTGACCGCCCTTTTGCGCTCCTTCGGGCAGCTGGCGGTGGACCGCCGCCCCGGCCAGAGCGCACAGGAGGCGATGGACAACAGCCTCGCGGTCCTGGAGAGCGGCGAGGTCTTCGGTATCTTCCCCGAGGGCACGCGCTCCCCCGACGGCCGGCTCTACCGCGGCCAGACCGGTCTGGCGTGGCTGGCGCTGACCTCGGGCGCCCCGGTGGTGCCGGTGGCGCTGGCCGGGACCGAGCGGATCCTGCCCGCCGGGCGGCGGATCCCCTCGCTCAACCGCGTGGGCGTGCGCTTCGGCGAGCCGGTGGACCTGTCCCCGTGGAAGGGCCTGGCGCACAAGGCGCGACCGCGCCGCGAGGCCACCGACGCCGTCATGTCGGCCATCGCCGAGCTCTCCGGACAGGAGCAGGTCCCGCGCTTCGCGGCCTCGGTGAAGGCCGAACTGGAGCAGGGATAGCCCGTTTCCGCTCGTGGGGACGGTGACTTTCCCCACAGCGAAGTCGGGGCTGAATCGCCGGTGACGGAGCGTTGACCCCACCGTGAGGGTTCGCACGCGACCCCCAGGGCAGCCGGAAGCCCGGCCCCGCCTGGGAATCCGCGGCGGACACCGGTCGCGGCCGCGATCCGCCCCCTGAGGTCGGCCCGAGGATTGCCTACCATTATAGTAGGTTTTCCCGGTGGCAGCACCGGATAGATTAGGCAAGCCTTACCAATGGCGTCCGACCCTGGCGCGAAGACTTGGAGCTGTGCGATGACGCGACCACTGCGAGTGGGAATCGTGGGTGCGGGCCCCGCGGGAATCTATGCCGCGGACCTGCTCACCAAGGACGAGACCCTGTCCGCGTGCGGCACGTCCGTCAGCATCGACATCCTCGACAAGCTGCCCGCCCCCTACGGACTGGTCCGCTACGGCGTGGCCCCGGACCACCCGCGGATCAAGCAGATCCAGGGTGCCCTGCACAAGATCCTGGACAAGCCGGAGATCACCTTCTACGGCAACGTCGAGTACGGCGTGGACCTCAAACTCGAGGACCTGCGCCACCACTACGACGCCGTCATCTTCGCCACCGGCAGCGACCGCGACCGGCCGCTGGACATCCCCGGTGCCGACCTGCACGGCAGCCACGGTGCCGCCGACTTCGTCTTCTGGTACGACTCCCACCCCGACGTCTCGCCGTCCTGGCACGTCGAGGGCACGAGCGTCGCCGTCATCGGCGCGGGCAACGTCGCCGTCGACGTCGCGCGCATCCTGGCCAAGGACGCCGACGACCTGCTGCAGACCGACATCACCGACAACGTCTACGAGAGCCTGCGCGCCAAGCAGATCACCGACGTCCACGTGTTCGCGCGGCGCGGCATCGCCCAGTGCAAGGCCACCCCGATGGAGCTGCGCGAGCTGGACAAGCAGCCCGGCGTCGAGGTCATCGTCTATCCCGAGGACTTCGAGATGGACGAGGGCAGCCTCCAGGCCTGCGAGGCGTCCAACCAGGTCAAGACCAACGTCAAGGTCCTGCAGAACTGGGCGATCCGCGACCCGCGCGGCGCCGAGCGCCGCCTGCACCTGCACTTCCTGCACAGCCCCGTGGAGATCCTGGGCCAGGACCGGGTCACCGGTCTGCGCACCGAGCGCATGGAGCTGGCCGGCGACGGGTCCGTCCGCGGCACCGGCGAGTACGTCGACCACGAGGTCCAGGCCGTCTACCGCGCCATCGGCTACCTGGGATCGCCCCTGGCCGACCTGCCCTTCGACGACGAGCGCGGGGTCGTCCCCAACGCCGAGGGCCGGGTCCTGGACCTGGACGAGCAGCCGGTCGACGGCGTCTACGCCACCGGCTGGATCAAGCGCGGCCCCGTGGGCCTGATCGGCCACACCAAGGGCGACGCCCTGGAGACCATCACCAACCTGGTGGCCGACCGCGAGTCCTTCACCCCCGCGGCCGAGCCCGACCCGGTCGCCTTCCGGTCCCTGCTCGCCGAGCGCGGCGTGGGCTACACGAGCTGGGAGGGCTGGAAGCGGATCGAGGCCAAGGAGGAGGAGCTCGGCGCCGAGCGCGGCCGCAAGCGCCTCAAGCTGCGCAGCCGCGAGGAGCAGACCAGCATCGCGCGCCAGGACTGACCTGCACCGCGTGTGCTTCCCGGCCGGCCCCGCTCCCCTTGGCGGGGCCGGCCTTCGCGTGTTCCCCGACCGGGGCCCGATTCCACCGTGAGATTGCGCATGCGACTTCCCTTCCGGCTCAGGAACAACGGCCCGGCCGGATGAGTTAGAGTCACTGTTGGTCGGTGTGGTAGCAAGTGTCCCCCGGGCCTCAACTATTGCCTTCGCGGAATACCGCGTCCGGCGATCGCCTTCCGAGGTGGTCGACCGTACGGCCAGGAGCCCCGTTGTGCCCCGCGCCGAGAGGCGACCGCCACGCCGGCCCTCGACCTGATGCCCCGCTCCCGCCACGGTGGGAGTGGGGCATTCTGGTATCTCCATGGATCTCTACGAAGGACGGTCAGGCGTGGACGAACGGTCCCCCCGGCAGCCGGATTCCTCCGGGCCGCTCCCCGGATCGGGCGAACCCCCGAGACCCGGTACGCGGCCGGAGAATCCTTATCGCATCCCCCAGCCCTCCGACAGCGCCCGCCCCACCGGCGCCGGAGGCCCTGGTTACGCGCAACCGCGCCCCGCGGACCCTGCCCCGTCCGTTCCGACCACTCCTCCCCGGGCGTGGGACCCGCGCCCCGACGCCGACGAGCCCTCCGCGGGCTCCGGCGCGTTCGCGGCGCCCGAGCCGCCCCAGGCCTTCGGCGGACCCGGCCCCGGCGAGTACGGGACCCCGCGTCCCCAGGAGCCCGCCGGCCCCGGTGCCTACGGCGACCCGGGTGAGCACGCGGCGCCCGCGCCGCCGCCCGGCCCCGGTGCGTACGGAAACCCCGGTGCGTACGGCGGTCCCGGGCAGCACGACGCTCCCCCGCAGTACGGGGACTCGCAGGCCGATGACGCGTGGGAGGTCCCCGTCCCGGCCGCGAGCGGCCCGGACGGCTCACTGCCCGCGCACGAGTCCTGGAGCGCCCCCTCGCAGGAGGAGGGCCCCGACGCCGGGGGCTGGGACGACCCCTACCCCGGGCAGTCCGCCCACCAGGGCGAGACCCCCTATCCCGGGGGCGCGCCCCGGCCCTACGACGAGCCCGGCCCCTACGACGAACGCGGCCCCGAGGGCCGCGGGCACGAGCACGCCGCGGCCGGCGAGCCCGCCGACGGCTTCGAGTACCTCTACGGCGGACCCGGTGGCCCCGACGGGCCCGGTGGTCCGGGAGGCCCCGGCGGCCCGGACGGTCCGGACGACTACGGGCACCAGGGCTTCCCGCCCGGTCCGCCGGCCCGCAAGTCCCGGCGCGGACTGATCATCGGCGTGCTCTCCGCCGTGGTCGTCCTGCTCCTCATCGGCGGCGGGGTCTCCTGGTACGTACTCACCATGCCCGAGCCCGGCGAGGCGACGGCCGAGTACGCCGCCGCCTGGAACGGGCAGGACTACGAGCGCATGGCCGCCGTCACCACCGGCGACGACCCCGCCGCGATCCTGGGCGGCATCGACACCGGCCTGGGCGTCGAAGGCGTGAACGTCGCCGTCGCCGAACCCACCGCCGACGGCGACACCGGTTCGGCCGCCTATGAGGTCACGGTCTCCCTGGCCAACGCCGACGACTGGGGCTGGGAGGGCGAGCTCCCCCTGGTCCGCCAGGACGGCGAGTGGCTGGTGGAGTTCTCCGCCGAGACCGCCTACCCCGGCCTGGGCGAGGGCCAGGTCCTGGCCCGCACCACCGTGTGGGGCGAGCGCGGACAGATCCTGGCCGCCGACGGCAGCCGCCTGGACGAGGCCTCCGGCTCCCTGCAGATGATCGCGGGCACCATGGGCGAGGCCACCGAGGAGGACGTCGAGCGGCTCGGCCCGGCCTACAAGGTGGGCGACACGATCGGCGCCTCCGGGCTCCAGCGCACCTACGAGGAACGCCTCGCGGGCGAGGCCGCCACGACCATCGTGATGGTCGACGCCGAGCAGGCCGAGGACCCCGACTCGGTGGAGGCCACCGAGGAGAACACGGTCACGACCCTGGACGGCTCCGACGGCGAGGACATCGTCACCAGCATCGACATGGGCGTTCAGAACGCCGCGGCCAACGCCGTCATCGACTCCAGCGACGACGTGGGCATGGTGGCCGTGCGCCCCTCCACCGGCGAGATCCTGGCCCTGGCCAACGTGCCCGGCGGCTTCAACCGGGCCTTCGAGGGCCAGTACCCGCCGGGGTCGGCGTTCAAGATCATCACCTACAGCTCGCTGCTGGACAACGGGATGACGACGGACACCGCCATGGACTGCCCGAAGGAGTACAACCTGGGCGGCTGGGACTTCGTCAACGCCGGAGAGGGCGAGTACGGGGCCCAGACGGTGACCGAGGCGTTCGCGACCTCCTGCAACACCGCCCTGGTCGACCAGGTCGGGCAGCGGCTCTCCTCCGACGCCCTCCAGGCCAGCGCCGAGCAGTTCGGCATGAACGCGCCGATGGACATCGGCGTGGACGCCCTCGACCCGAGCTTCCCGGCCGTGGACAGCGACACCATGCTGGGCGCGCAGAGCATCGGCCAGGGCCAGGTCCTGACCTCGCCGCTGCACATGGCCACGGTGCCCGCCGCGATCGCCGACGGTTCCTGGCGCCACCCGGTGCTGGTGACCGAGCCCGCGGCCGAAGGGCTGCCCGAGCCCACGCCCATCCCCCAGGCGGAGGCCATCCGGCCGATGATGCGGTCGGTGATCACCGACGGCACCGCCAAGGACGCCGGGTTCCAGGGCGAGGTGTACGGCAAGACGGGCAGCGCCGAGTTCGGCACGCCCGAGGGCGATGACGACGAACTGCCCACCCACGCCTGGATGGTCGGCTACAAGGGCGACGTCGCCTTCGCGATCGTGGTGGAGGGTGGTGGCGGCGGCGGATCCGTGGCCGGCCCGCTGGCCGCCGCGTTCACCAACGCGCTCTGACGCCCGCGGTCGGCGGGCGGCGCGCACCACGCGCGTCGCCCGCCGACCGCCGCGGCTGCCCGGTGGACGTGCCTACCCGCCGTCGGCGGGAGCGCTGTCGGCCGGATCGGCCTCGCCCGGGGCGATGTCGCCCGGCACGGCGTCGACCGGTTCGTTCACGGGCGGATCACCGGTGGCCGGGTCCGCGCCGGCCGGTTCCTGCTGGGCCGGGTCCGTGGTCTGGGACGTGCCCGCGGGGCTCGGCGTCGTGGAGGGCTGCGGCGCGCTGGGCGTGAGGACGAACAGCAGGACCAGCAGTCCGGCCGTGACCGCCGCGATCAGCGCGCACGCGACCCAGGGCTTCCAGCTGTTGAGGCTGGGGTCGACGGGAGCGTCAGGATCATCCGAGCCGAAGGCCTCCAGGCGTCCGGCAAGGACCGGTTCCTCCTCGGAGAGCTGCCTTTCGATCTCCGCGAGGATCCTCCGCTCATGCTCTCTCAGGGACATGGCACCCTCCTCAGCCGCCGGGGGAAGGACTGTCATCACCGGGTGTTGTACAGTCTCCCCCGGCCGGGCCCCAGATATCCAGGAGTCCGTCGGATTTCAGGGGCGGATTCAGTCGCCCGAGGTCACCGGCACGAGGACGTTCCAGCATGTAGGAGGCCTGTGTCACCTCCCGGAACGGACTTTGGTCCTCATTGTGGATAGCACTCGACCTCGGAGGCCTTGACCCCCGCCCAGACCGTGTCGCCGTGGGCCAGGCCGAGGTCGGCCAGCGCCGCGGGAGTGATGTCGGCGACCAGGGCGGGCGGCCCCGCCAGACGCACGCGGACCTGGTCGCCGAAGCGCTCGATCCCGTCCACCGTCGATCGCCACACGTTGCGCGTACTGCCGTGGGGGTGCTCGGGGTACAGGGCGACCGCGCGCGGCGGGAAGGCCACCAGGGCCGGCCCTTCGCGCGGCTCGCGCACCGCCACCCGGGTCGGCCCGCCTTGCCCTCCCCCGTCGCCTGCGTCCAGGACGACCACCTCCCCCTCGCCCCGGCCGCGGAAGAGGTTCAGACCCACCAGACGGGCCACGTAGGCGGTGCGCGGCCGCCGCGCCACCTCGGCGGGAGTGCCCTCCTGCACGACCCGCCCCGACTCGATCACCGCGACGCGGTCGGCGAGCACCATGGCCTCCAACGGGTCGTGGGTGACCAGCACCGTCACCCCGTCGAAGTCCTCCAGCAGGCGGCGCAGCCGGGCGCGGACGTCGATGCGCGTACTGGCGTCCAGCGCCGCCATCGGCTCGTCCAGCAGCAGCAGCCGTGGGCGCACCGCCAGGGCGCGGGCCAGGGCCACCCGCTGCGCCTGACCGCCGGACAGGCGGCGGGGCCGCGTGTGGGCGTGCGCGGCCAGGTCCATGTGGTCCAGCAGCGCGGCCGCGCGGGCGCGCGCCTCGGTCTTGGGCACGCCCTGACAGCGCGGCCCGAAGGCGACGTTGTCCAGGGCGCTCATGTGCTCGAAGAGCAGGTAGTCCTGGAAGACCACGCCGATCGGGCGGCGTTCGACGGCCGTGGTGGTCTCGTCCCTGCCGTCGAGCCGCACGTGCCCGCCGGTCAGGGGCGCCAGCCCGGCCAGGGCCCGCAGCGCGGTGGACTTGCCCGCGCCGTTGGGCCCCAGCAGCGCCAGGACCTCCCCCGGCCGTGCCGTGAGGGACACCTCCAGCGCGAAGCCGCCCTGGCGCAGAAGCAGCCGGGCGTCGAGGCCGGCCTCGGGCTCGGGCGCCGGGCCGGTACCGGCGCCCGCGGCGGGCGCGTCCTGGGTCATCGGGCGTTCACCCACCTCTCGCGCAGCGTGGCCAGGACGGCCAACGACACCAGGAGCAGCACCAGGCTGAGCACGATGGCGGCCTCCGGGTCGCGCTGCATGGCGATGTACACCGCCAGCGGCATGGTCTGTGTGGTGCCGGGGAAGTTCCCGGCGAAGGTGATGGTGGCGCCGAACTCGCCCAGGGCGCGCGCCCAGCACAGGGCGGCCCCGGCGCCGATCCCGGGCAGCACCATCGGCAGCGTGACGCGGGCGAAGACGGTGGCGCGGCTCGCGCCCAGGGTGGCGGCGGCCTCCTCGTAGCGGCGGTCGGCCCCGCGCAGCGCGCCCTCGACACTGATGACCAGGAAGGGCATGGCGACGAACACCTGGGCGATGACGACCGCGGCCGGGGTGAAGGGCAGGGTCAGCCCGAACCAGGCGTCCAGGTGGCGCCCGACCAGCCCGTTGCGGCCCAGCACCAGCAGCAGCGCCACGCCTCCCACCACGGGCGGGATCACCAGGGGGACGGTCACGAGCGCCCGCACGAAGCGGCGCCCGGGGAAGTCGGTGCGCGCCAGCAGCCAGGCCAGGGGCACGCCCAGGAGCAGGGAGACGGCGGTGGCGACGCCGGCGGTGGACAGTGACAGCCACAGCGCGGACAGCACCGCGGGGTCGGTGACGCGGGCGCCCATGGTGGACCAGGGGGCCCGGACCAGGAGCCCGGCGAAGGGCAGGACCAGGAAGAGGACGCCGATCACGGCGGGGACCACGAGCATCCACGGGGTGCGCCCGGCCCGCACGCGCGTGCGGCGCCCCGGGCGGCGGTCGGTCGCGGCGGTCACGGAGTGCCGAACCCCGCCTCGGCCAGGACGGCCGCGCCCTCGCCGGAGGTGACCGCCTCGATCCAGGCCGCGGCCAGGTCGGGGGCGCCCGAACCGGCCAGGACGCCGATCGGGTACTCGTTGACGGCCTCCTCGGCCTCGGGGAACTCCAAGCCCTCCACCCGGCCGTGCGCGGAGGCGACGTCGGTGGCGTAGACCAGGCCCGCGTCCACCTCTCCGAGCTCGACCTTGGTCAGGACGGCGCGCACGTCCTCCTCCAGGGTGACCGGGGTGACCTCCACGCCCGAGGCGGCCATGGCGGCTCGGGTGGCGGCGCCGCAGGGCACCTGCTCGGCGCACACGGCCACCTGGACGCCGTCCGCGGCCAGGTCGGCGAAGCCGGTGATCTGGGCGGGGTTGTCGGGGGGCACGGCGATGCGCAGGGTGTTGGTGGCGAAGACCAGGCCGTCGGTTCCGTGCTCGGCCGCCCAGTCGGGCTCCAGCCCCTGCCCTCCGACGACCTGTTCCATGGTGGAGGTGTTCGCGGCGGCGAACACGTCGGCGGGCGCGCCGGAGTCGATCTGCTGGGCGAGTTCGCTGCTGCCCGCGAAGTTGAGGGTGATCCGGGCGCGGGGGTGCTCTTCTTCGAAGTCCTCGGCGATCGCGGTGAAGACGTCGGTGAGGGAGGCGGCGGCCAGGACGGTGAGGTCCCCGCTGAGACCGTGGCCGCCCTCGCCGCCGGAGCCGGCGTCCCCGGCCGAGCAGGCGGTCAGGCCCAGGGCGGCGGCGAGCACGGCGACCGGGCCGCGGACACGGCGGGCGCGGCGGCCGACGCACAACAGGTCGGCGCGGCACGGGTCGGCGCGGAACGGCCTGCGGGCGGCCTCACGCATGGCGGTCACCGTCGGTCTCCACGATCACGTTGGTGGACTTCACCACCGCCGTGGCCAGGCTGCCCACCTCCAGACCGAGGTCGTCGGCGGCCTCGCGGCTCAGCAGGGAGACGATCCGGTGCGGCCCGGCCTGGATCTCCACGCTGGCCATGACCTGGTCGCGCACCAGGCTGGTGACCAGGCCCCGGAAGCGGTTGCGCGCGGAGGAGACCAGGCGGCCGGGGTCGGCTCCGGCCCCGGCGCGCATGAACGCGGCCAGTTCCGCCCCGTCCAGGTGGCGGCGGCCCGCGGTGTCGCGGGTCGCGGGCAGGCGGCCGGAGTCGACCCAGCGCCGCACGGTGTCGGAGCTGACACCGAGCAGCTCGGCCGCCTCGCTGATCTGGTAGGTCGGCATGGGCCCGAATCTACCACTCGCGTCTGCGCCCGCACACTGGATGTTCCGCTGGCTTGTGCGAGGACTTCTTGGCGGAACGCCCAGATGTGCGAGCCCGTCCGGTCAGCTGCGCGGGTCGGCGACCTCGCTGATCGGCCCCTCGGCGCGGTAGACGTCCAGGGCCGTGACCACGTACCCGGCGCCGTCCGCCACCGGCGCGGTGTCGGTGAGCGCGACCTCGCCGGTCACCCCGACCAGGTTCTCGGGCGCGACCGCGGCGCAGTGGGCCTCCTCGGAGGCGGGGTCGAGCCCGTCCAGACCGCCCTCGGGCAGGCGGTACACGGCGTAGAAGCGCGCGTCCTCGCGCGCCTCCCAGGTGATCTCGACCCGGTCGTCGGCCTCCTCGGCGTTCACGCCCTCCACGGCGCCGGTGAGCAGGCCCTCCTCGGAGTCCACGCGGGCCGGCAGCGCGGGGCGGGCGTAGTGGGCCTCGCGCAGGCCCTCGACGGCCTCGTCGTTCTCGCGCAGGCTCTTGATGGAGAAGTAGACGTCCCCGTCGACCTGGTCCAGCTCGCCGGAGTAGTCGAGCTGGCGGCTCAGCGCGTCGGCGCCGGTCCAGCCGTCCTCGCCCAGGCGGTAGGCGGCCTGGCCGACGTAGAGGTCCACCCCGGTTCCATCGACCTCGTGCGCCCACCAGTCGGCCAGGGCCTCGTAGTCGGCGTTGTCGAACCCGCGTTCCCAGTACAGCTGCGGGGCGACGTAGTCGACGGTGCCCTCCTGGATCCACGTGCGGGTGTCGGCGTACTGGGCGTCGTAGGACTGCAGGCCCGAGGTGGGCGAGCCGCTGTCGTCGGTGGAGTCGTTGCGCCAGATGCCGAACGGGGAGACGCCGAAGCTCACCCAGGGCTTGGACTGCTGGATCTGGAAGTGCACGTCGCGCATCAGCTGGTCGACGTTGTCGCGGCGCCAGTCGGCCCGCGAGTCGAAGTCACCGCCGTGCTCGCGCCAGCTGGCGTCGTCGTCGAACTCCTCGCCGTCCTTGGGATAGGGGTAGAAGAAGTCGTCGAAGTGCACGCCGTCGATCTCGTAGCGGTCGACCACGTCCATGATCACGGCCGTGACCCACTCGCGGACCTCGGGGTTGCCGGGGTCGAGGTAGCCCTCGTCGCCGTACTCGACCAGCCACTCCGGGTTCTCCTGGACCGGGTGGTCCTCGGCGAGGTTGTCCAGGTCGGGGTCCTCGTAGCCGACGCGGTAGGGGTTGAACCAGGCGTGCAGCTCCAGACCGCGCCGGTGGGCCTCCTCGACCGCGTACTGGAGCGGGTCGTAGCCGGGGTCGCCGCCCTGCTCACCGGTGAGGTAGCGGGCCCAGGGCTCCAGGTCGGACTCGTACACGGCGTCGGCGGTGGGCCGGGTGTGCAGGAACACGGCGTTGAGCCCCATGTCCGCGGCCTCGTCGAGGTAGGCGTCCAGCTCGTCGCGCTGCTCGCGGCCCGACAGACCGGGCTCGGAGGGCCAGTCGATGTTGCGGACGGTGGTGAGCCAGGCGCCGCGCATGCGCTGCCGGTCGGCGTCGTTCCCGCACTGGACGGGCGCGGTTCCCACGGCCTCGTCCGCGGCGTCCTCACCGCCTCCGCCGCCGACCAGCGTGCAGCCGGAGGCCAGGACGGCGGTCGCGGCGGCCACCGCCGCCCACCGCGCCATCGTGGTGGGCGGGGTCACCACGCGTGCGACTGATCGCATCAAGACTGCTTCCTCCATGGCCGGGTGAGGCAACGCCGAGGGCGGCGCACCGCGAACCAGAGTAAGGCAAGATGTCAAGTTTTGGACACGATTCCGGCAAGATATGAATATCTCGACACTGAACCGTTTTGCGGTCGTCTGTCCAAAGATGAACGTTTCCCGAGCCCGGGGGCTCCACGGTCGATCGACGTCCTAGACTCAATAGCCGTGAACGCCGACCTCACCCCGCCCGCCCTGTTCGTCCATACCGTCGCCCTGCGCTCCGGCGCCGACGGCCTGGTCCGCCACCTGCCCGCCGGGGCTCCCCTGGCCTGGCTGACCGGTGAGGACGGTCTCGTGGCCTGGGGACAGGCGGCACGGCTGGACCTGCCCGGCCGACCGGACGCCGCGGACCCCACCGACACCACCCGCTTCACCGACGCGGCGCGCTGGACCGACGCTCTGACCGCCAAGGCCGTGATCGAGGACGAGGTCGGCCTGCCGGGAACCGGCCTGGTCACCTTCGGCACCTTCACCTTCACCCCCTCCTCCGACGGCTCCGCCCTCGTGGTGCCCCGGGTCCTCATCGGGCGGCGCGAGGGGCGCGCCTGGCTGACCACCGTGACCGACGAGCCCGGCGTCCACCCGCCCGAACTGCTGCACCCCACCCCCGAACCCCGCCCGATCGGCCCGCTGACCTGGGCGGAGGGCTCGCTGAGCCGCGAGGAGTGGAAGTCGGTGGTGGCCGACACCGTCGAGCGCATCCGCACCAGCGACATGGACAAGGCCGTCCTGGCCCGCGACGCCGTCGCCGAGGCCGACGCCCCGATCGACGTGCGCACCCTGCTGGAGCGACTGCGCCGGCGCTTCCCCAGCTGTTTCACCTTCTCCGTCGACGGCATGGTGGGCGCCACCCCCGAACTGTTGCTGCGCCTGGAGGGCGACCGGTTCACCTCACTGGTACTGGCCGGAACCCGCCCGCGCGGGGAGGACCCCGCCGCCGACCGCGCCCTGGCCGAGGAGCTGATGTCCTCGGCCAAGGACGTGGAGGAGCACGGACTGGCGGTGGACTCGCTGCGCACGGCCCTGGCCCCGCTGAGCGAGGAGCTGTCCGTGCCCGCCTGGCCGCACCTGCTGCAGCTGGCCAACGTGCAGCACCTGGCCACCCGCGCCCACGCACGCCTGTCCCCCGACGTCTCGGCCCTGGACGCGGTGGCGGCCCTGCACCCCACGGCCGCGGTAGGCGGCACGCCCACGGCGGCCGCGATGCGCCTGATCGCCGAGGTGGAGGGCATGGACCGGGTCGGCTACGCCGGACCGGTGGGCTGGCTCGACGGCGCCGGCAACGCCGAGTGGGGCATCGCGCTGCGCTCGGCGCGGGTGGAGGGCGCCCGGGCCCGCCTCTTCGCCGGCTGCGGCATCGTGTCCGGATCCGTCCCGGAGTCGGAGGCGGCCGAGACCGAGTCGAAGTTCCGGGTGATGCGCGAGGCGCTCACCGATCCGACCGACTGACCGCGCTCTTCCGGTCACATGACAGAAACACGCCGCCGGTAACCTCGCGCCATGCGAATCGAACACGTGCGCTGGAACGACCCCGACGCCGAGGCCCTGCGCGCCCTGCAACGCCGTGAGATCGCCGAGCGCTACGGCACACCCGACTCCGAGCCCGGCACCGCGCCCTCGGCCGAGGACATCGACCTGTTCGTCGTGGCCCGCGAGGGCGACGGCACCGCGGTGGGCTGCGGCGGACTGCGCCGTCTGGACGACGCGATCGGTGAGGTCAAGCGCATGTACGTGCGCCCCGAACGGCGCGGCTCCGGCGTCGCGCCGCTGATCCTGGCGGCGCTGGAGGACTGGGCGCGCGAGCAGGGCTGGAAGGCGCTGCGCCTGGAGACCGGGGACCGCCAGCCCGACGCGGTGCGGTTCTACACACGCTCGGGCTACGCGCCGATCCCCTCCTTCGGCGCCTACGCCGACGAACCGTCCTCCCTGTGCTTCGAACGCGTCCTGTGACGCGCGCATGAGAACGGGCCGGCCCCGGGCGTGTGACCCGCACACCCGGGACCGGCCCCTGGTTCGTCCTGTGCCCCGCACGGCACGAACCGGCTCGAACCGGCCCTTTACTGGCCGACGTCGCGGCCGGCCTTGTGCCAGATGCAGGCCACGGACGGACGCGGGAGGTCACCGTCGGGCCACACGCTGGTGGGCGACTCGAAGGTGCCGTCGTCGCCCGGGTGCTGCGGGGCGAGGAAGACGGTCTTGTTGTCCTTGGTGATGAAGGGACCGCAGGCCTCGGCACGCACCGGCACGGTGGCGAAGGTCTTGAGCTCACCGCGGAAGCGGCCCTCGACCGGCATGACGTGCAGGGCGTCGTTCATGCCCATGGAACCGGGCTGGCCGTCGGTGGAGATCCACAGGTTGCCGTGCTTGTCGAAGGCCAGGTTGTCCGGCGCCGAGATCGGCATGACCTTGGACTTGTCGAAGCCCGCGTAGTAGGTGTCGTCGTCCTCGGGGTCGCCGCACACCAGCGGCACGTTCCAGCCGAAGGTGGTGGCCGCGTTGTCCTCGCCGTCCTCCACGATCTCCAGGATGTGCCCGTAGCGGTTGGGGCCGCGCGGGTTGGGCTCGTCGGCCTGGCCGGGCTCACGGGCGGAGTTGTTGGTCAGGGCGCAGTAGACCTTGCCGGTGACCGGGCTGGGTTCGAAGTCCTCGGGGCGGTCCATCTTGGTGGCGCCCGCGGCGTCGGCGGCCAGACGGGTGTACACCAGCACCTCGGCGACGCTGAAACCGTCCACGAAGCTCTCGGTGGCGTTGCACAGCGGGATCCACTCGCCGGTGCCGTCGAACTCACCGTCGGAGGGCAGCTCGCCCGAGCCGTCGATCTCCTCGGCGGGGCTGTTGCCGGTGAGCTTGGCCACGTAGAGCGTGCCCGCGTCGAGCAGGGCCATGTTGTGCCGGCGCGAACCCTCGACGTACTGCTCGTCGCTGACGAACTTGTACATGTAGTCGAAGCGCTCGTCGTCGCCCAGGTACACCACGACCCGGTCGTCGGCGGACAGGATGGTGTTGGCGCCCTCGTGCTTGAAGCGGCCCAGCATGGTGCGCTTGACCGGCGCGGACTCGGGGTCCAGGGGGTCGATCTCGACGATGTAGCCGAAGCGGTTGGCCTCGTTGGGGTGCTTGGACAGGTCGAAGCGCTCGTCGACCAGGTCCCAGCGGCGGCCGGGAGCTCCGGTGCCCAGGCCGTACCGGTTGGTCTCGGTGGTGCCGGGCGCGTGGCCGAAGTACTGGTTGAAGTTCTCCTCGCCGCTGAGGAAGGTGCCCCACGGGGTCATGCCGCCGGCGCAGTTGTTGAGCATGCCCAGGACCTCGGTACCCGAGGGGTCTGCCTCGGTCTTGAGCAGGTCGCTGCCGGCGGCGGGGCCCGAGAAAGCGACGGGGGTCGAGGTGTGGATGCGCCGGTTGAAGGAGCGCTCGCCCTCGGAGAGCTTCCACTGGCCGGTGTTGCCGACGCGCTCGATCTCCACCAGGGAGCCGCCGTGCGCGGCCATCGCCACGCGGGTCTGCTCCGCGTTGTCAGGACTGTACCCGGCGAACATGATGCGCTCGTTCGTGTACTCGTGGTTCACGAAGAGCAGGCCGTGGTCGTCGTCGAGCTGGTGGAGGCCGACGTAGTCGCAGTTGTAGCCGAACTGCTGGGCCTGGGCCTCGGCCGTCTGGGCGTTGACGTCGAACTCGGGGGCACCGGGCAGGACGGGGTCGCCCCAGCGGACGATGACGTGCTGCTCGTAGTGCTTGGGGACGGTGAGGGCGTCGTCGCTGTTGGGCAGCACGTTCTTGAACGTCAGGCGGGGCGCGGGATGGGGGCGGTTCGGCCCGCGGTCGGCCAGGGCCGGAGAGAGGGCGGACAGCCCGAGCGCGCCCGCTCCGGCGGTCACGGCTCCGGTGCGCAGCGCGGCGCGGCGGGAGAGCGCCTTCTGGAAGATGTCACCGAAGTAGGCGTTGGAGCTGGTGTTGGGCGCCGGGTGAAAACAGGCGTCGCCGCAGCGGAAATGACAGGTCGCGCGGGATCTTCCGCCGCCCACGAGGTCGAGGAGGGGAAGCCGGCGGCGTTGGGGCGCGGATTCGGGCACGCGGTACTCCTTGGGGATCGTGACTGCTCCCACGCGCCCACCGGGTACGGGTGGCCGGGTCAGGGCGTGCGGGTGATCGGTCGGCGGAGGGTTCCACCAGCCGATCCTGACCTTGGCCGAGGTTTCACACGCAGGGGTGAAACCAGGGTGAACGCACCGACAACTCCGACACATACCCTCATCTGGTCACACGTCATCGTCGCCCGAGCACCCACCGTCGCCCTGACGCGATGATGACGCGCACGCGCGCCCGACACCAGACCCCACGCCCGTATCCGGTGACCGCTCTACGCGGTGGCGCGACCGACGGGGACGATGAGGGGGCCGCCGGTGACCGGGTCGGGCACGACCACGGCCTCCAGGTCGAAGGCCTCGCGCAACAGCTCGGGCGTGAGCACCTGGGCCGGGGGCCCGCTGGCCAGGACCTGCCCGTCGCGCATCGCGATGATGGTGTCGGCGTAGCGCGCGGCCAGGTTGAGGTCGTGCAGCACCATGACGATGGTCCGCCCGCCCTGCCGGTGCAGGTCCCGCACCAGGTCCAGCACGTCGACCTGGTGCACCAGGTCCAGGAACGTGGTGGGCTCGTCGAGCAGCAGCAGGTCGGTGCCCTGCGCCAGCACCATCGAGATCCACGCGCGCTGGCGCTGGCCGCCCGAGAGCTCCTGGAGCGGCGTCTCGGCCATCTCCAGCAGCCCCGTCTGCTCCAGCGCCAGGGCCACCGCGTCCTGGTCGTCGCCCGACCACTGCCGGTACCACCGCTGGGCCGGGTGGCGCCCCCGGGCGACCAGGTCGGCGACGGTGAGCCCGTCGGGGGCGGTGGGCTGCTGGGGCAGGACACCGAGGATCTGGGCGACCTCCCGGGTCGGAGCGCGGTGGATGTCGCGCCCGTCCAGCTCCACCACGCCCGCACGCGGGCGCATCAAGCGGCCCAGGGCGCGCAGCATGGTGGACTTCCCGCACCCGTTGGGCCCGATGACGCAGGTGACGGTGCCGTCGAGGATGTCGGCGTCCAGGTCGCGCACGACCGTGTGGTCGTCGTAGCCCAGGGTCAGGCCCCGGGCCCTCAGACGTGCCGGCGCGCGGTCGGCGGCCAGACCGTCGGCCGCGGCCGCGCTGGTGGGTGTGGTGGTCAAGCCTGGGCCTTTCGGTTGCCGCGGACGAGCAGGTAGATCAGGTACAGGGCGCCCAGACAACCGGTGACCACGCCGACCGGGAGCTGGATGGTGGTCAACAGGTTGCGGGCCAGGAGGTCGGCGCCGCAGGTCAGGGCGGCGCCCACCAGGGCGGAGAGCAGGACCGGCGGCCGGGAGGCGCGCGCCAGCCGCAGCGCGATCTGCGGGCAGGCCAGGGAGACGAACAGGATCGGCCCGGCGGCCGAGGTCCCGAACGCGGCCAGCAGCACGGCCAGCACCAGCAGGCCGGTCCGGGCCCGCTCCAGCGGCAGGCCCAGCCCGCGCGCCACGTCGTCGCCGTAGGCGAGCGCGTCCAGGGTACGGGCGGCGACCAGGGACAGCGGCAGCAGGACCGCCAGGGCCACGGCGACGGGCAGGGCGTTGGCCCACGTGCGCCCGGACAGGCTGCCCGCGATCCACACCAGGGCGCGGCCGGTGTCGCTCACCTCGCCGAGGGTGAGCATCCACAGGGTGAGGTTCATCAGGACCGCGGACAGGCCCACGCCCACCAGGAGCAGCCGGTAGCCGTCGATGCCGCCGCGCCAGGCCAGGAGGTAGCACAGCACGCCCGAGACCAGTCCGCCCGCCAGGGCCACGGCGGGCACCCCGACGGAGGCCATGGGGCCGCTGAGGATCCCGTAGCTGCCCGCGAACGCCATCATCGCCACCACCGCCGCGCTCGCGCCGTGGGTGACGCCGAGCAGGTCGGGGCTGGCCAGCGGGTTGCGCATGATGGTCTGGGTGATGGCCCCCGCGGCGGCCAGCGCCGCCCCGGCGAGCAGTCCGACCACCACCCGCGGCATGCGCACACGCCAGAACGTGAAGTAGTGCTCGTAGTCGGTGCCGACGAAGTGGGCCCAGACCTGCGCGGGCGAGAGCGGGGTCTGGCCGACCATGAGGTTGAGCCCCACGAACAGCGCCGCGGCCAGGGCGGTGACGGCGGCGGCCACGACCGGCCGGGTCCGCCAGGGCAGCGCCACCGGGCCCAGCCGCAGGCCCCGGTACCGGCGTCGCAGCCGGGCCCGCGCGCGCTCGCGCTCGTCGGTGGTGAGGGTGGAGGTCATAGGGACAGCAGCCTCCGGCGGCGGACGACGTAGATGAAGAACGGGGCGCCGACCAGGGCCAGGACCACACCGACCTGGAGCTCGCCCGGCGGGGCGAGGAAGCGGCCGAACACGTCGGCGCCCAGCAGCAGGATGGCGCCCATGAGCGCCGAGTAGGGCAGCAGCCACCGGTGGTCGGAGCCCACCACGCCCCGCGCCACGTGCGGCACGATGAGCCCGACGAAGGCGATCGGCCCGCACGCGGCGACGGTGGCGCCGGTGAGCAGGGTGACGGCGGCCAGGCCCACCACGCGGGCCCGGCCCACGCGGTGCCCGAGCGCGCGGGCGGTGTCCTCCCCCAGGGCCAGGGCGTTGAGCGCGCCGGCGTTGGCCAGGGCCAGGAGCGTGCCCGCGGCGAAGAAGGGCAGCATCTGGACGATGACCTCGGGATCGCGCCCGACCAGGGACCCCACCCGCCAGAACCGGAAGTTGTCCATGGTGGCCTGGTCGAGCAGGACCAGCCCCGAGACCAGCGAGTAGCACAGCCAACTGACGGCGGTCCCGGCGAGCGCCAGCGTGATGGGTGTGGGCCCCCGCCCCGGGACCGAGCCGATGGCGTAGACGATCACGGTGGCCAGCGCCGCCCCGGTGAAGGCGAGGACGGCCTGCGTCCGCAGGTCGGTGACGCCCGCCAGCGCGATCCCCAGGACGACCGCCAGGGCGGCGCCGAAGGTGACGCCGAGGATGCTGGGGTCGCCGAGCGGGTTGCGCGTGTGCCCCTGCATGAGGGCGCCGCCCAGGCCGAGTCCGATCCCGGCGAGCAGGCCCAGCGCGGTGCGGGGCAGGCGGATGTCGTGGACGATGATGTCGGCCTCGGCGCCGGCGCTCGCGGTCAGCGCCAGCCACACCGTCTCGGGGCTCAGGGCGCGTGCGCCCACCAGGACGCTGGCCAGGGCGGTCAGGCCCAGGGCGAGAACGAGCGCGGCCAGCCCCACCAGCCGGCGTGTGCGCCGCGCCCCCAGGACGCCGGCGCGACCGGCGCGACCGGGGGCACCGGCGGGGTCGGCGGGGTCCGCGGCAGCGGCCGACACGGGGCCCGGGGGCGGCCCGCTGGCGTCGTGCACCGAGGTCTCCCATCATGACGAAAGGCCAGGTCGACCCGAGTAAGGTTTGCCTAGCCACACTTGAATGATCTAAGTTTGCCACGTCTTGACCAGGAACAACACATTCGGGTCATGTCCCCCGCTTTCGTATGCCCGGAGCGTGCCCTACCGATGGAGTTTCCGATGAACGCCTGGACCCGCCGCGTCGGCCTGCCCACCGTCGCGACCGCGGCGACCGCCGTCCTGCTCACCGCCTGCGGCGCCGCCGGCCCCGAGGAGGACACCGCGGCTCCCCAGGGCGAGGCCTCCGGCGACTACCCGCTGACGGTCGAGCACCAGATGGGCGAGACCGAGATCCCGGCCGCGCCCGAGCGCGTGCTCCCGCTGGACTCCGCCTACGTCGACTCCACCCTGGCCCTGGGCGGCGACGTCGTCGGCTACACCACCTTCGCCGAGGACGTCACCTCGCTGCCGGACTACCTCCTGGACAGCGAGTGGAACACCGGCTCCGCCGACGAGGCCGAGCCCGTGGGCCTGCTGTGGGACCTGGACCCGGAGCTGGTCGCCGCCACCGAGCCCGACCTCATCCTCTCCGCCGAGGTCCGCCACGGCGACAACTACGAGCAGTTCTCCGAGATCGCGCCCACGGTCATGTCCGAGACCACCGGCGCGACCTGGAAGGAGAACCTGGAACTGACCGGCCGCGCCCTCAACGCCCAGGAGCAGGCCGAGACCCTGCTCGCCGAGTACGAGGAGCGTGCCGCCGCCATCGGCGCCGAGATCATCGAGGCCAACGACGGCGAGTCCCCCACCGTCTCGATCGTCCGCTTCGCCGGCGACGAGGAGGGCGTGCGCCTGTACACGCCGCGGTCCTACATCGGCGTCATCCTGGAGGACATGGGCCTGGAGCCCGCCCCCGGCGTGGACACCGAGTCCGAGGACATCGTCACCTACCACAGCCAGGAGCGCCTGCTCGACCTGGACGCCGACCGGATCTTCGTGGCCACCTACGACGACGGCGGAGCCGACGGCGTGGCCGAGGACAAGGCCGAGTACCAGTCGAGCCCGCTGTGGGGCGAGCTGGAGGGTGAGATCACCGAGGTCGACGACGAGTACTGGATCTCCGGTGTGGGCCTGATCGCCGCCCACCGGACCCTGGACGACATGGCCGAGGTCTTCGGCGTCGACGCCCAGCGCTGACCGACCGCCTTCGGGGCCCGTGCCGCCCGGCACGGGCCCCGTCGTGCCACCGCCCGGGCCTCGGCCAGGGACGGGCTCCGCCGCGCTACTCCCGGACCGGCGTGTGCGCCGTGGCACACGCGTCGGCGCCGTGCGCGCCCAGACCCGCGAGCAGCCGCAGCCCGTCCTCGGCGGGGCTGCCTGGAGCCGCGGACAGCACCAGCAGCTCCATGCCCGACTCGTCCGGCAGCGCGAAGTTCTCCTGGTGCAGTTCCAACACCCCGACCATCGGATGCCGGTACACCTTGGGTCCGTGGGTGCGGGCGCGCACGTCCGCGCGGGCCCACAGGCGGCCGAAGCGCTCACTGCCCACCGCGAGCTCGCCGATGAGCGAGGTCAGGCGCGGGTCCGCGGGATACTTTCCGGCGGCCAGGCGCAGGTGCCCCACCACGTCCAGGGTGCAGTGGTCCCAGTCCGCGTACAGACCGCGCTCGGCCTCCTCCAGGAAGATGTGCCGGGCGGTGTTCAGGCCCGCCGCCGGCCTGCCGTACAGGAGCCCGGCCAGGCGGTTGCCGGCGAGCACGTCCAACCGGTGGTTCATGATCAGTGCGGGCGCGTCGGCGACCAGGTCCAGCACACGCAGCAGCTCCGGCCGGACCCGTCCGCCCGGCGCCTTCACGCAGCGCCGGCGCTGCCGGGCGAGCCGGTGCACGTGCTCGCACTCGGTGTCGTCCAGGCCCAGCACCCGGGCGAGCGCGTCCAGGACCTGTTCGGAGGGCTGGGTCGCGCGGCCCTGCTCCAGGCGCACGTAGTAGTCGACGCTGACACCGGACAGGTGCGCGACCTCTTCGCGTCGCAGACCCTCCACCCGGCGGCGGCTGTCGGTGGGGATGCCGACGGAGGCCGGGTCGACCCGGGAGCGCCGGGTCCGCAGGAATCCCGCGAGATCGTCCATGCCCCCAGTATGGCCGCGGCGCCGCCGGTGAGGGTGGCCCCGCTGATACCAGGAAGTCGGATCCGACGGTTGCGGCGCCCCTGAACACCGGGCTCCCCGGCGAGCAGGATCGAGGCACCCGATCCGAAGGAGTCCCCATGAAGACGCTCATCGTCCACGCCCACCCCGAGCCGCGCTCGCTCAACAGCGCGCTGAAGGACCTCGCGGTGTCCACGCTGGAGAACGCCGGGCACCAGGTCCAGGTGAGCGACCTGTACGCCATGGACTGGAAGGCGGCCGCGGACGCCGCGGACTACGGCCCCGCCGCCTCACACCCGCTCAGGGTCGCCCGGGACTCGGGCCGGGCCTTCGACACCGGCACGCTCACCCCGGACGTCCTGGCCGAGCAGGAGAAGCTGCTGTGGGCCGACACGGTCATCCTCCAGTTCCCGCTGTGGTGGTACACGATGCCCGCGATCCTCAAGGGCTGGGTGGACCGCGTGTACACGTACCACTTCGCCTACGGCGTGGGCGAGCACAGCGACACCAGGTACGGCGACCGCTTCGGCGAGGGCACCCTCGCGGGCCGCAGGGCCATGCTGTCGGTGACCGCCGGCGGCCCGGAGTCGCACTACTCCGCGCGCGGGATCAACGGCCCGATGGACGATCTGCTGTTCCCGATCCACCACGGCGTCCTGTACCACCCGGGCATGGAGGTGCTGCCGCCGTTCGTGCTCTACGGCGCCGACCGGATGACGGACGAGGACTTCCCGGACGCCGCCAAGGCCTGGGAGCAGCGCCTGCTCACCCTGGACTCGACCGAGCCGATCGCGTTCCGGCCGCAGAACCACGGCGACTACGAGATCCCCTCGCTGCACCTGAAGGAGGGGCTGGAGCCCGCCGGCCGCACGGGGTTCGGGCTGCACGTGCGCGCCTGACCTGCGGCGGTCGCCCCGTCGTGCCGCCCCGCGGGCACCTGCCCGGGGTGTTCACCCCCTCCCGCACGGCCCCCGGCACCGCCGGGGCCGTGCGCCGCGCGGCGGACCGGGTCCCGGCCGAGCACGGCGGCTCCCGCGAAAGCGCGGTCACGCATCAGCCGGGCACGACCGCACGCGGGGCTCAGGAGCGGGCGTCGGCCGACCCCCTCGACCCGAGTGGCCCGTGTGCGAGCAGGCGGCAGGCCGTGAACGCCGCCCACGTGATCCCGGGCAGGACGTCCTCGCTCAGCTCGTCCAGGGTCGCGGGCCCGCGGGCGATGGACAGCGCCGCGGTGATCCCCGCCTCCGCCAAGTCCCGCGGCGGCACCGAGACCTTGCCCGCGATGACCACCACGGGACGGTCGGCCGGGGTGAACCGGCGCACGGCGTCGACCACCTTGCCCGCCATGGACTGGGTGTCGAAGGAGCCCTCACCGGTCAGGACCAGGTCGGCCCGGGACAGCAGCTCCTCGGCGCCCAGCACGTCGGCGACCATCCGCGACCCAGGCACGAGCTCGGCGCCCAACAGCGCCGCCAGCGGCGCCGGAAGCCCTCCGGCGGCCCCCGCCCCCGACACATCGCGCACGTCGGTCCCGCTCTCCTTGGCGAGCACGTCGGCCAGACGGGCCAGCCCCGCGTCGAGAACGCGCACGTCCTGCGGCGAGGCGCCCTTCTGCGGCCCGAAGACGGCCGCCGCGCCCCGGTCCCCGACCAGGGGGTTGGTGACGTCGCAGGCGATCCGCCAGCGCACCGAACGGGCGCGCCCGTCCAACCCGGACAGGTCCAGGCGGTCCAGCTCGGTCAGGCTCCCGCCCCCGTCGGGCAGCTCCGAGCCGTCCTGGGCCAGGAGCCGCGCGCCCAGCGCCGCGAGCAGGCCGGTGCCGCCGTCGGTGGTGGCCGAACCGCCGATGCACAGCAGGATCTCCGCCACACCCGCGTCCAGCAGAGCCGTCACCAGAGGGCCCAGGCCCCGGGTCGTCGCCGTCAGCGGCCGCAGCGGCACGTCGTCGACCAGGGGCAGACCGTTGGCCTCCGCGGCCTCGATGACCCCGGTCCGCCCGTCGGGGGAGAGCCCGTAGCGGGCCCGCACCGGCCGGCCCAGCGCGTCGGTGGTCTCCACGGTGCGCGCGTCGGTGCCCCAGGCACCGAGCAGCGCGTCCAGGGTGCCCTCGCCGCCGTCGGCGAACGGCAGGACGTCGATGTCGGCCCTCATGCCCAGGCCGGCGAAGGCCTCCTCGGCCCCCTGGGCCATCGCGCCCGCCACCTCCACGGCGCGGGCGCTGCCCTTGAAGGAGTCCGGGACGACGGCGACGCGGACCCGTGGTGCTTCGTCGGTGGTGTGCGATGCGTGCGACATGCAGCCGATCCTAGACACGACGGCCGTGCGTTTCGACAGTGATCCGCCCAAGATTCCTCGGCGTCCTCACTCACGGCCTGTGCGAAACGCCCAGTGCGTCGCACGCGTACAGCGCCATCTGGAGCGTGGTCAGGTGGTCGGGCCGGCGCGGGTCGAGCCCGGTCGCCGCACGGATGCGCTCCACCCGCTGCAGCAGGGTGTTGCGGTGCACGTACAGGGCGTCGGCCGCCGCCTGCATGGACGTCGTCGAGGCCGCGGCCAGGACGGTGCGCCGCTGCGCCTCGGACAGATCACCGGCCAGGCCGGCCAGACGGGCGAGGCTGCGCGCGGGCAGGTGCGCGACGGCCACGGCCACCGTGCGCGACCACGGACCGGGGTCGGCCAGGGCGGGGATCAGCCCCGCGTACCGGCACAGCGCCCGCGACTCCTCCGCGTGGGCGAGCAGCACCCCGATCTCGCCGGTGGGGTCGGTGCGGGTGTGCCGGCCGTCCCCGGGCAGACCCAGGGCATCGGGTCCGGGGCCCTCACCGGAGGCGACCGTCCACAGGGCACCGTGCAGGACGGCGGCCCGGCGGCCGGCGTCGGCGTTGACCCGCGCCACGGCCGTCTCGGCGGGCTCGGGCGGTGCGGCCGAGCCGTCCGGTCGCGGCAGGCCCGCCGTCCACAGCGCCAAAGACCAGGGCGGCGCCAGCCCGGCGGCGGCCAGGCGGGCCCTGGCCGCCTCGGGGTCGGCGGTGCCCGAACTCAGGGCGGCGACCAGGTCGCGGGCCTCGGTGTGGCGCCGGGTCACCGCGTCCTGATCCCGGCTCTGGGCGACCAGGAGCTGCACGGTCAACGCCACGACCCGGGCCAGGGGCGCCACCTCGTGGGGATCGCCCGTCACACCCACCACACCGCACAGCTGCCCGTCGATGATCAGGGGTTCGTTGGCACCGGGCCGGTCGGAACTCTCCCGCCCCCGGTCGGTGACGAGCACACCGCGCCCCTCGGCGATCACCCGCTGGGCGCCCCGGTGCAGCGTCCCGATCCGGGCGGGGTCCAGGCACGCGATGATGGTGCCGTGCTCGTCCATCACGTTGATGTTGTGGCTGATCGTCGGAGCGATCAGGTCGACCACGCGCTGGGCGATCTCACCGCTCAACGGGGCCCGACGCGGGTGTTTCGCCATGGGGCCCACACTAGCTAGGCCGTGTTCTTCTGAAGTCTTCCGGGCTCGCGGCCGTCAGGACCTGCGCCCGGACCCGACCGCCCCGATGGCGCTCACAGCTGCCACGGGAAGTGCAGGGTGCCGCCCTCGTCGGCGACCTCGATGTCGTCGAAGTCGAAGGCCGGGGAGGTCACGCACGTGGACAGGTTCTCCTCCCCCGTCAAGGGCCGGGAGGTCTGCCACGTCCCCCCTGGCACCAGCACCTGCAGGTGCTGGCCTGCCTCGATGTGCGGCCCCAGCGTGAAGCGCTGCTCGACCTCCGGCACGGGCCCGTCGCCGCCGAGCTCGATCAGCACCGGCCCGCCCCGGTCGAACGACCACAGCTGGGCCGAGCGCAGCCGGTGCCACCGGCACCGGTCCCCCCGGTTGAGCAGGAACTGCAGTCCCGACGCCGTCTCGCGCGGGCCGTCGTAGCCCTCCGGGTGCACCGTCACACCACTGCGCCAGGTGACCTTGAACCAGCCGCCCTCCGGATGCGGGAACAGGTCGAGCGCCTCGGCCGTGGGACCGCGCTGGTCGACCGCCGTGAACACCCCCGGCGGCTCGCGGCGCAGATAGCGCACCCCCACCACGGCCTCACGCGGAATGGGCCCGTAGATGTGCGGAAAGAGCTCCGACTCCTCCACGCCCTCCAACACGCCCTGCCCCGCCGCGGGCGCCGCCGGCTCCCACCGCACCTCCCGGCCCAGGCGCATGGTGTCCACCACGAGCACACAGTAGGGCTCGGTCGCCTTGCTGTAGAGCGAGTTGGCCACCGCCAGCACCGTGTGCTCGTTGGGCGAGGCGTGCACGAACCCGTCGGTGTGCAGGCTCTCCGGCTCCAGGTCACCGGTACCGGTCCGCCAACGGGCGAGCTCCGTCATGTGCAGCACGTAGTTCACGACCGCTCACCTCACTGCGCGTGCACCACGGGACGCGGCGACCACGCCGATCCCCTTGGACACGTCCTTCCCCCGGGCACGGCGCCGCAACCCGAAGGAGGCGGGCTCACAGAAGGCCGTCGACCGCCTCGTCCACCGCGGCCTGGACCCGACGGCGCAGCACCGCGCTGTCGGTGCGCGTGGTCTGCACCTCGATCACCCGCAGTCCCTCGCCCAACAGGGCCTTGGGCAGATCCGTCGCCCACTCCAGGCGCGTGTAGGGAAGGTCCGCGACCGCGGCCACCCGCTCCATCGACACCCCGTGCGGGGTACCGAAGACCCGCTCGAAGTCGGGGTGGCCGGCCTGCTCCAGGCCGGAGAAGATCCCACCGCCGTCGTTGTTGACCACGACCACGGCCAGATCGGGGCGCGGCTCACCCGGCCCGATCACCAGACCGTTCTGGTCGTGCAGCATCGCCAGGTCCCCCAGCAGGGCGTAGGCCTGACCGTCCGCCCCGCCGGCCTGGTGCGCCAGCGCCGCACCCACCGCGGTCGAGACCGTGCCGTCGATCCCGCTCACACCGCGGTTGCCCACCAGGCGCACACCGCACCGCGCCCGCATGGTCGCGTCCAGATCGCGGATGGGCATGCTCGATCCCGCGAACAGCAGCGATCCGGCCGACAGGTGCGAGACCAGGTCGCGGGCCAGGCGCATCTCGCTGAGCGTCTCGTCGGCGTCCAGCACCGTGTCCACCGCCGAGCGCGCCGCGGCCTCCGCACGCCACCACGTACGCGACCAGTCGGTCCGCGCGGAGGAAGGGTACTGCGCCGAAGGCGTCCGTTGAGGGTGGTGGGGGGCGACGGGTGGGACCAGGCCCAGACCCTCGGGCGCGGCGACGGCCGCCACCACGTCGGTGGCGGTGCGAGCCGGATCGGAGAACGCGTTGGGCAAAGCGGCGGCAGGGTCGCCGATCGCCCCGGCCGTCACGACCACGTGCCGCTCGGCGCGCGCCAGATAGGCCAGGATCTGCCGGGACAGGTTGGGGCGCCCCACGCTCACGACCAGCTCCGGCGGCGGCCCGGCCACGAAACGCGGCGAGGCCAGCAGCTGCCGGTACGTGGAGATCGCACCCACGCGGCGGGCGTTGGAGGTGGGTTCGGCCAGCAGCGGCCACCCGGTGAGCTCGGCCAAAGCCAGGAACGGCACCGGATCGTAGTCGCCGTCGCCGCACACGATCACACCGCGCTCGACGTCGGGCAGGACGAACGGCGCGGGCTCGGCCCGCGGGCCCGGACGGCCGATCCACGGACGGCCCAGGTCGCGGCCCTCCAACGGCTCGTTCCAGGCCGGGGCGCCGGTACCGGGCTCATCGGGGGTCAACGGGTCACGGAAGGCCACGTTCAGGTGGACCGGCCCAGGGCGCCCGCCCACGGCCGCCGCCCAGGCGCGACAGCACAGCGAACGCCAGTACGCGACCATCCCCGGCGCCGGGTCGGGCGTGCCGACCTCGGCGAACATCCGCACGGCACCGCCGTACAGGCCGATCTGGTCCACCGTCTGGTTGGCGCCGGTCCCGCGCAGCTCAGGGGGACGGTCGGCGGTCAGCACCAGCAGCGGCACCCCGCTCTCACTCGCCTCCATCACCGCGGGATGGAAGTTCGCGGCGGCCGTACCGGAGGTGCACACCATCGCCACCGGCCGCCGCGACACGCGGGCCAGGCCCAGCGCGAGGAAGGACGCCGAACGCTCGTCCACACGCACGTGGACGCGCACGTCGGGGTGGGCGACCAGGGCCAGCGCCAGGGGCGTCGAGCGCGACCCAGGCGAGACCACGGCCTCGGACAGCCCACAGCGGGCCAGTTCGTCGACGAGGACCCGCGCCAGGGCGGTAGACGGATTCATCTGGTGTTCGGAGCGGTTACCGCCGCGATCAAGCGGTGGAGGAAGCCCCTACCCCCTTCTGTGTGCTGTAGGCGTGACCGTCCGCGCGCTGGAGCAGACGAGAGTACGTGTGGCGTCCGGTGCACGGACCCCGGCCGGCAAGGACGGCGCGGCCACCGCTCCCAGGGCCGTCGGCGCGCACGACCAGGGCAGGCCGCGGGGCGAACACGGCCCGCCGGGCGCGCCGCCCCGCGTGGAACGTGGCCACCGTGTTCACCTCCATCGTGGGTATCGGCTCGGTCAGGTCACGGCAGGCCCTCCACCACGGGGATGGAAAGCCCTCGCCGTCAAGCGAGGGACCCCTGACGAACACGCTTTCATTCGTCTGCACCAAGTATCGCCGCGCGGTGGCGCCCTCGCGCACGTGCCCCGCTCCGGCGCGGGCGGATCCGCCGACGGCCCGCACACGGGCGGTGGGCCGCGGTGGCCGCGCGTGATCGCCGGCACGGGCACACCGGCCCCAGTGCCGGTATCGCAACGGCCAAGACCGGTCCACGGTGACACCACACACCAGTCAACCCGCTCACACGGCCGCTGGCGAGGATCCGGCGATGTCGAACCGGGCACACCCGGGCGTGTCGCGTACCTCGGTTTGAGCGCCAGGTCAGCGACCCCCGCAGGGCCCGGGTCATCCCCCGCCCGGCCGCTCCCGGCCCGCCTCGCGGGCCTGCTCGGCCCGCGCACGCCAGGCGGCGGCGTCGATCTCGACCTCGCGCAACCACTTCTCGTCGACCCGCACCGGCCGCACCGGCAGGAACCCGCCACTGGGCAGCAGCGGATCGGCGGTCACATCGGCGGTGAGCATCTGCGCGGTCGCCAGACCGCAGGCGTAGGGCAGCTCCGGCAGGGCCGCGGCCAGGGCCACGCCCGCCGCCAGACCCACCGAGGACTCCACGGCACTGGAGACCACCACCGGCAGACCGCAGGCCTCGGCCACCCGCAGCGCGGCGCGCACCCCGCCCAGCGGCTGCACCTTGAGCACCACGATGTCGGCCGCCTCGGCCGCACGCACCTTCAGCGGGTCCTCCGCCTGGCGGATGGACTCGTCGGCGGCCACCGGGACGTCGACGCGGCGCCGCACCAGGGCCAGCTCGTCCAGTCCCGCACACGGCTGCTCGACGTACTCCAGGTCGAACCGGTCCAGCTCGCGCACCATCCGCACCGCGGTCCCGGCGTCCCAGCCACCGTTGGCGTCCACGCGCACCCGACCCGAGGGCCCCAGGGCGTGGCGGACCGCCTCCACCCGGGCGATGTCCTCGCCCGGGTCCTGCCCGCGTTCGGCGACCTTGACCTTGGCGGTCGCGCACCCGCCGGCGGCCACGATCCGCGCGGCCCGCTCCGGACCGACCGCGGGCACGGTCACGTTGACCGGCACACGGTCGCGCACCGGCGCGGGCCAGCCCTGGTAGGCCGCCTCATGGCAGGCCGCCCACCAGCGCGAGGACTCGCGCGGCCCGTACTCGGCGAAGGGCGAGAACTCACCCCACCCCGCCGGTCCGCGCACGAGCAGCCCCTCGCGGACGGTGATGCCGCGGAACCGGTTGCGCAGGCCGAGAGCGAAGGCGCGGGACCCGGCGAGTGCCCCCGCCGGATCGGTGGCCGAGCAGGTCACGGGCGGCGCGGGAACTTGTCGAACTCCGGACGGCGCTTCTCCTTGAAGGCGTCCCGGCCCTCCTGGGCCTCCTCGCTCATGTAGTAGAGCATCGTGGCGTCGCCGGCGAACTGCTGCATCCCGGCGGCGCCGTCGCTGACGGCGTTGATGGCGCCCTTGAGCATGCGCAGGGCCAGCGGGGACTTCTCCAGGAGCTCATGCGCCCACTGGACGGTCTCCTTCTCCAGGTCCGCCAGCGGCACGACCGTGTTGATCATGCCCATGTCCAGCGCCTCCTGGGCGCTGTACTGCCGGCACAGGTACCAGATCTCGCGGGCCTTCTTCAGACCCACGGTCTCGGCCAGCAGCCAGGACCCGTAACCGCCGTCGAACGAGCCGACCTTGGGGCCGGTCTGGCCGAACTTGGCGTTGTCGGCGGCGATGGTCAGGTCGCAGCACACCTGCAGGACGTTGCCACCGCCGATGGACCAGCCCGCGACCATGCAGATGACCGGCTTGGGCAGACGGCGGATCTGCACCTGCAGGTCCAGCACGTTCAGGCGGCCGATGCCCTGCTTGGCCACGGCGTCATCGCCCATGTAGCCGTCGTCGCCACGGATCTTCTGGTCACCGCCCGAGCAGAACGCCTGGTCACCGGCACCGGTGAAGATGATCACACCGACCTCGGAGTCGTCGCGGGCGATGTTGAACGCCTGCTGGAGCTCGAACAAGGTCTGCGGCCGGAAGGCGTTGTGCCGTTCCGGGCGGTTGATCGTGATCTTGGCGATGCCCTCCGCGGTCTCGTAGATGATGTCGGAATACTCGCCCGACCGCTGCCAGTCGATCACGCTGCTCACGGCTTCTGCTTCTCCTCACGGGGACACTGGGGACGGCGCGGACACGACCGAAACGGCCGCGTCCAAGCGTCAACCCTACGCATTGTGCCAGGCGGGGTGGCCCCGTACGGCACGCCCCCGCCCACCACGGCCGAGCTCCCGCGGAGCCGGGGCGGGCGTACCCTGTCCCCCGTGGCACGAGTGACAGCAGCAGACGCGGCGCGATCCCCGGAGCAGGCGCCCGCCCCCGGTGCGGGCCGCCCCCTCCAGGCGCTCGTGGGGTTGGCGCCCCAGGAGATCGGGCGCCGTGTGGCGCGCGCCCTGGACGGCGAGGGCCCGGCCCTGCTGCCCGTCCCCGACGGCACACCCCGGGCGCGGGTGGACGAACTGCTCACCGCGATGCGCGCGGACTCGGTGCGCACGCCCGAGGGCGTCACGGCGCTGGCCGGCGGTGCGCCCGCGCGCCCCGACACCGCTCTGGTCATCACCACCTCCGGTTCCACCGGCGTGCCCAAGGGCGTGGAACTGTCCGCGTCCGCCCTGCGCGCCTCCGCGCTGGCCTCGGTGGAGCGTATGGGCGCCGCTCCGGGAGACCGGTGGCTGTGCGTGCTGCCCGCGGGACACATCTCCGGACTCCAGGTGATCATCCGGGCGCTGGTCACCGGGACCGAGGCGGTGCACGCGGCCTTCGACACCCAGGGCGTGGCGGCGCTGGCCCGCGAACTGGGCCCGCACGTGTCCCTGGTCCCCACCCAGCTGCGCCGGCTGCTGGCCGCGGGCGTGGACCTGTCGGACCTGGGCACCGTCCTGCTCGGCGGCGCCGCCGCCGAACCCGACCTGTTGGCGCGCGCCCGCCGGGCCGGAGCGCGCGTGGTGACGACCTACGGCATGAGCGAGACGTGCGGGGGCTGCGTCTACGACGGCCTCCCCCTGGACGGGGTGCGGGTGCGGTTGGAGTCCGCCTCACAGGACGAGCCCGGACGCGTCCTGCTGTCGGGCCCGGTGCTGTTGAGCGGCTACCGGATGCCGCCGGGCGCCGCGGACCCCGGGGCGCTGGAACGCGACGAGGAGGGCACCGCCTGGCTGCGCACCAACGACCTGGGGTGCTGGGAGCCCGACGGCCGGCTCTCGGTGCTGGGCCGGATGGACGACGTGGTCAACTCGGGCGGGCACAAGGTGGTCCCCGGCCAGGTCAACGCGCTGCTGGCCGAGCACCCCGCGGTCGCCGAGTCGGTGGTCGTGGGCCGCGCGGACCCGGAGTGGGGTGAACGGGTCAGCGCCGTGGTGGTGCCGACCGACCCGCTGCGCCCGCCGTCGCTGGAGGAGCTGCGCGCGTGGGTGCGCGAGCGGCTGCCCGCCTACGCCGCCCCGCGCGAGCTGGAGGTCCGCGAGCACCTTCCGCTGCTGGCCTCGGGCAAGCCGGACCTGGTGGCGCTGCGCACCCCCGCGAAATGAATCCGAGGGCCCCCGGGACCGCCCACGAGCCCGATGAGGGCCGGGCGAACACACGCACCGGGTCGCTCACCACGTGAATCGGCGTTTACCGGTGCACTCCGTTCCCATGGGACCCTGTCGACTACAGGTGCGGCGGACACGTCCGCCGGCACCGCCGGAATCCCTTGTGAGCTGGGGGCACTGCACCCCCCGGCGGCGATGTCGGACCACGGCCGTCCCGGGCCGTGTCCGGTAGGCGGGGAACTTCCGGAAGATCCCCGACGTCTACTTGTGTATCCGGTCCTTCGGCCCCTCTTCCCAAGGAGGTCCGCAGTTGGCGACAGCCATCGGTCCACTCGCACCAGGCCCTGCGTCCTCCGCCGTGCCCGGCTGCGCCGACGAACCGCGCACGCGACCGAAGATGGTGCCCATTACCCGCTCGGATCGGCGCGAGGCCACTTCCCACACCGTGATTTGTGTCACTCGCACCGATATCCAATCGAGACAGGGAACATTTGACCTGTCGACACGTTGGACATATTGGCGCGTCCAGTCGGCGGGAACCCTCCGCCACGTGCCACACGTCTTGGAAGGGAGGGAGGTGCCCCGATGACGAGCACTGCCCTAGCCGCTTCGGTACCCGAATCCACAGGGACCGCTCCGCACCCGGAGGGCTCCGCGGACGGCGCTCTGTCCGACCTGCTCGAACGCGGGCGCTCCCAGGGACACCTGTCACTCTCCGAACTACGTACCGCTTTCTCCGCGGCCGGAGTCACCTCTGCTGACGGCCGCTCCATCCTGCGTGAACTCACCGAGAACGGGGTCCGACTCGCCAACGGGGGCGACGACACCGTGCTGGTGGCCGATGCTGACGCCGAGGACGACGTGCTGGAAAACACTCTCATCGCGACGGTGCCCGAAACCGACGAGGCACCCAAGGCCGCGACCGGCAAGGTCGCGACCCGCAAGGGCCCCTCCGCCTCCCGGAGGAAGACCCGCACCACGCGGCGCACGACCAAGAAGACCGAGACCACCCAGACCGGTACCGACCCGGAAACCGGTGAGGCCGACCTGGACGACCAGTCCCCCGCCATGGGCGACTCGGTCCACACCTACCTCAAGGCCATCGGGCGGCGGCAGCTGCTCACGGCCGAGCAGGAGGTCGACCTCGCCAAGCGCGTCGAGGCCGGACTCTACGCCGAGTACCGGCTGGGCCAGCACGGTCCCATCGACGACTCCGTCGAGATGGCCCAGGCCGAGATCGACGAACTGGAGTGGGTCGCCGAGGACGGCCGCCTGGCCAAGTCCCACATGCTCGAGGCCAACCTGCGCCTGGTGGTCTCGGTCGCCAAGAAGTACAGCGACCGCGGCATGTCCCTGCTGGACGTGGTCCAGGAGGGCAACCTCGGCCTGATCCGCGCGGTGGAGAAGTTCGACTACTCCAAGGGCTTCAAGTTCTCGACCTATGCCATGTGGTGGATCCGCCAGGCCATCCAGCGCGGCTTCGCCGACTCCGCGCGCACCATCCGCCTGCCCGTGCACGTGCTGGAGCTGCTCAGCAAGGTCAGCCGCCTGGAGCGCGACATGCACCAGGCGCTGGGCCGCGAGCCCACCCCGGAGGAGCTGGGCCTGGAGCTGGACAAGACGCCGGCCCAGATCGAGGAGCTGCTGCGCGTCACCCGGCAGCCGATCAGCCTGGACTCCACCATCGGTGAGGACGGCGAGACACGCATCGGCGACCTCATCGAGGACGTCGACGCCTCCGAGGCCTCCGAGGTGGTCGACCGCCAGCTCATGGCCGACCAGCTGCGCAACGCCCTCTCGGACCTGGAGCCGCGCGAGGCGACCATCATGTCCCTGCGCTTCGGCCTCATGGACGGGCGTCCGCGCACGCTCGACGAGATCGGCAAGCACCTGGGCCTGACCCGAGAGCGCATCCGTCAGCTGGAGAAGCAGTCGCTGTCCAAGCTGCGCCACCCCAGCCGCGCACAGCAGCTGCTGGACTTCGCCAGCTAGACGCGACCGAGACGGCACGGGGCCGCCCCTCACCGGGCGGCCCCGCCGTCATGCGCGGGACCGGCGGGCGGCGGCCCGCATCAGGGCGAACCCGGAGTTTTCCCTGGAATCGGCCACGGAACCGCCACCCCCGTCGACGGCGATGGGAGGATGAAGCCATGACCTCATCGCCCTCATCCCGCCACACGGACGAGGTCGCCGCAGCTCTGCGCGCCGGCCGCGAACTCGGCCCGGAGTACGACGACGCCGTGGCCGCCTCCCTGGTCGAACGCCTCGACGACACCATCGAGGAGCGGGTGCGGCACCACATCACCCACACCACCGCGCAGGCCGCCCCCGCCAAGGCGGGCATGCCCTCCAACACCGTGCGGTTCGTGCTGTCGCTGGTGTGCCTGGGGGTGAGCATCCCGCTCACGGCGATCACCGCCTCCCTGGTGGGAGGCGCGGCCGTGCCGGTCGTGTGGGTCGGACTCGTCCTGTTCTACATCGTCTCCGTCGTAGGGCTGCGCCGCTAGGCGTCCGTTGAGGGGGGTAGCCCGCACTGCGCGCAGCGCCCCCGGGCGATGGCGGGCGACGGGTGGGCTGCGCCGCTAGGCGTCGGGGGTAGCCCGCCCTAGTGCTCTGACCGAGAAGGTTCGCCGGGGCGGTCGTCCGGGCGGTTGGATGCACGGTGACGTCCGATCCGATTGCCGGGGGTGGAGTGGCTGAGCTTGTCCATGTGCGCAGGTTGACCGACCAGGAGGGGCAGAAGCTGCAGCAGATCGTGCGCCGGGGCAGGGGCAGCACCAATTCGGTGCGGTTCCGGCGCGCGATGATGCTGCTGGCCTCGGCCGGCGGAAACCGGGTGCCGGTGATCGCGAAGCTGGTGCAGGCCAACGAGGACACCGTCCGCGACGTGATCCACCGGTTCAATGAGATCGGCCTGGCCCGCTTGGACCATCGGTGGACGGGAGGCCGTTCCCGCCTGCTCAGCGATGACGACGAGGACTTCGTCATCCAGACGGCCACCGCCCGCCCGAGCAAGCTCGGTCAGCCCTTCACCCGCTGGTCCATCCGCAAGCTCGCCGCCTACCTGCGGAGAGTGCACGGCCGTGTCATCCGGATCGGCCGCGAGGCGTTACGGTGCCTGCTCGCCCGCCGCGGTGTCACCTTTCAGCGGACCAAGACGTGGAAGGAGTCGCCTGACCTCAAGCGCGACGCCAAGCTGGACCGCATCGAGGAGGTGCTGGAGCGTTTCCCGGATCGTGTATTTGCGTTCGACGAGTTCGGGCCCCTGGGCATCCGGCCCACCGCCGGGTCGTGCTGGGCCGAGCAAGGCCGGCCCGAGCGGCATCCCGCGACTTACCACCGCACCCACGGGGTGCGGTACTTCCACGGTTGCTACTCGATCGGCGACGACACCCTCTGGGGCGTCAACCGCCGCAGGAAGGGTGCCGCGAACACCCTGGCTGCGCTGAAGTCGATCCGGACCGCCCGCCCGGACGGCGCCCCGATCTACGTGATCCTGGACAACCTGTCCGCCCACAAGCGCAGCGACATCCGCCGCTGGGCGAAGAAGAACAAGGTCGAGTTGTGCTTCACCCCGACCTACGCCTCGTGGGCCAACCCCATCGAGGCGCACTTCGGACCGCTTCGCCAGTTCACCATCGCGAACTCGCACTACCCCAACCACACTGTGCAGACACGGGTCCTGCACGCCTACCTCCGCTGGCGCAACGCCAGCGCCCGCCACCGCGATGTCCTGGCCGCCGAACGCAAGGAGCGCGCCCGCGTCCGCAGCGAGAAAGGGATCCGCTGGGGCAGACGCCCCCTCGCCACCGCAGGCTGAACGATCCAACGAATCTACGCGGTCACAGCACTGGCGAGCAGGGGGTCACCGGGCAGGCGAACCGCTCGTGACCATGGGCTCATGCGGGCGAGAGCATCTCCTGAAGGATACGCTGCAGCTCGGTGCGGTCCCGCGGAGTGATCCTCGCCAGTCTGCGGTCGTACTCCGCCGCGAGGGCTGCAAGTGCACGATCCCGTGCCTCTGTGCCCTCAGCGGTTAGTACGAGCCGGTGACGCCGCAGGTCCGCGTCGTCGATCTCGCGCCGGACGAACCCCTTGGCGACGAGGTTGCGGACGTAAACCGTCACGCTCGTTTTGGGGAGCAGCAGTGCCGTCGCGATCTCGGCCGGGTACGGCGATGCCTCCACCTCGGCCAGGACGAAAAACTCCTTCGTCTCCAACCCGAGCTCGGCCAGCTCCCCCGTGCAGGCATCCATCACAACGCCCAGCAGCCGCTGGTTCAGCGTCCACAGCTGCGCCCCGTCAACTGACATGTGACCCCTCCGTCCATATGGTACAGTTTCGTATTAGTTTCAGATCGTACAATACATTGACTTGTACTGGACTCCTATGGAACAACAATCTCACGAAGGAAGCCAGGCATGCTTAAGCACCTCACGATCCCGCGCGGTCCCATCAACCTCGCCGCGGACCTCCACCTGCCCGACAACGCCGACAGCAGCGCACCGCTGCGCGCCGTGGTGCTCTCCACCCCGGGCAGCAGCGTGAAGGAGCAGATCGGCGCCAATTACGCCTCCCGTCTCGCCGCCCGCGGCATCGCGGCGCTCGTCCTCGACCCCGCCCATCAGGGTCAGAGCGAGGGCGAGCCCCGCGACCTCGAAGACCCCTACCGCCGAGGTGAGGACATCTCCTACGCCATCGACGTGCTCACCACGACCCCCGGCATCGACCCGCAGCGCATCGGCGTCCTCGGCATCTGCGCCGGTGGCGGCTACACCGTGCACACCGCTCGCACGGACCACCGCATCAAGGCGGTCGGCACGGTCGTCCCCGTCAACATCGGCGCTGCGTTCCGCAGCTTCTCCCCCGACGGTCCGGCCGCAGCACTCGACGCCCTCGCGGACGCACGGACCGAAGAGGCCCGCTCCGGCGAGACGACCCGCGTGAACTGGCTGCCCGTCACCCTGGAGGACGCCACAACAGCGGGCCTGACCGACATCGACACCACTCAAGCCGTCACCTACTACCGCACCGAGCGCGGCGGTAACGAATACTCCACGAACCGGCGCCTCTTGCGCAGCGACTCCCTCCTGCTGGGCTACGACGCGTTCCACCTGGCCGATCGGCTCATGACCCAGCCACTCCAGGTCATCCTCGCCGGACGCATCGGCAACACCGGCTCCTACGACACCGGCATGCAGCTGTGGAAGCTGGCCCCCAACCCCGTCGACCTCATGGTGATCGACGGCGCCGGCCACTACGAGATGTACGACGAACCCGAATACGTCGACGCTGCCGTCGAACGACTCACCAGCTTCTATGCGAACAACCTGTAAGGCATCCGAACCGGCGAACCTTCCCGGTCAGAGCACTAGAAGAACACGACCAGCACCAGCCACAGCAGGCCGAGCACGATGAGCCCGAACACGGCCAGCACCGCGATCGTCTGGGCATTGCTGCGCCGCGGCTGGAAGTCGTAGTCGCCCTGGTAGCCGAGCTCGTTGTGGTAGTGCCGGTGGTGGGCCCGCGCCCAACGGCGCCGCCCCTCCCGCCGGTCCCGCGAGGACCCCGACGCACCCGAGGCTCCCGCTCCACGGCCGGAGGCACCCGACCGGGACCCCGTTCCTTCCCGGCCACCGCCGCGGCTCCCACCGGACGCCCCGCCCGGCCGTCCCTTGGCGCTACCGCCGGACCGGCGTCCCTTGGACCCGCCACCAGGCCGGGGCCTGCCGCCTCCGGGCCGCCCCTTGGACCCTCCGCCCCCGCCGCCCGACGACCGTCCTGCGCCTGTTCCCTTGCCCATGGAACGCCTCCTTCGACCGCTGGGCGCCGCCAGGGGGACGGCGCCCTATGACAGTAACGATCGGGGCGTCGGCGTCGATGCGCGGACCGGGAACCCGGCCGCAGGCGGCCATCGGGGAACCCAGACCGATTCAGCCCTTGAGCGCGGCGCGCAGGATCTCGACGGCCTCGTCGTGGTCGAGCCCCACACGCGAGATGACCTCGGCGTAGGCGCGGGCGGCCGCCAGGGCCTCGGCGCGCTGGTCGTCACCGGTGGCGGCCACGAACGTGCCCGAACGGCCGCGGGTCTCGACCACCCCGGCCTGCTCCAGTTCGCGGTAGGCGCGGGCCACGGTGTTCACCGCCACCGACAGCTCGCTCGCCAGTGCCCGAACCGTGGGCAACCGGTATCCGACCGGCAGGTCGCCGTTGGCCGCCGCGATCGCCACGAGCGTCCTGATCTGCTCGTAGGGCGGTACCTTCGACGTCGGATCCACGCGGATGAAATCCGCCATCTCCTACTGCGCTCCCCACCAAGTGGTCCGCCCCCGCGGTCGCGAGCGCGGTCTTCGACCGGATGAACACCAACCTACCGTCCTCACGGGGTCCGTCAGGGGCGGCGGTGTCCCGTACGTGTCGGGGCCCAGGGTCACGAGAAGGCCCGCCGCGCCGCGTGGCGCGGACTCGGCGGGCCCGGCCCGGACCTCAGACCAGCCGGCGCGGCGTCCGCTTGATCCCGTGCAGGCGGTGGCTCTCCCGGGCGGTGAGCAGCTGCTCGGCGTCCAGGGTCGCGGCGCGGACCTTCGGCCGGGCGGAGAGCTTGCGCCGGTAGATCCGGTCCGTGTATCCCTTGAGCCCCACCAGCACCCGCTCCTTGGCGTAGGCGGCGCGCATGGCCTCGGTCAGGGCGGTGTCCAGGGCGAGCCCGTGGTCGCGCAGTTCCTCCTCGGAGGCGCCGTTGGCGCTGGCGGCGTCCAGCGCCTTCTCGGCCTCGGCCACCGACCGCAGGAGCTCGGGCAGGCGCTCGGCCAGCTCCCGGTCCTGTTCCAGGCTCTCGCGCGCCTGTGTGATCCTCTGTTTGGCAAGTCCCATGTGTGCGCTCCCTACCTGCGTACCGTCGGTCGAGGCCACTGTAAAGGTGAGGAAGATCATCTGGCGACCCTGACCGCGCGTCGGTCCTGGCCGCCACGCGCCGGAGGTGCCACGCTGACCGGCGCCGAGACCGAAGGGACGACCGTGAGCAGGAACTACGCGGGCCTGAGCCGTGAACGCATCATCATCGAGGCGTTGCACATCATCGCGGGTCGAGGCCTGGGCGGGCTGTCCATGCGCCGGCTGGGTGACGCCCTGGAGGTGGAGGCGATGGCGATCTACCACCACTTCCCCCTGGGCAAGGAGCAGCTGTTCAACGCCATCGCCGCCTATGTGACCTCCCCCGGCCCCGGAGGCGGTGCCCTGGACGAGCCGGACGAGGAGACAGCCGAGGCGTCCGCGTCCGCGGAGGACACCGAGCCCGGCCGCTGGGACGAGCGCATCACCGACTGGGCCCGGGCCTACCGCGCCCGTCTGCTGGAGTACTCGGGCGCCCTGTCGCTGCTGGCGCACCGTGCGCCCCAGACGCCCAACAGCCTCACCACCCGCGCGCTCGTGCGGGGCGCGCTGGGCGAGGCCGGGCTGACCGGTGCCGACGTCGACCGCGCGGCGGACGCCCTGTACTCGTACTGCCTGGGCGCGGTGGTGCACCAGGTCCGCCACCAGCAGGAGGAGGACGCCCCGGACGCGGCCGAGGCCGAGGCGCGCTTCCACTTCGGGTTGCGGGCGCTGCTGGCGGGTCTGGTGTGAGGCCGCCGGTGACCAGCGAAGACGCGGCCGGTCACCGGCGCCGCACGGCCGGCGCCGCAAAGCGGGCCTGAGGCGCGCCCCACCGGCGAGCGTCCGGCTCGCCCCGGCCAGGGGCAGCGGGCTCGCGCGGGCGGCTCCACCACCGGACGCGCGTGCGGGCACGGGGGGCGAAACGCGTCCGAAACCGATCACCTCCCACCGCAACCGAACGCTCCCCGCGTGCGTCGGAACACTGGGGTGCCGATCACCCACATCACACGTCCCCCGGCCCGGGCACCCCTTCCACGGCCGGAGGACTGAGGAAGCGAAGCATGGTTCTCAAGCGTCTGCTCGCCGGTGTCGGATTCGGTGGAGCCTCTGTCGAAACCCAGTTGGACGGTGCCCCCACCCGGCCGGGAGGCTCGGTCCGGGGCACGGTCCACATCCAGGGCGGAGAGGTCGACCAGCGGGTCGAACAGCTCAGCGTCGGTTACCAGGCCCGGGTCGAGGTCGAGAGCGGCGACCACGAGGGCCACCAGAACATCGACTTCCACCGGGTCCAGCTCGGTGGCGCGCTGGACCTCCAGCCGGGCCACCAGATCACGGTGCCCTTCGAGATCCCCACGCCGTGGGAGACCCCCATCACGACCTACCAGGGCAGGCACCTGAACAAGATGCAGCTGGGGGTCAACACCCGCCTGCACGTGGCGAGCGCCATCGACCCCGGCGACCTGGACCCCGTGCGCGTGGACCCGCTCCCGGCCCACCTGGCGGTGCTGGACGGCCTGGGCGCCCTGGGCTTCCGGTTCCAGCAGGCCGACATGGAGAAGGGCCGGCTCCGCGGCACCCGCCAGCAGCTGCCCTTCTACCAGGAGATCGAGTACCGGGCGCCGAGCCGCTACCGGGGCCTGAACAACCTGGAACTGTCGTTCGTGACCGACGAGCGGGGGGTCGACGTCGTCCTGGAGCTGGACAAGAAGCCCGGGCTGCTCTTCACCGAGGGCCGGGACACCTTCCACCAGTTCACCATCGCCCACGGCGCCGAGGCGAGCCAGGACTGGAAGTCCTACCTGCACCAGTGGATCGACTCCATCGCCGGCCGGCGCGGCTGGCTCTGACGGTGACGGTTCAGGGGTCGGGGCGCGTGACGCGTTCCGGCCCCTGCCGGTTCAGGCCCCCTGGCGCACCCGTACGCGTTCGGCGCGGAGGCGGCGTGCCTCGTCCGGGTCCAGCAACGGCGCCGCCGTCAACAACTGACGCGTGTACTCACTCCGCGGAGACTCGTACACACTGTCGCTGTCACCCATCTCCACGACCTCGCCCCTGCGCATCACCGCGACCCGGTCCGAGACCTGACGCACCACCGCCAGATCATGGGCCACGAAGATGTACGTCAACCCGAAATCATCCTGCAACTCCGACAGCAACCGCAACACCTGGTCCTGCGTGGACACGTCCAACGCCGAGACCGGCTCATCACAGATGATCAGCTTCGGCTTCAAGATCAACGCCCGCGCGATCGCGATCCGCTGACGCTGCCCACCCGAGAACGCGTGCGGGAACCGGTTGTAATGCCCCGGCTCCAACCCCACCCGCTCAAGAAGCTCCTGCACCCGCGCGCGCACCTTCCTACCGTCGCGCTCACCCTGCACCTTCAACGCCGTACCGATCGCGTCCCCCACCGTCACCCGCGGATTCAACGACGAGTACGGGTTCTGGAACACCATCTGCACATCACGCCGCAGCGGACGCAGCTCACGATCGGACAGGTGCGTGATGTCACGGCCCTCGAACTCCACCCGGCCCCGGGTGGGCTCCAACAACCGCATGATCATCCGCGACAGAGTCGACTTACCCGACCCCGACTCCCCCACCACACCCAGCGTCTCACCCTGGCGCAGCTCGAACGAAACACCCTTGACCGCCCAGAAATCCGTCGAGCGGCCCCACATACCCCCACGCACCCTGAACCGCTGCGCCACATCCTCCACCCGCAACAGCACCCCGCCCAGGTCCGGTGCGACGGCGAAGGCGTCGAAGCCCGGTTCGGTCCGCCCGGCCCCATCGGCCCCATCGGCCCCATCGGCCCCTTCGGTCCCGTCGGTCTCGGCCCGGGTGCTCTCCGGTCCCCCGGCGCTCTCCTGGGCCGCCCGCGCGTCCGCCCGGCGCTCCCGCTGACGCTCCTGCACTGCCCGATCCGCCCGATCACGTGCCCGTCGTTGTGCGCGGGAGACCTCCACCCGCGGCACCGCGGCCAACAGAGCCCGCGTGTACGGGTGCTCCGGCGCCGACAGCACCGTGCGCACGTCCCCGCGCTCCACCGCCACGCCCTTGCGCATCACCACGACCTCGTCCACCGACCCCGCCACCACGGCCAGATCGTGCGAGACCAGGATCAGACCCATCCCCAGATCCCGGCGCAGCTCATCCAACAGGTCCAGCACCTGCGCCTGCACCGTCACATCCAGCGCCGTCGTCGGCTCGTCGGCCAACAGCACCTTCGGGTCGCACATCAACCCCATCGCGATCACCACCCGCTGGCGCATACCACCGGAGAACTCGTGCGGATAGGAGTTGATCCGCTTCGCCGGCTCCGGGATCCCCACCCGCTCCAGCGACTCCACCGCCTTCTTGCGCGCCTGGGCCTTGCCCGCCTTGGGATGGTGGACCCGGTAGGCCTCCACCAACTGGTTACCGATCGTGTACTGCGGGTGCAGCGACTGCATCGGGTCCTGGAAGACCATCGCGATGTCGTTGCCGCGCATCCGCCGCAGCTCCCGATCCGAAGCCGTGACCACGTCCTTGCCCGTGACCTCGATCGAACCAGTGATCCTGGCCCGGCTGCCCCGGTGCAACCCCATCAGCGCCAGCGACGTCACGCTCTTACCCGAGCCCGACTCGCCCACGATGCCGAGGGCGCCGCCGGCCGGCACCTCGAAGGACAACCCGTCCACCGCACGGAGCTCCCCCTCCAGAAGCGGGAACGCCACCCGCAGGTCCTCCACGCGGACGACGGGCACGGTGGGAACCGCGGACTCGCTCATAGGGGACGCCTCTGCTCTCTGGTCTGCGGCCGGTCAGCCGTGGATGCGCACACGGGGGTCGATCAGCGGATACAGCAGGTCCACGATCAGGTTGCTGAGCACGATGAAGAACGCACCGAAGAGCGTCACCCCCAGGATCACCGGAAGGTCGCTCTGAGTGATGGCCTGGACGGCGTAGCGGCCGATCCCGTTCAACGAGAAGACCTGCTCGGTCAGGACCGCGCCGCCCAGCACCAGACCCAGGTCCAGGCCGAAGATCGTCACGATCGGCGTGAGCGTCGGCCGCAGCGCGTGCTTGAGCACGACCTTGGTCTCACTCAAACCCTTGGCCCGGGCGGTACGGATGTAGTCCTCGCCCAGCGTCTCCAGCATCCCCGCACGGGTCTGCCGGGCGTACATCGCCGCGTGCAGGAACGCCAGCGTCAGCCACGGCAGGATCAGCCCCTCGGCCCACCCCGCCGGATCCTCGGCCAGGGGCACGTAGACCGGGGTGGAGAACAGCCCCCAGGCGTGCACGAGGAAGGCCAGCGACAGCAGACCGGTGAAGAAGATCGGCAGCGACACCCCCGCCAACGCGACGCCCATCGCCAGACGGTCGAACAGGCTGCCCCGCCACACCGCGGACACCACGCCCACGGCGATCCCGCCCACCAGCCAGATGACCCCGGCGCCGATCGCCAGCGACACCGTCACCGGCAGCCGAGCCACGATCTCGGGGAAGACCTCCTGGTAGGTCTGGAACGAGTACCCGAAGCACGGCGCCGAGCACTCGATCGTCTCGCGGCCGAAGCGGTACTCCGCGCCGAAGAAGATCCCGCGGACGAACTCGTAGAACTGCACCGCGACGGGCTTGTCGAGCCCGAGCCGGTCGATCGTCGCCTGGATCGCCTCCGGGGTGGGAGCGCGGCCCACGTACATCGTCGCCAGCTGCTCGGTGGTCCGGCCCGCCCACCGGGGCACCACGTAGAAGATGGCGAACGTGACCATCGTGACCACGGCCAGGAGCAGCAGGCCGGCGCCGAGTCGGCGCAGGATGTAGGTCAGCAAGGCGCGCGCTTTCTGTGGGCGGGGGTGCCCCGGTACCGGGGGCCGATCGGCGGTCGGTGCCCGCCTGGAAGCACACGGTAACCCAGTGCGATCAGGCGATCACGCTCATCCCCTCCGGCGTGTACTCCCCGGTAGCGGTACCGAGGTCCACGAAGTCCGAGCCAACTGACATAATTCGGTCATTCCGAATCGTCGATCCGCACCCCGCGCCCCCGGGTAGAAGGCTGAAGATGTGGACCCCCTGCACCCCTCCGACCCACCAAGGGTCGGCAGCTACCGGCTGACCGCACGTCTGGGCTCGGGAGGCATGGGCAAGGTCTACCTCGCCCGCACCCCCTCCGGACGCCAGGTCGTCATCAAGGTCATCCGCTCCGAACACGCCGAGAACACGGAGTTCCGTACCCGGTTCGCGCGCGAGGCCGAGATCGCCCGCCGCGTCGGCGGCTTCCACACCGCGCAGGTGGTGGACGCCGACCCCGACGCCGACCCGCCGTGGATCGCCACCGCGCACATCCCCGGCCCCACCCTGGACGAGGCCGTGCGCGCCCACGGCCCCATCGCCCCACCCGCACTGCACGTCCTGGCCGCCGGTCTGGCCGAGGGGCTCAAAGCGGTGCACGCCTGCGGGCTGGTCCACCGCGACCTCAAGCCCGGCAACATCATCCTGACCCACGACGGTCCCCGCATCATCGACTTCGGCATCGCCCGCCCCCTGGACGCCAGCAGCGTGACGGCGCAGGGCGCGGTGTTCGGCACGCTGCCCTACATGTCGCCCGAGCAGACCGACGGGTCCCACGTGGACCCGCCCTCGGACGTGTTCTCCCTGGGGACCGTGCTCGCCTACGCCGCCACCGGCAAGAACCCCTTCTCCCGGGGCTCCATGGCCGAGACCCTGCTGCGGATCATCAGCCCCGCGCCCGACCCGGGGGACATGGCCGAGGACGTGCGCGCGCTCATCGCCGAGTGCTGGCGGCACGACCCCGCCCTGCGGCCCACACCAGAACAGATCCTGGAGCGGTTCGAGGAACTCGACCTCCAGGACGCCTGGCCGCCGCCCCACCTCGCCGCCGCCGAACAGGCCGGCCCGGCGAACGGGCGCCCCTCCCAGCCACCGTTCTCCGACCCGGCGGTCTCCGCTTCGCAGGGCTCCCCCGCCCAGGGGTCCCACGCACCGAACTCCCACCCGCCCAACTCACATCCGCCCACCTCGCATCCACCGACCTCACACCCGCCCAACTCACATCCGCCCACCTCGCATCCACCGACCTCACACCCGCCGCACTCCCCGGCCCCGAACTCCGTGCCCCCGGCCCAGTGGCACCCCACACCCGCCAGGACCACCGGCCCGCGGGTGGCTCCATCACCGCCGCCCCGCCCCGTGGCACAGCGCCCCGTCGCGGCACCGCCCGCCCGACCGGCCACGACCGGCCGCGCCGTCGGGCAGTGGATCGTGGGCTTCGTCGCCGTGGCCACCGTCGGGATCCTCATCGTCGCGGGCGCCATGTGGATCTCCTCCGCCGACGACTCCGCGGGCACGGACGCCCCGCCCGTGCCCTTCGACGCGGCCTCGGCCCTGGGCACCTTCACCCACGGCGCCGACGTCGAGTCGGTGGCCTTCAGCCCGGACGGCACCCTGATCGCCGCCGGCGGCGTCGACGGCACCGCCCGGGTCTGGGACGTGGCCGGCGGCGAGGAGGTCGCCACCCTCGAAGGCCACACCGACTGGATCCGGTCGATGGACTTCAACGCCGACGGCACCGCGCTCGCCACCGGCAGCGACGACCGCACCGCACGCGTGTGGGACCTGGACAGCGGCGAGTCGACCGCCACCTTCGAGGGACACACCGACTGGGTGCGCTCCGTGGACCTGCACCCCGACGGCACCACTCTGGCCACCGGCGGCGACGACAACACGGCCCGCCTGTGGGAGGTCTCCAGCGGCGACGAGACCGCCACCCTGGAGGGACACTCCGACTGGATCCGGACCGTGGCCTTCAACGCCGACGGCACCGCCCTGGCCACCGGCAGTGACGACGGCACCGTACGGCTGTGGGACCCCGAGGAGGGCGAGACCACCGCGACCCTGGAGGGGGCCGAGTCCTTCCCCTTGGACATGGCCTTCAGCGCCGACGGCACCATCCTGGCCGTCGGCAGTGTGAGCCACTCCGTGCAGATCTGGGACACCGGGAGCGGCGCCGAGATCGCCTCGATCACCGACCACCACGAGCAGGTCCGCGCCGTCGCCTTCGGCCCCGCCGGCTCGACCCTGTACACCGGCGGCGACGACGGCACGGCCCGGGTGTGGGACGCCGCCACCGGCGAGAGCGTCTCCGCGGTCGAGCTGGAGGGCTACGTGGTCGCGCTGCACTCCGGCGAGGAGGGCACCACCGCCGCCACCGTCCAGGACGACGGCACCGTCAGCCTGTGGAGCCTCGTCTGAACCCGCGGGGGCCTGGCGCCCCGCGGCGCCGGGCCGCGGACGCCAGGGCCCGACCTGGGCCCCGGTGCGGGTGGCGCGCCCTCACCCCGGCCACCTGGACACGGTCATGATCGACTGCCGGGCGACGCCCCCTCGCCGCACCGGCCCCGAGAACACGTGGGAACTCCGTTGACGGACACAGCAGCGCACGACCAGGGCCAGGAACGAAGAGCCGGCGGATTCTCCATCGCGGCACTCGTGCTGGGGCTGTCGGGCTTCCTCCTCCTGCCCATCCCCCTCGCCATCGTCCTCGGCCTGATCGCCCTCTTCCGGATCCACAGGTCACCGGCCTCGCCCCCTCCCGACGCCTCCGGACCCGCGACCGCCAAGACCGTCGGCGTCATCTTCTCCCTGGTCGGAATCGTGGCCGCGGGGGTGTGGAGCATCGGATGGGCCGCCGCCCTCGTCCTCGTCCACGACAGGGCCGCATCCGGCCCCTACACCCTGCAGGACCAGAACCCGCCGGCCCCGGACGCCGTCCCGGCCGTCCCGGCCGACACGGACCCGGACGCCTCCGCCGACCTGTGCGAACCCCCGCCCGGCTACGCCACCGTGTGCACACTGCAAGCCGGGGACTGCTTCATCGAGCCCGCGGACAGGGAGTTCTACGAGATCGAGCTCATCGCCTGCGACGAGCCGCACAACGCCCAGGTGATCGGCTCCTACTCCCCCTCCACCGGCGACTGGCCCGGATGGTCCTCCTTCATCGCCGACATCGACTCCGCCTGCCGACCGATGAGCGAGAGCGCCCTGGACCCCGAACGCACACCGGACGCGTTCTTCATCGGCTACCTCGCGCCGGACGAGGAAGCGTGGGACTCCGGCGTGCAGGAGGCCCTCTGCTACGTGTCCACCGGCGGCGAGTCCTGGACCACCTCCCTCATGTAGCCGGATTCGCGGCCGCCGCGGGACGACCCGGGTGCGCTCGAAAGAAACCGCACCCGGCGCGCGAGGAAACCGGTGGCCGTCGGGACCGCGAGCGGGCAGGATGCGGTCATGGACTCCCAGCCCCACGACCACGCCCGGCTCGGTACACCCATCGACGCCCGCCCCCTGTTCGCCCCCGAACACGCCGCGCTCATGGCCACACTGCGCGCCCTGGCACCGACCGACTGGAATCGGGAGGCGGTTCCGGGCTGGAGCGTACGCGACCTCGCCGCGCACGTGCTCGGCGACTGCTACGGGCGACTCGGCCGCGACCGCGACAGCCACCGCGGCGGCGCCTCCCCCGCGCCGGGTGAGCCGCTGGAGACCTTCATCCACCGCGAGAACCAGCAGTGGGTGCACGCCCTGGCCCGGGTGAGCCCGGCCGCGCTCGTGGACACCCTGGACCTGATCGGCGCGCAGACCGCCCGGTACTTCGAGACCACCGACCCCGAAGCCCTGTCCCTGGGCGTGTCCTGGGCCGGCGTCGACCCGTCGCCCAAGTGGCTGGACAACGCCCGCGACCTCACCGAGTTCTGGACCCACCGACAGCAGATCCGCCACGCCACCGGCCAGGGCACCGACCTCGCGCCGCGAACACTGTCCGTGGTCCTGGACACCTTCCTGCGGGCCCTGCCCCACACGCTGCGCGGACTCCGCGCCGAGCCCGGCACCCAGGCCCAGGTCCGGGTCGAGGGCCCGGCCGGCGGCGCCTGGACGGTCACCGCCACCGGGGACGGCTGGTCGCTGGCCGCCCCTGACACCGGGCGGCCCGCCGCGACCGTCACTCTGGACGCGGAGACCACCTGGCGCCTGTGCACCCGCGGCATCGCACCGGACGACGCCCTGGCCCGCGCCCGTGTGGACGGCGACCGCGCACTGGCCGAGGCCCTCTGCCAGATCGTGTCGATCATCTACTGACACGGTCCTGACCGGCCGCCCCGGCCGGTTGCGCCGCCCCTCAGCGGCGCTCAGCCACTCTCGACGGGTTCGAGGATCCTGGTCTCGGGGACCCCGACCAGGGCCGGGGCGTTCTCGCCGGACGACCAGACCTTGGTCCGCAGGAAGGCGAGGAACGCCTCCGCCTCCTCGGTCGTGGCGAACTCCAGGTCGATCACGACGTACCCCGGGTCGCCGACCGGGCGCTGGATCCGGTGCCGAAGCACCCCCGACCGCCGCCGGAACCCGGCGAAGCGGTCGAAAGCGGCCTTCCAGAGTGTGATGTCGGAGATGGCGTGTTCGATGTGAAGGGTCGGCATGACCGCTCCTCGTCCAGATCGTGTGTCACTTCGATCCTGGGGCGGCCGGCGACGGTTTCCCATCCCAGGAGTCTGGGGTCCCCGCGGCGAAACGGCCGCCAGAGGCCCGCCCGTCCCCAGACGCGGACGCCACCGTCACGGAGTAGCCTCGGAACATGGCCGGAACGACGGCATGGGACCGGTCGCGGGAACGGGTCGGCGTCCTCTGCGGTTCCGCGGTCGATGCGCGCGACCTGCGGCTGCGGCTCCTGGAGGAGATCCGCCGCGTGGTGGGCTTCGACGCCCACGCCTTCCTGCTGACCGACCCCGAGACGTCGGTGGGCTCCCTTCCGCTCGCGGACGTCCCCTGCGTGCGTGAACTGCCCCGCCTGATCCGCCTCAAGTACCTCACCCCGGTCAACCGGTGGACGGCCCTGGACGCGTCGGCGCCCGTCGCCCTGCTCCATGAGGGGACCGGAGGCGACCCCTCCCACAGCCTGCTATGGCGGGAGCTGCTCAGCGACTACCGGATCGGGGACGTGGCCTCGTCGGTGTTCCGGGACCGGTTCGGCTGCTGGGGCTTCCTGGACCTGTGGCGGTCCGATGACGCGCCCCGGTTCGGTCCTGCCGAATCCCGCTACCTGGCGCGCATCGCCGGCACCGTGACCGAGGCGCTGCGCCGCTGCCAGGCGAACACCTTCGTGGCCCGTGGTCCCCACCCCCGGCGCCCCGGGCCGGTGGTCCTGCTGCTCGACCCCGAACTCCACGTCCTCGGACAGACCCCGCAGGCGCACGAGTACCTGCGCGTGCTCGTCCCCCCGGACCATGGGCGGGCGCCGATCCCGGCGAGCGCCTACAACGTGGCCGCGCAGCTCCTGGCCCGCGAGGCCGGTGTCGACCGCCACCCGCCCCACGCCCGGATGCACCTGTCGGAGGGGCTCTGGCTGACCCTGCGCGCGGCGAGGATCCGGAGCACCCGACCCTCCCAGGAGTCGGACATAGCGGTCACCATCGAAGAGGCCCCGCCCACGGAACGTTCGGCGGTCTTCGCCAGGGCCTTCGGCCTCAGCGCCCGTGAGGCCGAGGTACTCCACCGCCTGACCGCCGGAGGCGGCACCAGGGAGGTCGCGGGCCGGATGTTCCTGTCCGAGTACACCGTGCAGGACCACCTCAAGGCGGTGTTCGCCAAGACCGCCGTGCACAGCCGCCGCGCCCTGTTGGCACGCGCCCTGGGCACCTGACCGGGAACCGAATCGGACATTCGCGCGTCACAGCACACGACTGGTTCCTCCCGAACCCCGGCTTGGCTCCGGGTACGGAGCGCGCCAACCCGCTTCCCCCACGGCCCTCGGAGAACACGTGTTCAAGTACGACCTCAGCCCCCGCACCCTGAGCGGTTCCCTCCGCGCACGGACAGCCGCAGGTATCGCCTCCCTCACCCTCGTGGCCGCCCTGACCTCCTGCTCCTTCCAAATCGGTGAACTCGAACCGATCAACGAGGACGCCTCCGCGCCGACCGACGCCGCCGAGGAGACCGACACCACCGAGCAGGCGGAGGAGGAGCAGGCCGAGGACACCGCCGAGACCGAGCCGATCGACGACACCGCCGGACTCCCCGTCGACCCCTCCGAAGCCCTGGCCTGGGACACCGAGACCTTCTGGCTCAGCGGAACCGGAGACGCGCTCTACCAGATCGACTGGACGGCCGCGGACACCACCACCCTGCAGCTCACCCACTCCGGCAGCGCCAACTTCATCGTGGTCCCCTACGACGCCGACGGCGCACGACTCGGCAGCATCGCCAACGAGATCGGCGTCTACGAGGGGAGCATCGAACTCGGTGAGGCCTCGATCCTCGAGGGCGCCGAGGCGATCGAGTACATCCACGTCCAGGCCGACGGAGAGTGGACCCTCACCCGCTGAGGCCCCAGGCCGGGGTCGGGGTCCGCCTCCCCTCGGGGACACGGACCCCGACCCCGCGCCGGTCGCACGAAAACCCGTTGGCGGACCACGACCACCACTGCTACCTTTCCAGCGGACCGTGCGAGAGAACGAGGAGGTGGTACCCGTGAACGCAGTATCGACACGGGTGCTCCCCCGCGGAGTCACGGTCGGACGATAGGTCGTCCGGGAGCGCCGCTCACGAGCACTCCCGAAAGGCACGACCGTGCGATTCACCTCCCAGCGCCTCGACGACGGCATCCGCGAGCGCGCGTTCGCCCTCGGCGACATCCCCGGCCTCCTGTGGACGCCCGAGACCACACCCGCACCGGCCCCACTCATCCTGCTCGGCCACCCCGGCGGACTGCACAGGATGTACCCACGCGTGGCGGCCCGCGCCCGGCACGCCGTGGCGGAGGGCTTCGCCGCGGCCACCATCGAACTCCCCGGCGGCGGCGACCGGCCCCGCTGCCCCACCACCGAGCAGGCACGCGCCGACCTGCTCCGGGCGCCGGCGGCCGAGGAGCCGGTCGACGAGATCGTCGACCGGCTCGTCCTGCCCCTGGTCGACCAGGCCGTCCCGGAATGGCGGGCCGCCCTGGACGCCCTGCTGTCACTGCCCGAGATCGGCGGCCCGGTCGGCTACTCCGGCGGAGTCATCGCCATCGGCCTCCGACTGGCACGCGTCGAACCCCGCATCGCGGCGGCCCTGCTGTTCGCCGGGAGCTTCGTGCCCCGCGCCATGTTCGAGGAGGCCCGACAGGTCACCATCCCCCTCCAGGTCCTGCTGCAGTGGGACGACGAGGGCAACGACCGGCAGATGGCCCTGGACCTGTTCGACGCCTTCGGCTCCCAGGAGAAGACCCTGCACGCCAACATGGGCGGGCACACCGGCGTCCCGCCCTTCGAGGGCGACGCCGCGAACAGGTTCTTCGCCCGCCACCTCCCCCGCGCCCAACCCACCGGTCGAGGCCACTGACCCCCACCAAGCGCACGCGCCCTCCCACCGACGGCACGTGCGCCGGACGGGATGACCGAGCCGGCTGCACAGACGGCGGGGCGGTGACCGGCGCTCGCCGGCCACCGCCCCGCACGTGACCGCTACTCCCGCGTGGTGCCCAGCGACATGTAGTCGTACATCGAGTAACCCGCGTGGTAGTACACGTTCGTCAGCGTCGACGGCCGGTACAGCACCGTCCGCTCGAACACGGCCGGAAGGATGGCGGCCTGCTCCATCGCCCGCTCGTCGATCTGACGGTAGATGTCCGCGCGCTCGTCCGGGTCCTCCACCGTGACGACCTCGTCGAACCAGTCGTTGATCTGCTGGTCGTCGAGCTCGGAGATGTTGGCGTTGCCCGCGCTCTGGATGGCGTCACCGTCCAGGATCTTGCTCATGAACCCGTACCCGCTCGCCCAGTCCGGCGCCCACCCGTACACGGTCAGCCCCAGGTCGTTGTCCTGCACGAAGTCCGGAGACCCCGCCTGGGTGTTGGTGTAGGTGTCCGACGGGTACTGCTTGATCTCCGTCTCGATCCCCACCCGCGCCAGCGCCGCCTGCAGGGCCTCGGCCGTGCTCACGTCCGAGGGCCGGTCGGCGCGCGCACCGATCGAGGTGGAGAACCCGTCCGGCTCCCCGCACTCCTCCAGCTTCTGCCGGGCCATGTCCAGATCGCCCTTGCCGTCCTCCGACGGATACGGGTCCATGTCCGGATCCGCGCCGGGCAGCGCCCCCGGCATGATCTGCGTGGCGACGTCACCACCGGTGTCACCGCCCCAGGCCCGCTGCAACGAGTCGCGGTCGGCCGCGTACATGACCGCCTCGCGGCACGCCAGGTCGTCGAGCGGCTCCACGACCGTGCTCACGTTGACGTAGCGCAGGGTGTTGGTCTGCGGGTTGTCGACACTGCGCTTGCTCTCCTCGTCGGAGATCAGCGTGCCCTTCATCGCCGGACCCACACCCGCGCCGGCCAGGTCGACGTCGAGTTCCCCGTTGACCAGGCGCTGGTCGATCTCGTTCTGCTCGACCCCGATCTGCACCTCGATACGATCCGGCAGCGCCCGGCGGGTGGGGTCGGTCTCCGGGTCCCACTCCTCGTTGCGCACCAGGTTCAGCGACACCCCCGGCCGGTACTCGCCCTCGAACTTGTAGGGCCCCGAGGAGACCACCTGGCTCTGGTACTGCTCCCCTCGGTCGGCTCCGGCCGGCACCGGCGCCGTCTGCGGCTGGATGAGCACGTACGGGAACTCCGCGAAGCTCTTCTCCAGGTGGAAGACCAGCGTGTGCTCGTCGGGTGTCTCGATCCCGTCGAAACCCTCCAGCGGATCGGCGGCGTCGGCGTAGGGGCCCTCGTAGTCCTCGCTGTCGGCCAGCAGGTCCTGGAAGTACTTCGGACCGTTGGGCAGAGCCTGGTCACCGAAGTTGCTGCGCGCGATCGCGTACTTGATGTCCTCGGCCGTGATCGGGGAGCCGTCCTCGAAGGTGAGCCCCTGCTTGAGCCGCACCGTCCACTCCGTGGCGTCCTCGTTGGGCTCGGGCATCTCCTCGGCCAGGTCCGGCTGCAGCTCGGTCCCGCCCTCGCCCGGCTCCTCGACGTAGGTGAGCAGCGTACGGGCGTAGTACCGGGAGAAGTTCCAGCTGAACGCGTAGTAGGTGTTGCCCGGGTCCGGTGAGTCGAAGTCAGCGGAGATGGCGTAGCGCAGCGTCCCGCCCGTCTGGTCCGAGGCGTTGACGATGCTGGACTCACCGTCGTTGAAGTCGGCGTCGGAGGCCTCTCCCCCACCGCCGCCGCCGTCCCCTCCGCAGGCGGCCAGCAACAGCACGACCGCCGCTCCGGCCGCGGTGGCCGAGAGCGCGCGTGCCCGCGTGCGCGGGGGCCGCCCCGCGCGTGTGAAGTGATGGGTACTCACCATGCCTCCTGATCGGTTCGGTGTCGGAGCCGTGCGGCGCACGCCCCCGGAGCCGGAAGGGGCCGCCCGAGACGGCGCGCGGCCGTTCGGGGCCGGGGTCAGTCGGAGGAGCGGGGGTCGAACGCGTCGCGCAGCCCGTCACCGAAGAGGTTGAAGGCCAGAACGGTGATGAAGATGGCCAGGCCCGGCACGATCACGAAGTGCGGTGAGGTGGTGTAGAAGCGCAGGGCGCCCTCCAACATCCCGCCCCAGGTGGGCGTGGGCGGGTTGATGCCCACGCCAAGGAAGCTCAGCGCGGCCTCGAACAGGATGTTCGTGGGGATGAGCAGGGTGGAGTAGACCAGGATCGGCGTGACGAGGTTGGGCAGGATCTCGCGGAAGACGATGTGGGCGCTGCCCGCGCCCAGGCTGCGCGAGGCCTCGACGAACTCGCGCTCCTTCAACGTGAGGGTCTGGCCGCGCACGATGCGGCCGATGTAGGGCCAGTTGAAGAACCCGATGATGAACACCAGGACGCCGATGCGCAGCCCGTTGCCGGTCAGCCCGAACGCGCCGTCCGGGATGACGCCCACGAGCGCGATGGCGAACAGCAGCAGCGGGAAGGCCAGGAAGATGTCCATGGTCCGGCTGATGACGGTGTCGATCCACCCGCCGAAGTACCCGGCCACGATGCCCAGGACGGTGCCGATGACCACGCAGACCACCGTGGCGACGGTGGCGACGAGCAGTGAGGTGCGGGCGCCGTAGACGATGCGGCTGAACAGGTCGCGTCCGTTGACGGGTTCCACGCCCAGCAGGTGCTCGGCGCTCATACCGCCCCAGGGGTCGATGCCCTGGGCAGGGTCGTCGGGGTCCCGGTAGACGCCTCCCGTGAGGGGGTCTACCAGGTCCTGGTGGAACTCGTTGGGCGGCTGGCCCAACCAGGCGGTGAGCAGGGGCGCCAGGAGCGCGACGAGGATGAGCGCGATGACGACGATGCCGCCCGCCATGCCGGCCCCGTCCCGGCGGAAGCGCTGCCAGGCGATCTGGCGGAGGGAGCGGCTCGCGGCGCCCTTGGCCCCGGCGACCACCGCCTCCGGGTCGGCGTGCTGGGACGACTCCGGCACGTCCATCGGCGCGGTCATGAACCAGGGTCCCCCATTGTCGCCGTACGCGATCACTCCACTACGCACAGATTGCACGAGGCGCACGAGGGATTCCAGCGCCCGCGCCGGAGGGCCGAAGCACCCGGTCGCGCGGCGTGTCGGAGCAGCCGTGACCGGACTCCGCGGGGCCGGCCCGACCCGAAATGCCGCGCCGCTCGGGTGTTTACCGCGCGGAACTCGGGTAGGTGAACCCGCGCAGCCGCACGCCCCGCGGGCCCCGGGGGCGGCCTCCACGGCCGTAGGGCTCCGGGATGACGGTGCGGTTGCGGGGCCGAGCGCCAACGGGGGTTGACGCGCCGGCCCGCGCCGGGCCGACCGCAGGAGTTCGGGGGGACTCCGAGGTCGCGGCGAAACGACGGGAGCCCCCGTGCGGCCAAGGCGGATTCAAGGGGTCCTCGCAACACCTCGTTGATCAAACGAGTGTAGCCAGACGCTCGGCTGGGGTTTCCCAGCCGAGCGTCTTGCGTGGACGCTCGTTCAGTTCCTGAGCGACATGCTCCAGATCCAGCCGGCCATGAACGGACAGGTCCGTGCCCTTGGGGAAGTACTGGCGCAGCAGCCCGTTGGTGTTCTCATTCGATCCGCGCTGCCAGGGGGAGGCGGGATCGCAGAAGAACACCGGCACCCCCGTGGCCACGCTGAACGCCTTGTGGCCGGCCATCTCGCTGCCCTGGTCCCAGGTCAGCGACCCCCGCAGATGATCAGGCAGCGCGGTGATCAGTTCGCTCAGCACACCCCCGACCGCCTCGGCGGTGTGCTCGCCGGGCACGTGCCCCAGCATCACGTACCGGGTGGAGCGCTCGACCAGGGTGATGATCGCGGACTTGTTGTGCGCACCCGTGATCAGATCGCCCTCCCAGTGCCCCGGCACGGCACGGTCCTCGACCTCGGCGGGGCGCTCGCTGATCATCACCATCGGATCGGTGAACCGGCTCCGCCTGTGCTCGGGTGAGCGGTGCGGCGTGCGTCGGAGCCGGCCGGTGCGCAACGCCGCGGAGACCTCGCGTTTGAGCCCGCCGCGGGACTGGACGTAGAGCGCCTGGTAGATCGTCTCGTGGCTCACACGCATGTCCTCCTCGCCGGGAAAGTCCTCAACGAGCCGGTTGCTGATCTGCTCCGGCGACCACCGCTTCCGCAGTCCCTGGGCGACATAGTCCCGCAGGCGGCCCGGGGCAGCGAGTTTGGCGGGTTTGGGACGCACCCGTTGGGCGCTCGCCCGACGCTGGGCGGTATAGGCACCGTAGGACCCATCGGCGTTGCGGTGGTGGTCGAGTTCGCGTTTGATCGTGGAGGCCGGGCGCCCCAGGTCGCGGCCGATCGCCCGCCGGCTCCACCCCGCTCGGTCCAGATCCGCGATCCGCTCCCGGTCTGCGAGGGTCAGAAAACGCGGGTGGACCTGCTTTTGGAGTGTGTCCAGCGCTGCTGGAGGACTGGTCATGGACTCTATGGTGGTCTGTCCGGTGGAGTAGTTCACACGGCGGCCATCAGGGTAGAACCTGGAGTTGCGGGACTTGCGTACCCCGTGGTCCCAGTCCCGGGCGGTGCGTTCGTTGATCCCGGCTCGTCGTGCGGCTTCTGGGCGGGGCACGGCGCTGTTGCGCAGGCGTTCGTACTCCTGGCGTGCCGGGTGCGGTCGTTGCTGGCGTTGGGAGCGCAGCCCGGCTTTCCTGGCCCAGGAGAACGCGGTGTTGCGGTTCACCCCGAGGCGGCGTGCGACCTCGGTGACGCTACCGATCTCGGCCATCTGCTCGAGGAACTGTGTTCGCAGACGAGCCAGTTCCTTCTTCGAAAACGACACGGTGGCCGCAACCTCCCCAAAGTCAGGGTGTTGCGACCACCGCTAGAACCCAAGCAAGCCGCGCGGGGGCTTTCCCGCCTCCGGTGCCCTGGCGCCTACTCAGTGGCTCGAACGATGACTTCGAACAGCCACCTTTACGTCGTAGATTCCATATGGTCCACGGGGCGGCCCCCGTCCAGGCGCAGCTCCTCCCACGGCCACCGCCGGCGCAGCCACCGGTCGTGCGAGGCGACCACCACCGCGCCGGGCGCCGTGCCCAGCGCCTCCTCCAGTTCCTCGGCCAGGGCCAGGGACAGGTGGTTGGTCGGCTCGTCCAGCAGCAGCACGTCCGGCGCCCTGCCCACGAGCATCGCCAGTGCCAGCCCCGCCGGACATGCGCCCCACGGGGCGGTCGGCGCCGACCGGTGCCAGGCCCAGGCCCGCCACGACGAGTTCGGCGCGGCGTTCGGCGTCCCACACCTCCAGGCGTTCGGCCTCGGTGAGGACCTCGCCGTAGGCGGCGAGCACCTCGGGATCCTCGGGCGAGGCGTCCAGCGCGGCGGCGGCCGCGGTCAGGCGCCGCTCCACCTCACGGCTGGGCGCGAGCGCCTCGTCGAGGACCTCCCCCAGCGTGGTCTCGGGGGCGTGCGGCAGCTCCTGGTGCAGGAAGCCGGTGTCCGGCGGCCGGACCACGCTCCCGGCGTCGGGTTCCTCCTGCCCGCCCAGCAGGCGCAGCAGGGTCGACTTGCCGGAGCCGTTCTCCCCCACCAGGCCGATCCGCTGGCCGGGCGCGGCCTCCAGGCAGACGCCGTCCAGGACCACGCGGGCGCCGTAGGCCTTGGCCAGATCGCGCGCGCTGAGCAGCGGAGAGCCGTGCGCCGTGGTCGGCGGGGTCGTGTGGAAAGTCAAAGGAGGAAGCCACCCTTCGTCTGGGGTGGGCCTCGATGCGCCCGAACGCACGCCGCGGCGGCGGGTCCGGAGAGCGACGTGCGTCGCCGACACCGAGACCGCACCACGGGTTGGGACGTGGAAGCGCCGAGCGGGGTGTGCGCTCCAGCCTGTCGAAAGGCGAGCTCCGCGCGCTCGGCGGTGGGTCTCGATGTCAGCTACGCATGTTGGGCACCAGGCTAATCCGACCCGGCCCGGATCCGCAAGGCGTTTTCCCGCGTGCCGCGGACCCCGGGCGCTCCGGGGCCCGGGTCAGGGCGCACAGGCCCTGGCGAGGGCGTCGACCACGCGCCGCCACCCCGGCAGGCCGTGCGCGCGGCCGCGCAGGAGGGTGACGTGGGAGATCTCCTCGAGCAGGCGCAGGTGGCGGTCCCAGGCGGGATGGCCGGCGAGGCCGTCACCGGCCTTGGGGACGATGAGCGTGGGGACGCCGCGCCCGATCATCTCGCACACGAGCGCGACGGCGAACGTGTCCGCGAGCCCCAGGGCCGTCTTGTTCGAGCTGTTGAACGACCACGGGCAGGCCAGGACCGCGTCCGGACGGGGCAGGGACGCGCCGGTGCCGGGACGGCGGAAGTCCACGCGGACCGGCTCCCCCGTCAGCTCCTCCAGCGCGTCGAGGTCGTGGAAGCGGGTGCCCGTCGGCGTGCACAGAACGGTGACCCGCCACCCCTGCGCCTGGAGCAGGCGGACCAGGTCGGGGGCGGTCTCCTCCGGCGTCGTGGCCGCGCCGGAGAGCGTGAGGTAGAGAGTTCCCATGCGAACAGTCTGTCCGTCCCAGACGCGTGCGCGCCACGAGCCCCCTCGGATCCGGGCCCCGGGGCGGTCCTGAGGAAGCCGCGAGGCCCCCGGCGGGCGAGCCCGGCCACAGGCCCCGGTGGGCCGGGCCGCGCTCGCCCGCCGGCCCGGCCGTGGACGATCGGCGCGTCAGCGCCCCCGCTGGGCGCGGTAGCGCCGGACCAGCGCGGAGGTGGAGGCGTCCAGTCCGGGCACGTCGGCGCCCTCGGTCAGCGCGGGCTCGACCCGCTTGGCCAGGACCTTGCCGAGCTGCACGCCCCACTGATCGAAGGAGTTGATGTTCCACACCGCGCCCTGGACGAACACCTTGTGCTCGTACAGCGCCACCAGCTGGCCGAGCACGGAGGGGCTGAGCCGGTCGGCCAGGACGGTGGTGGTCGGCCGGTTGCCCGCGAAGGTGCGGTGCGGCACGAGCTCGGCGGCCACGCCCTCCGCGGCGACCTCTTCCGCGGTCCGGCCGAAGGCCAGCGCCTGCCCCTGCGCGAACAGGTTGGCCATCAGCAGGTCGTGCTGGGGCGCGAGCGCGTCGGGCAGGCCGGGGACGGGGGCGGCGAACCCGATCAGGTCGGCCGGGACGAACCGCGTGCCCTGGTGCAGCAGCTGGAAGTAGGCGTGCTGGCCGTTGGTGCCGGGCGTGCCCCACACCACGGGTCCGGTCTGCCAGGTGACGGGGCGGCCGTCGCGCTGGGTGGACTTGCCGTTGGACTCCATGTCGAGCTGCTGGAGGTAGGCGGTGAACTTCGACATGTGGTGGCTGTAGGGCAGCACCGCGTGGCTCTGGGCGTCGAAGAACCCGCCGTACCACACGCCGAGCAGGCCGAGCAGGAAGGGCAGGTTGCGCTCGGGCGGCGCGGTGGCGAAGTGCTCGTCCATCAGGTGGAAGCCGGCGAGCATCTCCCGGAAGCGGTCGGGGCCCAGGGCGACCATGAGCGAGAGGCCGATGGCGGAGTCGTAGGAGTAGCGGCCGCCCACCCAGTCCCAGAAGCCGAACATGTTCGCCGTGTCGATGCCGAACCGGGCGACCTCGTCGGCGTTGGTGGACACCGCCACGAAGTGCCGGGCGATGGCGGCCTCGTCGCCGCCGAGCCGGTCCAGCAGCCAGGAGCGGGCGACCGAGGCGTTGGTGATGGTCTCGATCGTGGTGAAGGTCTTGGAGGCGACGATGAACAGGGTCGTCTCGGGATCGGCGTCCACGAGGGCCTCGTGCATGTCGCCGCCGTCGACGTTGGAGACGAACCGGAACTCCAGGCCGCGGTCGGTGTAGGGGCGCAGGGCCTCGTAGGCCATGGCGGGGCCCAGGTCGGAGCCGCCGATGCCGATGTTGACGATCCGCCGCACCGGTCGGCCGGTGTGGCCGAGCCAGCCGCGCGAGCGCACCTGCTCGGCGAAGGCGCTCATCCGGTCCAGGACCTCGTGCACCTCGGGGACGACGTCGTGTCCGTCGGTGGTGATGACCGCCGTGCGGGGCGCGCGCAGCGCGGTGTGCAGGACGGCGCGGTCCTCGGTGACGTTGATGTGCTCCCCGCCCAGCATGGCGTCGCGCAGCTCGGCCACGCCGCAGGCCCGGGCCAGGTCGGTGAGCAGGCGCAGGGTCTCGTCGGTGACCAGGTTCTTGGAGTAGTCGGCGTACAGGTCGCCGACCTGTACCGTGTACCGGTCCGCGCGCCCGGGGTCCTCGTCGAACAGGTCGCGCAGGTGGGTGGAGCCCAGCTGGGCGCGGTGCTTGCCCAGCGCCGTCCACTCGCCCCTCTGGTCCAGGGGGGTGGGTCCCGCGGTGTCGTCGGCGCGGGAGGTGGTGGTACTGCCAGACATCCGTCGCTCCTCGTCGTCCTTGCGGGCCGCGCCCGCCGTACTGCTGTGGCTCCTACCCTTCCACAGACGCCCCCGCCCATGGCTGTTCCGAGCAGGGCCGAGCGGGAGCGCGCACCGGGCGGGGCCGTGCGGCAGCGGGCGCGCGCCCGCGCCCGGTCTTGGCGGCTCAGCCGCCGTGCGAGCCGGTGCCCGCCCGCTCCCGGTCCCGTTCGCGGCGCAGGTCCGCCACCTCGGCGCGCAGGGCGCGCAGCTCGGCGAGGATGAGCTCCTGTCCGTGCGCGGGGCCGCCGTCGGGGCCGGCCTCGGAGGTGCCGGCGGCTCCGCCCTCGCCGCCGCCGCGGCCGCCGGAGTCCTGTTCGAGCGCCTCCACGGCGACCGCGATGAAGAGGTTGAGCGCCACGAAGGTCGACACCAGGATGAACAGGACGAAGAAGATCCACGCCAGGGGCTTGTCCTCCATGACGGTGTGGGCGATCGACGCCCAGCTGTCGCCCGTGGAGACCTGGAAGAGAGAGAACAGGGCCGTGGGCAGGTCGCCGAAGTACTCCGGGGACACGTCGCGGAAGAGCTGGGTGGCCATCACCCCGGACACGTAGAGCAGCAGCATCACCAGGAACAGGATCGAGACCATGCCGGGCATGGCCCGGAACAGGCCCGAGACGACGTGGCGCAGGGTCGGGATGACCGACAGCAGGCGCAGGACCCTGAGCACCCGCAGCACGCGCAGGACGGCGAAGGGGCCGGAGGTGGGGAGCAGGGCCACGCTCACGATCACGACGTCGAACCAGCTCCACGGATCGCGCAGGAAGCTCCCCCGGTGGGCGTACAGCCGCAGCAGGAGCTCCAGCACGAACACGCCCAGGATGGTCACGTCCACGCGGTGGAGCAGGTCGCCGTGGACGGCCATCACGCGGGGTGAGGTCTCCACCCCCAGGATGAGGGCGTTGACGAGGATCAGGGTGATGATTAGGGCCTGGAACCAGGAGGCGTCGACGATGGTCCGGACCCGGTCGCGCACGGTCACGGGTGAGGGGGCTCCGTTCGGGGAATCGGGAGATGACGCAAAAGCGTACCGCCGGGCGAGGGGCCGCTTTTCGCCCACAATGCCGGTCCGATGACCCCCTACTGGCGTCGCTCGCCCTGACCAGGCATGATCGAAGGAGGAACCGAGCGTGAGGGGGTCGCCGGTGACGGAGCGCACCGAAGACTTCGAGAGGGACCCGGACGTGACCGCCGACATCGACGACGTCGACGCGGTCGTGGACGCGGGCGCCGCCGACCAGGACACGGCCGTGGCGGGCTACCTGCTGGACTACCCGGACGACCACCGGATCGACGAGATCGAGGACCACGACGCCCTGGGCATCGCTGCGGAGCTCGCCCAGGAGGACCCCGAGGCCGCCGAGGACCCGGAGATGGCGCGCGAGGGCGAGGAGAACGGCGCGGTGGTGACCCGCCGCGAGGAGCTGGCGCGGCTGCTGCGGGCCGAGGACTTCGCCGACCGCGTCCGCCGGCGCGGGGAGCCCTGACCCCCTGAGCGGGCCGACCGGTCAGGGGCTCTGGCGCGCCAGGTCGGCGCCGAGCCAGCGCTCCACGCGCATGACGTGCGTGGTGGCGGCGGCCCGGGCCGCGTCGGGGTCGCGGGCGACCAGGGCCTCGTGGATGAGGACGTGGTCCTCGCGCAGCTTGGCGGTCAGCCCGGCCTCGCGGTGTCCGGCCCACACGCGGGCGTTGAAGGTCCGGGAGGACAGGCCCTCGTTGATCGCCGCCAGGGTCGCGTTGCCGGTGCTCTCGACGATGGCCTGGTGGAAGCCGAGGTCGGCGGAGACGGTGTCGGCGCAGAAGGTGTCCGGTTCCCCGTCCTGCCCGTCCATCCGCTCCAGCAGGGCGCCCACGCGTTCGAGCTGGGCGTCGTCGGCGCGCGCGGCGGCCAGGGCGGTCGCGGCGGGTTCGAGCATCCGGCGGACCTGGAGGACCTCCAGCAGGGTCCGGCCCTGGGAGACCTCGGCCAGGACGGAGAAGGTCTCCAGCAGGTCGGCGGGGCGCAGCGCGGTGACGTAGACGCCGGCGCCGTGGCGGGCCTCCAGGACCCCCAGGGTGGTCAGGGCGCGGATGGCCTCGCGCATGGAGCTGCGGGAGACGCCCAGGCGGGCGGACAGGTCGCGTTCGGTGGGCAGGCGCTCCCCCGGGCCGACCTCGCCCGCGGCGATCATCGCCTTGACGCTCTCGACGGCCCGCTGGGTGACGGAGGTCCGTTCGCCGTCGGGTTCGCGCACGCGTGGCTCCTGGTGTTCGGGTGGCCTGGGTGGTGACCACCACCCCAAGACATCATACCAATCCTGCTGAGTCGTGGATTTTCCGGCGCTTTTTGCTGCGTTCTTGCCGAAACCCCGCTGAACATGTCAAAGTGGTCCGACCACTTGGCGTGGCGCGGGTGCTTCGCGGCGCGTCGAACACCCCGCTGCCCCGAGCGGGCCGATCATGGTCGCCGACCCGCGGCGGCGGGTGCACGAAGGAGTCTCAATGAAGGTGTCAAGCCGCCAGCGGGAGCGGTGGAGCGGGGGTGAACTTCCTCCCGTCTCGCAGCAGCGCCCACAGCACACCCACTCGCCGTCTGGCCAAGGCGATGACCGCCTGGACGTGTTTGAGGCCCTCGCCCCGCTTCTTCTGGTAGAACTCCCGGCTGGGCCCCTCGACCTTGAGCGCCGAGAGAGCGGACATGAAGAACACCCTGCGCAAAGCCCGGTTGTACCGTTTTGGCCGGTGCAGGTTCCCACTCCTGCGCCCCGAGTCCCGGGGAACCGGGACCAACCCGGCCGCCGACGCCAGGTGCCCGGCATCCCGGTAGCCGGTCAGGTTCCCGGCCGCGGCGATGAACTCCGCGCCCAGGACGGGACCGAACCCGGGCACCGACTCGATGATCTTCGCGGCGTCCAGCTCCCGGAACGTTTCGCGGACCTGCTTCTCGGTGCCGGTGAGCCGCTCGTCCAGGTCCAGGATCTGGCGGGCCAGGTCCGCCACGATCGACGCGGTCACGGCTTCGCCGGACACTCGGGCGCGCTGGGAGGCGGCCGCTTCCATCGCCTTGTCGGCGATCGACTCGGCGCTGCGGACCCCTCTCTTGCGCAGCCAGGTCTCCAGCCGGGCCCGGCCGATCCTGCGCAGAGCGCGCGGGGTCTGGAAGCCGGTGAGCAGCACCAGCGGCCCCTTGGCGCGGGAGTAGTCGAAGGCGCGCTCCAGGGCGGGAAAGATCGAGCACAAGGCGTCCCGCAGCCGGTTGACCTGCCGGGTTCGGTCAGCGACCAGGTCGTTGCGGTAGGCGGTCAGCACGGCCAGGGCACGCACGGTCTCGGCGGGCACGTCGATGGGGGCGAAGTCGGTGCGGTGGCGCACCGTTTCGGCGATGACGTAGGCGTCGCGGGCGTCAGTCTTGGCCTCGCCCCGGTAGGCGCCGGCCATCCGGTTGACGGTGCGTCCGGGCACGTACAGGGGTTGTTGGCCGTGGGCGGCCAGCAGGGCCAGCAGCAGCGCCGAGGCGGTGCCGCAGATGTCGATGCCCCAGACGATCTCGTCGGCCAGGACCAGGAGCTCGGCCAGGGCGTCCAGGATCGCGCCTTCGTCGTTGGCGATCTTCTTCGACCACAGGGTGGTGCCGGACTCATCGACTGCGGTGGCCCAGTGGTGGGCCTTGCCCGCGTCGATACCGACCCAGATGCGTTGACGCGAGGGTTCCATTCGCTCCTCCAGGCGTTCGACGTCATGTCGCCGGCCCGTGGAACACCCCGTCGTCATCTCCGTAAACAGCGACTCGTGCGCAGATCTCAATCAGCGACCGGAGCGCCCCGGAGGGTCGGACGGCCACTCCTTCGAAGTCACTGAAGACAGAGACCCATCAGCCACATCCGGCCCTCCCGGGCCGCCTACCAACTTACGGAGGCCCATGCGCATCGCGCTGTTCATCACCTGTGTCAACGACACGCTCTTCCCCGAGACCGGCAGGCACGTGGTCCGCCTCCTGGAGCGGCTGGGCCACGAGGTCGTCTTCCCCGAGGGGCAGACCTGTTGCGGCCAGATGCACTACAACACCGGCTACCGGCGGCCGGCGGCCACACTCGCCGTGCGGTTCGTGCGCACCTTCGAGGACGCCGACGCGGTGGTCGTGCCCTCCGGCTCGTGCGCGGCGATGATCCGCGACAACTACCCGCGCCTGGGCGGCAGCGGCAGCCGCCTGTCCCGCAAGGTCGCCGGCCTGGCGCCGCGCGTGTACGACCTCACCGAGCTGCTCGTGGACGTGCTCGGCGTGACCGACGTGGGCGCCTACTACCCGCACAAGGTCGCCTACCACCCCACCTGCCACGGCCTGCGCATGCTCGGCCTGGGCGACCGGCCCTACCAGCTGCTGCGCGCCGTGCGCGGACTGGAGCTGGTCGAACTCGCCGGCGCCACCGAGTGCTGCGGGTTCGGCGGCACGTTCGCGGTCAAGAACGGCGACGTCTCCTCCGCGATGGGCGCCGACAAGGCGCGCCACGCGGTCGAGTCCGGCGCCGAGGTGCTGTGCGCGGTCGACAACTCCTGCCTCATGCACATCGGCGGCACCCTGTCCCGACAGCGGTCGGGCCTGCGGGTGGCGCACATCGCCGAGATCCTGGCCAGTACCGAGAAGGAGGGCGCCCTCCGATGAGCGCGACGTTCCTGGGCATCCCGCCCTTCCCCGAGGCCGCCCACGAGGCGGTCAACGACTCCCGGCTGCGGCACAACCTGCGCAAGGCCACCCACACCATCCGCGACAAGCGCGCGTCCGTCGTCACGGAGCTGGAGGACGACTGGGAGCGCCTGCGCTCCGAGGGCGCGGCGATCAAGAACCACACCCTGCGCCACCTCGACCACTACCTGGAGCAGCTGGAGGCCTCGGTCGAGCGCGCGGGCGGCCACGTGCACTGGGCCGCCGACGCCGCGGAGGCCAACGCGATCGTCACCCGCCTGGTCCAGGCCACCGGCGAGACCGACGTGGTCAAGGTCAAGTCGATGGCCACCCAGGAGATCGAGCTCAACAACGCCCTGGCCGAGGCCGGGATCACCGCTTATGAGACCGACCTGGCCGAGCTGATCGTGCAGCTGGGCGACGACCTGCCCTCGCACATCCTCGTCCCCGCCATCCACCTGGGCCGGTCCCAGATCCGGGAGATCTTCCTGGACCAGATGGCCGAGTGGGGCGTGCCCGCCCCCGCGGGGCTCACCGACGACCCCCGGGCGCTGGCCGAGGCGGCCCGGGTCCACCTGCGCGAGCGCTTCCTGCGCACCCGCACGGCCATCTCGGGCGCCAACTTCGCGGTCGCCGACTCGGGCACGCTGGTGGTCCTGGAGTCGGAGGGCAACGGCCGCATGTGCCTGACCCTGCCCGAGACGCTGATCTCCGTGGTCGGGATCGAGAAGATCGTGCCGACCTGGGCGGACCTGGAGGTGTTCATGCAGACGCTGCCGCGCTCCTCCACCGGCGAGCGCATGAACCCCTACACCTCCACCTGGACCGGGGTGACGCCCGGCGACGGCCCGCAGGAGTTCCACCTGGTCCTGCTGGACAACGGCCGCACCGACGTCCTGGCCGACACCGTGGGCCGCCAGGCGCTGCGCTGCATCCGCTGCTCGGCGTGCCTGAACACCTGCCCGGTCTACGAGCGCACGGGCGGGCACGCCTACGGCTCGGTCTACCCGGGGCCGATCGGCGCGATCCTCACGCCCCAGCTGCGCGGGATGTCCTCGGAGGTGGACGAGGCGCTGCCGTACGCGTCGTCGCTGTGCGGGGCCTGCTACGAGGTCTGTCCCGTGGCCATCGACATCCCCGAGGTGCTGGTCCACCTGCGCGAGGAGGTCGCCGCCGGCCCGGGCCACCTGGGCGAGAAGGCGATGATGAAGGGCGCCGAGGCCGTCTTCGGCTCCTCCCGCGCGCTCGACGCGGCCCAACGCGCCGCCGGCGCGGCCAGGAACCTGGTGCCGCGCCACCTGCCGGGCATGGCGGGCGCCTGGACCGACACCCGCGACCTGCCCGACGTTCCGGCCGAGTCCTTCCGCCAGTGGTGGAACAAGCACGAGAAGGGGCAGAGTTGAGCACCTCACGCGAGCGCGTACTGGCCCGGGTCCGGGCCGCCCTGACCGACGTCCCGGCCGACGAGCCGGTGGTCCGGCCGGTGGAGCGCCCCTACGCCGACAGCCACGGTATGGGCGACGCGCTGGAGGTCCTGGAGGACCGGCTGCGCGACTACAAGGCACTGGTGCGGCGCGTGCCCGCGGACCGGCTGGCCCAGGAGGTCGCCGACGCGCTGGAGCGGCGCGGGGCCAAGGCCGTCGCGGTGCCCGACGGCATCGACGCGGACTGGTTCGCCCGCACGGGGGCCGAGCGCAGGCCCGACAGCCGTGACCGGCCGCTGGAGCTGCGGGAGCTGGACCGCGTCGACGGGGTCGTCACCGCGTGCGCGGTCGCGATCGCCGAGACGGGCACGATCGTCCTCGACGGCGGCCCGGACCAGGGGCGGCGGGCCATCACGCTGGTGCCGGACTACCACCTGTGCGTGGTGCGGGCGGAGCAGGTCGTGGACGGTGTCCCCGAGGCGGTGCGGCAGCTGGACCCGGCCCAGCCGCTCACCTGGATCAGCGGGCCGTCGGCCACCAGCGACATCGAGCTCAACAGGGTCGAGGGCGTGCACGGCCCGCGGACCCTGGAGGTCCTGCTGGTGGACCCGGCCTGAGCGGGACGGAGATCCGGTACATCAGGCGCCCGTCCCGGGTGAGCGACCGCGGTGCGCCCTCTCCTCCTCGACCAGGGAGTGGTCGGACCACTCGTCGGCCAGCGGCCCGCCACAGGCCTTGACGAGCACACGGCGGCGCCCTGGGGCGGAAGGGTGCCGGTCAGGAGCGGTTCCGGGCCGTCCAGCTGCTCAGCAGCCGCTCCAAGGGGTCGGGTTCGGGTTCGGGCTCCTGCCGCGCGAAGGGCGCCTGATAGCGCGCGCCCAGTGCGGGCGGGGCCTTCTTCTTCACGGCCGGTGCCACCCTGGCGCTGCGCACGGGCGATGGTTCGTCCTGCGCGGCCTTGGCCAGCGGTGCCTGGTAGCGGGCGCCCCTCGACGACGGCTTGCGCCTGCGCCGGACCCAGCGCGTCCGCGGCTCCTCCGGGGCGGGCTCGGCCGCCTGCTCGGCCTTCTCCCCCGTCGCGGTGAACCACACCGGCAGCTCCTCCAGCCCGTTGACCGCCATCGATCCGCGCCGGCGCAGGTCCTCGGCCTCCACGGCCAGGACCATGCCGCGCAGGCGGTCGACGGCGATGTCGATGGCGGTGCGCACCAGTTCACGGGCGAAGGCGGAGGCGGGGCAGCGGTGGGCTCCGGCGCCCCACGCCAGGTGGGAGCGGTTGCCCGCCAGCGCGCCGGCGTCATCGCCGCCGCGGACGGCGGACCGGTCGGCGTGCGCGGCCGAGAGCCCGAAGAGCATCGGCTCGCCCCGGCCGATCCGGGCCCCGGCGAAGCGGAGGTCCATGGTGGAGTAGCGCCCGGCCAGCATCCGGATCGGGGCGTCGGTCCACATGACGTAGTCGACGAAGTCCTCGGGGGTGAGGGTGCCGCCGAGGTAGGCGGTCCACACCCCCGGATCCTCCAGAAGCCTGAGCAGGGAGTTGCCGATGAGGTGCGTGGTGGGCTCGTGCCCGGTCTCCCACAGCAGCGTCAGCGCCTCCACCGCCTCGTCGTCGGTGAGGGTGTGCGGGTGCTCCAGGAGGTGGCTGGTGAGGTCCTGGCCCGGTTCGGCGCGCTTACGGGCGACCAGTCCCGTGAAGTAGGCGCGCAGCGCCGGGGCCGCGGGTCCGGCGATCTCGGGGTCCTCGCTCCACAGCCGTGCGGTCAGGTCGGCCAGCAGGTTCCCGTAGGAGTCGGGCAGCCCGAAGAGCTCGTTGAGCACGAGCGCGGGCAGCGGGGCCGCGAACCGGCCGATGAGGTCGGCGCGGCCCTCGGCGTGGACCGCACCGACCAGGCGGACGGCGGCGCGTTCGACCACCGGCACCAGCTGGGCGGTGCCCACCTGCGCCAGGGCGTCGACGATGGGCACACGCAGGCGCTGGTGCTCCGCGCCGTCGTGGGGCAGGGCTGCGCTGCGTGCCGGGACACGGCCGTCGGGGCTCCAGGGGCGCGGGTCGGCGGAGAAGTAGGTCTGGTCGCGCAGGACCTGGAGGTTCTCCTTGTAGCCGAGCAGGAGCCAGCCGGGAACGCCGGGGCTGATCTCGACCGGGGCGAGCCCGCCGTGGGTGTCGCGCAGTCGCGCCCAGGGGATCTCGGCTCCGGCGCGGCCGTGCAGGGGGAAGGGTTCGCCGTGGCGGACCGGGCACCGCGGGCCCTCGGTCGTCCGAGGGTCGTCGTCGCCGCCTCGGCCGGTGGCGTCGGTTCCCTGGTGCATGGAGACTCCTCAGTGGCTGCGGGATGCCCGGCGACGCTATGCCGTCGATGTTTCCGGAATGCTTCCGGGACGTTGGCGGCACTTTTCCGCGTGGGGCAGGGAGTTGCACTCCGGGCCATCACGGGAAAAGGGCGCAGGCCGTCCACGAGGGCGCAGTCGATCCCTCGGCGGCGCAGGTCGGGCGGCCGGAGGGCCCGGTATGCGGCGCGCAAGCCCGTCCTTTTTCCGTACGCGCTATTCGCGCCCTGAGCGCCATTCCACCCGTTCGCTCCGCCTCCGCCTTTCACCTGGACTTTTCCCCTTCCCTTCCCTTCCCTTCCCTCACCCCTGTGAGCCCCGCGCGCGCCGGTCGGTACCATGGCCTGTTGGCTTTCACCACCGATCCTGGAGGGGCGCCGTGGGCAGCAAGAAGCGGACCGGTCGGCGCCGCGCCGTGCCGAAGGTCGAGCCGTGGGCCGGACCCGAGCCGGCCGACACCCCGGCCGCGATGGTCTCCGGCGCCGTCGACGCCCTGGTCCTGGGCCGTGAGGGCGACGGCGTCGACCTGGCCGCGGCGCGCCTGGCCGACGCCGAGTCCCCCGCGTGGGCGGCCGCCTGTTCCGGCGCGCTGGCGCAGGCCCTGCTCCAGGCGGTGGCCGGCGCCTGGTCGCGGGGCTGGCAGCCCGCGGAGGCGGTGCGCCAGATCCGCCGGGTCCGCGGCCCGGTGGCGGCGTCGATGTGCGCCGACGTGGTCGCCGCCGACCTGGACCGCCACGCGCCCGCCACCGTCGACCCGCGCTGGAGCGAGCAGGTCCGCGCGCTGGGGGCGCGCGGCCCGGTCCACAGACCCGAGGCGTACCTCGTGTGGGCGGGCTCCGAGTACGCTCTGCTGCGGTTCGAGGTGGTGGAGACCGCCCTGCGGCTGCTCGCCGACCTGCGCGTGCTGCCGCCGCTGCGGCCTCTGGGACCGCTGCCGGGTGCCTACCGGCCGGGGCGGGCGGCGGCCTCGCACCGGGCCGCCGGGGCCGACCAGGGCAAGCTGGCGCGGGTGCGGGCCCTGCTGGCCAAGGCCGAGTCGACGGAGTTCCCCAGTGAGGCCGAGGCCCTGAGCGCGCGGGCCCAGGAGCTCATGGCGCGGCACAGCATCGACCGGGCGCTGCTGGACGCCGAACCCGGCGACTCCCCCGCCGGGGCCGCCCGGCGCCTGCCGGTGGAGGCGCCCTACGACGAGTACAAGGCGGTCCTGCTGCACGAGGTCGCCGAGGCCAACCACTGCCGTGCGGTCTGGGACAGCGCGCTGGGGCTGTGCACGGTCATGGGGTTCGAGGGCGACCTCGCGGCGGTCGAGGTGATGTTCACGTCCCTGCTGGTGCAGCTGGAGTCGGCCATGCGCGCCCAGGGGTCGGTCCGCGACCGGTCCGGCCGCGCGGCCGGGCGGGCCTACCGCGAGTCGTTCGTCTCGGCCTTCGCCGCGCGCGTGGGCGAGCGCCTGGTGGCCTCGGCGCGGGCGGCCGAGGCGTCGGCCGCCGCCGAGACCGGCACCGACCTGGTGCCGGTGTTCGCCGAGCGCGAGCGCCGGGTGGAGGAGGCCGTGGCCGAGGCGTTCGGTGAGCTGACCTACTCGCGGGTCCGCGGGCCCACCGACGCCGACGGCTGGGACGAGGGGCGCGCGGCGGCCGACGCCGCGTCGCTGGACACCCGGCGCCCCGTGCGGGACCGCTAGGGCGGGACCGCCGCCCGCACGCCGCCCGCACGCCGCGGGTCCCGCGCGGGCGCGCCGGCCCCGCCGGCCGCCGCGGAAATCCAGTGGCCGGGGCCGCGCGCGGGCGTGTACAACCATGGACATGCTCCGCAAGTACCCGCGCACCCGCCACATCCGGGGCTCGCGCCTGCAGCCGGGGGACGGCGACCTGACCGCCGAGCCCTTCGACGCGCTGTCCGGGCGCCACCTGGTGGTGGAGGAGAAGCTCGACGGGGCCAACACCGCGATCAGTTTCGGGCCGGATGGACGGCTGCGGTTGCAGAGCCGGGGGCACTACCTGACCGGCGGGCCGCGCGAGCGCCAGTTCGCGCCGTTCAAGGCGTGGGCGGCGGCGGTGGCGCCGCGGCTGTGGCCGCGCCTGGGCGAGCGCTACGTCCTGTACGGCGAGTGGCTCTACGCCCGGCACACCGTCTTCTACGACGCGCTGCCGCACTACTTCTGCGAGTTCGACGTCCTCGACACCCGCGAGGACGTGTTCCTGTCCACGCCCCGGCGGCGGGAACTGCTGGAGGGCGCTCCGGTGGTGTCGGTGCCGGTCCTGCGCTCGGGCCCGCTCGACTCGCTGGCGGAGCTGACCGCCCTGGTGGGCCCGTCCACGGCCCGCACACCCGGCTGGCGCGACGCCCTGGCCGCGGCGGCGCGCGCCGCCGGCACCGATCCCGCCCGTGCCCTGGCCGAGAGCGACGACTCCGACCTCATGGAGGGCCTCTACGTCAAGGTCGAGGACGGCGACCACACCGTGGACCGCTACAAATGGGTGCGCCCGGAGTTCACCACCGCGGTCCTGGACTCGGGCACGCACTGGCTCGACCGGCCGATGATCGCCAACGCGCTGGCCGACCCGGAGGTGCTCTATGCGGACGTTCGCTGACCTGTGCCCGGCGCCGCCGACCTGGGACCTGGACTGGTCGCGGGTGCGGGACGCCTTCCCCTGGGTGCGCGATCTGGCCGGGGTGGAGCAGGACCCGGTCCACCACGCCGAGGGCGACGTGGAGACGCACACCCGGATGGCCTGCGAGGCACTGGCCGGGCTGCCCGCGTGGCGGTCCCGGCCCGAACCCGAGCGGGTGCGGCTGCTGGCGGCCGTGCTCCTGCACGACTGCGCCAAACCCCAGTGCACCCGCCGCGACGAGGAGGGGCGCGTCACCGCGCACGGCCACTCCAGACGCGGGGACCTGCTGGCGCGGCGGCTGCTGTGGCGGGCGGGCGCGCCCGTGGAGTGGCGTGAGCACGTGGCCGCCCTGGTCCGCCACCACCAGGTGCCGTTCTGGGCACTGGAGCGCCCGGACCTGCGCGAGATCGCGTTCCGGGTGAGCCTGCTGGCGCGCAACGACGACCTGGTGCTGCTGGCCACCGCCGACATCTTGGGCCGCCACTGCGGGGACACCGCCGAGGTCCTGGACAGCGTCGCGCTCTACGAGGAGTACTGCGCCGAGCAGCGCTGCCTGGAGGGGCCGCGCGACTTCCCCTCCGACCACGCCCGCTTCCAGTGGTTCCGCAAGCCCGACCGCGACCCGGACTACGCCGCGCACGACGACACCCGCGGGACGGTGACGGTCATGTCGGGGCTGCCGGGCACGGGCAAGGACACGTGGATCGCCCGCCACCGCGACGGAACGCCGGTGGTGAGCCTGGACGCGCTGCGCGCCGAGCTGGGCGTGCGGCCGACCGCCGACCAGCGGCCGGTCGCCGCGGCCGCCCACGCACGGGCCCGCGAGCACCTGCGGGCGGGACGGTCGTTCGTGTGGAACGCCACCAACGTCTCGCGCTCGCTGCGCTCGCAGTGCGTGGACCTGGCCGCCGCCTACCGCGCCCGGGTGGAGATCGTCGCCCTGGAGGCCCCGCCCGCGGTCCTGCGCGCGCGGCTGGACCGGCGCGAGCGCCCCGTGCCGGCGGACGCGGTCGAGCGCATGGTCCGGCGGTGGGAGTGCGCCGATCCGACCGAGGCCCACTCCCTGACCCGGGTCACGACACAGGGCGCCTAGGCCGGCGGCGCAGGGCGGCGAACCACTCTGCCGTTCATCCCTTGTGCTGCCGTATGTCCCGGACGCGCCCAGAAATCGGGCGTACGGCCGCCGTTCCACAGCCGATACCATGTGCCATGCCCGCTCACACCCGGCGCGATCCGCCCGGTGGAGGAGCCGGCGCGAGGCGCACCACCAGCGCACCGGCACTCGCAGGAGCACGGCACCGCATCCAGGCCGCACTGCGCGTCGGGCCTTTTCCGCACGGTCCGAGCAAGAAATCGACGCCTGTGACGCACACCGAGGGACAGCGCCGCCCCTCCCCTTCCCCGACGCCGTCGCGCTGGTGAGCACCCGGCGCGGCGGATGGCGGCTGCACTTCGGCCTGCTGTGGGCCGGCGGCGCCCTCTCCAGCCTCGGCTCCATCACGCTCGGCCTGGCCTTTCCCCTGCTGGCCCTGCACCAGACGGGGTCGCCGGTCGTCGCCGGGTGCGTCGCCGCCATGGGCATGGTGCCGCGCACCCTGCTGCACATCCCGATCGGCCTGCTGGTCGACCGCGGCGACCCCCGCACCGTCATGATCGCCGGCCTGGCCGTCCGCGTCGTGTGCGTGCTGGGCCTGGTCGGCCCGGTCCTGTGGCTGGACGCGCCCGTGGCCCTGCTGGGCGCGGCCGCGGCGGTCCACGGCGTGTGCGCCACCTGCCACGCGACCGCGGCCACCACGGCCGTGCCCTATCTGATCCCGCACGAGGAGCTGACCGGCGCGGCCGCCAAGAACGAGGCGCGCGGCCACGCCGCCCAGCTCGCCGGGCGCCCCCTGGGCGGCGGCCTGTTCGGCCTGGCCCACGCGCTGCCCGCCGTGTGCGACGCCGTGGTCTCGCTCGTGGCCCTGGTCCTGGCGCTCCGGCTGCCCCGGATCCGCCCCGACCGGGCCGCCGCGGGCCGGACCCGCCTGCTGCACGACCTCGCCCTGGGCTTCACCCAGCTGGGCCGGGACCGCTTCCTGCTGCTCACCGCCGTGGCCTGCACGGTCACCAACGCCCTCTTCCAGATGATCTGGCTGGTCATCCTCATGCTCGCCACCCAGGAGGGGTTGTCACCCCTGCTGCTGGGGGTCGTGCTGGCGGCCAGCGGGGCGGGCGGCCTGATCGGCTCCCTGGTCGCCCCGTTCACCGTCAGCCGGCGCAGCCCCGCCACCATGGTCACGCTGTGCCTGTGGGGGTGGGCGGCCGTCACCCTCCTGCTGGCCGCGACCGACCACTCCGACGTGGCGCGGCTGCTGGTCGTGCTGCCTCTGACCTGGTCGGGGGTCGGGTTCGTGGGGGCGCACATCAACGTCACCGTGCTCACCTACCACAGCCAGAACGTGCCCCCCGAGGTCCTGGGGCGGGTGACCAGCACCCTGCGCTTCTTCACCGGGGCCGCCCTGCCCGTGGGAGTCGTGTCGGGCGGCTTCCTGCTGGACGCGCTCGGCGTGCGGGGCACCACCCTGGCCGTCACCGGGGTGATCGTCGCCCTGGCGGTGCTCTTCACCGTCCTCACGCCGCCTCCGCCGTCCCTCCTGCGGCGCCTGGTCCGGTCTCCTCACTCCAGGGCACGGCCAGCACCGGGAAGAGCGTCTCCTCGATCCGGCGCAGCCGCGCGTCCAACTCGCGCTGGACCCGGGCCGCCTCCTCCACGGGACCTGTCGCCGTCTGCCCGTGAATGAACGCCTGGTCGGCGGCCTCGCGCAACTCCTCCGTCAGGGCCCGGTCCCGCGGCCGGACCACACTCCGCAGGCGCTCGACCGCCACACCCGCCTCCACCGCGTCCTGGCGGGCCTGGCGCAGCAGTTCGGCCAGTTCGGCGTCGGCTCCGCCGTGCGCCCCGGACGCGCGCACGTGCGCGAGGACGCGGACGGTCACTCCCAGCTGGAGTACGGCGCGGGCCGCCTGGTCGAACCGGTCGCGCACGTCGCGGGTGCGCTCCTGCTCCTGTTCGAACCGGCGCCGGTCCCGCTCCAACCGTCCCTCGTGCCGTCCCCGCCACCGGGCGGTGCGGTAGGTCCAGAACCCGGTCAGGAAGCTCGCGCCCAACGCGCTCGCCCCGGTCACCGCGGCCACCAGCACGACATCCATCGGCGCCCCTCACTCCCTCGCGCGCGCGGCCATCACCTCGGCGCGGGTGCGCCTGGCCTCGGTGGTGGCCCCCGCTCCGACGAACACCCCGTCCAGCACCTCGCGCGCCAGCGCCCCCTGCCCGGCGCGCCACAGCGCCTGCCCGAGGCCGGTGCTGAGGCTGGGGTCGCCGTGGACGCGGTTGGCGGCGGAGGTGAGGCCGCCCAGGGCCTGGGACCGATGGCCGAGTTCCAGATGGCTGCGTGCCTGGGCGACCAGGGCCCGGGCCACGGCGGCGCTGTCCCCCTGCGCCTCGAAGAGGTCGGCGGCCCCGGCGTAGTGTCCGGCCGCGGCCGGGTGGTCGCCGCGCACGAACGCCAGGTCGCCCTGGAGCGAGGTCAGCAGGGCGCGGGCCCGGGGGAACCCGCGCGGGGCGGGTCGCAGCGCCCGGTCTGCGTGCTCGCGGGCCAGGTCGTCCTCGCCGCGGGTGTGGCAGGCGCGGGCGAGCCGGAGGAGCTCCTCCAGGGTCCAGGGCTCCATCTCCGGCCCCGCGTGGGAGAACAGCCGCATCAGGGGGCGGCCGAGGCGGGGATGGCGCAACACGTAGCCGTCGCCGCCGGCCACCACCAGGTGGCGGTCCTGGAGGGAGTGCACGAGTCCGCGGGTGAGCGCCTCGCCCGGGTGGCCGTGCTCGGGCACGGCCACGCCCGCGCCGCCCGCGGCCACCACGCGCCGGAGCCAGGCATGGGGCACGTCCGGAGGGACCAGGTGCTCGGCCGCGACCGCCCGCACCACCCGGGCGAGGTGGGCGGTCAGGCCCGCGTCGACGTCGAGTCCCTCTCCGGGGCCGTGTTCGCACAGGATCCGCCCGACGACCTGGAGCAGGGCGGGGTCCACCGTGCCGGTCCCGGCCCTCTCGGCCACCGCGGCGGTGTCCGGGGCTCGCGCCTCCTCGACCAGCCGCTCGACCGCCGCGGGCCCGTAGCGGGTGCCGGCTCCGGCCAGGGTGCGCCGAGCGGCCTCGGCCGCGGTGTCCGGGGCCAGGGCCGCCAGGGGCAGCTCGGCGTGGTCGATCTCGTACTTGTCGATGAGGCGGCGCAGTCCGTCGAGGTGCTCGGTGCGGGTGGTGAGCAGTAGGCGCAGTCCGGTGGTGGTCTCCGCGGCGGCCAGGAGCTCCTCCATGAACCGCCGGCGGCCGGGGCGGTCCGCGCGGAAGAGGACCTCGGTCTGGTCCAGGGCCGCGTACAGGGGGCGGGGGGCGCCGTGGCGGTCGGTGGCGGCACGGGAGCGCAGGAAGTCGGCGACCGAGGTCCCCGGGCTGTGGCTGGGGAAGGCGACCGGGTCCCAGGCGGCGACCAGGGCGCGGGTGTAGGCGTTCTGCTCGGGCAGGACCGCGGTGGGAAAGGCCGGATCGAAGCTCAGCGTGGCCACGGGCAGGACGTGGGCGCCGGCGTCGGCGAGCGCGGGCGCCAGGGCGGCCCTGAGCAGGGACGTCTTGCCCACGCCGCACTGGCCGTGCAGGACGGTCAACCGGTGGCCGCGCCAGGCGGTGAGCAGCGCGGCGGTCTCCGCGGTGCGGCCGAAGAAGAGGTGGCGGTCACGTTCACCGAGGGGCCGGTCGCCCACGAAGGGGTTGCGGGGGGAGACTCGCCCATCGGAGATTCGTAACATGGAACAACCCCCGGCCAGCGAGAATGGTGGCGGAACTACCACGTAACAATGGAGCCCATGGTGCCACGAAAACCCGGTGCCCGCGAGCCCTCACCACACTTCTCTAGCCCTGTCGCCAGTGACGTGTCGATTCCCCGTGAAGTCGCCGCTGTTCTCGAAGGCGGAGAGCACCTCCACACCGGCGTCGGCCGGGTCGAGAATCTCGCGCAGTGTGCAGGCGAGGGCGGAATCGTCGATCCGATCCACTTCCCTCAGCGACATGCCCGCCACGTCCACCAGCGGCGATCCTCCGACATCCTCTGACATCAGATCTCCTCCGTCATTGATTCCACCTATTCGACCTGGTCAGCACAAAGGGGCGGAACTCTCCGCCCTTCCTACCGTGTGGCGTTGTCCTGAAAATTCCTTCCCGCGGCTGTCGTCGACTAACCTTCATCGCCTACTCTGATATACCCCCGACGCCCTCGGACCGGCCGAGAGAATACGAACACCTCGACACAGCCCTCACGGAACGGCGATAACTGAACTGGTGAGGACAATGTGATTCAGGAGGATTAGCGTGGCCAACACCAAGCCGTCCCGTCCCCATGTCTCCCTGGGGCCGCTCCCCCCGGTCTGGGGCAGGGTGCCGTCACGCAACAAGAACTTCACCGGCCGCGCGGAGCACCTGGAGCAGCTCAACGCCGCTCTGAACAACACGGTGACCGCGGTTCTGCCCCACGCCCTGCACGGGTACGGCGGGGTCGGCAAGACGCTCATCGCCGTCGAGTACGCCCACCGGTTCCGGGGCGACTACGACGTGGTGTGGTGGATCATGGCCGACCAGCCCGGGCTGGTGCGCTCCTCCCTGGCCCACCTCGCACCGCATCTGAACCTGCCCGGACCCAACGAGGTCGGCATCGACGAGGCCTCCGCGAACGTCCTGGACGCGCTGCGCCGGGGTGAGCCCTACGCCCGGTGGCTGCTGGTCTTCGACAACGCCGACGAACCCGAGGTCCTCAAGGACATCATCCCGGAGGGGCCGGGCCACGTGCTGATCACCTCCCGCAACCACCGCTGGCAGGGGGTCGCCGAGGCGGTGTCGCTGGAGGAGTTCTCCCCGCACGAGAGCGAGGAGTTCCTGCGCAAGCGCATCGGCCGACCCATCACGACGGACGAGGCCGGCGAGCTGGCCGAGGCACTGGGACACCTGCCCCTGGCCCTGGAGCAGGCGGGCGCCCTGCAGGCCGAGACCGGCATGTCCGCACGCGAGTACCTACGGCTGCTCCGGGAGCAGCCGACCTCCCTCATGGGCGAGGGCAAGCCGCCGGAGTACCCGGCCTCCATGGCCGCCGCCTGGCGCTTGTCGGTGGCCGAGCTCCAGGGGAACCTGCCCGAGGCGATGGACCTGCTGCGCAGCTGCGCGTTCTTCAGCCCCGAGCCCATCCCCCGGGACATCTTCTTCCCCATGGACGGCGGGCACGTGCGCCCGGCGATGACCGAGCTGATGGCCGACCCCATCCGGCTCGGACGGGCCATCGCTCAGCTGGGCCGCTACGCCCTCATCCGGCTCGACGCCAACCGCACCATCCAGGTCCACCGGCTCATCCAGGCCCTCGTACGCGACGACATCCCCCGCCAGGAGCACGACCTCATCCGTGCGGAGGTGTGGTCCCTCATGAGCGCGTCGGAGGACGAGGAACGCTACGCCGAGCTCATCCCCCACCTGCGCAGCACCCGCATCGCGGAGAGCACCGAACCCGAGTGCCGCCAGTTCGTGGTCAACGTCCTCCGGTACCTGCACGGCGCCGGCGACCTCGACAGCGCCAACACACTCGCGGCGGAGTTCATCGCCGAGTGGACCGACGTCTCCGGGCCCGACGACCCCTCCGTCCTGCAGTTGGAGCGCACCTACGCGGGCATCCTGCGCGATCTGGGCCGCTACGACCAGGTCCACGAGATCGACCGGGCGCTCCTGCCCAGGATGCGCGCCGTGCTCGGGCCCACCCACAGCGAGACGCTGGCGCTGCTCAACGGTCTCGGCCACGACCTCCGGGTGCGCGGTGACTTCCGCGGAGCCCTGAAGAACGACGACGAGGCCCTGCGCCTGCACGAGGAGACCCTGGGGCACCGCGCCACCCTCACTCTGAGGGCCACCCACAACCTGGGCATCAACCACGTCCTCAACAGCGACTTCAACGCCGCCCGCGCCCTGCACGAGCGCGCGTACATGATGGCCCGACGCTCACGGGGCTCCGTCCCGGCGAGCACCCTGCTGGCCTTCCAGACGGGCATGGTGCAGGCAGTGCGCCTGGCCGGCGACTACACCGAGGCCTGCGACCTGGGCGAGGACTGCCTGGCCTTCGGTCAGGAGAGGCTCCAGATCGACCACCCCGTGACGCTGCGGGCCCAGCTCACCCTGGCCATCTCCCGGCGGATGGCGGGTGAGACCGAGGAGGCGTTCGAGCTGGTCCAGGACGTGCACTCGCGCTACCTGAAGCGTTACTCCCTGAACCATCCGGAGACCATCGCCGCGGCCATGTGCCTGGCCAACGTCCTGAGGATGCGCGGCGACCTGTCCGAGGCCATGACCCTGGCCCAGGACACCTACACCCGGTACGAGCGCGTGTACGGGACCCGGCACCCGTACAACTTCGGCTGCCGTACCAACGTCGCCCTGCTGCACCGGCTCCTCGGCGACCCCGGCCGGGCCCGGGCCCTCAACGAGGAGGCGATGGCCGGCCTGAACGAGCAGCTCGGCCGCGACCACCACTACTCGCTGGGTGTGGCCATCAACCTCACGAGCGACCTGGCCGCCCTGGGCGAGACCAAGAACGCCGTCCGGCTCGGCCGGGGCACCCTGCGCCGCATCCGCGCTCTCCTGGGCGATGAGCACCCGCTCGGTCTGGCCTGCGCGGCCAACCTCGTCCAGGACCTGCGGGAGGAGGGCGGCGCGGAGGAGGCGGCCGAGGCCGAGGAGCTGAGCTCCGAGATCGTGCCGGTGTCCACCAGGGTGCTGGGTCGTGAGCACCGCGCCACGCAGGCCGTGCTCCAAGCGCACCGGCTGGCCTACGACTTCGACCCGATCCTGCTCTGACCGTCGCCGATTCCGCGTTCGGGCAGCAGCGTCCCGGGCGTTCGCGCCGACCGGGTCCTCACCGGCCCGGGTTGGCGGCCAGCCACCGGGCCCGGTGCTCGCGCGCGGCGGCCTCGGTGGCCCGGGCCACCGAGGCCGGGACCGGGTCCCCCTGCCAGTCGAGCAGGGTCTTCTGGGTCGCGGCCATGAACCGCTCCCCCGCCGGGGTGAGCGCACGCGACCCGAGCACGGACCGGCCGCCGCCCACCGCGGCACGACGCCAGTAGGCGAACTCGGCGTGGGCCGTGCGGGCCTCCCGCCCCGTGGCGACCAGCCGTTGCCGTCGCCAGAACCCGGCCACGCCCACATGGGCGTAGACCCCCTGGATCAGTCCGCTCATCGGGCGGGCGTCCATCCGCCAGGGAGCGTAGAAGAGGCGTCCGTCGTCGGGGGCGGTGAGCGCGACCAGGTCGACGAGCGCGGCCATCTTGATGTGCTGCACCTCGTGGGCGAAGGTCAGGGCGAGCCAGACGGGGTCGGGAGGGTCGGACAGTCCGATGCCGCCGAAGCAGCGCGTGGCGGTGGCACTGACGTGCTCCCGGGTGCCCGCCCTCATCGGGGTGAGGGTGAGGCAGACCTCCCGGACCTCCTCGGCGACGGTCCAGTGGTGCTCGACCAGGATCGCCCAGGCCTGTTCGAGCACGGCTCGCCAGCGGGCGATCCGCCTGCCGCTCAGCCGTGCCTCCTCCAGGTCCGCGCCCGAGAGCCGGTCGGCGTCCTGGTCGTCCAGGAGCAGGTCCAGCCGCCTGCCGCGGTGCTCGGCCGACATCCGGCGCAGGGCGTGCCAGTCGTCGGTGTCCTCGTGCGGGTCGTCCGGGACCCGGACGCGGACGTCCCCGAGGGACAGTTCGGCCCCGTGGGCGTCGGCCTCGAGGACCGCCTCCCGTCCCGGCCCGCCCGACCGCAGCAGGGCGCGCCCGAGGCCGGGCAGGGGCGCGGTCGGCCCGAACAGGGGCACGCTCACCCGTGCCCGCGTACCGGAACGGACCGCGGCGGCCGCCGCCAGCGCCGACATCGCCGCCACCCGGGGCGGGTCGTCGCGGTGTCCGCCCAGGGACAGGACGGTGCGGCGGGCCCAGGCCCCCACGGTGGGGTGGCGCAGGACGCGGGCGACGGCGCCGGGGGCGCGTTCCTGGGCCAGCGCGAGCAGCTCGTAGGCCGCGCGGGCCCGCGCCGCCTGGGGGTGTCCGTGCGCCATCGCCGCGTCCACCACCCGGCGCACCAGCAGCAGGTGCTTGCCGTACTCCGCCTCACGCAGGTAGCGGGTGGCCGCGGCGCCCCCGCCGCCCCGGGCCAGGGCGTCGAACACCGGCCCGGGCACCGGTCTGCGGGGCGGCACGGCCACCGCGCTCACAGTTCCTCCCGCAGGCGCGCCACGTCGGCGGAGACCGCGCCGTGGATGTGGCCGATGAGGCGGTACAGGTCCTGGCAGTACACGGAGGGGTTCCGAAAACCCGTCTCCTCCCGGTAGCGGTGGGGGTAGAGCCCGGCACCGCACACCTTGTGCACGGGGCAGGCCGCGCACTCCGGCGCCAGGGCCCGTGCGCCGATCTGGCGCGCGGCCGTCGAGGGCAGGTACAGGGCGTCGTCGAAGGGGTGGGTGAAGGTGTGCAGGCGGGTGTCGGCGGCGCCCTCGTAGGCGGACTTGAGGCTGTCAACCTGCTCGATGCTGCCGTCGGTCTCCACGACCACGAGCGCGGCCGGGGACAGGCCGATGCTCTCGCTGCGCGAGCGGCTTCCGAGCAGCATGCGGATGATGTCGTGGAACATCCGGATGTCGGTCTCGCGCCGGGGCGCGTGGTACCAGCGGTCGAAGAGCGCGATGAGCCAGTCGCCGTAGCCGCGCCCGTCCGGGTCCCAGCCCGGGGGCGGCGCTTCCCAGTTCCCGTGCGGCAGCAGGAAGCCGATGCCGGGCGGGTCGTAGGCGAGCAGGGCCTCGTAGGTGCCGACCGGGTCGGACTCCAGGTCGATGGTGGCCAGCAGGCCGGCGAACAGGTGCCGGTAGGGGGCCGCGGTGAGCAGCCGGAGCCCGGCGTCGACCTCGGCGTGGGTCCCGCGTCCGTTGGCGCGGCGGCGGTGGCGGTCGTGGTCGCGCTCGGCGCCGTCGATGCTGACGGCCACGCGGATGCCCAGCTCGTCGAAGAGGTCGAGGTACTGGTCGTCGATGAGGACGCCGTTGGTCTGGATGCTCAGGGCGGCGAGCACGTCGGGTTCGGTGGCCTTGCGCAGGAGTTGGGCGGTGGTGCGCAGGTGGTCGTGGCCGACCAGGAGGGGCTCTCCGCCGTGCAGGACGATCTCGACCCGGGAGCGCCCGTGCGCACGGGCGTGCTCGGCAATGCGCCCGGCGACGCGTTCGACCGTGGGCACGGCCATGCGCCGGGGCTGCCTCCGCCACCCCTGGTCGGCCATTTCGTACATGTAGCAGTAGTCGCACGCGAGATTGCAGCGACTGTGGATCTTCAGGACGTACTCGTGAAAGGGTGTGGGCCGCCATCCCTGGGCGAGGAGTTCCCGAACGTCGAGTTCGGTGGGCCAGGGGTCGGGTCTTCGCTCTCGAGCACTCGCCGCCACGCCGGTGACCTCCTGGGGAAGGGGAGCACGCGCGATCGCGCGGTCGCGCATGACCTATGTTCTCGTCCTCGGCGCCGGCCAATCTCACTCGCGGGTCGGACCTGCGGGCGCGGTGGTACGAGTGACCTGTCCTCGACGAACACATGGCCGGACGAATCACACTGTCCGCCTCCCCGGTGTTTCCGCGTGCGTACGGGCCAAACACACGCGGCGTCGGGGCCATGGCCGGTTTCGGTCACCCGAACTATGGTTCGACCGCGCAGCCAGTGGTGACTCGGCATGATTCCAGGAAATGGATGATCTCGTTCTCCTCACTTTTCTCGTGCATTTCTCCCACCCTTATCAGAACTCACGGAGCACCTCAGGGAAAAACCGCGCCGGCCCTAAGCTGTGGGGATGGTGGAATCCTCCCCCGCCCGCCGCATCCGATCCCCCGGACTCCCTTTCCGGCGGCCCCCGACGACTCCGGCCGCCCTCCTGACCGTCCTGCTGGCCGCCCTCGCGCCGGCGGCCGCCGCCTGCACCGCCCCCGTGGCGGAGACGACCGGCGGGAGCTCCTCCCCCGCCCCCTCGCCCCGGGAGAGCGCGCACGTCGAACGCACCCTCTCCGTCGCGGGCGCGGGCGACATCCTCGTCCACGGCTCCATCTGGTCCCAGGCCGAGCGCGACGGCGGCGGCACGTTCGACTTCGCGCCGCTGCTGGAGGGCATCTCCCCGGTCCTGGAGGAGGCCGACCTCGCCCTGTGCCACCTGGAGGTGCCGCTGGCGCCGCCCGGGGGCCCCTTCACCGGATATCCCGTCTTCAGCGCCCCGCCCCAGGTGGCGGCCGGTCTGGCGGAGGCGGGCTACGACGGGTGCTCCACCGCCTCCAACCACACCCTCGACATGGGCGTGGACGGCGTGGAGCGCACCCTGTCGGGCCTGGAGGCCGCCGGTCTGGGCTTCGCGGGCAGCGCCCGCACCGAGGAGGAGGCGCGCACGCCGCGGATCTACAGCGTGCGCCCGGCCGAGGGCGACCCCGTCGCGGCGGCGCACCTGTCCTACACCTACGGCTTCAACGGCTTCCAGCCGCCCGAGGGCCGGGAGTGGACGGCCAACCTCATCGACGAGGACGCCGTGCTGGCCGAGGCCGCGCGCGCCCGCGAGGCGGGGGCCGAGATCGTGGTGCTGTCGATGCACTGGGGCACCGAGTACGCGCACGACGCCGACGACGCCCAGCGCTCCCTGGCGCAGCTGGTCACCTCCGACGACATCGACCTCATCCTGGGGCACCACGCGCACGTGGTGCAGTCCGTGGAGCGGATCGACGGCGAGTGGGTGGTGTACGGGATGGGCAACCAGATCGCCGGGCAGTCCAGCCCGCCCATCGACTCGCGCCGCGAGGGTCTGACGGTGCGGGTGGAGTTCACGGAGGTCGAGCCCGGGGTGTGGGAGTCCGGGACGCTGGCGGCGAGGCCCACCCGGTTGGCGCTGACACCCGACATCCGCCTGGTCGACCTCGCCGCCGCCCTGGCCGACCCGGATCTGCCGGAGGACGACCGGCGCACCCTCCAGGACGCCTACGACCGGGTCATCGCCCACGTCGACGGTCTCGGCGCGGCCGGCGACCCCGACTTCGTGGCGGCGGGCTGAGTCGGACCGGAACGGGCCGACGGGGTCCGGAGCGCCGGGCTCCGGGCCGACCGCCGCCGGGCGCGGGGCGAAAGAGAACGATTTCGGCGTTCCGCCACGCGGGCGGACCGGACGCGGTTAGCCTGATGGCACATCTGCGACTCACATTCGGTGATGAGACAATGACTGAGCGCATCTTTTCCGTCGTGCACGACTGCCTCGACTGGGCCCGTGCCCTTGATCCACCGCTCGCCCCGGACCCCGACGCCCTGCTGTTCCTGCTGACCGCCCACCTCGACGCCGGGTCCCCCGACCCCATGGACTGGTCGGTCGGCGACGTGGACGACATCGCCCGGACCGTGCGGGGCTGGACCGGCGCGTCCGGCGACCTGCGCCCCACCTGGCTGAACTGGTGCGACTTCCTGGTCGAGACCGGCCAGCTGGTGTGCACGGAGAGCCCGCGGCGCCTGCGCGCGGCCATCGCCTCCGTGGACCCGGAAGCCGACGGACCGCCGCACAGCCCGGCCCCCGTCGAGGAGGGCGCCTTCCCCCTGCTGCACCGGCTCGGCGTCGGCCAGGACGGCGAACCCGAACCGATCCGCCCCGTCCTGCGCACCCGCGCCGGCGACCTCGACGCGGCCGCGCGCTCGTGCGCCGTCCTGGCCGACGCGGCGCGGCTCACGGTCTGGGCCGACCACGGCCGCGACCTGGACCCCGACCGCGACGACGACGCCCTCACCGCCGCCGACACCGAGGAGGCCGCCGCCGCGCTGGACCTGGACCCCGCCCGTGTCCGCGAGCTGTTCGCCATCGCCCGCGACGCCGGGCTGCTGCGCACCACCTACACCCGCGTGCTGCCCGGCCCCACCGCGCGGGCCTGGGCCGACGGTGAACCCGGGGCGGTCGCCGAGGCCTGGGCGGGCGGCCTGCTGGCCATGACACGCCTGCGCGGGATGACCGCCTTCCTGATCCTGACCGACCTGTTCGTGTGCGGTGACCTGCGCACGCCCGCCGATGTCGTGGACGCCTACGGCCCCGGCGTGGTCCTGGGCGGGCGCGAGGCCGATCCGGAACAGCAGGTGCGTCGCGTGCTGGACACCCTGGCCGAACTGGGAGCCGTGGCCGTCGAGGGCCCGGGGTACCGCACCACGCCGCTGGGCGACCACTTCATGGTCGGCCGGCTGCGCCACTCCGGCGCGCACGTCCCCCTGACGCCGACGGTCGGGGCGATGAGCGCCGACGAGGCCCTGACCCTGCTGGAGGAGGGCCGGCCGGTGGACACCGACACGCTCCTCGAACGCTGGACGGCCGCGCGCGAGACCGCCACCGCGGCCCGCCGGCTCTGGGAGGCCTGCGCCGACCCCGATGACTGGCGCCGCCGCAACCGGGTCGCCGCCCACCTGGCCGGGCTGGAGGCGGACCTGTCCCCGATGCTGAGCCTGTACACCCAGCATCCGGTGCTGGGCGGCTGGGCCCGCCGCCTGCTCGGCGCGGCGCCCGGGCCGCCCACCTCCCACCAGGCGGCCTGGGCGGTGCTGGACGACTACGCGCTCCTGCTCGACGCGGGTCTGGCGCTTCCCGCCGGGGACGGGGACCGGTACGCGCCGCACGCGCACGACTTCGCCCAGGCCATGTGGCTGACCGGGCACCCGGTCGCGGACGCCGTGCTCGCCCGCTGCGCCGCGGGCGAGCTGGGTGAGGAGGTGGCCGGGGCCGCTCGGTCAGTCCTTGAGCACCAGCTCGTAGGCCAGCAGGTCGACGCCGGGTAGCGGCGACCAGTCGCGTTCGGGCACGCGGGTGAAGCCGCGCGCCCGGTACACGTACTGGGCGGAGACCATCGCGGGCTGGGTGGACAGCAGCAGTCGTGACACGCCCTCCTGCCGGGCACGGTCCACGATCGCGTTCACCAGGGCGCGGCCGACCCCGCGGCCCCGCGCCTGCGGGCCCACGGCGAACGCCCGCACCTCGGCCTCGTCGGCCCCGCGCGCGAGCTCGCTTCCGTTCGACCAGGGGGCGAACATGATCGTCCCGAGCAGCTGGTCACCGTCCACGGCCACCAGGACCTCGCCCCGCCCGTCGGCTCCCAGGAGCCGCAGGGTCTCGGCGTAGGCGGGGCTCGCGTCCAACAGGCGGTCGGCCCGGTAGGCGACCTCTCGCAGGTCGCTGACGGCGGTCATCTCGTCTGGCAGCATTCGACGCACGATCATGGACGACATTCAACCTGATCCGGACGCCGCGATCGGGTGTTCGCCGCACCTCGGCGGGCCGCGCGACCGCGCGGCGAGCGGCCGCCGGGCACGAGAGACCGGGGCTCAGGTGCCCCTGACCGTCCCGCAGTCGTCCTGCTCGCGGGCGGCTTCCAGGTCGTAGGCGTCCTGTACGCGGCCCTCGGGCCGGTCGCCCTCGGGCAGGTCACCGGGGAAGGCCGGGGTGAACGTGAACTGGTCCGGCAGGCAGTGTACGGGAGCCACCGCTCGGTGCCAGTTCGGCCATGCCTCCAACGTGCCGTCGCCGAGGTCGTAGAAGCCGACCTCGCCGAGGTGGGTGACGACCATGCGCGTCGACACCGGCTTGCCGGGGCGGGCGATCGGGTAGACGACGACGTACTCGGTCCTGACCGCCAGGTAGTCCCACCCGCTGGGGTCCCGGTCGGTCTCGGTCCACATCCGGCCGTCGACACGGATCTCGTCGCCGATCAGCTCGGCCGTCCCCGCGGTGAGGTTGAAGGGCAGGTGGCGGCTGTCGAGTTCGGGGTCCTCGTGCCCGAGGTGGTCCATGTACCAGGCCAGGGACTCACCGGTGAGCAGACCCGTGAACTCGCTGTTGTCCTCGTCGAAGACCGCGTCGGTGTCGAGGTAGACCGTTTCCAGGAGCAGCCGGGTGCGGTCGAGGGCCCACTCGACCTGCTCGGCCGTGAAATCGCCCTCCGCGGCGGGCTCGGGGGTGTCGAACCCGACTCCGAAGTCGGCGGCGGGGCTCCCGGCGAAGGGGTCGTCGCGGTCGACCTCGTCGAGGGTGACGGTACCGAGGATCTGGTCGGCCTCCTGGCGGGCGAAGCGGTCGACCTGGTCCAGGACCTGCGCGCAGCCGGTGAGGGCGAGCACGGCGAGGGCGGCCGCGCCCAGGGTGGCGCGGGTGCGTGATGACATGGGGGAGGGGATGCCTGTGTTCTCTCAGAGTGATTGTGCGAACGTGAATCGTCCGCCTGGTGTTCTACCACTCCTCGGAGACAGCCGGGTGGGCGGCCCACCGCCACCGGTCGATGGGAGGCCCCGCGCCAGGGCCGAGCCGACGGGACCGGGCCGCCAGGGGTCGCTCGGCGGGCCGCGCACCTGCGGCGATGACGGTAGTCGGGGGGCGAACGGCCCTTGCCGACAGGTCGTTCTAGCGTGGGCCCATGACGAACTACGCGTTGATGTACCGCCTCGGCTTCACCCCCTGGGAGCGTTACGGTGCCGGGGGCGGCGCGGAGGTCGGCGCCCTGCTCGACCGTGAGACCGAAGACCGTACCGGCGGGCCCGGACGGGCCCTGGACATCGGCTGCGGGCGCGGGCAGTTCACCCCCGAGCTGGCACGGCGCGGGTGGGAGGCGGTGGGCGTCGACCTCGTGCCCGCCGCGGTCGAGGCCGCCCGACGCAAGGGGCCGGCGGAGGTCACCTATGTCGTGGGGGACGTGACCGATCTGCCCTCGGCCGGTCTGGGCACGTTCGACCTCTTCCTCGACATCGGCTGCTTCCAGGGCCTGGAGGAGGACCAGCGCGCGGCGGAGGGGCGCGGTGTGACGGCGCTCGCCGCGCCGGGGGCGACCCTGCTGATACTCGCCTTCGGGGACTCGCGGTACCGGCGGATGGTCGAGGGCGTCTCCCAGGCCGAGGTCGAGGCCGCGTTCCCGGACTGGGAACTCCTCACGGTCGACGACGCGGACACCTCCGGTCTGGGCTGGCCGATGAACCGCACCTCGCCGAAGTGGTACCGGTTCCGCCGCTCCGCCGCGTAGGCGGGGACCGCCGTCGGCGTCACCCGGCGCCGCCGGGGCCGCCGGGGCCGCCGGGGCCGCCGGGGCCGCCGGGGCCCGCCTCCCGGCGGAACACGGCCGTCAGCGGCCCGTGTTCCAGGAGGTGACGACGGGGCGGTCGTGCTCACGGCCCAGTGTGCTGAGGGTGGCCGTGTCCAGCCGGAACAGCACGCCGTCCGCGGAGGGCAGGCCCAGCCAGCGGGCGGTGAGCACCCGGAGCACGTGTCCGTGCGCCACCAGCACCACGTCGGGACCGCCGGCGTCGAGCTCGGCCGTGACCAGGGCCAGGACCCGGTCGGCCCGTTCCCCCACCTGCTCCACGAGCTCGCCCGGGTGGTCGGCGTCGCCCGGGGGGACACCGTCGCGCCACAGGTTCCAGCCCGGGCGGTCGCGCTGGATCTCCGCGGTGGTGATCCCCTCGTAGCCGCCGTAGTCCCACTCGGCCAGGTCCGGGTCCACCGCGGTGTCGTCCAGCCCCGCCAGCTCGGCGGTGCGCACGGCGCGGACCAGGGGGCTGGTGACGACCAGGCCGAGCTCGCGCTGGGCGAGCAGCGGCCGCAGCGCCTCGGCCTGCCGCTCGCCCTCCTCGGTCAGCGGCAGGTCGGTGCGGCCGGTGTGCCGCCGCTGCCTGCTCCATTCGGTCTGCCCGTGTCTGATCAGCACCAGTTCGCCCATGGCGCCATACTGCCCCACCCCCGGCGGCTCCACGCGTCCAGGGGCCCGCGGCCCCGGTGATTCTCGGTCTCATCCTGCCGAAACCGCCCCACGGACCCGCGGCGGAGCGATAGCAAGGAGGGGTACCGCCGTGCCGTCGGAATCCGGGAGGCCCCATGCCCGCGCACGAGCCGCCCGTCCCGGGCCGGCGCCAGGTCTGCGCCAGGCCCGTGTCGCTGCCGCCGCCGCGGGAGCTCGCCCACGCGGCCCTGCGCACCGCCCTGCTGCGCGACGCCCTGGGCCTGGCCCTGTGGAGCGCGCCCTGCACACCGGTCACACCGCGCGGGCTGCCCGCCCTGGCGGACGTGCGCGACGCGGTCGAGCGGCTCGGGCTGTGGCCGCACTCGCTCGCCCACTCCCCCTGCGGCCGTGCCGCGTGGCTGGAGGGCATGGCCGCGGGCGGTGACGTCGCGGACTTCGTCGTGCCCTGGGAGACGGCCGTGGGGCTGGGGATGGTCGTGCTCGACGGCGGTCTGGCCCGCCCCCGCCCGGCCCTGCGCGAGCGGGCCCGCACGCCCGACCACGTCCTGGACTGGTGGGTCCGCGTCTTCGAGAACACCTTCGAGTACGCGCGCGGCGACGGCGAGGGCGGCTCCGCGCCCGCCCCGGGCACCTCCGGCCCCGAGCTGCTGCCCCACGTGCTGCGCTACCTGTACGAGGCGCCCGACGGGTTCCAGGCGCCCCTGGGCACGCTGGTGCAGGACGTGCTGCTCGCCCCCGGCGCCGTCGGCGCGCTGCCCGAACGCCTGCGCCCCCACGCCGGGGCACTGCTCCTGCGCGCGCTGCGGCAACTGGCGACGACCGGCGCCGTCCTGCTGCCCGCGGCCCACGACGACCCCGGCGCGCGCGATGCCCCGCTCGTCGAGCTCACGGCGCTGGGCCGGTACGGGGTGCGCCGCCTGCTCCAGGAGGTCGGTGTGCAGGCGCCGCTCATCGGCGACCTGGCCGGCGCCGACGCCGCGGAGTTCCTCGACACCCTGGCCACCCTGTCCACCGAGGGCCAGCTCACGGCGGTCGGCCCCTGGCTGGACCGGCGCACCCCCGCGCGGGCCCTGCGGGAGATCGCGTCGGTGGTCTCGGGGCCCGGCCGGTCCCAGCGCCGGTGGGCGGGTACCAAGGTGCTCAACGCCACCAGCTCGCAGATCGAGCACGAGCTGCGCGCCCTGCTGCACTCCGCGCGGCCCGCGGTGGTGAGCCTGGCCGCGATCGTGCTGCTGACCTCGCGCATGCTGCCCCAGCACGAGATCGACCAGATCATGTCGGAGTTCGGCCCCTGGGTGGTGATCGACATGTTCGCGGCGTCGATGGCCGGCGGAGAGGCGGGCATCCGGTTCCTGCTCGACGCCGACGACACCTCGGGTATCGAACGGTTGCTCCTGGCCGACCCCGTGCGCCTGTGGGAGTCCGAGCACCCCGACACCGCCCGGGTCCTGGGCGCGCTGGCCCGCCACCACCCGGACCCGGAGACGGCCGCGGCGGCGGTGCGGGTCCTGCACCTCGGCCGCACCGAGGAGTAGCCCGTCCCGCGCACCGTGCGCAACTACGTGGCCAACGAGGAGATCGGCGAGACCGAGATCCCCCGCCAAGCCCGAGCGCGTCATCGTGCTCGACGGCGGCGAACTCGACAACGTCGTCGCCCTGGGCATCGAGCCCGTCGGCGTGGCCCACCCGGCTGGCGCCGAGGCCGTCCCCTCCTACCTCGACGCGGGCGGCCCCGTCGACCTGGGCGCCTACGACGCCCTGGACCTGGAGCAGATCAACAACCTCGAGCCCGACCCGACCCCTGACGAAACCGTCGTGTGGTCGGATCCGCCCTGAACTTTCCATTGACAAGATTGCCGCGCACCCATATCTTTCCAATGGTAAGTTCACGAAGGAGTCGCCATGGAACCCCTGATCACGCTCGTCGGCGTCACCCTGGCCCTGTGGGCCGCCGGAGCCCTCGGCGTCCACCGGCTGCGCCCGTGGCCGGTCGCCGTGCGCGGCGGCCTGGCCGCGATGTTCGGCCTCACCGGTGTGGTGCACTTCGTGGGGATGCGCGACGAACTCATCGCGATGGTCCCGCCCGCGCTGCCCGCACCGGAGCTGCTGGTCACGGTCACCGGTGTGCTGGAGCTGGCGGGTGCGGCGGCTCTGCTGTGGCCGCGGACGGCGCCCTGGGCCGCGGCCGGGCTCGCCGTCCTGCTCGTGGCGATGTTCCCCGCCAACGTCCACCTGGCCGTGACCGGCACGGATCTGCCGCCGCACCAGGAGCTTCTCCCGCGCACCGCGATGCAGGTGGTGTTCCTCGCCGCCGCGGTCTCGGTCGTGCTCGCCCACCTGCGCGGGTGGGACCGGCGGGCGACCCGCCGGGCGCCGGAGGAGTCACCGGCCGGCCGCTGAACCCCGTCGACCGTCGCGCAGGAGCAGGCGCGGTCCCACCGCGGCGACCGGCTTCCCTCGGGGGGAGCGATCGCCGCAGGTCCGCGGCCACTAGGATGCCGGGCATGCCATCATCGGATGACTTTTCCCGTTCCACCCCACCGTCCTCGTCGCCGGGCGGCCGGCCGCCCGGCCGCGGCGTCCTGGTCACCGGTGCCTCCCGGGGCATCGGACGCGCCATCGCCACCGCGTTCGCCGAGGCCGGCGACCGGGTCGCCGTCCACTGCGGGACCCGCCGCGAGGAGGCCGAGCGCACGCTCGCCGGCCTGCCGGGCGAGGGCCACGTGCTCCTGCAGGCCGACATCGGCGATCCCGACGCCACCGCCGACCTGGTCGAGCGCGCCGCCGACCGACTGGGCGGGCTGTCCGTTCTGGTCAACAACGCCGCGGTCAACATCGCCCACCCCGTCGCCACCACCTCCTTCGAGGAGTGGCTCAAGGCCTGGCGCACGACCCTGGACGTCAACGTGCTCGGCGCCGCCAACGCCTGCTACACGGCGGCGCGGCACATGATCGACGCGGGCACGCCCGGCCACATCGTCAACGTCGGCTCGCGCGGCGCCTTCCGCGGCGAGCCCGACCACCCCGCCTACGGCGCGAGCAAGGCCGCCCTGCACTCCCTGGGCCAGTCGCTCGCCGTCGCGCTCGCCCCGCACGGCATCACCGTCGCCTCCGTGGCGCCGGGCTTCGTCGAGACCGAGCGCGTGGCCGAGCGGCTCACCCCGCAGGTGCGCGCCGACAGCCCCTTCGGCCGCGTCGCCACACCCCAGGAGGTGGCCTCGGCCGTGCGCTACCTCGCCTCCCCGGAGGCCGTGTGGTCCTCCGGCGCCGTCCTGGACGTCAACGGCGCCTCCCACCTGCGCTGACACCGGAGCGTCGACTCATCGAGGGGCGGGCCCGGCCGATGCCGGCCCCGCCCCTGCGCCGCGACCGCGGTCCGTCCGTCTCTTTTTCCTCCCCTCCGGTCTCCGGCGCGCCCGAGCGTCGCCGCCCCGCCGCCGCCTCCACCTGAAACGATCGGGGCCGGCGCCACCCCATCGGCGCGAGACGAGCCGTCGCCCCCCGTGCCAGGCTCCGACGGTGACCGGTACCAGACCGGAGAAAGGCGGACAGCGGTGACCGACCTCTTCCTCCTCGCCGCGCTCTTCCTCGGCTACGCCCTCGTTTCCGGCCGGACACAGGGCACCTGGCTGACGGCCCCGATGGTGTTCGCCACCGGTGGCCTGGTCCTCGGTACCGGTGGGCTCGGCCTGCTCACCGGCACGGTGAGCAGCGAAGCCATGAGGGTCCTCACCGAGGCCGCGCTCGTGCTCGTGTTGTTCACCGACGCGGTGCGCATCGACCTGGGCGCACTGCGCCGCGAGTTCCGGCTACCGCTGCGTCTGCTGGGAATCGGGATGCCGGTGGGCATCGCGCTCGGCACCGCGTTCGCCTACGGAGTCCTGCCCGGCCTGGGGCTGGTGGGAGGCGCCCTGCTCGCGGCCGTCCTGGTGCCGACGGACGCCGCCCTGGGCACGGCCGTGGTCTCCGACCGGCGCCTGCCGGTGCGCGTGCGGCAGTCCCTGAACGTGGAGAGCGGGCTCAACGACGGGATCGCCCTGCCCGCGGTGGTGATCCTGTCCGCGCTGGCGGTCACCACCGAGGGCGCGGCCGACTCCGCGGCGGCCTGGGCGGGCTTCGCCGCGTTGCAGATCGGCCTGGGCGTCCTGGTCGGCGGCGCCGTGGGCACGCTCGGCGGCTGGGTCCTCACCCGTGTGAACGCGGCCGGCTGGGTCGGCGCCACACAGCGTCGCCTGTTCCCGATCGCCCTGGCCGCGCTCGCCTACGCGGGCGCCGAGACGGTGTCGGGCAACGGCTTCCTGGCGGCGTTCACCGCGGGGCTCGCCTTCGGGGTGACGGGCCGCGACCACCGGCGCTACGTCCACCAGTTCGCCGAACGCGAGGGCGAACTCTTCAGCATGCTCACGTTCACGCTCTTCGGCGCGATCGTCATCGGCCCCCTGCTGGGCGACATCGACTGGCGGGTCGTGGCCTACGCGGTGCTCAGCCTGGTCGTGGTGCGCCCGCTCGCCGTGGCCGCGGCCACGCTCGGCGCGCGGCTGCGCCCGGCGACCGTGCTCTTCCTCGGCTGGTTCGGCCCGCGCGGGCTCGCCTCGGTCCTCTTCGCCCTGATGGTGGCCGAGCAGTCCGGGATCGAGGTGGGCGACCGGGTCCTGCTGGTGGCGGGGGTGACCGTGCTGATCAGCGTCTATGCCCACGGCATCACCGCGGCGCCCCTGGCCCGCGCCTTCGCGGGACGGGCGCGGGGGTTCGACCCGTCGGCGCCCGAACACCAGGAGATGACCGAGCACCACGTCCGCTGGCCGTTCCCGCACCGCCGGTCCGGCAGGTGAGCCCGGGCGGCCCGGAACGCCCATGGCGCCCGAGCCGCACCCCCGTCATCGCTCCCGCCGTCGCCTGCGCGATCCGTGCTCGCCGGCGCCTCCCCGTGCCCGGGGCCCGTCCGGGTCGCCCGCGCCCGCTCCGTGCCCCGAGCGCCGCTTCCGCCGCCGCTTCCCCGGTCCGCGCCTCGACCTCCGCCCGTACCCACCGACCGGCCCACCGGCCGTGATCGCCGGTTCCGGTCCCTCGGCGTGTGCATTCCTGTGGCTGCACGCTGGACAACTCCCAACTTGTACGTACACTCTGTACGTACAACACGTGAACCGGCCGGTCCATCCCGGGCTTTCGCCAGGTCACGGCTTCGAACGGACACTCATGCGTGACGACCACGGGTCCCTGGTGCCCCTCTACACCTGGATGAACAAGATCCCCGGCGGAACCATGCTGATCCCGCTGGTGCTGGGATCGGTCCTCGGGACCTTCGCCCCCGCCGCCCTCGACATCGGCAGCTTCACCACGGCGCTGTTCAAGGACAGCGCCCTGCCGCTGATCGCGCTCCTGATCTTCGCCACCGGCACCCAGGTCACCCTGCGCACCGGCGGCCCGGTCCTGGCCACCACGGGCGTGGTACTGCTGGGCAAGAGCCTCATCCCGGGCCTGCTCATCCTCGCGCTCGCCGCGGTCACCGGGCCGGACGGCGTCCTCGGAGTGTCGATCCTGGCGATGCTCGCCGCCGCGACCAACGCCAACGGCGGGCTGTGGCTGGCCATCACCGGGCAGTACGGCCGCGCACGCGATCGGGGCGCCTACATCTCGGCCGCGATCAACGACGGCCCCTTCCTCGCCCTGCTGTTCATCGGCGCCTCCGGTCTCGGCCAGATCCCGCTGCTGACCCTGGTCGCCGCCATCATCCCGTTCGTCCTCGGCGTGGTCGTCGGCAACGTGGACGCCCAGTGGCGCGATGTCCTCAAGCCCGTGCCCTCGATCGTCATCCCGTTCTTCGCCTTCGCCCTCGGCACCGGCATCGACCTCGCAGACGTGGCCTCCGGCGGGCTGACGGGGATCCTCCTGGGCGTGGCCGTCACGGTGGTCACCGGCGGCCTGGTCTACCTCGGCTACACGTTCATCCTGCGGCGCGGCAAGGAGTCCGGTATCGGTTTCGCCGCCGGCACCGCCTCCGGCAACGGTGTGGCCACGCCCGCCATCGTCGCGGCCGCCGACCCCTCGTTCGCCTCCTACGTGGGCACGGCGACCTCCCAGATCGCCGCGAGTGTGCTGGTCACGGCGATCCTCGCGCCCCTGGTCACCACCTGGGTCCTGCGCCGGGCAGGGGCCTCGCCCGCTCAGGCGGAGAAGGAGGAGGCCGCGGCGTTGGCCCGCGCCGAGACGCGGCCCGAGGCCGCGGAAGGGGCAGCGGACGGAACGGTGGCCGGTGCCGCCGCGGCCGCGGAGACCACCGACACGAAGGACGAGCGACCGTGAACACGTCCGCGCCCACACGCATCGCCGTGCTCGCCGACGACCTGACCGGTGCCGGCGATACCGCCGCCCAGTTCCTGCGGGCGGGCTGGCGCACGGAACTCCAGCTCACAGCGGCCGACTCGCGGGCGCAGGTCGTCGCGGTCAGCACCGACTCACGTGCCATGCCCGCCGAACGGGCCGCCGAGACCGCGGCCGAGGCGGCCCGGCACATGCGGGGCTCCGGCGCCACCCACCTGTACAAGAAGGTCGACTCCACGATGCGCGGGCCCGTCCGCGCGGAGATCGACGGCGTCCTCTCCGCCTGGTCGCCCGACGCGGTCGCCGTGGTCTGCCCGGCCTTCCCGGCCACCGGACGCGTCGTCCGGGACGGGGTCCTGCTCGTCGACGGCGTCGAGGTCCACCGCACGGCCATCGGCCGCGACCCGGTCGGCCCGGTGACCGAGAGCCGTGTACCGGCCCTGCTCGGCGCCACCCACACCCGGCTGACGGGTGACGACGACGAGGCCAACGCCGAACTCCTGCGCGGCCTCGGCCCGGTCGTGGTCGTCGACGCCGAGGACGACGACGACCTGGCGCGCCTGGCCGGCGCGGTCCGGGCCCTGGGGCCCGACGCCGTTCCCGTGGGATCGGCCGGACTGGCCGCCCACCTGTCCACCGTGTGGGCCGAGGAAGGCCTCCCGGCCGGCGCCGTGGCCGCTCCCGCGGGCGCGACCACGAACCCGGCCAGGAGCGCGGCCATGCCCGCACTCATCGTCGTCACCTCGCTGCACCAGGCGACGCGCGAACAGGTCGCGGTGCTGTCCGCCGACGAGAACACGCGGATCGAACAGCCCACGTCACACGACCTGGGCGACGAGGAGACGTGGCGGGTCTGGAGCGCAGGGGTACTGTCCCGGTTCGATCCGGCCGCGCCCCGCACCGCCCTGGTCGCACCCGACGACAGGCACGGCGATCTGGACCCCGCGTCGGTCGCCCACCGCTTCGGTGCGCTCGCCGCCGGGCTGGCCGCGCGCCACCCGCTCTCCGGGTTCGTCGTCACCGGAGGCGACGGGGCCCGCGCCCTGACCTCGGTGCTCGACGCCCGGGGCATCACACTGACCGGCGAGGTCGCGCCCGGCATCCCGATCGGGACGCTGACCGGGGGGCCGCTGGACGGCAACGCCATCGTCACCAAGGCCGGCGGTTTCGGATCGCCCACCGCACTACTGGCGGCCGCCGACGCGGTCCGCGACACGAAAGGCAGGAACGCATGAACCGCCCGACACTGGCCGTCACCCTGGGAGACGTCGCGGGGATCGGACCGGAGATCACCGCCAAGGCGCTGCTCCACCACCCCGAGGTCCGCGAGGTCGCCCGGCCGGTGGTCGTCGGTGACGCCGACGCGCTGCGCAACGCGGTCGCCGCCGTGGGCGGGGACCCGGCCGCCGTCAACACCGTCGCCACGCCACGCGAGGCAGCGGACGAGCCCGGCGTCATCGACATCGTGCAGACCGGCCCCTCACTCGGGCACGTACCGCCCGGCGAGCTGAGCGCGCAGGCGGGCGACGGCGCGGCGCGGTTCGTCATCGCGGCGGTCGACCTGGCCAAGCGGGGCCTGGTCGAGGGCATCGTGACACCGCCGCTGAACAAGGCCGCGATGCACCTGGGCGGGCACGCCTGGCCCGGGCACACCGAACTGCTGGCGCACGAGTTCGGCGTGAGCGACTACAGCCTGGTGCTCTCGGCAGGGGACCTGTCGTTCTTCCACCTGACCACCCATGTATCGCTGCGCCAGGCCATCGAGGGCGTCACCCCCGAGCGGACCCTGGAGGTCCTGCGGCTCATGGGCGCCTTCGCCCGCGCGCAGGGCAGCCCGGACGAGCCCATCGGTGTGGCCGGACTCAACCCGCACGCCGGAGAGAACCGCCTGTTCGGCGACGAGGACGCCGACGTCCTCGCCCCCGCGATCGCCCGCGCCCGCGAAGAGGGCATCAACGCCCACGGGCCGGTCCCGGCCGACGCCCTCATCCCGGCGGCGGTCAAGGGCAAGTGGAAGCTGGTCGCCGTCTGCTACCACGACCAGGGGCACGCGCCCTTCAAGGCGGTGTACGGCGACGACGGCGTCAACATCACGGCGGGGCTGCCGGTCGTTCGGGTCTCGGTCGACCACGGCACCGCGTTCGACATCGCCGGCAAGGGCATCGCCCGGGAGGCCAGCCTCGTCCTGGCCCTGCGCCGCGCGGCCGACCTCGCCCCCGGGTGGGGCCACGTCTGGCAGGCCGCCCGGCCGGACGCCGTGTAGCGTCCGGCCCAGAGCCCGCGCACGGCGTCCGGACGTGCGGCGGTGCCGCGCCCACGGGGGCGCGGCACCGCCCCGCCGGACGCCGCGGCCGACCCTAGAATGGCCAGCATGCCCGTTGACCGCACCGACCCCCGCCCGCTGCACGCCCAGGTCGCCGGGGTGCTGAGGGCGGAGATCCGCGACCGCTCGATCGCCCCGGGCGACACCCTGCCCAGCGAGGCGGAGCTGCGCGAGCGGTTCGGCGTCTCCCGCAGTGTCGTGCGCCAGGCGCTGGCCACCCTGGAGGACGAGGGGACCGTCCGCCGCACGCGGGGACGTGCCCCGGTCGCCGCCGTCCCCACCGAGCACCACCGGCTCGTCCAGCGTGTCACCGGGCTGTTCGACCAGTTCTCCGCCGAGGGACTGCGGCTGCACACCTCCGTGCTCGCGCTGGCGCCCACCCGCTCCGGCGTCCCCTCCGCCGTACGCCACCTGGGCGGCGCGGACCTGCTGCGGTTGGAGCGTGTCCGTTCGGTCGACGGCGATCCGCTGTCCTACGTGCGCACCTGGCTACCGGCCGAGCGCTTCGCCGAGCTGGACTCCGCGATGCTGCGCGACGCCTCCCTGCACCGACTGATGGAACAGCGGTTCGGCGCCGTGCCCACGAGCGGGCGCCGACAGATCCGCGCCGTACCGGCCGACCCGCGCATCGCCCAAGAGCTGGGGGTGACCGAGGGCGCGCCGCTGCTCCTGCTGGAGGGCGGCACCTTCGACCAGCACGGCACGCCCCTGGAGTGGTTCGAGAGCTGGCACCGCTCGGACCGGGTGGTCTTCGACATCGAGGCCGACGGTGCCGCCGAGCAGGTGCGCATCACCCCCGATCCCTCCCTGCTGCCCCACGCCGACCACCCCGCGGCCCGGCCCGGGGCGCCCGGCGAACCGGACCCCGGACCGGGTGAGACCGCCCCCGGGCTGGAGCGCGCGGTGGCACTCGCCGACGAGCTCCGCGCCGAACTGGGACGACTCCGCGGCGGTGGCTGACCCCGCGCCCGGCGCGCTGGCCGGCGGATGCCCGGGGATAGGGTGAGCGCATCGCATCCCGCCGGAAGGGGCTCAGATGAGTCTGGTCGCCATCAGCGACCTCCACGTCAGGCACCTGGAGAACCGCGCCTTCACCGAGGCCCTGCGGCCGGAGTCCGACGACGACTGGCTCCTGGTGGCCGGGGACGTCGCCGAGACCGCCGACGACATCCTGTGGGCGATGGAGCTGCTGGCCAAGCGGTTCTCCACCGTGGTGTGGGTTCCGGGCAACCATGACCTGTGGACGGTGGCCGCCGACCCCGTCCAACTGCGCGGCGAGGCCCGCTACCAGTACCTGGTGAACGCTCTGCGGGAGCTGGGCGTGCACACTCCCGAGGACCCCTACCCGACCTGGCACGGCCCCGACGGGCCCGTCGTCGTCGCCCCGCTCTTCCTCCTGTACGACCACACCTTCCGCCCCGAGGGCACCAGCACCAAGGAGGAGGCTCTGGCGGTGGCCCACGCCTCCGGGGTGGTGTGCACCGACGAGTACCTCCTGCACCCCGACCCCCACCCCAGCCGCGACGCCTGGTGCCGACAGCGCCTGGAGACGACCCGCGCGCGCCTGGACGCCCTGCCCGAGGACACCCCCACCGTGCTGGTCAACCACTGGCCGCTGGTGCGCGAACCCACCCGGATCCTGCGCTACCCGGAGTTCGCCCAGTGGTGCGGGACGCAGGAGACCGCCGACTGGCACACCCGCTACCGCGCCCGCGCGGTCGTCTACGGGCACCTGCACATCCCCCGCACCATCGTCGTCGACGACGTGCCGCACATCGAGGTCTCGCTCGGCTACCCCCGTGAGTGGGGCCCGCGGCCGCAACCGCCGCAGGGCCCCCGCCTGATCCTCCCGAGCTGACCCCAGCCGACCCGGCCGGACACCGGAGGGCAACAGGGGCGTAGCAACGATTTCACCGTGGGGATCTGGCCCTGGGACGCGACAGCGATCATCGTGTGGGTGTCCGAACGCCCGCCTCCCATACCGGAGGAATCACGTTGCGCACATCCCCTGTTCCCCCGAGATCCACCGCGCTCCGCCTGCTCACCCTCGTCGTCACGGCGGTTCTCGTCGCCGTCCTGGGCTGGGCCGCTCCGGCCTCCGCCCACCACACCCTCCCGCCGGGCATCCCGTCGACCTCCGCGGCCCAGTCCCAGCTCAACTCCCTGACCGTGCGCCCCAAGAACAGCGGCGCGGGCTACGACCGAAGCCTGTTCCCCCACTGGGTCACGGTCCAGACCCCGTGCGACGCCCGCGAGTACGTGCTGCGCCGTGACGGCCACACGGTCTCGGTCGACGGCTCCTGCCGCGCGACCTCCGGCCGCTGGTCCAGCGAGTACGACGGCGTGTGGACCGGTGACTCCTCCGAGTTCGACATCGACCACATGGTGCCGCTCCACGACGCCTGGCGCTCCGGGGCCAACACCTGGACCACCTCCCAGCGGCGCGCCTTCGCCAACGACGTCAACGCCCCGCAGCTGTGGGCGGTCACCGCGTCCAGCAACCGCACCAAGGGCGACCGCGACCCCGCCTCGTGGCTGCCGCCCCGCACCGCGGTCCACTGCGACTACGTCAAGTCCTGGGTCAACGTGAAGTACCGCTACGGCCTCTCGGTCACCTCCACGGAGAAGTCGGCCATTCAGAGGACCATCGACAGCCGCTGCTGACCCGGCCGCCGTGCGGGCGGACAGGTCCGCCCGCACGGCGCTTCCCGCACTACCCGGACAGGTCATGGGGCGGGCCGGGCCCGTCCGGGCCGCCGGGACGGCACGCGGGTCCGGCCCGGTGGCGGATCAGGACAGGACGTCGCGCACGTCCTCGGAGACGCCGTCGTCGCGCAGGAAGGCCGTGTGGGAGACACAGCCGACCAGCCGGTTGTCGGCGCCGGAGAGGGTCACGTTCGTGGAGGGCCGGACGATGAGGTCGCAGAGCGAGCGGAAGGTCGTGTAGGCGGTGTCGCCGGGGGTGGGGTCGCCGGCGTTGAGCTCCTGGAGGAAGCCTGAGCCCTCCACGACCTCCTGGCAGGAGGGGGCGGTGGCCACGCACGGCAGGCGGACGCTGGACCCCTGGTTGGGGCCGGCGAGCGAGATCCACTGGTCGACGTGCTCGTGCCCGCCGAGGATCTTCAGATACCAGCGGGACGACAGCCCGCCCATGGAGTGGGTCACCACGTCCACCGCGTCGCCGCCGCTCTCGGCGAGGATCGCGTCGACCTCCTCCGCGATGAGCTCGGCGGTCTCGGTGTTGGAGGCGTCGTAGTCGTAACTGATCGAGTGGAGGTCGTCCCGGTCCCAGCCGTCGGCGGTGAAGTCGGCGATCATCGGGTCCCAGTTGGTCGCGTTCCCGCTGTAGCCGTGCACGAAGAGCACGGGGTCGCGCTCCTGGGCGTGGGCGGCGGCCGGTGCCGTGAGTGCGCCGGCCAGCAGCAGGGCCGCGGCGGGCGCGAGGGAGAGCCGCATCGTGGGCTCCTTTCCGTGAGGAGCCCTGATCGTCCGCCATACGCACACATGTGCGCATCCGTCGAACCACGGGCCGTGTTCATCTCCCCACGCACCGCCGCCCTGCGAACCGAGCACACCCGGCCGCGCGACGCGCCCGTGACCGGGTCAGGTGAAGACGGTGAACTCGGCGAGTTCGGGGAGCGCCCTGGGGTCGACACCGAACACCGCCGAGACCTCCACGGCCGGCACCAGGCGCCCGTAGGCACTCCGGTGGTCCACGATGCGCCGCGCCGTCGGCCCGTCGATGCCGGGAAGGCACGACAGCACGTGCGCCGGCGCGGTGTTGATGTCGATGAGCGCGCCGTCGTCGAAGATCCGGCGCAGATCGGGGCGCCCGATGCCGAGTTCCCGCGCGTATCCGGCGTCGGACGCGGCGATCCCACGGGCCTCGGCCCGCAGCCGTCGGCGTCGGCGTACCTGTTGCTCGGCGATCACGTTGGGGTCGGTGGCCGCGACCGGCCGGCGGTCGGACCGAGGGGCCGTGTCGACCCCGTTGATCTCGTTGATCGAGTCGAAGACGCGGATGGACCCGCCGATCCAGATCCACAGCATCGCGACCGCGCCGACGAGGGGCAGCGCCGCGGAGAACAGCAGGACGACCGCCAACAGGACGGAATAGAGGATCGCGGTCTTGCGTGCTGGTCCTGAGGTAGGAGTGCGCGTGCCAGAGGACCAACGGAGTCCCGAGCCCGAGCGTGGCGAAGACCCCCACGAGCATGCCATTGCCCACCGGCCCGCCGCTGGGCGGCGTCCTCCTCGGCGGAGGCGCTCCCGGCGGTCCGAGTCGGACCGGTGCGGGCGGATCCGGTCCGACGGCGCCCGGACCGGCCGGCACACCGGGCGCCGGTCCCGCGCGCTCGGGCCCGCCCGGCAGAGCCGAGAGCAGCGCCGCCTTGCGCTCCAGGAACTCGGCTTCGGTCAGGAAGCCCGCCCGGTACAGGAAGCCGAGATCGCGCAGGGGTCCGCCGCCGTCGTTTCGGCGCTCACCGAACCGACCCGGGCCTAACTTCGCTCTATGAGTTCTCCCGCAGTGCTGTTCTCCGGGCACGCCGCTGTCCGCGCCGTCCTCGACGATCCCCGGTTCACCGTCCCGCCCGTCCACGACGCGGCGCCGGCCTCCCCGCCCGCGTCGCGACGGGCCCACGACCTGGCGTGGCTGCGGAGCACCGCCGTGCGCTTCAGCAACGGGGCCGAGCACGCGCGACGGCGCTCCGTGGCGGCCGACCTGCTGGCAGGGCTGACGCCGTCCGCACTGCGCGCCGACGCCGCGGAGCGCGCCCGCGGCCTCCTGGCGGCCCGTCCCGTGCCCACCGACCGGCCGGAGTCCGTGGGCGAGGCCGTGGAGTTCGCGCCGGTCGCGGTCCTCGGCATCCGGCTGGGCCTCGCCGAGCACGACCTGTCCGCGGCCGTGGACGCGGTCCGCACGATCGCGGCCGTGTACCTGGGCGGCGCCGACGTCGACCAGCGCCCGCACGCGGACACGGCGGTCGCCCTGCTGTCCGCTCTTCTCGGCACCGGCACCGCCGGCGACGGCGACGGGGGCGGGGACGGGGACGGCGGCGGCGACATTGAAGAGCGGACCGCCCAGCGCGTCGTCCTCCTCGTGCAGTCCTGCGCGGCGACCGCCGGCCTGATCCGGAGCGTGCTCGCCCTCATCGACGCGCACCGGGCGTCCTGGGCGGAAACGCCTCCCGTCGCCGACCTCGTGACCGAGACACTGCGCTTCGATCCCGCGGCCCACCGCACCCGGAGGGTGGCGTCGACGGACGCCACCGTGGCGGGCACAACGATCCCCGCGGACACCGAGGTCGTCCTCGACCTGGCGGCCGCCAACCGCGACCCCGCCGTCTTCACCGACCCCGACCGTTTCCTCCCCGGCCGCCCCGACGCCCATCACCTCGCCTTCGGCCACGGCCTCCGCCCCTGTCCCGGGTCCGACCACGCCACCGCCCCGGCCTGCGGCGTCCTCGACACCGTCCTGCCCCTGCCGTCCCTGTGACCCCCCGCGCCCCTCCCCTCCCCCAGGCCACACGCCATCGGACCGCTCTCGACTCAGCGCCGCCCCCGCGACCCGCGAAATGTCACCACCGGCGCCGAAGATGGTGACCGGGAGTGCCCGCGCTCGATCCTTCCCGAGCGAGGCGGCGTCCCCCCAGCCGACGAGTCCGAAAGGCGGCCCCGTGCTCATCGATCCACTGGCCCGAGAGAATCGACTGCGGCAGATCGGCACCTCCTGGGAGGTCCTGGAGACGGCGCTGCTCCGGAGTGAGGCAGGATGGCGCAGCGCCACCCCCAACCACAGCCGCACCGCCCCCGGCCAGCGTGCCTACGACGAACGCCTGGCGGCGCTGCGCGAGGAGCAGAAGACCCGCTTCGGGTGGGAGAACGCCTGCCTCCTGCAGATCGAGCTCACCGTCAACCCCGAGCGGACGGTCGCCATCCAGACCCTGCTCGGCGACCACAACACCGGCAACCCGCTCGCGACGTGCCCCCGCAACAAGAACCCGCGCGGCTTCAACGGCCGGCTCCTGCTGACCGGCGAGCACGAGACCGAGCAGCTCAGCCTCTTCCCCGACGACGTGCTGCCGATCCCCGCCCAGGATGTCGGCGAGTTGGAGGGCTACGAGGACCTCCACACCTGGGTGTTCCTCGTCCACCGCACCGACGACCGCGAGGACGGGCGCACGTTCTGGCATAGTGAGCTGTCTCGTCCCCACCCTCCGAACGACCAGGGTCTGATCACCGGCTGGTTCGAGCGCGTCACGCTCCCCACCGTGGAGATCGGTACCGTGGCGCACCCGGGGGCGGAGGAGGAACCGGAGCAGATCCGCATTCCGGTCAACGACCGCTGACGACCACCGGCCCGGCGGGCGGGCTCCCGCCGGGCCATGAACGACGACAGGGCTGCACACACCATGGTCACGCCATCACGCCTCCGGCTCGCTCGGGAGCGCAGGGCACTCACCCTCGCGCGGTTGGCGCGGATGAGCGGGATCTCCCAGCAGCACCTGTCCGGCTACGAGAACGGCCACGCCGAGCCCTCCCCGGAGTCGGTGCGCGCCATCGCCGGCGCCCTCGGTTTCCCCGTCTCGTTCCTCACCGCGGACGAGATCGAGGAGATCCCCTCCGAGGCCGTGGCGTTTCGCGCCCGCACCAAGACCTCCCTGCGCAAGCAGCGCGCGGTGCGCGCCCAGGCGGCCCTGGGCGTGGAGCTCAACGACTGGCTGACCGACCAGTTCACCCTGCCCGAGCCGCGTGTGCCGACCTACGGCAAGCCCTTCCCCGAGGCCGCGGCGGAGATGGTGCGCTCCCTGTGGGAGCTCGGCGACGCCGCCGCGCCCAACCTCGTGCACCTGCTGGAGGCGCACGGCGTCCGGGTGTTCTCGCTGGACACCGAGCACCAGGACGTCGACGCGTTCAGCTTCTGGCGCGACTCCGTGCCCTACGTCTTCCTCAACACGGCCAAGAGCGGTGAGCGCGGCCGGTTCGACGCCGCCCACGAACTCGGCCACCTGGTCATGCACGGCCACGAGCGACCTTCCAGCGGCCCGGAGGCCGAGCGCGAGGCCAACCAGTTCGCGAGCGCCTTCCTCCTGCCGCGCGCCGACGTCGTGGGCCGGATGCCCTCGGGCGCCCAGGTCGACCAGCTCCTCAAGGCCAAGGGCATCTGGCGGGTGTCGGCGATGGCGCTGACCTACCGCATGCACGACCTGGACCTGCTCACGGACTGGCAGTACCGCGCGGCCTGTCGACGGCTCGCGGAGCTCGGGTACCGCTCGGGCGAACCCGACGGCATCGCGAGGGAGACCTCCCAGATCCTGCCGAAGGTCTTCGCCCTGCTGCGCCGCAAGGGGCGGACGCCGGCCTCGGTCGCCGCCGAGCTGTCCGTCCCGCTGACGGAGCTGAATGCGCTGGTGTTCGGGCTGTCGTTCGTCGGACAGCCGGGATCGGGCCACGGGCGCGGCCCGGCGCGCGCCGCCAAGCCCGTTCTGCGCGTGGTCCCCGACCCCGGCGCCAGATCCGGCTCCGGTTCCGGTTCCGGTTCCGGCTCCGGCTCCGGCGCCGAGCACTGACACTTCTCTTCTCGCACGAGACCGGCAAGGGGATGGTGTCGTCGGGGTGACCGGTTCCGCGAACCGACACGGGCGACGCGGGCGAGGCGGACCATCAACCGAGACCGATCAGCATGGCCGCACCCGCCGCGTAGAAGGCGAACAGCGCGATCCCCTCGAAGCCGATACCGGACTCCTGACGGCGGATCAGACCCGCGGCGACCAGCAGGTTGAGTCCGATGCCCAGGCCGAGGAACAGGAAAACCTTGGCGTCCATCGCGGCGTAGATCGGCCCCTCGCGATAGGCCACGTCGGAGGCGGAGAGGAACAGCACGTCGAAACCGTTTCCGCCGACGATGTCGCCGAGTGCCAGGTGCAGCGCGCGGATGCGGATCGCGTACAGCACCGTCACCAGTTCGGGCAGGGAGGTGACCACCCCCGTGACGAGCGCGCCCACCAGTCCGCTCGACATCCCCGTGCGCTCGACCAGTGAGAGCCCGGCCTCGCCCACCACGTAGCCGGTGGCCGCGACCACGACGGCCAGACCGGCGAACCGCGTCCACATCCACGCCAGCGACTCCCTTCCGTCGAAGGAGGCCGGATCCGGTACGTCCTCCCGGGTGCTGCGCGTCTGCTTCACCAGCCACATCGGCGCCGAGCGCACCTTGCGCGACAGGCGCAGCCAGTACCAGTAGCAGCCGATGATCAGCAGGGACGCCGGGTGGACGCCCAGGACGCTCATCGGAGGGCCTGCCCCGGCCACCAGCGCCACGCTGAGCATGATGCACAGGCCCACCGGGGCGAGCAGGTTGGGCAGCGAGGCGGCCGCGTGTTCCAGGTTCGCCCGTCGGTAGAACACGTCGGCCAGCGCGATGAAGACGGTCTGGACCGCGATCCCGCCCAGGGCGTTGTTCATGGCGAAGGCGGCGTCCCCGCCGGCCGCGCCGACGAGGCTGGTGATCAGGCCGGGCAGCGAGGTCACCGCACCGATGAGGATGATCCCGGCCAGTGTCTCGCCCATGCCGGTACGGTCGGCCAGGCGGTCGACCAGGCGGGTGAAGGGCCCCGCCCCCACGACGAGAAGCAGAGCCGCGGCCCCGAGGCCCGCCACGTCCCACACCAAGGCCGATCCTCCGTCCGGTCGACGACTCCAAGACCTTCCGCCCCCCTGACTACCCACTCCCTCCGCCGTATGTCAGTGAGTCCGCCGGGCAAGGGGCCGGATGCAAGGGATCGGGCGACGGCGTCCCGTCACCGTCGATCATCGGCCGCACGGCCGAGTTCCGTGCTCAGCGAGCGGACGGTGGCGTGTCCTGACCAGTGCGGGCGCGGCCACGGGCCCGCGTCCATCCGCGCGGCCACGGGCCCGCGTTCAGTCGCGCGGTCCGGGTCGCCGCGGCGTGCCGTGCCCGGTCATGCCGTCCGCCGCACAGGTCGCCGTCCAGTGCGCACTCGTCGTCAGGGAGCGTCGGGCCGACCCCCGAGGTGCCTGCGCAGGAAGTCGTCCACGGTCGCGAACCCGAAGGTGGTCCGCCCTTCCCCCGCGTCGGGCTCGTCCGTGCTGCGGCGCACGGCCCGGGCCTGCCCCTCCCCCAGGCGTCCGTCGTCCATCACCTCTGAGGGCTGTCCGTCGAGACCACCCGCCTCGTTGAGGAACCCGTGCTGGTAGCCGTCGAGGAGGTAGAGCTCGCTCGAGGCGCCCGCGGCGGTCAGGGCGTCGTGCAGCAGCGCGCTCTGGGTGTGCGAGACCAGGCGGTCGGCGGTCCCGTGGGAGAGCTGGAACGGCGGAGCGCCGGCGTGGACCCATGTCAGGGGGCAGGCGTACCGCGCCGCGTCCACCGCCTCGGCCGGCGCTCCTCCCAGCAGGCGGCCCTCGGGGGAGGACGCGGCGTCCGCACCCGGGCGTCCGGCCTGGGCCTCGGCGACCACGACGGCCAGGTCCACGGGCGGGTAGGACGCGACCACGGCCTGGACCGACGCGTCACCTTCGGCGTCCACCTCGTCGGCCAGCGCGCCGATGTGGCCGGTCAGCCCCGCCAGCGCGGCCAGGTGACCGCCGGCGGAACCGCCCCACACCCCGATCGCCCGCGGATCGAGTCCGTACTCGTGCGCGTGCGCGCGCAGGAACCGGATCGCGGCCCGCACGTCGTGCAGTGGGGCGGGGAAGAGCGCCTGGTCGGAAAGCCGGTAGTCGACGCTCGCGAACGCGTATCCGGTGGCTCGCACGCGGCGTTCGAGGTTCGGTGCCTGGGTGCGGTCGCCGGCGTACCAGCCGCCCCCGTGCACCCAGAGCACGACCGGCACGGGGCGTTCGGTGGCGGGCGGCCGGTACAGGTCGAGCAGGAGGTCGCCGGTGTCGCGCCGCGCGTAGACGAGGTCGGTGTCGACCGTGATCCGGGAGGGCGGCGTCGAGGCGGTGGCGGGGCCGGGTTCGGCGGAGGCGGACGTGGCTGCGTGGCTCATACCGTCCATAGTGCTGTGCGCGGGGACCACCGGCACCACGGAGCCCGGCGCGCCCGCCCGCGCGAACGTGGCCGCCCCCGCAACGGGCCCCGACGAGCGGATCACGTCGACGACAGCGCGGCCGCGATCGGGCCCGGGATGCGACGGCGCGGCCGCTGGCGGGCCGGGAGCGCGTCCAGGAGCGCCATCGCAGAGGGGCAGACCGGTCAGGAATCGAGAAGCGCTGGTCACCGCCCCGGGCCTAGCGTGAAGGACATGGCGAACATCGCATCCGTCACCCTCGAGGTGGACGACACCACAGCCGCCCGTCACTTCTACTCCACCGCCTTCGGCCTGGACTCGCAGGTCCGCCTCCGGACCGCGCAGGAACCGACCACCGGGTTCCGCGGGTTCACGCTCTCCCTCCTGGTGTCCCAGCCGGCCGACGCCCAGGGTTTCTTCGACGCCGCGCTCGACGCCGGTGCCACAGCGCTCAAGCCCGCCGCGAAGTCGATGTGGGGCTACGGCGGCGTCGTGCGGGCCCCGGACGGCACCATCTGGCAGATCGCGACCTCGTCGAAGAAGGACACCGGCCCCGCCAAGCGCGAGTTCGACGACATCGTGCTCCTGCTCGGCGTCGCCGACGTCGCCGCGACCAAGCGCTTCTACGTGGACCAGGGCTTGGCCGTGGCCAGGAGCTTCGGCCGCACCTACGCCGAGTTCGAGTCCGGGGACGACGCCGTCAAGCTGTCCCTGTACCGGCGCAAGGCCCTGGCCAAGGTCGCCGGTGTCCCCGCCGAGGGCAGCGGATCGCACCGGATCGTGGTCAACGGCGACCTCGGCCCGTTCACCGACCCGGACGGGTTCGCGTGGGAGTCCGTGTCCTCCTCCGCCCTGGCCTGACCCGAACGACTGACGGGACCGGGCGGACCGTCGTTGACGACCGGGATTCGACAGTGTGACGATGTGCTGATGTCCGACCTGCACGCCCGCATGACGGCGCTGAGCACCGAGGTCACGACGGCCGTCATCGCGCGCTGCGGGGCGGAGGTCCCGTTCTACCGGGACCTGCCGCGCCCGGTACTCGACGGCGAGGTGGCCCGGTCGGTCGCGGCCGTGCACGCCCTGCTGCTGCGCACACTGCGCGACGGCGGCGAGGTGCGGCCGGGCGACCTGACCCGGCTCATCGAGTGGTCGGCCCGCCGGGCGGAGGAACGCGCGCCCCTGGAGGCCGTGACCGCCGCCTACCTCGTCGGAGCCCAGGAGTGGTGGCGGGTCCTGACCGGCGCGGCGGAGCCCGGGGAGCTGGCCGAGGCGGGCGCGAGCCTGCTCTCGTGTCTGCACACCGCCCTGCCCGCCGTCGCGCTCGCCCACCAACAGGCACGGGAGGACCTCAACAGCGAGGACAAGCGCGTCCGACGCGCACTGCTCACCGCCCTGCTGGATGGCCGGCCCTACGAGGCACTGGCGGAGGCGGCGCGCTTCACGGTGACCGGGGAGCACGAGGTCGTGGCGTTCGCCTTCGAGTCGGACCCGCCGACCAGGCTGGTGCAGTCCTCACTCGACGCGTCCACGGGCGTCCCGGTGCTGATGGACCACGTCGCGGGGATCGCGCTGCTGCCCCGCGGGCCCGATCTTCCGGACCTGGTGGCCACGCTCGCACGCGACGTGGGCGAGCCGCTCTCCGCCGCGGCCGCGCCCGCCTCCGACCCGGCGGGCATCCCCGCGGCCGCCGCGGAGGCGGGCCGGGTGCTGGACCTGGTCCAGCGGCTCGGTCGCCCGCCCGGGTTCTACCGCCTCGACGACGTGCTGCTGGAGTACCAGCTCGCGCGGCCCGGCGGCGCGCTGCTCCGCCTGGCCGCCAAGCTCGACCCGTTGGAGGAGCACCCCTACCTGTTGGAGACGCTGCGGGTCTTCGTCGACCACGGGCACAACCGCCGCCAGAGCGCCCTGACCCTGTCCATCCACCGCAACACCCTCGACTACCGGCTGCAGCGGGTGTGCGCGCTGACAGGGCTGGACCTCGCGGTGCCAGCCGAGGCGCGCCTGCTCCAGGCCGCGCTCACCGCCCGCGCCCTCCGCTGAGGCGCGCCCCACGTCGTCAGCGGCCCGCGCCGGCGTTCGCTTTCGCGTGCGTGTGCGTGTGCGTGTTCGCGCGCCGGTCCGCCCTCTTCGTTCACTCACCCGCTTCGTTCATCCGCCCGTGCCCCGGCGGCCGTGTCCCCACCCGACCATCGGGTCTCAGAGCCAGGCGCGCAGTTCCTCGTCCCGTGGTGCGAAGACCACACCCGAGTCGGGATCGTCGAAGACCATGACCGGCCGCCGCGCCGACCACTCGGCCCAGCCGGGGTCCCCCGTGGTCGCGAAGGACACCCAGGCCCGGTGCATGGCGTCGGCCAGCGGCTGCGGGGCATCGGTGCCGGTCAGTTCCTCACTGGAGCGCAGAGTGTCGAAGACGAAACCGATCTCCAGCGCGTGACAGGCACCGAGGTCCATCACAGGTGAGCGCCAGGCGAACTCGTAGACGAACGTGCGGGGCGCCTGGGGCGCAGAACCGAAGGCATCGGGCGAGATCGCGTCGAACGCGGCGGCCGAAGCGGTCTCGGGGATCGAGCCCGCCGAAGGGGCTTGTGGAGTCGACGCGCGCAGCCGCGAGTCCGCCAACCGGTTCAGGGGGCCGCGCAGCAGCATGTCCGTGGCCATCTCCCCGAGGATCTCCCCCGGCCTGGCGCCGGGCCGACTCGCCCGGTACAGCCGTGCCACCCGACCCGGGGTCCGGAACTTCAGCAGGGCCAACCGCAGGGTGAGACCGCTGATCCGCTCGACGGTCCCGGTCGGGACGAACCACAGCCGGTACTCCTCCCGGTTGGCGCCCAGCAGCAGGTCGACGCTGGTGGGAGCAGGGTCGGCCGGCACCACGTCGTCGTCGACCACGATGTGGAAGCCCGGCCCGCCGCCGGTCGGGTCGGCCCCGCCCACCACCGTGTCCTGGACGTCCAGCAGCCGCCCGCGGTCCACCGCCGCGAACGCCTCCGCCGTGGCCGGCACCCCCAGTTCCTTCGCCATCGACCGCACCGCCCGGGCGCCCTCGCCTCGCGGGACCGTGTGCGGCGGCCCGCTCTGCAGGATCGCCCGGCGAAACTGCCCCTGCGCATGCGGGCTGGTGGTCAGGGCGGCGATGCTGATGGCCCCGGCCGACTCGCCGAACACGGTGACGTGGTCCGGGTCCCCTCCGAACGCCGCGATGTTGTCGCGGACCCACCGCAGCGCCGCGATCTGGTCGAGCAGACCGCGGTTGTCCGGAGCGTCGGGGAAGACTCCGAACCCCTCCACCCCCAACCGGTAGTTGACCGACACCAGCACCACACCGTCGCGTGCGAAGGCCGACCCGTCGTAGAGCGGCAGGGCCGTCGAACCGTTGCGCAGCGAGCCCCCGTGGATCCACACCATCACCGGCCGCCCTCCGTCCCCGCCCTCGGGCGTCCAGACGTTGAGGTTGAGGCACCCGTCCCCGGGCACGTCCAGCGTGGGGATCAGCTGGTCCAGCGGCGACCGGTAGGGCCGCTGGGGCGCGGTCGGCCCGAACTCCAACGCGTCCCGCACCCCCTCCCACGGCTCGGCGGGGGCCGGAGCACCGAACCGACGGTCCCCGAACGGCGGCGCCGCGTAGGGGATGCCGAGGTAGGCCGCGACCCCGTTCCGGACCCGGCCCCGCACCTTGCCCTGCCGAGTGCTCGCGATGGTGTGCATCAGTGTCCTTTCGAGGGACGGTCGGCGAACCGCTCCCGGCCTCGTGGGCCGGGAGCGGGATCGATCAGAAAACAGACGGAGTCACTGCGCGACGACCGGGAAGCGGGTCGCCAGGTCGTTGCGGCGGACGTCGGACCAGGTGCCGGAGTCGGTGCAGATGCCGCAGTCGCTGCCGAAGAACTCCGGGTAGGCCGCCTGGTCGCCCATCAGGTGCAGGCGGAACCACGCGGTCGTCGGAGCGGCGAACGGCCCGGGGTCGCCGACCACCGTGAAGTGGTCGGCACCGCGGACCTCGCCGTAGATCGCCGGGATGTGGTCGGCGTCGTTGTAGAACGCCTTGACCAGCCAGGGGAAGACGATGCTGTCGCGCTGCCCGGCCAGGAGCAGCACCGGGTCGTCCACGTCGTCGATGTCGGCCAGGGGGCCGGGCTGGATCGGCAGAACGGTGTCCACCCGCGGGTCGTCCCCGACCACGATCGAGGCCGCGCCGCCCTGCGAGTGGCCGGACGCCCCGATGTTGTCCAGGTCGATCCGGCCGTGGAAGTCGCTGCCCGGGTCGGCGTCCCTGCGTTCGAGCATGTCGATGCCCGCCCGCATGGAGATCCCGAGGTTGGACTGCGGGGTGTTGGCGGCCGCGACGACGAACCCGTGGCTCGCCCAGTGCAGCAACAGGTCCCGGTAGACCACGGGGAAGGCGAACGTGCCGTTGCCCCAGACGATCACGGGGTGGCGCCGGTCGCTGTCGGCGATGTCGCGCGGGTAGTACAGGGTGGTCACCGCGCCGACCTCCACCGCGGTGGCGTACGGTCCCGGGTCCCCGTATCCGCCGGCGACCGCGACGCCGAGATCGGCCTCGACAGGCGCGGGGGCGGCGACGGCACCGGCGGGGGCGGCCAGCGCTAGGACGAGCGCACTCAGCGGAACGAACAAGCGTCTTGCGAGCATGGGGGGTGGCTCCTGACGTCACGGTGGGCCGGATCCTGACTCCGTCCCACCTGGTCCGAGCTCACATCCTCGCCAAGGAACCGGCCGCCGTCTCTCCGCAACCGCGGCAAACCCCGACCCCGGAGTTTGTGCAATGCGCCGAACGAGCTCTGCCCAGAACATCCTCGAACCGGACACGGCCGAGCACACGAGCGGCTACGCCCCACTTCACCCTCCGGTTGGGCAGGTGCACCATGCTCAGTGTGCCGTCAACGCACATCGATGCGCCTCGGTGATTGCTACGGGTGCTCGACCGAGGATTCACGCGCTGCCCGCGCGCGGAAGTCGACAGAAGGGATCAGTACCAAATAGCGATCGGCCCGCCGGAGAGGTCGGACTGCTCAGGTGTGGGGCATGACTCCGCCTGTCCCAGGGCGATGCGATGCGCGCTCCAAGCCGCCGCGGCGGCGTCCAGAATGTCGTCGACCGCCACCTGCCCGGTCGGACCCAAGTCGTCGGGAATCTCCACGCCCTGCTCGGCGAGCAGCGCACGACGATGGCTCTGACCGTTCCAGGTCCGCTTGCCCCAGCTCAACGGCGCGCCGGCCATGGTGCGGAACGACATCTCGGGATGCACCTCGTAGAAGTGGATCGCACCAGAACGCCTGAGCTGGTCGGCTTCCAGGATCTTGGGGAAGAGGGCGAAGGACTGACGAGACAGACCTTGTTCCATCACTTCCCTGCACTTCGCGTTGGCGTCCTCGTAGACCGGGGTCTCCACGACTGTTCGACTCGGGATCCGGAACACGCTGTTCCTGAGAGGTCCCAACTTGCCGCGCACGAGCTGGTCGCAGTCCCGCCATCCCTGATCAGTGAGCCCGAGAGGGATATCCACTGTCACGATCTCGGGCTTGAACCCCGCTGCGACATCCTCCAGGTGTTCGCACAAGCGAGCGTCGCGGAACCGCCCGTCGACCAGGCGAACCGCCACCCACCCCTTGCTACACGCGTCGACACCGACGACCTCCACACGCGCGCCCTCGGCCCGTTCGGCTGTCACGGCGATCCCGTCCCGTCCATGGTCGCTATCAGGGTGTCCTACCCGTCATCACCACTATTCAGTGATCCGGGCGCGGGCGCCGCGCTTCCGCAAAGCGTGGTCAAGATGCACGCCAAACCCACCAACACAGCGGAACACGACCGTGGTGTCCAATGGTCCGGAACACCCCTCGTCGCTAACCTGGCGTTCACAGTGACCTGACCGGAAGGGCTCACCATGTCTGCCACACCGGACGTACGCCCGGTCGGGGATCTGCCGGACGCGATCGGCAAGACGGCATCTCGTGAACTCTCGAACAACGGCATCACCAGCCTCAAGCAGGTGGCCGCCCACTCGAAGAAGGAACTGCTGGCCATTCACGGGGTCGGCCCCAAAGCGATCGCCATCCTGGGCGAAGCGCTGGCCGCGACGGGCCTCGAGTACAAGGAGCCCTGAGCCACCTCCACGGCGCGTTCCTTGTCAAGTCCGAGAAGCTCGCCGAGCATCCTTCGCGGTAGGAGAGTCCCTCCCCCGAGTACCGCCTTCCACGTCTCGGGATACCTGCTGGGCACCTGCCCACCGACGTCCGATCGGCCCCAACCAACAGCGCGGTCTCATCGACGACGCTGCCGCGTCTCTCCTTCCCTGCTCCAGGCCTCCGCCCGAGCAGCATGGTGGGCACTCAACCCTGCACGGTGGCCACTTCTGGACAGCCCCGTAGGTCCCGTGGCTGGCAGGCGGCCTGACGCTCCCTCCACCTGCCTGGCCCACCCCACCAAAGACTCATAATGTCGTCCATGAAGGCATATGTCGGGGTCACCGACAAAGCATGGGCCGACTTCCTCTCCGAACGCCCCCAGCTGAATGAGATCAACTTCTGGCGCCCCTCCTCCGCCAGTGTGTTCAAGCGCATCGAGTTGGGCGACCTGTTCCTGTTCAAGACCCATTTCCCGCAGAACCAGATCGTCGGCGGCGCCGTCTTCAGCGGGTTCGCCCGCGTACCCCTCTCCGAGGCCTGGGCCACCTTCGGGCAGGGCAACGGAAGGGACAGCGTCGTCGAGGTGCGTGCGGCGATCAACAGCTACCGCGCGAAGAACAAGATGGCCGCCATCCAGCCCGGGGAAGACCCCCTCATCGGCTGCATCATGCTGCGTGACCCGGTGTTCTTCTCCGCGAACACGACCTTCGACCCGCCCCCGGACTTCGCCAAGAGCCTCGTTCAGGGCAAGGGATACGACGACATCGAGAGCGCCGCCCACGCGCACTACTTCGCCCCGATCGCGGCCCGGGTCCTGCGGCGACCGCCAGAGAAGGCACTCGAGGAGGATCGATCGGAGGAGACCGACACCTGGCGGCGGAGCGGCCCGATCTTCGGCGAAGCCCGGCCCACCCGACGGCGGTTGGGGCAGGGCGCATTCCAACTCGCCCTCTTGGAGGCCTACCAGAACAGCTGCGCCATCACCGGCCAGCGTGTGCGCCCGGTCCTGGAAGCCGCCCACATCCACCCGGTGACCAAAGGCGGACTGCACCGTCTGGACAACGGGTTGCTCCTGCGATCGGACGTGCACCGATTGTTCGACCTCGGGTACCTGACCGTGTCCCCGGACCTGACTGTGCGGATCAGCCCTCGGTTGCACAGGGACTTCCCGGACGCACAGGAGTATGCGGCCCTCGGCGGAGTCCGGATCCAGCTTCCAGAGAAGAAGGCCGACCACCCCAGCCACGAAGCCCTGGCCTGGCATCAGAGCGAGGTCTTTCAAGCGGTCTGACCGACCTGAGAAGCCCTGGTGACAAGGCGGCCCTGCGTGTGCGTCCCGGGCTGGTTCTCCGGGCCCGCCCTGTCGACGGCCAGTACCAAGGTGGCCGGGGCATGGCCGGCCGCCGAGCACGGCACTATTCAGGCCGCAGGAACCGGCTCGGCCAGGTCCTCGAAATCCCGGATCGCGGACTGGATGACATTCGTGGCGTGGCCGTACTCTTCGAGCTTGCTCAACGCGGCACGAAACAGCCTTACGTGTGGCGGGGACGGTGACCACCTCGTTGATGCCGCGTTCTGGCTCGGTGAACTCGGCCCTGTACGTTGGCTCGGATCCCTGGAGACCAAGCGGGCGACGAAGATGTGTTGAAGACTCACACCTTCAGGAAGGTCGTCAGTGATGCCGGTGAGAAGGACCTGGCGCACTCCGTCGATCTTCCCGCTCAGTTCCTCGAAGACCTCACGGTGCAGCGCCGCCTCGGCATCGGCCTCCTCCGGTTCCAACCCACTTCCCACAGAAACCCAGTAAGGCTCCTGCCCCGACCTGGTGCGCTTGATGAACACCACACGCCACTCACAGTCGAACAGGAGCGCGCGTGAGCTCTGCTTGGCCACAGCGGCCGTATCAACTCGCCTCCGAAAACCCCGCGATCTGTGACGCCCGTCAATACCTTCGAAACGCACGGGCGGCCTCCTCCCACGTCTCTTGAGGTCTCCAGGGCGGCTTCTCCTTCAGGTCTGCTCGCACTCTGATACACCTCCCGTGTCGCTCATGGCCGTGGCAGAGTGAAAGCGGATTCCACCCGATAGCGACCAGAAGGGCACCCCTACGCTGTGAAGGCCTCCGAGACCCAGCTGCTCAGACTGCTCGAGAAGGGCAGCCAGTTCGTGATCCCCATCTACCAGCGCGCCTACTCCTGGACCGAGGACGAGTGCGACCAGCTGATGGGCGACATCGAACGAGCGGGCCGTGATGCGGAACTGAACTCCCATTTCACCGGGTCGATCGTGCACGTGGAGAAGGGGCTCTCCAACCTGACCACGCAGGAGCCCAACCTGGTCATCGATGGACAGCAGCGGCTGACGACAGTGACCCTCCTGATCGCCGCGCTGGCCGACGTTCTGGACGGGTACCCGGCAGGAGAACGCGAACCGTGGAAAGAGTTCTCACCGAAGAAGCTGCGCCACCGGTACCTCGTGAACAGCGAGGAGGAGGAAGGCAGTGACGAGTACTTCAAGCTCCTGCTCAGCAAGAAGGACGAAACGACGCTGAGGGCCATCGTCAGTCGAACCGAGCTGCCGACCGATGCCTCGGAGAGGGTTCAGCAGAACTTCGCGAGGTTCCGCCAGGAGCTGGCCAAACCCGGCAAGGACCTGGCGGCGGTCTGCCAGGGTCTGGCCAAACTGGTGGTCGTCGACATCCGGTTGGACCGCGCGTACGACAACCCACAGCTGATCTTCGAGTCCATGAACTCGACCGGTCGGCAGCTGACCCAGGCGGACCTCATCCGCAACTACGTACTCATGGGCCTGGACACCAAGGCACAGAAGGTGCTGTACAACAACTACTGGCGCCGCATGGAGACGGACTTCGGACAGGCCGCCTACGAGAAGCAGTTCGACGATTTCGTCCGGCACTACCTCACGGTCGCGACCGGGGAGATCCCCCGGTTCGGGGACGTGTACGGGGCGTTCAAGGATCACTCACGGAATCGGCGCGATCAGGGCGAACCGATCGAATCGTTGGTCAAGGAGCTCCGCTCCTACGCAACGTGGTACTGCGCCGTGGCCCTGGGCCACGAGACCGACAAGGAGCTCGCCGAGGCCTTCCAGGATCTGCGGGAGATCAAGGCGGACGTGGTCTACCCCCTGCTGCTGGAACTCTACGGTGACTACAAGAACAGCGAACTGGACCGTGAGGGCCTGCTTTCCATCATCCGCATGGTCACCTCCTACATCTTCCGCCGGGCCGCCTGCCGGATTCCGACGAACTCCCTCAACAGGACGTTCAGTACGTTCACGAAGTCGATCGACAAGACAAGGTACGTCGAGAGCGTCCAGGCACACCTGGTGGGGTTGAAGAGCTACCGGTCGTTCCCCACCGACCAGCAGTTCACCGACGCTCTGATCGGCGACAACTTGTACAACTTCAAGCGGCGCTCGTACCTCCTGCGGAGGTTGGAGAACTTCGGACGCAAGGAACAGGTGCCGATCGAGGACTACACGATCGAGCACATCCTGCCGCAGAACGAGAACCTCTCCCAGCAGTGGCGTGACGACCTCGGCCCCGACTGGGTCAATGTCCGGGCGCGCCGCCTTCACACCCTGGGCAACCTGACGCTGACCGGCTACAACTCCGAGTACGGTGACCTGCCGTTCACCAAGAAACGAGACTTGAAGGGCGGCTTCCGGGAGAGCCCGCTCCGGCTGAACCAGGGGCTGGGGACTCTGGAGACCTGGAACGAGGAAACGATCGTCCAGCGGGCCGAGCGGTTGGCGGCCCGAGCGCTGGAGATCTGGCCTCTCCCCGTGCTGCCCTCGGGCTTCGACCAGCCAGAGCCCCGCCCCGAGTCGGCCTACACGATCGATGACCACCCGAACCTCTCCCGGCCCGTCCCACAGGCCCTGTTCGAGAAGTTCAGGGGTGAAGTCCTCGCTCTCGATGAGGCTGTCAGTGAGACATTCCTGAAGAACTACGTCGCCTACAAGACCGAGACCAACTTCGTCGACGTGATCCCTCAGACCGAACGGTTGCGGCTGATCCTGAACATGCCCTTCGAGATGCTGCACGACGACCGGGGCCTGGCCACGGACGTGACGGGCAAGGGCAAGTGGGGGAACGGCAGTGTCCAGATCGACCTGAACAAGGACACCGATCTCGGCCAGGTCATGGGGCTGGTGCGGCAGGCGTACGAGTTCCAGACCGGCGAATAGCACACGAGGGGGCACGAGGCCGCAGAGACCGAGGCCAGCGCCCTGCCGTGGCTCTGGCAGAGGCCCCCGAACCTCTCAACTGAGTAGGTGCCTGGTCTTCGTGTGGCCGCTCCCCGAGGGATTCCGGGGAGCGGCCACATCGCGGAATGGTTCCTGAAGAAGGTCAGGCTGCGCAGTATCGAACAGGCCCGGGAGACCGCGTGGGACCTGAGCAACCCCGTTCGTGCAGCCGCCCGCCGGGCACCGGCTCTGCGGTGCCCGGCGGGCGCGGTGACGCTGCGGGTTACTCCTCGGGGGTGATGCGCATGAAGGTGACCGAGTGTGCCGGGAAGGTGTGGGTGAACGTGCTGCCCACACCGTCGATGGTGGAGGTCTCCGGGCTGACGGGCCGGTCGGTCGCCGTGTTCTCGGCGGTCGGGTCGGCCTGCAGGACGGTCAGCTCGGCGGTGGGCTCCACCCGCGTCGAACCCAGCTCGATCGACGTGTGGGCCGCCTCATCCTGGGCGTTGACGACCTTGACGATGAGCTCACCGGTCTGCTCGTCGCGGGTGACGACCTGGCGGAACGGTTCGGGCTCGGGTGCGGTGAAGCTGCCCCACTCCTCGTCGTCGAGGTAGAGGGTGACGTCGCGGTCGCGCACCTCGACGCGGAGGTCGTAGGCGCGGCCGGACTCCACGGTGGTGCCGTCGGAGAGGATGGAGCTCTTCGCGCCGCCGGAGGCCTGCTCCACCGCGGACTGGGTGTTGTTCCACCCGCCCAGGTTCCACCAGTAGTAGTCGTCGGCGCCCTGGACACCGAACCCGACGAGGAAGCCCTCGTCGCCCTCGCGCTTGGTGGCGGTCACCTCCAGGTCGTAGTCGGTCCACTCGGGGTCGCCGGCGGTGACCATGGTGTTCTCACCGGACAGGTCGGTCTGGACGTAGGCGCCGTCCTCGACGGTCCAGTCGCCGGCGTCGGTGGTGTGGGTCCACTGGTCGGCGCCAGAGGAGAAGTCGTCGTGGAGCAGCGTCTCGCCGTCGGCGGAGGTCACGCGGACGTCGTCGTACTCGGCGCTGGTGTTCCAGGTGGACAGGCCCACGGCGCCGGTGATCGGCCCGCCGACACCCGGGGTGCCGGAGGCGGTGCTGGGCACCACCTGGTCGCCGGTGTTGGTGGAGAAGAGCCGCTGCACCTCGTAGTTGGCCGAGCCCCAGCTGGTGCCGTTGTCGAACCAGATCATGTCCGGGGTCCACTGGGTGCCCCACTCGGCGGCCAGCAGCGGGGCGTAGGAGGCCATGCTCACCACGTCGGCGTTGCGCTCGAGCCCGGTCATGAAGGCGGCCTCGGCCAGGGCGTTGGAGAACTGGTTGCCCTGTGAGGCGAACTCGCCCAGGTAGACGTCCGCGCCCTCTCGGTCGTAGGAGTCGTAGCGCTCGTTGTTGGCCAGGAACCACTCGGGCGAGTTGTAGTAGTGCTCGTCGACCATGTCGACGCCGTGCTCGCGGTTGAGCTCCCAGGCGCGCTCGAAGACGGCGCCGCCGGAGGCGGGGCCGGAGTTGCTGATCACGGTGATGTCGGGGTACTCGGCCTCGATGGCGTCGCGGAACTGCAGGAACCGGTCGAAGAACTCGTCGGGCAGGTTCTCCTCGTTGCCGACCTGGACGTGGGTCAGGCCGAACGGCTCGGGGTGGCCCATCTCGGCGCGCACGCCGCCCCATTCGGAGTCGGCCGGGCCGTTGGCGAACTCGATCAGGTCGAGGGTGTCCTGGATGTGGCGCTGCAGGAGTTCGGGGTCGTCGGTGGCCTGGTTCTCGCCGCAGCCGGTGACCAGGGCGGGCACGACCGGCAGCGGCATGGCGCCGAGGTCGTCGGCGAACTGGAAGTACTCGTAGTAGCCCAGTCCGTAGGACTGGTTGTAACCCCAGAAGTTGTGGTTGGTCGCGCGCTCCTCGACCGGCCCGACGGTGTCCTTCCACTGGAAGGAGCGCTCGCGCGGCCAGTCGGGGGCTTCGTAGGCCTCGTGGCTGCCGGTGTTGACCAGGCAGCCGCCGGGGAAGCGGACGAAGCCGGGGTCGAGCGCGGCGATCTGCTCGGCGATGTCCGAGCGCAGGCCGTTCTCGTGGCCGTTGAAGGTCTCGCGCGGGAAGAGCGAGACCATGTCCAGGCCCAGGACGCCGCCGCCGCTTCCGGTGACCGACAGCCGGCCGGTGGTGGCGGAGGCGGTCGCGGTGAACGTGCCGGTGTACTGCGCCCAGCCGCCCTGGACGTCCAGCGTCAGCGGCTCGGCCAGCGGCTCGCCCTGGTCGTCGTGCAGCCGCACGGTCACCGGCGCTGCACGTCCCGGGGACTTCGCCCACACCGAGAAGTCGTACTCCTCGCCCTCGGTGACGGTGATTCCGGTGGAATAGCCGCTGTTCACGACGCCGTATTCGCCACCGTCGGCGGGCAGGACCACTCGAAGGTAGTTGCGGTTGCGCTCGTTGAGACGGCCCTCGTCGTCGACCACCTCCACTTCGCCGGTGGCGTTTCCGGTGGCGATCTTCTCCCATGCGGTGATGGGGGTGTAGTTCTCGTTGTCCGCGGTGCTGTATTCGAAGGAGCGGTTCTGTACCAGTTCGGCGTACAGGCCGCCGTCGGCGGCGTGGTTGATGTCCTCCATGAAGATGCCGTACATCTGGTCGCTGATCTGCGGACCGTTCTCGGAAACGTCGATTCCGATGCTGTAGTCGGTCGCCGCGGACGCAGGGGACGCCGTGGACACGACGCACAGCAGTCCGGTGAGCAGCGCACACGTGGTGCGCGCCGATGTCCTTCGGTTCGCTCGCAAGTCTCCTCCGGGGGGTATGCCGCCGACCGGGCACGGTCGGCGGGTGCGGGGTTCGTGGAGTCGCGGTGGCAGGTTTATCTGCGGAATCGGGCGTCATTGATCGCGGGCTCGGCGCATGCCGTGCGCGGCCCTCGACTGACATTCTTCTTTTTTGTGTTAGCGCTAACATCTTGATTCGTCGGAGATCAGGTTCGGTCTAATCGGGCATTTTTCTAGATATAGCTTCGCGACTATGCGGGTGTCAAGGGGTGTTCAGTGAATGAAATCCGCGCGCGCCGCGAGGCGGGAAACCGGTGCGCGACCCTGCCTTCTCCTCCACCGGCCGGTCCCATGCGGGCCTGCTCTCCGCCGGCGGAATCACAGCTCGGCGAGCGTCGTGCACCCACCCGGATCCGGGCCGCGCCCGGCACGGGGCAAGCACTACGATGCCGGGAAACCGCCACCACAGAAGGGGATCCGATGCGGGCGACGCGCCTGTTGGACGACGACTGGGGTGGGGCCTCCTTCCAACGGGCCGGGGACACCCTGCTCGTCGTGGTGGACACCGAATCCGAACCCGGCACGTTCGACGACCGCGTCCTGGCGGCCGTCTTCGACCTGAGGAGCCGGCGCCCGCTGAGCCCCGTGCACTCCTTCGACCAGCCGGTCCGCCTGGGCAGCCTTCCCCGGTTCGGGCCCGAACCGGTTCTGGCCTTCACCACCGCCACGTCCCTGGTCGTCGCGGATATGCGCGACGGGTCCGTTCTGGAGACCCTCCCTCTGCCGGACACACTCAAGCCATGGCGGCGCCATGGCGAATGCGACCTGGCCGTGGGCCGGTGCGGCGGTCGGGACCTGCTCTTCCTGCACGAGCACGGTGAGGGTCTTTACGGGCATTGGGTGCGGGCGGTGGACCTGGCCACCGGCGAGCCGATGCCCGATCTGGCCTGCTCCCACTACCGATACAAGGAAGTCAGCGAGCGCCTCACCCTGGGACACGGTTACCTGGCATGGCCGACGACTGAGGAGACCGTCGAGTTCTGGGCCGACGGCTTCAGTGTCATCGACAAGCCCTTCGTCTACGTGCAGCGGGCGGACGACGGTTCCTGGGTGGGAAAGGTCGGTCTCTACGACGGAGTCCCCGGGGTCCCCGAGGAGCGGGCGGTCGAGATCGCCCACGCGGCCGGACGCACCTACCTCGCCGAAGCCGGGACCATCGTCACCCTGCCCGATCTGAAGCCCGTGTTTCCCAAGGAGGATCCGTGGGTGCTGGTGTCGCGGGTGACCGAGTGGGGCGGCCGGCCGGTCGCCGTTCTCGTCCGGAATCCGTACTCCTCCCAGGAGCCTCCAGTCTGGTTGTGCCACCTCTTCCTGGACACGGACACCCCCGACGTGGTCGTCATCCCCTGGGAGGTACCGGCTGAGGTGCACGACCTCGCGGCCACACCCGACGGCACGATCGTGGTCTCCTCGGCCGAGGGTGTCCACGTCATCGAGGTCGACCCGCAGGAGGCCGCCCGCGCGGGCCGCGCGCTCTGAGCCCCGGACCGATGGGCACACCGCTTCCGGGGCGTGGTCAGCGGTTGGACGGCGATCCGCAGCACTTCTTGTACTTGCGGGCCGAGCCGCACCAGCAGGTCTCGTTGCGCTGGGGCGGCCAGGGCACGAGCCGCGGGTCGTCCACGGTGATCTCGGTTTCGCTCCAGCTCAGCACGGTGGCACGGTCCGCCGGATCCGAGCCCGTCTGTTCCGCGAAGGCCTCGATCTCCGCCACACCGTGCAGCGCCACGTACCACCGCGTCTCAGGGGCCTGGCGGCCCTGTTCGCGCAGGTCGCGGTCGGCTGCGCGATAGTAGGCGTCGGCGCCGTGCTCGGCGGCCTCCGCGGTGAGCAGGCCCCGGGCACGGGCCTCGTCGAAGGCCTGCCGGGAGTAGAGTGCCTCCACCGCCCGGTCCGGTTCCGGGCTCTCCGGCCTGGCCGCGTCCACCTGCTCGTCGCCGTACGTCTGCGCGAGGAGTCGACGTGCTGACGCCACCGCCACCTCGTCGTGTGCGTCCAGTTCCATGCCCAGTTGCGCGCGCACGCGGGACCGTCGGATGAGCGCGGTGAGGTGGCGGGCTTCGGCGCCCTCCAGTACCTCCGCCGGTTCGGCCAGGAGGTCGCGGGAGGCGAGGTTGAGACACCGCAGCGCGTCGGCCAGCCGACCCCTCGCTTCCAGGTCCTCGGCGAGCAGCTCCGCCGGGCCTTCGCTCAAACCACCCGGGCTGAGCAGTTCGGCGGTGATCCGTTCGGCTTCGGCGACCGCCTGTTCCTCACCGCTCTGCTGGAGCAGGTGGGAGAGTTCGATCGAGGCGTACTGGCGGTCCTCGAGGGTGGGCGGGTACGCCCGCAGGGTCTCCAGGACGCGCCGGGCCTGATCGGTGCTGCCTGCCCTGCTCAGACCGGCGACGAACTCCAGGAGAACCTCACCCGCCTGGTCCGGCGCATGGGCGAGGTCCTGCAGCAGTCGGTCGGGCAGGTCCAGCTTCCGCAGCGCGGGCAGCAGGGCCGCGTCGTCTCGGGCCGGGGCGAGGGCGGTGTCGCGGTCGTTCATGGCCCCAGGTTAGGTGTCGCCCACCTGCGTGGGAGCCGTTCGCCGAATCCGCCGCCGAGGAAACGCGTCTCACGCAGTTGGCCAGGGGCAGCGCAGGACTGAGATGCGCGGGCCGGGCTCTCCACCAGACGCGGGTGGAGAGCCCGGCGTCGCTCTTCACCGGCGAACGCATGGTGTGCAGCGCTGGTGGTGGTCTGGGATCTCTGCGAACTGGCGCGCCGGTTGTGGGAGACCGTCACGTCCGATCTGGTCCGGTGGACCGATTTCTGACGACACACCCGTGCGTGCTGCCCTCGTCGGCTCAGGCGATCGCGACGGCGAAGGCGAGTTGGGCCACCGCGGCGATGCCGGAGACGATCGTGGCTCCCGCGACGACCGCGGGCAGAGCTCTCTTCCAGCTGGCCAAGATCTTCGCGCGCAACTCCCCCCATCCTCCCGACGACAGCATCAGCTTCGCCGTCTGCCACCGGTGCTGTTCGATGCGGCAGCCGGGGAGGAGACCGGAGGAGTTGTTGCGGCAACGGGTCCGGTCACGGTTCCAAGCACCGCACGGCAACGGCATCTGGAAACAGACGTAGAGAACGGAGACCGCCGAGGCAACGGCGATCCACATCGGCCCCACCTCGGGCAGGAACCATCCGAAAAGGGCGAACAGAATGACGGCCACACCCCAGTAGCGCGCCAGGCTCTTGGTGTTCTTCTTGGAAGCCATATCCGCCATCATCGACCGCGCGTTTCCGACCGACAAGGGAAATCCTTCCCGTGCCATTGACCGAACCAGGCCAGGTCGCTCAGGTGTGCAGACGCGACCGTTCGGGAACCTTGACCTCCCTCCTGGGCGACCAGCGCATGTCCTGATTCCCCACGACCGACTGCACCAGCTGACCATGACACGAATCCGTCTATCGCCCGACCTTATTTGATCACCACAAAACAACCAGCAACACCCATAATCGACTGAGCCATGACGAATCGTATCTAGATGTGGATTTCTCTCATTCCGGTGTGTTTTCCACATCGACCTCGGCGCCAGGACGGGAAACAGATCCTCGTGAGAGCGCCGGTGGCCTTGACGCGTCCCGCACCGTCGTGGGTGGGCGGAGCGGGCGCGGGATCGGTCCGGTTCTGAGTTGTCCACAGGCCCTCAGCGGGATCGGCGGGATTGACGGACTATGGAAGTGGAAGTCGTCACGCGACCGCTGTGAGGCACCTGTGATCATCACGTCCTTCCCCTTCGATCCCAACCGTTCCCGACTGGAGCGTTCGGCGCGCGAGCATGCCCGAGCGCTGGCCTTGGAGAGAGGCACGTTCGACGACGGGCCGGTCCCTGTGGACCGGCTGGTCGTGAACTACCTGCGCCACGCGTGCACCGACTACGACCGGGACCAGAGCGCGGTGCGGCATCGGGCGGCGTGTGAGGCCATCGCCCGCACGTTCCCGTGGCTGGCGCAGGAGTGCGATCGGCAGATCGCCAGACGAGCACAGGACGACGCCGCGGCGCAGGCCGCGCGGGAAGCGTGGGTCCAGGAGCAGGAGGCCGAGAGAGAACGCCGGCGTGCGGTGGTCGTGGATTCGCGCGAGGCGATCACGGCGTTGCGCGTGGGGCAGAAGGTGAGCTTCCCGTACAAGCGGCAGCGGTACACGGGCGTGGTCACCAAGCTGGGCCGCTCGCGGGTGGCGGTGGCCTACCGGATCGCCACGGGCCGGGACCGCGATCGTGTGCGGCTCGTCCACGCCTCACTCGTGCGGCCCGAGGACGATCCGTGACCCCGCCGTGGGAGTGCCGCGGGTTCAAGGCCCTGGTCCCTTGAGGGTGAGTGCCCTCGCCTTCGCCCTGTCGCACAGGACGGGGGTGCGGGCCTGCCCGGGTCGATCGGTGTGGACGTGGAGCCGGTTCCACGTGCGCGTCTTCCGTGTGAGCAGAGGGCGCGGGGCGGGCCCGGATGGCGTGCGGTGTCGGCTTCGTGCCCGGAACGGATTGCTCGGACTCCGGACAGGCGGGCACGGCCGTCGCTATCCTCCAAGACATGACGCAACACTCCGTAGCCGACAGTGTGACCGCCCCTCGGTCCCCGTCGCTCCCCCCTCTGCAGTTCCACAAGCCCGGCCAGGACCTGGCCGCGGCCATGGCGTGCACGCGCTGTAAGGAGCAGGGCATCTCCATCCCGCCCGGGTGGGGGCAGAAGAAGGCCGTTCGAGAGTCGCGTGAGGAGGCCGACCAGGAAACCGCCCCCAAGAAGCGTCGTACTCCCCCGTTCACGTTCCTGCAGTGGCAGCTGCTGCACCAGGTCTGGGACAAGGTGGTGGCCGACGGCGCCGGTGACGACCCCGACACCCGACTGCTCGCGCTGACGTGCGCGCTGCGCGGCGCGATCCGGGGGTATGCGAACCTCACCGCCCAGGACTTCCGCATTCTGCGTCTGGAGGATCCGCACGACTCGGTACGGCGGCTGGTCGCGCCGGGATGGTTGGAGACCACCCCGGAGGAGGCGGTCGAGGCCCAGGCCATGGCGCCGGCCCAGTGCGGGCTGCCCACCATCCAGGGCAACCCGTGGAACGTGGGCCAGGGCATCCGCTCGGGCGCCTCGGGCTGGGTGAGCCGTACGCTGTCGCACAAGAAGATGCGCAAGAAGCCCAACGGCATGCGGATGACCGCCGTCTACGTGGCCGCCCATGCCACACCCGAGGGCGACATCCGCGTGCCGGCGGACAAGGTCGTCGCGGCGGTCCGTATCTCCGGGACGGACGAACTCATGTCCCTGTTGGTGCGCTGGGAGGAACTGGGCTGGATCGAGGACTTCCGGATGACGGACGGCGACGTCGTCGCGCGTCTGACCGAGGCCACCCGTCCTTTGGCGCACGTGCCCGTTCCGCCGCCCACGCCCCCGATGACCGCGCCCGCCACCACTCCCCTGGATGTGCCGGTCCTCGATCGCGCGCGGGCGCTCGTGGAGGGCCGCGAGTCCGAGATCGCCGACTGGGTGGGCGCCTTCCGCGACGAGCACGGCCACGGGCCGAGCTGGGGCATGGTGTCCGAGCACTTCGGTTGGCCGCCGCGGGCGGCTCCCGACCACGAGGTCACGCAGGAGGCTCTGCGGATGTTGGAGGAGGGCGACTGGCTGACGGGCTTCGGTGTTCCGTTCGGGTTGCGACGGGGACCGGCGAAGGGCTGAGGTCCCGGGCGGGCCTCGGCCGGGTCCCGGGCGGATCCGGGGCACATCCCGAGCGGATTCGGGGCGCATCCCGGGCGGGTCCCGGGCGCATCCCGGGGCGACCTACGGCTCCACGTCCGCCGAGCGGGCCGTCTCCCCCGAAGCAACCGGTTCCCCCGGCTGCGCCGGGACTTCCCGCAGGGCCGTGTACAGGCGCCCCAGGGCGGCGACGACCGGTGGCGGACCGGCGTCCCAGTGCGGCAGCGGGTCATAGGCGACCGCCGGCGGGACCGGGGGCGGCGCGGAACCGGTCCAGAAGTCGGCGGCCGACTCCACCAGCGGGTCCAGGTCCACCGACAGCGGCCCCGGTTCCTCCGGATCCGTCTCGGCGGGGTCGCCGGAGTCGACCGCCAGGGCCGCGAGCACGTGGTCGTCGGCGCCCCGCCAGTTCAGCAGGGCGAGCGGATCGCGGTCGAAGGTCTCGGCCAGGGTGAACAGGACCGCGGCGACGTGTTTGCACGGGTCGCCGCGGTCCGGGCAGGTGCACCGGGTCCGCAGGTCGTGCAGGTGCTCGGGGAAGAGGTCGGCGCCGTGGGCGTCGAGGATGTCCTCGACGCCGGGGGCGGGTTCGCTCGCCAGGAGGGTCTCGCGCAGGTACGGGTCGGCGCCGAGCGCGCGCATGGCCCGCACGAGGACGTCGTGGGGCACGGTGGTCTGGTGGACGGTCACCGTGTACGGCCGTGATCCGCCCACGACGGCGCGCACCGCGCCCGGGGTGATCGTCGCCGCGGTGACCCGCCCCTGTCCCGCGTAGACGCGGCCACGCGCGAACCGCGTCCCGTCGCCGGTCTCGCGGAGCGGATCCAGGAAGCGCCGGCCCCAGCCGCGGTCGTCGGTCCAGTCGTAGGCGCTCATCCGGTGACCGCCTCGGGCGCGAGCCGGATGACCTCGCGCAGCTCCTCCACCCCGAGTTCGCTGAGCCACTGCTCGCCGCTGCCGACGACGCTGTCGCTGAGCTGCTTCTTGCGTTCGATCATCGCGTCGACGCGCTCCTCCAGAGTGCCCATGCAGATCATCTTGCGGACCTGGACGGTGCGCCACTGCCCGATGCGGTGGGCGCGGTCGGTGGCCTGGTCCTCCACGGCCGGGTTCCACCAGCGGTCGACGTGGACGACCTGGTTGGCCGCGGTGAGGTTGAGGCCGGTGCCGGCAGCTTTGAGGGAGAGCAGGAACACCGCGGGTTCGTCGGAGTCCTGGAAGCGTTCGACGAGTTCCTCGCGCCGACGCCGGGACACGCCCCCGTGCAGCCACAGCACCTCGGTGTCGAGCCGTTCGCGCAGGTAGGGGGCGAGCCGCTCCCCGAACTCGGTGTACTGGGTGAAGCACAGGGCCTTGTCGCCCTCGCCGACCATCTCGCCGAGCAGGTGTTCGAGCTGGGTGAGCTTGCCGGAGCGGCCGCGCAGGCGGGAGCCGTCGCCGAGGAGGTGGGCCGGGTGGTTGCACACCTGTTTGAGCCGGGTCATGGTCTTGAGGACCAGACCCTTGCGCTGGATGCCGGTCGCCTCGCGGACGCTGCGGGTCATCTCCTCGACGACGGCGCGGTACAGGGCGGCCTGCTCGGTGGTGAGCGTGCACCACACCTTCATCTCCTGCTTGTCGGGCAGGTCGGTGATGACGGCGGGGTCGGTCTTGAGCCGGCGCAGCAGGAAGGGCGCGGTGACCCGGCGCAGACGTGCGGTGGCGGCGCGGCCCTGTTCGCTGTCGGGGCGGGACTGGATGTGGGCGGCGATGCCGCTGGTGAAGGCTTCACGCGGTCCGAGCAGGCCGGGGTTGGCGAACTCCATGACGGACCACAGTTCACCGAGGTGGTTCTCCACGGGGGTGCCCGTGAGGGCGACGCGTCCGGTGGCGGGGATGGCGCGGACGGCCCTGGACTGTTCCGTGCGGGCGTTCTTGATCGCCTGCGCCTCGTCGCACACCACCCGGCGCCAGGTCTGGGCGGCGAGGTCGTCTTGATCGCGCCGGACGACCCCGTAGGTGGTGACGACGAGGTCGGTGGTCTCCAGGAGGGTGTGCAGGGCTTCGCCACGCGGGCGGGTGGTGCCGTGGTGGACGTGCACGCGGAGTTTGGGGGTGAAGCGTTCGGCCTCCTTGTGCCAGTTGCCGACGAGGGTGGTGGGACACACGAGGAGGGTCGGCGCGGGACGCGGCCCGTCGGTGCGTTCGTCGGCGAGCAGGGCCAGGAGCTGCACGGTCTTGCCCAGGCCCATGTCGTCGGCCAGGACGGCGCCAAGGCCGAGCCGGTCGAGGTAGCGCAGCCAGGCGGCGCCGCGGCGCTGGTAGGGGCGTAGGCGGGCGGTCAGGCCGGGAGGTTCGGTCATGGGCGCGAAGGCCTCCTCGGCCCGGCCTTGGAGGAGCGCGCCGAGGTCACCGTCGGCGTGGACGGCGGCCGTGGCGCCGAGGAGGGCGTCGGTGCCGGCGGGGTCGGTGGTGCCGGCGGGGTCGATGGTGGGGGCGCCCATGTGCAGGAGCATGCGCATGGCCTCCTCCACCGGGACCGTTCCGGTGCCGCGAGTGGCCGCCCACTCGGCGGCCCGGCGCAACCGCGCGGGATCCACGTGCACCCACTCGCCCCGCATCCGCACCAGCGGCGACTTCAGGCGCACGAGTGCGTCGAGTTCCTCGCGCGTCAGCTCCGTGCCGCCGATGGCGACCCGGTGGTCGAAGTCGACGAGGGCGCGGGTGAGGCCGCCGTCGGCGGCGGGGTCCGGGTGCGGGTGGTCGTCGGTGCGTTCGCTGAGCCGGACCGCCGTCCCGATCTCGGCCTTGCCGAGCCAGGTCGGGAGCAGGACCCGGAACCCGGCGCCTTCGAGGGCGGGGGCGCCGCGGGTGAGGAATCCGGGCACGTCCTCGAAGGGCAGGTCGAGGTGCGCGGGAGGGGTTTCGGCGCGCAGGCCGCCGAGGGCGGGGTGGATCCGGGCGGCGCGGTCGAGTTCGGTGGTGATGACGGCGGCGGCGTCGTGCGGCAGCCAGGGGATCTCGGTGTCGGCCAGGGCCTCGTCCAGGGGCAGCATGAGGGAGGGATCGCCGGTGGAGCGCACCCACACCTGGAGGCTCCAGTCCGGCTCGGGGTCGGGGTCCAGCTCGAAGCCGGAACCGGGGGCAGGCCCGGCCGGAACCCCCGGGGCGGTGGTGTGCGCCGACCGGGCCGGGAGAGCCCACCCGGCCTCGTCGGACACCGTTTCGTCCGTGAGATCGGCCCCGTCGACGGCCGGTCCGCCGAACAGGTCCGGTGGCGGCTCCACGAGGCGGAAGGCCAGGTGCAGTCCGCCGACGTGTTCCTCCACGCGGGTGGACCAGGCGCAGAGCGATCGGTCGAGGCGGGTGAGGCCCGCGGTGCCGGTCGTGGCGCACAGGCAGCCCTGGGCCGAGGTCAGTCCCTCCAGCCACAGGTGGTGGATCCCGTGCCCGGCGGGGACCTCCGCCCGGCGATCGGAGAGGCGTTCCCGGCAGAGCGCGTCGACCAGCACCCGGAGCCCGTGGAGGATGTCGGCGACGGTGGCCTCGCCCGTTCGCCGTGCGCTGGTCTGGGGCGCCTGGTGGGCGCGCACCGACGCGGGCAGGCTGCGCACGTACGCCCGCAGCCAGGCGGCGCCGTCCGGGGACAGCACCGGCCGCCACCGGGCGTGGACGGCGGGTCGGCCGCGAGGGGCCGACGGGCACTCGTCCTCCTCCACCAACTGGGGCACCACTCGTCCGCCGGTCGCGTACTGCTCGGCCGCGCGCAGCAGGACCGCCAGGGCGGTGAGCCCCGGCCCGGCCCACGTCGCGCCCTGGGCCAGGCGCAGGACCGCCACGGCCTGGGCGCCGTTCAGCCGTACGGTCGGCACGGTCCAGGGGCGCAGGACGGGGCCGTCCGAGTGTGTGTCCGGCTCGGCCCGCTCGGCCCGCTCTTCCGGCGCTTGCGGTGCTTCCTGAACTCCGCCGCCGCCCGACGCGGTGACTTCGTCGGGCTCGTCCGGTTCAGAGTTCTCGGGGCCGCTCGACTCTCCGGGCTCACCCGACGCCTCAGATCCGGCAGAATTCTGGGCCCCAAGGTCTTCCGACTCTCCGGTCCCGGCCGACGCATCAGTCGACTCGTGTGGACTCGGCGGCAGGTCCGGGCGGTCGTCGATACCGGGCAGTCGCAGGACGGCCGCCGCGACCTCCACTCCATCCGCGGGCAGACCGACGAGCGCCAGTACGTCGTCGACCGACAGAGCGAAGGGATGGAGGCGGGCCTCCAGGGCGGGGTGTTCTGGCGGGGCGTCCGGAGAAGAAGCGGCGTCGGGGGCGGTCGGGGCGGATTCCATGCCCCACAGCACGAGCCGGCCACCCGACCAGAAGCCTTCGACCAGGCGTCGTTGAGTCACGCCCTCCAGTGTGCCGACTCCGCGGCACCGCTGCGGTCGATCCCGGGTTTCCCGACGCTTTCCCACCCACCCGATCCCGTGTCCTCCCCCGAGAACCGCCCCTCCCCGACTTCGTGCCCGCGACCCCTGTAGCGTGCCCGGGTGCCGAACCACGCGATCCCGCACGCTCCGGGCCGCCACTCCCCCACCCCCATGCCCATGGCTGCCAGGCAGCGGGCCCCGCCCCTCCCCGCCCCTCCCCGGCCCGGCCCGCCCGGCGCGCTGAGAGACCCCCGCGCCTCCCTCCCGTCAGCGGACCCGTCGGACGGCGATGACGTTGTCCGTGACGGTCGCGGTCCGCCCCTCAGGGCCGGTCGCGACGCGCTGGGGCGCCTCGCTGCGCTCGACGTGCCAGTCGTCGTCCAGTCGTAGCGAGGAGACGACCTCGTCGGGGGTGGGGAAGCGGACGTTCTGGTCGGCCTGCCACGACCAGGGGGCCACCGAGGCGTGTTCGATCACGATCAGCTGCCCGCCGGGGGCCACCGCCCGGGCGGCCCGGCGGAGGACCTCCTCGCGGGAGAGGGTGACCGGGGTGTGGAAGTAGGTGGCGGTGACCAGGTCGTAGGTTCCCTCGGGGAAGGTCGCGGCGAGGTCGTGGCGCTCGGTGCGGAGCCGGTCGGTGACGCCGGTGGACGCGGCGCCCGCTGACACCCGGTCCAGAGCGGTCTGTGACACGTCGACGGCGGTGACCTCCCATCCCTGGTCGGCGAGCCAGAGCGCGTCGCCGCCGTGGCCGCAGCCCAGGTCCAGGGCTGTTCCCGGCGCGGGCGCCAGGTCGGCGAGCAGTCCGACCAGCACGGTGTTGGGTGTGGTGCCCCACCCGGCGTCCATGCCGGCGTAGTGGTGCTCCCAGAAGGTCGCGGAGTCGTTGGCGGTGTCCATGTGCGAGGCCTTTCCAGCGCGGATGGTGAGACGGTGACGGCGGCAGGGCCCTCGGCCCAGGAACGGCCAGGCCCGTGCTGAGCCGGGTCGAGGGCCTCTGGTACGACACTGCCCTTTCCCGTGCCGGAGTTGCAAAGTCTCATGCCGTTTCAGCATGCTGGCGGGTATGAGCACAGAGAAGCAGGACCAACTGGCCGCGGTCGGACCCCGGCTGCGGCAGCTGCGCCACCACCACGGCCTGACGCTGGCCGACCTGTCCCAGCGCACCGGGATCAACGAGAGCACGCTCTCCCGTCTGGAAGGGGGAGAGCGCAAACCGACCCTGGAGTTGCTGCTGCCGCTCGCCGAGGTCTACGCCGTGCCCCTGGACGAGCTGGTCGGCGCGCCCCGCACCGGGGACCCGCGCATCCACCTCAAGCCGGTCACCCGCGACGGCATGACCTTCGTGCCGCTCAGCCGGCCCGGCGGCGTCCAGGCCCACAAACTCCTCATCCCGCCCCGGCCCGAGGCCGAACCGCGGCTGAAGACCCACGAGGGCTTCGAATGGGTCTACGTGCTCGCCGGTCGGCTGCGCCTGCTGCTGGGTGAGGAGACCGTGGTCCTCAAGCCCGGAGAGGCCGCCGAGTTCGACACCCACGTGCCGCACTGGCTCGGTCCCGACGACGAGCGGACCGTGGAGCTCCTCGTTCTGTTCGGACGCCAGGGGGAACGGGCCCACCTCAGGGCGCGCACCACCTGAGACCGTCGCCCGGCGCGGGGCCCGTCCCGCTCGGCGGCCTCGGCGAACGTCCCCCGTCGCGGCACGCAGCGTGGCCGGCACGAGCCCCACCTCGATTTCTGTCCAACGCATCGGGTGAGGGCTAGGCTGCGGCGATGGACCGAGCAACCGACCGGCACGAGGCCGTCTCCCAGCCCACTGATCCGGCCCAGGCCAACGACTATGACGCCTTCGCCGAAGCGTACGCGGCGGAAAACGAGAACAGCGTCCAGAACGCCTACTACGAGCGGCCCGCGATGCTGGCTCTGGCCGGGGACGTGGCCGGCCGCCGGATCCTGGACGCCGGCTGTGGCGCCGGCCCCCTGTCCGCCGCTCTGCGCGAGCGCGGCGCCGACGTCACCGGCATCGACGCCAGAGCCGGGATGCTGGAGCTGGCCAGGCGGCGGCTCGGTGAGGACACGGACCTGCGGGTGGTCGACCTGAACGACCCCCTCCCCTTCGCCGACGGTGTGTTCGACGACGTGGTCGCGTCGTTGGTCCTGCACTACCTGCGGGACTGGGGACCGACGCTGGGCGAGATACGGCGCGTGCTCAGGCCCGGCGGCCGACTGATCGCTTCGGTGCAGCACCCGTTCGCGGACTACCTGATCCAGGACCCGCGGCCGGACTACTTCGCGACCACCGAATACTCCGACGAGTTCACGTTCGACGGGCGGCCCGCCGTGCTGACGTTCTGGCGCCGGCCGCTGCACGCGATGACCGATGCCTTCACCGCCGCCGGTTTCCGCCTCTCCGTCATCAGTGAGCCGCAGCCCGATCCGGCCGCCCGTGCGTTGTTCCCCGACGACTTCCATGGCCTGTCCACCCGATTGGGCTTCCTGTTCTTCGTCGTCGAAGCGCCCTAGACGGTCGCGGGCTCGAAGCGGAGGGCCCCGGTCCCGCCGAAGCCGTGCGACGAGGGGCGCTCACCGCACTGGCCACCACACGGAGGGAGGGAGACTGCCTACTCCGGAGCGACGGCACGGCGAACGCAGTCCCGCAACAGGTCACGGCGTTGGTCGTGCACGTGTGAGGGCTCCTCCGCCGTGGCGGCGTAGACGTTGCTCACCGGCGACCACGCCATGGACATGGCGATGACCATCGCCATCACGTCGAAGGGGTCGCCCTGCCTGACGCGCCCGGCGGCCTGAGCCTCGGCGATGGCACTGAGCTTGTGGTCGTCGTACTTCCCGTGCTCGGCGACGAGGTATCCGGCCGGGCGCCGCTCCAGGCGCGCCCAAGTCGCGAGCCGGATGAGATCGGGGCGGGCGAGGTACTCGTCGTAGAGGCGCACGGCCCAGTCGGCCAGGTCCTCGACGTCGATGGGGACGACATTGGTGATGCGCTCCAGCGAGGCGAAGAAGATCGCGTCGAAGAGCTTCTCCTTGTTGCCGAAGTAGCCGTAGAGCTGTGCCTTGTTGGTGCGGGCCGCGGCGATGATCCGCTCGATGCGGGCTCCGGCGATGCCGTACCGGGCGAACTCCTGCGTCGCGGCGTCGATGATCCGCTGGTGCGTCGCGGCTCCGCGCGCGCTCGATGGCTGGTCGGGCATGAGCACGACGCTACCAGACAGACCAGTCTGTTTGCATATGCGGACCGGGCGGCCTAGGGTCAAATAGACCGAACAGTCTGTCTTTGGAGAGAAATGCGCACGACCACCGGCTGGATGGCAGGCCCCGCGACACAGGTCCTGCGCCGCACGAGCCTCCAGCGCCGAGACCTACGCCCGGACGATGTCGCCGTGCGCGTGGACTACTGCGGCGTGTGCTTCACCGACCTGCACGCTCTGCACGCCCACCAGAGCAACGCCGACGGCATCCTGGTCCCGGGGCACGAGTTCACGGGCACGGTGAGCGAGATCGGCGGCGCGGTCACCGGCTTCGTCCCGGGCCAGTCCGTGGCCGTCGGCAACATCGTCGACTCGTGCGGAACCTGTGCCATGTGCCAGGCCGGTCAGGAGAACTTCTGCCACGACTTCCCGACCCTGACCTACGGCGGCGGCGACCGCCAGGACGGAGCGACCACCCTGGGCGGCTACTCCCGCGAATACGTCGTCCGTGAGAGGTTCGCCTATCCCCTGCCGGCGGGCCTGGACGCGGCCGGGGCGGCTCCGCTGCTCTGCGCCGGCGTCACCGTCTGGGAACCCCTGCGAGCCCTCGGTGTGGGTCCCGGCACCACCGTCGCCGTGGCCGGCCTGGGCGGCCTGGGGCACCTCGCCGTCAAACTGGCCTGCGCGCTCGGCGCCGACACCTCGGTCATCAGCCGCACGCCGGACAAGGCCGAGGAAGCACGCGCCCTCGGTGCTGACGGATTCGTGCTCTCCACCGACGCCGAGCAGATGGCAGCCGTCCGGAACCGGTTCGACGTGGTCATCGACACCATCTCCGCCCCTCATGATCTGGCTCCCTACCTGCACACGGTCGCCATGGACGGCACCCTCAGCCACCTCGGCCACCTCGGCCCGGTCACCGTCAACACCATCGACCTGCTCATCGGCCGCAAGAAGCTCAGCTCCGCCGGCAGTGGCGGTCGCGCGTCCACCGCCGCCATGCTGCTCTTCTGCGCCGAGCACGGCATCACCGCCGACATCGAACTGGTGCCGTCGGCCCAGGTGAACACGGTCCTCGAACGCCTGGAACGCAACGATGTCCGCTACCGCTTCGTGCTCGACATGTCCGACCTGGACTGACCGACCTGGACTGACCGGACCGCCGCAGACAGGCCGGGCACGCGCCGTCCTCCTCGCCCGCGATCGCCGAGAAACGATCGCCGGCAGGGCGGGCGGCGCTCCTATGCCCTGTTCGGGTGCCCGGCAGGACGTGGATCTCCAGCGCACCGCGGGGCACCGGGCCACGATGGCGACACAGGTCACCGTGGTACCCGCGGGCTCCGCCGCTACAATCCCAGGCAGCGTCGCGTGCCGGTGGCGGACGGATCGTCAGGCATGGAGGCGTCGTCTCGAAAGGTGGCTACGGCCATTCCCACCCCCATTGCACAACGGATCACGCTTGACCCCGCCGACGACCCCTTCGTCGGCCCCCGACCCGCCGTCCTCGTCCTCCCCGGCGGGCGCTTCCAGGAACTTCCCAAGCACGAGGGCGAAGGCTACGCCCGCTGGCTGTCCGGCCTCGGCCTCCACGCCTTCGTCCTGTCCTACCGACTGCTGCCGGACCGGTTCCCGGCCCCGCTCGAAGACGCCCGGGCCGCGTTGGACCACATTCGCCACGGCGACCACGGCCTCGACGTCGACCGGGTCGGCGTCATCGGATCGAGCGCGGGCGGCCAACTCGCCGGCCTGCTCATGACCGGCCGGGTGCTGTCCATCGAGGAGGGCGTCACCGACCCGCCCCGACCGGACTTCGCGATCCTGGCCTACGCACTGGCCGACCTCGACCTGCTGCCGCAGCCGGTGGTCGAGAACCTGCTCGGCGACCTGCTGCCCATCAGGGACGAGCTGTCCCCGGCCAAGCATGTGGACGCGTCGGTGTGCCCGACCTTCGTCTGGGCCACCGCTCAGGACCCGCCGGGCCTGCCCAACGCCCTGGAGTGGACCCGGGCGCCGGCGGCCGCCGCGGTACCGGTGGAGTTGCACGTCTACCCGGACGGCGGCCACGGCATCGGCTTGGCCGACGGCGTGGAACACGGCGGCGAGCAGCACGAGTTCATCGCGCGTGAGCCGCACACCGCGTCCTGGACCACCGCGTGCGCGGCCTGGATGCGACAGGAGGGCGTTCTTGTCGACTGAGCGCGTCACCGCCCTGGGCGGGGAACTGCGGCGGGTGCACGGCAAGCTGCGCGACGCGTTGGCGCTGGCACGGGCGGGGCTGGACGGCGGTGGCCGCCCCTCCGAGGCCGTCGACGACCTGCTGTTGTTCTGCCACGGGTTCTGCGCCGCCCTGTCCGGCCACCACCGCGCCGAGGACGGTTCGTTGTTCCCGGAACTGCTGCGGGCGCGGCCCGACCTGGCTCCGGTGGTCGCGAAGCTGACCCAGGACCACAACTTGATCGAGCACCTCATCGGTGGTTTGCGCAGGGCGGTGGCCGAGTCCACCGATCCTGAGGTGGCGCACAGCCACCTGGACGGGATCGAGGCGGTCATGGAGACGCACTTCACGTACGAGGAGCGGCAGCTGGGAGCGGTGCTGGACGGCATGGACGCCGACGTCGACCGCACCGAGATCTTCGGCCCGATCACCTGAGCCGCGCCCCGGTCGCCCCCGGGCGCGGCTCAGGTGCCCAGCAGGGCGTGAATCTCCATCTCCAGCGCCTTCTCCCTGCATTCGGCGGGTCCCTGCATGACCGGGCCGCCCGCCTCCGGTGAGCGCGGTTCCTCACCGCTGTCGCGGCCGAGCAGCGCCGCCCAGGCCGCGTCCGCCAGCGCGTCGGTCCCCCCGTCCCGGCACCACGCCGACAGGGCGCGCCCGAGCGGTGTGGGCGTCCCGTAGGCGACGAGACCGAGCCGCTCGGCCTCGTTCAGGGCCCGAAGGACGCGGTCGGTGGCGTCGGTGTCCGCGCCGATGAAGGGCTGGTGCCACTGCACGGTGTCCACCAGCCAGCGCTGCGCGCCGTGCGGCTCCCAGCCCAGGACCCGCCGGTACTGGGGGTTCTCCGACACCGCGCCCAGGCTCAGGCCCTCCGGAGCGTCCCCCAGGGCGAGCGCGAGCGCCCTGCGCACACCCGCCGCGCGCTTCCTGGGCAGCGGTTCCTCGGGCGAGGGCCACCACAGGGCCATGTCGGGTATCCGTGTCCACGCCTGCAGCAGCGCCGCGATCCGCGACTCGGGCGCCATGCCCTTCCAGGTGGCGGCCTGCGCGGACGGTCCGACCTCGCCGCTGCGCGCGCTGAGCAGCCCGGTGATCGCGCCCGCCTCCACCCACACCCGGATCACGTCGGGGTGGGTGCCGCCGGCCGTGAGCTCCTCGCGCAGCGCGGGGTGGTCCTGGACCCCCTCGCCCCCCAGGACCAGCGGCCACACCTCCAGGGCGGCCATCAGGTGGTCGTCGGCGTCCAGCAGCGCCACGAGCGCCTCCTGGGACCGGGCCGCCACCGCTCGCCCGCTGACCGCCTCTCCCCGTGCGGATCCCCGGTCGTACTCGCGGTCGGAGACCGGTCCCACCAGGACCGGCGGATCCGGGGAGAACGGTGCCGGGAAGCGTGCCCGCAGGACGAGGGCGACCTCGCGCGGGACCATGACGCCGTGGTCGCCGACCGGGACCATCAGGCCGCGTTCGGTCAGCCAGTCCACGTGCCGGTGCCCCGGGGCGGGCGCGCGGACGACCATGCTGTGCAGGGCGTGGAAGTGCGCGAAGCGCGCCGTCTCGTGGGGTGCCTCCTCCAGCAGGAGGCCGACCCGCGTCGCGTCGGTGAGCAGGGCCGTGATGTCGGCGGTCAGGACGTGGCGGTCTGCGTCGTCGTCCAGGCCCAGGACCTTGGCCATGCGGTGCAGGTCGCACGCGTCGAGCCCCTCGGCGACGGTACGCAGGTCCGGCGGGGTGCGCTCGGACCCGAACTGGGCGGCGAAGTCGTCGGCCAGGTGGAAGCCGTCGCGGCCGTCGGGCCACAGGATCGCCAGCTCCGCCAGCCGGTCGAGTTCGGCTTCGGCCCGCTGCCGGGCCCGGCCCGAGGGCCGCGCCCCGATCCGGTCCAGCACCTCCTCCAGCGCGACGGGCCCCAGTGCGGGTGTGCGCGTCCCCTCCTCCAGGGTCGGCTCCGGCCGTCTGAGCCCGTTGCGGTCCTCGGCGACGGTGGCGATCGCGTAGAGCAGCTGCTGTTGTGCCAGGTTGAGCCGCTCGACGACGGTCGGCCTGTAGGCCAAGATGGCGATCCGCTCCAGGACGGCGCTCCAGCAGTGCAGGTCGATCGCGGTGTCGGGCAGGGTCGCGACCAGACGCGCGACCCGTTCCGTCGACATGCTCCGCAGGTGGGCGTCCAGCGCTTCCACACGGTCCATGGGCACCACCCTAGGGCCGTCACCCCGGGTGCACAGCGCTTCGCGCGAACCTCCGCCCCGTCATGTCGCGCGGCCGGGCGCGCGGCGCCCCCGTCATGGCGCGTCCCTGGTCAACGGCGCCCGCGCGGGCTCCTCCTCGGGTGCGGCGGACGTGCCCCGCCAGGGGCCCGGGGACAGGGCCAGGCCCACCAGCGTGACGAGGACGGAGGCCACCACGTACCAGGCCACGGCCTGGGCGCTGCCGGACCACTGGAACAGCGCGATCGCCACGATGGGCGCGAGCGCGCCGCTGGGCACGCCCGCCACCTGGTAGCCCAGCCCGGTGCCGCTGTAGCGGACCCGGGGCGCGAAGAGTTCGGCGATGAAGGCGGCCTGGGGCCCGTACATGGCGGCCTCGAAGACGATCCCGCCCACCACGGCCGCGGTGATGATCCAGAACGTGCCGGTGTCCAGCAGCGGGAAGAACACGAACACCCACACACCGGACCCGATGGCGCCGAACGCGTACACGCGGCGCCGGCCCCACCGATCGGAGACGCGGCCGTAGAGGACCAGCAGCGGGAGCTGGACCGCCGAGGCGATCACCACGACCGTGAGTCCCACGCTCCGGTCCATGCCGAGCTGCGAGCCGAGGTAATGGAGCAGGTAGAAGGTGAAGACGTAGAACACCACGTCGCTGCCGATGCGGGCCAGGAAGGCCGATCCGAGCGCCCGGGGGTGGGTGCGCAGGACCTCCAGCAGCGGTGAGCGGGACGGGGTGCCCATCGCCTCGAACTCCGGGGACTCGGTGAGCCCGCGCCGGATCCACAGGCCCATCAGCGCGAGCCCGCCCGAGAGTAGGAACGGGATGCGCCAGCCCCACTCCAGGAAGGCCTCGTTCGGCAGCAGGACGGCGGCCAGCGCCAGCATGCCGGTGGAGAGGATGTTGCCGACGGGCACGCCGACCTGCACCCAGCTGGAGGTGACGCCCCGGCGCTCCCGCGAGCCGTGCTCCATCGCCATCAGGACGGCGCCGCCCCACTGCCCGCCCAGGCTCAACCCCTGGACCACGCGCAGCAGCACCAGCAGGACGGGCGCGACCACGCCGATGCTCGCGTAGCCGGGCAGCAACCCGATGAGGAACGTGGAGGTGCCCATGACCAGGAAGGTCGCCGCCAGGACGTCGCGGCGGCCGATCCGGTCGCCGAAGTGCCCGAACAGGATCGCGCCGACCGGCCGGGAGGCGAAGCCGACGCCGAAGCTGGCCAGCGACAGCAGCAGCCCGGTGGCCGGGTCGGAGTCGGGGAAGAACAGCGGCCCGAAGACGAACACGGCGGCCGTGCCGTAGAGGAAGTAGTCGTACCACTCCAGGGAGGTGCCGATCGAGCTGACGATGATCGCGCGGCGGGGGCCGCTGAACCATCGGCCCAGCCGGCCGCCCCGGAGGGTTCCGGTGTCGGTACTCATGGGTGTCCTCCGGTTCAGCGGTACTCGGCCAGGCGGGGTGCGGTGCCGACGACGACCACGACGGCGATCGACAGCATGGAGACGGGGATGAGGAATCCCAGGCCGCCGAGGGCGGCGTCTCCGGCGGCGACCGACGCGGTGAACGCGGCCGCGGCCTCCTCGGCGGGGGCCGGATCGTCCTGGTAGGGGGTGAGGGAGCCGGCGGCCGCGGCGCCGCCCGCGAGGGCGTCGGTGGCGTCTGCGGCTCCCAGGGTGTCCTCGGTCCGGACGGCGGCCTCCGCCGCGACCGGGGTCAGGCCGTCGGCGGTCATCCGCTCCAGAACCTCGGTCTGCGTGGCCATGACGGTGACGCCGGTGTAGGTGTAGATGGCCGTGACGGCGGTGGCCACGAGCAGGGCGGGGCTGAAGGTACGGCGGAAGCGCCGGGCCAGGAACACCTGGAGCCCGATGAGGGTGCCCAGGGCCGCGGCGCTGCCGAGGGCGACGGCGGTGCGCGCGGTGACGACCGTCTCGCGCGCCTCGCCCGTGCGGCGGACGGCGGTGTCGGTGGCCTCGGCGCCCACGGCCTCGGCCAGCGGTAGCACCTCCTCGCGCAGGTGGGCGGCGGCCTCGGTGCGGGCCGCGGCCACGTCGGCGGGGACCGCGCCCGCCGGGTAGGTGGCGGCCTCGGACAGGGCCAGGGCGCGACCGGCCAGTTCCCGGTAGCGGCCGTAGGCCTCGGCGAGGTCGGTCGCCTGCGCGGCGGTCCCGTGCGCGTCCTCCGGAGCGGCGTCGGGTGTGGCGGCGGGCGCCCGCGCCGGGTCCTGGGCCGCCGCTTCGCCCTCGATCGCCGCCGTGGCGGGATCGGTGGCCGCGTCCGTGGGTTCGGGGCGGCCTTCGATGTCGACGGCCAGGTCGTGGGCGCCCAGGAGCAGGTCGGCGGCGGATCGGCCGCTGTCCTGGTAGGCCTCCAGCGCGGCGGAGCGCTGGTCGGCGTGCGCCGGGTCGTCGCCGAGCAGGACGAGCGCCGCCAGGTGGGCGTCGGTCTCGGCGAGCGCGCGGGGCAGGTCGGCGGTGGTGATGATCCGGGGGCCGGTGTCCTGTCCGGTGTCGTCGATCGCGGACTGGGCGGCCCGGGTGCCCACGGCGAGCGCGCCGAAGGCCAGGACGAGCGCGGCGACGGTCATCGCGACCAGCAGGCGCAGGCGGCCCACCGTGGACGGGCCGCGGAGGCGGGGGCGCCGCTCGGGGGTGAGCAGCAGTGTGGGCGCCGGTGGCGCGAGGAGGCCGGCGGGGGCCGGGCCGGTCTGCGTCCCGGCGCCGGTGGGGTCGGCCCCGGTCCGGGTCGGGTCCGGTGGCTCCGCGTGCGCGGCGCCTGCCGGAGCAGGGCCGGTGGAGGCCGTCGCTCCCGTGGTGGCGGGGCCGCCCGTGGGCGCGGAGCCGGACGGGGGCCCGGGAGGCCGAACGCCGGCGTGGGCGGAGGTGGGCGCGTCCGCGACGAGCGCGACGGCCTCGGGGGCGGGAACGGAACCCGCCCCTGGGCCGGCGGAGCCTGCGCCCGGACCGGCGGAGGCCCCCGGGTGAGGGCTCGCGCTGCCCCCGGCGCTCCCCACCGCCCCCACGGAACCGGCGCTCGCACCCCTCCCGGTTCCGGGTTCGGCGCTCCTCGGGGTCCGGGCGGCCCCGGAGGGCCGGGGGACGGACAGGCCGCATTCCTCGCAGTAGTCGGTGTCCTCGGTCGGGTGCCCGTCGGGACAGATCGCCGTGACCATGGGGCCTACTCCCCTCTCCTCGGCGTCATCTCCCGCGTCGTCCGGTCCGTGCCGACGTCGAGGTTGAGCGTGTCGGCCCGGCTCATCCGCGAGCGCAGTCGGACGGTCCCCGTCACCGGGTCCTGGTCGACGACGCGCTCCAGGGCCGTGACCAGGTCGTCGCGCCCGCACTCCACGGCGAGCTCGCGGGCGCGGCCGAGCTTGGCCGTGGCCTCACGGGTCTGTCCCGTCTCCAGGGCGGCCAGGCCCTCGCGGATGAGGCCGTTCTGCTCCAGCTGCCCGGTGTAGTGCTCGACCTTGGGGTCCACCGCCGTGGCCAGCGCCAGGTCGGCGGTCCACTGCGCCAGGACGCGCCCCCGGGCCAGCTCCTGGCCCTCGCCCGAGGCGAGCATGACCTGTGCGACGCGGATCTCCGCGCCGGGCTGACGGGGCGGCACCCGGAACCAGAGCTGGTAGTCCCTGGTCTCCGATCCCCACGACCCGAGGGGGTACTCGTGGACCGGCCCGCCGCCCTCGCGCGCGGTCAGTTCGCGCTCGGTCGGATACACCTGGGCGACCTTGCGCACCCGCACCTGGCCGGGCGCCTTGACCAGCAGGGTCAGGTCGGCCATGCCCCGCTCCTGGGTCTGTTCGGCCTGGCGGCGGAAGAACCCGGGCAGGTCGTCGAGGTCCTCCACGAAGTGGCGGGTGCCCGAGAGCGCGGTGGTGATCCGGCGCAGCTGGTCGGGGCTCCAGTCCTCGCCGATGCCGACGCAGTCGCAGGTGAACAGCCCGGCGCACCTGCGCAGGACGGCGTCGGTCAGGGTGCCCTGCCCGTCGGTGAGGATCGTGGTGTGGCGGACCTCGTCGGGCGCCACGGCCCCCAGCAGCGCGGAGGCCAGCTCCAGCCAGGTCACCAGGTTGGTGCCGCCGTCGGCCCGCAGGGCCAGGATCGCCCCGCGGGCCGCCTCCCGGCTGGACGGGGTGGCCTCGGCCAGGGCGGCCGGCTGGCGGGGGTAGATCTGCTCGGCACGGCCGTTGCCCGCGACCACGGCGAACCGGCTGCCGTCGCGCAGGGCGTCCACGGCCGCCACGGCGGCCTCACGGGCGCGGGCGATCTTGTCGCCGTTCATGGAGTAGGAGCGGTCGATGACGATGACCTGCGCCGGGGAGGACGCGGCCGCCGCCGGCGCGTCGACGGTGACCGTGGCGATGGCGTGCACGTCCTGGGCGCCTTCGGGCAGACAGGGGTTCTGATGGACCTCCAAACGGCTGAGGGGTGGGGGCGGGGCGGTGGACATACGTCTCCTTGGGGGTGGACAGACGGGAGGAGTCCTCAGGTCAGGCTGCGGGGCCGGACCGCGTTGGCCCGGTCGACGAGCAGCCTGCGCCCGGGGCCGCGCGGCTGGGTGCGGGCCAGTTCCCGGTAGCGGCGGTCCAGGTCGGTGCGCAGGGCGTGGGGGGTGGCGGAGGCGCCGAGCAGGTCGACCTCCGGAAGGACCCCGCCCCGCGCCAGACGGCTCAGGGCCGCTTCCAGCAGGTCGGCGGCGAGGGCACGGCCGACGGCTCCGCCCTGGTCGGGCAGGGCGGCCAGGCGATGGGCGGCGGCCGTGATGGCGGCGCCGGTCGGCGCCGCCTCGGCCGCGGGGCGAGGGGGCCGCTGTCCGGGACCGGGTTCGTCCTCACCGCGCAGGGCGTGGGCGACCAGGGCGAGCTGGGCCGCGGTGTGGAAGGCCGAGGAGACCGGCACCTGGTCCAGCACCTCGACTCTGTCGCGGCGTGTGCGCGCGTAGCCGAAGGCGGCGCCGGTCCAGGAGTGGTCGGTGCTCCAGACGATGCGGTACCACCGGGCCGCCTCCTCGGTCCGACCGGCGCACTCCAGGGCCAGGGCCAGGGCGAGTTTGGGCGCGGCCTCCCCCGGCAGGTGCGAGACCAGGTCGTCGAAGCACGCGGCCGCCCGCTCGGCGTCGCCGGACGCCAGGTGGCCGACGGCCGTGTACCAGTCCACGCGCCAGTCGCCGGGCAGGCGGGCGGCGGCCTCGGCCAGGGCGGCGGCGGTGCCGGGGTGGGCGGACTGGGCGAGGATCCGGCAGCGCGCCAGCAGCCCTTCGGGGGTGGGCGGGAGCGCGTCCAGCAGGGCGAGCATCTGCTCGGAGGTGGGCATCACCAGGCCGGTCAGGGCGGCGGCCGCCGGGTCGGCCGGGTCGGCGGCGGGCAGGGGCAGGCACGCGGCGGCGAGCGCGGGGGCGAGGGGGTCGAAGAGCCGGGTGGCGGAGGCGGCGAGCTCGGAGCCGGCGACGTTGCGCTCGGGGCCGAAGAGCGTGGAGGGCGCGGGGTAGGGAATGCCGTCCTGGAACGCGCGGATCTCACGGAGGACCCCGGTGAGCTGGTCGGCCATCTCGGTGGCGTTGGCGAAGCGCTCGGCCGGCTCTGTGGCGGTGGCACGGCGCAGGAGCCGGTGGAGCGCCTCGTACTCGGGTGCGTCGGTCCCGGGCAGGGGGTTGTCGACCAGGACGCCGTTCTCGCGGCGGGTGAGGCGGAAGGGAAAGCACAGGACGGCCAGGGTGCGCCCGACGGTGTACAGGTCGGTGCCGGCCGTGGCGATCTCGGCGAACTCCGGTGCGGAGTAACCGCGGGTGCCGTACTTGGGGCTGGCGCTGTCGTCCATGAGCCGGACGCCGCCGAGGTCGATGAGCTTGAGCCGGTGCTCGACCTGGACCACGTTGGCGGGTTTGAGGTCGCAGAACAGCATGCCCTGGGAGTGCAGGTGGTCCAGGGCCCGCAGGATCTCCAGGGTGTAGGGGATGGCCTGGCGCGGCGGCAGGCCCTCACCCGTGGCCTCCAGGTGCTCGCGCAGCATCTTCTGCAGTGAGCCGCCGCCGATGTACTCCATCACCAGGTACCGGTGCTCGGCCCCGGTGGCGGTGTCGGTGTGCTGCACGAAGTTGATGATCTTGACGATGTTGGGGTGGTCCACCGAGATGAGGAACCGCCGTTCGGCCTCGGCGGCCTCCTGGGCGTACTCGTCGGAGGAGTCGAGCAGGCCCTTGAGGACGACCCACTGACCGTCGAGGTTCTGGTCGGCGGCCAGGTAGATCCAGCCCATGCCGCCGTAGGCGATCGCGCCCTCGATCCGGTACTGCCCGGCGACGAGGTCACCGGGTCGCAGGGTGGGCACGAACGAGTAGGGGTTGCCGTCGTCGGGGCAGAACCCGCTCTGGCGTCCGGGCCGACCGTTCTTGGACCGGCCGACCGGTGCGTGGCAGGTGCCGCAGAAGCGGCGCTCCTCGGGCACCTCCGGGTCGCGCATGACGACGTCGGCGGGGTCCTGGTACGGAATCGGCGGGAGTTCGCTCAGGCCTTCGCCCAGGACGCCGACGGAGGAGCGGCCCCGGCCGCCGGTCGCACCGGTGCCGGTGGAGGCGGGGCCGTAGGCGGAGCTGGGCCGGGACATCGGGTCGCCCGGGAACGCCGACGCGGCCCCGGAGGCGGGCGCCGGCGGCGGTGTTCCGGGTGTGCCGGACGAGGAGAGGGGGGCGGCGGGTCCCGGTACGGCGGAGGGGTGACCGGGCGCGGGGCCGGGGGCAGGGGAACCGGATGCGGGCGCGGCCCCGGAGACTGGTGGGCCGAGCGCGGACACGGCCCCGGGAGCGGGGTGGCCGGATGCGGAGACGGCACCGGGGACACCGGACGCGGCCGGGGGCGTGCTCGGAGTCAGCGCCCCCAGGCCGCACACTCCGCAGTAGCCCTCGTCGTCGATCGTCCCGGCGCACACGGGGTCCGCGCAGGCGGCCCCTGGTCCGCTCTCGTTCATGGTTCACCCGTGCCCGTGGTCGGTAGGTCGTCGTGCGCCGCAGAACCGGCGCCGCTGGGGGTTTCCGCCTTACGAAACCGCCTTGTTCCCTCGGTGGCGGAGAGCATGCGCGTCGCGTCTGGCCGAATCTGGCCACATACGCAACACTCACACCATTCGCCACACAGGCACCGTCAGCACAGTCGGCACGGTCGACACTGCTGTCAGGCGCCTCGAGAAGTAGGCGCGCCGGTACCCAAGGGACACGGCCTAGTCGACCTTCCGAGGGCGGCCCGCTGCTCGCCAGGCGAGGACCGCCCACGCCCCCAGGCCGAGCCCGACACCTGCCAGTCCGAGGGTCAGGATCCATTCGTTGGAGCCCTCCGGCCCATAGACCCGGTTGGCGGACCCGATGTCCACGGCCGCTGTCACCTGTCCGATCTCGCAGGTCTGACGATCGCGGCCGTAGAGGTAGACCTGCTCGTGGACGGGGCCGCCCCCGTCGGGCTCGAACACGCCGTAGCAGGTACAGGACTCGTGTCCGGGGTGCTGGACGCAGTCCACGTGGGAGGCGGTGAACGAACCGGGGGCGCCGTCCGCCCGAGCCGCCCTCAGGCTCCGGTCCAGGCCCGAGACCGCCGCCCAGACCAGGAGGACGGCCAGGACCAGTGCCACCGCGGGGAAGGCCCTCCCCCGCGGGGGCGCCGTCCGACTCACGTGGCCGCCTCCCACCGCCGCTCCGCACAGGAGCACACCATGGTCGCGGCCTCGTCGTCTCGCGGGTGGGTGTGCACGTACATCGCCACGACCATCGGCGCGAAGACCAGGGCGTTGTAGAGCAGGTGCAGCTCCACACGCGGGATGAGCAGCTGGATCAGGCTCGTGGGCGCCTCCCGTCCGGCCAGGTTGGACCCGGCGATCGCCTGGATGAGCAGGAGCAGGTGTTCCAGGTGGTGCCAGACCTGGATGATCAGTGCCGCGGTCCACCAGGCGCGTGAGCGGCCGGTGAAGCCCGGGCGCAGGAGGATCAGGCCGACCAGCATGACCAGGGCGTAGCCGTAGTGCATCCACTCGGAGGTGACCAGCCACGGGAACGGGATGCCGAGCACGCCGCGGGCCTCGGGGATCGGCCAGTCGAGGACGTAGATCTGGATGGCTTGGACGACGTGCTCGGCCCAGTGGGCGAGTACGACGACCATGAACGCCCACAGCGCCGGGCGGTGTCGGCGCGCGTTGATGCTGTGGATGCCTTCGCCCAGAGGGGTGGAGGCGGCCGGTCGTTGCTCCATGGGGGCCTTGTCCCTTCGTCGACACGGGGGGTCGGGTCCGGGCCGCGTGGACGCGGGCCCGGGGTACGGCGGAGTGCGAGGGGCGTGGGCGGGGGCAGGGGTGCACGGCCTGCCCGGAAGCAAAGCGGACGCGCACCGGGTCTCGGACCCGCCCCGCTCTCACACGGGGTCGTCCCTGCGGGGAACGGGGTGGTGCGCGCGCTCGCGCAGGACGGTGGCGGGAGCGGTCCCGCCCTCGGCCCGTACGACACTTCCGACGACGAGCACGTGGTCGAGGCAGGGCCGGTGCTCGCGGATCTCGCACACCAGCAGCGCGGCGCAGCGCGGCAGAGCGGGGACGCCTCCCACCTCACGCACCTCCAGGCCCGCGAAGCGGTCCGCGGCGGACCCGGTGGCGAACCTGTGGGCCAGCCCACGGTCCTCCCAGGTCAGGACGTTGACGGCGAAGGAGCCCGCGGCCAGGAGCACGCTCAGTGTGGAACTGTCCTCTCCGAGGGAGACGAGCAGGCTCGGAGGGCGCAGGGACACCGGGATCACGGCGCTGGCCGTGCACCCGGCGGGGCCGTCGGCGCCGCGGGCGGTGACGACCGTGACGGCGCTGGGCACCAGGGCGAAGGCGTCCCGGGCCCGCCCGGGGTCGAGGGCAGGAGCGTCCGCGGCGGCAGGGGAGGTCGGAGAAGGGGACATGGGGCCTCCAGCGTGCGTCGGTGTGCCGCCCCTGTCCCGGGGCTGGCCGACGGAGGGCGGTTCTGGCGAGGAGTGGTCGTGAGGGGGCGGTCGTGGCGTGAAAGGGCCGGCGGAGGGTGGGCGTCGCAGAACCCGCCGGTGCTCAGCGGAGCAGGCGCAGCACGGCGTCCGCGAAGGCCCCGGTGTCGGCCAGGTCGGGCAGGACCGCGTCGGCACCGGCCAGGATGAGCTCCCTGGGCGAGGCGCGGCCACTGGCCACTCCCAGGACCCTGGCCTGCCCCGCGCGGGCGACGGCGGCGTCGGCGGGCGAGTCTCCGACGAGCAGGGTCCGCTCCGCGGGGAAGGGCTGCCCGCGGAGCGAACCCGCCGCCCGGCGGGCCCGCGCGACGACCCCCGTCTTGGTGGGCGCGTCGTCCCCGTACCCGGTTCGGCGCCAGTCCACGTGGCGGTCCAGGCCGAAGGCCGACAGCTTCGCCTCGGCGACTCCGCGGAGGTTGCCGGTGGCGACGCCGACGAACAGGTCCTCCAGCGCGGCGGCCCGGCGCATCGCCGCACGGGCGCCCGGCAGGACTCCTCCCAGGGCGCGCATGCGGTCCGGGTCCGCGGTGAGGCCCTCGCGCAGCCGTTCGAGGACGTGCGGCAGCATGCGCCGCCGGCGGCGCGGGCCGACGCCGTTGAGGCCGAGCAGCGCGTCCACGGTCTGTGGTTCGGTGCGCCCGGCGCCCGACGGCGGCAGCCGCGGTTCCTCGACGCCCACGGCCTCGGCCGCCACACGCAGGTACACCTCGCGGTCGAAGTCGGTCGTGCGCACCAGTGTGTGGTCGATGTCCCACAGCAGCAGGCGCACTCAGACGAACCCCTTGGTCGGGTCGGCCGGCGACCAGCCGGAGGCGAGCGCGGCCAGGGACGTGTCGAGCCCGCCGAGCATGTCCGCCACGTCCGACTCCTCGACCACCAGGGGCGGTATGAGCATGAGGGCGGGGACCGCGTTGAGGACCGAGACGAGGACGCCGCGCTCCTCCAGGGCCAGCCGCACCTTGTTGACGTACCACGGGTCGTCGGCGGCCGCGGAGGCGAACTCGACCGCGTACATGAGCCCGGTGCCCCGCACGGCGGAGATCGACGGGTGGGACCGGGCCAGGTCCGCCAGGCCGGACCGGAGCTGCTCGCCCCGGGCGGCGACGTTGGCGAACACCTTGCCGTCGGCCAGGGCGTCCAGGACGCCCATGGTGGCGCTCAGCGCGAGTGGGTGCCCGTCGTGGGTGGAGCCGGTCGCGAAGAACCGCTCCACCGGTGCGGCGATGAGGTCCTGGTAGACGCCATCGCTCAGGCACACCGCGGACAGCCCGGCGTAGCCGCTGGTGATCCCCTTGCCGAGCAGGAGGATGTCCGGTTCCAACCCGATCTGCTCACAGCGGGTGTAGGCCCCGGTCCGGCCCATGCCCGTGGTGACCTCGTCCGCGATGAGGTGGATGCCGTGTCCGCGGCAGAACGCCGACAGCTCGGCGGCCTGCTCCCGGGTGAGCACGTGTCCGCCTTCGCCGATCACCGGTTCGATCACCACGGCGCTGATGCGGTCGGGCCCGTAGTCCTCCAGGACGGACAGGGCCGAGGGCAGGTCGGCCGCGGTGTCGCCGTCGCCGCCGTGGGGGGCGCGGGTGTGGATGACGTCGGGCATCAGGGGGCCCGCGTGGTGGTGGAGGTAGGCCAGGCCGGTGATGGCGCTGGCCCCGGGGCCGAAGCCGTGGAACCCGCCCCAGAGCCCCACCACCGCGCGCCGTTCCGGGGTGCCCTGCAACAGGCGCAGGTGGCGGGAGAGCAGTGCCGCGGTCTCCACGGCCTGGGCGCCGTTGGCCTGGAAGCGCACGTGGTCGATGCCCTGGGGGAGGACTGCGGCGAGGGCCGCGGCGCAGTCGACGGCGATGCGCGAGGGGCGGCCGTAGCCCCACATGTGGGCGTAGGGCAGCCGGTCGACCTGGTCCCGGATCCGGCGGACGAGCCCTTCGTGGCCGTAGCCGAGGGTCACGTTCCAGAAGCCCGACCGGAAGTCCAGGTACCACCGTCCGCCGTCGTCGCGGACGCGGACGCCGTCTCCCTCGACGATCATCTCGTCGGTGCGCAGGTAGCCCAGGTGTGCGGGCATGCAGGTGCTGTTCCAGAGGTGGAACGTCTCAGGCGTGGCCAACGGTGTCCTCGCTTCGCTCGTAGACGGAGATGTTGTGCACGCTCCGGGAGGTGAACTCCTCCCCTTCCCAGCCGCTCCAGCGGTCGCGCAGGCGCAGGCCGGCCATGCGGGCCATCAGGTCGATCTCGGCGGGCCAGGCGTAGCGGACCGGGACGGGCATGAGCCGGGTCGAACCGTTCTCGAACGAGACCTGCTGCATGAACATGCGCTGCCGGGCGCGGTCGTGGTCGACGATCCACAGGCCCACGCGGTCGTGCCCCACGTGTTCGACGAAGACGCCCTGCTCGTCCTCGTCCATGCGCGGGACGCGTGCGGGGACCTCGATGACGAGTACTCCCCCGGGGCTCAGGCGGCTCGCCGCGTTGGCGAAGCAGCGCACCTGCTCGTCCTGGGACTCCAGCAGGAACAGGGTGTTGTCCACGCAGGTGATCAGGGAGAAGGGTCCCTGCGCCGGAACGTCGGCGAGGTCGCCCTCGATGACACGGACACGGTCGCCGTCCGGTTTGGCGGTCAGGCGGTCGATCATCTCGGGGGAGGACTCCACACCGGTGACCTGGAGTCCGGCTCGGGCGAGCGGGAGTGCGACCCTGCCCGTTCCCACGCCCAGTTCCAGGACCGGGCCGCCGTCGGCGAGCTTGCTCAGCGCGGACAGGCAGCTCGCGTCGCCGTCCTCTCCGTACCAGGTGTCGAAGACATCGGCGATTCCGTCCCCGTAAAGGGCCTTCTTGTGGTGGGCAGACCGCTCATCGCTCATACCGCGACCCTAGAGACGACCCGTTGACGCGTTCCATAGGCAATAGGGACCAGAGAATCGGCGTATCGGGACCGGGCCGGGGTCCTGATGTGGTCCCTCGGACACACGAAGGGGTCCCGGAAACTCCGGGACCCCCGTTCGGCCGCTCCGCCCTCTAGGAGAGCGCCTGGACGAGCCCGAGGTGGTGGCCCTCGGGGCTGGTGAAGTCGCACCAGGCCAGGGCGCCCTCGATCTCCTCGCGGTCGCTGCTCTTGACATCGAGGGAGGTCAACCGGGTCTGCTCGGCGGTGAGGTCCTCGACGCCGAGCAGGACCTTGCAGCCGGCCTTGGAGGCGGCCTCGTCGCCGGTGGTGAGGAGCAGGCTCACGCCGTCGCGCAGCTCGAACTCGACGTCCGTCGGGGAGGGCTCACCGAGCGGCTCGCGGCCCAGGACCTTGGTGTACCAGGCGGTGGCCGCCGTCAGGTCCTCGACCGGCAGATTGATGATCACGAGGGTGGGCTTCAAGGCACCGGACATTTCCTACCTCATTTCATGGGGCCGTGGATAATTCGGGATTACTTGTGCTCCCGGTCAACAAAGCTACCACTCAAAGTAGTCGTTTAGGCGAGGTGTTCGAACGGCCCGGTGTCGGATCTGGTACTTATCTGGATCCCATGATCTCTTGCGCCGCACGAATGCCGCTTGATATCGCGCCGTTCATTCCGCTGTCGTACGGGCTGGTGTGCTCGCCCGCGAAATGGCAGTCCCCGTCGGGTACCGCCTCGATTCCGGCCAGCGCACCGAATTGGCCGGGCCCGTAGAAGGCGTAGGTGCCCAGGGACCAGGGGTGGCGCGACCAGTCCCAGGAGACCGCCCGCCCCGTCCAGTGGGCACGCGCCCCGGGCACCAGGTGCTCGAACTCGTCGAGGAAGGCACGGGCCAGGGCGGGGGCGCCGTCGGCCTGGGTGCGGCCGGTGCGCAGGTTGACCAGGACCGCGGGAGCCCCGGGCGTGCCGGCGTCGGCCAGGGTCTCGTCCCAGCATGCCTCGAATCCGCCGTCGGAGACCGCGGCCCCGTTGCCGCCGACCCCTGTCCAGGGGCGTCCGTCGAACTCCAGGTGCGTCCGCGTGGCGGTGCCCATGCCCAGCGTGCGGACGGCATGCATTTTGGCGGAGCCGAATCCGGAGCGGTCCAGGTCGACTCCGGCGCGCAGGACGGAGAAGGGGACGGTGAGCACGGTGCGGTCCGGTGTGGTCTCGTAGCGGCCGGAGCCGGTGTCGAAGACCAGGGTGGTGCGCGCGTTCCGGCCGCGTCTGAGGGCGACCAGCGCGTGGCCCAGGCGCACCGGCCCGGAGAGGCGCTCCGCCAGGCGGTCGGCGATGAGGCCCGCGCCGCCCCTCAGGGCGTAGCGGGCGTCGGCCGGCCCGAACAGCCCGAACTCCCCCGGGGGGTTGCGTCCGAGCATCCCCACCAGGTGCAGGGCGCTCAGCCGGGCGGCGTCGGCGCCCAGCTCCCAGGTGTAGGCGGTCGTGAGGAAGGCGGCCAGCCGGGTCCCGGGGACCGTCCTGTCCAGGTAGTCGGCGACCGACTCGCGGTCGAGTTCGGCCGCACGGGGCGTCATGCGGCCGCGACCCGGCCGGTCCCCCGCTGCCCGGTGGTCGGCGCGCACGATCGGGTCGAGTGCGGTGTACTCGTCGGCCGCCTCGTCGAGCGGGTAGGGGGATCCTCCGATCCGCAGCAGGGGCGCGGTGCCCGCCGGCTGGGTCGTGTGCAGGTCGACCGCCTCCAGACCCAGCTGTTCGACGAGCCGCAGGAGGAGGGTGTCGGTGGAGTCGATGAGCTGGGCTCCACGTTCGATCGGCGGGCCGCCGGGAAAGGCGTCGCGGACCGTCCAGCAGCGCCCCCCGACGCGTTCGGAGGCCTCGTACAGGGTCACCTCGTACCCGGCCCGGTCCAGTTCGACGGCGCAGGCCAGACCGGCCAGGCCGGCTCCAACAATGGCTATCATCCCTCATTTCTAGCGATATGCCCTGGTCCCGAGTATTCCCGGATGCCGCATTGGTACCTTTTTGGTTCTATCCGCACCACATTTGGTACTTCCCGACTATTGGGTTGTTTTGCGAAGCCGCATAGGTTCAACCAGGAATCAACCAAGGCGGTGATCGTGTACATAAGCCTGCCGATGTCGGGAATCGGCCGAGCCCTGCTCGGATTCTCGGCCGACGAGACCGCGTTCGACACACGCGGGTTCCACCGGGGCGACCCGAGTGCCGTCCGCGACCTGGAACGCGCCGGAGCGGCTTTCCACGCGGGGTACACGGCGGCTCTGCAGGACCTGGCCGCGGCCCCCGAGACCTTCCGCGTCCAGGACGGCCCGAGCGCGGGTTTCGCCTACGAGGGCGCGGGCATGGCCCTGTGCCTGGCCGACGCGCTGAGCCTGCCGCACGGAACCGGCTTCTCGCGCTTCGTCGCCGGCCCCGCGCGACGCAGCCGCTACACGGCCCAGGTGGGAGCCGGGTGGGCCCTGGCCCGCCTGCCGCGCCCGCTGTGGCGACCGGTGCTCCGACAGCTGGACCCGCTCCTGGGCTGGCTGGCCTGGGACGGCCACGGGTTCCACCAGGAGTTCTTCGCGCCGGGACGACCGCACCGGTCCCCGCTGCCCGGCTACGTCGGCCACGCCGTGGCGCAGGGGATCGGCCGTGCACTGTGGTTCAGCTCGTGCGCCGAACCCGAGCTGGTCGCCCGGGCCGTCGCCCGGTACGCACCCCGCTACCACGCCGACCTGTGGAGCGGGGCCGGCCTGGCCGCCGTGTTCACCGGGGCACCGCACACCGACGTCCTGCGGAGTTCGGCACACGGCCACGGCCCGGCCCTGGCCCAGGGCGCGGCGTTCGCGGCCAAGGCCCTCATCGAACTCGGACCGGTGACCGAGCGGTCTCGCCGGGCCGTGGCCGATCTGGCCGGAACCGGGGTGGAGGAGGCGGCGGCGGTGACCGACGAGGTCCTGGCCGCCCTCGACCGCGCACCGGACGCACCGGACGCACCACACGCCGCCCCGCCGAGCGGACTGCCGGTCTACGAGGCGTGGCGCCGCGGTATCGCCGCCCGGCTGAGCTCGGGGGCGCCCAGTGTCCTCTGATCGGAGTCCCGTGCCCCCTTCTCCCCTGCGCGCCCATGCCGCCAAGGCGGTGGCCGTCGTGCTCGTCGTGGCGGCCTTCCTCACCGCCCGGCTGCCCGAGCCCGGCGCCGAGGAGATGGCAGAACTCGCCGCGGGGTACGCGTTCACCCCCCTGGAGATCGCGGTCCCCGACGGGCTGCCCACCCAGGACACACGGCAGGTCCACCCCGACTACGAGCGCATCCAGGCCTGGATATCGAGCGTGGGAGCGGGCATCGCCGCCACCGATCTGGAGGGCGACGGGACCCCCGACGACCTGTGCCACGTCGACCCCCGGGTGGACCGGGCGGTCGTCGCACCGGCGCCGACCGGCGAGGAACGCTACGAGGCCTTCGCCCTGGACACCGGCGGCCTTCCCTACGACGACACCATGGCACCGATGGGGTGCCACCCGCTGGACGCCGACGCCGACGGACGCATGGACCTGCTCGTCTACTACTGGGGGCGCAGCCCCACGCTCCACCTGTCCACCGCCGCCGGTGACGAGGCGCCCTCCGCCGACGCCTACGAGGCCGTCGAACTGCTGGAGGGGGGCCACGAGACGTGGTTCACGAACGCCTCCCTGGTCGCCGACGTCGACGGCGACGGCCGCACGGACCTGATGTTCGGCAACTACTTCCCCGACGACGCGGCCGTGCTGGACACCTCCGGCGGCGGTGCCCCCACGATGCAGCACTCCATGTCCAGAGCCGCCAACGGCGGCACCAACCGGCTGCTCCTGGGTGCGGACTCCGGGCAGGACACGCTGTTCACCGACGCGGGCCACGCCCTGGACGCCGAGACCGCCGACGGCTGGACCCTCGCGCTCGGGGCCGCCGACCTCGACGGCGACCTCCTGCCGGAGATCCACGTGTCCAACGACTTCGGCCCCGACCGCCTGCTGCGCAACGACTCCGTGCCGGGTGAGCCGGCGTTCACCGTCGTGCGGGGCACGCGCACCGTCGCCACGCCCGGGTCCAAGGTGCTGGGCGAGGACTCCTTCAAGGGGATGGGGATCGACTTCGGCGACATCGACGGCGACGGACGCCTCGACATGGCGGTCAGCAACATCACCGAGGAGTTCGCCCTGCACGAGAGCAACATGGTCTGGGTCGACACCGGCGAGGCCGGTGCCCTCGCCGAGGGGCGCGCCCCCTACCGGGAGAGCAGTGACTCACTGGGCCTGTCCAGGTCCGGGTGGGGCTGGGACATCCGCATCGCGGACCTGGACAACAGCGGTCACGCCGAGGTCGTCCAGGCCACCGGGTTCGTGGCGGGCGAGGTCGACCGGTGGCCGGAGATCCAGGAGCTCGCGCTGGCCAACGACGAGATCCTGGCCGACCCCCGTGTGTGGCCCCGGCTCGGGCCCGGCACGGACCTGTCCGGGGACGGCGGGCTGGTCCTGTTCGCGCGGCCCGACGGCCGGGGGCGGTTCACCGACATCTCCGACCGGGCCGGGGTCGGGCACAGCACCGTCAGCCGCGGTATCGCCCTGGCCGACACCACCGGGGACGGGCTGCTGGACATCGCGGTCGCCAACCAGTGGGACGCACCCGTGCTGTACCGCAACGACTCGCCGCGGGCGGGCACCTCGCTCGCACTCGACCTCGTGCGGCCCGCCGAGCACGGCACCACCCCCGCCGTCGGTGCCGCCGCACGCGTCACGGCGCCGGACGGGCGGGTCTACGCGGCCCAGGTCGACGGGGGCAACGGCCACTCCGGCAAGGGCAGCACCCAGATCGTCGTCGGACTCGGCGACACCGCCCCCGAGGAGGATCTCTCAGTGGAACTCGCCTGGCGCGACGAGAGGGGCCGGCCCCACCGTCAGGTGGTCACCCTGACCGCCGGCCACCACACCGTCGTACTGACCGACCGTGCCGACCTCAGAGGGACGGGGGACGCGTCGTGACCGAACTCCGGATCCGGGAGGACGGAGCGGCGGAGGGCGCCGGCGCCGCGGTGCCCACCACATCCGCCCCGCCTCCCAAGGACGTGCGGATCACCGCTCTGCGGCGGTTCGCGGCGGCCATCACCGTGCTCAACATCGCGGGCTACGCGGTCCTGGGTTTCGAACCCGCGGTCCTCGCGCCACTGGCGGCCCTGGCCACGGCCTACGGCATGGAGCTGGGCCTGGAGTACTTGGACGCGCGGCTCAACGGGCGCCGGGCCCGCTTCCTGGGCCGACCGGCCGCGTTCGTCGACTTCCTGCTGCCCGCCCACATCACCGCCCTGGCCGTGAGCATGCTGCTCTACTCCGGGGCCACCGTGTGGCCGGTGGTCTACGGCGTGGTCATCGCCCTCGCCTCCAAGACCGTGCTGCGAGTACGGATCGGACCGGGGCGCAGGCACGTCCTCAACCCGTCGAACTTCGGCATCGCCGCCACTCTGGTGACGTTCACCTGGGTCGGCATCGCGCCGCCCTACCACTTCACCGAGAACGTGTTCGGTGTCTGGGACTGGATCCTGCCGGCGATCATCATCACCACGGGCAGCCTGCTCAACCTCAAGCTCACCCGGCGCGGGTGGCTGATCCTCGGTTGGCTGGGCGGGTTCGCGGCCCAGGGTCTGCTCCGGGTCCTGCTCCTGGACGCCGCGCCGGTCGCCGTCCTGGCGCCCGTGACCGGACTGGCCTTCGTCCTGTTCACCTTCTACATGGTCACCGACCCGGCCACGACCCCGTCGAAGCCCCGCAACCAGGTCCTGTTCGGCCTCGCGGTCGCCGCCGGCTACGGCCTCCTCACCGCCGCCCACATCTCCTTCGGACTGTTCTTCGCGCTCGTGGCGGTCTGCGCGGTCCGGGGCCTGTACCTGTACGTCAACGCCATGCGGGGGGACCGGAGATGACCGGTATCGCGATCGTCGGGATGGCCTGCGCCTACGGCGGAGCCGCCACACCGACCACACTCTGGGAGAACAGCGTCGCCGGGCGGGCCTCCTTCCGGCGCATCCCCGCCGAGCGACTGAGCCTGGCGGACTACGGGAGCGACACCGGGGCCGATCCCGACAGGATCACCGTCACCCACGCCTCGGTGCTGGAGGACTACGCCTTCGACCGCGCGGCCTTCGGCGTCGCCGGATCGACCTACCGGGCCACCGACCTGACCCACTGGCTCGCCCTGGACGTGGCCGGGCGCGCCCTGGCCGACGCGGGGCTGGACCCGGCCGGGGCGATGAGCGGTGCCGACGCCGAGGAGACCGCCGTCCTGGTCGGCAACACCCTGGCCGGCGAGTTCACCCGCGCGAACGTGCTGCGGACGCGCTGGCCCTACGTCCGCCGGGTCGTGGCCGACCTGCTCAGGGACCGCGGCATGGACGATCCCGACCTGTTGGAGGAGCTGCGGGCGCGTTTCGTCGCACCCTTTCCCGAACCGGACGGCGACACCCTCGCCGGAGGCCTGTCCAACACCATCGCCGGGCGGATCTGCTCCCACTACGGGTTCGGTGGCGGGGGATACACGGTGGACGGCGCCTGCGCCTCCTCCCTGCTGGCCGTCGTGCACGGGTGCCGTGAGATCGCCGAAGGACGGGCCCGTATGGTCCTGGCCGGTGGCGTGGACCTGAGCCTGGACCCCTTCGAGCTGGTCGGCTTCTCGCGCGCCGGGGCCCTGGCCCGCGACAGGATGCGCGTCTTCGACCGCCGCTCCACCGGCTTCCTTCCGGGAGAGGGCAGCGGCATGGTCGTGCTCATGGCCCTGGAGGAGGCTCTCGCGCGAGGGCTGCGGCCGTACGCGGTGCTGCGCGGATGGGGCGTGTCCTCGGACGGCTCCGCCGCCATCACCCGGCCCGAGAGCGGCGGCCAGCTCCTGGCCCTGGAACGCGCCTACCGGATCGCGGGGTTCTCGCCCCGGACCGTCGGCTACTTCGAGGCGCACGGAACCGGCACGGCCATCGGCGACGCCGCCGAGGCCGCGGCCCTGTCCGCTCTGGTCGGCGCCCCCGAGCCCGGCCGTCCGCGGCCCGTCCTGGGATCGGTCAAGGCCCTCATCGGCCACACCAAGGCCGCGGCCGGCGTCGCCGGCCTGATCAAGGCCGCGCTGGCCGTGCACACCCAGGTCCTTCCGCCGACGTCCGGCTGCGAGCAGCCGATCGGCGCGCTCGTCGGCCCGGACGCGCGGCTGCGCACGACCACCGAGCCCGAGGCCTGGTGCGGCGACCACCCACCGCGCGCCGGCGTCAGCTCGATGGGCTTCGGCGGGATCAACGCCCACCTGGTGCTGGAGGGCACCGCCGCGCACCGCCGGACCGGCCTGGACCGGCGGACCGCGCGGCTGGGGGCGGCGGGCCAGGACGCGGAACTGTGGGTGTTCGCCGACGGCTCCCCGGCCGACCTGCGCGAGCGGCTGGAGCGGGCGGCCGAGCTGGCCGTGACGCTCACCTTCGCGCAGCAGTCGGACCTGGCCGCGTCGCTGGCCCGCGACCCCGGGCAGGGCCCCTGGCGGGCGGCCGTGGTCGCCCCGGCCGGCGCCGGGCTCCCCGCGCTGCTGCGCGAGGCCGCCGCCGCGGTCGGCGAGCGGGTGCTCGGCCCCCGCGTGTTCACCGCTCCCCCGGTCGGCACGGGGCCCGGGCCCCGGATCGGGTTCCTGTTCTCCGGGCAGGCCGCTTCCGTCGGTTCCGGAGGCGGTCTGCTGGCCCGGCGCTTCGCCGAGATCGGCCGATTCCTCGACGGACTCGCCCTTCCCGAGGGCGATCCGGCCCTCGACACCTCGGTCGCCCAGCCGCGCATCGCGGCGGCCTCCGTGGCGAGCCTGCGCGCCCTCGACGCCCTGGGCGTCCACGCCGACGTCGGCCTGGGCCACAGCCTGGGCGAGCTGACCGCGCTGCACTGGGCCGGCGCCCTCGACGCGTCCGCGCTGCTCGACCTGGTCGCGGCGCGCGGCACGGCCATGGCGGCTTCGAAAGGCGAGCGGGGCGCCATGGCCGCGGTGGCGCGCTCCGCGCGGGCCGTTCGCGGCCTCCTGCCCGAGGGCGCCGTGGTCGCGTGCGTCAACGGCCCGGAGGAGACGGTCGTCTCGGGTACCGAGGACGCCGTCGAGCGGGTGGTGCGCGACCTGGGCGGCCGTCGCCTGCCGGTCGCCCGCGCCTTCCACTCCCCCCTGGTCGAACCGGCCGTACCGGCCTTCCGCGCGGCACTGGAGCGCACCCGCCTCGGCCCGCCCCGACGCTTCGTGGCCTCCACGGTCACGGGCGGCCCGCTGGCCGCCCGCACCGACCTGCGCGAGCACCTGGTCCGCCAGGTCACCGACCCGGTCCTGTTCTCCGACGCGCTGGCGGCCGCCGGCGACGTGGACGTGTGGGTGGAGGCCGGGCCCGACGGCATCCTCGCGGGCCTGGCCGCCGCCCAGGGCCGGACGGCGTTCGCCGTGCGCGCCGGCTCGCCCGCGCTGAGCGGGCTGCTCTCCGCGGCGGCCGCCGCCTGGGCCCTGGGCCGACCGGTGCGCACGGCGGCCCTGCACCAGGACCGGTTCACCCGCCCGCTGGACCCGGACCGCCGACCCGTGTTCCTGGCCAACCCGTGCGAGACGGCTCCGGCCGCCGCCGCGCCCGAGCCGGAGCACACCGCCTCCGCGCGGACCGCCGGAGCGCCGGTCCCGGTCGGCGCCGACGCCTCCGGGGAGCAGACCGACGCCGTGGCGGCCGTTCGCGCGCTCGTCGCCGAACGCGTGGAGCTCCCGCTCGACTCGGTCGGCCCCGGCACCGGCCTGCGCGCCGACCTGCACATGAACTCCATCGCGGTGGCCCAGCTGATCGCGGAGGCGGCCCGGCGCCTGGACCTGCCGGTCCCCTCCCACCTGACCGAGTACTCCGCGGCCACGGTCGCCGAGATCGCCGAACTGCTGTCCAACGGCGCGGGGACCGCCGCCGCGTCCGAGACGCAGGACACCGTGCCCGGCGTGGAGGGCTGGGCGCGCGTGTTCACCGTGGAGGACGTCGAACGCCCCCTCGGCCCCGTCCCCGAGGGGGTCCCCACCGGCCGTGCCACAGTGGTCGCGGCGCCCGGTGACGGGCTCGCCGCCGCGCTGGCCGAGTGCGACCTCGGCGACGGGACGGTCGTCCTGCGCCCGGGCGGCCCCGGCGGCCACCACGAGGGGCTCGACCTGGTCGCACGGGCCGTCGGCGCCCTGTCCGGGGCCGAACGCCTGGTGGTGGTCCAGGACGACTCCGGGCCGGACCACGCCACGGCCGCGGGGTTCGCCCGCAGTGTCCACCTCGAACGAGGGCTGCCCACGGCGGTGGTGACGGTCACCGACACCGACCCCGCGGCTGCCGGGCACGTCACGGCCGAGACCGCGCTCCTGGCAGCGTTCGGTGGCCATCGGGAATGCCGCTACCGCACCGACGGCCACCGCAGCGAGCCCCGGATGCGCCACCGCCCCCTGGTCGAGCCGCCGAGCGAGCAGGCTCCGTTCGGACCGGACGACGTCGTCCTCGTCACCGGGGGCGGCAAGGGGATCGGCGCCGAGTGCGCCCGCGAGATCGCCCGGCGCACCGGGGCACGGATCGTCCTGATGGGCCGCTCCGACCCCTCCGAGGACACCGAACTCTCGGCCAATCTCGAACGCCTCTCGGCCGACGGCGTCCACTTCTCCTACCTGCGCGCCGACGTCCTGGACGCCGACGCGGTGCGCGGCGCGCTGGCAGGGGTCGTACGGGAGACCGGGCCGGTGACCGGGGTCCTGCACGCGGCCGGGACCAATGAGCCCGCCGCGTTGGAGGAGCTGGACCGGGACCGGCTGGAACGCGCGGTGGCGCCCAAGGTCGAGGGGGCCCGCAACGTGGCGGCGGCCCTGGATCCGGCGGCACTGCGGTGGTTCGTCTCCTTCGGCTCCCTGATCGCGCGTACGGGCCTGCCCGGCGAGGCGCACTACGCCCTGGCCAACGAGTGGCTGGGGCGCGTCACCTCGCGCATCGGCGCCGCCCTGCCCGAGGGGCGGGCGCTGACCCTGGACTGGTCGGTGTGGTCCGGTGCCGGGATGGGCGAGCGGTTGGGGAGCCTGGACGCCCTCGTTCGGCGGGGGATCGACCCGATCCCCCTGGACGCCGGCCTGGACCTGATGTACCGACTGCTCGCCGCCCCGGACGCCGCCGACAGACTGGTGGTGACCGGCCGGTACGGTGACGCGCCCACGCTGCTCACCGAAGAACGGGACGTGCCCATGCTCCGCTTCCTGGAGCGCGTGCGGCGCCTGGTCCCCGGTGTGGAGCTGGTGGCCGACGTCTCCCTGTCCGCGGCGACCGACCCCTACCTCGACCACCACGCCTTCGAGGGGGACCGCCTGCTCCCCGCGGTGATGGGGATCGAGGCCATGGCCCAGGCGGCATCGGTCCTGCTCGACGACGACCGCCCCGCCGCGCTGTCGGAGGTGGAGTTCTCCGCCCCGGTGGTGGTCGGGGACGACGACACGGTGCTGCGCGTGGCCGCCCTGGCGCGGCCGGACGGCACGGTGCGCACGGTCCTGCGAAGCTCGGCGACCGGGTTCGCGGTGGACCACTTCTCCGCCGTGTACGAGGCCAAGGCCGAGGCGTCCAGGGAACGCACCCTCACCCTCGCCACCGTCCCGGACGCCGACGTCCCGCTGGACCCGGGTGAGCGCCTCTACGGCGGTCTGTTCTTCCAGGGCGGTCCGCTGCGCCGGGTGCGAGGCTATCGGCGGCTGACCGGTTTCGACTGCGTGGCCGACCTGTCCGGTACCACCGAGGACCACTGGTTCGCCCGCCACCTGCCCCAGCGGCTGCTGATGGGCGACGCGGGCAGGCGCGACGCCGCCATCCACGCCCTCCAGGCGAGCCTGCCCGGCCACCGCCTGCTCCCGGTCGGCGTGGAGCGGGTGACGGTGTTCGACACCGAGGCCTGCGACGCCGTGCTCCACGCACGGGAGCGGTGGGCCGCCGACGGAGAGCACGTCTTCGACATGGAAGCCGTCGACGACAGGGGCACCGTCCTGGAGCGCTGGGAGGGCCTGCGCCTGAGGATGATGGGCCCCGGCCCCCGGCCGATGGGCCCCGAACTCCTCGCGCCGTACGTGGAGCGCCGGGGGCGCGACCTGATCGGTGTGACCGACCTGCGCGCGGCGGTGGAGTCGGGGGACACCCCGATCCGGCGCCGGGCCCGCGCGGTCCACCGTCTCCTCGGTGTGGGAGTGACCGTCCGCGGCCGGCCCGACGGCCGCCCCGAGCTCTCCAGCGGTGACCACGTGTCGGTGACGCACTGCGGCCCCTTCACACTGGTCGCCACCGGGTCGGAACCGGTCGGCGTGGACCTGGTCCGCCTGGACGAGGTGCCCGACGACCCCGGGGGTCTGATCGGCGACGAAGGAGGCGCCCTGGTGGCGGCCGTGGCCGAGGCGCGGCCCGACGCGGGGCCCCAGTACCTGGCGGCGGTGGTCTGGGCCGCCCGGGAGGCCGCGCGCAAGTGCGCGGGGCGCCCCGGCGGCCCCCTCGTGCTCGGGCACTGCGACGGCCCCTGGACGGTGTTCGCGGCCGGGAACCTGACCGTGGCGGTGCTGCGCGACGGCGACCACGTGGTGGCGCTGGCGGGCGGTCCGGCGGGAGGGGGCGGGCATGCCTGAGTCGTTCGAGTACCGGCACGTGGTCACCCTCGACGAGACCAACCAGCTCGGGAACGTGTACTTCGCGCACTTCCTGCGCTGGCAGGGGCACTGCCGCGAACTGTTCCTGCGCGGTGCGGCCCCCGAGGTGGTCGAGTCGCTGGATCACGAGCACGCCCTCGTGACCGTCCGCGCGGCCTGCGACTACCTCGACGAACTGTACGCCTTCGACGAGGTGGCCCTGCGGATGCGGGTCTCCGACGTCGTGCGCAACCGCATGACCCTGCGGTTCGACTACTGGCGGGTCTCGGGCCGGGAGGCCCTGGTGGCCCGTGGCGAGCAGCAACTGGCGTGGCTCAAACGGACCGGTGACGGCTTCGACCCGGTCCCCGTGCCCCAGACCCTGCTCCACGCGATCGACGCCTACCTGGCCGCACCGGCCCGGCCGGGATGGCGCCTGTGACGACGGCCGGCACCGAACGACACCAACCGCCTGACAAGGAGCGTGACATGACCGTCACCGACCCGTTGAAGGACCGTCTGCGGGAGGCCGACCCGGCCATCGCGGCCGAACTCCTGCGCACCAAGACCAGCAACCTGGTCGACGTCATGATCCCCCGCCGCCGCCTCAGCGACGGCAGCCTGGGGTTCAAGGCGCGGGTGGAGACCACCATCACCCTCAAGTTCGGGGGCGACGCCTCCGCCGACACCCCCGAGGAGGTCATCACCCTCGTCGCGGAGGAGTCCGAGATCCGGCTGCACGACCCCGTCCTGACCCTGGACGGTGCGCTGCGCCTGGACCTGGAGACCGTCTCCTACGAGGCCGTGGGCACCAGCGCGGTGCTGTGGCCGGGTGAGCGTATCCGGCTGCGTGCCGGGCGCGCGGACGACCCGATGATGCGCCCGACCCTGGGCCGTCTGGAGATCGGGCCGCTCGTGCAGTTCGGCACCGAGCCCGTGCGCAGCGTCCAGGAGGTGTTCGTCGCGGCGGACACCCCGCTGGGCACCCTCCACAACCGCCTGCCGGCGGTCATGCACTGTGACCTGACGCGTATCCCGCCGATCGGTCAGCCCTACGTCCAGCAGGGCCAGGTCGCCCTGTACGACGGCGACGGGCGCGTCGTGTGCATGAAGACCACCACCCAGAGCGAGCTGACGGCGCTCGTGGACTAGTGGTCCGCACGCCGGTGGTGCCCGCCCGGGCGGGCACCACCGGTTCCCGGGCCGCCGCCCCGCCCCCCAGATGGAAGGTGTCCATGCGGATCCTGTTCACGACCCTGCCCGTCGGGACGCACCTGCGCCCCCTGGTCTCCGTCGCGGAGGCCGCCCGGGCCCGCGGCCACGACGTCGCGGTGTGCGCCCCGGAGTCCTTCCGGTCCGAGGTGGAGCGGTACGGGCTTCGCCATCTGCCCGCGGGCAAGGACTGGATCACCGGGATGCTCGCGCCCCTGTTCGACGCGGACACGATCACCCCCGACGAGGTGGCGGAGCTGATGCGCCGGCTGGTCACCGAGGGGCTGCCCGGGGAGGGCGCCCTGGCCATGGCCGAGGAGGTCATGGCGCAGGCCGCGGACTTCGGCGCCGACGCCGTCGTGCGCGAGGCCTACGAACTGGGCGGCTGCCTCGCGGCGGAGGCGTTGGGCCTGCCGCACGCCTCCGTGGGTGTCGTGGGGCGCGTCACCGAGTTCCTTGACCCGGCGCTGCTGGCGGGTCCGCTGGACGAGCGGCGCCGTGCGCTGGGGCTGCCGGCCGACCCGCGGGCCGAGCGCGTGTACGGGTACCTTCACGCCCACCTCATGCCCCCGGAGTACGACCCCGCCGAGTCGGCGATCCCGACCCTGCGCCACTACCGACACCACACCGTCGACCAGCCGGGCGACCGGCTGCCGGACTTCCTCGCCGACCTGGACCCCGCGCGCCCTCTCGTGTACGCGAGCCTGGGCACGGTCGCACCGCTCTTCCGGGCCGCGGACCGACGGCTGGAGTCGATCATCCAAGGGCTGGGGCGCACCGGCGCCGAGGCGGTCGTGGCCGTGGGGCCCGGACGCGGGCCCGCACTGCGCGAGAGCGCCCCGGAGCACGTCCACGTGGTGGAGACCGTCGCCCAGCCCCTGCTGCTGGACACCGCGGACCTGCTGCTCACGCACGCCGGGTTCACCAGCGTGCGCGAGTCGCTGCGCGCGGGCGTGCCCATGGTGACCGTCCCGTGGATCGCCGAGAACCACATCATCGCGGCGCGCTGCGCCGAACTCGGTCTCGCCCGGACACTGGACTGGGAGCGCCTGGACGCCGCGTCGGTGGCGGACGCGTGCCGCACGGTGCTGGCGGATCCGGCCTTCCTGGGCCGCGCCCGCGCCATGCAGCGGCGCATACTCGCCCTGCCGTCCCTGGAGGCGTTCGTCCAGGATCTGGAGGAACTCGTGCGCGGCGGAGGAGGGCGATGACACCGTTCGAGGTCCTCGGAGGGACCTACCAGGACGACGTCTACTGGGTGGGCTCGGAACTGGACTTCGACGTCAGCCTGACCGCGGCCGCCCACGAGCGCGTCCCGGGCGGCCCGGGGGCCTGCCTGGCCCTGGCGCTGCGCCGTCTGGGCGCCGAGGTCCGCCTGTCCACCGCGCTCGGCGACGGTGACGACACCCGGCGGGCCCGCGACCTGCTGGAGGCCGAAGGTGTGCACGTGCGGGCGCACCACCATCGCGGCCCCCTCGACCACGCGATCACCCTGGTGACCCCGAGCCTGGAGTCGGTGACGGTGACCCACCGCAGCCTGCCGCCCCCGGAGCCCCCACCGTCCGCCGCGCCACCGCCGGAGCCTTCCGCAGGGCCGCCATCGGCGTCGCCCGTCCCCCTGGTCGTGTGCTCGCCCACCCCTCTGACGGGTCTGGCCGCGCGGGTGCGCGGACGCCGTCTCGTGCTCGTGCCACACCACGCTCAGTGCCGCGAACTCACGGCGATGCGCCCCGCTGAGCGGGCCGCGCTCCTGGGCGCGGTGGACCTGTTGGTGGCCAACGAGGGCGAGCATGCGGTGCTCGCCGCGGTCCCCGAGCTCGGCTCCGTCCCGGCCGTCGTGGTGACCCGGGGTCCCCGGGGCAGCGTTCTGCGCCTGGGCGACGCACGCCTGGAGCAGGGACCGGCCACCGAGCCCGAGGCCCCGCCGCTCAATCCCAACGGCGCCGGAGAGGCGTTCACCGCGGCCCTGCTGGCCACCCGTGCCCTGGGAGCGCCGTGGCCGGAGGCGATGCGCGCCGCCGCGCGGTACGCGGGCCGCCACGTCACCGAGCGCTCGTCGCTGTCCTTTCCCCGCTGCCGCCCGCACGACCTCGTCCGCCCCGCCGGCCGCACGGCCGGGCACTCCCGTACCCCCGCCGCACGCCTGCGCGAGTGGGACGCGGCCCCGGCCCTGGAGGAGGAGGCGCCCGCGGGTACCGGCCGCGCCCCGGAGGCGGGACGGCCGAACGGCACCGAACACGCAGGACCGTCCACCGCCGGCGGACGAGTTCCGGTGGCCCTGATCGAGGAGACAGATGGATGACAACCCCCGAGTGCTGGTCGTCGACGCGTTCTCCGCACGAGGGGAGTGCCTGGCCGGGGAACTCGTCCGAGCCGGGATCAGAGCCGTCTGGGCCTGCGCTCCCCCGGTCGGCGACGTCGGTGTCGACGTCGTCCTGGTCGACGTCGCCCATCCGTCCTGCGTCAGCATCGCGCGCTGGGGTCGCTCCGGTACGGCCGCGGTGCTGGTGGTGGGGGCCATGGGACACCCCGGCGTCCTGTCGGAGGCGCTGGCGTCCGGCGCGGCCGGGTTCGTCTCCGTCGACGAGCCGCCCGAACGGCTGGCCGACGCGGTCAGGGAGGTCTCGCGCCGCGGGACACTGGGCGGCCACCGCCTCACCCGGCGCCAGGCCCAGGTGCTCGCGCTGATGGCGACGGGGCTGGCCAACCGCGAGATCGCGGGACGACTGGGCATCCGCCCGCACACCGTCAAGAACCACGTGCAGAGCATCCTCGGCAAGCTCGGTGTGGCCAGCCGCGCCGCCGCGGCCGCGGCCCTGTCCGGGGCGGTGGGCGGCCATGCGCGGAGCTGACGGCGCCAAGCCCGCCGACCTGGAGGAGCTGCGCCGGCTCTCCGAGCGGACCCGTGCCCAGGGGCGCACCGTCGCCCTGTGCCACGGGTGCTTCGACCTCTTCCACATCGGCCACATCCACCATCTGGCCCGGGCCGCGGACCTGGCCGACGTGCTGGTCGTCAGCGTCAGCTCCGACACCGCGTGCGCGAAGGGGCCGGGGCGGCCCGCCTTCCCCTCCGCCGATCGGGCGGCGGTCGTCGGGGCGCTGGCCATGGTCGACCACGTCCACCTGGCGCGCGGCGCCGGACCGACCGACGTCATCACGGCGCTGCGTCCCGACGTCTACGTCAAGGGCCACGACTACGCCCGCCGGCCGTGCGTGCGGCTGCGCGCCGAGACGGCACTCGTGGAACGGCTCGGCGGCAGGACCGTGTTCACCGACGACGCGGTGACGGCGTCGTCGACCGACCTGTTCAGGAGGTTCCATGCCTAGTGTGACGCGATCGCTGGAAGGTCGGCGGGTCCTGGTGACGGGCGGTGCCGGGTTCATCGGCGGCCACATCGTGCGGCGGCTGGCCCAGACCGGTGCCGCACCGGTCGTGGTGGACACGCTCGACGGCTACGGGTTCGACCAGGTCGAACGGTTCGGGATCGCGGGCCTGGCACACGTGGTGCGCGGGGACGCCTCCGACCCGGCGGTCGTGGGGCCCCTGGTCCTCGACGCGGACGTGGTGGTCCACGCGGCCGCGTGCGCCGACGTGGCGGCCTGCACCTCCGACCCCGACCGTGACTTCGGGAGCATGCGCGCGGCCCAGACGGTGCTGGAGGCGGCCCGCCGCTCACCGGGCACGCGCGTGGTCCTGGCCTCCTCCGCGCAGGTCTACGGGGCCGCGCCCGCGGACGGCGCCCTCTTCCGCGAGGACGACACACCGGGTGAGCCGGGCATGCTCTACGCCAACTCCAAGGCGTGGGTGGAGCGGCAGGGGCGGTTGTACGGCTCACTGTTCGGCGTCCCCGTCACCGTGCTCCGGTTCTTCAGCGTGTACGGACCCCACCAGGTCCCCAAACCGGGCAGCCACAGCTGGGCGGCGGCCGTGTTCTCGGTCCGGGCGCTCAAAGGGCTTCCGCTCGTCGTCCACGGTGACGGCTCCCAGGTGCGCGACCTCGTCTACGTCGAGGACGTGGCCGACGCGGTGGTGGCGGCGGCGACCGCTCCGGAGGCCTCGGGCACGACGGTCAACGTGGGGACCGGAACGGCGACGACCATCGCGGACCTGGCCGGGGCCGTCGCCGACCTCGTGCCCGGCACCGAGGTCGTGCGCGGCCCCCGGCCGGAGGGCGACCCGGACGGCGGGGCGGCGGACGTCGCGCGCCTGGAACGGGTGCTCGGTACACCGGCGCGCACGGACCTGGCCGAGGGGCTGCGCGCCTACCTCGACTGGGCGCGGACCAACATGGACCTGGTGGGAGGGGTGCCGTGAGCCGCACTGCGCGGCGGCGCCGCTCGGAAGGGGACGCCGAACCGCACCGGGAGTCGATCCCCGCGGCCTACTTCGACCAGCGGTACGCGCGGGCCGACGACCCGTGGGGCCTGGCCGAGCGCTGGTACGAGCGGCGCAAGTACGCGCTGACCCTGGCCGGGCTGCCCCGGGAGCGGTACGCGTCCGGGTACGAGCCCGCGTGCTCGATCGGTGTGCTCACGCGCGGGCTCGCCGAACGCTGCGACCGGCTCCTGGCGGTGGACAGCGCACCGAAGGCCGTGGGGGCGGCACGCGCCGCCGTGCCCGACCCGCATGTACGGGTCGAGCGGGCGCACCTGCCGGCGGACCTACCGGACGAGACGTTCGATCTGGTGGTGCTGTCGGAGTTCCTGTACTACTTCGCTCTCCCCGACCTGGAGCTGTTGCTCAAGGGGGTGCGGGCGCGGCTGCGCCCGGACGGACACCTCGTGTGCGTCCACCGTCGGGACCTCGGTCCCGGTGGGGGGTGGGACGGCTTCAACGTGCACCGCGTCGTGGAGCGGGTGACCGGGCTGGTGCCGATCACACACCTGGACGATCAGGGTTTCGAGCTCGACGTCCTCGGGTGTCACCGGGGGTGACCGAGGACCAGCCGATGAGTTCGCGGGCGCGCGAGGCCGCCTCTCCCCTGCGCTTGACGCCGAGCTTGCGCAGGATGTTGTGGACGTGGTTCTTGACGGTGCGCAACTCGATGAACAGCTCGCGCGCGATCTGCTGGTTGGACGCCCCCAGGGCGATGAGGGAGAGGACCTCCTGTTCGCGGCGGGTGAGGTGGACGGTCGGCCGCTCGCGCGGGTCGTCGGCGGCGATGGAGCCGATACGGCGCCACAACGAGAAGGTGATCTGTGGAGGACAGCTCAGCTCGCCGCGGATGGCGGCCTCGGTGTTGCCGATGACGTCGTCGACATCGCCCTGGAGGGGCACGTAGCCGGAGGCACCCGACTCGGCGAGCCGCAGGAGGTGCTGGTCGGTTTCCTCCACCCCCAGCGCGATGGCGGTGAGGGGGACGTTCTCCAGGGACCGGATGAGCTCGGCCGCGTTGGGGATGGACACGTTGACGAGTGCGGCGTCGTAGAGGAGTGGGACCCGGCTCACATGGTCCCCGAGCTCAAGGGGGGTGCAGAGCGTGACATCGGAGGTGGACGGATGCCCCCGAAGTCTCCGCGCCAACGGCTCCGCGTACAAACGCGCGTTGTCGATCAACAGAAGATGCAATGCGTGCGCCTCACATTCTGACCATCGGTGGCCTTGGGCTACCCGAGCCTACATCGCATCGCAAAGAAATCCAGTGGCCGATCCCGGCCAGTGGCGAAGACCAGAAGGCCACGTCGAATCCGATGGTCGAATATGAAAGCGTGTTCCCAATAGGAACGCGCGAAACGCCGCAGATCAGTCGGCCCCAGGAAGGGTGTAGTCGAGCGTCACCTGCGCCTCCGGTGAGCCGTCGGTGAAGATTTCACCGCACCCGCTCAGGCCTTCCAGTTCGGCCGTCGCGGAGTCGTCGACGACACACCATTCGGCGCTGATCGCGCCCTCGGCGTCCGCCGTACCGGTGGCCGTCATGACGAACGTGCCGGTCAGTCCGTCCAGGGAGCCGACGAACCGCCCGGCGCCCTCGCTGGTGGCGTTCTGGTCGGCGTCGACGATGTCCAGGTAGACGTGGTAGCCGTTGCCGGCGAGGTCGCCGACGAACTCGGTCTGGAAGACCGTGCTGAGGATGGCGGTGCCGCTGGGATCGTCGGCGGGGCCGATCTCCTCGACGGTCTGGTCGAGCAGGATGACCGTCGCGGTCGCGGTCCGCTCCGCTGGGGAGCCCGGCTCGGACGGGGACGCCGACGGGGAGTCGGTCGCGCTGTCGTCCAGGTCGGCGACGGCCGGGGCGCAGGCGGCCGATCCCAAGGCGACGGAAGCGGCGGCTGCCGCTACCAGGTGGCGGTGACGGAACACTGTGCCCTTGCTCAATGCCTGCTCCTTGCGTTGCTGGAGGAATATGGCGCGCAGAACCGAACTTAGGCAAGGGGAATGGGTGTACGCATGAGCCATCGGATACGACTGGGCTCCATCTTGGAAAGACGCCCCATGGAACCGTGCCGAGTGTCGAAGGACCACCGTGGGTAGGATGATCGGCCGATTCCTCCTACACCATTGACCGACCTCCAGGCGGTCGGCGAAAGGAGGACAGAAGGCATGCCCATTCTGTCACGACATCGTCACACCCCGGAATCCGAGGTCATGAGAAGTGTTGTTTTCCTTTTCTCATCGACCGTGGTTCCGCGGGCGGCGACTCCGAATCTCGTCACTCCGTGTGACCTCCGGTCCAGCGTGCGCGCCGTCCTGGTGGGGACGCACCCGCGGAACGCGAGCGGCGAGGACCGTGACCGTCCCGCTCGGGGCGCCCACCGAACGCACGTCCTCGAACCCGCACGCCTCCAGGCGCCGGCGCACCGTCTCCGGCGACCACGGGGTGACACCGGACCGGGCCATCCGCCAGCGGACGACCGCCGCGTGCACGTTCGCGCCCTCCTCCCGGCTCTCCTCAGGGTCGGCCGCCAGGGCGGTCGCGACCACCAGCAGGCCTCCGGGGCGCAGCGCGCACAGCAGCCGGGGCAGCGCCGCCTCGGTCGACGCGGGGGCCAGGACCGACAGCGGGAGCCACGCCACGTCGTAGGCGTCGGTCTCGGACAGTTCGGCCACGTCCTGCAGGCGCGTGTCGACCCGGTCGCGTAGTCCGCGCCCGCCCAGGTACTCCTTCGCCAGGCGCAGGGCGCGCTCGTCCACGTCCACACCCACCGCGACGGCGCCCGGGGCGCGCTCCACCAGCGCGGCGGCGATCGCCCCGATCCCCGTTCCGACGTCGAGGAAGCGCGGGCGGCCGTGGTCCAACAGGTCGGCGAAGCCGGGGACCCGGTCGGCCAGCGCCTCCAGGAAGACCCGCATGTGCGCCCCGGAGGACCGGCCGTCGGCGAGGAAGGCCGCGTCGTCGAACCGGTCCGGTGTGGTGCGGCCCTGCGCGGTGTCGGCCGCTCGGCGCAACTGCTCGGCGATCCGGCGCGGGAAGGCCGCCGGGTCCTGTGCGGCGCCGAGCACCGCGGCGTAGTCCGCGCGCAGCCGCCACGGCGCGTCCGGGCCGTCGCGCTCGGCGAGCCCGCACGCCGCCAGCAGCGACCCGTGCTCGTCCGTCAGCGGGTCCTCCCCCACCGCGGCGGCGAGCGCGGCCAGCACCCACACCGCGTCGGACAGCTCGTCGACGCGGGCCACCAGTTCCGTTCGCGCGTTCGCCATGGCGCGAGTGTGCCACTCCATGATGCTTCCCGCATCTTCCCAGACAGGCGCCGCTATTTGATTTCAAACATCGGGAGCGCCATTGATCGTCGGCATTCTTTCCGCCTCGCGCGCCGTGACAGGAACGGTGCGAATGAGGTAGGAATGCCCCAGTACGGAGGCCACTCCGTTGCTTTCGAACCACCTGAGGAGTCGAATATGGCTTGCGCGTCACTCATGATGTCCTCTCCGATCGACCCGACCGACGACGTGACGCCGGCGGTCGAGGAACTCGACGAGGAGACCGCGGAGTAACCATGGTGCGACCCGCATGGGTCCTCTCGGACGGGGAGCCGGACGCCACGACCCGGCTCCCCGGCCCGGGGGACGCACAGTGGTCGGGGACGTTCGAGCGCGAACTGACCCTGGCCGAAGCCGACCGGCGGATCCGGGCGGACATCGCCGCGCAGGGCTGGGTGGCGCGGCACCGCTCGCTCGACGACACCGATCCCACCGCCGTCCAGTGCGCCCTGTGGGACGCCGGAGGCGCGGAGATCCCCTACGGGCTGGGCGCCGGGAAGGGGCCGGGCGCTCCGGCCCACGTGGGCGCGCGCTTCGAGGCGGTGGAGCACGCGTTCACCGGTCCCACCATCCTGGAGTCGCTCCCGGTCCGGCTCGTGGACGCGTCCGCGCTGGCCACGGGCCCGTTCGCCGCTGACCGGGCGGTGCGTGACATCGCCGCGCAGGACGGGGCGCGCGTGGCGTGCGTGCGCTACGAGGCACTGGACGGCGGCGCGGACGTCGACGTGCCGGTGTACCTGTGGGCGCCCTGGTATTCGGCGCCCACCCCCGAGGCCACCGCGGTGCGCCGCGGTCTGGGCGACACGGCCGACTACCGATCGGCACTGGCCTACAGCGTGAACTCCGGCTGCGCGATCGGCGCCACCGGTGACGAGGCGCTGCTGCACGCCCTCAACGAGTGGGTGGAGCGCGACGCGTTCGCCCTCTTCCTGCTGCGGTCGGTCTACGACGGCGGACCCATGCCCCCGGCCCTCTCCCGCGCGGACCTGCCGGAGACGCTGAGGGCCCACCTGGAGCGCGCGGAGACGCTGGTCGGCGGGCCCGTCACGCTCCTGGACCTGACCACCGACCTCGGTGTGCCCACCGTGATGGCCTACGGGCACCGGCCCTGCGGGCCGAACGCGGGTTCCGGCCCCGAGACGGGCTCGAAACACCGCTACGGCCTGGGCGCCTCGCTGTGGGGCACCCTGGCGGCCGAGCGCGCCATCACCGAGTTCGTGCAGGACGAGCTGCTCTCCCGCATGGTGTCCGAGCAGGTGGCCTCTGGCGACGGCTCCGAGCCCTACGCCGCTCTCATCGCCGAGCACGACATCGAGGCGCACGTCCTCGCCCGGCTCCGCGACCACCCGCGCCTGCTGGCCTGCGCCACGCTGGACTTCGCCGACCGCCTCCCGGAGTCGCCGCAGGGCGCGCTGCCGCGGGAGACCGTCCCGAAGGGGACGCCCGTGCCGGAGCAGCACTCCGAAGTGGTCCGGCGGATCACGGCCGCGGGCCACCGTGTGGCGGCCCACCGGCTCCAGGTGCTGGCGCACGGCACGACGGTGGTCCAGGTGCAGTGCCCCGGGCTGGAGCGGTTCCACCTCGTCACGCAGGGACACCTGGCGCTGCCCGGATCGCGCGGCCGCGGGGCACGGGCCGGAGCACGGACCCGGGTCACGGAACAGGCCGCGCGGTAGGCACGTCGGCCCTTCCCACAGTCGGGTCTCGCCGGGGCCTGGGTCCCGGCGAGTCGGTGGTGCGTCGGCGATACTGAGAGCGTGGAGTACGTGTCCAGAGTGCCGCGACCGCCGCTGGACGGGCTGATCGACGACCTCTACTACCTGGAGGGCGCGTCGCCCTACGCCCGGCTGACGTTGCCGCCGGTGCCGGCGGCCCTGCTCATCGTCAACCTCGGGGCGCCGTTGCGCATTCGCGCCGGCCACGACGTCGAGGCGGTCGAGTACGCCGACGGCTGCGTGGTCACCATGCCCACCCGCGCGTGGCAGTTCGGCCGCGGGCTACTTCGACCAGGCCCACTTCGGACACGAGTTCCGGGAGTTCACCGGGCTCACGCCGACCCGGTACGTCGAAGTCCGGCGGCGGTTCCTGCGCGAACATCCCGGCCACGTGCTGGACAGCCGGCCGCTGCCGGCCGATTGATTTCCTACAAGAGCGACGGCTCACGGCACGCTAGCTTGGCCCCATTCCAAGGCAGAGGAGCGCATCATGGGCAAGGTGGTCATGTACGGCTCGGTGTCGGTGGACGGCTTCATCGCGGACGAGAACGACCAGCCTGGACCCCTGTTCGACTGGTTGTCCAGCGGTGACGTCCCGTTGGACGAGAGCGGCGCGTTGAAGGTGTCGCAAGCGTCCTACGACTACACCCGGGCGTACTGGGACGAGATCGGGACGACCGTCGTCGGACGCCACGTCTTCGACATGACGGACGGCTGGGACGGGAGACCTCCGAGCGGGATCGACCACGTGGTCGTCGTGACGCACCGGCCCCAGCCCGGGGGCTGGGACCCCGGGGCGCCGTTCCACTTCGTCGACGGCGTGGAGGCGGCCATGGCCAGGGCGCAACAGCTCGCGGGTTCCCGCACGGTCGAGGTCGCCGCCGGCGACGTCGGTGGCCAGGTGCTCGCAGCGGGGCTGGTCGACGAGGTGCGCATGGACGTCGCACCCGTCGTGTTCGGGTCCGGCAAGCGCTACTTCGGGTCGGTCCACGCACACCACCTTCTGGAGGATCCCGACGTGGTCCTTCAGGGCGAGCGGGTGCTTCACCTGCGCTATCGGGTGCGCCGTTGACCGACCCGCGAGGGGCGAAGATACCCCCGCGAACCGTGCCACGAGAGAGGAACGCCATTTCCAGCTGGGCCGGCGAATGGTCGGCCGGGGTGCTGTTCCCGCATTCACTCCGGATGGACCGACCTTGAACTATCGTCGGCGGCGACCCTGGCCCGAGTCTTTGTTCGTGCGCCGGCACACTCGTTCGACACCGGGTTCATATCCGAACCGAGGCCCGCATGACTCGGCCGGCCCCGGGTGAGCCGGGGCCGGGACCGGTGGTTCAGACGCCCGCGGAAGCGAACGGACCGCCGACACCGAAGGCCAGGTCGGCGAAGCGCTCACCGACGAGCCGGTGGGTGGCGGCGTCCGGGTGGAGCTGGTCGGGCAGTGGAAGCTCGGCGTGGTCCGCCTCCCCGTAGAGGTCGCGACCGTCGAGGTAGGACAGGTGCGTGTCCTGTTCCGCCCGCTGTTTCACGATGCGGTCCAACTCCTCCCGGATGACGTTCAGGGTCAGCTTCCCCGCCGCCCGCTCAGCGGGATCGCCCGTGGCCTGGAACAGCAGCGTTCCGCTGCTCAGTGCGTCGGTGTCGAAGGCGCTCGGCCCCGGGGTGTCCTCATGGATGGGGCACAGCAGCGGTGAGACGACCAGGAGCGGCGTGTCCGGATGGCCCTCCCTCAGGGTGTCGAGGAAGCCGTGGACCGCGGGAGCGAAGGCGCGCAGCCGCATCAGGTCGGTATTGACGATGTTGATGCCGATCTTGACGCTGATCAGGTCCGCGGCGGTGTCGCGCATCGTCCGGGCGGTGAAGGGGTCGAGCAGAGCGCTGCCGCCCAGGCCCAGGTTGATCAGTTCCGCCCTGCCCCGGGAGGCGGCCAGCGCGGGCCACGTCGTGGTGGGGCCCGCGGCGCCGGACCCCTGGCTGATCGAACTGCCGTGGTGCAGCCACACCCTGCGGCCACGGTCCGGTGCGGGTTCGACGGGTGCGTCGGTGCGCAGTGCGACCAGTTCCGTGGTCTCGTCGTGCGGGAGCCAGACCTCAACGTCCTTGACGCCCTCCCGCCGGAGGGAGAAGCGGGCGGTGCCCACGGGGCCGGACCGAAGCTCGGCGGACCCGGTGGACAGGTCGGTCACCAGGGCGTTGCCGCCCGCCACGCTCACCTGCTCAGCCAGGTGGCCGTCGACGACCAGGTCGTAGACGCCGTCCGGACGGGGCGGTGCCCCCTGGTAGACGCGCTTGGTCGGCAGCGTGTCCAGTTCGACGGAGGCGGCCCGGGTGCGAAAGGCCAGCCGTACTCCCGACGGCTGGGACTCGGCCATGGCCAGTTGTCCGTCGGAGATCTGGGCCCGGGCCCAGGCGGGCAGCCGGTGCGGCAGAACGCCGTGCTCGGTGCGCTCCAGTTCGAGGGCGCCGCGCAGGAGGTCCTCGGTGATGGGCGTGGTGGTCCAGTGCTGCTGCGTGGTCATCGCTTCTACCTGTGGGTGGCTGGTGTGGCTGGTGGCTGGTGTGGCTGGTGGCCGGTGTGGCCGGTGCGACCGGCGGCCGTCCCGCCCGGCAGCGGCACCACGTGTGCGGGGCGCGTGGGAGGGCCCGCTCAGGGGGCGGGCCAGTTCCGCAGCAGCGAGTCGAGGGCGTCCATGGCCCGGGACCAGCTCTCCTGCGAGTCGGGAGCGCTGTGGCTGAACCCTCCCCTCATCTCCAGGCTGACGTAGCCGTGGAAGACGCTGCCCAGCAGCCGGACGGCGTGGGTCTGCTCCTCTTCGGGGAGGTCGTAGGCACGCAGGATCGACCGCGTCATCCGGGTGTGGCTGGGCCCGGCGCTCGCGGCCGCCGTCTCCGGGTCGAGCGGGAACTGGGCCGCGGCGTAGCGGCCTGGGTGCTCGTGCGCGTAGTCGCGGTAGACGTCGGCCAACGCGGTGAGCGCGTCCTTGCCGGAGCGCCCGGCGACGGCGTCGGCACAGCGGTCCGCCAGTTCCTCCAGCGCGAGCAGGGCGATCCTGGTCCTGAGGTCTTGAGAGCTCTTCAGGTGCGAGTACAGGCTCGCGACCTTGACATCGAACCGCCTGGCCAGCGCGGAGAGGGTCACCTGCTCGAACCCCGCCTCGTCGGCGAGCTCCGCTCCCGTCCGCGCCAGGCGTTGCGCGCTCAGTCCGGCGCGTGCCATGCCTCAACCCCTTGCGATGTGCTCTTCAGGCATTTCCCTAAAGCCTTTAGGCATATCACCGTACCCTATAGGCGAAGGAGGGCAGCCCGAAGTCCCACGTGATGGGAGGCATGGCACAGGAGGGGCGGAGCGGCCGACCTCGCCACGCGTGGAGATGTCGGACTATCCGAGCAGTTCGAAGAGCAGGATCATCAGGCCGATCGCGACCACCGCGACCAGGATGATGTAGCAGCCGACCGCACCCGTGCTCCCCGGATCGCGCGTGGGGCCGCGATGGATGTCGTTCGCGCCTTTGCCCCGTTCCGGACGGCGACGCGGTTTCTTCTTGGGCATCCCTGGCCCCCTTCCCCCTGGGCGGGACCCTAATCGCGGGCGAGCCGACCGGCCAGGACGGTCGAGGCCGGTCAGGCCAGGGACGGAGCCGGGCTCCGACGGGCGGGGAAGGGGGCGCGCGAACTCAGGAGTCCTTGCGGGATCCCCACGGAGTGGTGGGCTGGAGCACGGCCTCGGACAGGGCGTTCGTGCGCAGATGGGTGATCTTCTGGTACTCGGGGTCGGCGATCATGCGGCCGAACACCTCACGGCTCGGGTAGCGCACGACCAGGACCGCGTCCCAGTCCTGGCCGTCCTCGGCGACCAGCGGAGCCAGGCCGTCCCCGGCGTAGAGCAGCTCCGCGCCGTACTTCTTCAGGAAGCGGCCCGCCTTGCGCGAGTACTCCTCGTACGAGGGACGCCCGCCCGGGGCGAAGCGCAGGAGGTTGAGCATGACCACCGGCCCTTCCGGCCCGTCGGCCAGCATGTCCTTGAGGGCGCTTCCTGAGGGATCGACTGCCATCGGTGGCTCCTTGAGTCGGGGTAGGCGGGATGCGGGGCCGCGGGCGCGCACCGGATGACGGCGAGCGCCCGCGCCGCGGATACGCGCCAGGATTCCATACCGCCCGGTCGGTATCTACCCTCCGGGCGCGGCCGCTCCCCCACGGCACCCGACCTCGTCGCACTCCAGGGAGCCCGCCTCCCCGGCTCCCCACCGGACGACCTCCCGGCCCCGACCTACCGCCACCGGCCCCGTGTGGTGTACTGGCTCGCGACCGGGCGAGGACGAGGAACGGGAACAGGACATGCTGCTGGGTGCCGGAGCGGGCGACGGGCTCGCGGTGCGGGTCGGCGACGAGGAACTCGACCGCGAGGCCCTGTGGTCGGCGGCCGCCGCCGTGGCCGGGCGGATCACCGGAACCGACGCGGTGGCCGTCCACGGCGAGGCCTCCCTGCGCACGGTCGTCGCGGTCGTCGGCGGCCTGCTCGCCGGCGTGCCCGTCGTGCCCGTCCCAGCCGACTCCGGCGTCGCCGAGCGCCGCCACATCCTGCGCGACTCGGGTGCGGCCCTGTGGCTGGGACCGCCCCAGGAGGGCGTCGACCTGCCCGTCCTCGCCGTCGACCCGTCCGAGCGCTCCTCCCGCTCCCTCCCCGAACCCGCACCCGAGGCCACCGCGCTGATCATGTACACCTCCGGGACCACGGGGCCGCCCAAGGGCGTCGTCCTGTCCCGGCGCGCCGTGGCCGCCGACCTCGACGCGCTCGCCGACGCCTGGTCCTGGAGCCCGGACGACGTCCTGGTCCACGGCCTGCCGCTGTTCCACGTGCACGGCCTGGTCCTGGGCCTGCTCGGCGCCCTGCGCGTGGGCAGTCCGCTGCTGCACACAGTGCGCCCCACCCCGGCCGCCTACGCCGCCGCGGCACGCGCGATCGAAGGACTCGACGGTCGCCTCCCGTCCTCCGCGGGCCGCGCGGGCCTGTTCTTCGGCGTGCCGACCGTGTGGTCGCGCGTCGTCCGCGACGGCGCCGCCGCCCGCGACCTGGCCGGCGCGCGGCTCCTGGTCTCGGGCAGCGCCTCGCTCCCCGATCCGGTGGCCGAGGGCCTGCGCGCGGCCACCGGCCAGGCTCCGGTCGAGCGGTACGGCATGACGGAGTCCCTGATCACCCTCGCCGCGCGCGCCGACGCCCCGCGCCGCACCGGCTGGGTGGGCACGGCGCTGGCGGGTGTGGAGTCGCGGCTGCGCGGTGAGCACGGGGAGCCGGTGGCCTCGGACGGAGAGAGCATCGGCGAGCTCCAGGTGCGCGGCGCGACGCTCTTCGACGGGTACCTGCGCCTCCCGGAGGCCACGGCGGCGGCCTGGACCGAGGACGGCTGGTTCCGTACCGGCGACGCGGCGGTCGTCGACGAGCAGGGCCGGCACCGGATGGTGGGGCGGATGTCGGTCGACATGATCAAGTCCGGCGGCTACCGGATCGGCGCGGGCGAGATCGAGGCCGCGCTGCTCGGCCACCCCGCCGTGCGCGAGGCGGCCGTGGTGGGCGAGGCCGACGACGACCTGGGCCAGCGCATCGTCGCGTACCTGGTCGGCGACGGTATCGACCCGGCGGCGGTGATCGATTTCGTGGCCGCCCGGTTGTCCGTGCACAAACGCCCGCGCGAGATCCGGGTGGTCGACACTCTGCCGCGCAACGCCATGGGCAAGGTCCAGAAGAAGCTGTTGGACGGGGCCCGGCCCTGACCAAAGGCCGTACAAGCCTTGACCATCTGGGTAAACATGATTTACATCTAGGGATGCAAGGTTCGCCCCTGTCCCCCAGGAGGACTCTTGGCCCCCGATCCCCTCAGCCGCCTCGGTCGCTTCGACCGCCCGCGCCACCGCGCACCGCTGGCCGCTCTGGTCGTCGGCGCCGTGCTCGGAACGTCGATGATCGCGCTCGCCTCGCCCGCCGCCGCCCAGCCGGGCCAGGCGAACTGCTCCACCGACACCGGAGACACCGGCGGCCGGTCCTGGACCGACTACGCCGAGCTGGACCGTGAACTGCACGCCCTCGAACGCCGGCGCGGTGACGTGCTGGAGGTCGAGTCGATCGGCACCTCCCACCAGGGACGCGACATCTGGTCCGCGCGCGTGGGCACCGGCCCGCAGACCCTGCTGATCACCAGTGAGATCCACGGCAACGAGAAGACCGGCACCGAGGCGCTGCTCAAGCTCCTGAACACCATGAGCGCCAACACCCCGCAGGCCGAGCGGCTGCGGGAGGAGGTCACCCTGGTCGCGGTGCCCAAGATGAACCCCGACGCGGCCGAACTGGACCGGCGCGGCAACGACCGGAGCTGGGACGAGGTCGTGGCCGACTTCCCCCAGCTGGAGGGGTCGGAGCCCGCCTGGAACTACTACGACACGCAGCTCCAGGGCGACGACTACAGCGCGCGCCCAGGCTTCGACGTCAACCGCGACTTCAACCCGGACCTGTCCTACACGCCCGACCCCGCCGACCTGCCCGGCAGCTCCGACCAGCCCGGCTGGTTCCTGCACCCCGAGTCCCAGACGATCCGCGACCTGTACATGGACCTCACCGAGGAGCGGGGTGAGGTGGACGTGTTCATCGACCTGCACCACCAGGGTCCCTGCTACCTGGACGACGAGAACGGGGACTGGGTCAACCTGTCCATCTCCGCCGACTTCGTCCCGAACCCGAACACCCCCGAGGGCGCGAAGTACGCCGAGTACGCCGACCGGTACGACTTCGACCTCTCCCGCCAGGTCAACCTCGCGTTGTACGACGAGCTGAACTCCTACGGCAACTCGGGCTTCGACAACATCACGCTCTACCAGCAGAACCTGGACCTGCCCGGGACCGCGCTGGGCTCCTTCGCCCTGAACGGCAGCGGCACCATGCTGGTCGAGGTGCGCGGCCAGACCCAGAGCTGGGGCGCGCGCCAGCGCGGCCAGCTGATCACGACGGTCGAGCGCGGGCTGGAGGCCGTCGTCGAAGGACTCGCCGACGGCACCTTGGACGACGCCGACCCCGAGCGGTACCACTCCATCCCCGGACACTGATCCCGTAGCCACCGTGGGGCCGGCCGTGCGGCGGCCCCACGTCCGTGTCCGGGGCCGGGCCCCACCGTCGCCCCCCCTCGGGCGCCTCGCCGGACCCCGGCGCGCCGGACCCCGCCCCGGCGGGGCACGCGACCTGCTCAGTCGGCGGCGGCGCCGAACCACCTGGACAGCGCCCCGGCCAGCTCCCGTTCGTCCGTACCGGCCCACGCCACGTGACCGTCCGGCCGCAGCAGTACCGCGGGCACGTCCAGCTCCTCACCGGAGTCGATGGTGTCGATGACGTGGTCGACCCGGTCCGCCCAGCCCGTCGCGGAGAGGCGTCCGCCCTGGTCGAGCAGGAGCCCGCGGCCGCCGTGCATCAGCTCGTACAGGCGCCCCCTCCCGAGCCGCACGTCCCGCAGCCGGCCGCCGACCAGGTCATGTCCCTCGCCCAAGTCGTAGCGGACGTCGACCGCGGTGACCATCCCGGTCACGTACCGGTTCACCTCCTCGAAGTCCATCAGCTCCTTCAACAGCCCGCGCAGCGCGACCGCGCCCGGCTCGGCACCCAGCAGCGTCATCTGCGCGCGCGTGTTGTCCAGCACCCGAGCCCCCACCGGATGCCTTTCGTCGTGGTAGCTGTCCAGCAGACCTTCCGGCGCCCAGCCGCGCACCGCGGCGGCCAGCTTCCAGCCGAGGTTGAACGCGTCCTGCACACCGAGGTTGAGCCCCTGTCCCCCGGTCGGCGGATGGACGTGCGCCGCGTCGCCCGCCAGCAGCACCCGGCCGACCCGGTAGCGCTCGGCCTGCCGGGTGGCGTCGCCGAACCGGGACAGCCAGCGCGGCGAGTGCGCGCCGAAGTCGGTTCCCCCGAGCGCACGCAGCCGCTGCTGGAAATCGGCCAGGGTCGGCTCGGCCGTGCGGTCCTCGGACACTCCCTCGGCGGGAACGACGACGCGGTACACCCCGTCACCGAGGGGCGCGGCGCCGAACCGCAACTGCGTTGTGGCGACCCGCGCGGTGACGGCGTCGATCTCCGTCTGGTCCGCGGTCAGCCTCATCTCCCCCAGCAGCGTCTCGACCCGGGAGGGCTCCCCCGGGAACCCGACGCCGATCCGCCCTCGCACCGTGCTGCGGCCGCCGTCGCACCCGACGAGGTAGCGCGCATCCAGCCGGCTTCCGTCGGCCAGGTCCACGCTCACCCCATCCTCGTCCTGTCCGACTCCGACCACCTCGTGGCCGCGCCGGATGTCCACACCGGCCTCGACGACGTGTTCCTCGAGCAGCCGCTCGGTGACCGGCTGCGGGACCGCGAGGCCGTACGGGTGCGCGGTGTCCAGCAGGTCCGGCCACGGCTTGGTGATGCCGCCGAAGAAGCCACCGACCTGGAACTCCTCACCGGCCGCGCGGAACCGGTCCAGCAATCCGCGCTGGTCCATGATCTCGACGCTGCGCACGTGCAGCCCCTGCCCACGGGACTCCCGGGTGGGTTCGGAACGCCGCTCGAGCACGACCACGTCCACCTCGTGCAGCCGCAGCTCGGCGGCCAGCATCAACCCCGTCGGCCCGGCGCCGACCACGATCACTTCAGGCATGAGTCCCCCGCTCACCGGCACTTCTTCTGTTCGGGCGCTCATTCTGCGGCACGGCCGGGGGCTTGCCGCAAGCCCCGGGGTGCGCTATACGTTGAGAGTGGCGGGGAGCGTCTGGAGCTCCTCGCCTTTGCTTGTGCTTCCGACACCGTGGTGCGGGTGTGCCCTCGCCCGCGCGGTATCGAGTCACGTGGCCGAATCCGGACGAGCCGAAACCGGCTCAGGGCCCGGTTCCCAGTTGCCGTCGGCCTTCCGAGCCTGAAGAATCGCAACCCCGGCCCCTGCCGCCACCGCGGTCTCCCAGGCCGCTGTCGGCGACCGGTACCCCCACAGACGATCGGAAGACACCTCATGACGGATTCCCCGCAGAGCAGACCGCCCGTGGGAGTCGACACGACCACGGCCCACTCCGCGCGCGTGTGGAACTACTGGCTCGACGGCAAGGACAACTACCCCGTCGACCGGGAGCTGGGCGACCTGATCGCCGCCTCCCGACCGAGCATCGTCACCGATGCCCGCGCCGGGCGCGGCTTCCTCACCCGTGTGGTCACGCACATGGCCCGGGAGGAGGGCATCCGCCAGTTCCTCGACATCGGCACGGGGCTGCCGACCAACAACAACACCCACGAGGTCGCCCAGGCCGTGGCCCCCGAGGCGCACGTGGTCTACGTCGACAACGACCCGATGGTGCTCGCCCACGCCCGCGCGCTGCTGAACAGCACCGAGGAGGGCGCCACCGCGTTCGTCGACGCCGACCTGCGCGACACCGACAAGGTGCTGGAGGCCGCGCGCGAACTGCTCGACTTCGACCGCCCGATCGGCGTGACGATCCTGGGCACGCTCGGGCACATCACCGAGTACGAGGCGGCCCGGGAGATCGTCGACGCGTACATGGCCGCGTGCCCCTCCGGCAGCTTCCTGGCGATCGGGGACCACGTCATGCCCGAGGACCCCGCGGCGGCCGAGGCCCTGCGGCAGTGGAACGAGGGCGCAGCCCTCCCGTACCGCTCGCACACGACCGAGGAGTTCACCGCCTACTTCGAAGGGCTGAAGCTGCTCGACCCCGGCGCCGTTCCCGCGACGCGCTGGCGGACCGGGGAGCCCGAGGTCGGGACGATCCCCCACACCGACATGCACGTGGCCGCGGCCCGCAAGTCCTGACGCCTGGGCGACGCGGAGGGTGTTATCCGGGCGGGCGCGGCCCGCGGATGGGTCCTGCCCGGTGGTCGGGGCCGCACTGGCCCCGGGCGCCACGTGCGGGAATGGCTGAGAACAGGGCACGGAGGGGCAGCACGGGGCCGACCGCGCGCCGGCCCCGGCCGCCGCTCACGGGGAACGTTCGGGAACCGTACGCCTCCCGAACGAACGGCGCCAGGGCTCACCGTGCTCGTGCCCTGACCGCCCCTTGTGGGGACGGTCGGGGCGCGAGCACACCGAGGCATCCGCAAGCCCTCGGCGAGGGCTCTCGGTGGTCGGCTACTGCCCCATCAGGGAGCTCAGCAGCGGGCAGGGCGCGAGCACACCGAGGCATCCGCAAGCCCTCGGCGAGGGCTCTCGGTGGTCGGCTACTGCCCCATCAGGGAGCTCAGCAGCGGGCCGAACTCCTGGTCCGAGGTGTGCAGCGTGATCGACCCCTTCTCGTGGTCGATCTCCACGCCGACCGGCCGCAGGTCCGCGGGCGCGCTCTGCTCCCGCGTGCGTGAGGAGGGGTGCCACCAGTAGAGCTGCGTGCTGATCGGCTTCTCCGCGTCGGCGGCGAAGCGCTGGGCGACCTCCCGAAGGTTCTCCATGGCCGCGACGGGGTGTGCCTGACCCAGCGGGTGGGCGATGACCACCTCGGGCACGGGCAGCACCACGAGGGCGCCGTGCGGCGCCTCTCCCACGTGCCGGGCCAGGTCGTGCACGTGGGCCGCCACGTAGGGGTGCTGACCGCCGATGTGCACGAGCCGCGTGCCGTTGATGTCGTGTTCGGTCACCTCGACGGGATCGGCGAGGGACGCGGACACGGCCGCGGCGAAGACCTCGGCGTCCGAACGGCCCGAGCTCTCGTGCGCCTGGCGCGACAGCGGCTGAAGGCTCTCCGGGCTGTCGACCACGACGGTCTGCCACAGGCCGGGCGCGATCTCCCGGCTGACGAGCTGCTCCAGCACACCCTCGGGGAAGGCCGAGGCCGGGTAGAGGCGGACCCGGAGCTCCCCGGCGGGCTCGGTGCCCTGCCGGGTCGCCCGCTCCAACTGCTCGGCCACGTTGCGCGCGAACCCGGTGGCGTGCTCGGTGACCTGCTCCGGAGCGGCGCCGTCCATGGCGGTTCGGAAGCTTCCGATGTCGGCGGAGGCGGTGTTGCCGTTCGGCATCGGCACGATCATGGTGTTCGGGTCCTGGAAGGAGACCTCGACGCCCAGCTCGCGGAAGGCCGCCGCCAGGGCGGTCGCCACCGTGTCCGCCGGGTCCACGGGGACGGACTGTCCGCTGGGGGCGGGGGGGACGGAGGCGCCGGAGGAGGCGGCCGGGGCGGCCTCGCGTTCCCGGGCGACCTGGGCGACGTACCCGGCGAAGTGGGCGGCCAGGCCCTCCCACTGGTCCTCGGGCATGATGAGCGCCTGGTCGAACGTGGTCCTCATGTCGGTGTCCAGCAGGACCGAGCCGTCGGGCAGGGCCACACGCAGACCCGTCGGCGGACGGTGCTCGGCGACGAGTCCCTCACGGGAGCACGCGGCGACCAGGGCGGCACCGATGGCCCTGGTCATGGCGCCGGTGTCCAGGGTGCGCGCCTGGTCGAGCTTGGCCCGGATCCAGTCCGGGAGCACCCCGTCCTCGCGCGGGTAGCGCTCCAGTTCCTGGGCGTAGGCGAGCGGGCTGGGCTCGCGGGTCAGCTCGGGCTCGGTGTCGTAGTTGTACTCGATGTTGACCTTCCCGGTGTGGTGCACCGAGACGATCATCGACAACCAGGTGCCCTTGCCCTCCTGATAGCAGCGCTGCTTGAGCGCTTCGGCGGCGGCACGGGCGCCGTCGGGAACGGGCACCTGGCCGACCTGGCCGTCGGCACCCTGGACGGCCAGCATGTCGTCGTTGAGGGCGCCGATCACCCTGGCCAGGTAGGTGAGCTGCTGCCAGCCCTCCGGGGTCGCCGACACCAGGGCCTGCCCGAGCTCCTGGATGAGTTCGCCCTGATCCAGGGGGCCGGGGGTCTGCTGGTCCATGTACTGCTCCGTGTCCGTGTGGAGGAAAAGGGGCGGATGCGCCTCCCTTCCTACCGCACGGCGGGGACGCTCCGCGTCCGTCTCCACACCCACGGAGAGTGGCGGCGCCCGCGCCTGCGGGAGGGGATGCGGGTGCGCCGGGCGGGGCAGGCGTGGTCGGCGCGGACGACCCAGGCCGAGCGGCCGAACGGAGAGCGGGGAGCAGGGAACGGAGAGCGGGGAGCGGGGAGCGGGGAGCGGGACGGAACCGGCCGGGGCGCAAGCTCGTCTCACCAGGTCCTCCGCGGGGACTCCCTACCGGGTGTTCTCGTCAGCGTCATGCTCGTGGTCCGTATGCTCCGCGTTGACGACATGATCCGCCTCGGGACCGTCGACCGCGTTGACCGCGAGCAGTTCCCGCGTGCGACGCACTAGCGCTTCCCGTACCCCGTCCGGGGACAGGACCCGCAGCGGCGTGCCCAGGCCGAGGAGGTACCCGGCGAGGCCGTCCGCGTCGGGACCGCCGATCTCGATGATCGTGGCCTCGGGGCCGTCCGCGTGGTGGGTGCCGACGCTCGTCGGAACCATGCGCACCGCCCGGTCCATCGGCAGCGGGAGGCGCACCCTCGCGTAGAGCGGGTAGGGGCGGCTGGTGACCGCCCGGATGACGAGCAGCTCTGGGTCGGGCGGATCCCCGAGTTCGACCACCTCCCCGGTCGGTCGTATCCGCCTGATCCTGTCGGCCCGGAACGTGCGCCACTCGTCTCTCGCCACGTCCCGGGCGACGAAGTACCAGCGTCGTCCGGTGCGCACGAGGCGGTACGGGTCGACGTCGCGGGTCGTGCCCCTGCCCTCCCGGTCCCGATAGGAGAGACCGGAGCGCTCGCCCCGCCGGCACGCGGTGGCCAGTTCCAGCAGGAGGCCGGACGCGATCTGCGGTTCGTCGGCCCTGGGAACGTGCACGAGGGTCTCGGCCATCTCGTCCAGTCGCCCGGCGACGCGTCGCGGCAGGCCCTGGCGCAGCTTCAGCAGCGCCGACAGCGCGGCCTGGTCACCACCGAGCACGCCGTTGAGCGCGGTCTCGCGCAGGGCGACGGCCACGGCCAGCGCCTCCTCGTCGTCCAGCACCAGCGGAGGGACCCGGCCGCCTGCGCCGAGCCGGTATCCGCCCCACGGCCCGGGCTCGGACTCCACGTCGTAGCCGAGGTCGCGCAGCCTGGTGATGTCCCGCCGCACGGTGCGCTCGGTGACGTCCATGCGTTCGGCCAGTTCCCCGCAGGTCCAGGACGGCCGTGCCGACAGCAGCGAGACGAGTCGGAGCAGGCGTACGGATGTGCTGATCACCATCCGGATTCTGCCGCATGACCCGGACCGAACCCGTCCGGGTCGCGTCCTAGTGTCCTGCCCATGAGCAACACGACCACTTCCATCCACTCGCCCGCGCCCACGTCCGGCATCCGCTACGTGGCCGTCACGTTCGACTGCGAGGACCCGGCCGAGCTGGCCCGCTTCTACGGCCGGGTCCTCGACCTGCCCGTCGTCTTCTCCAGCGACCACTTCGTCCTGCTCGGGCAGGAGGGTGCTCCCGGGCTGGGATTCAACCGGCTCGACGGCTACCGGCGCCCCACCTGGCCGGACCCGGCCCAGGAGAAGCAGGCCCACATCGAACTGGGCGTCGAGGACCTGGATGAGACGCAGACCAGACTCCTGTCCCTGGGCGCGACCGCACCCCCGAGCCAGCCGCGGCCCGACCGGTGGCGGGTTCTGCTCGACCCCGCCGGCCACCCCTTCTGTATCTCCACCCAGGTCTGAGGACGGGCGTGGCCGCGCCGGATCGAACCGTCCGGCGCGGCCACGCGTTCTACGACGATCGGTGAGCGCCGATCAGTTGGCGCTGCACGAGACCGTCGGCCAGGTCCGGTTGCCGTTGTGGTCGATGGTCACGCCCCAGTTGTTACCGCTGCCGTTGGAGCTGGCGGTCAGTACCTGGGAGCTGGGCCAGGACGCGTCGACGTTCCACGTGGAGCTGATCCGCGCCGGCGAGGGCACGTTCATCGTCACGGTCCAGTCGTCCGCCCCGGACACCGACACGTTGAGGTTGTACCGGTCGTCCCACTGCTGCCCCGCCGACAACGACGCGGTGCAGTCGCCGCCCGGGTCACCGGGACCGCCCGGGTCGCCGCCGCCACCGGTCGACCCCAACGTGATGTTGGAGTTGCCGCTGCTCTGGTAGCCCTCGGTCGCCATGATCATGTAGTCGTGGTTGCCCAGGTTCATCCCGCGGCTCGCCCACGCGTCGAAGTGGTTGCCGGTGGTGATGGTGCCGCTCGTGCGCGGCGACTGGCGGACGCTCCAGTACTGCGGGAAGGTCTGGGTCCCGTCGATGGAGGGCGAGTCGTAGCGCATCGTCCGGTAGATGTCGTAGGTTCCACCGTCACTGGTCACGGTGCCCTGGTAGTCGCCCGTGGGGCGGTAGGTGCCCCAGTCGTCGACGATGTAGTACTCCACGAGCGGACTCCGCGTCCACCCGTAGAGCGTCAGGTAGGCGTTGCCGGACGGGTTGAAGCTGCCGGAGTACTCCACGCTCCTGCGGCCGCCGGTGCTCCAGCCCTTGCCCGCGACGAAGTTGCCGGTGTTGCTCCATGAGGTGCTGTAGTTGCCGCCGGGACCCAGTTCCATCGAGACCGACCCGGGGGCGTCGGTCCAGAAGGAGTAGAAGTATCCGTCGTGGTGGCCGGTCTCGTTCGAGGTGACGGCCGCGTGGGCGATGCCCGGCTGCAGGGTCGCGGTCATGACCAGGGCCGACGCGACGGCGCAGGCCCGGCCGATGAGCCGCCTGAGGCGGCTGGTCCCCGGGGCTTCCGGATGGCTGCGAGGGCGGACGGGGGTGTCGTGGATGGACATGTTTCCTCCTGGGGGGAAGGGGAGGGACCGGGCCATGGCGGGACGACCCGGCACTGCCTTCGACGTCCGGGGCACGACCGCCGCAGGGCCCGGCGCGATGCCGTGCCACGCGGCGATTGTGCCCGGTCGCCGTCGGTGACGAGTATTCGTCGACCTTTCCGGGGTGTCAATACTTTCGGAAAAAGTTTCGATAGAAACCGCACCAGAGAAGTGTCATCTTTGCAGTTCAGTGGTGCATTCTGCCAGCTTGAGCCGAATGTGGGCGAGAAGGCGAATAAGACTCTCCTCCTGGCAGAGAAGAGATTTCCGAAAGTTTTCGGATAGGCAGCCGACCCGCGTTGGCGGCATCGTGATGTCGTCCTCGCCGCGTCTCCGTCACCGGCGATCGTGCGTGTCGCGTCCGGCGGCGCGGGCTCAGTCCCGGCCCGGCTCGGTGCGGGCTCAGTCCCGGCCCGGCCCGGCTCGGTGCGGACGCAGGAGTGATCGCCGTCCGGATCGGTCGGCACGACGAAGGCCGGGGCACGGCTGTCGTCGACGGACCGAACCGACCCTGTGGACAACCGGAGCCGACCGCCTCGACCAGCACATACTGAAGGCATGCTGACCACGGACGCCCGTACCCTGCTCTCCGCCCTCCTGCGCGACCTGCCCGGCGACCACCACATCCTCACCCTGAACACCGGTCACGCGTTGTCCACCACGGTCGACGTCCGAGGAGAGGACTTCGATGTCGAGCGCCCGGAAGTGGTGGAACGGCTGTGCACCGCCGTCACCAGGGCCTCTCCCTCAGCGCTGGTCCTGCGCACCTTCACCGACCGGATCGCCCACACACGGTCCGACGGCACCGCCGTGGCCGTCAAGCTCGTCCGGGGCTGGCGGGTCGGGGAAGGGCGCCTGGTCCCTCTGGGCGAGGCGGAGATGTTCGACGCGCACTGCACCGACGCCGCCTCGGGTGAACCGCTGCCTCCGGAGCCCGGCGTGGAGTACTCGAGTGCGCCCGGGATCGACCTCTCCGCCTTCGACGAACTCCGGTAAGGCCGCCCGAACTCCCACGAGACCGCCCCGCGTACCCGAACGCGGGTCGCGAACGCCGCGGCGCGGGAGCGCCCCACGGGACGTGACGCGACCCCGGTTCCGGGACCGTCCCCGACTCCCAGGTCCCGGTCCGGCCACGATGCGCAGCCCGCTACCGTCGAAGGCATGGTGATCCCCAGTGACGAAGAGATCCGTGCTCTGCACCGGAAGTACGCGCCCACGCCCGAGGCGTTCGCGCTCGTGTACACGCACTGCGAGATCGTGTGCGCGGTCGCCGAGCAATTGCTCGACCGGTCCGGGCTCGCACTGGACCGAGCCCTGGTCCGCGCGGGGTGCCTTCTGCACGACATCGGGGTCTACCGCCTGTACGACGCCTCCGGCCGGCTCGACCACACGCGCTATGTCAGCCATGGCGTGCTCGGCCACGAGATCCTCGCCGGAGAGGGGCTGCCCGAGACGCTGTGCCGGTTCTGCTCCCACCACACCGGTGTGGGGCTGACCCGCGTGGACATCCGCGAGCAGGCGCTGCCCGTCCCGGAGCGGGACTACGTGGCCGAGTCCGCCGAGGAGGAGCTGGTGATGTACGCGGACAAGTTCCACAGCAAGCGCAACCCGCCGGTGTTCCTCACCGCCGACGCCTACGCGGCGGCCGTCGCCCGCTTCGGCGAGGACAAGGTCATCCGCTTCAAGGAGATGCGCGCCCGCTTCGGCACCCCCCACCTGGCCCCGCTGGTGTCGGCCTACGGCCATGACCTGACCGGGGCCACCGACGGGGCGGTGCGAGCGGACGAGAACGCCTGACCGGGGGCGGCGGGCATGACGGTCCGGCTCCGCTGGGTAGGGGCCCACCATGGGCGACGAACACCAGGCGGCCGGGGATCCGGCCGGACCCAACGCGAGGAGCACCGCCGAGCTGAGGGCCGAGGCGGCGGCCGGGCGCGTGGGGACGGCCGAGCTGGAGAATGCCGCGCAGCGGGCCCTGACGGCCTTCTGCTGGTGGCGCGACGACCTCCCGCGGCGCGTCTGCGAGGACTACTGGCGTGACGTGCACGGGATCATGTTCGCCCGCGCCCCGGGCCTGTGGCAGTGCCGCCAGCTGCGCCTCGCACCCAACCGCCCCGGCCTCTGGCCGGCGGTCACGGGCCTGTCGTTCGATGTGCCGGAGGCGGCCCAGCCGCACGGCATACCGCACGGGCTCTTCCTGTCCGAGGCCGACCTGGCCGCGTTCGGCCGCCACCCGCTGACGCGGGAGACCATTCCGAACGACGCGCACCACTTCATGGGCCGCATCGGCTCCCAGCTGACTCCTCCCGGCGGCGGCCGCACGCTGGTGGACCGTCTCGACGACCCCGCCATGCAGGGTCCTCCCCCGGTCCCGACCTTCGTGCTCTGCTTCGTCGCGCGCACCGGAGCCGCGTCGACCGAGGAGTTCCACCGCTTCCTGACCGAACACATCGCACGTCCGTGGAGCGAGCATCCAAGCGTGCTGCGCCTACGCGTCGAGCCGCTCCCGCCCTACGAGCAGTCGGTGATGGCCTCGCCGGGGGTGGCGCACCCATGGCCGGGCAACGACACCTACCTCGGCTGGATCGAGCTGGCCGTGCGCGATGAGGGGGTGCTGCGCGACCTCGTGTCAGGACCGGGCGCCGCCGAACTCTCCGAGCAGGTCGCGGCGATCCACACCTATCCGGTCCGCGAGGTCTACACGCTCATCTGCGCGGGACGGCCGACCGACGTCGGTCTGCGCGGCTATCCGGCGGTGCGCACGATCCTCGCCGCGGGCGTGGACGATCAGCGCGAAGAGAACGTCCTGGAACTCCTCTTCGGCGACGCCGTCCACGGTCTCGACCAGCTCAGACGGAGACCCTGAACGGCGCCCGCTGCTTGATGAGCCCCGGGGCCGCGGTGTCAGGCCGCGACCAGGGACTCCGGAGTCGGTGCGGCCGCGATCAGCTCCTCGGGCGCCGTCAGGTACCAGGCCTCCAGCGTCAGTTCACTGAGCTCCTCCAGGTCGATCGCGTCCAGGTGCACGACCACCCAGCCGAACCCGCTGGCCGTGAACTGCACCTCGAACACCTCGGGCCGCTCGGCCACCAGCGCGGTCTGCTCCAGAAGCGTCTGCTTCAGCCCCACCGTGGCGGTCCGCGGCCACAGGTAGCCGAACGGCTTTCCGTCCACACGGAACGTCGTGTACTGCTCCGAGTCCCTGTGTTCACACTTCGGCAGTGCCTTCACCAACCGCAGAAACCGCTCGATCTCAACGCCCATGCCCCGAGATAACCACACCCCACCGACACCGGGCGCCGTCCCCGCCTGCGTCCCATCGCCGACCACGGCACGTACGGGCGCCGGCGAGGCGGAACCCTCCTGGTCGCGGTCGGCTTCGGCCTCGGCCGGGCGCCTGTGCTCAGCTCGTCAGAAGACTCCGAAGAAGAGCCCGAGCGCGACGGTCACCGCGACACCGATGATCGGGACGACGACCGTGACCACGCCGATGTCCTGGTAGGACTCGCGGTGGGACAGCCCGCACACCAGCAGCAGCGTGATGATCGCTCCGTTGTGCGGCAGGGAGTCCAGGCCCGTCGAGGCCATCGCGGTCGCCCGGTGCATCACCTCCACGCTGATCCCCTGCTCCGCGGCGAGCACGGCGAGTTCCTCGCCGAAGGTCTCCAGCGAGATCGTCAGACCTCCGGACGCCGACCCGGTGACGGCGGCGATCCCGGACGTGGACAGGATGGAGGTGATGAGCGCGTTCTCGCTGATCGCGAAGATCCCGTCGCGGATCACCATGAACGCCGCGAGAGAGGCGATGACCGCGCCGTAACCGATCTCGCTCGCCGTGGTGGCGGCGGGCAGGACCGCGCTCTTGGCGCCTTCGGAGATCCCGCCGACGAACTCACGGATCGAACCGAACCTCAGCAGGCAGATCACGAGGATCCCGACGACCATGCCCGTCGTCACCGACCACAGGCCGGCCACACTCGTGACGTCCGTGGCCCCGTAGGCGTCCTCGGCGAGGTACCCCGTGTCCATCGCGGGAAGGACCGCGTAGGTCATCAGGGCGTTGGTCACGACCACCGCCAGAACCGGCAGGAGTCCCAGGATCCCCTGCCCGGCCGTCCCACCGCGTACCGGCGCGGCCACGGCCGGGCTCGGCTCGGTCAGCGTGGCCTGGGCGGCCGTACCCGTGCCCGCGCCCGCGCCTGCGCCCGTGCCCGCATCCGTGCCCATGGAACCGTCGGCTCCGGCACGGCCGCCCGGACCCTCCGGTCCCTGCGGCCCGGTCCCGGCGCCGCCGCTGCCGCGCTCGGCGTCGGTCGGGTCCGAGAACGACTCCCCGGCCGCCCGCAACTTCGTCTTGCGCCAGTTCAGCCACGCCAGGCCGAGGGCGAACACGACGGCGCCGGCGGTCAGGCCCAGCAACGGGGCCGCGAACGTGTTGGTCCCGAAGTACAGGGTCGGGATCGTGTTGTGGATCTGCGGGGAGCCCGGCAGTGCCGCCGTCGCGAAGGTGAAGATCCCCAGGGCGATGGCCGCCGGCATCAGCCGCCGGGGGATGTCGGCCTTCTCGAACAGGACCATGGCGATCGGGTAGATGCTGAAGACCACCACCCAGGCGCTCACCCCTCCGTAGGTGAGCAGCGCGGTCGCCAGCACGGTGACCAGGATCGCCCGGTTCGCCCCGAGGAGACGGGCGATCCAGTCGGCGAGGCTCTGTGCGAAACCGCTGAGCGACATGAGCTTTCCGAAGATCGCCCCGGTCAGGAACAAAGGGAAGAACTTCGCGATGAAGCCGCCCATCGCCGGCATGAAGATCTGGGTGTAGGTCGCCAATACGGGCACACCCGCGAACAGGACCGCGACCAGCGCGGCCAAGGGGGCGACCGCGATCACCGAATGGCCACGGTAGGCCAGGGTGATCAGCAGGATCAGTGAAAGGACGATTCCCGTCAGTCCGAGTACCATTTTCCTTCATTTCCGCACTGCCTGGGCAGGCTTCTGCTTGGGGGGATTCGAAGGCGGCGGAATGTGCTACATGCCGAGCACGATCCGCTTTTCGAGGGAGCGTGAGCAGCACGCCATCATGCGGTCGCCGCGGCGCCGCTCCGCCGGTGTCAGGACCACGTCGCGGTGGTCGACACCGCCGTCGAGGACGGGGATCTCACAGGTGCCGCAGAGCCCTTCCTCGCAGTTGGAGGGGACCCGGTATCCGGCCTCGCGCAACGCCTGCAGGACCGTCTTGTCCCGGGGGACCCTCACCCGGCGATCGGAGTCCTCGAGCACCAGGTCGAACTCGCGCTCCTGCTCCGGGTCCAGACCGCCGACGCGCGAGGCGAAGTGCTCCACGACCAGGGCTCCCTCGGGCCAGTGCGCACTGGCCTCGGTCAGCGCATCGATCATCCGCTGCGGTCCGCAGGCGTACACGTGCAGGGATCCGGATCCGGCCTGCTCGTCGACCGAGCCCATCAGCCGCGCCAGGTCGGCCCGGTCGCCTTCGTCCGCGCAGTGGATCCGCAGTCGGTCGCCGTGCTCGGCCCGCAGTTCCCGCAGGAACGCCATGGACTCGCGCCGCCGGCCCAGGTAGTGGAGTTCGTAGGGGACGCCCTGGTCCAGGGCCCAGTCGGCCATCGCGCGGATGGGCGTGATGCCGATGCCGCCGGCGACGAAGAGGAGCCGTTCGGGGGACGCGGGCAGACGGAAGTGGTTGCGCGGGCCCCGGACGGTGATGACGTCGCCCTCGGAGAGGTGTTCGTGCACCCAGCGGGAGCCGCCCCGGGACTCCTCCTCCTCACGCACCGCGATCTCGTACCACTGCGGTCGGCCGGCCGACACCGGGCATCCGCCCGCGGGCGCCGCGGCCTGGCGGGGGCCGCACAGCGAGTACTGGCGCACCAGACCGGTGTCCCCGCACACGATGCTCACGTGCGCGCCCGGCGTGAAGCGCGGCAGCGGGGTCCCGTCGGCGCTGGACAACCGGATGTGCCGGACACCGTGCGCGGCCTCCGTCACGCGGTCGACGCGCATCGGCCGGCTCTGATGCTCCTCGGTGGGCTCTCCGACGTTGACCTTGAGCCTGGGTTCGAGGACGCGGGGGTCGGTCCGCTCGGGGTTCTGCTCGGGGTCCCACTCCACCCACAGGTGCTCCGGTCCGCGGAACGACGTGTTGGGCACATAGGTGAACTCCTGCCGCGCCAACCGCATGTGCGGAATCCTGCTGGTGAGCTCCTCGAGGAAGATCTGCATCTCCATGCGGGCCAGGTTCTTGCCCAGGCACTGGTGCGCCCCGTATCCGAAGGTCAGGTGCTCGTTCGACTCGTCGCGATGGATGTCGACCAGCTCCGGGTCCTCGAACCGCCGCCGGTCATGGTTGCCGGAGGAGGAGACCATGAGGATCCGGGCCCCCTCGGGGATCTCCACGCCGCCCACGACCGTGTCGCGGGTCGTGATCCGCCGCCAGGCCGCCTGGGAGCCGTTGTGGCGCAGGCACTCCTCCACCGCGTTCGGTATCAGTGACGGGTCCTGGCAGATCTCCTCCCAGGTGTGCCGGTTCTCCAGCAGGAGCTTGACCGCGTTCGCGCTCGCGTTCGCGGTGGTCTCGTGCGCGGCGACGATCCCCGCCATCATCATCGAGTGCAGGTAGGAGTCGGTGACGACCTCGGGCAGCTCCCGCTGCTTGCGCACGCCGTACTGCATCCAGCCGTCCTCGTCGGGATGGCGGCGCATGTGGTCCAGGACCTGGCCGGAGTAGCGCCAGAAGTTGCCGACGGCGTGGGCGACCGCGACCTGTTCCTCCGGCTCCGGCCGCCCCCAGGTGTTGACCGTGTGGGCGATGGAGTAGCGGCGCAGCGCCGGCCGGTCCTCGTCGGGGACGCCGAGGAAGTCCAGGGCCACCGTGAGCGGGATCTCCCAGAACATCCGGTCGACCAGGTCCGCCCGGCCCTCGTCGATGAACGCGTCGACGTAGGCGCGGGTCAACCGGCGCACCATCGGCTCGCGCCGCGCGATGTGGTCGGCGTCGAAGGGCCCCATCAGCGCCCGCCGCCGGGCCATGTGGTCCGGCTCGTCCTCGTTGACGAGCGTGCGCTTCATTCCGTAGCCGTACGAGGCCAGTACCTCGTTGGCCTCCTCGGAGGTGGGCGTGATCTTCTCCAGCGCCACCGACGGGGAGAAGGTCACGTTGTCGCGGAAGATCGCTTTGATGTCCTCGTACCGGGTGACGACCCAGTAGCCCAGTTGAGGGCTGTAGAAGACGGGCTCCTCCTCCCGCGACCAGGCGACGTAGGCCGAGGGGTCCTGCTGGTAGCCGTCGCTGAACGGATCGAACGAGGCGGCCCGCTCCGACGCGACCGGGCAGCCGGTGGGAGCCGCGACGCGTCCCGCGCCGGTTCCGCTCTGGACAGGACCCATGCTCCAACCCGCTTCCACATATCGCGCACGCCATGACATTTATCGCACAACGTAGCGCGCGTCACACTCCCGCACAAGGGGTGGAAGGTGTCCGGGATGGCCGCCGGACGCGGCAACGCCCCTGGCAGGAAGGCCGAAGCGGGCGGAATCGGTCTCTGGCGCCGGGCGGTGGCCGTGGGGGGACCGCGGGCCGGCTCGGGTCGGTTCCGAGGAGCGGCGACCGCTCAGGCTCTCAGGGCTTGGTCAGCAGGGAGCGCAGGCTGCGACGCACCCCCTCCAGGTGGGGAAGGACGTCCTCGACCCGCAGGTCCTGCGGTCCGCCGAGACGGATCACCCCGACGGACGCTTCCACCTGCAACGCCTCGACGTCTCCGAGACCGACCGCCATGCCCGCGGCTCCCGGCTGGTTCTCCCCCGACGTCACGGAGTATCCGCACTGGCGGGCGGTCGTGACCGCGGCGGGCTCCCCCGGACGTTCCGGCCGCTGCGCGAGGATGGCTATCCCGTCCGCCCCCTGCGCCAGCGGGTGCCGGAAACCGACCTGGAAGCGGATTCCCAGGGACTCGACCGCCACGGGCTCGGCCACGGCCAGGGCCAGCGCCTGTCCCGCGTCCTCCACCGCCAGGAACGCCGTCATTCCCACCTCGTTGGCGAGGTCCTGGATGACCGGTTGCGCCACGACACGGAATTGCGCCATGAACCTGTGGCTGACGGCGAGAACTCCGGAACCGAGTCGATAAGTGCCGTCGGACCCCTTGTGCGCGAACTGGCGACTTTCCAGCGTGTCCAGAATCCGATAGGCCGCCGCCCGGTGGATATCGAGGGCCGTGGCGAGGTCCTGAACGGTGACCCCCTGACTCGAACGTGAAATGACATTGATGGCTTCCAATCCCCGGTCCAGGGTTCTCAACATTGCCATGCGCCCGTCGTGCCTCTTTCCTTGAATGAAACCTGATAAAGATCCTACACCCCACGTGGAAACCGGCTTCCGACGGTTTACGGGCGGCACGGACTTCAGTACTCCGACCGGACGGGTGACACGCGCGGGGAAACGGCTCTCTCCGGCCGGGGTGAGGAACGCGGATGCGGCTATTTCCGCGACCGCGGTGACTCCGGCGGCCGGGAGGCGAGGTAGGCACGCGGCGTCCGCCCGGTGAACCGGCGGACGTCATGTGCGAAGTGGGCCTGATCGGCGTATCCGACCGAGGAGGCCACATCGGCCAGGGTCAGCGGCCCGCCCTCGCGGATCACGTGGAGAGCCCGTTGGAGGCGCCCGACCCGCTGGAGGGTCTTGGGCCCCAGCCCGGTCTCACGCTCCACCAGGCGGCGCAGATGGCGCGGTGTGAGCGCCACCGTGCGGGCCACGGCGTCGATCCCGCCCCCTCCGCCTCCCGACAGCAGGCGCACCGCCTCCCTCACCCGGGCGTCGGCACCGGCGTCCGGCCACAGGGCCCGCAGGTCCGGCGGCGCGGCGACCATCACGTCCGTGGGGTTCGCGGCGTCCATGGCTTCCGCGACGTCCGTGGGGTCGAGGACGTCGACGAGTGTCCTGGCCTTCCTGCTCGGCAGCAGGTCGGCGACCGGCAGTGCGCGGTCCCTGAGCTCCGCCCCGTCGACGCCGGTCACCGCACGCAGGGACGCGGTGTGGATCCGCAGCCCCCTCAGCACGGTGCCCGGCTCGATCTCGGGAAGGTCGACCGAGGTGGCGGGCCCGACCAGCCAGGCGGCTCCGGCGGAGCTGACGATGAAGTCGGCGTGGTTGTCGGGGATGACGCGCGCGGGCGCGGAACCGGCACGGTGGGTCCAGACGCAGATGAAGGCCGAGGAGGTGTCGGCGATCCTCGTCTCCCGGTACCACCCCTCCTCGGGCGGGACGTTCGCACCCCCGCGGGGATGTCCGTTTTCGACAAGACGGGCCGACGCGCTCCGACTAGTTTCGTCGCCATGCGAAGCAGACCGATCCGGTGTCGCGCCGTGACCCCCGTGCACCGTGCCCCCGCCTTTCCTTGTCCCGACGTCGCGCCCCACCGCGGCGAGGCGATCACCGGCTCGCCACGAGCGAAGGCGGGGCGAGCGTGATGGGCTGGTCATGTCCGGCCTTCGCCCCTGGGGACCCAGGCTACGCAGAGGAGTTCGCGACCCTCAATCACACCGTCGAACACCGGCCGGCGCTGGTGGTCGGCGCACGGACCTCCTCGGACGTGGCCCAGGCCGTCGCCTACGCCGCGCGGCAGTCGCTGTCCGTCTGCGTCCAGTCGACGGGGCACGGCATGTGCGCCCGGGCGGACGGGGTGCTGATCACCACACGCAGGATGGACACCGTCGAGGTGGATCCCGCCGCGCGGACCGCCCGCCTGGGCGCGGGCACGCGGTGGCGGGACGTCCTGCCCGCGACCGCCGCCCACGGGCTGGCCCCGCTGAACGGGTCCAGCCCCGAGGTGGGAACGGTCGGCTACATCCTCGGCGGGGGTGTGGGCATGCTCGGCCGGCAGTACGGTTACGCGGCCGACCACGTGAGCGCCCTCGAAGTCGTCACCGCCGACGGAGCGGTCCGCAGGGTCGGCCCGCGCGAGGAACCGAGGCTCTTCGCTGGGATCCTCGGCAGCAAGGGGAACCTCGGTGTGGTGACCGAGATCGAGATCGGGCTGTTCCCCGTCACCTCCTTCTACGGAGGCGGCCTCTACTTCCCGGCGGACAGCGCCCGCGACCTGCTCCGGACCTACTCCTCCTGGACGCGGGACCTCCCGGAGACCCTCGCCACCTCCGTGTTCCTCTCCACGTATCCGGACGCGGACGGCGTGCCTCCCGCACTGCGCGGGCGCTACGTGGCCCACCTGCGTGCGGCCTACTTCGGCCCGGCCGTGGAGGCTGAGCGGCTCCTCGCGCCGGTGCGCACCATCGGCCCGGTCCTGCTCGACACCCTGCGGGACAGGGACTACACGGACATCGGCGCGGTCCACCACGAGCCCGTGGCCCCGTACTCGGTCTGCGAGTCGGGGTTCTTCACCGGCCCCCTGGCGGAGTCCGATCTCCGGTCGGTCCTCGCCCTGGCCGGACCGGAGGCGGCCGACCCCGTGATGCTGGAGATCCGCCACCATTCCGGCGCCTACCGCCACAGGCCCGACCCGCCGAACACCGTGGGCGGGCGCGGCGCCGAATTCACCGTCTTCCTCGGCTGCCCGGTGGACCCGGAGGACCCTTCCGTGAGCGCCCACCGTCACGCCGCTGCGCGTCGGCTGTTCCACGCGGTGGACCAGGGCACCGTCGTGAACTTTCTCGGCGCCTGGCACGGCCCGGAAAGCGTACGCACCGCCTACTCGGACCAGGACCACCACCGGCTGAGAGAACTCAAAACGGAGTTCGATCCGCGGAACCTGTTTCGCGTCAACCACAACATCACGCCAAGGAGAGGCCGACCATGAACAGCACCCTTGATCTCGTCGGGATCATCACCGCCGACCTGAAGAGGTCCGTGGACTTCTACGGACTACTCGGCATCGACGTGCCCGCGGTGAACGGGGACGAACCGCACGTCGAGGCCGTGCTCCCGAACGGGCTCCGGCTCGCCTGGGACACCGTGGAGACCATCCGCGGATTCGACCCGGACTTTCGCCCGAGCGCGGGCCCCGGCTCCGTCGCCCTGGCGTTCAAGTGCCACACGCCCCAGGAGGTGGACGCCACCTACAGGCGGTTGACCGGCGCCGGGTATCCGGGGCACAAGGCGCCGTGGGACGCCTTTTGGGGGCAGCGCTACGCGGTCGTCCACGACCCCGACGGCAACACCGTCGACCTCTTCGCGGACTCCTGACCAGCGCCCACGGCGTCGCCGCCTCTGGAGGGCCCGCCTCCGGAGGCCCCGGATCCAGAGGGCCTGCTTCGGCCGGACGGGTCAGGCCTTGGGGCCGCTGCTCTCCCTGACCAGGAGGGCGTGCCCGATGACGACCTCCTTGACGGTGGGCCCCGAGGGCGCGGACGCGGGCTCTGGCCCCGGTCCCGGGGCCGTGCGGCGCGCCTCGATCTCGGCCATCAGCAGTTCCACCGCCGCGCGCGCCAGGGCCGGCTTGTCCGGCGAGACGGTGGTCAGGCTCGGCACGGAGCAGCGGCCCGGGGCGATGTCGTCGAAGCCGACCACGGCCACGTCCTCGGGCACGCGCAGGCCGGCGTCGTACAGGGCACGGATCGCCCCCAGCGCCAGGGGGTCGTTCAGGCACAGCAGCGCGTCGGGGGGACGCGGGGTGTCCATGAGCTCGGCGGCCAGGTCGGCGCCGTCCGGCCAGTGGAAGTGCCGGGCCGGCCGCACCAGCGCGGGGTCGTACTCCAGTCCTCGGGACTCCAGGGCCTCACGGTAGCCCTGGGCGCGCAGTTCGGCGGTCCCGCTCGCCGCCGGCGGTCGGCCGCCGATCACCGCGATCCGCGTCCTTCCGGCGTCGAGGAGGTGCTCGGTGGCCTCCCGCGCGGCCCTGACGTTGTCGATCGTGACGTGGTGGTGGCGTCCCGCCTGGGGTGTCTCGCCCAGGAGCACGACGGGGAGCCGGGAGCGGTGGGCGTCGAGGTCGTCGTCGTCCATGGCCAGCGGGTTGAACAGGACCCCGTCGACGAAATCGGTGCCGAAGCCGTCCAGGGCGGCCATCTCGCGATCGCGGCGGGCCTCGGTCTGGTGCACGAGCACCGTCCGCCCGTGGCGCCCGGCCTCCCTGATGATCAGGTCGGAGAGCTCGGCGAAGTAGCCGAGGTCGAGCTCGGGCACGATGAGGGCGATCACCCCGGACTCGCCCCGGCGCAGGTGGCGTCCGGCGAGGTTGACCCGGTAGCCCAGGGCCGCGATGGCCTCCTCCACGGCGGCGCGTGTCTTGGGCGTGACGTTCGGGTGATCGTTGATGACGTTGGAAACCGTCTTCTGCGAGACCCCCGCGCGCTGCGCGACGTCCTTGATCCGCGGCCTGTTGCCCACAGACACCTCCGTTCGGCGCCATCCTAGTCGGCGCCCCTCGGCCCGGCCCCGGCCGCGTCCCGCCGGGCCCGGAGACCGTCTCCCCCGGTCGATCCGCCCCTGTTCGGGGGATTTACATCGATGTAAAAATATGCTCACATGGTCCCCGACATGACGCGGGTCACACATGCGACCGCCCGTGCCATCACCGAGGGGAGCCTCATGCAGACACCGACACCACCCGAGAGCGGACCCTCCGCGCCGCCGCGCCCCGAGTACCCCCGTCCCCAGTTCGCCCGGCCCGACTGGCTGTGCCTGAACGGTTCCTGGGGCTTCGAGATCGACCGGGCCGACAGCGGGCTCGAACGGGGACTGCGCGACGCGGACCTGGCCGGGACCATCACCGTCCCCTTCTGCCCGGAGTCCGAACTGTCGGGCGTCGGTGACACCGACTTCATGGAGGCGGTCTGGTACCGGCGGACCGTGCGCGTGCCCCAGGCGTGGGCGGGTCGGCGCGTGCTGCTGCACTTCCAGGCCGTGGACCACGACACCACCGTGTGGGTCAACGGCGTGGAGGTCGCGCGCCATCGCGGCGGGTTCACCCCCTTCACCGCCGACCTGGGCGGGGTCGCCGAGCCCGGCGAGGACGCCGTGGTGGTCGTGCGCGCCCGCGACACCCGCCACGGACCGCAGGCCCGGGGCAAGCAGGCCACCTGGTACGCCAACTCCGGCTGCCACTACACGCGCACCACCGGGATCTGGCAGACCGTGTGGATGGAACCGGTGCCCGAGACCCACCTGCGGCGCCCGCGCATCACACCCGATCTCGCCAACGGGGCCTTCCACCTCCGGCTGCCCCTGTCGGGTCCGCGCTCGGGGCTGCGGGTGCGCGCCGTGCTGGGCGACGGGGACGGGGAGGTCGTGACGGCCGAGGTCCGCGCCGACCTCGACACCGCGCCGCAGCTGACCCTGGCGATCCCCGAGGAGCGCCGCCGCACCTGGTCCCCGCGCGACCCCCACCTGTACACGCTCCACCTCGCACTGGTCGACGCCGAGGGCACGGTCCTGGACCGCGCCGAGTCCTACGCCGGGCTGCGGTCGGTGTCCATCGAGGGCAAGGCCGTGCTCATCAACGGCGAGCGCGTCTTCCAGCGGCTCGTCCTGGACCAGGGCTACTACCCCGACGGGCTGATGACCGCGCCGGACGAGGCCGCGCTGGTGCGCGACATCGAACTCGGCCTGCGCGCGGGCTTCAACGGCGCCCGCCTGCACCAGAAGGTCTTCGAGGAGCGCTTCCTCTACCACGCCGACCGGCTCGGCTACCTGGTGTGGGGCGAGTTCGGCGACTGGGGCTGCGCGATCGACGGCCCCGCCGCCCTGGACAACCAGCGTCCCGACGCCTCCTACGTCGCCCAGTGGCTGGAGGCCGTGGAGCGCGACTACTCCCACCCGAGCATCGTCGGCTGGTGCCCGCTCAACGAGACCTTCCAGCGGCTGCACGACCGCACGACCGCGCTCGACGACGTGACCCGGGCGATGTTCCTGGCCACCAAGGCACTGGACCCCTCGCGCCCCGTGGTCGACGCCTCCGGGTACGCGCACCGGGTGCCCGAGACCGACGTCTACGACTCGCACAGCTACGAGCAGGATCCGGAGGCCTTCCGGAAGCAGATGAGCGGTCTGGCGCAGGACGACCCCTACGTGAACGGCGGTGACGACGGCGGCACGTGGTCCGTGCCCTACCGGGGACAGCCCTACTTCTGCAGCGAGTTCGGCGGGATCCGCTGGGACCCCGACACCGACCGCGGCGGCGCCTCCTGGGGCTACGGCGACGATCCGAGGAGCCTGGAGGAGTTCCACGTCCGCTTCGAGGGGCTGACCGGCGTGCTGTTGGACGACCCCCACATGTTCGGCTACTGCTACACCCAGCTCACCGACGTGTTCCAGGAACGCAACGGCGTCTACCGGTTCGACCGCGGCGAGAAGCTCGACACCGACCGCATCGCCGCGGCCCAGCGACGCACGGCCGCCTTCGAGAAGGACGGCCCGCGGCCCGGGTGAGCGCTCCCCCGGCCGGCGCCCCAGCGCCCCGGCGGCGGCACGCCGGTGGGGCGTCGGTGGGGCGTCGACCCGGCCGCCGCCCGGATCCCTGACACACCCGCCACTCGCCCACCGCACTCCCCGCGCGACACGCGCCCCCACGGCCGAGGGACCGGCCCACCGCCCCGCGAGTGGGCGCCGGCACCACACCGGCCACCGCTCCCGCACAGGGGCCGCCCCTCGGCCCACCCCTCATACGTCGAATCGGCCAAGGAGGTCTTCGATGTCCCCCCATCCCTCTCCCCCGACCCCACCGACCACGGGTTCCGGCCCTGCGACCCATGCCGCGTCCCCGCCCACCCGGCGCCACATGCTCCTCGGCGCCGGCGCGCTCGCCCTGAGCGCCTCGGCCCTGGGCTGCGCGCCCGGTACCGCCTCCGGCACCTCCGACGTGCGTTTCTGGAGCCTGTTCCAGGGCGGCGACGGCGCGCGGCTGGAGACCATGCTCGACGCGGTGCGGGAGCAGGCGCCGCACATGCGCGTCACTCCCAGCACCCTGGCGTGGGGCCCGCCGTACTACACCAAGCTGGCCATGGCCTCCGTCGGCGGTCGCGCCCCCGAGACCGCGGTCATGCACATGTCGCGTCTTCCGGGGTACGCCCCCGGCGGGCTGCTGGACCCCTTCGACCTCGACCTGCTGGCCGAGTTCGGCGTCACCGCCGAGGACTTCGTGCCCGACCTGTGGGAACGCGGCATCCACGACGGCGCCACCTACGCGATCCCGCTCGACACCCACCCGGTCGTCCTCTTCTACGACACCGCGATGGCCGAGCGGGCCGGGCTGCTCGGCACCGACGGCACGCTGCGCCCCCTGGACTCCCCCGAGGACTTCCTGGAAGCCTCCCGCGCGATCGCCGAGGTCTCCGGGGGCAGCGGCATCACCTACGGGCACGTCAACGACGACTCCCAGGGGTGGCGGATCTTCTGGAAGCTGTACAACCAGACGGGGGCGGAGCTGCACCTGCCCCAGGGCGGCCCCGCCGAGCTCGACCAGGACGAGGCGCTGCGGGTGTTCTCCTTCCTCGCCGAGCTCATGGACGGTCAGACCTCGGAGGCCAACCTGACCTACCAGAGCGCTCTGGCCGGCTTCAGCTCCGGGCGGGCCGGCATGCTCATCTGCGGTGAGTGGGAGCTGCCCTACCTGCTCGACAGCGTCGAGAACCTGGGCGCGGCCCCGTTCCCCACCGTGTTCGAGCATCCCGGCAGCTACGCCGACTCGCACGCCTTCGTGCTGCCACGGCAGAGCGATCCCGACCCCGAGCGGGTCCGCGCCGCCCACGAGTTCGTGGCGCTCATGGTGCGCAACAGCCTGACCTGGGGCGAAGCCGGTCACATCCCCGCCTATTCGCCGGTCACGGAGTCCGCGGACTACCAGGCGCTGACCCCGCAGTCCGACTACGCGAGCGCGGGCGAGACGCCGGTCCTGGACCCTGAGGTGTGGTTCGCGGGGGCCGGCTCCCAGTTCCACTCCGACGTGAGCGAGGCACTGCGCACGGCGGTCAGCGGCCAGGGGCCCGAGGCGGCGGTGGAGCAGCTGACCCGCTCCCTCGACTCCTGGGCGGCCCGGACCAACCCGTCCGAGGGGGACTCCCGATGACCACGCCCACCGAAACGACCGGCCGCGTACCCGCGCCGGACACGGTCCCCGTACCGAAGGCCGCGCCCAGCTCCCGGCCCCGGCTGTGGCGGCGTGTCACCGACGCGCCGCTGAGCTTCCTGATGCCGTTCCTGCTGGTGTACGCGCTCTTCCTGATCTGGCCCCTGCTCAGCGGGTTGTGGATGAGCTTCACCGACGTCTCGCTCAACGGCGCGGGCGGCGCCTTCGTCGGAGCGGCCAACTACGCCGAGGCGCTCGGCGACCCGATGGTGTGGCGGACGCTGGGCAACACCTTCCTGTTCACCGTCGTCACCACCGTCCCTCTGGTCGCGGTCGCCCTGGCCATGGCGGTCCTGGTGCACACCGGGATGCCGGGCCAGTGGCTGTGGCGACTGTCGTTCTTCATGCCGTTCCTGCTGCCGGTGGCCACCGTGGCACTGGTGTGGAACTTCCTGTACATCGAGGACTTCGGCCTGTTCAACCAGGCGCTCCGCGCCTTCGGGATGGAGGGCCTGGGGTGGTTGACCGACGACGACGTGGCCCTGTGGTCGGTGGCCCTGACCACGGTGTGGTGGACCGTCGGCTTCAACTTCCTGCTGTACCTGGCCGCGCTCCAGTCGATCCCCGACCACCTGTACGAGGCCGCGGCCCTGGACGGGGCGGGGGCGTGGGCCCGGCTGAGGCACATCACCGTCCCCCAGCTGCGCAACATCACCGTGGTCGTGGTGCTGCTCCAGATCCTGGCCTCGCTGAAGATCTTCGACCAGATCTACCTGATGACCGGGGGCGGCCCGGGCGACTCCAGCCGCTCGCTGCTGCTCTACATCTACGACATGGGCTTCACCGGCTACCGGTTCGGGTACAGCGCGGCCGTCTCCTACCTCTTCCTGGCGATCGTCCTGCTCGTCGCCGTCGTCCAGCTGTGGCTCACGACGCGGAGAAAGGCCTGACATGACCACGCAGACCCTCACCACCCGTGGCCGCACCGACCGCTCGGGCGCCACACGCGCGACCCGGCGGGCCGAGCAGGCGCGTGCGCGTGCCAGACAGCGCGACCTGGTGCTGGGCGGCGGGCGCGGACCGCGCGTCGCCGCCGTCACGATCCTGGTCGTCCTCGCCTCACTGTGGCTGCTGCCCATGCTGTGGGGCCTGATCACCTCGTTCAAAGCCGAGCAGGACGCGGTCGCCCTCCCGCTGACCCTGCTTCCCGAGTCGGGGTTCACCCTCGACCAGTACCGCGGCCTGTTCGCCGCGGGCAACGTGCAGCAGTGGATGTTCAACAGTCTGCTCGTTGCGGTGCTGGTGACCGTGTCCACCCTCGCGGTGGCGGCGCCGGCGGCGTTCGCGATGTCGCGCATGGACTTCCGCGGCCGCTCGGCGCTGATGATCCTCACGATCGCGGCGATCGTGGTCCCGCCGCAGCTGCTCATCGTCCCGCTGTTCCAGCAGATGGTGTCGCTGAACCTGGTGGACACCTACGCGGCGGTGATCCTGCCGCAGCTGGTGATGCCGATCATCGTGTTCATCCTGAAACGCTTCTTCGACGCCGTGCCGCGCGAGCTGGACGAGGCGGCGCGCATCGACGGGGCATCGTACTGGCGGCTGTTCACCACCGTCATCCTGCCGCTGTCCCGGCCCATCCTCGCCGCGGCCGCGATCTTCGTGTTCATCTCCGCCTGGAACAACTACCTGTGGCCGTTCATCATCACGACCGACCCGGCGCTGATGACGCTGCCCGTGGGCATCCCGAACATCCTCGACTCCTACGGGACCTTCTACGCCGCGCAGCTGGCGTCGTCGATGGTCGCGGCGGCACCGATGATCGTCGTGTTCGTGCTGTTCCAACGGCACATCGTCCGCAGCGTGGCCACGACCGGCATCACCGGCCAGTAGCCGCCCGCCGGCCCGCCCCGTCCCGCCCCGACCGGTTGAGGGGGCGGGACGGGGCGGGACGGCGGCGGTCTCGGCCGGTCACCGCTCCCGCGCGGGCTCGCGCGGGAGCCGACGGACGCCGGCTTCGCGGCACCGCGTGGTCGAGCGGCGGAGCCTCAGTCCCACCAGAAGTCCCAGACGGGGCGGTCGACGAGGCGTTCGGCGTAGGCCTGGAGCGTGTGAGGGCTGTTTCCCTGCCAGACGAGGTCCGGGCAGAACGCGAAGTGCTCGGCGGCCACGCGCAGAGCCCCGTCGACATCGCTGGGCGGTGCGGCGACGCTCAGCGTCAGGGTGTCGAACCCCAGGCCCAGGACGCGCGCACCGAACCGCCGCTCCCAGTCGGCCACGACCGCGGCGAACACGGCGGTGTCGTTGTCGTAGTTGAGCGGTCCCGACCATCCGCACGAGAGCAGGGCCTGTGCTCCCGAGGAGGCCCTCACCAGGCCCAGGCGGTGGGGCGGCCGGTGCTCGACGATGAGTTCGGCGTACTCTCCGGCCGTCGCCTCGGCCGCACCCTCCTTCAGGGAGGCTGCGGGGACCGTTCCGGGCCAGACCGTCCCGAAGGGGGCGGTCTCCGGGTGGGGCTCGGCCTCCTCCGCGTCGGGCTCGGCGGCACCGGCGTACTGCCCCCACCACGCGGCGAGAAGCCCGGCCGGGTCGTGGTCCGTGAGCGCGGTGAACCGGTCGATCGTCGGCGCCTCCAGGAACCGGTGCGGGTCACGGTCGAAGTCCTCCACCAACAGCGGCCACCAGCCTGAGCGCGATGACTCGGCGAACAGCCGGGACCACAGGCCGACCGGTAGGGGCTCATCGCTCAGCCAGGAGCCGCGCCGCGATCCGCAGGTGGGAGCGCCACCCCGGCGGCGGCTCCGGGTACTCGATCTCGGCGAAGGCGGCGTCGGCGATGAGCAGCGTGAGCTCCCCCTTCCCCTCCAGGTGCCGGTAGAGGGCCATGGTGGCGACCCCCAGCCGGGCCGCCACCGCCCGCATGGACACCGCCGCCAGCCCGTCGGCGTCGGCGATCTCCATGGCCGTGGCCACGACGCGTTCGCGTTCGAGGCCCCCTGCCGACCGCGCGGGCAACCGGCGCCTGGCGACCACGGCGCCGACCCGGGGCTCGGACTCGATGGCGCCTGCCTGCTGGAGCGCGGCCAGCGCCTTGGTCGCCGTCGCCATGGCGACACCCCACTCGCGTACGATCGCCCGCGTGGTGGGCACCGGGTCGCCAGGACGCAGGTCGCCGTCGGCGATGCGCCGCTCGATGTCGGCGGCGATCCTCCGGTACAGCGGCGGCTCGTCGTTCACGGTGCCATGCTGCCACGCCTCAGAAGTCGGGCAGCCAGTTGCCGTGCAGGCCCAGCGGCACCCGGGCCGGCAGATGCACGCGCGCGACGGGCTCGCCGGTGAAGTCGCGGGCCGCGAGGATCACCAGGTCGGCGGCGCCGCGCTCGGGGGAATGGACATAGGTGAGCAGGTACCCGTCGTCCTCTTCTTCGCCCGTGGCGACGAACACCGCCTCGCCGACGGCCTCACCCGGGCCGAACGCGTGCACTTCGGACGTGCCGCGTTCCAGATCGTGCTTGACCAGGACGTTGGTGAAGGCGCCGTCCGCCGGCGCTCCCTCGGGGACGAAGGGGATCCCGTACAAATCGGTCGCGGCCGAGTAGCCGTAGCGGTGGCGGCGGGTGGCCAGGGCCTCGTTCACGCGCGGGAAGTCCTGGGGCCGGTCGTCGACGCGTCGCTGGTCGATCCCGTTCGGACCGATCGTCCAACGGTCCAGCATGGGCCGGATCGCCCCGGGATCGGCCGGGTCGAAGGGACCCTCGGCCGTGACCAGGTCGACCACGACCGCGTCGCCGTCGTCGTAGGCGTTGAGCGTGTGGCTGACGTGGACCGGGTCGATCTCCCGCCAGCGCACGTCGCCCCTGGTGCGGGGCATGACCCCGACGCGCGTCGGGTGTCCGGGCAGCCACCCGCACGAGAACCCGTCGAAGCCCAGCGGCGTGTCCCACAGCACCACGTGGTTCTCGGTGAGCGCGAAGTCGTGCATGAACGGGGTGCGCTCCATGGGGACGGAGGTGGTCCGCACGACGTCCCCCTTCGGCCCGGTCACGATGTGCTGCACGACGTCGCGGCCCGGCATGTACGCCAGGGAGTGGAGTTCGCCGGTGACCGGGTCGTGTTTGGAGTGGGCTCCCGCCGTGAACCCCTCCGCGGTCCCGCCCAGGTCGCACGAGCCGACCGTGCCGAGCCGGTCGTCGAGTTCGGCGGGCGGCAACCCGCCCTCCGCCAGGGCGAAGGTCCGCTGGGCGTGCCCGATCACGTGCACCATGGGCGCGAAGCCGGAGGTGCGCACGAACCGGTTGCGGTACCACTCGGCCCTGCCGTCGCGCAGGCGGACCCCGTGGACCATGCCCTGTCCCATGCCCCAGATGTGCACGGCGGGGTCTTCCACGCCCAGGGCGTTGGGCCCGTTGCGCAGGTAGCGACCGTTGAGTTCGGTCGGGATCCGACCGGTGACGGGGAGGTCGTCGGCGGTGACTTCTTCGGTGACCGGCGCGAACGCCCCTTCGAGGTATCTCATGTGGACAACGTACGCACGACGACCCTCGAACACCCTCTCACCAAGGTGATTGGCGTGCTGTGCACTAGTGCAGGGGTCTCGCCTGCCGCGCGGAGGCGGCGACCTCCCGCTCCGGCCCCGCGCCGGCCATCAGGCAGCAGATCCGTGGTCGCCTTCGTCCGTGCCGGCCAGAAGCGCAGGGCTTCAACGACGTTGTTCTGGCACCTGGATGTTCCACGCGGACATTCGGGCGCCTTGGCTGGTCGGGGACAGCCGCCCTTCCAGCGGTGTGCGTGCCTGGCGGCCACGCCTACCGAGCGTCCCACGCGGATGACAAAGCTTGGCTTTTGGTCCTTTCCAGACTTGTGAATCGCCCTGCCGCCCTCGCCGCCATGTGCGCAGGTAAAGCCGCTTCCAGCGCATCGACCGACCACCTCGACAGCGCCTCTGCCCTGCACGCGCGAGCGTGCACCGCTTCTCCACGAAGACCGGCGATCTTCACGAATGACAGGCGAATGTCGACAAAGTTTGGGGTTTTGGGGACACGGGCAGAAGGGTTTTCACCCTGTTTGTGGGTGTATGTCCTATTTGGCGACGAGGCCGGAGACCTGTGTGCACTCCGCGCACAGCTTCGAGCCTCGTCCCGAGCGCAAGGAGGACACATGAACATGACCCGTACCGTGACGACCGCTGCCGCAGCTCTCGGCTTGGGCACCGCACTCGCCCTGGGTGGCACCGCACCGGCCCTCTCCGAGGACCTGGACCCGCCGCCGCCGGACTTGGACTGCGCGGACATCACCGAGCGCAACATCGACGTCAGCGATGGGGACCCGCACAACCTCGACGCCGACGGTGACGGCGTGGGCTGTGAGGAAGGCGGCGACTACGACGGAGCAGGGACGGACCTGGACTGCTCCGACATCACCGAGCGCAACATCGATGTCACCGCAGGAGACCCGCACAACTTCGACGCCGACGGCGACGGCGTGGGCTGCGAGGAAGGCACCAGCGAGGTCATGGACGACGGGTCGGATGAGGGCTCGGACGACGGCTCGGACGACGGGTCGACCGACGGCACCTCGGACGACACCGACAGCGGGACCGAGGAGGACCAGAACGGCGACGACGAGACTCCGGTCGGCGGTGTGGACACCGGCGGCGGAGGGACCGCCGACGGCGGATCGAACCTCTGGCTGATCGGTACCGGCGGCGTCCTCGTCGCGGTGGCCGCGGGCGGACTCGCCCTGACCCGCAAGCCGGGGTACGACGGCTGATGGGCCGTCACACACGTGCCCGCCGCCGCGGCAGTTCCATCGCCGCGGCGGTGACGGCCGCGTGCGCGGGAGCCGGAGTCGCGCTCCTGACACTCGGGCTCGGGCAGGCCCATTCTCCTTCTCCACCGCGCCTCGAAGTGAGTGCGCCGGAATCCGCGCGTGCGGCCGAGCCGACCGCCCCGGCCGCCGCCGACGAACCCGACGCTCTGGGGCATTCGACTCCCGTGGCCCTGACCATTCCGGAGATCGACCTGCGCACCTCGCACATGGTCGAACTCGGCCTGAACCACGACCGCAGCCTTGAGGTCCCCGAGGAGTGGCAGGCTGTCGGGTGGTACTCCCTGGGCGCCGCCCCCGGCCAGGAGGGGCCTGCCGTCCTGGCCGGCCATCTGGACTCCACGACCGGGCCCGCCGTCTTCCACCGGCTGGACGAGCTCCGGAACCGGGACACCATTTCGGTCGAGCGCGCCGACGGCAACGTGGTGGACTTCACCGTCTACGCGGTGGAGCGCTATGCGAAGGGCGACTTCCCTGCGGAAGAGGTCTACGGCGATACCGGGCACCCGGAGCTGCGGCTCATTACCTGCGGTGGTGACTTCGATGCCACCACCGGCCATTACACGGACAACATCGTCGTCTTCGCCGACCTCGCGGAAGACTCGGTGAGGCGGTGAATACGAGGAAAGTACTTCAGGTCATCGGTGAGGCCCCAGGCCGTGGGAAAGACGATCTTCGGGTCGTCATCGTCGTTGCAGCAATCGGTATCAGCACCGGAGCCGACCAGGCGCCCGGAGACCGTTGTCCAGGTCCTGCTACCGTCCCAAGGCATGGCACCACCGAGCGGCTGCACGCCGCCGCACCTTGGCGAAACCGACCGTGTCGGCCCCATCGACGTACATCCGTGCGGACACTTCTTCGGAGGCGGTGAAGAACGCGCAGAACACCGGCACGGGTTCGGGTCCATGCAGGTCCGCCGCACTGCCGTGGGACGACGTTCAAGACGTCATCCGCGATGCGGCGGAGGTTCCAGAAAGATCCTCATGACCGAGCACCGGGAGCCGGGCGCACTCACCATCGACACCGGTGAGCGGAGCGCCTTTCCGAACTGCGCGAAGGACGGCTGACACACGACATGCCAGAACTCCCCCTGCACAGTGTCAGCGTGACCGGGATCGTCCCCCATCCCGACGACGGACGCATCCTCATGATCAAACGGGCCGACAACGGCCGCTGGGTGCCGCCCGGCGGCGTGCTCGAACTCGACGAGACCCCCGAGCGGGGCGCCGTCCGCGAGGTCTTCGAGGAGACCGGCGTACGCATCGAACCCGTTCGGCTGACCGGCGTGTACAAGAACATGAAGCGCGGCGTGGTCTGCCTGACCTTCCTGTGCGACTACGTCGGCGGGCAGCCGACCACGAGCGAAGAGTCGCGCGAGGTCGTCTGGCTCACGGCCGACGAAGCCATCGCGGTCGCCCCCGAATCACAGGCCGCACGCATCACCGACGCACTCGCACCAGGTGGCCCCTTCGTGCGCATCCACGACGGTACGTACCTGCTCCCCCAGGACTGAAACCCCGGTTTCAACGGCCTCGCCCGCCGCACGCCGATGAGCGAGGCCGAGCACTGGCGCATCACCGATGCCGGGCCACGAACAGTGGCCTCTCCGGTGTGCGCGGCGACGAGCGCGGTGGTTGGCGGGTCCAGGTCCTCGAACGGGCCCGGGCCCCCAGCTGGAGTGGGCGCGGGTGAGCCACTACACGCCCTACGGCCGCGCGGAGGCGGGGTGGACGCGTCAGGGCGAGGATGTCACCGTCATCGTGACCGTCCCGCCGGGGACGGAGGCCGAGGTCCACCTGCCCGCGAAGTGGTTGAACGTGACGATCGGCGCCATCCACAGGGCGGACCTGCCGGTCGGGCTCTCGACCGCGGTGACCGACGAGCACGCGCTGCCCGGCGGCGAGGCCGGCCGCGACCCAAGCGCGCTCAGGTCTACGAACACTGGCTGCGCCTGGCCCGGGAGGACGACTTCGTCGGCGTGCAGAACTACGAGCGCGTCGTGCACGGCCCCGAGGGGCCGGTCCCGCCGGAGCCGGGCGCCGCGGTCAACGACATGGGCACGGCGGTCGAGCCCGCCTCGCTCGCCGGGGCGGTGACCTACGCCCACCAGGTCGCGGGCGTACCGGTCCTGGTCTCCGAGCACGGGATCGCCGCCGAGGACGACGACCTGCGCGCGGCCTTCATCGAGCCCTCGCTCGCCGGCCTGGCCGAGGAGATCGAGCGCGGGGTCCCGGTGCTGGGGTACTGCCACTGGACGCTGATGGACAACTTCGAGTGGGTGGCCGGATACCACTCCAAGCTGGGGCTGCACAGCGTGGACCGGGGGGGCGTTCGAGCGGCGGCCCAAGCGCAGCGCGGGCGTCTACCGCGACGCGGTGCGCCGGTTCCGTGAGTCGTCGGCGGACGGCGCGCCCCGGGTGGAGGGACGGATGGTGCCCACGCCGGGGTAGGCGAACCACCTGGCGGCCCTGCGTGCGGGGCCGCCAGGGCAGACGACCGGGGGCGCTGGGCAGAGGACACGGGGCGCTGGGGCCGCCGACCGCGGGGGCGGGGCCGCCGGCCTGTTCGTGGCACCCGTGCGCTCACACTCCGGTCCGCCTCACACGTTCTTGAGCGCGACCTAGAGGGCCCGGTCGAGGGCTTCGGTCAGTGCGACCGGGGTGATGTCGAGGCGGTTGAAGCGCCAGCCGTCTTCTGTGCGGCGCGCTCCGTAGCGGTGGATCCCTGCCGCGACAGCCTCCGTCTTCTCGTCGATGACGAAGACGGCGATGTCGTGGGCGCGCACCGTGGCGGTCTCACCGTCGACCTCGATGACGAGGTTGGACTTGTTGTGCAGGGTGCGAACGTACGCCTCGTGACGCGAGCGCGCGAGATCGATGAGCGCCTCGATGCCGCGAGCCTCTCCCCGGAGGGACTTGACGACAACGTCTTCGGTGAAGAGCCGGTCGGTCTCGTCGTAGCGGCCCTCGTCGATCCACAGGCTGTGGCGGGCGACCAGGTCGGCCAGTTCGGCGCGGTCGGCGAGGTCGCGGATCAGGGTTTCGGTGCTGGTCATGACGGCCCTCATAAATTAGTTAGGACGACTAACGTTCGCCTCGCTCATGAAGATATATCGTTAGTGTCACTAACGCAAGCGGGGTAGGCTGCTCTCATGGAGACCGGCGACGAGCTGCAATTCGACCAAGGCGACGAGACCCCTGAGCGACTCAAGGGCCAGCTCTCGCGCCTCGTCGGCATGTCGGCCGTTCAGATGCGGCGCGTCGCGGGCGACGCGCTCAGCGCGGTGGGCGCGCACAAGGACCACTTCGTGGTGCTCGCCGCCCTCGCCGAGTTCGGCCCCGCGAGCCAGGCCGGTCTCGCCGGCCGCGCCCGGATCTACAAGAGCGACCTCGTCGCGGTCCTCAACGACCTCGCGGACGGCGGTTGGGTCCGCCGCGCCCCCGACCCGGCCGACAAGCGCCGCAACGTCATCACCATCACCGACGCCGGCGAGCATCGCCTCGCCGAGCTCGACCGTGTCCTCGCCGGCGTCAACGAGCACATCATGGCCCCGCTCGACCGCGACGAGCGTGGGCAGCTGTTCGCCCTGCTCGGCCGCATCAACGCCCACCTCGCCAGCGCCTCCGACTCAAGCTGAGCCCTGGTCCCCCGCCGCTCCCGGACCCATTGCTCCGGCGGTGCTCGCGCTGGAGGCGGGGCCGGCCTCACAGGTGAAGTGGCCGGCCCGTCCCGGCCTCTTCTCCGAGGCTGTCTCCGGTGACCCGCGTCGTCGCCGGAGTCTTCGGCCACGTATGTGGCGGTCGGCTACTCCTCCTCTTCCTCGCAGCGCTCCAGGACCAGGCCCACGGAGCCCTCCACGAGACCGTTGTGCTGCTCCAGGTGCAGATGGGCTCCGTCCGGGGTCCCGTCCTCGGCAAGTGTCATCAGATGGCCGGCCAGGGTGCGCAGTCCTGCGGCGTTGGCCTCTACGACGATTTCGCTTCCGAGGTTGCGCACCTCAATGCGAGCGTCGTCCTCCCACGCGAAAACTCTCGTGATGCCATCGAGCACCACGTTGACGTGAGTGGCCATCGGCGGGACCCCGGTCGACTCGGCGGACATGGCACCATCATGGACCACTTCTGCTCACGTGATCCCGGAACCCGGTTGCCACAACAAGGTCACCCACAGGCCAGGGATGAAGCTCGGCGGTTTCCCGGTAGCGTCATGACATTGGTGACGCGGCCGTTGTAGAGCCGCGCCTCACCGGCGCGAAGGTCGGCTTTGAGGAGCTACCGAAGATGTTCCAAGGGCCGGCGCGGTACGTGCCCACGGTGAACGACTCGACAGTGCACGGAATGATCTACCCCCGGCGGTCCCTGGTCCTGGTCGCCGGGGTGCCCGGGGCCGGGAAGAGCACCCTGCTGCGGCGGCTGTTCGGGTTCGGCGAGAACGAGAGGCGGACCGTGCTCACTGCGGAGGGCGTGCGGGTGATCGACTCGCTCCAGTCGCGGTACCGGCTGCGACCACTGCTCGGTCGGATCCCCTACCCGCTGTGGCGCTGGGTGGTGCACGTCCTGCACCTGGTCCGGATGGCTGCGGCACTGCGCGGTGGCCCGGTGGTGCTGCACGAGTGCGGGACTCGCAGCCCGGTCCGCGTGCTGCTCGCCCTGCTCTGCCGACTCCGCCGGTACGAGATGCATGTGCTGATGATCGACGCCACTCCGCAACAGGCCCTGAACGGGCAGAACGCCCGGGGGCGGCGAGTGACCGTGCGCAGCCACCGGGCGCATTCGCGGCGCTGGCGACGGCTGCGCGCGGCCACCCGGCACGGACCGGCGGCATTCGCGCCGGGCGCGCGCAGTCTGCTCACACTCGACCGGCGTCGGGCGCAGGAGCTGGCCTGGATCCGTTTCGGTCCCAGCGCGAACACCCGAAGTCCCCTGCACACCGCGATGGAGCCGCCCCCCACCCCGCTTGAGCTCGTGCTGCCCGAGAGCTAGTGGCCGTGGCCGCATACGGCCATTTCCACCGGCATCCCCTACGCCACAGGCATTCGCGCGCCACCATCAGAGGGGCATGAACAAGACAAGGTGGATCTGGGAGCAGGGGCGAACATCAAGGCCCTCGGGTAGGAGGAGACACCGAGGAACCAGCGCTCCCCCACCTCTGGGACAGCCTCCCTGATCGGAGCGACTCGACACCGTGTACCCCTCATCGATCAGACCCCGACTCATCGTGTTCGGGCACACTCTGCTGTACACGAGCGCGATGCCCCTGGGATTGTTCTGCCTCCCCTACATACCGATCACGAATCGAGACAACGGACCCCCCGTCGTCTCGGCGGTGTTCGCCCTCACCGTCATAGCCGGGGCGGGCGTTCTCGGTACCCTGTCGCTCGGCAAGCGTCTGGGTTCCGGTGAGTTCCCCCCACTGCTTCGCTCCCCCCGGCTCCGAGACCTTCCCTGTGGAACGTCCCGTCCTCAAGGCCGGTCTCCTCACCGCGGCGGCCGCGGTCTCGCCCGTCTACGCGGTCGTGCAGTACTCGTTCTTCTGGTCCCTACTGCCACGCCTCGACATGACGGAACACCTCGCGTGGTCGGCGGTGATGGGCCTCGCCGCCCCGCTCGCGCTGGCCGCACACCGCAGATACGGGGTGATCCTCCTCGTCCTCGTGCTCGTCGCCGGTATCGGCATCGCGCCCAACGTGGGACCGGCCATCGAGAGCTGGGAACGCGACAGACACGTGGAGCGACAGCTGGAGTGGCTCCACGGCATCGGCCACTCCACACCCGGGAGACGAACGCTGAGCGTGGATCAGCCCTTCGCTTCGCGGACGTCCTTGCCCTGTTCCGCGAACGCTTTGAAGTCCTGCATGTGCTGTAGCGACTGCTTGCGGAAGGCGCCGGGCATCAGGAACCCCACCACCCGCATCATCGCACCGCTGAACCGGTATTCGTTCTCGCTCACCCAGAGCGTCGTCTCCGGATCGGCTTCGGTCAGCCGGTCGCAAACCGCGCTCCACATGCCCTCGGCGACGATCTCGCGCTCGAAGTGAACGACCTGTCCTTCCGGAATCCCGTGCAGGTCCGCCGGTTCCCGGCGCGTGATGGTCTCGGTGCATTCCATCTGCTGCTTCCCCGACAGGAACACGACCCGCGACGTGGTGCCGACCTGCCCGTGCGTCCCGCTCAGCGGCTCGTGCAGGACCAGACCCCGCAGCCACTTCGACATGTGCGCCGGCTCGGCGAGCAGCTGTACCGTCCTCTCCAGCGGTAGAGCGATCTCGATCGAGACGGTGTACTCCATGGCGTAGCGCTCCGGGTTCCCGAGTGTGAGGCATGCACGTGCAGCGTGACCTCATGTTACGCAGTCGCGGCCTGTGCACCATGGCCCTGGTCCGCGTGGTCACGGCGCCTGTCGCCCGGGGCACAGGAACGGGAGACGAAAGGGGACCTGTGCTCCGATGGCCCCTCAGGTACGGGGACACCCCTGGCCGACCCGGGTCGCTCCGGCTACCGTCCTGAGAGCCGCCCTTCCACGCCTGGAGGGCTCGCCCGTTCGGCTACGACCGCCGACGGCCCCCAGGACGGAACCTGCCCGTGCCCGGGTGGCCGCTACCCGTGTCGACCACCCGGTTCGTATTTGTCCGGGTGTCGGCTCTCGTTCAGGCAGGGGACGGACGTTCCGGATAGAAACCGTGGGTGACCATTCCCCCGCAACGAGGAGCCCCGATGGCACGCACCCACCTCTCACGTCGATCCGCCCTCCAACTCGGGGCCACGGGCACCGCGAGCGCCCTCCTGGTCGCAGGCGCGGCCGCTCCCGCCCTGGCCCAGGGCCGCAACCGCCCGGTCCTGACGCACGGCATCCAGCTCGGCGATCCCCGCACCGACGGGGCCGTGGTCTGGACGCGCGCCGACCGCCCCGCTCGGATGCTCGTCGAGTTCGCCACCCGGCCCGACTTCCGTGACGCGCGCACGGTCCGCGGGCCGCAGCTCAACCCGGCCGGAGACGGCACGGGCCGGGTCCGTATCACCGGGCTCGACGCGGGCCAGGAGGTGTACCTGCGGGTGCGCGCCGAAAGCGGGCGGCACAGCAGTGAAGTCATCGAAGGCGGCTTCCGTACCGCCGGAGGCACTGCCGACGACACGATCCGCTTCGTGTTCTCCGGCGACGTCGCCGGCCAGGGATGGGGCATCAACCCCGACATCGGCGGCATGCCGATCTTCGCCGCCATGGCCGATCGGGACCCGGACTTCTTCCTCCACCTGGGCGACGCCGTCTACGCCGACGGCCCGCTCGAGGAGAGCGTCACGCTGCCCGACGGGCGCACGTGGCGCAACGTGGTCACCGAGGAGAAGGCGGCGGTCGCGCAGACACTGGCCGAGTTCCGCGGCCAGTACGCCTACAACCTGCTCGACGACGCGGTGCGCGGCTTCGCGGCCCGGGTTCCGCAGATCGTGCAGTGGGACGACCACGAGGTCGTCAACAACTGGTACCCGGGCGAGATCCTCGACGACGACCGCTACACCGAGACCGATGTCGACGTCCTCGCCCGGCGGGCCCACCGGGCCTTCCACGAGTGGATGCCCATCGTCCCGTCCGAGGCGGTGGACGGCAAGATCTACCGCAAGCTGTCCCACGGCCCCGACCTGGACGTCTTCGTCATCGACATGCGGCCCTACCGGGACGCGAACTCGGCGGGGACCGCCGCGTTCGAGCGCGTCCTCGGCGAGGCTCAGGCACGCTGGCTGGTCGACGAGGTCTCCTCCTCCACCGCGACCTGGAAGGTGATCGCCTCCGACATGCCGCTCGGCGTCATCGTGCGCGACGGCGACGACATCGAGGCGGTGGCCAACGGCCTGCCCGGCGAACCCCGCGGGCGCGAGGCCGAACTCGACGAGGTGCTGCACGGTCTGCACCGCCGGGGCGCGCGCAACGTGGTGTGGGTGACGGCCGACGTCCACTACACCGCCGCCCACCACTACTCCCCCGAGCGCGCGAGCAGCCGCGAGTTCACCCCGTTCTGGGAGTTCGTGTCCGGTCCGCTGCACGCCGGCGCGTTCGGGCCGAACGCTCTCGACCCCACCTTCGGGCCCGAGGTGGTGTTCCAGAACGCTCCGCCCGTGGCCAACACCTCGCCGCTCGACGGCTTCCAGCACTTCGGCGAGATCGAGATCGACCGTAGGAGCAAGGAGCTCACCGTCTTCCTGCGCGACGCCAACGGAGACTCCCTCTGGACGCGGACGCTCACCCCTGAGGGGCACTGACGCAAACAAGGGTGGCCCGGGCGGGGAAGGAAGCGGGCCGCACCGCCGTGCCACCGGGTGGCCCGTGATCCGATCGAAGAGCCCCTCCGAACGTGGAAACCCCAGGCCGGCCGCAGCGAACCCGACGGCCTGGGGTGCCCGCCCGCCGCCACGACACTCCGCGGGGCCTCTACCAGAGCGTGGAGCGCGTCAAGGGCCAGCCTGTGCAGTAGCAGGACCGTGTTCCGATCAAGGCTGGGCGGGCGGCATCAGGTCGCTCTCGCTGATGGTGTACGCCAACTGGGGGTAGGTGAAGTCCGTTTCGTTGTTCTCACGGCGCCGCAGCCGGTAGAACTCGGTTCTCTGCTCATCGTCGGCCAACCGGAGGCGCGCTCCCTGCGGAAGATAGGCATGCCCGTCGCGATACCGGACGAAGGTCTTCGACGTCCGAAACGTCACGCCCAACCATGGGTTGTCCACTGCTGGGGCGGGCGTGTCCAGGACGATCCTGTGCTTGAGGCGGCGATTCGAGTCGACGGAGAAAGCGACGACACTGTTGTGGTCGAGAGGGATCTCGAACCTTTCGTCATCCGACCCCTTCGGTGCGAAGATCAGCTTTCTCTTCGGGCTCGCTTCGGGGTGCTGGTAGCAGGAGAAAACGGCGATGAACGACTCGTCGGCCAGATCGAGGGCTTGGTCGGAGTGACCGCCCATGGTCCTGTAGGCGTTCGTGTAGTGCTCGATCAGCGCGTTGTTGAAGCCGACCGGAATCGACGCACGTTCCTGGATCCGTCGTGCCAGCCGCTCGTGCACGGGTCGGAAGCGCTGCGCCGGGTCGCCGTATCGACTGGTCGTACGCACGAGAGGCACGCCCTCGACCTCGTCGACGTGGGTGAGCACGGCGCCTCGCCGCCCCTTGCCCACGTCCTCCCACCGAACCGACGCGGACAGCTCCGCGAAGAGGTCCTCCTCGGCCGGCAGAGTGCACGAGATGATCGCGTCCGAGATCCTAGATTCGAGGGGCAAGGTAGTCTCCCGTGTTCATGCTGAACGCGAACCCGTCGCCGTAGTCGATGAACGACGAGGTCCTGTTCTCCTCGGCGTACAGCCTGCGCAGATCGTTCATGCCCTCCGGTGTGGGCGGGCCCAACTCCACCATGCCTCCAGGCCCGTGGAGGAACGTCCGGCCGTTCCTGTGCACGGCTTCGGCACTCGAACAGCGCACCACGTATCCCAGGCGGGTCGGGAGCGATGCGGCGTCCAAGGATGAGGGCCGGATTTCGTGCGTGTACAGCCGGTTGGTGGACAGCGGCATGAAGAACACGGAGCCGGGATAGAGCGTCAGCGTGAACTGCGAGGGAAGCGCGGCTCCCTCGCTTTCCTCGGCCGCGTCCTTGAGCCGAAAGCGGAGTCGGGTCAGTGCGCTGGTGTTCTTCACCCCGTAGTCGAAGGCGTCCGCATCCAGCGGCCGCAACGTGTCGAGCCCTTCATAGAAGGTGCAGAAGGCCATGATGCCGTTGACGGGCATGTCCTTGGTCTTGTCGGCGTGAGCCGAGATCTTGGCCTTGGACTGCTTGCGCTCGGCCGTGGCGAGGGTGTTGTGGTAGATCTGCGCGAGCACGTGGTTCAGCGGTGCGTGGCCGCGGAAGACGGCGTCGGCCTCGCGATTCAATTCCTCGACGATACGGGTGTCGGTCGGGCGAAAACCCTCGGTCGGCCCGGAGAGATTCGTGGAGCAGCGGAGCAGACGGAAATGCAGGTCGCCACCGTCTCGCGTGACGGGCGTCAGATAGATTCCGCTGCGATGGGCCGTACCGGGCTTGGTGGACTCCGTCAGTGACTGGAAGGCGTGCTCGGCACCGATCCGCCCGAAGTGGTCGGCGTCGAGGTCGAAGAAGCGGCGGTAGTACACGCCGGCGCCGTGGACCCGGACGGGAACTCGGCCGCTGTCGACGAGGGTCCAGGATGCGTCGACGCCCTCCTGCTCCTGGCGACCGTGTGACAGATCCCGGACGACGAAGACCCGGTCCGCCGCACGCAGTCGGTGTCCGCTGATCTCCGCTACGTCGCCGCACAGGTAGACGGTCGTGCGCGCGAGGTCGTGCGATCCGGAGGCAAGGTCCTCCGGCGTGATGGCGGATCCGAAGAAGTGCCTGATCACGTCATGACCGTGCAACTCCGAAGGCGCGACCACGATAGTGCGCGCTTCCTCGATACAGGCTTGCGCCGGACCTGTGGCATGCATCAATCGGTACCTGTCATTCGCAGATGTCGGTGGACCACGTGGAACGGTGAACATGACAGCGGACCGCGCTCTTTCCCCTGCACCCCGAAGCGGAAAGAAAGGAGGCGGACCGTGAAAGCGTGATTCTCTCACGATGGCTCCGACCCGTGTGCTCCCGGGTGCTAAGCGACCCTGACCACGTACTTTCCCCGCACACCGCCCGCTTCCAGAGCCCGGTGCGCGGCCGCCGTCTCCTCCAGGGGGAAGACCGTGTCCACCGCCGGGCTCAGCTTCCCCTCGACCACGTGGCGGGCGAGGTCGTCGAAGTCCTCCTGTGTGGGGTCGCCGCTGAAGAAGCGCACCCGGCCGCGGCCGTGGACCGCGCTGGCCGCGATGGAGCCGAGCGACGCCGCGGGCCGGTTCAGGTCGAACGCGATGGTGACCATGCGCCCGCCCTGGTCCACCAGGCGGCGGAAGGCCCGCAGGTCGGTCCCCACGGTGTCCAGGACCACGTCGAAGCGGCCCAGCTCCGTTGGCCGAGCGCTGCGACGGTCGACCGCGTGGTGCGCCCCGAGCCCCCGGACGAAGTCGAGGTTGGCGGTGCGGGCGATGGCCGTCACCTCGGCGCCGCAGGCCCGTCCGAGCTGGACGGCGGCGTTGCCGACCCCGCCCGCCGCGCCCCTGACGAGAAGTCGTTCGCCGGGCCGCAACCCGGCCTTGTCCCGCAGCGCGGTGACGGCGGTGGTGGCCACCAGGAGCGCGGCGGCCTCCACCAGGTCCAGTCCCTCGGGCGCCAGGCCGACGCGCTCTGCGGGCACGGCCACGTACTCGGCCGCGCTGCCGAACCCGGACGTGCGGCCCAGGACGCCCCACACGCGGTCGCCGACCGCCATCCGCGTGACTCCGGCGCCCAGTTCGGCGACCTCGCCGGTGAAGTCCAAGCCGGTGCGCTGTGGGAACCTCCGGCCGGTCAGGAGGCGGAGACGACCGGAGCGGGCCGCCAGTTCGCCGCCGTTGACGGTGAACGCGCGCACCCGCACCAGCACCTCGCCAGGGGACGGCTCGGGGCGTGGCACCCTGCCCACGTGGAGCACGTCGGGACCGCCGTAGCGGTCGAAGAGCACTGCCTTCATCATGCGGTCGTCCATCGTCGCGCCTTCGCAGTCGGTAGCCGTACGGGGATGTGAGAGCGACCGTAGGCTGCCAAGTGGACGCGATCGTCCGATTCGACCGGAAGCGAGAGACAGTGATGGTGGAATCCTCTCGGATCACAGCCCGAGGCGAGGTGCGTGCGGACGCCCGGCGCAACCGGGAGCGCGTCCTCGTCGCCGCCCGCGCGGTCTTCGCCGAGCGCGGGATCGACGCCCCGATGGCGACCGTGGCCCGCCGGGCGGGGCTCGGCGTGGCGACGCTGTACCGGCACTTCCCGACCCGGGACGCCCTGGTGCGGGGCGCCTACACGCAGCAGATGCAGACCTGCGCGCGGGCGCTCACCGAGGCGCTGGCCGACCCCGACCCCTGGCGGGGGTTCCGGCACCTGGTCGAGACGGTCTGCGCGCTGCAACTGGAGGAGCGGGGGTTCCCGGCCGCGTTCACCGCGGCCTTCCCGGACAGCAGCTCGGAGTACAAGCAGGCCCGCGGTCGCGCCGAGCGGGACTTCGCGGTCCTGGTGCGCCGGGCCCAGGAGTCGGGCGCGCTGCGGGCCGACTTCCATCCTTCCGACATCGCCGTGGTCCTGTTGGCACACTGCGGTCTGGCGGCCGCTCTGCCGGGCGACGGCGCGGCGTCCCGGCGCCTGGTGGCCTACCTGCTCCAGTCGTTTCGCGCCGACGCGGCCGGCGCGGTCGGCGAACCGCTGCCGCCACCGGCCGCCCTGACTCTGCGCAGCCTCCCGATCACGGCTGACGCCCCCCAGGTGGGACGGCCCGCTCGGCCCTGACCGAAGCCGCACCCGCCATGAGGGCGCTCGGCGATGGGACTCTCCGCACGCGGGCGAACCGGGGCCGCACTCCCGTGCCCCGGTCCGCCCTTCACCACCCGTCGCCGGGGGTGTCTAGGAGAGGTTCTTCTGCTCGGTGTCCCAGTCGGGGTCGGCGCACAGTCCGCAGTCGTCGCCGACGAACTCGGCGCGCGCCTGGCTGTCGCCCTTGAGCTGCCAGTCCAGCCAAGCGGTGCCCACTCGGCCGTACTCGCCGCCGTTGGGGTCACGGAAGGTGCCGTAGTGGCCGACGTCCAGGTGGCCCATGAAGGCCGGCAGGCCGCTGGGCAGGTCGTCCCAGTCGTTCAGGGCGTTCTGGTAGGCGATGTCGCTCGGGCCGCCGGTGAAGTAGGCGATCGGGGCGTGCAGGTGGTCGAGCCGGTTCGGGTCGGCGTCGCTGAACATCCCGCTGTTCCAGATCACCGTGGTGTCGATGCGCGGGTCGTCGGCCACCTCGTAGGTCTCCAGCCCGCCGCAGGACTGCCCCATCACCGCGATGTTGTCGGTGTCGAGTTTGCCCCGATAGGGGCTGAACAGGCGGCTGTTCTCGGCGACGGCCCAGTCGACGGCGTCGGTGAGCATCTCGGCGTCGGTCTGGCCGCTGCCGCCGGGACGGCCGTTGGCGATGACCAGATACCCGTGGGAGGCGAACTCGGTCAGGATGTTCTCGAACCACGTGCCGTCGGCGCGGCAGGCGCCGTTGCCCCAGGCGACGATGGGCAGCCGCTCGTCCGGCAGGTCGACCGGACGGTAGACGGTGTGGTCGCGCAGGCGCCACGTGGTCGTGTACTCGGCGTCGTAGGGTCCGGTGCCGCCCATGGCCTCGGCGGTGTCGGCCGATGCCGGGGCCGGCAGGGCGAAAGCGGCGACGGCCAGGCCGAGGAGAACGGCCGAGACGCGGCGAAAGGAATGGAATGAGCGCATGCGTGAGCTCCTAACGGGGGAAACGGGGAGTATGCGGAGTCGGTGACTTCGTGCGCCCCCAGGACATGGAATATTCGCCATTGGCCCATGCCTGTCAATGATCGGCGGACACGACGCGTCGTTTCACCGATGGATCGCATTGCGGCCTTTTTTCCTGCACCGGAAAAGGGGAATCCGGTGACCAGCCGGTTCGTTCCGGCGGGGCCGTTTCCTGGTGCGGCACGGCGGACGTCCCGGGCAGGAGGCCCTGTCGGCGGCGGCGCCGCGCGGTCCGTGGCGTGGAGGGACGCGGGCGCTGAGGGTCCCGGTCCGGCGGTGACGCCCCTGTCCGCGGATCTGGCGGGGCGCCACAGCCGTCGAACTCGGCGCCGGATAGCGTCCGGCCCACCGGCGGCCTCCGGGCGCCCCAGCACACGGCCCCGGACCCTTTCCGCACCGTCGTGGGCCGGTCGCCTGCCAGGTCGCCGGGTGTTCGCCTCCCGGTCACGGAGACCGCCTCGTCCGTTGCCCTCCCTGATGTCACATGGTCTCGGAGCCCCGGAGCCGAGGCGGGAACGCCGGACGCGTCGGGGTTGCGGAACGAGTTGACCGCACACCTCGCCGCGCGGTGCCCGGGCCCTTCGCGTGCGCCGCTGTGCCGACGCAGCGCCGCGGCCGAGCGAGGTGAAGCCCGGGCCGGGGTGTCGCCTCCGCGGCGCCCCCGACCGGTGGACAGAGGAGAGGAAGGCCGTGGCCGGCATCGAAATCCCGAGAAGACGGCGTGTGAGCTCGGCTCGGCCGGTGGCGCCCCCACCGACGGTGTCGCTGGTCATTCCGGCGTTCAACGAGGAGACCACCATCGAGCGGTGTCTGCTCGCCGCGCTCCGGCAGACGCGGGCCGCTCGGGAGATCATCGTGGTCGACAACCGTTCGACCGACGGCACGGCCGCGGTCGTCCGGCGCGTGGTGGAGGCCCACCCCGACGCCGGGATCAGGATCCTGCGGCAGTTCGACGCCCAGGGGCTCGTCCCCACGCGGAACGCGGGGTTCGCCGCGGCGAGGGGCGACATCCTCGGACGCATCGACGCGGACTCCGTCATCGCCCCGGACTGGGTCGCGAACGTCTCCGAGGCCATGGGCGATCCGACGATCGGAGCCGTCACCGGCCCGGTCACCTACTACGACGTGCCCCTGCTCGGCTCCTCCTCCCTGTCCGACGACCTCGTACGGCGCCCGCTCTGGCGCCTGGGCAGGCGCCGCTGCCCGTTCCTCTACGGCAGCAACATGGCCGTCCGTGCCCAGGCGTGGCACGCGATCGAGGGCTCGGCCTGCGCGGACCACGACGACGTGCTGCACGAGGACATCGACCTGGCAGTGCACCTCAAACAGACCGGCATCCGCGTCGCCTACGCGCCCCGGATGCGAGCGGGGGTCTCCGCGCGTCGGGTGGAGTCCTCGCCTTCGTCCTTCCGGGCGTACACGCATCGCTTCCATGCCACGTACGAGAGCCACGGCATCGATCACTGGACCCTCAGGGCGCCGCGCCACCTTCTGCAAGGGGTGTACTGGGGGCTGCGCTCGGTGTCGTCCCTCGCTCCGTCCTCCGCCACGCGGGAGCCCGAGGTCGACCTCGGGCTGCCACGCGAGGTGTAGCGGCCGGGCCCTCGTCCGGCCCGGCCAGGGCCGGCACGCCCGCCGAAGGGCGCGCGCCTCCGCCGACCGCGACCGGGAGCGTTCCGGCCGCACGCGGGGATGAGCCGCGCCCCCGGGCGAGCGCGGGGTGCCGGGCGAGCGTGCCGTGCCGGGCGTGGGAGCTACCCCAGGCGTGGGACCCAGCCCTCGGGACGGCCGTGGCCGGCGGGCTTGACCTCGGCCTCGAAGCCCTTGATCAGGCCGGTCGCCCGCGCCACCGTCATGGCGGCGGAGGGATCGAACTCGTCCTCCTCCCAGTCCAGGTGTTCGGAGTCCTGGCGTTCGGCGAAGGCCAGGACGTGGTCCAGGGCCTCGTGCCACTCCCCTTCCGTGCCGGACCGGGTCTCGGCGAGGTCGAGGACCCGGCGCACCAGGGGGAACCCCTCCTCCCATGCGTCCGTGGCAGGCGACACGTCGAGGAAGTCCAGCACCTGGCCGGCCGCGCGCTCCGTCGTGCACAGGTGGGGCAGCAGCATGTCCAGGCCGTCGTTGGTGATGGCGTCGGGGTAGTCGATGCGGTCCCAGGCAGTCCCGTCCCACCAGTAGGCGAAGGCCTGTTCGCGGTGGTTCTCCAGCGAGGTGAACCAGGTCCAGGGCAGCCAGTCGGGGCCTGCGTAGGGGTCATAGCCCGGGAGGTCGATGTGGATGTCGCATTCGTGGTCGGCTCCGGCGAGCACCCCGCGTCCGCCCTCGACCCGCGCGAGCCGCCACTCGTTGCCGCCCGCGTCATCGTGGTGGACGACCGCGTCGGCGTAGCGGTGCTGGTTCACGCTCCCTCCCGCCTCCAGGACGGCCAGCGCGGCGGCCCGGGTCCAGAGGGTGTCGAAGGGGGCAGGTCCTCGGGACGAGCCGGGGTATGGAACTCCATGGGCGATCACTTTCCACGCAAGGCGGCGGTTCTGCGCGAAACCACACCGAGGAACGGTCAGTCCGGACACGGCCACCATTCGGCGTGCACGACCGGATCTGCTCTACCTCGACCGCGTCGACGCGGACGCCGACACGGGACTCGACGTGACGGACCGCCTCTGAGTGCGCGCCTGGCGCACGAGGACGCGGACATCAACTGGCGGGTGAAGGCGGTGCTGGCGTTCCCGCGCGGCTAGTCGGCCGCGAACTCGTCCGGAGGCTCGCAAGGACCTGTCGCGTGAACGAATGGCTCGCTCGACCACGGGTCCGAACGTCCGAACGTCGCCGGGCGGACGCACAGCGCACGATGCGGGCCGCGAGAAATCCCGTTTGAGGACAGCATATCCATGACTCGTCAGCGGCTCACGACCATCGATTCGTGCATTTCCCCCCAGGGCATATCGTAACAAACTAAAATATTCCGATCATCTTCCTCTTTCGACTTTCCTCGCGTTTTGCATTCTCGTTTTCCGATGTGCGGCGGGGGCACATTCGAGTCTGGCAACACCACCTCCGAAAAAAAGGACCCCCACATGTCCGAAGTCATGCGCGCCGCGGCCCTCACCCTGGGCAGCGCCGTGCTCGCCACCGCCCTGACGTCTCCCCCGGCACACGCCCAGGAACCCGCCGCGGTCGAGGCCGCCGCCTGCAGCTTCTACGCCAACTCCCCGTACAAGAGCGCGTCCAAGACCGTGGCCGCCCGCGCGGGGAGCTCCGGATGCCCCAACAACTGGAGCTTCGACGTCTACCTCGAGAGCTCGCGCTGGTGGGGGTGGGCCCGGGACTCCCACGTGAGGTGGGTCGGCAGCAGCTCACGGACCCTGTCCGCCGGGTGCGCGGGAACCCATGACCACCGGCTGCGCATCATCGGCAACAACGGGGCGTGGACCTCCGGTAAGACGAGCTCGACCGTGACCCTCACCTGCTGACCGGGTGAAGCGCGCCGCGCGGGCACGAACTCGTCGACGACGAGCACGTCCGCGCGGCGCGCCCTCCTTCTTGCTCCCCCTCGTACGCGCGAGAGAGGAGACCACCGCCACGAGAGGCCTTGCCGCACTCGCCCGAAGAGCACCCCGCCCCGCACCGGGGCGGCGGGGTGGTCATCGTGTCCAGGGGGCATACTCCACTGCGCGGGTGCGGTGGGCGGACCCGGTGCGTACTCGGGCGGGGCCGGATGGTTATGGTGCCCCCTGACCTTGTGCGCGGGGCATCGGACACCGGCAACGGCGCCGCGGGGTCCTACCCCAGCAGGGGAGCAGACTCAGGAGGCAGCCAGCATGTTCCAGAAGATACTCGTGGCCAACCGCGGTGAGATCGCCATCCGCGCGTTGCGCGCGGGCAACGAGTTGCGGGCGAGGACCGTCGCGGTCTTCCCGCACGAGGACCGCAACTCCCTCCACCGGCTCAAGGCCGACGAGGCCTACCAGATCGGCGAGCAGGGCCACCCCGTGCGCGCCTACCTGTCCGTGGACGAGATCGTGCGCACCGCGCTGGAGGCGGGAGCGGACGCGGTCTACCCCGGTTACGGCTTCCTGTCGGAGAACCCGGAGCTGGCGCGGGCGTGCCGCGAGGCCGGGATCACGTTCGTGGGCCCGCCCGCCGAGGTACTCGAGCTGACCGGGAACAAGGCCACCGCGGTGGCCGCGGCCCGCGAGGCGGGCGTGCCGGTGCTGGGCTCCTCCGAGCCGACCACGGACGTCGACGCCCTGGTGGCCGCCTCGGAGGAGATCGGCTTCCCGCTGTTCGTCAAAGCCGTCGCCGGCGGCGGCGGCCGGGGCATGCGCCGGGTCGACACCCCCGGGTCCCTGCGCGAGTCGATCGAGGCCGCCATGCGCGAGGCCGGCGCGGCCTTCGACGACTCCACGGTCTTCTTGGAGAAGGCCGTCGTCGAGCCCCGCCACATCGAGGTCCAGATCCTCGCCGACGGCGAGGGCAACGTGATCCACCTCTTCGAGCGCGACTGCTCGGTGCAGCGGCGCCACCAGAAGGTGATCGAGCTGGCGCCCGCGCCCAACCTGGACCCGGAACTGCGCGAGCGCATGTGCGCCGACGCGGTGCGCTTCGCGCGCCGGATCGGCTACCGCAACGCCGGCACGGTGGAGTTCCTGGTGGACCGGGACGGCAACCACGTCTTCATCGAGATGAACCCGCGCATCCAGGTCGAGCACACGGTGACCGAGGAGGTCACCGACGTCGACCTCGTCCAGTCGCAGCTGCGCATCGCCTCCGGGGAGACCCTGGAGGACCTCGGGCTGAGCCAGGACTCCATCACCCTGCGCGGCGCCGCGCTGCAGTGCCGGATCACCACCGAGGACCCGGCCAACGGCTTCCGGCCCGACACCGGCACGATCAGCGCCTACCGCTCCCCCGGCGGCTCGGGCATCCGCCTGGACGGCGGTACCGCCTCGGCGGGAACCGAGGTCAGTGCCTACTTCGACTCGCTGCTGGTCAAGCTCAGCTGCCGGGGCCGGGACTTCGAGACGGCGGTCAGCCGCGCGCGGCGCGCCGTGGCCGAGTTCCGCATCCGCGGTATCGCGACGAACATCCCCTTCCTCCAGGCCGTGCTGGACGACCCGGACTTCCAGCAGGGGCGGGTGACCACCTCCTTCATCGAGGAGCGCCCGCAGCTGCTGACCGCCCGCCCCTCGGCGGACCGCGGTACGCGCCTGCTGACCTACCTGGCCGACGTGACGGTGAACAAGCCGCACGGGGAGCGCCCGCACCTGATCGATCCGGTCGCCAAGCTGCCGGTGACCGACGAGGACGCGCCGCGGGCCGGGTCCAAGCAGCGCTTGGACGAGCTGGGGCCGGAGGGGTTCGCACAGTGGCTGCGCTCCTCCGACAAGGTGGGGGTGACCGACACCACGTTCCGTGACGCGCACCAGTCGCTGCTGGCCACGCGGGTGCGGACCAAGGACCTGCTCGCGGTGGCGCCCACGGTGGCGCGCACCCTGCCCGACCTTTTGTCGCTGGAGTGCTGGGGCGGGGCGACCTACGACGTCGCGCTGCGGTTCCTGGCCGAGGATCCCTGGGAGCGGCTGGCGGCGCTGCGCGAGGCGGTGCCCAACATCTGCCTGCAGATGCTGCTGCGCGGCCGCAACACGGTGGGCTACACCCCCTACCCCGCGGAGGTGACCTCGGCGTTCGTGCAGGAGGCGGCCGCCACGGGTGTGGACGTGTTCCGGATCTTCGACGCGCTCAACGACGTGGAGCAGATGCGGCCGGCGATCGAGGCCGTCCGGGAGACCGGCACCGGGGTGGCCGAGGTCGCGCTGTGCTACACCTCGGACCTGTCCGACCCGGCCGAGAAGCTCTACACGCTGGACTACTACCTGGGCCTGGCCGAGCGCATCGTCGAGGCGGGCGCGCACGTGCTGGCGGTCAAGGACATGGCGGGGCTGCTGCGCGCGCCGGCGGCCGCACGGCTGGTCACGGCGCTGCGCCGGGAGTTCGACCTGCCGGTGCACATCCACACGCACGACACCCCGGGCGGGCAGCTGGCCACCTACCTGGCGGCGGTGAACGCGGGCGCCGACGCCGTCGACGGGGCCGTGGCCTCCATGGCGGGCACGACCTCGCAGCCGTCGCTGTCGGCGATCGTGGCGGCCTTCGACCACTCCGAGCGCTCCACGGGGCTGGACCTGGGCGCGGTGAACGCCCTGGAGCCGTACTGGGAGGCCGTGCGCCGGGTGTACGCGCCCTTCGAGGCCGGTCTGGCCTCGCCCACCGGGCGCGTGTACACGCACGAGATCCCCGGCGGCCAGCTGTCCAACCTGCGCACCCAGGCGATCGCGCTGGGGCTGGGCGACCGGTTCGAGGACATCGAGGCGATGTACGCCGCCGCCGACCGGATGCTGGGCCGACTGGTCAAGGTCACGCCGTCGTCGAAGGTGGTGGGCGACCTGGCCCTGCACCTGGTCGGCGCCGGGGTCTCGCCCGAGGACTTCGAGGCGGACCCGGCCCGGTTCGACATCCCCGACTCGGTGATCGGCTTCCTGCGGGGCGAGCTGGGCGTGCCGCCCGGCGCCTGGCCCGAGCCGTTCCGCACCAAGGCCCTGCAGGGGCGCGCTCAGGCCCGTCCGACCGAGGAGCTGACGCAGGAGGACCGTGCCGGTCTGGCCAAGGACCGGCGCACGACGCTCAACCGCCTGCTCTTCCCCGGCCCGACCCGGGAGTTCCAGGCGCACCGCGCGTCCTACAGCGACACCAGTGTGCTCGCCAGCCCGGACTTCTTCTACGGGCTGCGCGAGGGCGAGGAGCACGTGGTGGACCTGGAGCCGGGTGTGCGGCTGCTGATCGGGCTGGAGGCGGTCAGTGAGGCCGACGAGCGCGGTGTGCGCACGGTGATGACCACGCTCAACGACCAGCTCCGTCCGCTGCAGATCCGGGACCGCGCGCTGTCCTCGGCCGTGCGCGAGGCCGAGAAGGCCGACCGCGCCAACCCGGGGCACGTGGCGGTGCCCTTCGCCGGGGTGGTCACGCTGACGGTGGCCGAGGGCGACGAGGTCGAGGCCGGCGACACGGTGGCCACGATCGAGGCGATGAAGATGGAGGCGTCGATCACCGCTCCGAAGGCGGGGACGGTCAAGCGGATCGCGGTCGAGGACGTCCAGCGTGTGGAGGGCGGGGACCTGCTGCTGAGCCTGTCCTGACCGGCACTCCCGGCCGGTGGTGAACCCGCCCCGGCCGGGCCGGAGCCGGCCAAGGCGCCCCGGACGCATCCGTCCGGGGCGCCTTGGCGTGCGCGGCCGGGACCGCGGGCGCGCGGCGGCGCGGGCCGGAGCGGTCTTCGTCACGTTCTCGGCACGCTGTGGTGCGGGCCCGTGCCGGTGGGGCACGTGGCGTACGAGCGTCGCCGACGGTGGGCCGAGGGTCGAGAAAAGGGCAGCCGCAGGGTGTGGCGTGTTCGCCGCTGTCTCGTTCGGGAGACGGAACCGCGGACACGCGGACCACCGAAGACCACTCAGAGCGATCATTCATGCTCCGAGCGTATTGGTGTGTTCGACCAAACGAAAGGGCTTCGTTTGCACTTCAGATTGGAGCATCCGATGATTTGATCACCGGACCGATCGTCGTGTCCTCCACCTCCCCGTGGCACCCGGCGATCCGCCCGTGCCTCGTCGTGCCCGCCGTCGGACGGACGCCGCACGGCGCCGTGCTCGGGGCCGGCACCCGCTCGAATCGATCCACCCGGAAGGCTCACATGACGTTCCTCAGGGGCGGCCGCGACGCGCACCCCGCGCCGCGGACCCAGGACACCCCCACCGCCGAACGCCCCGAGGACGAGAAGCCGCCCGGCCGGCTCATGGGCCTGTACGGCCTCCAGCACATCCTCGCGCTCTACGCCGGGGTCATCGCCCCACCGCTGGTCGTGGCCACGGCCGTGGGACTCGACACCGTGGAGACCGGGCTGATCGTCAGCGGCGCGCTGTTGGTCAGCGGCCTGGCCACCCTGTTGCAGACCCTGGGCGTGTGGAAGTTCGGCGCGAAGGTCCCCCTCGTGATCGGCGCCTCCTTCGTGCCCGTCACCGCGATGACCGCGATCGCCGACGACGCCGGGCTGCCCGCCGTGTTCGGCGCCTCGGTGGTGGCAGGGCTGTTCGGCATCCTCGTCGCGCCGTTCGTGGCGAGCCTGATCCGGTTCTTCCCGCCCGTGGTGACCGGCAGCGTCATCACCGTCATCGGGGTGACCCTGATGCCGGTGGCGGTCGGCTGGATCGCCGAGGACGGCAACGACGGCGCCCCGACGGGTACCGCGCTGGCGCTGGCCGGCGCGACCCTGGCGATCACCCTGCTGCTGTCCAGGCTGCTGCCGGGAGTGTGGAACCGCGCGTCGATCCTCCTCGGCATGGTGCTGGGCACCCTGATCGCCGCCGCGTTCGGCCGGGTGGACTTCTCCGCCGTGGCCGAGGGCCCGATGCTCTCGATCGCCCGCCCCTTCCACTTCGGTGCCCCGGAGTTCCAGGTCACCGCGATCGTGACCATGTGCGTCGTCATGCTCGTCATCCTGGTCGAGGGCGTGGCCGACATCCTCGCGACCAGCCAGGTCGTGGGCACGAAGATGGACGGGCGGCGCCTGGCCGCCGGGCTGCGCGCCGACGCCGCCACCGCCGTGATCGGCCCGCTGTTCAACTCCTTCCCCGGGAGCACCTTCAGCCAGAACATCGGCCTGATCGCCCTGAACAAGGTCAAGAGCCGCTACGTCGTGGCGGTCGGCGCGCTGATCCTGGTCGCCATGGGACTGTTCCCGGTGCTGGGACGGGTCGCGGCGATGATCCCCGCGCCGGTGCTGGGCGGCGCCGGGCTGGTGCTGTTCGGCTCCGTGGCCGCCGCGGGCATCCAGACCCTCGGCCGGGTGGACTACGAGGGCAACCACAACCTCGTGATCGTGGCGGTCGCGCTGTCGCTGGGGGTCGTGTCGATCACCGCTCCGGGCTTCTTCGCGGTCTTCCCGGACTGGGCGTCGACGCTGCTGGGGTCGGGGATCGTGACCGGCACCGCCGCCGCGGTCCTGCTCAACGTGTTCTTCAACGTCCTGGGCCGCTCCGGGGACGGGTCCTCGACCCGGGCGCAGGAGCGGAGCGATCCCGCCGGGCCCGTACCGGCCCGGGACTGACGCGGCGCAGGACCGTTCCGAACCCGCGCGGGCGGCCCCGGCCGGGCGTGCCGTCCTCCATCCAGGACCGCACCTGTTCGGCGGTGTCCGGGGCCACCGCGCCGATCAGCGCGTAGGCGTCCCGCCGCCGGGCCGGGCGCAGCGCGCGCAGGGACGGGGCCAGGACCTGGTCCAGCAGGGGTCCCCGTACCGCCTCCCACGCGGGGCTCCCCGAGCGGGCCCACCACAGCCACGCGTGCGCCGCGCACATGCGGTGGTCCCCGCGCAGGACGGGCGGGAGTTCGGCGCGCGCCCGCCGGGTGTAGGCCGCGGCCAGCTCCGGTGTGGCCAGGGCCGCGAACTCCGCGAACTCCAGGGCGAAGACCCGGTCGTCGGCGGCGAAGCCGTCGGGGTCCAGGACCCGTTCGACCACCGCGCGGGCGGCGTCCTCGCCCAGCGGCCCACGGCCGGCCCGGCTCAGGAGCAGGTCCAGGTGGCGGCGCACCACCCGGTCGGTGCCCGCGCCCCTGCCCACGTCGCGCAGCCGGCCGGTGAGCGCCACGAGTTCCACGACCGGCCGGTGCCGGGGCGGGAAGAGGTCCAGGTAGTGGTCCATCAAAAGGTCGGCCAGGGCCGTGATCCGGCGGTGCGGCCGCACCGCTTCGACCACGAGGGACGAGGCGGCCTCGGCCACCTCCGGGCGCGGGTGCGCCCGCAGCGTGCGCGCCGCCCGGCCGGTGTCGGGTGCGCGTCCGGCCCAGGCGATGCGCAGGGCCAGCCGCAGTGAGGCGCCGTCCGGTTCACCTCCGGGGTCGAGCGTGTCGGTGACCAGGGCGAGCTCGGCGAGGTCGGTGTCCGCGGCACCGGCGCCGCGGGCGGGACCGGCGCCGCGGCGGGCGGCGGCGAGGCGCTGAACGGCCCGCAGCGCGCGCAGCGGCGGTGGCGGCGGGTCGAGCAGCCAGGCCGGAGCGTCCCGGGCGACCAGGTCCAGGACGGGTCCTGGCTCCTCGCGGGCACGGGTGTCCAGGGCTCGCAGGACGGCGGAGCGCGACCGTGCCTGCCCGGGTTCGCCGAGAAGCCGGGCCACGGCCGCGCGGCCGGCCCCGTCCTCCAGCAGCCAGGGCACGAGGAGCCGGGCCGCGTGCTCTTCCTGGAGGTGGGGCTGGAGCAGCAGGTCGCTCAGCCGGAACAGCTCGAGCAGGACGTGGACCGGCGTTCCGTCGCGCGTGAGCGCCCGCTGGAGCGCCTCTCGCGCGCAACGCAGCGGACGGTCCTCGCGCACCGATCCGAGCCGGTCACGGGACCAGCGCAGCGCTTCGCGCAGATCCGCGTTGTCCGGCTCCTCGACGAGCAGTTCGGGCAGGCCTTCGAGGGCCGCGGTGACCAGTGGCGTCGTGAGCGCGGAGTCGAACCGCCGTTCCAGGGCGGTGGCGAGGTCGTGGGCGGCCTCCGGGCGCGGCGGGCCGCCGGCGGTGAGGGCGGTGAGCAGCGCGGCCCACCACGCACGGGGGTGCTCGCCGACCCGGGCGCGGCACCAGGACACGGCGTCGGGGGCCGTCGAGGCCGGGAGTTCGACGCCCTCGGCCAGAGCGGCGCAGGCGAGGGCGCCGCCCAGGTCCCGTGCCCGTCGGGACAAGGACACGCCGGGATCCCGCGGAGCGGCCGCCAGGGTCGCGTGCAGCAGGTCGCCGCGTCCGGCCTCCCACAGCGCCGCCGCCGCGACGGCCCAGGTGAGAAGTTCCGTGGCGGGTTCCGCGCCAGGCTCCGTGGCGGGTTCCGCGCCCGTCCGGGGGTGGTGCACCCGATACCGGTCACCGGTCGCGGCGTCGACGAAGGCCGAGCCGCAGGTGACACCGATGACGTGGTGCGGGGCCAGGTCGGGCCGCCGGGTGCCGGTGGTGAAGGTGAGGAGTGCGGCCAGGTCGAAGGGCAGGCTGTGGCAGGCCAGGGCGATCCAGTGGGCGACCTCGGTGCCGGAACCGACCAGGACGACCTGGCGGGCCGTCTCGCCGTCCTCGCCCAGCGCGTGCAGGACGTCGGTGAGCACGGCCGCGACCCGGCCCCGGTGGCGGCGGGTGAAGGCCGTGAGGCGCTCCGGCGACGGGGCGCCGTCCGCGCACGGCAGTCCCCCGGTCTCGGCGGCGGGGCGGCCGGGTGTCCCGTGCCCGCGAACCGGCCCGGTGCCGCGCGCCCCCGTCCGCCAGGCGGAGGAACCCCAGGTGTCGATGGGCAGGGTCGGCGACGTGCTCTCCCCCCACAGCACCACGGCGTGCGCGTGATAGGCGCCGTACACATCGGCGTGATCACGGCCCACGTGGACCGTGTGGGTGAGGACAGTGGTGTCGCTGTCGAGCCGGGTGTGGCTGAGAGCGGCCGGGACATCGGCGCGCGGGTCCGGGTCGTCGGGCCGGGGCGGGGGTGCGGGCGGCGGTGCGTGGGACAGGAGGCGTTCGATCCGGCGCAGGAGTGCGGGCCGCAGCCCAGGGGAGGCTCCGGCGATCTGGAATCCGGGGGCGCCGGTCGGCCCGGACGAGGTGTAGTGCGCTTCCGCTGTGCTCATCGGCCGTCCTTCGGGGGAACTCGTGCGGTCGACAAAAAAAGGGGGCGAGCGGGCGTTCCATGGCGGGGCGAAGCGCCCTGGATTCGATGGTGGACGTTTCTCCTGTGACGGAGGAAAAGGAGGGTGGACGGGAGCACGCCCGGGACTCGGGAACTCCTGTGATTCCGGTTCAGCAGGAAGAACCGGACTTTCCTGGGTTCGGCGCCGGACCCGGGGACGACATTCTCGAACGAAGGGTCTTTCAGCGGAAAATAGTACCAACGGAGTCCGTAGTTCTCCAGAGAAGTGTTCTTCGCCCCCTAAAAGCACCACACGCCACAAACCAGACCAAAAAGAAATATCCCCGCATTCACCACGCGCGCCCGTCGTCGAGGAGCGATGGGGGTCCGGGCCCCTCAGGGCCCGTCGACCGCGGACGCCAGGCCGTGCACGTGGGCTCCGACCAGGCACATCCCCCGAGACCTCTCCCCGCACGGGCGTGACCGGGCGGGCCCCGCCCCAACGCGGCCCCTCCCCCGCGGACCCGCTGCCCTGGCCCACGGGCGGACACACGGTCGGCGTTGTCCACAGGGCGGCCACGGCACCGCGAATTCCTGCCATCCTTAGTCCTCAGGAGAACCGAGCGTCTCGATGGGAACCGGATGCGCATGGGCAGGGGCAACCGTGAACGGCGGCTCGCCAGGCTGAGGATGACAGGCGACCGGCAGCACCGCCGGGACACACAGCGTGGACCCACCACGCCCACCTCCCGCGGCGCCGCGCCTCCGCCCCTGCCCGAGGACCACGCGCGCCAGCTGGTGGCCCTCGCCGTGGACGCGCTGCGCCGGGGCGGTGAGTCGCAGCTGGACGCGACCCTGGCCGAGCTCGCCGAACCCGGTGTGCCGGGCTGGGGACGCGCGGTCGACCGCGCCCTGTTCTCCGGCCTGGAACGCCAGATCACGCGCTCCTGGCAGTACGGGTGGCAGCCCGCCGAACTGGTGCGCGTGCTCACCCGCGAGCTCGACCGCGCCGGCGGGGCCCTGGTCACCGACATGGTCGCCGCCGAGAACCGCCGTTACGCCGCCGCCCGGATCGCGCCCGAGTGGTCGCGCCAACTACGCGACCTGGGCGCGGAGCCGTGGTGGGGCGCCGACACCGACCACGCGCGCCTCTTCGCCGAGCGCCACGGCCTGGACCGGCTCCAGGCCGTCCGCCTGGCCGTGCGGACGACCGCCGTACTGGGGTCCCTGCCCCGGCTCCAGGTGCTGTGCCCGCTGCCCGGGCAGGCCAGCTCGAAGACGTCCGAGGACGGGATCGACCCCGCCAAGCTCGCCCGGATCCGCCATCTGCTGGCCAAGGCCGAGGCCACCGAGTTCCCCGAGGAGGCCGAGGCGCTCACCGGCCGGGCCCAGGAGCTGATGGCGCGGCACAGCATCGACCACGCGGCCGTGGTCGCCGAGTCCGGGGACACCGGCGACGTCCACGGGCGCCGGCTCCCCGTGGACGCGCCCTACGAGTCGTACAAGGCGGCCCTGCTCAACGTCATCGCCCAGGCCAACCGCTGCCGGGCGGTGTGGCACCGACAGCTCGCCCTGTGCACTGTGCTGGGCTACCCCGGCGACGTCGACGCCGTGGAGCTGCTGTTCACCTCACTGCTCGTGCAGGCCACCACCGCGATGCGCCTGGCGGGGTCCACCCGCGACCGCCACGGGCGCTCCACCACGCGCTCCTTTCGCGCGTCGTTCCTGTCCGCCTTCGCCGACCGGATCGGCGAACGCCTCATGGTGGCCTCGCACACCGGGGAGCGGGAGGCGGTGCACGAGCACGCCCAGGCCGGAACCGACCTCGTACCGGTGCTGGCACGCCGCTCCGAACGCGTGGAGGAGGCCTTCCACTCCACCTTCCCCGAGGTGGAGCAGACCGAGCTGAGCGTCCCCACCAACGCCCAGGGCTGGGAGGCCGGGTGGGCCGCCGCGGACGCGGCGACCCTGGCCACCCGGAACCGCGTCACCAGCTGACCCCGCGGTGCCGGCAGCGGGGCGGTGGTCCCCACCTCCGGCCGCGCGCACCGCTACGGGCTCCACGCCCCTCGCCCGGGGTGCGCACGCCGGCGCACCGGGCCCGGGACCGCGCCCGCCTGCTCCCCCTCACGCCCCCGCACCGCCCCGGGTCGGGAAGGGCGTCGAGTGCCTCGGCGCACGCGTTTCTCGCCGGCGGAACGACGATGGAAGGGGTGTGCGGGTCGCCCGCCACCAGAGTGAGGGCGACCGCGAGCACCAGGGCGCAGTGGACGGCGAACGTCGGGAGTCGGTCCGGCATGCCTCCACCCTGGCAACCATCACGTGTGGTCGTGATGTGATCACTCCAGGCTCCGTGTCCGGTTCAGGACACGGCGGGAAGGCATGATCCGCGCCCCTCAGGGGAAGCCGACCCGTCCGGACCGACGGCTGAGCACTGCCTCCGCATGGACGGCGCCGCCCTCATCGAGGTCGACACCCCAGGCCGGAGCCACCACATGAGTGCGCCCGGCCGACAGAGCATCAGGCCAAGGGACTCCGCCGCCGACCGCAACGCTCCCGCATGAGCCATGTGACCACATCGGTTACTTCGTGACCGATGTGGTCACCCATGCGCTAGAGCCTCCCCATGGTGGAACCGACCAGTGAGCAGATCGACGCTCAGATCGTGGACCGGGCGGCGGGCCTGTTCGCCCGCCACGGCTTCGAGAACACATCAGTCCAACAGATCGCTGACGCGACCGGATACTCCAAGGCCGGGGTCCTGCGCCGCTTCGTCACCAAGGACGCATCCTCGGACGCCGCCATCGCCCTCATCCCCCGCGCCCCCGTCGTGATCATCGAATTCCAGGCCTACGTCCTGGCGGCGCTGGCACGGTCATTCTCTGGCGGTCGACCTTCGGGTACCGGCGACTCGAACTGCCGTCCAAACGGGCGGGGTACCGGGCGGGCCTCATCGTCAACCTGCGCCTCTATCCCGTCATCGTCCTGGTGCTCTTCATCATCGCCGTCATCGCCGTCTTCGAGGCTTGGGAGGTCATCTACCTCATCCCACTTCTGCACTGACCCGACACGGAACGCTCGAACTCGCGGAGTCGCCGCGTGCTCGGTGCTCAGGTGGGGCCGCGAGGGCGAAGACGGCCTAGGGGCCGATCAGGGAGGCCAGTTCCAATGCCATCTCCTGGGCCTCCACCAATGACGTCAGGGTCACGTCCTCATGCGGTGCGGCCGCTCCCGCCCGCAGGGTCGACTCGGTGATCTCGTCCAGCCGGGCGGCCGACCGGCGGTCCTCGATCTCCAGCTCCGCCGCGGCCACCTTCTCCGCGTAGTCCTCCAGCCGCCCGATCCGCCACTCCACCGCGCGGACGTCCTCCTCGAGCGCGGCGCGAGCGCGCTCGGCCGCCCTGCGGCTACGCTCTCCCGGCGTGGGCACGGCCGCGATCAGCCGCCGGGAGCTCGTGTGCCGTTCCAGGCTCCGCGCGACGGACCACTCGATGTCGCCGAGCACCACGCGGTTGCGCACCGCGTCGAGCAGCAGGCCCCGGTCGTGCAGCGGTGACTCGAGCACGGTGTCCACGGCGCGCTGCGCCCTGCCGAGCAGGTCGCGTGCCTGGTCGTCGAGGGACCGTGGCTCGACGAACCGGCCGGCGAACGCGGCGGTGACGTCCTCAGGGGCGGACGACCGTCCGGTGTCCGCGCTCGGCGCACCGGCGATGCCCCTCACGACCAGCACGACGACGGCCCCGGCGAACAGGACGATGAGCGCGGACACCGGGCCCGCGACCAGCATCGTCGCGTACGCGAACGCCGCCAGCGACAGGTAGGCCAGGCGCGTGCGCTTGCCGACGGGCGCGTCCGCGGGCGCGGTCCGGGCCTGGGCGTGCGCGCCGCCGTGACGCCGCCCGCCCAGCGCCGCGCGCAGGCGGTCCGCGTCCTCACGGCCGATGGCGGGGTGCAGGGTCGCGCGCAGCGGCCGACCGCCGAAGACCCCCAAGGTCAAGGTCTCTGCGTCCCCGCACGGCGCGTCCGGACCGGCCGGCAGCCGGGCGCGGGCCTGCCTGCCGCGTTCGGTCAGCCGCCAGTCGTCCGCCCCGTCCCCGGCGGCCACCAGTCCGCGGCGCCGGAGTTCGTCCAGTGTCGGAACGCCCACGCGGAAGCGCACGCGCAACGTCCGGGGGTTCACGGGATCGGATTCGGCCTCGCGGAGGGCCCGCGCCATCGCCGGTGAGATCCGCACGCTGTCTCCGCCGGGGAGGATGAGCTCCATGGGGCCCTTTCGCGGTCGCCCGGATCATCGTTCTGGCACGGCACCCGACGTGGCGCTTGCGCATCGCCACCGGCCCGGGCGGTCACCGACACCTGGGCCAGAGTAGCGCCCGTACGTGCCGCGCAGGAGGAGTTGTGCAGGTCCGAGCTCCGATCGGTACCTCCCGGCGCCCCCTTCGCCCCGGTTCGCCCGAGAGGGGGAGCGGCCGCCCCGCGCCGGGCCCGCGCCTGGCTGGTCGCCGAGAACGACACCGTCACCATGGTCGTGCTGTTCGTCTTCGGCGGTGTGTTCGTCGCCAAGGGCTCGGGCGTCCTGCTGGGCTGAGCCCGCGCGCCTCAGCCCTCGTCGGCCCTCAGCCCTCGTTGTGGCGGCGCACCATCTCCGCGATCCACACGGGCGCGAACGGAGACGTGCAGTTCGGCGGGGTCGGGTAGTCCTCGAGCACCCGCAGGCGCTCGCCGATGCCGATCGCGCGGGCGCGGTGTTCGGGGTGATGGATCCCGATGTGGCCGAGGCAGGTGTTCATCGCCCACTGGAGCCGGTCCGGCGCGTCCTTCATGTCGGCCTCGATGGCGTCGAGCAGCGCGTCGAGGTCCAGCCCCTCGGGGTTCTTCACCACCCGGTCGGCGGTCAGCGCCCAGCCGGCGGCGGCGACCTCCGGGTCGGGGTCCGCGGTCCAGGCCAGGCGCAGCTCTTCGGCGTGCGGGTTCTTGCGCACCACGTAGTTGACGAGCCAGTCGTGCACCTTGGGGGCGCGGGCCTGGCGCACCATGGTGTCGAGCTCGTCGCGTCCGAAGGCCTTCGGACGGCAGATGAGCAGCGCCAGGAGCTTGGCCGCGGTGTCATCGGTCTCCCAGAGCCCGACCGCGAGTTCCTGCTGGGTCCTGATCCGCTTGGCGATCGCCCGCAGCCTGGTCAGGTTCACCCCGTGGTCGTCGCCGCGCTTCTCGTTGACCCTGCGCATCCTCGGGTCCTCGAGTTCGGCCAGCTCGGCCAGGACCTGCGCCACCGTCGTCTCCGTCACCCGGATACCCCGTCCGCCGTCGTCCGTCGGCCATCGTGCCCGTCGGCTCCCGGCCGACGTTATCCCGTGCCCGGCCGCGACCGCATCCGGACAGGCGGGGCGCCGCCGCACCGGCCCCGGAACGCACTCGGCGGGCGGTGGGCGGCGGGCCGCACGGTCCGGGACCGGCGGCCCACCGCGGGTCGGCGCATCCCCGCTACAGCGGAGCGTCGTCGACCAGGATGTCCCACAGGACGGTGGTCCCCTCGACGGAGGTCGCCGTGATGGTCACGCCGTAGTTCATGCCGCCGCTCACCAGGTTGCAGCGGATCTCGGCGCCCACCCGCGCGGGCAGGTCCTGGGCGCAGGTGAACTCCTCGAAGCTCTGGCCCGCCTGCTCCAGCTGCGCGGCGGACTGCTCGGCCACCTCCGAGGACGGGACGGAGTCGCCGGCGGCCGAGCCGGTGCCGTCGTCGCCGGCGTCGTCGGCCGCGGTGTCATCGGCCGTGTCGTCGGCCGCGGCGTCGTCGGCGGGGGCGTCATCGACCTGGACATCCCACTCGACGTCGGAGCCGTCGACCGCGGTCGTGGTGACGGTCGCGCCGAGGCTCTCGCCGCCGTTGGTGAGCTCGCAGCGGATCTCCGCGCCCACCTCCGCGGGCAGGTCCTCCGTACAGGTGAAGTCGTCCGGGGTCTGGCCGACCTCTTCCGCCAGCATCTCGCTGGAGCGCTCGGCGACCTGTTCGGCGTCGACGGCACCGGGGCCACCGATGCTGAAGGAGCAGCCCGTGGCCAAGAGCAGGGGCAGGGCGCCCAGAACGGCTCCGGCGGTGACGCGTTGACGACCGATGTGCCGCATCGCGGCCTCCTCAGGGTGGGGAATATGCCACATGAACCGACGAGGGGAACGGCCGACGGGTTCCTAAGTCACCTGCTCTGATGCTGATTTGTAGCCAAATGTCTGCTTTGCTCACCAGGTGGACGCCTGGGGGCCCTGGGAATCACGGAATGAGGAAGCCCGCCCGCTCAGGCCGGGTCGACCGAGAACGGGAGCCGGGCCTGGCCCAGCAGTCCCTCGTGCCGGTCGACCCAGTACCGGCGCAGCACGTCCAACAGCACGGACGACCGCACGTCCGTCACCCCCGGCATGACCGCGAGGTCCTCGGTGATGAAGCGGCCCAGCGCGTGCTCGTCCCGGAAGGCCCCGTGGTGGATCACCGACACCTCGCCCGCCACCACCGACACATAGCGCGCCGAAGGATGGGCGGCCAGCCGTTCGGCCACCTGGGCGATGGACCCCGGATGCACCGTCAGTGACAGGACCACCTCCAGGCGCATGCCCAGCCGCTCCGGCTCCACCTCCACGCGCGGGCGCACCACCCCGCGCTCCAGCAGCGACTGGACGAGGCGGTAGGCGGTGGACTGGCTCACGCCCAGCTCACGCGCCACGTCTGCCGACCCGATGCGCGCGTCGGTGTGCAGCAGCCGCACCGCACCCCTCTCGTCGGCGGTCAGCGGTTCCGAGGCGACCGCCCCGGCCTCGGGCACGTGCGTGCGGTAGGGCAGCAGCGCCGCCAGCCGCTCGGTCGGCAGCCGGTCCAGGGCCCAGGCGTCGGCCCGGGTGACCGGCCGCAGCACCAGGTCGGACTGGGTGGAGCGCACGCCCTCCACCGACGGGATCCCACTGGTCAGCAGCTCGACCGCCTGCCGCCGACTGGAGGGGTGCGCGACGCAGTAGACGTCGGCCCGACCGCTGCTCACCGCCACGAGCTGGATCTCCGGCCGCCGGGCGAGCTGCCGGGCCACTTCCACGGACCGCCCGGGGACGGCGTGCAGCCACACGTGGCGCGGGTGCGCGTCGGAGACGAGCGACCAGTCGAGCTGGCCGACCACGCGCAGCAGCCGCTGCGCCTGCAACCGCTGCAGCCTGCGCCCGGCCGTGCTCGGCGAGCTGCCGAGCACCTCGGCGAGGGCGCTGCTCGGAGCCCGGGGGGCGTACTGCAGGGCCGCGACCAGGTCGAGGTCGAGTTCGTCCATCTCCTGTGCTGCCACATCCAGATCATAGCCGCTATCGGGGCACTGATTTATGACTTAATCGAGCACTTGCACGATGGATATTGACAAGAAACACCATCACGATGGACTCTTGCCTGACGCCGCGGTGTGACGCGCATCATGCCGCGCTCTCCCCAGCCCTTCGCCCCCAGGAGTCGACGGTGGTCTCTGCCGACGCCCGCACCACCGGCCGCGGTATGGCCGTGCTCATGCGGTTCCTCCAGTTCATCGAGCGGGTGGGCAACAAGCTCCCCCACCCGTTCTGGCTGTTCATCATCATGGCGGCCCTGGTCGTGGCGCTCAGCGCCGTGCTCAACGCGATGGGCGCCTACGCGATCTCCCCCGCCGACGGCGAGCGCATCCAGGTCGAGAGCCTGCTGACCGCCGAGGGCGCGCGGATGATGATCGGCGACGCCATCACCAACTTCGCCGAGTTCCCGCCGATGGCGCTCATCGTCGTGGTGATGCTCGGCGTCGCGGTCGCCGAGCGCGCGGGCCTGCTCAACGCCCTGCTGCGCGGCAGCGTCACGCGCGTGCCCACCCAACTGCTGACGTTCGCCCTCGCACTGGTCGGTGTGAGCGCGAGCGTGGCCTCCGACGCCGCCTACGTGGTGCTGGTCCCGCTGGGCGCCATGATCTTCAAGGCGGCCGGCCGCAGCCCGATCCTCGGCCTCGTGGTCGCGTTCGGCTCGATCTCCGCGGGCTACAACGCCTCACTCGTCCTGACCCCGGGGGACGCGCTGTTCGCCGGTCTCACCACGAGCGCCGCGCACATCATCGATCCCGCCTACGTGGTCACCCCGCTCGGCAACTACTTCTTCACCGCGGTCAGCTCGGTCTTCCTCGCGCTGGTCATCACCGCCGTCGCCGAGTTCGTCCTGGCCCGCACGACCGCGCGCATGGAGGTGGACGGCGAGGGCGCCGACGCCGAACTGGGCGACCTGCGGCTGACCCCGCTGGAGCGCCGGGGCCTGCTGCGGTCGCTGCTGGTGCTGGTCGTGGTGGTGGTCGTGATCGCGGCGGCGCTGATCCCGTCCGGGTCGCCGATGCGCGGCGAGGACGGCGGCGTGCTCAGCTCGCCGATCGTCACCGGCATCGCCTTCATCATGGGCCTGCTGTTCCTGGTCCTCGGGGCGGTCTTCGGCCGCACCACCGGGTCCCTGGCCCGGGCCCGTGACATCCCCGAGGCGATGGCCTCGGGTGTGCGCGACCTGGCGCCGGTGCTGGTGCTGTTCTTCGCCGCCGCGCAGTTCCTGGCCTACTTCCGCTGGACCGGCCTGGGCGAGGTCATCGCGGTACGCGGCGCGGAGCTGCTGGACGCCACCGGTGTTCCGACGCCGGTGCTGCTGGTCGGCATGGTGCTCGTGTGCACGCTCATGAACATCGTGATCACCAGCGGATCGGCGCAGTGGGCGCTGGTGGCGCCGGTGTTCGTACCGATGTTCATGCTGTTGAGCATTCCGCCGGAGACGACGCAGGCCGTGTTCCGGGTGGCCGACTCCCCCACCAACGTCATCAGCCCGATGAGCCCGTACTTCGCGATGGCGCTGGGCTTCCTCCAGCGCTACCGCCGCGACGCGGGCATCGGCACGCTGCTGTCGATGACGCTGCCGATCTCGGTGGCCATGCTCGTGGGCTGGACCGTCCTCCTGCTGGCCTGGTGGGGGCTGGGCATCCCGCTCGGTCCCGGGGCGCCGGTCCGCTGATCCCCGGCCCTCGTCCCCCTGTTCCTCCTCCCCTTCCCCGCACTGACCGACCCGAGACCGAGAGGTGACCACATGAGCGACGCGGACCTGCCCGCCCTGGCCGAGGCGGCCCGACGCGACCTGCCCCACATCCTGGAGGACCTGCGCCGCCTGGTGGAGAGCGAGACCCCCAGCCACGACAAGGAGCTGCTCGACGCGGGTCTGGACGACATCGAGGCGTGGCTGGGCGAACGGCTCGGCGCGCCGTCCGAACGCGTCCGCCACGCGGGCGGCGCCGACGGCGACGTGCTGGAGGTGCTCTACCCGGGCGAGGCCGCCGGAGAGGTGCTGCTGCTGTGCCACTACGACACGGTGTGGCCGCGCGGGACGATCCGGGAGTGGCCGGTCTCGATCGTCGGCGACCGCTTCAACGGCCCCGGGTGCTTCGACATGAAGGCCGGGATCGTGCAGGGCGTGTGGGCGATCCGGGCCCTGCGCGAACAGGGTGCGCGCGTGCCCTCGATCCGCTTTCTGCTGAACGGCGACGAGGAGATCGGCAGCCCCGCGTCGCGCGAGCACGTGGAGCGCGCGGGTCTGCGGGCCGACGTCACGCTCGTGCTGGAACCCAGCCGTGCGGGCCTGGTGAAGACCGGCCGCAAGGGGATGGGGCTCTTCGACGTCACGGCCACCGGGATCGAGTCGCACGCGGGCCTGGACCCCGAGGCGGGGGCGAGCGCGGTGCACGCCCTGGCCGAGCTGGTGCCGGAGATCGCGGCGCTGGCCGCCCCCGAGCGGGGCACCACGGTCAACGTGGGCGTGTTCGACGGCGGGACCGCGCGCAACGTGGTCGCGGGCCGGGCCGCCTGCCAGGTGGACGTGCGGATCCAGGACCCGGAGGAGACCGCGCGCGTGGACGCGGGACTGGCGGCGCTGGCCCCCTCGGACGTGCGGGTCAAGGTGGAGGTGACCGGCGGGTGGAACCGCATGCCGATGAACCCGGGCCCGGCCACCGACCACGCGTTCGGCCTGGCCCGCGAGGTCGCCCGGGGCCTGGGTGAGGATCTGGGGCAGATCTCGGTGGGCGGAGCGAGCGACGGCAACCTGGTGGCGGCGCTGGGCCGCCCGGTCCTGGACGGCCTGGGCGCAGCCGGCGCCGGGCCGCACTCGCGCGACGAGCACGTGAGCGTCGGCCGCACACCGCACCAGGTGGCGCTGGTGGCGGGCCTGCTCGCCCGTCTCGCCGACCGCTGACCGCCAGGGCCCCGGTCGAAGGGCCAGGGTCGAAGGGCCGGGGACGCCGGACGCGGCACGGGGTCAGGCCCGGGGGCCTGGCCGATCGCCCTCGCCCGGGGCCTTGAGGCGGTCCGGAGCGGATCCGAAGGATTCCCGCAGGAGCGGGGAGCAGAGTCCAGAGTGTCACCGCGGCCGAACCGACGGCCGCCCGCGCATCGGAGCACCTCATGAACTCCCTCCCCACCGTCAGCGTCCTCGGCCTGGGCAACCTGGGCCGCACCGTCGCCGAGCGCTTTCTCGAAGCCGGGCACCGCGTCACCGTGTGGAACCGCTCGGCGCACCGGGCCGAGCGGCTGCGGGTCGGCGGCGCGGTCGTGGCGGCCGACCCCGCGGCGGCGGTGGCCGCCTCCGAGCTCGTCGTGACCGTCCTGCTCGACCACCCGGCGGTCCGGGAGGTCCTGGGCGGCGCGACGGCCGGCCTGGCGGGCCGCACCGTGCTGAACCTGTCCTCGGGCACCCCCGAGCAGGCGGCGGAGCTGGCCGCGTGGGTCACCGACCAGGGCGGCGCCTTCCTGGCGGGAGCGGTCCTCGCCGTCCCCCAGACCCTGGGCACCTCGGAGGCGTTCACCCAGGTCAGCGGTGACACGGTCGCCTTCGAGCGGTATCGCGCGACGCTGGACCGGCTGGGCACCGTCCGCTACGCCGGCGCGGCGCCCGAGCTGGCCTCGGCCTACGACGTGGCCGTGCTCGCCGGGATGTACGGGATGTTCGCGGGCTTCTTCCAGTCGCTGGCCCTGGCCGAGGCCTCCGGGATCACGGGCGCGGAGATCACCGAGCTGCTCGTCCCGTGGCTGGCCGGGGCGGCGGCGGTCCTGCCGCTCTTCGCCGGGGAGGCGGACGCGCGGGAGTACGCGACCGAGACGTCCAACCTCGACATCAACCGGGCCGGGCTGGCCGCGATCCTGGACAGCGGCCGGGCGCGCGGGGTCTCCGACGACCTGCTCGCCCCGCTGCTGGCCCGCCTCGACCAGCAGGTCACGGACGGCCATGGCGAGAAGAGCCTGTCCCGCGTCGTGGAGAGCTTCCGCACCGGTACCGGGGAGACCGTCCGGGCCTGACCCTTCGCCCGGGCGGTGTCGGATCGGCTGGGCGGCCCGCCGGGCCGCCCTCCCGCGCCCTCACCACGGCGTCCCGCCCGTCCCGCGCCGCTCAGGACTCCGAGGCGTGCCGGATGGCGTCGAGAACGATGTGCGCGATGTGCTCGTCGATGAGGGAGTACTGGATCTCCCGAGCCTTGCGTTCGGCGGTGACGATCCGCGACGCGCGCAGGACGCGCAGGTGCTGGGAGACCAGTGGCTGGCTCGCTTCCAGGGCGCCGACGAGTTCGTGCACGTACTTGTCGCCCTCGGCCAGCTCCCGCACGATCCCCAGGCGTATGGGTGCGGCCAGTGCGCGCAGCAGCTCACTGGCCGGGCGCAGCTCCCGGAGGGGGTCGCGAGACGGATCCATTGTCATATACGCATATTAGCAACCGATAACGGATCCCCTTCCCGCGCCGGGAGCGGCGCCGGGTCCTGGACGACGCGCCGGGCGGAACGGTCAGTGGTCGTCCCAGTGCCCCTCGTGGGCCGCGTGCCGGTGCCCGTCGTGCAGGTAGTCGACGTGGTCCTCGTGCGGGACGGCGACGTGCCCGCAGCCGTGCCCGTGCTGGTGCCCGTCGTGCGCCTCGTGGACCACGTGGCCGCTCGGGACGCACTCGTCGACGTGGTCCTCGTGCACGCGGTGGACGTGGCCGTCGTGCACGAAGTCGACGTGGTCGCCGTGCGGGAACGTCACGTGGCCGCAGGACTCCCCGTGGACGTGCGCGTGGTCGCTGTGCGTGCGGTGCTCGGCCGTGCTGGTCATCGTCGATCTCCTCGGCATAGCGGAATGCTCGATCCACCGGAGGACGGCCCGCCCGCGAAGGGCACACGGGCGCCGCGGTCCCGCCGGTGGAATCAATATATAGCAATACTTGCATACTACAAGGTGAGCGCCGGAACGGCACGCCACCGACCGGTGAGACCGGTCGGTGCCTACCGCCGCACCCCGCCCCAGGCGCGCGCGGCCTCCTCCGGCGGCCCCGAGGCCGCCACCGCGCCGCCTTCCATGACGAGGCAGTGGTCGGCACCGAGGGCCTCCTCCGGCGCGTGGGTCGCGTGGACGACCGTCACCCCCTCGGCGCGGACCCGGTCCACGGTCGCGCGGATGTACTCCAGCGCGTGCCGGTCCAGTCCCGCGGAGGGCTCGTCCAGCAGCAGCAGGCCCGCCTCCTGCGCCAGCCCCTGGGCGACCAGGACGCGCTGGCGCTGGCCGCCGGAGAGCTCGCCCAGCTGCCGGCCGGCCAGGTCGGCGACTCCCATCCGGTCCAGGCACTCCCGGACCACCGCCCTGTCGCGCCGGGTCAGCGGGCGCCAGAGGCCCCGGTGCGCCCAGCGCCCCATCGCGACCGCCGTGCGCACCGTGAGGGGCAGGGCGTCCTGGACGGCGCTGCGCTGCACCACGAAGGCGGGCCGGGACCCGCCCTGGCGGGTCACCGTTCCCGCGCGGGGTTCGAGGGTGCCCGCCAGGACCCCGAGCAGCGTGGACTTTCCCGAGCCGTTGGCCCCGACCAGCGCGGTGACCGCGCCCTCGGGGATCCGGGCGTCGACGCCCCTGAGGACGTCCGGCCCCCCGTACCCCGCGTACACGCCCTGCAGCTCGACCCAGCCCATGACCACTCTCCTTACGCCACCCCGGCGTGAAAACGATAATGATTATCATTGTAGAGTGTCCCACTATGGAAGCCTTCTTCGCGCCCTTCGGGGTCGTCTTCGTCCAGCGCGCGCTGTGGGGCGGGATCCTCGTCTCCGCCATCTGCGCGCTCGCCGGGACGTGGGTGGTGCTGCGCGGCATGGCGTTCCTCGGGGACGCGATGTCGCACGGCATGCTGCCCGGGGTGGCGCTGGCCTCCCTGTTCGGCCAGAACCTCCTCCTGGGCGCCGCGCTGGCGGCCGGGACGATGGCCGCGGGCGTCACCGCGCTGGGCCGCTCACCCCGCCTGTCCCAGGACACGAGCATCGGGCTGCTCTTCGTGGGGATGCTCTCGGTCGGCGTCATCATCGTGTCCCACTCGGCCTCCTTCGCCGTGGACCTCACGGGGTTCCTCTTCGGCGACGTCCTGGCCGTACGCGAGCGCGACCTGGCCTATCTGGGGGCGGCCCTGGCCGTCGCCCTCGCGGTCGCCGCCGGAGGCCACCGGGCCTTCGTCGCGCTGGCCTTCGACCCCCGCAAGGCGCACACCCTGGGACTCGCGCCGCGCGCGGCGCACGCCGTCCTGCTCGGCCTGGTCACCCTGGCGGTGGTCGCCTCCTTCCACGTGGTCGGCACCCTGCTGGTGTTCGGCCTGCTCATCGCGCCCCCGGCGGCCGTCGCGCTCTGGGCGCGGAGCATCCCGGTCATCATGCTCGGCGCGGCCCTGCTGGGCAGCGCCGCCACCTTCGTCGGCCTGCTCGTGTCCTGGCACTGGGAGACGGCGGCCGGCGCCACCATCGCGGCCGTGGCCGTGGCCCTGTTCTTCGTCTCCGCACTCGCCTCCGCCGCTCGGCCCGCGGCCTCACGCACGGGCCGCCCGGAGCGGCCCACCACCGTTCACCAGGAAGGACAGACGACCCCATGAAACGCGAACACCGCACCGGCGCCGCGCTGGGCGCGACCGGGCTGGGCGCCCTGTTACTGATCACCGGCTGCGGGGACACCGCGACCGGCGGCTCCCCCGAGCAGGCGGCGCCGACGGAGGCGGAGGAGACCCCGCACGGCTACGTCGAGGGGGCGGAGGAGACCGCCGAACCCCAGTCACGGCTGGTCGTCGCCGACACCGGCACCGGGGACGTCCGCGTCCTGGACCTCCTCACCGAGGAGGTGACCGAGCTGGATCCGGTGCCGGAGGTCGACGCGATCTCGGGTGACGGCCGGTTCGCCTACCTGCAGTCATCGGATCATGGGAGCACCGACGTCGTGGACAGCGGCGCGTGGACCGTGGACCACGGCGACCACTCCCACTACTACCGGACCGGGATCGCCCACGTGGGCACCCTGGACGCCACGACCAGCGGCGCCGTCACCGACACCGCCGTGACCTCCCTCCTCGACGGGCACGGCTCGACGACGACCCTGGACCGCTCCGCGCTGGAGAGCGGCGAGGTCGAGCCCGTGACCGCGGTCTCCGGCGACGCGGCGACCGTCCTGCCCTACGCCGGAAGGCTCGTGGTGGCCGAGGGCGGTTCCGACGGACAGGTCCGGGTGCTGGACCGCGAGGGCGCCCCGGTGGAGGTCCTCGACGAGACCTGCACCGACCCCGCCGGCGCAGCGGTGACCAGGCGGGGCCTGGTCCTCGGCTGCGCGGAGGGCACCCTCCACGTGAGGGAGGACGACGACGCCCTCGAAGCCGAGACCGTCCCTTACCCCGGTGACGGCGGCGCCAGGACGGAGTCCTTCCACCACCGGCCCGGATCGGCCGTCCTGGCCGCCATCGCGACCGACGGCGACGTGTGGGTCCTCGACCTCGCCGAGCCCGCCTGGACCCGGCTGGACGTGCCCGATGCCGTGGCGGTCGGCGCGGTCGGCGAGGACACCTTCGTGCTGGTGCTGACCGCCGACGGAACCCTGCGCTCCCTGGATCCGGCGACGGGAGAGGAACAGGCCGCCACCGCCCTCCTGGACGAGGTGGGCGAGGACCCCGCACCCACGATCCAGATCGACACCAGCCGCGCCTACGTCAACGACGCCGAGGCGGGCCTCATCCACGAGATCGACTACAACGACGACCTGCGCCTGGCGCGGACCTTCGACGCCGGGATCGCGCCGCACCTCATGGTCGAGACGGGACGGTGACGGACATGGGAACGCCGATCGCGCTGCGCCTGGGCGCCGCCGCGCTCGCACTGACAGGGACGGCCCTCGGAGCGACCGCCTGCGCGGCGCAGGACGACCGCGGCCAGGGCATCGTCGTGACGACCAACATCCTCGGCGACATCACCCGCACCGTCGTGGGCGAGGAGGCCGAGGTCACCGTCCTGATGAAGCCCAACGCCGACCCCCACTCCTTCGGGATCTCCGCCCAGGAGGCCGCCGCCGTCGAGAACGCGGCCCTGGTCGTCTACAACGGCCTCGGCCTGGAGGAGGGCGTGCTGCGCAACGTCACGGCGGCCGAGGAGGCCGGAGTGGCCACCCTGGAGGTCGGCGCGCACGTGGACCCCCTCCCCTACGGCTCCGACGAGAACGAGGGCGAGCTCGACCCCCACTTCTGGACCGACCCGCGACGGGTCGTCCAGGCCGTCGACCTGATCACCGAGAACGTGGTCGAGCAGGTCGAGGGGGTGGACGCCGCCGCCGTGCGCGCCAACGCCGAGGCCTACACCGCGGAGCTGGACGAACTCGACGCGTGGACCGCCGAGGAGTTCTCCGCCATCCCCGAGGAGAACCGCAGGCTGGTGACCAACCACCACGTCTTCGGCTACCTCGCCGACCGCTACGGCTTCGAGGTCATCGGCACCGTGATCCCCAGCGGCACCACCCTGGCCTCCCCGAGCACCGCCGACCTCAAGGACCTGTCCGACACCGTGCGCGAGGCGGGCGTGAGCGCCGTCTTCGCCGACTCCTCCCAGCCCGACCGGCTGGCCACCGTCATGGCGCAGGAGGCGGGAGTGGACATCGAGGTGGTCCCCCTGTTCTCCGAGTCGCTGAGCGAGGAGGGCGAGGGCGCGGCGACCTACCTGGAGATGACGCGCTCCAACACCGAATCCATCGTCGCCGGACTCGGCGACGACTGACCCGGACCCCGGATCCCCACACCGCGGCGGGCCGGTCCCTCGGCCCGACCGCTTCCATCAGAAGGAGACACCACCCCATGAGCATGTCGCACCACCTCAGGACCTGGGCGGCCCCGCCCGTCCTCGTCTCGGCCGGACTCCTGCTGACCGCCTGCGGCGCGGGACAGGGCTCGGCCGCATCCGAGGACGACGAGCGGGCCGCGCAGACCGTGTCGATCGCCGACCCGATCGTGACCACCTACGACGGCGGCCTGTACGTCCTGGACGGCGACACCCTGGAGGTCGCCGCGGACATCGAACTGGAGGGCTTCAACCGGATCAACCCGGCCGGCGACGACCGGCACGTGATGGTCTCCACGGCCGAGGGCTTCCAGGTCCTGGACGCCGCCGGCGGCGAGCTGACCGACACGCTCTTTCCCGCCGAGGAACCCGGGCACGTCGTGCCGCACGGTGGGAGGACCGTGCTGTTCGCCGACGGCAGCGGCGAGGTCACCATGTTCGACACCGACGCCCTCGGCGACGGGCTCCCCGAGGACATCGAGGTCCACATGAGCGAGGAGGCCCACCACGGTGTGTCCATCGAGCTCACCAGTGGGGAACTCGTCACCACCCTCGGCGACGAGGAAGAACGTGTGGGCGCGATGGCTCTGGACGCCGACGGCGAGGAGATCGCCCGCAACGAGGAGTGCCCCGGCGTCCACGGTGAGGCCACCGCCGAGGACGAGGTGGTCGTCATCGGCTGCGAGGACGGTGTGCTGATCTACCAGGACGGCGAGTTCACCAAGGTCGACGGCCTCGACGACTACTCGCGGATCGGTAACCAGGCCGGATCGGAGGAGTCCCCGATCGTGCTGGGCGACTACAAGACCGACCCGGACGCCGAGCTGGAGCGCCCGGAGCAGATCGCCCTCATCGACACGGCCGAGGCCGAGCTCTCCCTGGTCGAGCTGCCCGGCAGCTACACCTTCCGTTCGCTCGGGCGCGGACCCGCGGGCGAGGCCCTGGTCCTGGGCACCGACGGCGCTCTGCACGTCATCGACCCCGAGGAGGGCGAGCTCGTGGACAGCATCGAGCTCATGGACTCCTGGGAGGAGCCGCTGGAGTGGCAGGACCCCCGGCCCGCGCTGTTCGTGCGCGGTGGGACCGCCTACGTGAGCGACCCCGCCACCCGTGAGATCCACGCCGTGGACCTGGAGTCGGGCGAGGTCACCGCGTCCACCACCCTGGACGAGGCGCCGAACGAGCTCAGCGGCGTCACGCCCTGACCCCTGGCGGTCCCGCATGAGGACGGGGGCGGTGCGCGTCGCGCGCCGCCCCCGGCACGGCGGCGGCCGCGCCGCCGCCGGCCGTCCCGGACGGTCGCCGGCACGGCGGCGGTCAGTAGGAGGCGCCCCGTCCGGTGGCCATGACCGCGGCGCGGACCGCCACGCGCAGTCCGGGGACCCGCGTGTCGAAGCGTTCCTGGAGCGCCGTGAGCGCCGGTCGGTGGTCCGCGCGCTCCTGCGGGGTGAACACGGCCCAGACATCGCCCTCGGCGGCGATCGCCACCAGGGCCGCGTCCCCGGCGGGGACCTCCTCCGCGCGGCGGCCCGACAGGAGCGCGTCGCGCGTGCGCTCACGCAGCAGGAGGGCCTGCTCGGGACGGTCGAGGGTGACCGTGCGCGTGGGGAACATCCCCAGCGCCCGGCCGCGGACCACCCTGATCCACCCGTCCGCGGCGAGCTGCTCGCGCACCGCCTCCTCGGCCCCGGCCATCCTGCGGTACACCGCGGTGTTGAAGTGGTGGACGCGGTCCGGGGCCAGGTCGTCGAGCACGTCGGCCAGGAACGGATCGTGGGGCGGACCGGTACCGGTGCGCTCCACCCTGCCCTCCCGGGCCCGGAGCCGTCCGTCGAGCACCAGCTCGGCCAGCGCCGCGGCGCACAGCAGCTGACCGCGGAAGGCGGCGCTGACGGGGTCGAACCCCGATCCCTCGATATCGTAGCTGAGCAGGTAGAGACGCTGCGGCAGCGTCAGGTCCATGTCGTTCACCCCGCACTCGTGCCCGGTCCACCGGGCGTCGAAGCGTCCGCGCGGCGACGCGCGTCGGAGCCGTCATCGGCGCGGCTCCCAGCGGAAGACGCGGGCGGCCAGCGCGACCGCCACGACCACCCAGGCCAGTGTGGGCGCCAGCAGGGCCGGCGACTCCCCGAGGGGGACACCGCCGTTCCAGGCGCCGACCACCAGCTCGGCCGCCGAGCCCTCGGGCAGCAGGCGCTTGAGCACGGTGAGCTCCTCGGTGCCGGTGAACCCCACCCAGCCGGACACGGCGAGGGTGCCGACCAGGAGGGGCAGCGTGGTCACCTGGGCGTGTTCGGGGGAGTTCGTCACCCCGGCGGTGGCCAGCCCGAGACCGAGCATCATGGCCACCGTCGCCAGGACGGCCGCCACCAGGAGGGGCACGTCGGCCGGCCCGCCGGCGACCGCGGTGAGCACGGTCAGGACCACGCCCACCTGGACCAGCGTGATGGCGGTGACCGGGAGCAGGAGCCCGAAGAGGATGGCGGGGTCGCCGGCGGCGGTGGAACGGAGCCGCTTGAGGAAGAGGTTCTGCCGACGCGAGGCGAGCGTGGTGACCGTCGTGGTGTAGAGCCCCATCACCACCATGATGAACACCAGCACCGCAGCGACGGCGCCGAGGTCCAGGGCCGGAATGAGGCGGTGCAGGTAGATGTAGAAGGCGCTGGAGGCGGCGGGAACGACGAACATGGTGACCAGAACCAGCCGGTTCCGGAAGACCTGGATCAGCTCGCCCTGAGCGATCGAGAGCATGGTGCGGGGGCCTTGTCCTGGAAGGTGCGGTACGGGGTCGGGGTCGTGTTCTTCTGCGGGCTTTCGGGTGAGCTCGCGGTCGTCAGGCCATCTCTCGCAGACTGGCCGCCACCCCGCCACATCCTGCTCGGCGTGGGCGCGTACTCGGTGATCGCCGGGGTCCTCTACCTGACCCAATCCACCGGCCTGAGCCTGGCCGGGCAGGCGGGATTCCTCCTGCTCTTCACCACGCAGATTCCCCTCGCCGCGACCGCGTACCTGCGTGAGACCCGCACCCGGGAGCTGCGCGCCGAGGCGGTGGCCGCCCGTGGATGACCTGCTGGCCGGGTTCGCCTGGGACGACCTTCGACGTGCACTGATTGCTCTCCTGGCCGGTGTCGTCTACCTCGCCGCGGTGCGCCTGATCCAGCGCTACAAGACCGTCCTGGACCGCTGGCTCAAGCCCTCCGAGGAAGTTCCGATCGCACCTGTCCCCGCGCCGGAGCCCGCCCCGGAGGAGTTCGAGGACGAGGAGGCCGTGGACGAACTCGACTACTACCTCCAGCTCAAGGACGACCCGCCCGACCCCCGCTGAACTCACCTTTCCCCAGCCCGCACCGGCCGACCGGTGCGGGCCTCGTCATGTCTGGAGCACGATCATGGCTCGAATGCCGGGCGTCCAGTGGCGCCCCATCAGCACCAACTACCGGTCGGGCGGCTGCCTTCCGCGCATCGTCACCATCCACAAGATGCAGGGCAGCATGAGCGGCACCGATAGCTGGTTCCGTAACCCCCGCGCGCGGGTGTCCAGCCACTTCGGAGTCAGCAAGGGCGGCACCATCCGCCAGTGGGTGAACACCTCCGACTCCGCCTGGGCACAGGGCAACGGCAACGGCTACTGCCTGTCGATCGAGAACGAGGGCAACGTCAATGAGCCGCTGACCTCCGCCCAGCCCGACGCCTGCGCGCGCATCCTCAAGTGGGCCAACGGCGTCCACGGTGTACCGCTCCAGCGCACCACCAGCATCGGTGGTCGCGGCCTGGCCTACCACTCCCTCGGCGGCTCCACGTGGGGCGGACCGACCGGTTGCCCCGCAGCGCGGGTGATCTCCCAGCTCGGAGAGATCGTCCGACGTGCAGGTGGCTCCGGTGGCGGCGGTGGCTCGAACCAGGGCACCGGTAAGGCTCCAGCCTTCCCCTTGCCCTCGGGCTACGCCTTCGGCCCGCGTAGCGGCCCCGCCTGGCAGGTGAGCGGCTACTACGGCCACCGCGAGGACCTGCGCCGCTGGCAGCGCCAGATGCTGGCGCGCGGCTGGGCCGGGCTCGGCACCGCCGATGGCCTCTACGGACCCAAGACGGAAAAGGTCGCCCGGCAATTCCAGGCTGAAAAGTCGCTGGGAGTCGATGGCCTGATCGGCAGTCACAGCTGGAAGGCCGCCTGGGAGACCCCAGTGACCTGAAATACACCCCATATAGGGAAGTATCGTGCCGAGCAGGGCGTAGAGCTCGCCCTGCCGCACCTGGAAGGACAGGTCACGCACCGCGGTGAAGTCGCCGTAGGCCAGGTGCAGGTGTTCGACGTCGATGACTGGTGTGGAGGTCATGTCCCCATTCCAGCCGCCCGCGCGCCCGCCCGGCAGTGGTGCCGTGTCACCCGCGCACCATGACGTTCGTCCGGGCGAGGGCATGACGCGGTGTCACTACCGATCTCCTGGACGGCGCCCGCGCAGATCCGGACACCATTCACATCGGGCACAGAGGACGTTCGTCGTCCCGTCACGCGCTTCTGGGATTCCTTGGCGAGGAGAGTTCCCCCGAGCGTCGCCCCAGGAATGAGAAGCATGCGCGAGAAGAGCACGATCGACCGACGGCGTTTCCTCGGCCGCGCCGCCGCCGTCTCGGCGGCCGTGGCCGCGGCCCCCGCCGTGGCGTGGGCGCCCGCCCACGCCACCCCGGGCGGAGCACCGTCGCAGGCGCCGGGGCTCCTCCCGTTCGTCGACCACTACAAGACCAACTCCGCCCACCGTCTCAGCCCGCACACCAACGCGGCCGTGCTCATCCTGTCCGAGTTCGACCGGATCTGGCGGACCGGCTCCAGCTGGGACGACGGCCGGCCGCGACGGAACCGCGTCCTGCGCGAGAACATGCGCTACTGCGTCGAGACGACCCGCGAGCGCACCGACGAGGAGGCCCGGCAGTCCTTCGTCACCGACCGCCAGCACCAGAGCTACGCCGTGATCGCCGGCCTGGGCCCGCTCGCCGAGTCGTACCGGTCGGCCGCCAGGGCGGTCACCTCCATCACCGAGGCGCCCGACGGCACCCCCGACGACCAGGTCGGCGACCGGGTGCCCGACGACGCGCCGCCCGGCTCCGAGGTGGGCGCCGGGTCCAGCGACTCCGCACTGGGCGCGGTCGTGGACCTGGTCGACACCGTGCGCGGCCCGCACTCCTCCGGCAACCCGAGCAAGTACACCTTCCAGTACCCGCGGCCGTGGCGGATGACGGTCGACAGCGAGGTGGCCGACACCGGCGGGGTCGACGCGTTCGGGTTCCCCGTGTACGAGTCGGAGGTGGTGGTCGCACCGCAGCTGCTGCGCCAGCGCAGCACCACCCCGGAGCGGGACGGCGGCTACGTCAGCGGCCACACCAACGCGCTGTACCTGGCCGCGCTCGCGTTCGCCTACGCCGTTCCCGAGCGCTTCCAGGAGCTGGTGACGCGCGCGGCCGAGCAGGCCCACTACCGGATCGTCTCGGGCATGCACTCCCCCGTCGACGTCATCGGCGGCCGGGTCCTGGCCACCGCGCTGGCCGCGGCGATCCTCTCCGACCCCGACAACGCCGGGCTCAAGGCCGCGGCCCGTGAGCAGGCGGAGGCGTTCTTCTCAGCGCAGACCGACGGCACCCTCTGGGACCACGCCCACTCCGGCGACGACCCCTACGGCGACCGGGAGGCCAACGAGCGGATCTACCGGCCCAAGCTGACCTACGTCCTGCCGCAGCGGGGCCGGGAAACGCCGCTGACCGTACCGGCGGGCGCCGAGGTCCTGCTGGAGACGCGCCAGCCCTACCTCGACGCCGAGCAGCGCCGCGCGGTCCTGCGCGGCACCGCGCTGTCCTCGCGCTACGAGCTGCTCGACGGTCCCGAGGGGTGGGGGCGGCTCGACCTGTTCCGCGCCGCCGACGGCTACGGGTCCTTCGAGCGGGACGTGCGCGTGAGCATGGACGCCTCCCTCGGCGGGTTCCACGCCGCCGACGCCTGGCGCAACGACATCGACGGCTCCGGCGGCCTCACCAAGGCCGGCACCGGCACGCTGACCCTGACCGGGGACAACGGCTACTCCGGCGGCACGTCCGTGGAGGAGGGCACGCTCGTCGCCGCCTCGCCGAGCGCCCTGGGCGGGGGCGGGGTGACGGTGCGGGGCGGCAAGCTGCGCCTGGAGCGGCCGCTGGCGGTGGGCGGCGACTACCGTCAGACCGCGGGCTCCCTGGCGGTGGCGGCCGCCGGGCACCAGGACGCGGAACGGCGCGACGGCGACGGCGACGACGGCGGGCGCGCCGAGAGCCTGCTGACCGTGCGCGGCGCCGTCCGGATCGAGGACGGGGCGAAGCTGACGATCGACGCCGCCGACGCCGTGGCCGGTGTCGTGCACGTGATCGACGCGCGTCGGCTGCGGGGCGCGTTCGCCGACATCGAGGTGACCGGCGGCGACTACACGGCGGTGCCCGACTACACCCGCCGCGGCCTCACGGTCGAACTGCGGTAGGTCCGCCGCGGCGCGGCCGCCCCGCTCACCACCCCGTGTCCAGCAGGTGGTCGACGAGCAGGGCGGTCGCCGCCTGGAGCGCCAGCCACACGCGGTGGTCGCGGGAGGGCAGCAGCGCCGCCGCCGGGACCAGCCACAAGGCGAAGGGGAGCCAGATGCGCTCGGTCTCGGCCTTGCTCATCCCGGAGAGGTCGGCGACGGCGATCGCGCACACCGCGCCCCCGACGAGCAGCGCCACGGGTCCGACGCGCGATCCCGACGCGGGGCCGGGCCGCGAGCACACCGCCCGCGGGAGCCGGGCCAGGGCCCGCCGCGCCCCCGCGACGGAGGCCACCCCCGCCGTCAGCACCACGGTGGCGAGGTTGGCCCAGACCCAGTAGCCGTAGGGCCGGACCGCGGCCACGCCCTGGTAGTAGCGCTCCACCACCAGGCGGTACCCCTCCAGCCACCAGAAGCCCGCCGCCGTGAACGCCGCGGCGACCGCCAGCGCCCCCGCCAGGGCGTAGGGCAGCGGGCGCGCGGTGCGCGCGCACACCAGGACGGCCACCGCCGGGATCGCGAGCAGGACCAGCCCGTAGGACAGGTACACCGTCCATCCCAGCAGCAGCCCGGCGGCGAGTGCCGTCACCCGGGGCGCGCGGGCGTCCGGGGACGCGGCCACGGCGAGCAGGGCCAGGCCCCACGCCGCCACGCCGGCGAAGTAGCCGTCCGCCGACGCGCCGACCCAGACCGCGCCGGGGAACAGCGCCAGGAAGGGGGCCGCGGACCGGGCCGCGCCCTCGGCTCCCAGCGCGCGGAGCGCGACGAGGACGGCGGCCGCGGCCGAGGCGCCCGCCACGACGCACCAGGCCCCCGCCCAGGCGCCGCCGCCGAGGCCGAGCCGGTCCAGGGCGACGAAGGTCAGGACCGCGCCGGGCGGATGCCCGGCCACGTGGGTGGGCCAGTTGTCGGGCTGGCCGATGAGGATGTGCCCGGTGAACCCGCGCAGTGCCGCTCCCACGTCCGCGAAGCGGTCGACCGAGGCGGGGTACTCGTAGGGCGACTCCAGCGGCTCGGCGAAGCCCCGTGGGCCGTCGACGAGGGCGAGGGCGAACGTCCACAGGACGGACACCGCCCAGGTGAGCAGCACCAGCGGACGCCAGGCCAGGGCCCGCGCCACGGCAGGCCCGCCGGCGACCACCGCCACGGCCACGGCGATGGCGGCGACGGTCCCGGGTCCGGTGTGCGGGAACCAGGACGCGTACAGCGGTGGCCAGTCGACGTGCAGGGTGCCCTCGGAGCGTTCGAGGGCCCGTCCGACGACGACGGCGAGCGCGACGAGGAGGAGGGCGCCGAGCGCGGCGAGCGCGTCGAGTCGGCGTCCGGCTCGCCCGTCGCCGACCGTTCGGGGATCGTGGTGGTGGAGGCCGCGTGGCGTCACGCCGCCACCCTAGGCTCGGCGGCCCAAAGCGGCCACGACCGGCCTCCGGCGTGTCGGGGGAGAGCGGAGCGCCTGGTGGGAGGGCGTTTCGCTGCCGGGGCACCGGGCCCGTCCGGCCTAGGATCGCGTGCGCGGACCGGCGCGGCGCGGAGCGTTCCGGGGCGACGGGCGACGGGCGACGGGCGACGGGCGACGGGCGACCGAGGAGGCCACGCGTGGACGAGGACGGCGAGCACACGGGCGCGCCCGGGCCGGACGGGGACCACGCACCACCGTCGCACCGGTGGCGTGCGCTGGTGAGGGACGGCCCCGCCTTCGGGCCGACGCGACCCGGGTTCTGGCGCAGCCCGGCCCGCGGCCGCTGGACGACGTCGGTGCTGGGCGCGGTCCTGCTCGTGGGCCTCGCGGTCGTGACGGTCACCGGGCTGCTGTCCTACGCCGCCTACAACCCGGACCTGACCCCGGTCAACGACAAGACCCCGGACAAGGGTCTGCTCGGGTTCTACCTCTTCCCCTGGCCGACCGACCCGCACTGGCTCTACCGGCTGACCCAGGGCCTGCACGTGACCCTGGGGATCGTGCTGGTCCCGGTGCTGCTGGCCAAGCTCTGGTCGGTCGCGCCCCTGTTCTTCGCCTGGCCGCCGGTCCGCTCCGCGGCCCACGCCCTGGAACGGCTGTCCCTGCTCCTGCTCGTGGGCGGAGCGCTGTTCGTCTTCGCCACCGGGATACTGAACGTCCAGCTCGAGTACGTCTTCCCCGGCTCGTTCTACGTCCTGCACTTCTACGGTTCCTGGGTGTTCCTCGGCGGCCTGGCCGTGCACCTCGGCACCAAAGTGCCGGTCATGGTCCGCACGCTGCGCCGGGGGCCGTCCGATCCCCCAGGCCCCGGCCCGGGGCGGCCCGCCGGGGGCGAGCCGCCCGAAGGGCCCGGGCTCACCGCACCGGACCCGGCGCCCGCGACCATCTCCCGCGGCGGGGTCCTGGGGCTGGTGGGGCTGGGGTCGCTGACGCTGTTCGCGGTGACGGCGGGACAGAGCATCGGAGGGCCGCTCCGGGCCACCGCGGTCCTGGCCCCGCGCGGCCGGTCGACGGGCGAGGGGCCGGGCGACTTCCCGGTCAACACGACCGCGTCCCGCGCCGGCGTGGGCGCGAACGAGACCGGGCGGGACTGGCGGCTGACCGTGCGCCGCGGCGAGGACGAGGTCGTCCTCACCCGGGACGAGCTGCTCGCGCTCCCCCAGCACGGAGCGGCCCTGCCGATCGCCTGTGTGGAGGGGTGGTCGACCCGGGACCAGGAGTGGTCGGGGATCCGCCTGTCCGACCTGGCCGCCCTGGTCGGCGCCGCGGCTCCGGTCTGGGTGCTCGTGGAGTCGGTCCAGCGCACGGGCAGCTTCACCAGTGCCGGGCTGAACGCCCACCAGGTCGCCGACCCCCGCTCGCTGCTGGCCCTGCGCGTGAACGGCGCGGACCTCTCCCTGGACCACGGGTATCCGGCCCGCGTCATCGTCCCGGCCGCGCCGGGCGTGCACAACACCAAGTGGGTCGGCCGGCTCACCTTCGAGGAGGCGTGATGAACGCCCTGCGGCGCTGGTACGGGGCCCCGCTCTCCCACCTCGTGCTCATGGTGGCGTCGTTCGCCCTGGCCGGGTACGCGGGAGTGCGGCTCCTGGACGGCGACGCCGTCGGTGTCGCGGTGTGGTTCGTCGGCGCCGCCGTCCTGCACGACCTGGTGCTCGTCCCCGGCTACACCCTCATCGACCGCGGCTGGCAGGCCGCGGCCGGGCGCCTGGCCCGCGTGGGGCACGGCGGGCGCAGCGGGCGCGACGGCCGGGTGCGTGCCGGGCACGACGAGCGCGGGCGCGTCCGGCTCGTCAACCACGTGCGCGTCCCGGCCGCCGTCTCCGCACTGCTGTTCGTGGTGTACTTCCCCCTGATCCTGGGCCCGTCGCAGGCCTACGTCTCCAAGAGCGGCCTGCCCGGGGACCCGTTCGCCGAGCGCTGGCTGCTGGTCTGCGCACTGCTGTTCGCCGCCTCCGCGGTGGTCGGGGCGGTCCGGTACGCGCGCCGCGCTCCGGCCGACCACTCGGGCTGAGGCGAGGCCGAGCGCACCGCGGCCGCACCGCCGCCGAAGGCGGAGCGCAGCGCCACGAACAGGCGACCGCCGTCCTCCCAGGTGTCGGCTCGGGCCCATCCCGTCCGCTCCGCCAGCCGCGCCAGCGCGGGAAGTCCGAGCCTGGCCCACGCGAAGGGGGCGCCGACACGCCCCCGCCCGTCGCAGATCCGCACGGTCATCCGCTCGCACACGTCCTCGGCGGCCGTCTCGACGATCAGCAGCCCGCCGGAGCGGACCACGTCCCGCATCCGGGCGAGCAGCCTCTCGGGTGTCCCGCCGATACCGATGTTGCCGTCGACCAGCAGGGCGGTGTCCCAGCCGCCCTCCCCGGGCAGCGGATCGAACGCGGACCGGCACAGCGCCCTGCCTCCCGACGCGTTGGTGCGCGCCACGGCCAGCGGGTTCAGGTCCACGCCCAGGGCCGGACGGCCGCGCCCGGCCAGCGCCGCGACGAACCGTCCGGGACCGCACCCCACGTCCAGTGTGCTGCCCTCGCAACGGGCCAGGACGGCGGCGTCGACCGGATCGACCGCGCCGCACCAGCGCTCGACGTCGAGCGGCAGCGACGACCCGTCGGGCCGCCGCAGGAACAGCGGACCGCTGCCCCGGGCCAGCGCCTCGGAGTAGGGGTCGCAGCGCCACGCCGGGACGTCGGCCGGTGCGACGCCGACCTCGGCCGCGCTCATCCCACCACCCCGTTCGCCCGGTCCCGGACCGCCCGCGCGAACCGGCTCCCGGGCGCCTGGCCGGCCACCCGGTCGACGTCGGCCGCGGTGTCCACGTCCGTCAGGACCGGCAGATCGACGACCCGAAGGCCCGCGTCGGTCAGGCGTCGGCGCTGGATCCGGCCGGTCCGATCGGTGGACATCGGCACGCCCCGCACCAGGGCGGGGTCGGGGTCTGCGAGGCCGAGGGCCCAGAACCCCCCGTCCTCGCTCGGCCCGAACCACGCGTCGGCGCGCCGCCAGGCGTCGGCGGCCAGCACGGGGGCGAGGGTGCGCGCCGTGACCTGCGGCGTGTCCATGCCCAGGAGCAGCGTGGGCCCCGAGGACCCGGCGAACGCGGCGGCCAGGCGCTCGTCCAGTCCGCCGCCCGTCTGGGCGACGACGTCGAACCCGGAGTCCGGCAGCCACGGCCCCGGCCGCCCCTCCAGGACCAGGACTCGGCGGCGGGCTGGCAGCGACAGCACCGTGCGCAGGGTGTCCGCGAGCGCGGCGGCGGCCAGGCGCGCGGCCTCTTCGGCGGTGTACTCGGGCGCCAACCGGGTCTTGACCCGTCCGGGGACGGGCTCCTTGGCGATCACCAGGAAGGTCGTGGCCCCGACGGGTCCGACCGGTTCGGTGGCTTCGGTGGCTTCGGTGGCTTCGGTGGCTTCGACCGGCTCTACGGGATCGGCGGGTCCGACCGCTCGCGCGGGGGCGTTCACCGGTCCCCTCCCACGGAGCGCGTCCGTGGGCGTGCGGAGGGCTCGCGCAGGACCGCCGACATGTCCCGCACCGCCGTCCACGTCCCCCGCCACGTGCCGGTCACCTTGGAGGCGCCGGTCCTCGGGTAGTAGGGGACGTCCACCTCCTCGATCCGCCACCGCGCGTCCGCGGCGCGCACGACCATCTCCAGGGGGTAGCCGGAGCGCCGGTCGGCCAGGCCGAGGGCGAGCAGGTCCGTCCGGCGTGCGGCGCGCATGGGCCCGATGTCGCGGATCCGCACACCGGTACGTCTGCGCAGCATGCGCGCGACCGCGGCGTTGCCCACCCGGGCGTGGACGGGCCAGGCGCCGCCGCGCGTGGGGCGCCGACGGCCCACGACCAGATCCGCCCGACCCTCGCGCACGTCGTCCACCACGCGCGGGAGCAGGGACGGGTCCAGGGACGCGTCGCAGTCGCAGAAGCAGACGATGTCGGCGGTGGCGGCGAGGAGTCCCGCGTGACAGGCCGAGCCGAACCCCCGTCTGCTCTCGGTGACGACCAGGGCGCCCAGTCCTTCGGCGATGCGCGCGGAGCCGTCCGTGGACCCGTTGTCGACCACGATCGGCCGCCATCCCTCGGGCACGCGCTCGATGACCCACGGCAGGGCCGAGGCCTCGTCCAGGCACGGGAGGACCACGTCCACCGGTGGTGGCCGCTCCCCTCGCGTCGCCCCCTCGGGTTCCTGCCGGGGGCGGTCACGTTCGGTCACGGATTCTTCGCTCTCACGTCGCTCATCGATCACGATGATCACGCTACGAAGCGATGCGACTCCCGTGCGGGAGGGACACTCCGCGACACGCGGGCGCCCCGGGTCAGCGCGCCGGCGCCTGGGCCCCGGACCGCGCACGGGGCTCCGCCCGCGCGAACTCCCGCACCCCTTCGGTGAAGCCGACGCGCGCACGCCAGTCGAACTCCTCGGTCAGGCGCGCGGAGGAGGCGGTGATGTGCCGGACGTCGCCCAGGCGGTACTCGCCGGTGACGACGGGATCGGGTCCTCCGTGCGCCTCCGCCAGGGCCCACGCCATGTCACCGACCGTGTGCGGCGTCCCGCTGCCGACGTTGAACGCGGACAGCACGCCCGGGGGTCGTTCGGGAAGGGCCGTGACCACCGCGGCGTTGGCCTCGGCCACGTCGCGCACGTGCACGAAGTCGCGCCGCTGGCGGCCGTCCTCGAACACGCGCGGGGCCCGGCCGCGAGCCAGGGCGGAACGGAAGAACGACGCCACCCCCGCGTAGGGAGTGTCACGCGGCATGCCGGGCCCGTAGACGTTGTGGTAGCGCAGCGACACCGCGCGACCGCCGACCGCACGCGCCCACGCCGCGCAGAGGTGCTCCTGCGCCAGCTTGGTGGCGGCGTAGACGTTGCGCGGGTCGGCCGGGGCGTCCTCGCCGACCAGCCCGGGCTCCAGGCGGGCCCCGCAGCGGGGGCACGGCGGGTCGAAACGGCCGGCGGCCAGGTCGGCCTCCAGACGCGGACCGGGCCGGACGGGTCCGTGCTCGGCGCAGGTGTAGGCGCCCTCGCCGTAGACCACCATCGATCCGGCGAGCATGATGTCGCGCACGCCCGCGCGGGCCATCGCGGCCAGCAGCACCGCGGTGCCCAGGTCGTTGCAGCCGACGTAGTCGGGCGCGTCGTCGAAGTCCGATCCCAGCCCCACCATCGCCGCCTGGTGGCACACGGCGTCCACGCCGCGCAGGGCCCGTTCCACGGCGTCGCCGTCGCGGACGTCGCACACCAGGTCCACGCCCGCCTCTCCCGGGGGCCGGCCCGCGTGGGCCTGCGGCAGCAGGGCGTCGAGCGTCACCACCGTGTGCCCAGCGGCGCGGAGGGCCTCCGCCGCCTGCGAACCGATGAACCCCGCCCCACCAGTGACAAGTACGCGCATGCGGCCCACGTTAGGCCGCGGGAGCCGCCTCGGCCCCGGGCCACACCGTCGGCCCCCGGATCCGGCGGGCGGGAGCCCCCGGGCCCCAGGAGGACCACCAGGGGACAAGGCCCCCGACCGGCCGGAACTCCGGGCAATGCACTGCAAGACCTTCGGAATCCGACCAAAGTACGAATTTCCTCTCTTCCCAGGCGGCCGCGGCCTAGCATTGACCCGCCATCCTCGGCACCCCCGCCTGCGAGCCCCACGGGGTGGCTCGCATCGAAGGACACGGCACCTCAAGAGAGGGAACCCCATGCGCACGACCCTGCGTGCCGGATTCGCGGCGGCCATGCTCGCCGCCCTGCTCGTCCCAGGACCCGTCGAAGCGGCGTCCACCACGGGCGCGCTCATGATCACCCACGTGCGTCCCAACGCCGGCGGGGCCGACACCGTCGACGGCAAGGCCCGCAACCTGAACGGGGAGTACTTCATCATCAGGAACGCCACCAACGCGACGGTGAACGTCCGCGGGTACGTCCCCGACATCACGAGCAACACCTACGGGCGCGTCCTGCCCTCGTACAACCTGCCCGCCGGAGCGACCGCCTACGTCCACACCGGCAGCGGCACGCACTACAAGGACTCCAACGGCAAGCACCACATCTACCGCGGGTACGCGCGGCACGTCCTGCCCAACACCGCCACGTCGAGGAACCCCGACCTGCGGTTGAAGAAGCCCGGGAGCGCGGACGACAACGGCTCGAGGGGCACGATCAGCTCGTGCAACTGGGGCACCGCCGCCAACGGCACCACCTACCGCTGCTGACCCGCGTGGACGGCCCCCGTGACCACCCCTTGGGTTCTAGCGGTGGTCGCAACACCCTGACTTTGGGGAGGTTGCGGCCACCGTGTCGTTTTCCAAGCAGGAACTGGCCCGGCTGCGGGAACGGTTCCTGGAACAGATGGCCGATGACGGCAACGTCACCGAGGTCGCCCGATCCCTGGGCATCAACCGCAACACCGCGTTCGGCTGGGCCCGCCAGGCCGGACTGCGCTCCCAGCGCCGGCCACGGCCACACCCGGCACGGGAGGAGTACGAACGCCTGCGCAAGAACTCTGTGCCCCGCCGCGAGGCCGCACGGCGAGTCGGGATCAACGAGCGCACCGCCCGTGACTGGGACCACGGGGTCCGCAGATCGGGCAACTCCCGGTTCTACCCTGACGGGCGCCGGGTCGACTACTCCACCGGACAGACCACGATGGAGTCCATGACCACCCCCGCGCCGACCGTGGCCTCGCTCGAAAGACCGGTCCACCAGCGCTTCTTGACCCTGCCCGACCGGGAGAAGATCGCGGACCTGCACCGAGCCGGACGGAGCCTGCAGGCCATCGGCCGGGCGTTGGGACGCCCGGCCTCGACGATCAAGCGCGAACTCGACCGCCACAGCAACACGGACGGCTCTTATGGTGCCTATGCGGCCCAGCGCCGGGCGGTCGCACGCAGGGCGCGTCCCAAACCCGCCAAGCTCGCCGCTCCGGGCGCTTTGCGGGACTACGTCGCCACGGGTTTGCGGAAACGGTGGTCACCGGAGCAGATCAGCAAACGGGTCTGCTCGGACCACCCCCAGGACGAGGACATGCGTGTGAGCCACGAGACGATCTACCAGGCCCTTTACGTCCAGGCCCGCGGCGGGCTCAAACGTGAGGTGAGCGCGGCGCTGCGCACCGGCCGGATCCGGCGCAGAACCCACCGAACGGGTGAGCGGCGCCAGAGCCGGTTCGCCGATCCGATGGTGATGATCAGCGAGCGTCCCGCCGAGGTCGAAGACCGTGCCGTGCCGGGACACTGGGAGGGGGATCTGATCACGGGCGCGCAGAACAAGTCCGCGATCATCACCCTGGTCGAGCGCTCCACCCGGTACGTGATGCTGGGGCACGTGCCCGGCGAGCACACCGCCGAGGCTGTCGGAGGTGTTCTGAGCGCCCTGGTCGCCTCGCTGCCCGAGCATCTGCGCGGGTCGCTGACCTGGGACCAGGGAAGCGAGATGGCCGGCCACAAGGCGTTCTCGGTGGCTACGGGGGTACCGGTGTTCTTCTGCGACCCGGCCTCGCCCTGGCAGCGGGGCTCGAACGAGAACACGAACGGGCTGTTGCGCCAGTACTTCCCCAAGGGCACCGACCTATCGGTGCACGGCCCGCTGGATCTGGAGCATGTCGCTCAGGAGCTGAATGGTCGGCCACGCAAGACGCTCGGCTGGGAAACCCCAGCCGAGCGTCTGCATACACTCGTGTGATCAACGAGGTGTTGCGAGGACCCCTTGAATCCGCCCCCTCGTCGTGGGGGCCGTCCACGTTCGAACCCGGGGCCGGGTCCGCCCCACCTGGCGTCACCACGCCGGTCAGAGGGCCGAGGAACGACCGGGATACGCTGAGCGGCGTGAACGACCACGACGACCCCCTCCCCGCGCACCCCGCTCCGGCCGGGGGACTGCGCGCCTCCCATCAGGACCGGGACGCGGTGGTGGACCTCCTGCGCGACGCGGCGGCCGAGGGACGCATCGACTACGACGAGCTGGACGAGCGCCTGGAACGGGCACTGACGTCCAAGACCCACGCCGAACTGGCCGCCTTGACCGCCGACCTGCCCGCGCCGCAGGGCGCCGGGCACCAGCGGTCGCCGCTGGTGCTCAAGGGAGGGCTGAGCGGCGCCACGCGCGGCCCCGGGCGGTGGGAGGCGCCCGCCCACGTGATCGCCCACGGCGGTGTGGGCGGCGTGAGGATCGACTTCAGCCGGGTCCAGAGCCGCCTGCGGGAGATCCTCGTGGAGGCCTACGGGGAGACGTCCGGTGTCATGGTCGTCATCCCCGACGGCTGGGCCGCCGACACCGCGGGCATGGACCCCGGCGCCGGCGGCCTCAAGGACAAGACCACCTCCGACCGCCTCCCGGGGACGCCGCTGATCCGGTTGACCGGATCCGGCGGCATGGGAGGGGTGGTCATCCGCCACCCCAACCGCAGGGAGCGGCGCAAGCTCGACGACAACCCGAGCTAGGCCGTGTTTTTGCAGCATTCCGGGCTCGCGGCCGCCTGGACCGCAGAAAAACACGGCCTAGCCACGTCGAGTCAGGCGATGAGGGTGTGGAAGTGGGCGAGCATGCGCTCGGGGTCGGGGTCCAGGCCCGTGAACAGGCTGAACGCCTGGGCGGCCTGGAACACCGCCATCTCCCCTCCCCGCAGGGTCGCGCACCCGCGTTCCTCGGCCAGGGCCAGCAGCTCGGTGCGCAGCGGCCGGTAGACGATGTCGGCCACCCACATCGGCGGACGCAACAGCTCCGCCGGCACCGGGGTGCCCGGGTGGTGCGCCATCCCCGTCGGTGTCGCGTTGACCAGGCCGTCCGTCTCCGACAGCAGCGCGCCGAGCGCGTCCGCCCCGGCGGTTCGGCACTCCGTTCCCGGAACGAGCCCGCCGAGGCGCTCGGCCAGGCCCCGGGCCCGGGCCGCGTCGGTGTCGACCACGGTCACCTCCCGGGTCCCCGATCCGAGCAGCGCGTAGGCCACCGCCGCGCCCGCCCCGCCGGCGCCCAGGACCACGACGCGTTCGCGGGGCGCCTCGGGCAGTCCGCGCTCGAGGCACTGGGCGAACGCCGACCAGTCGGTGTTGTGCCCGATGGCCCGACCGGACTCGAACACCACCGTGTTCACCGCCCCCAGCGCGGCCGCGTCGGGGGTGAGCCCGTCCAGCGCGGGCAGCACGAGCTGTTTGCACGGGTGGGTGATGTTGAGGCCGTTGAAGCCCAGGTGCCGGGCCGACCCCACCAGGCCGCCCACCGCGTCCGGGGGCAGGCCCGCTTCGGTGAGGTCGATGGTCCGGTAGATCAACCGGCGGCCGAGCTCGGCCGCCTCCCGCTCGTGCATCGGCGGTGTCAGGGAGGGCCCGATGCCGGTCCCGATGAGCCCCACCAGGGAGGAGCCGGCGTCCGACTCCTCCACACGCGTCCCCACGCTCAACGGCTCGCCTCCGCTCGCTGCGCCGCCATGCGGAAGGGGCTGTTGGCGGAGCCGTAGCCCGCGTACCCGCCCGTGCGCTGGACGACCTCCAGGAAGAGCCGGCCGTCGAGCATCGGTGTGTAGAAGTGCCGGAACTCGCCGTCCCCCGCCCGGTCGTACAGGACGCCGAACTCGCGCATGCGCTCCACCTCCAGGGGTTCCAGATCCGTGCGGCAGGCGAGGTCGGCGTAGTAGTTGTCGGGGATGCGCAGCGGCTCGGCGCCGTGCGCCCGCATGGCGCGCGCGACCGCGAACACGTCCTCGCAGCCGAAGGCGACGTGCTGGGGACCGCCGCGCACGTCCTCGTAGGGCCCACGACCGAGCAGGGAGGCGTTGAGGGCGATGCGCGGTCCCGCGCCGTCGCGACTCATCGCCCGGCTGCGCACCATGCCGTCGGGCGCGGCCAGTTCGACACCGTCGTCGGGTTCCAGGCCCAGGACGGACCGGTAGAAGAGCGAGGCCTCGTCGAAGTGGTCGAAGGGCTGGAACAGCCCCACGTGGTCGATGCCGCCGAGGACGGCCCGGCCCGTGCCGGTCGGCCCCTCCACCGGAACGGTGAAGTCGGACAGCCAGTCCTGTCCGTCCCCCGGGTCCTGGGCGCAGAAGAAGATCGAGGTGCCGTCGGGCGCCGCCACGGCGTGCAGGGCGGCCTCGGCCGGGTCGCGCCGCCGGGGCAGGGTCGGGGCCAGCAGCCGCTCCGCCCTCCGCATCGCCGCGTCGGCGTCCTCCACGTCGACGCCGAGGGCGGTGACCGCCGCGTCACCGCTCCAGGTGTGGCCCAGCTGGGGATCCGTGGCGTTGAGCAGCACGCGGACGTCGCCGTTGGACCACAGCTGGACCGGTTTGGAGCGGTGGTCGCGGGTGTGCCGGAACCCCAGGGACGCCAGGGCCGCGCGCACTCCCCCGGCCGAGTGCTCGGGCGCCGCGATCTCGACGAACGCGTACCCCTGGGCGCGGGTCGGCGCGGGCAGCCGGGTGAGCGCGGCCGGGGACGCGGGCCGCGTGGACGGCTCCGGGCGGCCCGCCTTCCCCGAGGGGTCGCCGTCCCGGGAAGGCCGCTCGCCGCCCCGGCCGGGCTCCTCCTCGCGCTCCCGGGCCCGGGCCGTCTCGTCCTCCAGCACGGCCAGCGACCTCAGCGCGTCGGCGGCCGTGCGTTCGGGGTCGGAGGCACGGAACACGTCGTTGAAGACCTCCAGGGACAGCGGCCCCTCGTACCCGGCGGCCAGCACGTGTCCGGTGAACCGCGTCAGGTCGAAGGCGCCCTGCCCGGGGAAGCAGCGGTGGTGGCGGCTCCAGTGCAGGACGTCCATGGGCATCAGCGGCGCGTCGGCGAGCTGGAGGAAGAAGATCTTCTCGCCGGGGATGTCCCTGATCCCGGACGGGTCATGGCCCCGGGACAGGATGTGGAAGCTGTCCAGGCACACGCCCAGGCCGGGGTGGTCGGCCTCCCGGACCAGGCGCCAGGCGTGCCGGTAGTCGTCGACCCACCGCCCCCACGCCAGTGCCTCGTAGGCGATGCGGACCCCGTAGGGCGCCGCGGTCTCGGCCAGCCGCCGCAGCTGCGCGGCGGCGCGGGCGTCGTCGTCGACCGACTGCGCCGCGACACTGGAACACACCAGCATCACGTCCACCCCCAGTTCCACCATGAGGGCGAACTTGGCCTCGGCCCGCCGGAGGTTGCGCTCCAACCGGTCCTCGTCCACGCCCTCGAAGTCACGGAAGGGCTGGTAGAGGTCGATGGTCAGGCCCAGCGACTCGGCCAGAGTCCGTACCTCGCGGGGCGGGAGCACCGACCCGATGAGGTCGTTCTCGAAGATCTCCACACCGTCGAAGCCCACCCGGGCCGCGGCCCTGAGCTTCTCCTCCAGGGTGCCGCTGAGTGAGACCGTGGCGATGGAACGCCGCATGCGTCACGCCTTCCTGTTCGCTCGCCGTACCTACTCGGTCTCCTGGAAGGACTCGTACAGCTCGCGCTGCTCGCCCTCCAGGTTCTGCGCGAAGTACTCCTGTACCTGGCTCCGGAACGCCTCGACGTCCACGTCGTCGACGACCTCGATGGAACCCTCGGCACGCCACTCCTGCAGAATCTCCTCCTCGGCCTCCTCGATGCACGCGCGGTTGTCCGCGCGCACCGAGCCGACCGCCTCCTGGAGGACCTCCTGCTGATCGGCCGACAGCTCGTTCCAGGTCTGGCCGGAGACGACGATCATCTGCGAGCCGATCTGGTGGCCGGTGAGGCTGATGTGCGACTGCACCTCGTCGAAGTTGTCACCGGCGATGGTGGGGATGGGGTTCTCCTGGCCGTCCACGGTCCCCTGTTGCAGGGCGAGGTAGACCTCCTCGAAGGCGACCGTGGTCGGCTCGGCGCCCATGGCCTCGGCGTTGGCGAGGTAGATGGGCGAGTCCGGGAAGCGCATGCGCAGTCCGGCCAGGTCGCCGGGGGTGCGGATGGGCTCGTTGGCGGTGAAGTGACGGTCGCCGAAGTACCAGGCGTCGAGGATCTTGACGCCGGTGGCCTCCTCGAACCCGTCGCGGAGGGGCTGGGAGGCCTCGGAGTCGAAGTAGCCGAACAGGTGGTCGGCGTCGCGGAACGCGTAGGCGGCGTCCAGGACACCGATCGGCTCGTAGGAGGACCCGAGCGCCGCCGAGCCCTGCACGTCCATATCGATGTCGCCCGACATCACCGAGGCGAAGGTCTCGGTGTTGGAGCCGAGCGTGCTGTTGGGGAAGGTGTCGACGGAGAACCCGGCGTCGGCCTCGGCCACGCGCTCGGCGACCAGGTCGATGCCGCACCGGGTGTGGGGGTGGTCCTCGGTGTAGCTGTTGGCGAAGGTCAGGACCGGTTCCTCGTCGCCGGATCCACCTCCGCTGCCGCAGGCGGTGGCGGCGAGCACCACGGCGGGGAACAGGGCCATCAGTCGGGTCGTCTTGCGCATGGGAATCCTCGGGGGTCGGTTCTCATCGGGCGGTGCGGTCGTGTCCGTGACCGCGGGGTCGGGTCCGTCGGGCTCGGGGCGGGGCCGTCACGTTCGGGGCCGGGTCGTCACGTTCGGGGCGGGGCCGTCACAGGTCCAGGAGTCCGGGAAGGAACAGGACCAGGTCGGGGAAGAGGATGAGGAGCAGCAGCACCGCCACCAGCGGCACCAGGAACGGAGCCGTGCCGCGGAACACCTCGTGCATGGGTGTGCGGGTCGCCGATCCGAGGACGAAGAGCACGCCGCCGATCGGAGGCGTGAGCAGGCCGATCATGAGGCAGAGGATCGTGATCACCCCGAAGTGCACGGGGTCGGCTCCCAAACGGACGGCGACGGGGAGCAGGACCGGGACGGTGATGACCAGCGCGGCGATGGGTTCCAGGACGGTGCCGATCATGATCAGCACCGCGCTGACCAGCAGCAACAGCAGCGTGGGGTCGTCGGTGAGGCCCAGCAGGAAGCCGGCGACCTGCTGGGGCACCTGCTCGCGGGCCAGGACCCAGCCGAGGAGGCCGGAGGCGGCCAGGATGATCGCGATGGAGGCGGCCGTGGTGACGGTCTCCACGCCGATGTTCCACAGGGAGCGCCAACCCAGCCTTCGGTAGAGCAGGCCCAGGAGCAGGACGTAGGCGACCCCGACCGACGCCGCCTCGGTCGGGGTGAACAGGCCGCTGAGGATGCCGCCGAGCAGCAGCACCGGAGCCAGCAGCGGACCGGCCGCACGCCGTGTCGCGGCGCCCAGCTCACCCCGCTCGGCCCGCTTCCCGGCGAGTTCGGGTCTGCGCCGTGCCCACAGGAACACGGCCAGGGCCAGACCGCCGGCCATCAGTACGGCCGGGAGCACCGCGGCGGCGAACAGCGCGGCCGTGGAGACCGCCGCGACCGACGCGTACACGATCGCCGGAATGCTGGGCGGCATGATCGGGCTGATCAGGCTGGTGGAGGCGGTCAGGCCCAGGGCGAAGCGCCGCGGGTAGCCCGCCTTGGTCATCGCCGGAACCATCATCTTGCCCATGCCCGCCACGTCGGCCAGCGCCGTGCCGCTGATCCAGGAGAAGCCGACGCTGACGCCGATGTTGACGTAGCCGAGGCCGCCGCGCGCCCGGCCCAGCAGGACCTGGGCGAACGCGAAGAGCCGGTCGGCGATCCCGGTGTGGTTGGCGACCACGCCGAGGAGGATGAACAGCGGGACGGCCAGCAGCGGAAAGCTGTTGACCTCCTGCGCCGCCGTGCGCAGGCTCAACCCGGTGGACTGGCCGCCGACGGCCATGTAGGTCAGGCACGGGCCCAGGATCGCGAACGCGATGGGTACCCGCAGGAGCAGCAGCACGAGGATGCCGAGGATGACCAGGAGCGCGCTCATCGGGTCGCCTCCCCCGTCTGGGCCGGACGGTGTTCGCGCTGGGGCGGTCCGGGAAGCAGGGCGGCGTTGGCGAGGGCGCGCAGCGACATGAGCACGACTCCGACCAGCGGGATCACGTAGGTGGCGGAGACGGGGATGCGCAGGGCCGGGGTCGACTGCGGCGACCCGCCGAAGACGAGCTCGACGGCCTCCAGGGTGAGCAGCACGCCCACCGCGGCGACCACGAGGTTGGCCAGGATCCACACCGCCCGCAGCCCGCGGTCGCCGAGGAGGAGGTCGACCACCTTGAGGGTGATGTGCTCGTCGCGGCCGACCAGGTAGCCGGCCAGGGAGAACGTGAGCCAGACCAGCCCGAGGCGGGCCAGCTCCCCGGTCCACACCCAGCCCTGCACCGGCAGGTGGCGCTGGGTGGCCTGCAGGAGGATCAGGACGAGGATCAGCGCGAGCAGCGCGACCCCGACGGCCAGTTCGGCCGCCTCCAGCCGGCGCACCACCGCAGGGCGCGGCGCGGGCGGCTTGTTGCCGGGGGACGGGGGGTTGTCAGGCATCCGGACGAGCTCCACTCAGCGAACGGGGACGGTATCGGCGCAGGTCATGGGTGCGTGATCTGCGCCACCCGGGACGTGGTGTGAACCCTAGGTTTCCCGTTCGCGTCACGACAAGCGATTGCCAAAAGTTGTCACAACGCCTAGACATGGTCGTCATGGACTCCCCGAAGCGCACCACCATCTACGACGTGGCCCGGGAGGCGGGCGTCGCCGCCTCCACGGTCTCGCGCGCCCTGCGCAACCCCCGCCGGGTCAACGCGGCCACCCGCGAGCACGTCCTCCAGACCGCCGAGCGCATGGGCTACCGCCCCAGCCCTCTGGCGACGGCGTTGCAGTCGGGGCGGACCGCGACGGTGGCGATGCTGGTGCCCGACATCACCAACCCGCACTTCTTCGGGACGATCAAGGGCGCCGAGCGGCGGGCGTCCGCGGCCGGCATCACCTTCATCCTCAGCTACACCGAGGAGTCGGCCGACAACGAGCGCACCCAGATCGAGCACCTGGCCCGGTCGGTGGACGGCTTCGTCCTGGCGTCGAGCCGGATGTCGGACGAGAGCCTGTGGGAGCTGGCCGAGGAGCACAACCTGGCCCTGGTCAACCGGGAGGTGAAGGGGCTGCCCAGCGCCGTGGTCGACAGCCGGGTGGGCAGCCGGCAGATCGTGGAGCACCTGGCCTCGCTGGGGCACCGGTCACTCGTCTACCTGTCGGGCCCGCACCAGTCCTGGCCGGCCGGTGAGCGGTGGCGGGGGCTGGTCGACGGGGCGCGGGGCCTCGGCATGAGGATCACCCGCCTGGGGCCCTTCCCCCCGCGCGTGGTCGGCGGCGGGGCGGCGGCCGACGCGGCCCTGGTGACGGGGGCCACGGCCGTGGTCGCCCACAACGACCTGCTGGCCATCGGCGTGCTGCGCCGTCTGGCCGAACGGGGCGTGGCGGTGCCCGAGCAGGTCAGCGTGGTCGGGTACGACGACATCTTCGGCGCCGACTTCTGTGTCCCGGCGCTCACGACCCTGGCCGGCCCGCAGGACGAGGCCGGCCGCTCGGCCGTGGAACTGCTGCTGGAGAACCGGTCCCGCTCCACGACCCGCACGCCCGACCGAAGGGTCATGCTGCCCTCGCACCTGGTGATCCGCGACTCCACGGGCCCGGCCGACCGCTGACCTGCGGACGGCGGGAAGCAAGCGGCGGACGGCGGGAAGCAAGCGGCGGGCGGCGGGCGGCGGGCGGCGGGCGGACGTTCCCGCGACGCAGCGGACCCCGCCCCACCTCAGGCCGCGGGTCCGTCCTCCTCCGCAAGGTCCGTGCGCAGGGCGTGCAGGAGTGCGGTCACGGTGCCGCCCATGTCGATCTCGGGGTCGATCAGCCAGAGGGTCTGGAGCCCGTCGCCGAGTGCGTGGAGCACGGTCGCCAGGACCCCGGCGTCGATTCCGGTGGTGAGCGTCCCGGCCTCCTGCATCCGCCGGACGGCCCGCGTGAGCAGGTACTGGCCCTCGGCCCGGCGCTCGGCGAAGAAGTCGTGCGCCTCGTGCGAGGGGTCGGCCGCTTCGACCACCAGCGCCGAGTAGAGCTCGACCAACCCGGGGACCCCGGAGTTGGCGTCCAGCAGGGCGGCGTAGCGGTCGAGGGGGTGCAGCGGCGACGTCTCGGCCGCGGCGGCGACGTCGGCCCGGGAACGGGCCGCGTCGAGCTGGTCGCGTCGGCGCAGGACCTCGACGAAGAGCCGCTCCTTGGTGCCGAAGTGGTGCAGCACGCCGGCGGGGCTCAGCCCGGCCGACTCGGCGATGGCCTTGACGGACGTACCGCGATACCCGTGACGTGCGATGAGCTCCAACGCCGCGGCCAGGATCTCTTCACGCTTCGCCGCCGTCTTGCCGTACGGGCCTCGCCGATTCATGAGCACATCCTACGACTGAACGACGTTTGGTTTTAAAAACCGAACGACGTATAGTTTTCGTGCCCGCCACCAGGCAGGACCTCGGCCGCGACCACATCGGCTCGAATCCCCCGCCGCCTCCGGCGGCCTCCGTCAGGCAAGGACGACCCCTATGGACCACAGCGAGTACCGGCGACTGGTGCAGCAGTACCGAGCCGAGGCGAAGCAGCGCTTCGCCGACCTCAGGGCACGGCGCAGGGAGCGGCGCGGCAAGCCCGTCGCCGAGCGCCTGGAAGCGCGCCGCGCCGAGCGGGCCGAGGTCAAGGCCTGGCGCGCCGAGGTGAAGGCCGCCGAACCCCGCCGGGAGCGCCGGGCCCGCAGGAAGGGCTTCAAGGCGTTCCGCAGGCGTCAGCACCGCTGGATCAAGCTCACCGCACTGGGTGTGGTCGTCGCCCTGATCGCGAGTGTCCTGGGGTCCTGGTACCACACCGCCACGCGCCCGGCCACGGAGGACCAGGCGGCCGCGCGGGAGCACTCCCTGGGCGTGGCCGACCAGGTCATGGCGGAGGGCCTGGTCCTGCTCCGGAACGAGGAGGACGTGCTTCCGCTGGCGGACCGCGAGGTCAGTGTCTTCGGCGTGAGCGCGGCCACGCCCGTCTTCGGCGGAGGCGGAGCGGGCGGCATCTCCTCCGTCGGAGCGCAATCGCTCTTCGCCGCGCTCGAGGAGGCCGGCGTCGACTACGACCGGGCGGTGCGCGACCTCTACGGCAACTACGCGGACAACGGCGAGGCCACGACCGAGCCCTACGAGGAGCCCGAGGCCGGCGTCGTCGACGAACTCCTGCCCTCGCTCAAGGGCTTCTTCGTCACCTCACCGACCGAGATGCCCGTCGAACACCTCTCCGACGCGGTCCTGTCCGATGCCCGCGAGCACTCCGACACCGCGGTCTACGCGGTCGGCCGGGCGGGCATGGAGGGCAGGGACTTCACCCCCGAGGACCTGCGCCTGACCGAGGACGAGCGCGCCACCCTGGAGGCACTGGACGCGACCTTCGAGCACGTGGTGGTCCTCGTCAACAGCGCCAACGCGATGGAGCTCGGCTTCCTGGAGGAGTACGAGAGCGTGGACGCCGCGCTGTGGATCGGCGGCCCCGGCGAGACCGGCATGAACGCGGTGGCGCGCGCCCTCACCGGCGAGGTGAACCCGTCCGGGCGCCTCACCGACACCTACGCCTATGACATCGACACCCACCCGGCCGTGCTCAACACCGGCGACTTCGAGTACACCGACGACGGCGGCGAGCCCGTCGGCCGCTACTTCACCCATCACCTCGAAGGCATCTACGCCGGCTACCGCTACTACGAGACCTTCGTGCCCGAGGAGGAGTACGAGGACGTCGTCCAGTACCCGTTCGGGCACGGCCTGTCGTACACGGAGTTCGAGTGGTCCGACGCCGAGTTCGACACCGACGAGCACACCGTGAGCGCACGGGTCGACGTGACCAACACCGGTGACGCGCCCGGCCGGGAGGTCGTGCAGGTCTACTACGACGCCCCCTACGCCGACGGCGGGATCGAGAAGCCCGCGACCGTGCTCGGCGGCTACGCCAAGTCCGATCAGCTCGCACCGGGCGAGACGCAGACCGTGACGGTCGCCTTCGACACCGCCGCCATGGCCTCCTACGACGACCGCGACGCCCAGGCGTGGGTCCTGGACGAGGGCGACTACGGGATCCGGCTGGCCCGCGACGTGCACGACACCGTGGACAGCGCGACCCACGCCCAGCCCGAGCGGGTCGTCATCGACACCGACCCGGCCACGGGCGCCGAGATCACCAACCGGTTCGACGACGCGCGGGGCGATCTGGCCTACCTGTCGCGCGGCAACCCCGACGAGACCTTCCCGACGGCTCCCACCGAGGACGACCTGCGCATGCCCGACGGGCTGCTGGAGGACGACTACGCGCTGGAGGCCGACCCGGACGCCTCCGCGCCCGTCACCGGCGCGGACCACGGTCTCGAACTCGCCGACCTGAAGGGGGCGCCGATGGAGGACCCCCGCTGGCAGGACTTCCTCGACCAGCTCACCGAGGACGAGCTGGTCGCGCTGTCCGGCAACGGCGGCTACTGGTCCGTGGGGATCGAGCGCCTGGGCGTCCCGGAGACGACGATGTACGACGGCCCCGCCAGCATCCGCGACTTCATCGGGCACTGGACCACGGTCGCCTTCCCCACCCCCGTGGTCCTGGCCTCGACGTGGAACGACGAGCTCGCCCTGGAGGTCGGGCGGTCGATGGGCGCGGAGGCGCAGTCCTACGGCGTCGACGCGGTCTACGGCCCCTCCCTCGACCTGCACCGCTCACCGCTGGGCGGGCGCAACTTCGAGTACTTCTCCGAGGACCCGCTGCTCACCGCGCGGATCGGCGCCCAGTACGTGTCCGGTCTCCAGTCGCAGGGCACCGTGGCCGTGATCAAGCACTTCGCGGGCAACGTCCAGGAGACCAACCGGGCCGCGATGGGCCTGTACGTGTGGACGACCGAGCAGGCGTGGCGCGAACTGCACCTGCGCCCCTTCGAAGCCGCGGTCAAGGACGGTGGCGCGCACGGGGCCATGACCGCCTTCAACCGCGTCGGCACCACCTGGGCGGGCGGCAGCGAGGCACTGCTCACCGACGTCCTGCGCGGTGAGTGGGGCTTCGAGGGCTTCGTCATCACCGACGCCGGCATCGTGGGCCAGGGCGCCCACTTCGACGCACGCCAGGCGGTCGAGGCGGGCAACGACATGATCCTCGGGCTGCTCGTCGACCTTCCGGGGGCAGGCTCCTACGAGCAGGAACTCGCCGACTACCTCGAACAGGACAGGGCCGGGACGCTGACCGCGCTGCGCGAGTCGGCGCACCACATCCTGTTCTACGTGCTCCAGACGAACAGGATCTGACAATGGCAGAGACAGCTCCCCTCCGGCACGCGCAGACCGTGGCACGCCTGTCGCTGGAGGAGAAGGCCTCCCTCACCTCGGGCGCCAACTTCTGGAACACCGAGTCCGTCGCGCGCGCAGGGGTGCCGTCGATCATGCTGACCGACGGCCCGCACGGCGTGCGCAAGCAGGGCGGCAAGGCCGACCACCTCGGGCTCAACGCCTCGCTGCCCGCCACGTGCTTTCCGACGGCCGCCGCCCTGGCCCAGAGCTGGGACGTCGACCTGATGGAACGGGTGGGACGGTCGCTCGGAGCCGAGGCCCGCGGGGCCGGTGTGGCGGTCCTGCTCGGGCCGGGCCTGAACATCGTGCGCAACCCGCTCGGGGGGCGGTCCTTCGAGTACTTCTCCGAGGACCCGCGGCTGTCGGGCGACCTCGCCGCCGGGATGGTGCGCGGCATCCAGTCCACGGGTGTGGCGGCCTGCCCCAAGCACTTCGCGGTCAACGGCCAGGAGCACCTGCGCATGTCGATCGACGAGGTGGTCGATGAGCGCTCGCTGCGCGAGATCTACCTCGAGGGGTTCCGGCGCGTGGTCCAGCAGGCCCGACCGCGCACCCTCATGACCTCGTACAACAAGGTCAACGGCACCTACGCCAACGAGAACACGCACCTGCTGGTCGACATCCTGCGGGACGAGTGGGGGTTCGACGGCGTCGTCGTCACCGACTGGGGCGGCAACCACGACCGGATCGCCGGCCTCCTGGCCGGCAACCAGCTCGAAATGCCCTCCTCGGGCGGTGTGACCGACCGGCGGATCGTCGAGGCCGTGCGCTCGGGGCGCCTGGACGAGGCCGTGCTCGACCGCGCGGTCGACGACCTCATCGCGCTCGCGCTGGAGACCACGTCCGCCCTGGAGGGGGCCGAACCGGTCGACCCGGACGCCCAGCACCGCGCCGCCGTCGACACCGCCCGGAGGTGCCTCGTACTCCTGCGCAACGCCCCCGGAGCCGACGGCGAGCCGGTGCTGCCGCTGCCGGACTCCTCCCGGGTGGCCGTGATCGGCGACTTCGCCGAGACGCCGCGCTACCAGGGCGCGGGGTCCTCGCTGGTCAACCCCACCCGGGTGGACGACGCGCTGAGCGCCCTGCGGTCCGGCCCGTTGGAGGTCGTCGGCTTCGCCCGCGGCTTCCACCGGTTCGGCGGGCCGAGCCGCCGGCTCGCCGACCAGGCCCTCGCACTCGCCGGCCGGGCCGACACCGTGCTCCTCTTCCTGGGACTGGACGAGTCGAGCGAGGCCGAGGGGGTGGACCGCGAGCACCTGCGGCTGCCCGCCGACCAGCTCGCGCTGGTCGAGCGCCTGACCCGGGTCCACGACCGCGTCGTGGTCGTGCTGGCCGGCGGCGCCCCGGTCGAGCTCCCGTTCGCCGAGGACGTCGCCGCGATCCTGTACACCTCGCTGGCCGGGCAGGGCGGGGGCACGGCCGTCGCCGACACGATCACCGGCCGCCACAACCCCGGCGGCAGGCTCGCCGTCACCTTCCCGATGCGCTACGCGGACGTGCCCTCGGCCCGTTCGGTCGCCGCGGCGGGCACGTTCCCGGGCCGCGAGCGCACCGCCGAGCACCGCGACGGCCTCTTCGTCGGCTACCGGTACTACACCACCCGGGACGTGGCGGTCCGCTACTGCTTCGGACACGGTCTGAGCTACACCGCGTTCGAGTACTCCGGCCTCGACGTCGACCTGCGGGCCGGCGGAGGGACGGTGCGGTTCACCCTCCGCAACACCGGGGACCGGGCCGGCCGCGAGGTGGCGCAGATGTACGTCACTCCGGAGGCGGCCGCGGTGCCGCACCCCGCGGCCGAGCTCGCGGGCTTCGCCTCCGTGGAGCTCGAACCGGGGCAGGAGCGGCGCGTGGAGATCGCGCCCGACGGCCGGGCGTGGGAGTACTTCGACGTCGACGCGAACGCGTGGCGCCGGCACGGCGGGCCGTACGCGATCAGGGTCGGGGCGTCGGTGGCGGACGTCCGCCTGGCGACGACGGTGGTCGTCGAGGGCGAGAGCGGCGACGGGGGCGAGGGCGGTGACCAGCGCGAGAGCCGTGACCGGGGCGAGGGCGGTGCGCCGGCCGGCGCCTACGCGGCCGGGGACGTGCACAACGTCGGCGACGCCGAGTTCGCCGCGCTGCTCGGCCGCCCCCTGCCGGCCGCGTCGTGGGACCCCGGGACGCCGCTCGGGCTCGACGACACCGTGGCGCAGCTGCGCCACGCCAACCTGCTCGGGCGCGGTGTGCTGGGACTGCTGCACACCGCGCGCCGCGTCCTGCGGGCCGTGAGGCGGCCGCACGCCGCGAACAACGTCATGTTCCTCGTGAACATGCCGTTCGCCAAGATCGAGGGGTACTCGGGCGGCAAGGTGTCGAAGGCGGCGGTCGAGCGCTTCCTGCGCCGGGTCCGCCGGCGCTGAGCCGGGAGCCGCGCCCACGCGGCGCGGGCGGGTGGAGCGGGTGTGCGGCGCTGGGGCAGGCCTCAGCGCCGCACCGGCTCCTCCGCCTCAGCGCCGCACCGGCTCCTCCACCGCGACGGCGACCGGTTGCCTCAGGATCGTGCGGAGCTTCTCGGGGGCGGCGCGGCGGAAGTCGCTGAGGTAGATCTCGTGGTGGCGGCCGGTCATCCGTAGCCCCTGGGCCGGGATGAACTCGTGGTGCATCCGGGCGAGGACGTCCGCCTCGTCGTCGAACGGGCCCACGTGCAGCGTCTGCACGCAGCGGCCCTCGGACAGCGTCTCCAGGCGGACGTCGCCGAGCCGGGCGGGCCGGTTCTTCGCCGCGACCCGGTGGAGGGCGGCCTCGAACATCTCCGGGCCGGTCCAGTCCGGGACCATGATCATCAGCGTCCAGTGCCACCGCGACTTGTCGCGCGCCGCGGTGAAGGCGTCCATGTCCTCGGCCCACCACAGCCCTTCCAGCGGCATGACGACGTAGTCGCGGCCGAGGTCCTGTTTGCTGGCGAACTTGAGCTTGTAGGCCACCGGGTAGAGCGCCTCGACCGCTTCGGTGAAGGCCGGGGTGTTGGGGTTCCCGTATCCGTCGACCATGAGGTAGCGCAGCTCCGGCACGTCCACGGTCCGGAACCGGCCCGCCGTGGCGCGGTAGGAGTCGAGGGTCTTCTTGAAATCGGTCTTGTCCGTCATCCGGGCACCTGGACTCGGGCGGCGAGCCACGACCTCTCCGCCTCCAGGAGGCTGAGCGAGTAGGAGAACACCTCGCGCGCCGCCCGCGCGGAGGAGGCCTGCGCCCGTTCGGCCGCACGCACCGCGGCCACCCGCTCCTCCACCTGGGCCAGCCGGGCGCGCAGCGCGTCGGCGTACTCCCGTTCGGAGAGCAGCGGCAGGTTGGCCAGGCCCACGAGCAGCGGGTGCGGCAGCGGGCGCGGCTCCCGGATGAGGGCGAGCGCGCCCTCCTGGGCGGCCCGCCGCCCGGCCGCGGTGGCGTGGTGGACGCGGCGGGACCGCGCCGCGTCCGGGGCGTCGGGGACGTGGACCAGGCCCCGCTTCACGAGCTTGGCGAGCAGGTAGTAGATCGAGGAGAACCCGATGTCGGTCCACTGGCGGACGCCGCGCCGCTCGATGACCTGCTCCAGGTCGTAGCCGTGCCGGGGCCGTTCGATGATCAGGCCCAGGACGGTCAGTTCGGCGGGTGTCAGCTCCACATCGGTATTCTAGCACTAGAATACCGATTCGGCCGGTGCCACGGTCGCTACGGCGCTACAGGCCCGAGCGGTGGGATGCTGGGCGGTGGGGCACACGAGGGCGCGAGCGACCACGGTGCTCCCCCGGTCGGCGGTGTTCGCGGACCCGCGAAAAAAGATGCGCGACGGATGTCGAGGACCCGCGGACGGCTCCGTCCCCGCTGTGAACACGGCCCACCGGGGCCGTACCGCACCGAGGAGAATCCCATGGCCAAGTACCTGCTGCTCAAGCACTACCGCGGCGCGCCCGAGGCGGTCAACGACGTGCCGATGGACCAGTGGAAGCCGGAGGAGGTGACCGCCCACGTCCAGTACATGAACGACTTCGCGGACCGGCTCGTGGGCACCGGCGAGTTCGTCGACGGCCAGGCGCTCTCCCCCGAGGGCACGTTCGTCCGCTACGACGGCGAGGGGCGCCCGCCGGTGACCGACGGCCCGTTCGCGGAGACCAAGGACCTGATCGCCGGCTGGATGGTGATCGACGTCGAGACCTATGAGCGGGCGCTGGAGCTGGCGGGCGAGCTGTCCGCGGCACCGGGCGCGGGCGGAAAGCCGATCCACGAGTGGCTGGAGGTGCGCCCGTTCCTGACCGCCGCCCCGACCGTCACGGAGTGACCCATGGTGGATGAGGCCCTTCTCAGGAACCTCACCCCCGCCGTGCTCGGCGTCCTCGTCCGCCGCGGAGCCGACTTCGCGGCGGCCGAGGACGCCGTACAGGACGCCCTGGTGGAGGCCGTGCGCGGATGGCCCGACGACCCGCCGCGCGACCCCAAGGGATGGCTGGTCACCGTGGCCTGGCGCAAGTTCCTCGACGCCGTCCGCGCCGATGCCTCCCGCCGGCACCGCGAGGTACGCGTCGAGGCGGAGCCCCCGCCCGGCCCGGGCGAGGCGGTCGACGACACGCTCCAGCTGTACTTCCTGTGCGCGCACCCGTCGCTGACCCCGGCCTCGGCCGTCGCGCTCACGCTGCGCGCGGTCGGCGGCCTGACCACGCGCCAGATTGCGAGGGCCTACCTGGTGCCGGAGGCGACCATGGCCCAGCGGATCAGCCGGGCCAAGAGGACCGTCTCCGGCGTCCGGTTCCACGAGCCCGGCGACGTGGCCACGGTGCTGCGCGTGCTCTACCTGGTCTTCAACGAGGGCTACTCCGGCGACGTCGACCTCGCCGCCGAGGCGATCCGGCTCACGCGCCGGCTGGCGGCCATGACCCGTCACGAGGAGGTCGCGGGCCTGCTCGCGCTCATGCTGCTGCACCACGCGCGGCGCCCTGCGCGGACCGGCCACGACGGCCGGCTCGTGCCGCTCGCCGAGCAGGACCGGGGCCTGTGGGACACCCGCCTGATCGCCGAGGGCGTCGACGTGCTCCAGGCCGCCCTGGCCCGCGACCGCCTGGACGAGTTCCAGGCCCAGGCCGCCATCGCCGCACTGCACGCCGACGCGCTCACGGCCGAGGAGACCGACTGGGTGCAGATCGTCGAGTGGTACGACGAACTGGTGCGCCTCACCGGGAGCCCCGTGGCCCGGCTCAACCGGGCCGTCGCGGTCGGTGAGGCCGACGGCGCGCGGGCGGGCCTGGCCGCACTGGCCGGGCTCGACCCCGCGCTGCCCCGGTTCACCGCCGTCGCGGCCTACCTGCACGAGCGCGACGGCGACCCGGTGACCGCGGCCCGGCTCTACGCCGACGCCGCCCGGGCGGCGGCCAGCCTTCCCGAACGCGACCACCTCACCCGCCAGGCCGCACGCCTGAACGCGCGCCCACACGGCTGAGCCTGGCGGGGGCGATCGGCCGAGCCGGGCAGGGGCGGGCGGCCGGTGAACGACACGCCCGTGCGCCCCGCACGCGGCTCCTGGTTTCGGGCGGCCTCCTCGCCTAGCGTGTGCGTCGGTACCGGTAGGGGGACGATGGAGGGTTTCGGAGCGGCACTCGCCCTGGCCCTGGCCACGGGCGCTCTCCTGCTCTGTGTCCACGGCCTGGCCGCGGCGGTCGGACTCGGACGCGCCCCGGTGTCCGGCGACCCCTTCCTGTCGGGCGAGGCGGTGTCCGAGCACGCGGTGTCGCGCTATCACGTGCGCTGGTACGCGGTGGCGATGCTCTTCCTCGCCTTCGACATGGAGATGGTCTTCATGTATCCGTGGGTGCTCGTCGTGGTCAGCACGGGCACGACGGCCGTCGTGGAGATGTTCGCCTTCCTGGCCGTGCTGATGGCCGCCGTCGTCTACGCCTGGCGGGAGGGGGCGTTCCGGTGGACGTGACCGGGTGGCTGCTGGCCCGCGCCCGACCCTGCGCCTTCGTCGTCGCCGCGGTCGGCGGTACCGGCGCACGGCTGGCCGTGGAACGGCAGCTGCGCGAACGCGGCTGGCGGCAGGCCGCGGCTCCGGGCGAGGCCGACCTGCTGGTGGTCTGCGGCTCCGAGGACCCCGAGCTCGCGGACGCGGTCGAGCGCGTGTGGGCGCAGATGCCGGGTCCCCGCGCCCGCGTACGCGTAGCCGGTTCCGAGGGCGCCGCCGCGCTGCTGGACTCCGCACGGGCCCGTTTGCTGGATGTCGACCGGCAGCGCCGCGAGGCGGCCGAACGTGACGCCGACGCCCGCGCGCGCGTCCAGAGAAGTGACGGAGACGGCGAGCACGAAAGCCCTCACGACGACGGCCGTAGCGGCGAGGACGAGCACGACCGCCACGGCGGTGGCGAGAACGGCAGTCCCCACGAACGCTCTGACCACAGCGACGGCCACGGCCGCGACGGCGATGACGGCCCTGACGGCGAGGACAGCGGCCACGAGCACCACGACCAGAGCGGCGGCCGTGAACACGACCATGGCCACCACGACCACGGCGGGATGTCGATGCCCGGCGGCATTCCCATGGCCGACCGGGGCCCGGACAGGGACGGCCTCAGACTCGACCGGCTGCACGTGAGCCTGGGGCCCGCGCTGGCCGACTGGCCCGCCGGGCTCTGCCTGCGGCTGATCCTCCAGGGAGACGTCGTGCAGGAGGCGAAGGCCGTGGTCGTCTGCGGGTCCGCCACGCCCTCCACTTTCTGGGACGTCCCGGGCCCGGCCGCCGACCTGGACTCCGCGCAACGCCTCCTGGCCGTCGCCGGATGGCCGTCCGCGGCCGTGGCGGGCCGGCGGTGGCGCGACGCGCTGCTCACCGAGCCGGACCCGAGCGAGCCCACGCGGCGGGGCGTGCTCCGCTGGCTGCGCCGGGTGCGCCGCTCCCGGGTACTGCGCTGGTCCACCGGCGGGCTCGGGCGGATCACCGGGCCGGCCCCGGACCCGCTGCTCGGAGACGTCACCGACCGGTGGTCCCGCCGGCTGGACCGCGTCGAGGCGGCGGTCGGGACGAGCGGCATGCCGAGCCGAGCCGAGCGAGACACGTCCGCGGGGCGCGCGGAGGCGGCGGAGGCAGCCGTCGACCTGCTGCCCTCACTGGTGACCGGGCAGGAGCTGGCGGCGGTGCGGCTCATCGTGGCCTCGCTGGACCCCGACCTGGCGGCACTGCGCGCGCACGCGCCCGGGCGGACCCATGGTTGAGAGCGCCCCCGCACTGCTGAGCCCGCTCGTCCTCCTCGTGCTGCTGGGCGTCTTCGCCTACGGCGCGGCCGCCGGTGCGGCCGTCCTCCACGCCCGCGCCGCCGGGACCGCGCCCGTGGCCGCGATCGCCGCACCGGCCCGGGAGTCGGCCCGCCTCCTCGTGCAGCGACGGCGGACCGTGCCCGGCGCGGACACGCTTCTGTGGCGCCTGGGCGGGGCTCTCCTGCCCGTGGCCGCGGTGCTGGCCGCGATGGTGATCCCGCTCGGACCGGTCGCCGTCAGCGACCTGTCGGTCGGCGTCGTGTGGTTCAACGCCATGGAAGTGCTGGCCTGGTGCGCGGTGTGGCTGCTCGGCTGGGGCGCCAACTCCGTGTGGGGGCTGGTCGGGGGCTACCGGTTCCTGGTCCAGGGGCTCTCGTACGAGCTTCCGCACATGTTCGCCCTCATCACGGCCGCCCTCGGCGCCGGGTCGCTGCGGGTGGGCGACGTCGTCGCGGCCCAGGAGGAGGTGTGGTTCGCCGTCCTGATGCCGGCGGCCTTCGCGATCTACCTGGTCTCGGCGCTGGCCATGGCGTTCTGGGGCCCCTTCGACGCGCCCGTGGGGCGGGACCTGGCCGGCGGGGCCGCCGCCGAGCCCGCCGGAGCGGACCGGCTGGTGCTGCTCGCCGGACGGTACCTGCTCCTGACCGTGGTGGCGGCGATGGCGGTGCCGCTGTTCCTGGGCGGCGGCGCGGGTCCGCTCCTGCCCGCCTGGGCGTGGTCGCTGGTCAAGACGGCGGTGGTGCTGGGCGCTCTGGTCTGGATCGGGCACCGGGTGCCCACGGTACGGATGGACCGGTTCACCGAGGTGGGCTGGATGGTGCTCATCCCGCTCAGCCTGCTCCAGGCCCTGGTCGTCTCCGTACTCGTACTGGTCCGTTAGGGGGATCGATGGCCGAGACGGTCGTGTTCGTGGTCTGCGCCGTGGGCGCGGTGGCCTCGGGCGTCGCGGTGTTCGTGCTGGACTCCATGGCCCGGGCGACCTTCGCGCTGCTGGCGTCGTTCCTGTTCGCCGCGGTGCCGCTCCTGCTGTTGGGGCTGTCCTACCTCGGTGTGCTGGTGGTCCTCATGATGGTGATGGAGATGATGGTGATGGTCGTCTTCATGATCATGTACATGATGAACCCGGCCGGGCTCATGCCCATGAGCATGCTGCACAACAAGGTCGGCGCCCTCGCGGTGGCGATCGGCACGTTCGCCGTCCTGGCCGCGGGTGTGTTCCTCGTCCCCTGGCCCGCCCGCGAGGGCGCTGTGCCGGCCGATCCCACCCTGCTGCTGGCCGAGGCGATCATGGGCCCGCACATGCTGGTCATGATGCTCGTGGGCCTGGTGCTCTTCGCGACGATGGTCGCCTCGGTGGTGCTCTCCACCCCGCGCGGGCGCTACGACCGCTACGGCGACGACCTGCGCCGCGCCCGCCCGGACGACCCCATCGATGGGGGGCTGGGCCGATGATCCTGGAGGCGTACCTGCTCCTGGCCGCCGCGCTGTTCTCGGTGGGGCTGTTCGGCGCGCTGAGCCAGCAGTCCGTCGTCATGGTGATGATGGGGCTGGAGCTGATGATCAACGGCGTCATCGTCGCCGCGGCCGCCCTGTGGTTCTTCGTCTCCCCGGAGCGGCCGGACGGGCAGGTGCTCGTCCTGGTCGCCATCACGGCGATGGCCGTGGAGATGGCGGTCGGGTTCGCCGTCACCACGGCGATCTTCCGCACCCGCGACATCGACGTGGTCGACTCCGCCGACGACCTCGGGGACCGGGACCGGTGAGCGCCGCGCTGTGGGCGCTCGTGGCCCTGCCCGCCCTGACCGGCGCGGTGCTGCTGGTGGCCGGCCGGCGCGCCGACGCGGTCGCCGCGCCGTGCGCCGTCGCCTCGGCCGCCGCGGGGGTCGCGCTGGGCGTGGTCGCGGCGGTGACGCGTCCGGCCGCCACCGCTCCGGCACTGGCCGGGATCCCCGCCGGATTGGCCGTGGACGGACTGTCGGCCGTCATGGTCCTCACGGTCACCGCCGTCTTCCTGGCCGTGGTGGTGTTCTCGGCCGGTGAGCTCGGTGCGGGTGAGGCGCGGGCGCGCTTCTTCGGGTTCATGTCGCTCTTCGCCGCGGCGATGCTCGTCACCGTGACGGCGACCGGTCTGCTGGTCCTGCTCGCGGCGTGGGAGGTCATGGGCGCCGTCTCCTACGCCCTCATCGGGTTCTGGTGGCACGAGTCCGGGCGGGTCGATTCGGCGCGGGCGGCCTTGCTCACCACGCGTGCGGGGGACCTGGGCCTGTACCTGGCGGCCGGGGCCGCGCTCGCGGGCGGCGCGGGCGCCCTGGAACTCAGCGGGCTCGCGGGGTTGGAGGGAGTCTGGCGCGACGCGGCGGTGGCCGGGGTGGTCCTGGCCGCGCTCGGCAAGTCCGCGCAGCTGCCGTTCAGTTTCTGGCTGTCCCACGCGATGGCCGGCCCCGGTCCGGTCTCGGCGCTGCTGCACTCGGCCACGATGGTCGCGGCGGGCGGCTACCTGCTGGTCCGGGTGGAGCCCGCGCTCGCGGCGACGGGATGGGCGGGGCCGCTCGTGGCCTGGGCCGGGGTGGCCACGGCGGTCCTGCTCGGCGTGGTGGCCCTGGCGCAGACGGACCTGAAGCAGCTGCTCGCCGCCTCGACCTGTGCGCAGATCGGCTTCATCGTGCTGGCGGCGGGCGCGGGCGGCGTGGCGGGCGCGAGCCTGCAGTTCGCCGCGCACGCGGCGGCCAAGAGCCTGCTGTTCCTGTGCGCCGGGGCGTGGCTGGTGGCGCTGGGCGCGCGGGACCTGGAGGGGCTGCGGGGCGCGGGCCGCCGCCACCCCGTGGTGGGTGCGGCCTTCACGGCGGGGGCGCTGGCCGTCGCGGGGGTGCCGCCGACCGGTATCTGGGCGGCCAAGGACGCGGTGCTGGCGGTGGTGCTGGAGGACTCGCCCGCCCTGTACGCCATGGGTCTGGTGGCGGCGGCGCTCGCCGCGGCCTACGCGGCCAAGGCCCTGGTCGCGGTGTGGGCGCCGCCGCTCCCCCGGTCCCGGCGGCGCGGTGACGGCCGCGAGGCCGAAGGGCACGATCGCGGACCCGCGGGCGGGCCGCGTTCCGCGGGGGTGCCGCTCTCCGTGCGGGCACCGCTGCTCGCCCTGGCCGTCGCCGCGGTGGGACTGGGCGTGTTCGCCCTCCCGACCTGGGAGCACTGGTGGCGCACGCTCCTGAACGTGAGCGGCGAGCCGGGCCCGACCGGTGGGGAGATGGCGGTGTCGGCGCTGGTGAGCGTCGTGGCGCTCGCCGGTGCGGGTCTGGTCTACTCCCGCGCCTCCGCGAGCGCCGAGGCCCGAGCCGGAGCCGAGGCCGGGACCGAAGCAGAGACAGGAGCCGGGACCGGGGCTGAGGCCGGGACCGGGGCCGAAGCGGGAGCCCGCTCCTTCCAGGGGGCCCGCGCGGCAGGCGGATCGGGCGCCCGTCCGCTCGGCCGCTGGGCGGGCGACTGGCTCGGGCTGGAGCGCCTGGTCCGCATCGGTGTCATCCGACCCACCATGGCGCTCGCGCGCGGCCTGGCCGCCTTCGACGACCGCGTGATCGCGGGCGGGGTGCGTGCCGGAGCGGACCTGGGTCTGAGGACCGCGCGCGGCCTCGCCGTCTCCGACGACCGCGCGGTCGCGGGCGGGGTGCGTTCCGGTGCGCACCTGGGCCTGGCGGCCGCCGGAGCGGTCCGGGACCACGTCGAGACCGCCGCCGACCACTCGGTGGGAGCGGTCGCGTCGGCGGCGCGGACGGCCGCCGCCTGGGCCCTGCGCCCGCAGACCGGCCTGCTCCACCAGTACTACGCCCAGGCCGTCGTCGCGATCCTCGTGCTGGCCACCGTCTTCGTCCTGATGAGGTGAGGCGTGCTCTCCGTCGTCGTGTTCCTGCCCCTGCTCGCGGGCCTGGTGCTGCTCGCCCTCCCGCGCCCGCGCGAGGGCCTCGTGGCCTGGACCTGGGTCGCGGTGGCCGGGCTGGACCTGGCCCTGGTCATCGCCCTGTGGGCGCGCTACCCGGCCGCCGTGGGCCCGGCTCAAGGCGCGGGCGTCGCCTTCGCCTACGAGACGCACCTGCGCTGGATCCCCAGTGTCGGGGCGGGTTACCACGTCGGAGTGGACGGGCTCTCGCTGCCTCTGTTGGCGATGACGGCCGTCCTCTTCCTCGCCTGCGCCGTCCGCTCGCTGCGGCAGCGCAGGCGCACCCGTGCCCACGCGGTCCTCTTCCTGTTCCTGCAGACCGTCTCGCTGGGCCTGTTCAGTGCCCTGGACCTGCTGCTGTTCTTCGTCTTCTTCGACCTGTCCATCGTCGGGATGTACTTCGTCATCGCCGGGTGGGGGCACGGCCGGGCCGCCCGCTCGGCGCTGCAGTTCTTCCTGTACACCTTCCTCGGCTCCCTGGCGCTGCTCCTGGGCTTCATCGGCCTCTACCTCGCCGCGGACCCGCACACGTTCGACATCGTGGAGCTGACCCGGCGGCCCCCGTTGGAGGACGGCGGCCCCGCCGCCGGGCTGGTCCTGCTGGCCGTCGGGCTCGGCCTGGCGATCAAGACGCCGACCGTGCCCTTCCACACCTGGCTGCCCCCGGCGCACACCGACGCGCCCGCGGTCGGCTCGGCGATCCTGGCGGGCGTGCTGCTGAAGATGGGCACCTACGGGTTCGTGCGCGTGGCGATGCCGCTCCTACCCGGAGCCTGGCGCGAGTACGCCATGGTCATCGTGATCGTCGGTGTGGTCTCGGTCCTGTACGGGGCACTGGTGGCGCTCGCCCAGACCGACTTCAAGCGCATGATCGCCTACACCTCGGTCAACCACATGGGCTACATCCTGCTCGGGCTCGGTGCGGCCGGGCTCGCCACGGCCGACGAGGCCCGTGCCGCCGCCCTGGCCGTCACCGGAAGCATCACCCAGATGGTCAGCCACGGGCTGCTCACGGGCGCGCTGTTCCTGCTGGCGGGCGCGCTCCACGACCGGGGCGGCACCTACCGGATGGCGTCCTACGGCGGGCTGGCCGGGACCATGCCGCGCCTGGCCGCGCTGGCCTCGGTGGCGGCGTTCGGTTCGCTGGGGCTGCCCGGGCTGTCCGGCTTCATCGCCGAGTTCCAGATCTTCACGGGGAGCCTGTCCTTCGTGCCCGTGCCGACCGCGGTGGCCTTCCTCGGCATCCTCATCACCGCCGCCCTCTTCCTGCGCGCGCTGCAGCAGCTGTTCACCGGAGAGCACCGGATCCCCGAGCACGCGCGCACCGGTGACCTCACCGCTCGGGAGCTGGTCGCCATCGCGCCGCTGACCGCCCTGTCCGTGGTCATCGGCGTCTTCCCGCGGTTCCTGCTCGACCTGATCGAACCGGCCTCCCGAACGCTCGTCGCCCTGGTGGTCCGATGAGCGAAGCGGGTCACGTCGATCCGGCGATGCTGGTGCCCGAGATCGTGCTGGCGCTCGCGGCCGTGGGCGCGCTGCTGCTGGGCAGCTGGACGCCCCGCCGCCGCCAGTGGACCGTGCGGCTGTGCGTGGTCGCCGCGCTCCTGGGCGCCCTGGCCGCCGCGCTCACGGACTGGGTCCGCGCGCCGGACATGGCCACCGGCGGATTCGCGATCGACGTGAGCACACACGCCGTGCGGGTGGCCGTGCTCGTCGGCGTGCTGGTGACGGTACTGCTGGCCGGCGACTCCTTCTCCGGGCACCCGCGGGAGTCGGAGTCCTACGTCCTGCTGCTGCTCGGCGCGCTGGGCACGGTGGCGCTGGCCGGGGCCAACGACCTGTTGGTCCTCGCGGCGGCCTACCTGCTGGCGAGCATCCCGCTGTACGCGCTGACCGGGTTCGCCAAGGACGACCGCGGCACCGAGGGCGCCCTGAAGTTCTACCTGCTGGGCGCCTTGCTGGGCATCGTGCTGCTCACCGGCACCGCGCTGCTGCTCGGCGCCGGAGGGGCGACCGACTACAGGACGCTGGCCGGCTCCCTGCCGGACGCGCCGCGCGCCCTGGTGGGCGCGGGCGTGGTCGCGGTCCTGGCCGGGCTGCTGTTCAAGGCCGGGGGCGTGCCCTCCCACTTCTGGCTTCCCGACGTCACCGAGGGCGCGCCCGCTCCCGTCGCCGCCTTCGTCACCACGGTCCCCAAGATCGGGGCGCTGGTGGCGCTGTACCGGCTGGGCGACGAGGTGGTCGCCGGCGGCGCGCTGGACTGGGCACTGTTGTGCGCCCTGCTCGCGGCGGCGTCCATGACGCTGGGCAACCTGGGTGCCTTCTTCCAGTCCGACGCGCGGCGCCTGCTCGCCTACTCCACCGTCAGCCAGGTCGGCTACCTGCTGATGGCGGTAGCCGCTGTCAGGGACGCGGCGGCGTTGGCGCGGCCGGGCCTGCTCTTCTACCTGGCCGCCTACCTGGTGACCAACCTCGGTGCCTTCGCCGTCGTGTGCGCCCTTCCCGGGGCCAGGACCCTGGAGGAGTACGCCGGGCTCTTCCACCGTCGCCCGTGGCTCGCGCTCAGCCTGGTGGTCTGTCTGCTCGGGCTCGTGGGGACGCCGCCCACGGCGGTGTTCGTCGGCAAGCTCACCGTCTTCACCGCGGCGCTGGACGCGGGCCTGGTGTGGCTGGTGGTGCTGGCCGCCGTCAACACCGTCGCCAGTGTCTTCTACTACCTGCGCTGGGTCTTCCCGCTCTTCAGCGCCGCCCCGTCCGCACGCGCCGGGGACGGGGATCAGGCCCGGGAGACCGCGCCGGTCCGGCGGGCGAGCACGGGGCTCGCCCTCACCCTGGCGGCCCTGTCCCTGGCCATGGGCGTGCTGGCGGGGCCGCTCCTCGGCGTGCTCTGACCGGCGGCCGTCCGGGTGCCTCCGCCCCTGGGGAAGCCCGTCCGTGCCGCGGTTCGCCGACCGGCGAGGCCTTCGTGGGCGGGCCGCGTGGGGGATGTGTGACGTGCGGTGATGCCGGGTAGGGGGCGGTCTCTGACGTTCGTATCGTTCGTATTCGAGGGGGTGTGGCCCGTGAGCTTCCCAGAGGAGTCCAAGCCCAAGACCACGGACACCGACCAGGTCGTGCGCGAAGACCACAGCGACGCCCCGGAGGGGCCGGACACACGGCGGGAGCTGGAAGCCGAACTCCAGGACAAGATGGAGAAGGAGGCCGTCCGCCGCGAGGACTTCGAGGAGGAGTGAGCGGCGGGCTCCCGGGACGCCCCCACCCGTGACGGCGTTCCGGCGTGGCGCCCTCACCTGATTCCGGACCCCCGGCGCCCGCGCGGGCACCGGGGGCCGGCCGGTGCAGGGCGACCCGGCCGACGGAGATTCGGGCCGGGGGAACGGGAAGGCTCGGTCCCCGGCCGCCTCGGAAGGGTGCCATGGACGACCCCACCGACCAGGAGCTCTACGACGAGCTCCTCGCCTCGCTCGCCGCCGAAGGGGCGCGCGCGTCCGCGGGACCGGACCGGTCCACCATCCTCATCCACCACGGCTGGGAACCGGGTGGGAACGGCCCCCCGGAACGCTTCGATCCGCCGTTCGAACTCCACGTGGACCCGCCCGCGCTCGGTCGGCATCTGCGCGGCATCGCCGCCGACGCCCAGGAGGCCATGGGCGGCTCCTCCCCCGTGCGCGCCGCGCTGTCGCTGTTCCTCGTCCACCTCCGGGAGACCGTGGAGACCCGGCCCGGGCGGCGCCACCTCTTCCTGGGGCACGGCGGCGTCGACGCCCGCTGACGGCATCGCGCTCGGTCCGCCCCCGCCCGGTGAGCCCCCGCCCGGTGAGCCGGCGCGCACACGCCGCGACGGTTGTGAGAAGTCTCGCCTCAGGGCTCGCGACGCGGTCGGCGTTTGTGGGGTTCCCACAACGCAGCAGATCCGTGATGGGCAAAGCGCCCCATTGTTGAAACAGGCGGGCACCGAGGAAGGTGTAAGAAGGTGCAGGCGACGTCCAGGGCCCGGGCGTCGCCTTCCGTGTGTTGGGACTTGGGGGACAGAGTCGATGTTCAGTCGTGTTGCGATCGTCAACCGTGGAGAGGCCGCCATGCGGCTCATTCACGCCGTCCGGGATCTCTCGGCGGAAACAGGGGCACGGATCGAGACCGTCGCCCTCTACACCGACGCCGACCGCACCGCGACGTTCGTGCGGGAAGCGGACACCGCCTACGCGCTGGGCCCCGCCTCGGCCCGCCCCTACCTCGACCTCGCCGTCCTGGAGCGGGCCCTGGTCGAGACCGGCGCCGACGCCGCGTGGGTCGGCTGGGGCTTCGTCGCCGAGGACCCGGCCTTCGCCGAGCTCTGCGACAAGATCGGCGTCACCTTCATCGGCCCCAGCGCGGAGGCCATGCGCAAGCTCGGTGACAAGATCGGCGCGAAGCTGATCGCCGAGGAGGTCGGGGTCCCGGTCGCGCCGTGGAGCCGCGGCGAGGTCGCCACCCTCGACGACGCCCTGCGCGCCGGCGAGGAGATCGGCTACCCGCTGATGCTCAAGGCGACCGCCGGCGGCGGCGGGCGCGGCATCCGCAAGGTCACCTCGCACGAGGACCTCGCCGACGCCTACGAGCGCACCAGCCAGGAGGCCCTGCGCGCCTTCGGCTCCGGCGTGGTCTTCCTGGAGCGCCTGGTCACCGGCGCCCGCCACGTCGAGGTGCAGGTCATCGCCGACGGCCAGGGCACGGCGTGGGCGCTGGGCGTGCGCGACTGCTCGGTGCAGCGGCGCAACCAGAAGATCATCGAGGAGTCCTCCTCCCCGGTCCTGGCCGAGGACCAGGTCGCCGAGCTCAAGGCCTCCGCCGAGCGGCTGGCCGTGGCCGTCGGCTACCGCGGCGCCTGCACCGTCGAGTTCCTCTACCACCCCGGCGAGAAGCTGTTCGCGTTCCTGGAGGTCAACACCCGCCTCCAGGTCGAGCACCCGATCACCGAGCTCACCACCGGCACCGACCTGGTCCGCCTCCAGCTGCACGTGGCGGAGGGCGGACGCCTGGAGGGCCCGCTGCCCCAGGAGAGCGGCCACGCCGTGGAGGCCCGGCTCAACGCCGAGGACCCCGACCGCGACTTCGCCCCCTCCCCCGGACGCATCGCCCGCCTGGCGCTGCCGACCGGCCCCGGCATCCGCGTGGACACCGGTGTGCGCGAGGGCGACGAGATCCCGGCCGACTTCGACTCCATGATCGCCAAGATCATTGCCTACGGCCGCGACCGCGAGCAGGCCCTGGGCCGGCTGCGCCGCGCCATGGCCGAGACCACGGTCATCATCGAGGGCGGCGCGACCAACAAGAGCTTCGTCCTGGACCTGCTCGACCAGCCCGAGGTCATCGACGGCAGCGCCGACACCGGCTGGATCGACCGCGTGCGCACCGAGGGACGGCTGGTCGACCACCGGCACTCCGCGATCGCCCTGGCCGCGGCCGCCATCGAGGCCTACCAGGACGAGGAGGAGATCAGCCGCACGCAGCTGCTGTCCACCGCGCACGGCGGGCGCCCGCAGGTCCAGCACGACCCGGGCCGTCCGCTGGACCTCAAGCTCCGCGGCGTCGGCTACCGGGTGAGCGTGGCCCGCCTCGGCGACCAGCGCTTCCGCGTCGGCGTCTCCGGCGGCGGCGAGATGCACCCCGCCTACGTCGAGATCGAGCGGTTCGACGCGCACAGCGGGCAGATCGTGGTCAACGGCCACCGGTTCCGCGTGGTCTCGGCCACGCACGGCCCGATCCACCTGGTCGAGGTCGACGGCGTCACCCACCGGATCAGCCGCGACGAGGGCGGCGTCGTCCGCTCCCCCGCACCCGCGCTGGTCGTGGCCACGCCGCTGGCGGTCGGCGACTCCGTGGAGTCCGGCGCACCGATCCTGGTGCTGGAGAGCATGAAGATGGAGACGGTGCTGCGCGCACCGTTCCGCGCCCGCGTGCGCGAGTGCCCGGTGTCGGTGGGCAGCCAGATCGAGACCGGCGCGCCCCTCATGCGGCTGGAGCCGCTGCCCGAGGAGGGCGACGAGGCCGCGGAGGCGGCCGTGGAGACCGTCGAGATCGAACTGCCGGCGGTACCGGAGTCGGTGTCGGCGGCCGAGCGGGTCGAGCGCGGCCTACAGGACCTGCGCAGCCTCTTCCTGGGCTTCGACGCCACCCCCGAGGTGCGCAAGGACGTGCTGTCGGACTACATGGCGGCCCGTGCCGAACTGCCCGCATCGCCGCTGGCCGGTGAGCTGGACCTGCTCACCGTGTTCGCCGACCTGTCCGAGCTGAGCCGCAACAAGCCCGGCGGCGAGCCCGACGTCGCGCCGGACTCCCAGGTGCACAGCCCCCGCGAGTACTTCCACAGCTACCTGCAGAGCCTGGACGCCGAGCGCGCCGGGCTCAGCGAGAGCTTCCAGGCCAAGCTCGCCAAGGTGCTGGCCCACTACGGCGTCACCACGTTGGACCGCACGCCGGAGCTGGAGGCCGCGGTCTTCCGCATCTTCCTGGCCCAGCAGCAGATGAACGCCCACGTCGCGGTGGCCTCGGAGCTGCTCCTGCGCTGGCTCGACGACGCACCGCCCGTCGACTCGCTCAGCGAGCCCGTCGGCCTGACCCTGGAGCACGTGGTCGAGGCCACGCAGGTGCGCTTCCCCACGGTGTCGGATCTGGCCCGCGGCGTGGTGTTCCGCTGGTTCACCCAGCCGCTGCTGCGCCGCAACCGCGCCAAGGTCTACGCCGCCGTGCGCGACGACCTGCGCCACCTGGACCGCGACCCGCGCGCGGCGGACCGCGCCGAGCGGATCCAGTCGATGGTGGCCAGCTCCGAGCCGCTCGTCCGGCTGATCGGCCAGCGCATCGGCCGGGCGGGGCGCGACCACGCGGCGCTGCTGGAGGTCCTGACCCGCCGCTACTACGGCAACCGCGGGCTGTCCGAGGTCACCTCCAGCGAGGTCACGGGCTGCCCCCTGGTCACCGCGCGCCACACCCGCTCCGACGGCGTGACCGGCGTGGCCGCCACCGCCGTCGACATCGCCGCCCTGCCCGACGCCCTCGCCGCGATCGGCGCGGTCGCCGCGCGGGACACCGGGCACGGCACGGTCGCCGACGTGTACCTCACCTGGGAGGGACAGCCCGACGCCGACGCGATGGCGCTGCGGCTGGGACAGATCCTCGCCGACCACCCGCTGCCCGCCAACGTGGAGCGGGTCACCACCACCGTGGCCGGGACCAACGGCGCGGTGATGCACCACCACTTCACCTTCCGTTCCGAGGGCGGGGCCCTGACGGAGGACCGGCTCATCCGCGGCCTGCACCCGCAGATCGCGCGCAAGCTGCAGCTGGAGCGGCTCCGGGAGTTCGATCTCACGCGTCTGCCGTCGGCGGACGAGGAGATCTACCTGTTCAAGGCCGTGGCGCACAGCAACCCCGCCGACGAGCGGCTGTTCGCGCTCGGCCAGGTCCGCGACCTGACGCCGCTGCGCGACGCCGAGGGGCGCCTGGTCGCCCTGCCCGCGGTGGAGGACACCATCACCGCGTGCCTGGACTCGATCCGCAACATCCAGGCGCGGCGGCCGCGCAACAAGCGGTTCGACACCAACCGCATCATGATGTACGTCTGGCCGCCGACCGAGCTGAGCCTGGACGAGCTCGACGCGCTGGTGCAGCGCATCCTGCCGACCACGGCCGGCGCCGGGCTGGAGGAGGTCCAGTTCGTGGCCCGTCAGCGCACCGCCTCCGGTGAGCTGACCGAGGTCGCCGTGCGGATCACCTTCGACCCGGGGCACGGCGCGCGCCTGCACGTGGACAAGCCGTCCACCGAGCCGGTGCTGCCGCTGGACGACTACCGCCTGAAGGTGCTGCGCGCCGCCCGGCGCGGGACCGCCTACCCCTACGAGCTGACCAGCGTTCTCGCCGGTCCCCGGGGCGGCTTCGTCGAATACGACCTGGACGAGCAGGGCCGCCTGGTGCCGGTGGACCGGCCCAAGGGGCAGAACTCGGCCGCGATCGTGGCGGGCGTGGTCACCACCCCGACCGAACGCCACCCCGAGGGCGTCACCCGCGTGGTGCTGCTGGGAGACCCGACCAAGGCGCTGGGCGCGCTCTCGGAGCCGGAGTGCTCGCGCGTGATCGCCGCGATCGACCTCGCCGAGCGGATGCGGGTCCCCCTGGAGTGGTTCGCGCTCTCGGCGGGCGCGCGGATCTCGATGGCCTCGGGTACCGAGAACATGGACTGGGTGGCGGCCGCGCTCAAGCGGATCGTGGAGTTCACCCAGGACGGCGGCGAGATCAACATCGTGGTCGCCGGGATCAACGTCGGCGCCCAGCCGTACTGGAACGCCGAGGCGACGATGCTCATGCACACCAAGGGCATCCTGGTGATGACGCCGGACTCGGCGATGGTGCTCACCGGCAAGCAGTCGCTGGACTTCTCCGGCGGCGTGTCGGCCGAGGACAACTTCGGTATCGGCGGCTACGACCGCGTCATGGGCCCCAACGGCCAGGCGCAGTACTGGGCGCCCAACCTGCCGGCTGCCCGCGACGTGCTGATGTCGCACTACGACCACACCTACGTGGTGCCCGGTGAGTCCGACCCGCGCCAGGCCGCCACGAACGACCCGGTCGACCGCGACGTCTCGACGTTCCCGCACAAGGTCGCCGACAGCGACTTCGCCACCGTCGGCGAGATCTTCTCCCCGCAGCACAACCCGGACCGCAAGAAGCCGTTCGACATCCGCACGGTGATGCGCGCCCTGTCCGACCAGGACCACCCGGTGCTGGAGCGCTGGGCGGGCATGGCCGACGCCGACACCTCGGCGGTGCAGGACGTGCACATCGGCGGACACCCGGTGTGCCTGGTCGGCATCGAGTCGCGGTCCGTGGCCCGGCGCGGCTTCCCGCCCACCGACGGCCCGGACTCCTACACCGCGGGCACGCTGTTCCCGCGGTCGTCGAAGAAGACCGCGCGGGCGATCAACGCGGCCTCGGGCAACCGTCCGCTGGTCGTGCTGGCGAACCTGTCCGGGTTCGACGGCTCCCCGGAGTCGATGCGCAACCTGCAGCTGGAGTACGGCGCGGAGATCGGTCGTGCGATCGTCAACTTCCGCGGCCCGATCGTCTTCTGCGTGATCTCCCGCTACCACGGGGGCGCGTTCGTGGTCTTCTCCAAGGCGCTGAACCCGAACATGACCGTTCTGGCGCTGGAGGGCTCGTTCGCCTCCGTGCTCGGCGGCGCCCCGGCCGCGGCGGTGGTGTTCGCCGGCGAGGTGAACAACCGGACCGCGACCGACGAGCGGGTGACCGCACTGCAGGCGCGGGTCTCTGAGACCAGCGGCGCCGAGCGGGCCGCGCTCAACGCCGAGCTCGCCGAGGTCCAGTCCTCGGTCCGGGCGGAGAAGCTCGGTGAGGTCGCCGCGGAGTTCGACGCGGTGCACAGCATCCAGCGGGCGGTCGAGGTCGGCTCGGTCGACGCGATCATCAGCGCCGCCGAGATGCGGCCGCGGATCATCGAGGCGATCGAGCGCGGGCTGAACCGGTAACACGGGAGGCGGGGGCCGGTCGTGGACACGCCACGACCGGCCCCCGCGCCGGTGATCGGCGCGCGAAAGGGCGAACCGGAGCGGGGCCGGGGGCGGCGCGCGCTGAGAACACGCACCCGCACCTGGTGCGCGCATGGCGACTCGGCCACCGACCCCCAGGAGTGCCCCGCACGCCCCCACCCGCGCCACTGCCCGCCGACGACCGCCGAGACATGGTCTTCGACGGCGACGCCATGACCATCGACTTCTTCCCTGAGGGCGAGGAGGAGGGCGAACCCCGCTCGACCATCGCGTTCTCCCGGGTGGGCTGACCGACCGGCCCCCGGCTCCGGAAACGACGAGAGCCGGCCCGACCGTGGTGGTCGGGCCGGCTCCGGGATCCGGGATGCCTACGGATCAGTCACACGGATCAGACCAGGTCGAAGCGGTCCGCGTTCATGATCTTGTTCCACGCGGCGATGAAGTCCTGGACGAACTTCTCCTTCGCGTCGTCGGAGGCGTAGACCTCGGCCACCGCGCGCAGCTCGGAGTTCGAGCCGAACAGCAGGTCGACGCGGCTGCCGGTCCACTTGACCGCACCGGAGTCGTCCTTGGCCACGAACGTCTCCGACGTCTCGGAGGTCTCGCCGGTCGGCGCCCAGACGGTGCCCAGGTCGAGCAGGTTGACGAAGAAGTCGTTCGTCAGCGCGCCCGGGTGCTCGGTGAACACGCCCACGTCGGAGCCGTCGTGGTTGGTGCCCAGCACACGCAGGCCACCCACCAGCGCGGTCATCTCGGGCGCGCTCACGCCGAGCAGGTTCGCCCTGTCGAGCAGCAGGTACTCGGCCGGGAGGTGGCTGCCCTTGCCGTAGTAGTTGCGGAAGCCGTCGGCGACCGGCTCGAGGAAGGCGAACTGACCGGGGTCGGTCTGCTCCTGCGTGGCGTCGACACGGCCCGGGGTGAAGGGCACCTCGACCTCGTGGCCGGCCGCCTTGGCGGCCTGCTCGACACCGACGCCGCCGGCCAGGACGATCAGGTCCGCGAGCGAGACCTTCGTGTCCGAGGAGGCGTTGAACTCGACCGCGATGCTCTCCAGCGTGTTGAGCACGGAGCGCAGCTCGGCCGGGTTGTTGACCTCCCAGTCGATCTGCGGCTCCAGGCGGATGCGGGCGCCGTTGGCGCCGCCGCGCTTGTCGCTGTCACGGTAGGTGGACGCCGAGGCCCACGCCGTGGACACCAGCTGGGAGACGGTCAGGCCGGACTCGGCGACCTTGGCCTTGAGCGCGGCGATCTCCGCGGCCCCGACGACCTCGCCCTCCTGGGCGGGGAGCGGGTCCTGCCAGATCAGCGTCTCCTGCGGGACCTCCGGGCCGAGGTAGCGCACCTTCGGGCCCATGTCGCGGTGGGTCAGCTTGTACCAGGCGCGGGCGAAGGCGTCCGCGAAGGCCTCGTTGTCCTCGTAGAAGCGGCGCGAGATCTGCTCGTAGACCGGGTCGACGCGCAGCGACAGGTCGGTGGTGAGCATGGTCGGCTTGTGCTTCTTGCCGGGGATGTGGGCGTCGGGGATGATCTCCCCGGCGTCCTTGGCGACCCACTGGTTGCCGCCGCCCGGGCTCTTGGTGAGCTCGTACTCGAACTCGAAGAGGTTCTTGAAGAAGCCCTGGCTCCACTGCGCGGGCGTGGTGGTCCAGGTGACCTCGAGGCCCGAGCCGATCGTGTCGGCGCCCTTGCCGGTGCCGTGGTTGTTCTTCCAGCCCAGGCCCTGCATCTCCAGGCCGGCGGACTCGGGCTCGGCCTCCAGGTTGGAGTCCGGGGCCGCACCGTGGGTCTTGCCGAAGGTGTGGCCGCCCGCGATGAGGGCGACGGTCTCCTCGTCGTTCATACCCATGCGGGCGAAGGTCTCGCGGATGTCGCGAGCGGCGGCCAGCGGGTCCGGGTTGCCGTTGGGGCCCTCCGGGTTGACGTAGATGAGACCCATCTGGACCGCGGCCAGCGGCTTCTCCAGGTCACGGTCGCCCGTGTAGCGCTGGTCGTCGAGCCACGTGGTCTCGGGGCCCCAGTAGACGTCCTCGTCGGGCTCCCACACGTCCTCGCGACCGCCGCCGAAGCCGAAGGTCTTCAGACCCATGGACTCCAGCGCGACGTTGCCGGTGAGGATCATCAGGTCGGCCCAGGAGATGTTCTGGCCGTACTTCTTCTTGACCGGCCAGAGCAGACGGCGGGCCTTGTCCAGGTTGACGTTGTCGGGCCAGCTGTTCAGCGGCGCGAAGCGCTGCTGGCCGGCGCTGCCGCCGCCGCGGCCGTCGTGCGACCGGTAGGTGCCGGCGCTGTGCCACGCCATGCGGATCATGAGCGGGCCGTAGTGCCCGAAGTCGGCGGGCCACCAGTCCTGGGAGTCCGTGAGGACCTCGGCGATGTCCGCCTTCACGGCGTCCAGGTCCAGGGCCTTGAAGGCCTCGGCGTAGTCGAAGCCCTCACCGAGCGGGTTCGACACGGCCGAATTCTTGGCCAGGATCTTCATGTTGAGCTGGTTGGGCCACCAGCCGCGGTTGCCGCCGCCCTGGGTGGGGTGCGGAGCGCGACCGTGCGCGACCGGGCAGCCGCCGCCCGCGGAGTCCGTCTGCAGCGGCGCGTCGACGCCTTCGTGGGTTTCAGACATGCGTGTCCTTAGGAGGGAGGAGTGAACTGGATGTATCAGGAACTCGGTGTGTCGGAGCAGTCCGCGCAGACGCCCCAGTAGACGACCTCGGCCTCGTCGATGACGAAACCGTGGTTGTGCGAGGCGTTCAGGCACGGTGCGTGGCCGACGGCGCAGTCGACGTCGGCGATGGCACCGCACGACCGGCACACGACGTGGTGGTGGTTGTCCCCGACCCGCGTCTCGTAGCGGGCCACGGAGTTCTGCGGCTGTATGCGTCGCACCAGGCCCGCGCCGGTGAGTGCCTTGAGGACGTCGTAGACGGCCTGGTCGGACACCGTTCCGAGGCGCGAGCGCACCACACCGATGATCGACTCCGTGTCCGCGTGCGGGTTCTCGTGCACGGCGGAGAGCACGGCCAGTCGAGGGCTGGTCACCCGCAGAGCGGACTCGCGCAACATTCGCTCGAAATCCGAAGGGGTTGTCATGGCTCGAAGTCTGCCGTCTTTTCTGGGGTAAGTCAAATGTTGGAGCGAGTCCGACATGACCGCCCTTGTCGCCACGGCCGCCACGACCGTCCTGGTCAGCGCCGCTCTCCCTCGGTGAGGGCCGGGCCGGCTCCGGTCCCGGCCCGGCCCGGGCGTCAGCGCGGCAGGTGCGCCTCGACCGCGGACACGACCTCCGGCGACTCGGGCTCGGTGGCCGGGCGGAACCGGCCCACGACCCGGCCCTGGGGGTCGACGAGGAACTTCTCGAAGTTCCACTGCACGTCACCGGCCTCGCCCTGCGCGTCGGCGGTCGTGACGAGCGCGGTGTACAGCGGGTGGCGCTCCTCGCCGTTGACGTCGGCCTTCTCCAGCATCGGGAAGGTGACGCCGTAGGTCGTCGAGCAGAAGGCGGCGATCTCCTCGGACGTGCCGGGCTCCTGCCCCATGAACTGGTTGCAGGGCACGCCCAGCACGGTCAGGCCCTGGTCCTGGTAGCGCTCGTGCAGGCGCTCCAGGCCCTCGTACTGCGGCGTGAGACCGCACTTGGAGGCGACGTTGACGATCAGCAGGGCGCGGCCGCGGTACTCGGCCAGCGACGTGGGCTCGCCGGACAGGGTGCGCAGCGGGATGTCGTACAGGTCCATGCGTGACTCCTCGGGGTAGGGGTGATCGGAGCGGGGGATCGGGCCACTGTCTCAGGCACGAACGACGAAGCCGAACGCGACCCGGGTGGCCCTGCGAAGACGGGGCCGGGGCCGTGGAGGTGCTCCCCACCGCCCCGACCCCCTGCGGGTCGGGTCAGTGCGCGGCCACGTCGGGCGTGCGCGCCGGCTTCCTGACCAGGAACGACGTCATCGCCGCCAGGAACGCCAGCCCGGCGCCCACCAGGAACGCGGAGTGGATTCCCGAGGCCTGCGCCGCCACCGGCGCCAGCCCCGCGCCGATCCCGGCGGCGGTTCCGGTGGTCATGATGGTGATGAACAGCGCCGTCCCGGACGCGCCCGCGAGCTGCTGGAGCGTGCTGACGATCGCGCTGCCGTGCGAGTACAGCGAGGCGTCCAGCGATCCGAGCGAGGAGGTCATCAACGGCGTCATGACGAGGCCGAGGCCGACGCTCAGCGCGACGTGGACCGCCAGGACCATCGGCACCGGCGAGGTCTCGTCCAGCAGGGTCATCACCGCGAGCGAGCCGGTGATGGTGAACGTGCCCGGAATGACGAGCGGACGCGGACCGAAGCGGTCGAACAGGCGCCCGACCACCGGCGCGATCAGACCCATCACCAGGCCGCCCGGCAGGAGCATCAGCCCGGTGTCGAGCGTGCTCAGCTCCAGGACGTTCTGCAGGTAGATCGGCAGCAGGATCAGCGTGCCGAAGAGCGCGCCCATGGAGACGAGCATGACGACCACGCCCAGGGAGAACGCCCGCTCCCGGAACGGGCGCAGGTCGAGCAGCGCGGCACCGTGTCGCTGCAGGCGCAGCTGCCGGACCACGAACAGGACCAGTGAGAGGACGCCCGCGACGATCGGCAGCGCCGGCGGGACCGGTGCGTGGCCCTCGGTCGCCTCACCGATGCTGCTCAGTCCGTAGATCAGACCGCCGAAGGCCACGGCCGAGAGCACGATGGAGAGCACGTCGAACGGCACCCGCTTGGGCGTGCCCACGTTCTTGACCATGACGGCGCCGAGGACGAGGCTCAGGATCGCGATGGGCAGCACGACCAGGAAGAGCCAGCGCCAGCCGAGCACGGACAGGATGAGGCCGGAGAAGGTCGGGCCGACGGCCGGGGCCACGGCGATGACGACCGTGATCATGCCCATGGTGCGCCCGCGGCGCGAGGCCGGGACGAAGTTGAGGACCGTCGTCATCAGCAGCGGCAGCATCACGGCCGTACCGCCGGCCTGGACGACCCGGCCCACGACCAGGACCCCGAACCCCGGGGCGACCGCCGCGAGCAGGGTCCCCGCGGTGAACAGGGACATGGCGGCGACGAACACCGCACGCGTGGTGAACCGCTGCAGGATGAGGCCGGTGGTCGGGATGACGACCGCCATCGTCAGCATGAACGCGGTGGTCATCCACTGGGCCGTGGCGGCCGTGATGTCGAGGTCGGCCATGAGCCGGGGCAGCGCCACACTCATGATCGTCTCGTTGAGGATGACCACGAAGGAGGACACGAGCAGCAGGCCGAGCAGGACCTTCACCTGCCGTGACATCGGTGCGTCCGATGCCTGGTCCGTCGCCGGGCCCGGTCCTGGGCCGGTGTGCGGCGCGGAGCTCTGGTCTGCGGTCACGGGGCCGCCTTTCGAAAGAGTGGGGTCGGGCGGGGCCGCCCGCGGCTCGGTGTCAGTCGGTCCGCCCCTGCCGCGCGACGACTCGCGCGTGCGGCGCTCCTTGACACCCTGTGCAGGCTAGTACATCGATGTCAGCTACTGACAGGGAAGGCGGCTGCTATCGTACGTGACATGTCTAATACCAGCGGACTGCGTGAGCTCTCGCGCCAGGCGGTGCGGTCGAGGATCGCCGAGGTCGCCGAGGAGCTCTTCGTCGCCCAGGGCTTCGAGGCCACGACCGTCGACGAGATCGCCGAGACCGTCGGCATGTCCCAGCGCACGTTCTTCCGCTACTTCGCGTCGAAGGAGGACGCGGCCCTCGACGGCTTCGAGCGGGTGAGCGACGACTTCCTCGCCCGCCTCACCGGCCGCCCGCTCGACGAGACGGAGTGGGACTCGCTGCGGCGCGCCTTCGACGTCATGGTCGAGCAGTGCGAGGACCCCGAGCGGCGCAGGCGCACCCACACGATGCACCGGATCACCGAGAGCAGCCCTCCCCTGCTGGCGGCCTACCTGCAGCGGGCGGACCGCATGCAGCAGCGGCTCCTGGAGGTGCTGGTCGCCCGGGCCGAGGAGCGCGGCGAGACGACCGACGCACTCGTCCTGCGGGCGGTGGTCGGCTCCGCCTTCGCCTGCCTGCAGGCCGTCCTGTCCAAGGAGTCGGGCACCACGGACGGGGCGGAGCTCAGTGCGCGCCTGGACACGGTGATGGCCGCGGTGCGCCCGGTCCGCCACACCTGATCCCCCCGCCGACGGCGGTGACCAGCGGTTCGGCTAGCCTCCCCTCACACCGTCGTAGGAGGAGACTGGAATGGACCTGTTCGATCTGACCGGGAAGAACGCCGTCGTCACCGGGGGCAGCCGCGGGATCGGGATGATGATGGCCCGCGGACTGCTCCAGGCCGGGGCCCGCGTATGGATCAGCTCCCGCAAGGCCGACGCCTGCGAGGAGGCCCGCGCCGAACTGTCCCAGTACGGCGAGGTGCACGCCGTGCCGGCCGACCTGTCGGACGAGGACGAGTGCCGGCGGCTCGCCGCCGAGGTCACCGCCCAGGTGCCCGAGGTGCACATCCTGGTGAACAACGCGGGCGCCACCTGGGGCGAACCGCTGGAGACCTTCCCCGCGTCGGCCTGGGACAAGGTCCTGGACCTCAACCTGAAGTCGCCGTTCTTCCTCGTGCGCGCCTTCCTGCCCGCGCTGGAGGCCGCGGCCACGCCCGACGACCCCGCGCGCATCATCAACGTCGGCAGCATCGACGGGATCCACGTCCCGGACCTGCCCACCTACGCCTACTCCACCAGCAAGGCCGCCGTCCACCAGCTGACCCGCCACCTCGCGCGGGAGCTGGGCCCCAAGGCGATCACCGTCAACGCGGTCGCGCCCGGCCCCTTCCCCTCGAAGATGATGGCGAGCACGCTGGACGCCTTCGGCGAGCACATCGCCCAGGCGGCACCGCTGCGCCGCATCGGCCGGGACGACGACATGGCCGGCACCGCGGTGTACCTGGCCGGCAGGGCGGGCTCCTACGTCACCGGCGCCATCATCCCGGTGGACGGGGGCATCGCCACCACGGCCAACGGGCTGTGACCCGGACGGGCGCGGACGCCGGCCGACCGCCCGAATCCGCCTGTGCGCCCGCCCGCGCCCCGGGGCGTGGGCGGGCGCGGCCGTGGCGGGTGGACGCGGTGCGCAGGGGCGTGGAAGGGGACGGAAACCGTCGGACGGGAAGGGGTTGCCGTCGGCGCAGCCCGCACATATGTTCGCTGTCAGCACATCCGTTCTCACCGCACGCGTTCGCACGCTCCGTGAGGGCGTTCGCCGAGCGGCAGACGAATCAGGACCCATGACGCGAAGCACCTCCCCACTCCTCGACTACGAGCGCAGTATCGCTCCCCCCGGCTACAGCCGATGGCTGATCCCGCCGGCCGCCCTGGCGGTCCACCTGTCCATCGGCCAGGTCTACGCGTTCAGCGTCTTCCGCAATCCCCTGGTGGAGCGGTTCGACACCTCGCTGACCGCGATCGGCGTCATCTTCAGCATCTCCATCGTGATGCTCGGACTGTCGGCGGCCTTCGGCGGCACGTGGGTGGAGCGCAACGGTCCCCGCAAGGCGATGTTCGTCGCCGGACTGTGCTGGTCGGGCGGGTTCGCGGTCGCCGCGCTCGGCGTGGCGACCGGACAGCTCTGGCTGGTCTACCTCGGCTACGGGTTCCTCGGCGGGATCGGCCTGGGCATCGGCTACATCTCCCCCGTCTCCACCCTCATCAAGTGGTTCCCCGACCGGCCGGGGCTGGCCACCGGCATCGCCATCATGGGTTTCGGCGGCGGGGCGCTGATCGCCTCACCGCTGTCCGCCGAACTCCTCACGCGCTACGCGGACACTCCGGTCGACGCCATCGTGCCCGCGTTCCTTACCCTGGGCGCGGTCTACTTCGTGGTCATGATGATGGGCGCGTTCACCGTGCGCGTCCCCCCGGCGGGGTGGACGCCGGGCCGGAAGTCCTCGGCGACGGTCCCGCCCGAGGCCGGGTCCGGGGCTCCTCCCGCGCCGCGGTCCGGTACGGCGGCCCGGGCGCCCGCGCTGCCCGGCGTCGCGGTGGGCAGGGCCGTGCGCACCCCGCAGTTCTGGCTGCTGTGGACGGTGCTGTTCTGCAACGTCACCGCAGGGATCGGCATCCTGGAGCAGGCGTCGCCCATGGTGCAGGAGTTCTTCACCGGGGTGGGGCCGGCCGAGGCGGCAGGCTACGTCGGCTTCCTGTCACTGTGCAACATGCTCGGGCGGATCCTGTGGTCCTCCACCTCCGACGTGATCGGCCGCAAGCGCGTCTACATCGGCTACCTCGGGCTGGGCGGGCTGCTGTACCTGCTGATCGCCGTCGCCGGGACCGGGTCGGTGGTGCTGTTCGTGGCGCTGACGGGCGTCATCCTGTCCTTCTACGGCGGCGGCTTCGCCACCGTGCCCGCCTACCTCAAGGACCTGTTCGGGACCTTCAACGTCGGCGCGATCCACGGCAGGCTGCTGACCGCCTGGTCCCTGGCCGGGATCGCCGGCCCGATGGTCGTCAACGTCATCGCCGACGTCCAGCTGGCGGCCGGACGCGACGGGGCCGCCCTGTACGGGCTCTCGCTGTACGTGATGGTCGGGGTCATGGCCGTGGGCTTCCTCGCGAACATGCTGATCCGCCCGCTCCCCGAGGGGGCGCACGACCGCGCACCCGAGCCCAGAACGGAAGCCGAGACCGAACCCGCGCCCGGGACCGCACCCGCGGTGGAGCGCGACTGAGCCGCGCTCCGAGCCGCCGGCATCCGGCCGGCCCCACACTCCGCGCGAGGCGACGACGAAAGGCGGCCATGCCGAACCCCCGTACCAAGAACGCCACGGTCCTCACCGCGATCCTGCTGTGGGTCGTCGTCCTCGCCGCCCTGGCCTACGGCGTCGCCCGGACCGCGGTGGACGCCGCCGCGCTCTTCACCGTCTGACCCGCGGCACAGGGCGGCCGGCGGACAGGCCGCCCACGGCCAGGGCTGTGGCCACGGCGGCGGTGCGCTGGGGGAACACGAGCGGCCGCGGGGTCAGAAGCGCCACCATGGAAGCGGGTAACCGCCTTCGGGAACGCTCTGGGGAATGGGCCTGACCCGTGCGGGCACGCGGAGCTCGGCCGCTTCCCACGCCGCGCCGAGGCGCAGGTCCCACTCCTGCGAGAAATGGTCGTAGCCGCCCACCCAGGCGTTCACCTCCCCCACTCTGGGGCCGCGGTCCGTGGCGAAGGTGTCCACCCGGGTGAAGGCGTAGGGCGAGGCCTCGGACACCTTGAGTGCGAGGTCGGCGAGGGCGTCCCTCTGCTCGGGCGGCTCCAGCGCCGTGTCGATCTTCTCCGGGTGCTTGCCGGTCTCGACCGGTTCCCAGTCGGCGTCGAACCACCGGTAGGAGGCGAGGGGGCGTGAACTCCCGGGCCGGCTCCGGCGCTGCAGCACCAGGGCGATGTCTCCCTGGAAGGTGTAGAACTTCAGGTCGTCGGGGACACCGCCGTCCGCGACCAGCGGTTCCTCCAGCAGCCACACGTCGGGCAGACCTCGCTTGACCATGGCGGCGCGGGCACGGGCCACGATGTCGTCGAAGTCCCAGTGCCGTTGGGCGAGGGTGTCGTACCATCCGCCGTCCTGCGGCCTGAGCACCATCACACCGGCGGCGCTGCATCCGTCGAGCGGTTTGAGGACCACGGGGCGCCGCACATGCCGTGGCGTGAGTCCGTCGATCCCCCGCAGGAGGCCGTACACCTCGGCGTGGGGGACGCCGATGCGGTCGAGGAAGAGATAGGCGCCCAGTTTCGTCGTCACCCGGTAGTGGGCGGAATCCGGATTCAGCGCCATCTTCTGCAGGAATTCCCTCGCTTTGTAGGAGAACGAAGGAGGACTGCGGTGATAACCGAGTTTGGCCTGCGGAGGACACGTGTCGATGTCGGTCATGCGCATGTCGGAGACGATACGTGAGGCCGAATCGAACACAGCGGACATCCGCCGCCCGCACGCACCGAACGGTCGACACCTCTCGCATTCGCCCGGAACTCGTGCGCGAGTCCCGCCGAATTCCGGGCGAATGCGGAGCGTCCGGCCGCGTGACAGGTCCGGGCGTCAGTCCTGTGCGGCGGGGGCGGTGTCGCGGTCCGGCGGGGTGTCCTTGGGGACGCGGCGCGCCCAGAAGGTGGCCACGATCGCGCCGGACACGTTGTGCCAGACGGAGAACAGGGCGCCGGGCAGGGCGGCCAGCGGGGCGAAGTGGGCGGTGGCCAGCGCGGCCGCCAGGCCGGAGTTCTGCATGCCGACCTCGATGCTCACCGCGCGCCGGGCGGACTCGGGCACCTTGCTCACCGCGCCCGCCGCGTACCCGATCCCCAGGCCCAGGACGTTGTGCAGGACCACGGCCAGGCCGAGCAGCAGTCCGGTGCTCAGCACCGCGTCGGCGTTGGCGCCCACGACCGCCGCGACCACCACGACGATGCCGGTGACCGACACCAGCGGCAGCACGGGTAGGACGGCCTCGACCGCGCGGGGGGCGAACCGTCGCAGCAGCAGGCCCGCCACGACCGGCACGAGCACCATCTGCACGATCGACAGGAACAGGTCGCCGGCGGAGACGGGCAGCGTGGATCCGGCCAGGCCGAGGACGATGAGCGGCGTGAGCAGGGGCGCGAGGAGGGTGGAGATCGACGTCATGGCCACCGACAGCGCCACGTCGCCCCGGGCGAGGTAGACGATCACGTTGGAGGAGGTGCCTCCGGGCGCGGCGCCGACCAGCACCATCCCCACCACGAGCATCGGGGACAGGTCGAACAGGTGGGCGATCCCGAAGCCCAGCAGCGGCATCACCGTGTACTGGGCGATCACGCCCAGGATGACGGCCTTGGGGTGCTTGGCGACGATGGCGAAGTCGACGGGACGCATCGTCAGTCCCATGCCGAACATGATGATGCCGAGCAGGAGGGGGATGTGGGGCGCCACGGCCGCGGCCTGCGCGGGCGCCAGCAGGCCGACCACGCCACCGGCCAGGACCAGCAGGGCGAACCACCGGCCGACGAAGTCGGCGATGTTCTTGATAACGGTCATGGTGCCACTTCCAGAGAGGTGCTCCGGGACGGCGGGCGGCGCGTCCCGGGCGGTTGCCGCCGAGGGGGTCGACACCGCGCGCACCAGCGTAACTCCCGTGTTCGCGGCGGCTTCCGGCCGGGACCGGCCTTCCGTGACCGTGCGGGGCGCGGGTCCGGGGCGGAGCCCGGCTCAGCCGTCCGGGTCTCCTGGGAGCACCGCGAGCAGGTGGCGGACCGCAGGCGAGGGCGGGCCCGGGGGCACGGCGAGCCGGACCCTGGAGCGGACCTCCTCCAGCGGGCGGTAGACGATGCCCGGCAACGGCGGCGGAGGCCCCACGGGATAGAACAGCGTCCACGACGGCGGGGCGTGCGCCATGTCGGCGAGGGTCTCCTGGAGCCGGGTGAACGGCGGCCCCTCGGGCGGATCGATGCCCGCTTGGAGGAACGCGCGGGCCACCAGGCGGCGGAACGGCGGATTGTGCCGGTGCTCGGCCAGGCGTACCGGCAGGTCGCCCAGGAGCCGGAGGGAGAGCGTGTCGCCGTCGGCGAGCGGGTGGTCGGAGGGGATCGCGGCGATCAGCGGATCGGACCACGCCGGCAGCAGTTCGAGCCCGGGTTCGTCCTCGAGGTCGCGCACGAGCGCGGCGTCCATGCCTCCCGAGCGCACCCCTTCGAGCCGTTCCGCGAGCTGGGCCTTGGTGATCGCCACCCTCGGAGCCTCCGGACGGGCGGCGAGTGCGGCGAGCACCGGATAGAGGTGCGCGTCCGGCGCCTGGCCGGTGCCCAGGTGCAGGGTTCTGGTCCCGGCTCCGGCCGACGCCAGGTCCGCGGCGACCCGGCGCATGCGCTCGGCCGCGGCCAGCACCGCGCGGGCCTCCCCCAGCAGGCGCTCGCCGGCCGCGGTGAGTCGGACGTGGCGGGTCGAGCGGTCGAACAGGCGCAGGCCGAGCTCGCGTTCGAGCCTGCCCACCTGCTGGCTCACCGCGGGCTGGCCCACGTGGAGCGCCGCGGCCGCGCGGGCGAACCCGCCCTCGTCGGCGACCGCCGTGAAGTAGGCCAGCTGCCGCAGTTCCACCCGCCCACCCCGCCCGGTCCGCATTCATCACGATCGGTGATAACTGTACGTGCGAGACGCGTCTGGTTCGGCGGCTCCCCGACCGGTGGGATCGCACCATGCCGAAAACGAACCCGAACACCGCGGCGGCCGGACTCGGCCGCCGGACACAGGGGCCGGTGCTCCTGCCCGGACACCGCGAGCACGACCTGGAACTCGCCGGATTCAACCTCGCCGTCGACGCGCGCCCCGCGCTGACCGTCGGCGCGACCGGGCCGGCCGACGTCCGGGCGGCGGTCGCCCACGCCGCCGACCACGCACTCACCGTCGACGTGCGGGCCACCGGCCACGGCGTGGGACCGCGCGAGGGCGGTCTGCTCGTCAGCACCCGCAGGATGACCGGGGTGCGCGTCGATCCGGTCGCGCGCACCGCGCGCGTGGAGGCCGGGGCGCGGTGGGAGCGGGTCATCGCCCTGGCGGCCCCGTTCGGCCTCGCGCCCCTGAACGGGTCCTCACCGCTCGTGGGCGCCGTCGGCTACACGCTCGGCGGAGGTCTGCCGGTCCTGGGCCGCACCTTCGGCTGGGCCGCCGACCGCGTCCTCGGACTCGACCTGGTCACCGCCGACGGGCTCTCGCGCCGGGTCGGTCCCGACCAGGACCCCGACCTGTTCTGGGCGCTGCGCGGCGGCAGGCGGGGCTTCGGCGTGGTCACGTCCATGGACGTGGCCCTGGTGCCGGTCACCGGGCTGTACGGCGGCGGCCTGTACTTCCCGGGCGACCGGGCCCGCCGTGTCCTGCACGCGTGGAGGGCCTGGGCCGAGGACGTCCCCGAGTCGATGAACACCTCGGTGGCGCTGCTGCGGCTCCCGGACGCGGACGGGGTGCCCGAACCGCTGCGCGGACGACTCACCGTCCACGTGCGCGTCGCCCACGTCGGGACGGCGCGGGCCGGGGCCGACCTGCTGCGGCCGCTGCGCGCGCTGGGCCCGCGCCTGCTCGACACCGCCGACGCGATCCCCACGACCGCCATCGCCTCCGTCCACGACGACCCGACACATCCCCTGCCCTTCGACGAGCGCTCGCTCATGCTCCGTTCGTTCGACGAAGCCGCGGTGGACGCCCTGATCGCGGCCGTCGGACCGGACTCCGGGCAGGAGGGGATCGCGATGGTGGAGGTGCGGCGCCTCGGTGGCGCGCTGGACCGCGAGCCGGAGCACCCCCGCGCCCTCGACCACCGGGACACTTCCCACAGCCTGTCCGCGCTCACGCCGGTGGCGGGCGCCGCCCCGGGCGGGTGGGCGGCCGCCGCGGGACTGCTGGAGCGCATGGCGCCGTGGGGCACCGGTCGCGCCTTCCTCAACTTCCTCGGCGGGCCGGGCGGCGCGGCGCTGACCCACGAGGCCTTCACGGCGGGTGCCCGCGCACGGCTGGCCGAGGTCAAGGCCCGTCACGACCCGTCCGGGCTGTTCCCGGCGGACTTCGCCCCTGCCCGGACCCACGCCCCTACCCAAACCCACGCCCCTTCCCAGAGGAGTCGAGTGTGACCGCGGACCTGCGTACACGACCCGAGCTCGGAGCCCGCTCGACCGGACTGCGCCTGGGCGCCCTGTTCGGACCGGCCGTCTTCGGCGTGACCGCCGCCGGGGTCGCCCTGCCCGCCGTCGGCGCCGACCTGGGGGCGGCCCCCTCCGCCACGGTGTGGGTCCTGACCGTGCACGCCCTCGCCCTCGGTATCGGCACGGCGCTGTTCGGCCGCCTGTCCGACACCGCCGGGGCGCGTGTGGTCCTGGTCTGCGGAGCCGTGCTCCTGCTCGCCGGAACCGTCCTGTGCCTGACGGCGCCCGGGCTCGGCGTGCTGGTCGCGGGCCGGTTCGTGCTGGCGGCCGGCTCCGGGGCCATGTCCGCCGCGGCCCTCGGCCTGGTGGGGGCGGTGCGCCCGGAGCACCGCGGGACGGTCCTCGCCGTGTTCGGGGCGGCCATGGCGGTCTGCGCCGCCTGTGCCACCCTCACCGCCGGGGTGCTCACCGACCTGGTGTCCTGGCGGGTGACGCTCGTCCTGCCCGCGCTGTCGGTGTTCGTCGCCCCGCTGTGCCTGCGCCTGGCGACCCGTCCGGGGTCGGACCGACCGGTCGACCTGCCCGGCGCCGGACTACTCGCCGCCACGTCCGCGGCCGTCCTCGTCCTCCTGCAGTCCTCGGCGCTGGGGCTGTCGGGGCCGACCGTCGCCGTGGTCGCGGGGCTGTCCGTCCTCGGCGGCGCCGGCACGGTCCTGTGGGTCCGGCGGGTTCCCGAGGGGTTCGTGCCCCGTCGGCTCGTCACCGACCGGGGGTTCGTCGTCGCGGCGGTCGCCGGAGGCGGGATCTACGCCGGCCTGTTCGCCGCGATGTACGCGGTGCCCCAGGTGCTCGTGGTCGAGCACGGATGGGACGTCCTCGCCGTGGGCATGTGGCTGCTGCCCGGTGCCGTGGCCGGGGCGGTGCTGTCGAGACTGGCCGGTGGACTCGCCGCGGGCCGCGGGGGGCGGCCGTTGGCCGCGGGCACGGCGTCCGCGTTCGGCGTGGCGCTGATCCTGGCCGGCGGGGCCACGAGCGGGCCCGCGCTCTCCGTGGTCGGGGCCTCACTGGGGTTCGCCGCGTTCTCCGCGGTGCAGGTCGTGGTCACCGGGACCGTGTCCGCACGGCTCGCGGCGGCGGAGCGGGGCGCCGGGCTGGGGCTGCTCAACCTGGCCTTCTTCGTCATCGGCGGGGCGGGGTCGGCGCTCGTCGGCGCGCTCGCCGCGCTGCTGGGGCCCTCGGTCGCGCTCGCCGTCGTGGGGGTGCTGCCCCTGCTGGGCGGAGGACTCGCCCTCCTGCTGCCCGGGGCGCCTCCGCGCGACGCCTGAGGAGGGGTTCAGGTGTGGCGGGCGCGGGCGCGGATGCGGGCGGCGGAGACGGGGCGGTACATCGACAGGGCGTCGTTGAGCAGCTTGGGCATGCGCTGGCGTCCGCCGTCCTCGCCGAACAGCAGCAGCGGAAGCTCGCCCGCGTCCTGCGGGGCGGGGGTGGTGTCGATCCCCGCCGCGACCAGCGCGTCCCGGCCCTGGGGCGTGCGCGGCCAGGTCAGGACGCAGTCGCCAGCTTCGAGGGGACGCGGGAGGGAGTCGACGACGGCCCACATCGCGTCCGTGTCGGTCTCCTCCACGAACACCAGGCCCAGCGGTGTGGGCAGGAAAAACGTACCGCCCTCGACACCGGTGAGGACGGAGGCCCAGAAGCGGTCGGGGCACAGCACGTACACGCGCTCGTGCTTCATGTCGTCGGCGAGGCGGTCGATCGCGACATCCTCACGGAGCGGGGCGGGGTCGGCCATGAGCCGATCCTCGCACGCGGGACGCGTCCGTGCGGGTGGTTCGGCCACATCCACCGCGGCCGCGCGACGCCCCACCGTCCGGCAGCGGTCCGACAGCGGTCCGACAGCGCGCTCGGCCGCCGGTATGCCTTGGACAGGAGCGGCGGCGGATGGCAGGCTGTCCGGCCATGAGCGACCTTTCGACGACACTGACGTTCCACCCGCCCCGAGCCGATGTGCCGTCGCCGGCCTCGGGCGCCCCCGGGGTGATCGTCATGCCGGGCGGTCGCTACATGCGGCACGCCCAGCACGAGGGGAAGCCGGTCGCGGACTGGTTGGGGCGGCTCGGATACGCGGCCTGGGTGCTGGAGTACCCGGTGGGGCCGCAGGACGTGCACCCCGCGCCGCTCAACGCCGCGCGGGCGGCGATGCGGCGGGCGCGCGCGGAGGCGCCGCGGCTCGGTGTCGACCCGGACCGCATCGGCGTCCTGGGCTTCTCCGCGGGCGGCCACCTCGCCGCCCACCTCGCCGCCGGCCCGGACACGACCGAGGACGAGCGGCCCGCGTTCGCGGTGCTCTGCTACGCGGCCACGTCGTGGCACAGCTTCTGGCTCGGGTCGCCCGACGCGTCGGAGTCGGAGTCGGAATCGGACGAGGACCCGCTCATCGGCCCCGGCTCGACCCCGGAGAAGCGCCGCGCGGTCTCGGTCGAGTTGATCGCCGTCCCGCAGACGCCGCCGACCTTCGTCTGGCACTGCGCGGACGACGCCCTCGTCGAGGTCGACCACGCCCTGTCGTTCACCCGGCGCCTGGCCGAGCTGCGGGTCCCGGTCGAGCTCCACGTCTTTCCCACCGGCGGCCACGGCCTCGGGCTGGCCGAGGGTGCCGCGCACGCGGGAGCGTGGACCTCCCTGTGCGCGGAGTGGCTCCGGAAGGTGGCCCCCGCCGATTCCCGGCTCTGAAGGGCTCCCCGGAACCGGAGATGCAGAACTGACCGAGGACCGGCATCCCCCGAGTCCGGATATCGCCGGAATTCCGGCACAGGGTGCCCGAAAGAACTCATTCGGCGCACAAGGCGGTGAACGGATCCTGCGTCATTCCTCGGCGAGCAGGGTGCCGGCGGTGGACTGGGGAACGAAGCGGCTGGGGGTGATCCCCAGGAGTTCGGCGGCCAGTTCCTCGTTGCCGGAGAAACCCGCGTCGGCGTCGATGGTCTGCGCGCCGTCCCAGAGCATGAGCATGGCCGAGACCGTGTGCGAGCCCTTGTCGTGGTGCATGTCGTAGTGGGCGGCCATGGGAACACTGTCGTAGTGCACCCACAGGTCGTGCCCGGTCATGAACATGTCCAGGTCGAAGGTGACGGTCAGGCCCATCAGCTCCGGCTTGTAGCGGTCGTCGATGCCGGCGAAGGCCTCGTCCAGCGCGACCACGCGCGGGCAGGTGGGGGCCGCCGAGGAGTACAGCGCGTTGGCCGCGGCGAACAGCGGCAGGTGGATGGCGGCGGACTTCTCCCCGCCCGACATCTGTTCGTGCTTGTTCTTGGTGAGCCGGACCTCCTCCTGCCCCGGCACGGCCAGACGCAGCTCGAACCGGTACCAGGTGCGGTAGTCCAGGACCGCGGACAGCACCTGCTTGTAGCTCGCCCGCGGGTGGGCGGCGTGGTACTCGCGGATCATGTCCCGCAGGACCGCCCGCAGCTCGGCCAGACCGGAGGGCCCCAGGCCGGTCCCGTCGCGCTTGACCAGTTGGGCGGCGGTCCGCTCGCGGTCGCCCCGCGCCTCCGAGCGCGCCCAGCGGATACCGATCCGCGTTCCCGAGGACATGGGCCGGGCGCGGGTGTCGCGGTCCATCCGCTGGACGAGTTCACGGGCGGCGGCCACGCGCTCGTGGATCTGCTGGGCGATACCGCCGAGCAGCTCGTCCTCCAGGACCCGGTGCTCCTCGTCGCGCATCAGCGCGCTCTGCTCCTCGACCCGGTCGGCGATCGCGCGCGCGAAGGCCGAGACCGGGCTGCGTCCGCCCTCGTCGTTGACGAAGACGGTGATGACGCCGGTGGGGCCGACCTCGTGGTCGACCCGGTAGCCCTCGGAGTCGCCGCCCAGCGTCTCCTGGAAGGTGCGCAGCGCGTTGGACATCCGGGTGGCGGTGCGCTTGATGTCGTTCTCCCCCACCTTGGGCGCGGTGCCCACGGCCTCGGTCAGCGCCGTCAACAGCGAACCGACCCCCTCGGGGAGGGCCTCGCGCACGGTGGCGGCCGTGTCCGAGAGCAGCGCGTCGGCGGCCTCCTCGGGGCCGGGCCAGTTCCGCCGGTCGGGCCAGGCCGCGCCGGGGTCGATGCCCAGTACCGCGCGCACCGCGGGCTGGGTGAACTCTCCCAGCGACTCCAGCCGCTCATCGAGGGCGCCCATCGCGGTGGTGAGCGCTTCCCTGCCCTGTTCGCGCTGGGTGTCGGAGCGGATCACCGCCTCGTGTTCGGTCACCGCGGACGCGCGCACGGCGTCACGTTCGGCGGTGGTGCCGTGCAGGTCGCCGCGCAGCCCGTCGAGCCGGGCGAGGATCTCCTTGACCGGGGCGTCGATGGCCGCTTCCAGGGCGGCCAGCTCGGCGGCCTCCTCCTCGTGGGCGGCGCTCTGCTCGGCCAGGTCGGCCTGGTCGGACTCCAGGGCGCCGGTGAGCCGGTCGATGGTCTCCCGGCGCCCGGCCAGGTCGCGCTCGAACTCGGCGGCGTCGGTGCGGGCCGCGTGCAGGGCCCCGGCCGTCTCCAGGAACCCGGAGAGGGCCGCCGCCACGGCCTCGGTGCCCGCGCGGTCGGCGGGCATGGCCCGTTCGGCGGCCACCGCGCGGACCTGTCGGCGGCGGGCGTCGACCTCGGCCACCGCGGTGTCCAGAGAGCGCCGGAGCCGCTCCGCCGTGGCGCGGGCGGAGGCCAGCAGGGTCGAGCGGTGCTCGACCGCGCGCACGGCCTGCGCGACGGGGGTGGGGTCGGGCAGGTCAGCGCGGGCCCGCCCGTAGTCCTTGAGGAGTTCCCTGGCCTGTTCCAGCCGGTCGCCGAGCGCGGCGCGGCGCTCGGTGAGGTCGCCGATGCGCCGGTCGCAGGCGACCAGGCGCTCACGTCGGCGGTGGGCGCGGTTGGTGGCGCCGATGAACTCGGCGGCGGGTTTGGGGTGGGCGCCCACGAGCACGCCCAGTCCGAAGCGGGCGCGGGCGTCCACGCCACCGCCCAGGACGCCCTCGTCCCGACCGTGGAAGGGCAGCGAGCGCAGGACCCGGATGATGGTCTCGGCGGGCACGTGGTCCTGGCGCTCGGGCACCAGGACGTCGGCGAGCGTGCCGCCCTCGGCCACCTCGGCGGCGGGCAGCAGGTAGGCGTCGGCGTCGCCGTCGGCGAGCGCGGTGCGGGTGAGCTCCGGATCGGGGTGGATCCACGCCGTGAGCAGGCCGGCGGCCTGGAGCGCCCCTTCGACGGCGGCGGCGCCGTCCTCGGACAGGTCGTCGGCGAAGCGCACCAGCCGCCACAGGGGTGCGCCGAGCCGGCCCCCGCGCGCGGCGGTGCGGTGGTGGTCGACGGGCGGGGCGTCGTCGCGCTCTGCGGCGATGTCGTCGCGTTCGCTCCGCAGCGCGGTGAGTTCGCCGTCGATCGCCGAGGCCTCGGTCTCCAGCCCCTGGACACGGGCGGCGACCTCCAGTTGCGCGTCGTGGACGTGCTCGTTGAAGACCTCGGTGAGCGTGGCCGTGCCGGGTTCGCCGAACCGGGACACCGCCTCGGCCAGGGCGTCGCGGCCCTCCGGGCCCAGGATGCTCCAGCGGTCGGCCCACTCGCCGACCGCCTGGGCGGTGGCGGCGCGCAGGGCGGCGAGCTCCTCGCCGGCGCGGGCACAGCCGTCCTGGGCCTCGTCGAGGTCGGCCGCCGCGCGGGCGCTGTCGGCGTCGGCGCGCCGGCGCGCCGCCTCGGCCGTGTCGAGGGCGTCCAGGTGCTCGCGGACCGCTCGGACGTCGTCCTCCCGGGCGGCGGCGCGGGCGCGAGCGGTGGTCGGCAGGTCCTCGCCGGTGTCGACGGGCCCTTGCGCGTCGTGGCCGATCCCGGCGGCGTCGGCGGTCTCGGCGAGCTCGCCGGACAGCCGCCGGGCGGTGGCGCGGTCGCGGTCGATGCGTTCGGCGACGCGGGCGGACTCGGTGCGCAGGTGGGTGATCTCCTGGACCTGGTGGTCCACCCGGGCGGCCTGGGTGGCCAGGAGGCGGGAGCGCTCCTCGTGGTGCTGGCGCCGGGTGCGCAGGCTCTGGTGGCTGCGCAGTGCCTCGTCGGCCTCCAGCGCCTTGACCTCGGCCGCCAACGTGCCGATCCGGGCGTCCAGGGCCTGTTCGCGGGTGCGGGCCTCGTCGCGGGCCAGTGTGGCCCGGCGGTTCTCCGCGGCGGCCGCCTGCACGGTGTCGGCGTGGGCGGCGGCCTGGTCGACGGCCGTGGTGACGCCGGCCAGGCGGTGGCGGGCGTTGGTGGTGAGGTAGTCGGCGTACTCGGCGGTGAAGGCCCGTACGGCCTCGTCGGCGGCGGTGGCGTTGTCGAAGCGGACCTGGACGGCGGCGAGGTTGGCGAAGTCGCGGGCGGCCTGGTCCACGAGTGCCTCGTCGACGGGGCTGAGTCCGCTGGTGAGGGTGTCGGAGACCTTCTCCGGGTCCAGGTCCTTGGCGAGCAGCGGGCGGCGCAGGGCCAGCAAAAGGTCCAGGAGCTGGATGTAGCGGTCCTTGAGACCGAAGAGGCGGGCGTCGACGGCCCGCCGGTAGTCCGCTGCGGTGCCGTGGTGGGCGTCCTCGCCCAGGACGGCCTTGAGCTGGCGTTCGGTCAGCGGTCGGTTGTCGGCGGCGAGCAGGCCGAAGTCCACGCCCAGGCGCTGGTCGGTGACGAAGAAGGACGGTGCGACGCCGTCGCGGTGCTTGTGCGCGCGCAGTCCGATGACCAGGGTGACCGTCTCGGTGCCCGCGGTTCCGTCCGCGGGACGCGCGAACTCCATCCACACGTAGCCGTACGCCGACTCGTCGCCCCGGTAGAGCAGGTTGGACTTCATCGTGCGGTTCTGGCCGCTGAAGGGGTCGAGCCTGCGGGCGTCGGTGTAGCCGTCCAGGATGAACGGGAACAGCACCTCCAGCGCCTTGGTCTTGCCCGAGCCGTTGTGCCCGCGCAGGATGAGGCGCCCGTCGGCGAAGACGAACTCCTCGTCGACGTAGTCCCAGACGTTGATCACACCGGCGCGGCTGGGACGGAAGCGGTCGCTCCTGCGGGTCATGCGGTGGTTCCTTCGGAGTCGGGGGCGGCGGGTGCGCCTGAGGCGGGAGCGTGGGCGTCCAGGGTCCCGAACGGGAGGTGACCGGTGTCCTCGCGTTCGGGCAGGGCGCCCTGGATGTTGCGGTAGCGCAGCGCGGCGGGCATGACCAGCACCCCGCCGGGCACCGGGCGGACCAGGCGCAGGTCGGCGAGCAGGGCCAGGGCGGCGTCCAGGAGCCCGTGCGGGTCCTGCTGCCAGGCGTTGGTGAAGGAGGCGGCGCCGAACTCGGCGAACAGGTCGGCCACCATGTCCTCCAGGCGCCCGCGCTCGACCAGCGGCACCCGCTGGGAGTCGGCGGCGGGTACGGCGGCGGCGCCGTCCCCGGTGTCGGTCCAGGCGAGTTCGCCCACCACGCCGTGCCGGGGCAGGCCCGCGTCGACGAGCCGGACGAGGTCGGCGTGCTCGTCCGAACGCGGGGGCACCTCCATGTGCACCAGGGCGGCCCAGGAGGTCTCGAACAGGTCGGCCATCTGGGCCAGGAGCAGGCCGGCCGTGCGGGTGACCGCGCCGCCGCGGCCGGGGAAGGGCCGGTCGGTGAAGAGCCCGCCGGGGTCGGCCAGCAGCACGCCCTCCGCCCGGCGCTCCACCGTCAGACCGGTGACCCTGGCGACCTCCTCGGCCAGGCCCCTGGCGCGCAGGGCCGCGGCGGTGTCGGCGTCCAGGTCGGCGTAGTAGACGGCGGGGTGCTCCAGCAGCAGGCGCCGGGCCCGCTGGGCGGTGCGCTCCCGGCGGGATCCGCCGGCGGCTGCGTCGCTGAGCAGGCCGGTGACGCTGCCCAGGTGCTGCACGGGGCGGGCCGGACGGAACAGGATCTCGCAGACGTCGTGGTCGACGTCGAAGAGGGCGTCGGCCTGCTCGCCGCCGCGCGCCCACGCCTCCAGGGAGCCGTCGGACAGGTGCAGGGCCCCGCGGTCCAGCAGCCAGTGGGCGACGTCGACCAGCGCGGCCTTGTGCGTGGAGTCGGTGGGGTCGTAGCCCAGCCCTTCGACGGCGTTGGCCGCCGGGGTGAACTGGCGGACCAGGTCGCCGAGGCTGATCTCGATCTGCGAGCGCTGGAAGCAGGCCATCAGCAGGCACAGGTAGGCCAGCCGCCGCCGGTCGAAGGGCCGTCCGCGGCGGGAGAAGACCTGGCGCTGGGTGGGGTCGAGTTCGTCGAGTTCGCGCACCAGCCGTACGTGGTCGGTGGTGGCGATGAGCGTGTAGCCGAACAGGGCGCGCAGGTCCTGGGCCATCTGGTCGGCCCAGCGCAGCACCTGGTCGAGCGCTCCGGGGCGGGGCCGCGACGCGGTGATGAGGTCGCAGGTCAGGACCCGGCGCACGGCCTGCTGGTAGGAGCCCAGGTCGGCGGGGTCGACGGTGCGGACGGAGCCGCGGCGGCCGGCCATCACTTCCCCTTCCCGGTGGCGAGTTCGAGCCGGAACCCCGGCAGGTGGAGCGTGCCCCGGCTGGTGCGGACGCTGCTGCCGCGGTCGCTGGGCACCAGGCGCACGGCGGTGCCGCCGTCGGCGCCGGTGGCCGAGCCCAGGCGCCCCGCGACCACCGAGCGCGACTCCAGGGCCTTGGTGACCAGGCGGAGCAGGATCCGGGTGTCGGCCTCGTCCAGGACGCGGTCGTGCGCGCCCTCGTCGGCGAGCCGCGCGGCGGCCACGCGTTCGGCGGCGCGGTCCTGGGCCTGCTGCCGCCGCAGCGCCGACCGGGCCCCGGCGTTGCGCTTGACGGGCTTGGGCACCCCCGTGCTGGGTGCGCGGTCACTGCGGAAGAGCGTGACGGACAGTTCGACGCCGGGGGCGTCCCACCAGGTGGTGGTGGGCGGGATCTGTTCGTCGTCCTCGTGGGCGGTGCCGAGGTGGCGGGCCGAGCGCACGTTGAACGCGGCGCCCATGAGGGCGTGGGCGGCACCGTCGTCGGGGGTGTTGAACACCCACTCGGCGAGGTGGCGCAGCTGGGTGGAGCGGTTGACGCCGCCGCGCTGGGCCTCGGTGAGCTGGCGCAGCAGCGCGATGACCCCGGAGACCGCGGAACGGGTGGCGGCGCCCAGCTCGGCGGCGCGGGTGGGCGCGCCGCCCTCGGAGGCGAACCAGCCGCGGACCGCCCGCCAGCGGCGGCGCCAGTCCTCCACGCGCTCGTCCCGGGCCATGAACAGGCGTTCGTCGGCCTCGGCGGCGCGGGAGAGCAGGGTGGCCAGTCCGGTGCCCTCGACGTCGTGGACGGCCTGGTCCAGGCGCGGCAGGTAGCGGTCCAGCTCGGCCATGAAGTCGGACATGTGCACCAGCAGTGCGTTCTTGTGGCGCAGGAAGACCTCCGGCGAGGCCTGGGTGGAGCGCAGGATCTCGCCCAGGGTCACGTGGAACTGCGCGGAGCGCCGACCCATGTCCTCCATGACCGAGTCCAGGCGGGAGAGCCGCCGGTAGACGCTCTCGGTCTGCCCGGTGCGGTTGGCCTCGGCCAGGGCGGTGAGGTCCTCCAGGACGTCGGAGAAGACCAGCCGGGAGAGGTTGACGTCCTCCACCCGGGCGCCCAGGACGTTCTCCACCGCCCGGTAGGCCCAGTAGCCGAGTTCGCTGAACTGGTAGACGGACTGGCGGTTGCGGTAGCTGGCCAGGTCGCCCGCCCGGGAGGCGTCGTCGAAGCGGTGGACGACGCCGTCGGCGCTGAGCTCGTCCAGCCGGTGGCGCAGTCCGTGCTCGGGCACGGGTGCGCCGGGGTGGCTCGCGGAGAGTTCGCGCAGCGCGGTGGCCACGTCCTCGGCCCCGGCCTGGACCTGGTGGACCTCGCGCAGGCGGTCCAGCGCGCGCAGGATCCACAGGTAGGTGATGTGGTCGTCGCGTCGGGTGAAGTTGAACAGTTGGAAGCGGTCGCTGACCGCGAGCGCGTCCAGATCCAGAGCCCTGCGCTCGGCCAACGTCATCCCCTTCCCCCGTGCGCGCCCCCACGCGCCGACGCCGTTCGGCGACGCAACGCCATTATGACAGCGTGGCGACGTGCCGGTTCACGCGTCGGCGAGGGCTGTGGACCACGGGTGGGCGGGGACGGTCAGAAGGTGCCGTCGGGCCATTCGGAGAGCACCGCGTCGGGGTCGGGGACGGTGACCTCGACCGTGTCGTCGAGGCTGCGGAAGGTGTAGTCGAGGTTCCAGTACCCGACGTCGACGGGCTCGCCGGTGTTCGGGATCTCCACGAGCAGGTTGAGCGGCGCGCGGTCCTCGCCGACGATGAGCACGAACCCCTTCTGGCCGCCGCCGGCGTCGGTGTAGGTGCCCTCCAGGCGCGTGCCGGGGACGGCGGAACCGGTCTCCGGCTCGGTGTAGGCCGGGTCGTAGATCTGCCAGTACTCCAGGACCGGCGCGAACTCGGTCGGCTGCTCGTCGGTGACCTCACCCGTCTCGGCGATCGCCGACAGGGGTTCGGCCACGGATTCGGGCGTGTAGTCGGCCGGGTCGTAGCCGGTGCTGTCGGAGACGTCGACCCACTCGCCGTTCGGGCCGGCCGAGACGATCACCCGGTCGTCGACGAACAGGCTCTCGGAGTACTCCGAGGCGTAGGTCCCCACCCGGCGCTGCATGACGTCGTCACCGAAGGCGTAGTGGTCGAACCAGACGCGGTTCCCCGTCGCGCCGATCGGATCGGCGGGCGGCTCCTGCGGCGGCCCGGACCCGTCCCCGGGGTACTGGTGGATCGACACCTCGAAGCTGTCGGCGTCCAGGAAGACCTCCGCCGACGCGGCGGCCAGGTCGATGCCGGTGGGGTCGGGTTCGGGCTCCTCCGGCGCCGAGGGCTGCTCGGCGGCCGGTGGCACGACGGCGTTCGGCTCCTCTTCCGCCAAGCCCCTGAACAGCAGGTATCCGCCTCCGGCGACCACTCCGGCGGCGATGACCCCGACGGTCGCCAGGGCCGCGATCCTGACGCCGGACAGGCCGGTGGCGCCGCCTTCGCCGGTGGCCTCGGACTGGACGGGGACGTCCGCCGTCCCCGCTCCCGCCCCGGATCCGAACACCCCCGACGCCGCGTGGCCGGAGAAGCCCCCGTCCGAGGGCACCCCGGCGGGCGCGCCCGGACCGGGGCCGGTGGCGGCGGAGGCGGGCGGCGCGGTGTCGGCGGCCGAACCCGGCGGCGGGTCCCGGCGGTAGGCCCCGGCCGGTGAGCGGGGGGTGAAGAGCGACCCGGGCGCGGCGGAGGGACCGGCGCCCGCCGTGACGGCGGCCCCCGCTCCGGCCGACGCGCCGCCGGTGGGTGCGGCCGTCCGCGCGGCCCTGGGCGGGTGCGGCGGCCCCGTCGGCACGGCCGTGGGTGCGGCCGTGGGTGCGGCCGTGGGCGGGCCCGTCGGTGCGGCCGTGGGCGCGGCCCCGGCGGAAGCGGCGTCGAAGGCCGGACCCGCGGCCTCGGCGGCCGGGGCCCGCGCGGCGCGCGCCGCCGCGTTCCACAGACCCGGGTCGTGCCAGGAGGTGTCCACCCCCGGCCAGTGCTCGCCGATCAGCGTCCACAGGCGGTCCGACCACTCCCGGGCGGGGACGTCCTCGCCGAGGCCCAGGAGCAGCAGGAGTTCGAGGTAGAGCTCCTCCGTCTCCGGGCGCGCGGCCGGGTCGGGCGACAGGGCCCGCTGGACGAGGGGTTCGAGTCCGGCGGGGAGCTGTCCCGGGCGGGCGGGCGTGCGCCCGGCGCTGAACAGCACGAGGCGCCCCCACGCCGCGGCGTCGCCGCGGGGACTCGGCCGCGTCCGCTGGGTCCACTGTCCCAGGCCGTGGTCGACCAGGTGGGGGCCGTCCGGGGAGACGACGACGCTCTCCGGGCGGATGTCGCCGTGGACGAGGCCGGCCGCGTGGAGGGCGCTGAGGGCCTCGGCGTAGCCCGCGGCGGCCACGGTCAGCGCGTGGCCGGTCAGCGGCCCCTGGTGCTGGAGGTGGTCGCGCAGGGAGTGTCCGGGGGTGTAGTCGGTCGCGGTCCACAGCGCGCCGTGGTCGAGGCCGCCGTCGTGGGCCACGGCGGCGCAGAGGCTGGACACGCGCTGGCCCGCCGCGATCCGGTCGGCGAGTTCGCTCGCCGTCCCGGCCCCGGGGGCGCCTGCGGCGTGCATGACGGCGCTCGGCGCGCCGTCCGGGGAGACGGCGGCGTAGACGGCCGCGGTGGGGCCGGAGAACAGGCGCCCGATGATTCTGTACGGCCCGATGAGGCTGGGGTCACTCTGCGTGAGCGGAGTGACGCCTGAGGGCAGGCGACGTGCGGGGGGCTGAGCCATATCGGAGGGGAATCTTCCCAGAATCACGTGTGAGGTGACTCAGACGTCTGGCATATCGGAGAGGGCTCGATTGTAGACCGGAACAAATCTCGCCAACAAGACGAACAGGTCACCGTCCGGCCGAGACCGCAGGAGTACGACCGCTTCCCGGGCCCCTGCGGCGCGAAAACCCTTTGCCGGGGGTGAACGCCGCGTGGCAGCCTGCGGCGGTGGGATACGTGGAGGTCAACCAGATCGGACACACCCTGCCCGACGGACGCGTGCTGTTGAACGCGGTGTCGTTCCGGGTGGGCGAGAGGTCCAAGACCGCTCTCGTCGGGGCCAACGGCGCCGGCAAGAGCACCCTGCTGCGCCTGGTGCGGGGCGAGAGCGCTCCGCAGGAGGGCGCCGTGACCCTGGACGGCGAGCTGGGCGTGATGCCGCAGTTCGTCGGGCACGTCCGGGACGAGACCACCGTGCACGAGCTCCTGGTGTCGGTCTCCCCCGCCCCGGTCAGGGCGGCGCACGCCGACCTGGAGGCGGCCGAGACCGCCATGATGGTCGACGACGGCGAGAAGACCCAGATGCGCTACGCCGAGGCGATGGCGCGCTACGGGGACTCCGGCGGTTACGAGGCCGAGGTCGTGTGGGACCAGTGCTGCGTCGCGGCCCTGGGCACCCCCTACGAGCGCTGCCGGTGGCGCGAGGTGCGCACCCTGTCCGGCGGCGAGCAGAAGCGGCTGGTCATCGAGGCGCTGTTGCGCGGTCCGGCCCCGGTCCTGCTGCTGGACGAGCCCGACAACTACCTGGACGTGCCGGGCAAGCGCTGGTTGGAGGAGTCGCTGCTCGCCTCGCCCAAGACCGTCCTGTTCGTCTCGCACGACCGCGAACTGCTCAGCCGCGTCCCCGACCGCATCGTCACACTCGAACTCGGCGCGGCGGGCAACACCGCCTGGGTGCACGGCGGCGCGTTCGACACCTACCACGAGGCCCGGCGCGAGCGCTTCGCCCGGCTCGACGAGCTGCGGCGGCGGTGGGACGAAGAGCACCGCAAGCTGCGCACCCTGGTGTCGATGTACAAGCAGAAGGCCGCCTACAACTCGGACATGGCCTCGCGCTACCAGTCGGCCCGCACGCGGCTGCGCCGCTTCGAGGACGCCGGGCCACCGGAGAAGCAGCCGCGCGAGCAGCACCTGCGGATGCGGCTGCGCGGCGGCCGGACCGGGCGCCGCGCACTGGTGTGCGAGGACCTGGAGCTGACCGGCCTGATGCGCCCCTTCGGGCTGGAGGTCTGGTACGGCGAGCGGGTGGCGGTGCTGGGGTCCAACGGGTCGGGCAAATCGCACTTCCTGCGCCTGCTCGCCGGGGGCGGCGGCGATCCGGAGTCGTCGCTGGTGCCCGAGGAGCAGCGGCACCGCGTCCCGCCGGTCCGGCACACCGGCCGGGCGGTGCTCGGCGCGCGTGTGCTGCCGGGCTGGTTCGCGCAGACCCACGAGCACCCGGAGTTCGCAGGGCGTTCCCTGCTGGACATCCTGCACAGCGGGGAGGGCACCCGCCGGGGCGTACCGCGTGAGGAGGCGGGGCGGGCGCTGGACCGCTACGAGCTGGCCCAGGCCGCGGACCAGACCTTCGACTCGCTCTCCGGCGGGCAGCAGGCGCGGTTCCAGATCCTGCTGCTGGAGCTGACCGGCTCGACGATGCTGCTGCTGGACGAGCCCACCGACAACCTGGACGTGGTGTCCGCGGAGGCGCTGGAGTCCGCGCTGGAGAGCTTCGAGGGAACCGTCCTGGCGGTCACCCACGACCGCTGGTTCGCGCGCGGGTTCGACCGCTTCGTGGTGTTCGGCGCGGACGGGCGCGTGCGGGAGGTGCCGGAGCCGGTCTGGGACGAGGAGCGAGTGCGCCGGGACCGCTGAGCGCCTGTGTACAGACGCGTATACATCCTGTGACTTGACCGCGGCGCAACAGGGACGATCATCCCCGGAAACGCGGGGATAGTTGCCTTCCACCGGGCGAGAACGCACCATGTCGGACCAGTCCGACTCTTCCCCCTGAGAGCAGAGGCCGCGTATGTCGATCCCCCAGAACGCCCCCGCCCCGGAAGACGAGAGGCCCGAGGACGAGAGGCCCAAGGCCGGGCTGATGGTCGTCTACGGCTTCCAGCACATCCTGGCCATGTACGCGGGCGTGGTCACCCCGCCCATCATCGTCGGAGCGGTCGTGGGCCTGTCCACCGCGGAGATGGGCATCCTGATCAGCGCGGCGCTCCTGGTCAGCGGCCTGGCGACGCTCCTGCAGACGATGGGCGTGTGGCGCTTCGGCGCGCGGCTGCCCTCGGTCATCGGCATCTCGTTCGTGCCGGTGAGCGCGATGGTCGGGATCGCGGGCGAGAGCGGGCTGCCCACGGTGTTCGGCGCCGCGCTGGTGGCCGGCGTGTTCGGCCTGTGCGTCGTCCCGGTCATGGCGAGCCTGATCCGGTTCTTCCCGCCGGTGGTCACCGGCAGCGTCATCACCATCATCGGCGTGTCCCTGTTCCCCGTCGCGGTCGGGTGGATCACGGAGAACAACGAGACCGGGGTGCCGACCACCACCGGCCTGGCGCTGGCCGGGACCACCCTGCTCATCGTGCTGCTCCTGGCGTGGCTCCTGCCCGGCGTGTGGAGCCGGATGGCGGTGCTGGGCGGTCTGGTCCTGGGCACGGTGGTCGCCGCCGCCTTCGGCCAGGTCGACTTCTCCGCGATCGGCGAGGGCGCGATCTTCTCGTTCGGCCAGCCGTTCTACTTCGGTCCGCCGCAGTTCCAGACGGCCGCGATCATCACCATGTGCGTGGTCATGCTGGTGATCCTGACCGAAGGGGTCGCCGACATCCTCGCCGTCGGAGAGATCGTGGGCGCCAGGATGGACGGGCGGCGCCTGGCCGACGGTCTGCGCGTGGACGCGCTGGCCTCCATCGTCGGCCCGCTGCTCAACACCTTCCCCGGCAGCACCTTCAGCCAGAACGTCGGCCTGGTGGCGCTGACCCGGGTCAAGAGCCGGTACGTGGTGGCCGTCGGCGGACTGATCCTCATCACCCTGGGGCTGTTCCCGATCCTGGGGCGGATCGTGGCGATGATCCCCTCCCCGGTACTGGGCGGGGCCGGGCTGGTGCTGTTCGGCTCGGTGGCCGCGGCCGGGATCCGGACGCTGGCCGCGGTGAAGTACGACGGGAACATGAACCTGATCGTCGTGGCGGTGGCGCTGGCCTTCGGCACGATCCCGCTGGCCGCGCCGGGCTTCTACGACGGCTTCCCGAGCTGGGCCGCGATGATCCTGAGTTCGGGGATCGTGGCGGGCGCGGTCGCGGCGCTGCTGCTCAACGCCTGCTTCAACATCCTGGGCCGCAAGGACGGCGCGGCGGCGCGGGCCTCCGAGAGCGGGCCCGAACGCCCCTCCGGGAGCACGGCCGAGCCCGCGTCCGTACCCGAGCCCGCATCGGTTCCCGAGTCCGCGACCGAGTCCGGGCGGCCCTCCGAGAGCGCCCCGAAGGAGTGACGGGCGGTCCCGGTCGGGCCCTCACTCGACCGGGACCTCCAGTTCCACCGTGGCGGAGCACTCCTCCAGGCAGCCCTCGACCCGCAGCGTGCCGCCCGGTCGCGCGTCGGGCACCAGGAACGAGGCGCGGGTGGTGGACCCCGCCGCGAGTTCGTAGCGGCCGGCCGCGGCGGAGACGTCGAACTCCTCGCCGCCGGGGTCGACGTAGACGGCGCCGAAGAGGTCGATGTCGACCGTGTGGACGGTGCCGATCTCGACGGTGATCTCCAGCTCCCGCGCGTGGTAGGCGCTCACCAGCGAGGCGTGCACGCCCTGGGACGCGGTGGTCCCGCCCGCTCCCCCGAGCAGGTCGGGCCCCGGGTCGGCGCCGTCCACCAGGAAGCCCTGGATGCGGTCCCCCGCCGACTCGAAGCCGGTGAAGTGCGCGCACCGGCGCTCCTGGGGCGGGTCCGCGTCCTTGTCACCGGGGTCGCACAGCTCGAAGCCCTGCGCCGTCGGCCGCACCTCCGAGGGCAGGAGCGGCCGGCCCTCGTCGACGCGCGCCTGGACGAGCGAGATCCGGTGGGTGAGGAACTCGTCGGCCGTGGAGCCCTCAGGGGTCAGCAGCCACCCCTCGCGCATGCGGTCGGGGTCGTCGGTCGCGGCGAGGGCCTCCATGTACTCCGCCGCGACCTCGGACGGGGTCGCCGATTCCGGCGGCGGTGAGGTCGTGGTCGGCGACGGGGAAGGGGACGGCGACGGCGACGGCGACGGCGACGGCCGGTCCGTTCCCTCGGGGCCCGTCGGCGCGGTAGTCGGCTCCGTGGTCGGCGTCGCCCCGTCCGGTGCGTCCGGCGTCGGCCCGGTCGGCGCCTGCTCGGGCGGCGTGGTCGGGTCCGGTGTGCGCGGCTCCGGGGTGGCGTCCTCGGCGGGCCCGACGGACGCGGGCGGTTCCTGTTCCGGTGACCACCCGCAGGCCGCGGCGGCCACCAGGAGGGCCAGGGCGACCGCCGAGGCACGCAGGCGCGTCGAGGCCATAGGACTCCTCCCCCGGGTTCGGCACGAAGCCATGCGCGCCGAGCCTAGTGTGAGTTGTCCCAAATAAGGATGTTCTGCGACCTATGTCCGCATAAAGGGAAAGAGCGGGCCAAGCGCGCGGGGCCTCCGGCCCGGGGGCCAACGCAGGGGCCCATGCGTGGGCGCACGCATGGGCGCACGCGCCGGTGCCCGACCGCCGGACGTGATCGGCGGGCGGGGCGCTCACCCCGCCGCCCGCCGATCACGCCCCGCCGCCGTTCCGGTCAGGGACGCAGGACGACCGGGAAATCCGCCAGGCTGTTGACCGAGAGCGCCGACTCCACCCGCAGCTCCTCGTCCGGGACCGCGAGCCGCAGGTCCGGGAAGCGCTCGAAGAGCATCGGCAGCACGATCCGGGCCTCCAGCCGCGACAGCGGGGCGCCCGGGCAGATGTGCGGCCCGTAGCCGAAGCTGATGTGCCGGCCCTGCGTGCGCGTGACGTCGAAGACCTCCGGGTGCGGGTCCTGTCCGAACTCGGCGCGGTCCCGGCTGGTCGCCCCGTAGTGCGTCAGCACCGCGTCGCCCGCGCGGATGGTCTCCCCTCCGATCTCGACGTCCTCGGTGGCGAACCGGAACATGATGAGGTTGTTGGGCGGGTCGTAGCGCAGGACCTCCTCGATGACCGCTTCCCACGTGACCTTGCCCTGCTCCACGAGCGCGAACTGGTCGGGGTGGGCCAGCAGCGCGCGCACCGCGTTGGTCAGCAGGTTCACCGTGGTCTCGTGCCCGGCCGCCACGACCGACAGCAGCGTGATGGTGATCTCGGCGTCGCTGAGGGCGTCGCCGTCCTCGCCCGCGTTGAGCAGGTCGGTGGTGAAGTCGTCCCCGGGCTCGGCGCGCTTGCGGGCGACCATCTCGCCGAAGAACTGGAAGAGCGCCCCGTAGATCTGCAGGTGCTCCCCGTCGGCCATGTTGCCGGAGAAGAGCTTGGAGTACATCTCGCCCAGCTGCGAGTACTCGGACTCGGCCACCCCGTAGAGTTCCCCGATCACGCTCATGGGCACCTTGAACGTGAACTCGGACTTCAGGTCCAGCCGCTCCCCCGCCCTGGGCTCCAGGGCGTCCAGCGCGGCGGCGGTGATCCGTTCGATGTCCGGCCGCAGCCGCTCGACCCTGCGCGCGGAGAACGGGCTGGCGGTGAGCTGTCGCAGCCGCCGGTGGGGAGCGCCGTCCAGGGCCAGCATGTTCGTGCTGTCCGTGGGGATCGTGCCCAGCAGCGGCCACCCCTCGGGAACACGGCCGCCCTGGTAGTCGGCCCAGTGCTCGACGCTCTTGACGAACCGGGTGTCGGTGAGCAGAGCGCGGCTGACCTCGTGGTGGGTGGTGGCCCAGGCCCGGACCCCGCCGGGCAGCTCCACGCGGGTGACCGGGCCCGCCTGGTAGAGGCGCTCGCGGTCGGCCTGGACGTCGTCGGGCACGGCGTGGATGAGGGGGACGCCGTCGGCGCTGTGCTGGACGGGGCAGGACATCAGAGCACTCCTTGTGGGGTGGAGGGTGTGAAGGTGACGGGGAGGGCTGCCACGCCCCGGATCCAGGGAGAGGGCCGCCACCGGACCTCCTCGGGGGCGATCGCCAGTTCGAGGTCGGGCAGGCGGTCCAGCAGAACCTCGACCGCCGTGACCGCCATCGTCTCGGCCAGCCCGCGGGCGGCGTAGGGGCAGCCGTGCTCGCCGTGGGAGAAGGACAGGTGGGCGTGGTTGGCGCCGTGCCCGGACCGCGTGCCCGACCCGGCCCCCGGCTCGCCCGAGCTCAGCCACGGGTCCCGGTTGGCCGCGGCGAAGCCGAGCACCAGCAGGTCGCCCTCCCAGATGACCCGTCCGCCCAGCTCGACGTCGTGGGCGGCGAAGCGGCCGGCGTTCATCTGCGAGGGCGAGTCCTCCCACAGCACCTCCACCAGGGCCTCGCGGACGCTGCTGCGCGCTCCGGACAGCGACGCGGCGAAGCGGTCGTCGGTCAGCATCAGGCGCAGGGCGTTGCCGATCCACTCGGCCGTGGTCTGGTGGGCGCCGCCCAGGACGGCCCCGAGTTCGGCGATCAGGTCCTCGTCGGTGTAGGCGGCGGGGTGCGCGATCATCCGCGAGACCACGTCCGGTCCCGGCATCTCACGGCGCTCGGCGACCAGCCGGGCGAACGCCGCGGCGACGCGGCCGTGCGCCGCCACCGCTTCGGGGCCGGCGTCGAACACCGTGCTCATGTCCGAGGTGATCGCCTCGCCCTGCTCGTCGTCCAGGCCGTACATCCAGCACAGCAGGAGGGAGGGGAGCCGTTCGAAGTACCGGGTGCGCAGGTCGGCCGAGCTGTCGGTGCAGAAGCCGTCGATGAGGCGGTCGGCCAGCCGCGTGGTGACCGTGCGCAGCTCGTAGGGGTCGGCGCCGTGCAGGGCGTCGTTGACGGCCGCGGCGCGGCGCCGGTGGTCGGCGCCCTCGGCCGAGAGGAGGTTGGGCAGCGGCGCCAGGACCGGCAGCAGCGGCCAGTCCTCGGGCACCCGGTCCCAGGCGTTCCAGCGGCGCGGGCTGCGGGCGAACACGTCCGGGGTGCTCAGGACGTGGTGCAGTTCGCGGTAGCCGATGACCAGCCAGGCGGGGACGTCGGCTTCGAGCAGCACCGGAACGACGGGCCCGTGTTCGTCGCGCATGGTCCGGTAGAGGGCGGCCGGGTCGTCGTGGAAGCCGGATCCGTACAGGCGGACGGGATCGCTCACCGGGGACTCCGTGGGGGGGAAGGGGGCGAGGGGGTACAGGTGACCGGGCCGCCCCTGGTCGTGGGGTGCGGCCCGGCCGTGGAGGGGCTCAGGGCCGCAGGAGGACCGGAAGCTCCTTGAGGCTGTTGACGATGATGGACGGGTGGTTGGCGAGCTCCTCGTCGGGCACCGCCAGCCGCAGGTCCGGGTAGCGCTCGAAAAGCATGGGCAGGGCGATCTGGCCCTCCATGCGGGCCAGGGCGGCGCCGGGGCACACGTGCGGCCCGTAGCCGAAGGACATGTGCCGGCCCTGGGTGCGGGTGAGGTCGAACTCGGAGGGGCGGGGGTCCGCACCGTGCTCGGCGGTGTCGCGGCTGATCGCGCCGTAGGAGACCATCAGGGCCTCGCCCTTGGCGATGACCGTGTCCCCGACCTCGATGTCCTCGGTGGCGAAGCGGAAGACCATGTTGGAGGTGGGCGGGTCGTACCGCAGTGCCTCCTCGACCACGGTGTCCCATCCGACCTTGCCCTCCTTGACCAGCGCGAACTGGTCGGGGTGGGTGAGCAGGGCGCGCACCGCGTTGCAGAGCAGGTTGACCGTGGTCTCGTGGCCGGCCGCCACGGTCACCTGGAGGGTGCCGCGCACCTCCAGGTCGGTGAGGGCGTCGCCGTTCTCGCCGGCCTGGAGGAGCTCGGTGGTGAGGTCGTCTCCGGGCCGGGCGCGCTTGGCGGCGATCATGTCGTCGTAGTACTGCTCCAGCTCGGCGTACACGCGCATGAACTCCTCCGGCCCGGTGACCGAGGAGAAGAACTTGACGTACATGTCGCGCAGGTACGGGAACTCCGAGCGGTCCACCCCGTACAGCTCGCCGATGACGCTCATCGGGAGCCGGAAGGCGAACTCCGACTTCAGGTCCAGGGGCCGGTCGGCGGCCGGCTCCATCGCGTCGAGCAGCTCGGTGGTGAGCGCCTGGATGCGGGGCCGCAGCCGTTCCACCGTGCGCGCGGAGAAGGCCTTTGCGGTGAGCAGGCGCAGGCGGCGGTGCTCGGCGCCGTCGGTGCCCAGCAGGTTGGTGGGGGTGGGCGGGATGGTGCTCAGCAGCGGCCAGCTCTGCGAGATCTTCCCGTTCTGGAGGTCCGCCCAGTGCGCGACGTCCTTGACCAGGCGGCTGTCGGTGAGCAGCGCGCGGGCGGTCTCGTGGTGGGTCACGCCCCAGGCGGTCACGCCCTCGGGGAACTCCACGCGGGTCAGCGGTCCCGCCGCGTACAGGGCCTCGCGTTCGGCGGGCAGGTCGGTGACGTAGGGGTCCAGGACGAACGTGCCGCCGGAGCCGTGCTGAACGGGACAGGGCATCAGGTGTCTCCTCGTGGTGGGGCGGGGGTGAAGGTGACGGGGAGCGAGGCGACACCGCGGACCCAGGGCGAGGGGCGCCAGCGCAGTTCCGCGGCGGGGATGGCGAGTTCGAGGTCGGGCAGGCGGTCCATGAGCACTTCGATCCCGGTCACCGCGATCGTCTCCGCGATCTCCCGCGCGGGGAAGGGGCAACCGTGCTCACCGTGGGAGAAGGACAGGTGGGCGTGGTTGCCGTGGCGGCCCGGCCCGTCGATCCCCTGGTGGACGCGCTGGTCGTGGTTGGCCCCGGCCAGTCCGAGGAGCAGCAGGTCTCCCTCGCGGATGAGCCGGCCGCCCAGTTCCACGTCGTGGGCGGCGTAGCGGCCCGCGTGGATCTGGGTGGGGGTGTCCTCCCACAGGACCTCGTTGAGGGCTTCGCGTGCGCTGCGGCGGGCCCCGGCGATGGAGTCGGCGAAGCGGTCGTCGGTGAGCATCAGGCGCAGCGCGTTGCCGAGCCACTCGCCCGTGGGCTGGTTGCCCCCGCCCAGCATCACGATCAGCTCCGGGACCAGTTCCTCGTCCGTGAAGCCGGCCGCGTGCCCGATCATCCGGGACACCACGTCGTTGCCGGGCGACGCGCGGCGCTCGGCGACCAGGGCGGCCATGGCCGCCATGAGGGAGCGCTGGGCGTCCATCGCCGCGGGGCCGCCGTCGATCATGGTGGTCATGTCGGAGGAGAGGCGGTCGCCCCGCTCGTCGTCGAGCCCGTACATCCAGCTGAGGACGAGGGCGGGCAGCCGGGCGGAGTAGACGGCCCGCAGGTCGGCTCCTGTGGAGCCGCAGAACCCGTCGACGAGCCGGTCGGCCAGCCGGGTGGCGACCGTGCGCAGCTCGTGGGCGTCCACGGCGGCGAGGGCGTCGCTGATCGCCCCCGCGCGGCGCCGGTGCTCCTCGCCCTCGGAGTAGAGGACGGTGGGCAGCTGGATCACCAGGGGCAGCAGGGGCCAGTCGTCGGGGATCTTCGGCCAGGCGTTCCAGCGCCGCGAACTGCGCGCGAACACCGTCGGGTCGCTCACCACGCGGTGGACCTCCCGGTAGCCGATGACCAGCCAGGCGGGGACGTCGCCCTCCATCATCACGGGGACGACCTGCCCGTGCTCGCCGCGCATCTCCTGGTAGAGGCCCGCGGGGTCGGTCTGGAACCGCGGACCGTAGAGGTGGACCGGGCAGTCGTTCAACGGGAGCCTTCCATGACGAGGGAGCGGACGTGCCGGACCAGCGCGATGAGGACCTGCTTGGCGGAGCCGCGGTCGCGCGCGTCGCAGCGGATCAGGGGGACGCCCGGGTCCAGGTCCAGGGCGGAGCGCACCTCGTCGAGGTCGTGCGAGGTCTCACCGAAGTCGTTGTGCGCGACGACGAAGGGCGTGCCCTGGGCCTCCAGCCGGTCGATGGCGTAGAAGCAGTCGGCCAGGCGGCGGGTGTCCACGAGCACGACCGCGCCCAGGGCCCCGGAGAACAGGCGGTCCCACAGGAACCAGAAGCGCTCCTGCCCGGGTGCGCCGAAGATGTACAGGACCGAGGTCTCGTCCAGGGTGATGCGGCCGAAGTCGAAGGCCACGGTGGTGGAGCGCTTGGCCTCCACTCCACCCAGGTCGTCGACCCCGTCCCCGGCCCGCGTCATCGTCTCCTCGGTGTTGAGGGGACGGATCTCGCTGACCGAGGAGACCATGGTGGTCTTGCCGGCCCCGAAACCGCCGACGACGGCGATCTTGAGCGCCTGTTCCGTGGTCGCCCGGAGCGGCACGGGCGCGGCGTCGGGTGCGGGGGGTTCAGAGGTTGTGGAGTGCAACGAGCACCTTCTCCAACACGTCCGGGGAGGCCAGGGGCCTGGCCGGGGAGGGGGCGGGCCGGGGGTGGCGGGCGGTGACCCGGCCCGCGTCCAGAAGGTCGGTGAGCAGGATCCGCACGACCGCCACGGGCAGGTGCAGGTGCGCGGAGATCTCCACGACCGCCATCGGCCCGGACCCGCACATCCGCAGGATCTCGGCGTGCTCGGACTGCATCCCGGCCGCGGGTTCGCTCTCGGCCACGATGAGGGTCACCGCGTCCAGGGACTCGTCGGCTCCCGCACTGCGCCCGGAGGTGATCACGTAGAGCCGGTCGGGCCCCTCCTGCCGGTGGGAGCGGCTCATGCCGACCCGGTGGCGGCGCGGGGCGGGGTGGACAGGTGCTCGCCCATCTGCTCGACGAGCTCGTTCATGTTGTGTCCGACCAGGCCGGGCTCGGCCTCCTCGGAGGTGATGACCGCCAGGTGCGCCCCGTGGCCCGCCTCGACGATGAACAGCAGCCCGCCGTAGAACTCGGCCATGGCCTGGCGGACACCGCCCGCGCCCTCTCCGAACTCCACCGACGCGCTGTGCGCCAGGCTCTGCACCCCGGCGGCGATCGCCGCGAGGTGGTCGGCGCTGTCCTTGCCCAGGCCGGCGCTGTGGCACAGCTTGAGCCCGTCGCGCGAGAGCACCAGGGCGTGGCGTGTCCCGGGTGTGCGCTCCAGCAGCCCTTCGAGTAGCCAGGTCAGCGTGTCAAGGTTCATCAGGCGTCCTTCGATGATCCGGTCGGGTCCTGGCCGCGTACCGCCGAGCGGAACGCACCGAACCCCTTCGTCGGGGTGGCGGGTCCGGAGTCGGCGGGAGCGGGCCTGGCCTTCTCCGCGGCGGCGAGGGTCATGCCGCGGCGGCGCTGGGGCAGACCGTTCTCCGCCTTCTCCGCCTGGTCCGCAGCGGTCGCGGTGGGGGTCGCGGCCGGCGGTGGTGTGGGGTCGGCGGCGGCCGAGGTCCCGGAGGGGACCGGCGCGGAGAACGCCGATGCGGGGGACGGCGCGAGGCCGCGTGCGGGCGCCGCGGACGAGTCGATCCGGGGCCGGGGCAGGGGCTTGATGAGCTTCTGCGGCAGGAGTAGGACGACCGCCGTGCCGCCGCGGGAGGAGGAGCGGAAGGACACCGACAGCCCGTAGCGCTGGGCGAGCTGCCCCACGACCGCCAGTCCGAGGCGGGTTCCGGAGATGGTGGCCAGGTCCAGGCCGGACTCCACGGTCCGGCGGGCCCGTTCCAGGGCCTCCTCGCCCATGACGAGTCCGCCGTCCTCGACCATCACCGCGATCCCGGCCTGGACCTCCTCGACGTGGACGTGCACCTCGGAGGTGGGCGGTGAGAACCGGGCGGCGTTGTCCAGGATCTCCGCCACGCAGTGGACCACGCCCTCGGCGGCGAATCCGGCCACGGCCTGGGTGCAGACGTTGTGCACCCGCACGCGCCGGTAGTCGCCGATGCGCCCCATGGCGCCGCGCACGATGCTCTCCATGGCGATGGCCCGTCCCCAGCGGCGGCCCGAGCGGGCGCCCGTGAGCACCGCGATGCTGTCGGCGATCCGGCCGACCTGCGCGGTGCTGTGGTCCAGGTGCATCAGATCGCCCAGCACGTCGTCGCCGGAGCCCGCGGCCCCGTCGCCGTGGCGCTCCTGCATCCGCCGCAGGTCGGCGAGCATCGTGGTGGCCAGTGCCTGGACGCGTCCGGCGGCGGTGGCGCAGGCGACCATGGCCGAGGCCCGGCGGCGCTCGGCCGCCGCGATCTGCGTGGCGACCGCGCTCAGCACGGCCCGCCCTCCGGGGTCGCCCGGTGCGGGGACCCGGTGCAGCGCGGTCTCGGCCGAGTCGCCCTGGCGCAGCCGTTCGGCCAGTCGCGGCAGGTGGTCCTCGGCCAGTGCGGCGGTGTCGGCGCGCAGGCCGGCGATCTCACCGGTCAGCTCGCGCACGCGCCGGTCGCGGCGGTTGAGGGACAGGGCCAGGACGAGCAGCGACGCCAGAGCGGCCGCGGAGGCGACCAGGACGGGGGCGGACGCGGCGGGTGGCACCGTCCACAGTGCCCAGGCCCACAGGGGCAGGCTCAGGAGGGGGAGGTACAGCCAACCCGGCACGGCGAGCCGTGCGGAGGCGGTGCCGTGGGGTGGGGGGATGTCAGTCATCGGGTTCCATGTCCTGCCGTTACCGTTCGGTCACGCGCGGGGCACGCCGAAGGTCGCGGCCCGCGTGCCGGAGTGCGCCGAATGAAAAGACAGAATGGCCTTAACCTGCGCTTTTCAGCACACGGAGATTTAACCTACCACCAGTCGCCACAAGCGTCACGTCCGTATAATCACTTAACAATTCACCAAGGGTGACGAACGGTGACAAGCCCCTGGAACGCGACCTTCCGGGGACTCGGTGACTGCCTACGGGCGTCTACGACAATCGTCGTCAAAACGCCCGGAGGGTACAGAAGAACACACGGTGAACTGCGAAGACGCCATAAAGGTGCGCCGATCGACGGGACTGCGGGCGGGCCCTCGCGCGTTGAGGAAACCAGGGGTTCGGGCCCGGCCGGGGCGCCCCGGCGGACGCGGCGCAAAGGCCGCCGGGCCGTCCACGCGAGCGGTTCCGCCGAGGACGGGGCGACCCCGAGAGGGCCGGACGAGGTTCGACCTGAGGTCAGTGGGGAATCTTGACGTGGAACGACGCGTTACACCCCGCGAGACCGCACCAGCGCCTGGAGGCACCCACACGATGGCCGAGCGAGCACTTCGCGGCACACGGCTCGGGGCGACGAGCTACGAGAACGACCGCAACACCGACCTGGCTCCGCGCCAGGAAGTCACCTACGACTGCACCCGGGGCCACCGCTTCGCGGTCACCTTCGCGACCGAGGCCGAGATCCCCGCCGAGTGGGAGTGCCGCTTCTGCGGCGACCGCGCCCTGCGCCGGGACGGCTCCGGTGAGGAGCCCAAGAACGTCAAGCCGGTGCGCACCCACTGGGACATGCTGCTGGAGCGCCGGAGCATGGAGGACCTGGAAGAGGTCCTGGCCGAGCGTCTGGCCCTGCTGCGCGCACGCCGCCGCGAGGAGGCGGCCAAGGTGGAGGAGCTCGCCAAGCAGCGGCAGAGCGCCTGACACACCTCGACATTCGGGGGCGGTGGACATCGTGTCCACCGCCCCCGTCGTGTGTCCTGCGTGGTCAGCCCTGGCCGAAGGGGTCGGCCGTGGCGCCCACCAAGTCCTTGACCGAGTCGATCACCCGGGTGGGCCGGTAGGGGAACATGTCGGCCGTCTCCCGGCCGGAGATCCCCGACAGCACCAGGACGGTCTGCAGGCCCGCCTCCAGTCCGCTGAGCACGTCGGTGTCCATGCGGTCACCGACCATCAGCGTGTTCTCGGAGTGCGCGCCGATCCGCCGCAGCGCGGAGCGCATCATGAGCGGGTTGGGCTTGCCCACGAAGTAGGGCCGCCGCCCGGTGGCCTTCTCGATCAGCGCGGCGACGGCGCCGGTGGCCGGCAGCGGCCCCTCCGGGCTGGGGCCGGTCTCGTCGGGGTTGGTGGCGATGAACCGTGCGCCGTTGCGCACCAGCCGGATGGCGCGGGTGATGGCCTCGAAGCTGTAGGTGCGGGTCTCCCCCAGCACCACGTAGTCGGGATTGCTCTCGGTCATGACGTAGCCGACGTTGTGCAGGGCCGTGGTCAGACCCGACTCGCCCACCACGTAGGCCGTGCCGTTGGGTCGCTGGGTCTGGAGGAACTGGGCGGTGGCCAGCGCCGAGGTCCAGATGGACTCCTCCGGGATGTCCAGGCCCGTGTTGAGCAAACGTGCGCGCAGGTCGCGCGGGGTGTAGATGGAGTTGTTGGTCAACACCATGAACGGGATCCCGTTCTCGCGCAGCTCCGCGATCAACGCGTCCGCGCCGGGGATCAGGTGCTGCTCGCGAACGAGCACACCGTCCATGTCGAATAGGTAGTTCCACTGGATTTCGTTGCTCACGTGCCCCATTGTGCCGTCCCTGACCTGGGGGCCGCCATTCCTACCCCTGAGTAGTGGTCCGGACTCACACCTGGACCCGGTGCCCGAGCCGCGCCCGGAGCTCCGCGGCGAGCTTCTCGCCGCCCGCACCGCGCGCCGAGAGCCGCACGATGTGGCCGTTGGTGTGGTGCAGGTCCACGCTCACGCGCCGCCCCGAACGGGTGACCCGCGCCACGGCCACGTACTCGTAGGACACCTGGGCGGGATAGGACGCGCGCAGGGCCTGCTCCTTCTCCCACTCCCTCCGTCGGCGGCCCTCCTCCGAGGTGTCCCGCTTCCACACGGCCCGGCGCACGCTCGGGATCAGCAGCAGCAGGAACAACGGCAGGCACAACAGGCACAGCAGGATGACCACCCAGGCGACGGCCGCCTCCGCGAAGTTCTTGATGCCCAACGCCACGCCGAGCACCACCAGGACCAGGAGGCAGACCGCCGGCGGCACGCAGTAGGGCACGATGTTCTCGACACCGGCGCTGTCGGCCCACCAGGGCGGGATGAGGCTGGGCAGCAGGCCGACCAGGGCGGCGACACCGGCCCACAGGCCCAGGAGCTCGACGCGCTCCCTCGCGGTCAGGGGGCGCGTGGCGTAGCCGTGGTGGTCGATCAGCACACTGACCCGGCCGCCGGGTCCGGCTTGGACGTGGTCTACGACGGTCATGGGGGCTCCGCGGGAGGAGGGGATCAGACCGGCGGCCAGGGCACGGAGGGCCAGTCGGGCGCCGGATAGGGGTGCACTCGGTGGTGGATCAGCAGCTCGACCCGCCGGCGGACGGCGAAGGCCTCCGGTGCGGTCAGGTGTCGCTCCAGTTCGACGGACAACGCGCTCGCGGGGTTCCCCAGCGCGTCGTGCACCGTCTCCAGCGCCTCCAGGGCGTCCTCGGCCAGCTCCTGGCCCTGCCACTGCCACAGCACGGTGCGCAGCTTGTAGTCCTCGGCGAAGGACACGCCGTGGTCGCAGCCGTAGAGGTGTCCGCCGGGGGTGGGCAGCAGGTGGCCGATCTTGCGGTCGGAGTTGTTGATGACCGCGTCGAAGACCGCCATCCGCCGCAGGTCGCGGTTGTCGGTCTCCCGCGACAGCGCGACGAGGTCGACGGTGGTGTCGCCGTGCACCCACAGCTGCACCATGCCCTCGCCGAAGGGCCCGTCCCGGTGGACGGTGGGCGGCACGACGGACCACCCCAGGGCCTCGGAGACGGCGTAGGCCGACACCTCGCGTCCGGCCAGCGTGCCGTCGGGGAAGTCCCACAGCGGCCGCTCGCCCGCCACGGGCTTGTACACGCACGCGGCCGAGCGCGTCCCGTCCGAGACGGTGCAGTACAGCGTGGTGTTGGAGGCCGAGGTCAGGCGCCCCTCCACGGTGATCTCGCCCGTGCGCACCAGGTCCAGGCCCAGAGCGGGTGTCAGCCCTTCGAAGGCGTCAGCGGTCATGGGTGGGCCTCAGACGAGGCGGTCCGGTCGGTAGCCGTTCTGACGGGCACAGATGTGGCCGTTGGGGTCCAGGGGACGGCCGCACAGCGGGCAGTCGGGGCGGCCGGCGGAGACGACCTTGAGGGCGCGACCGGCGAACGCGCGCGCGGCTCCCGGGGTGAGGTAGACGCGCAGGACGTCCCGGTGCGCGGGCGCGTCCTCGGCGAAGACCTCGAGCTCCTCCTCCTCGTCGTCCTCGACGACGTCCTCGCCCGCGGTCTCGTCGATCTCCTGGGCCTCGATGATCACCCGCGCGGCCTCGGCGTCCCAGGCCAGGGCCAGGGTGCCCACGCGGAAGTCCTGTTCGATGGGCTGCTCCAGCGGACCGTCGTCCTCCGGCGGGGAGGTGTCGTCGGGCGGCGCGCCGAAACGGCGGTGCACCTCTTCCAGCAACTCCTCGATCCGGGTCGCCAACGCCTCGACCTGTGCCTTCTCGAGGACGACGCTGGTGATGCGGCCTTCCCCCACGGCCTGCAGGAAGAAGGTGCGGTCTCCCGGCTGGCCCACGGTTCCGGCCACGAACCGGTCCGGCGGATTGAACTGGAATACGGGCATGCCAAGCACCTTAAGGGATAGCCGTGTCAGGACGCGAAAACCGCCCGGGCGCAGGCGGACGCCCGCTGTTGACATCAACCTTAGTTGAGGTCATTGACTCGTGTCCGGCAACACCCCACGACACAAGGAACCGACATGACCGACAGCGCCCCCGTCCACGCCCTCGTCCAGAGCTTCGAGGACGCCTTCAACGCCCACGACCCGGTCGCGCTGGGAGAGCACTTCGCCGACGACTCCCTGTGGACCAACGCCGCGGGCAAGCGCATGCGCGGACGCGAGGCCGTCATCGCGTTCGGCCGGGAGGTCATTGCGAGACTCGCCGACGCCTACGCGCGCTACGAGGTCGTCGACCTGCTGGAGATCGGCCCGGACGTGGTCGCCGCGCACGTGGCGCAGCGGCCCGTCGACGCCGAGGGCCGACCGACCGACGCCCCGGGCGCCAGCGCCGTCTACGTCTTCGCCCGCCAGGGCCAGGACTGGCGCATCGTCGTGGGCCAGAACACCATCGCCGCCGGGTGAGCGGCGCCGCCGGGTCCGGGGCGTCCGCGCCACCGCCGGCGCCGGGCCCTCAGGAGGGCTCGGTGTCGGGTTCGCCGCCGCCCGCGCCGCCGCCGACGGCGGCGTCCCCCCGCGCCTCGGCCCGGGTGGGCAGGCCGCCGACCAGGCTCGCCCCCGTGTCGTTGAGCACGTTCAGGAACGGGCGCGTCCGGGTGTAGGTGATCGACGTCACCGACCCCGGATCCACCCGCAGCCGCTGGAACACGTCCAGGTGCATGCCCAGGGCGTCGGCCACGATCGCCTTGATGATGTCGCCGTGGCTGCACACCGCGTAGACCGGCGGCGCGTCGTCCCCCGCGTCCCCGTGCTCCTGGAGCAGCCGGGTGTTCCAGTCCCGCACCGCGGCCACGGCCCGCGCGGAGGAGGCGGCCAGCGACTCCCCGCCCGGGAAACGGGCGGCGCTGGGGTGGTCCTGGACCACCCTCCACAGGGGTTCCTCGGCCAGATCGGACAGGTTCCGGCCGGTCCAACTGCCGTAGTCGCACTCGATGAAGCGCTCGTCGGTGGTGACGGCGGTACCCAGGTGCAGGGCGATCGCCTGCGCGGTCTCCTGGCAGCGTTCCAGCGGGCTGGAGACCAGTGCGGCCGGGCGCAGTCCGCTCAGGCGCCGGGCCGCGTCGGCGGCCTGGGCGCGGCCGGTGTCGTTGAGGTGCAGCCCCGGTGCGCGCCCGGCCAGGCGTGGTCCGGTGGCGTCGGTCATCCCGTGCCGGACCAACAGCAGCGTGATCGCCTCGGGCGGGGGCGGCGCCGGTCGCTCCGGCGCCGGGGAGGGCTCCGCTTCGGGAGTGGGCCGGTCGGCGCGAGGGGGTGCCGCGGCCGCGGAGGACGTGCCCTGGGGTGCGGTGGATGTCGCCATGGGCACAGAGTAGGACCTGGGTCCACCCGGCGCACCGCACCCACACCGGAGGCGGCCGTGGCCCGGCTCCCGCGACCCGCGCGGGGTCCCCGTACCGGGAGGACCCCCGATCGGTTCGGCGCGGACAGGGTACTCTCCGCCGCATGGAACAGCGACAGGTGGGCAGATCAGGACTCTGGGTGTCACGCACCGCTCTGGGCACGATGACCTGGGGGCAGGACACCTCAGAGGAGGAGGCCGGGCAGCAGCTCACCGCGTTCGTGGACGCGGGCGGCACCCTCGTGGACACCGCGGACATCTACACCGGCGGCCAGAGCGAGCGGATCCTGGGGCGCCTGCTGCGCGGCTCGGTGCGCCGTGAGGACGTGGTGGTGGCCACCAAGACCGGGCACACCCCCGAGGCCTACCGTCCCGTGGACGGCTCCCGCCGCCACCTGCTCGCGTCCCTGGACGCCTCCCTGCGCCGGTTGCAGACCGACTACGTCGACCTGTGGCAGCTGCACGTGTTCGACCCGGCCACCCCGCCGGAGGAGTCGCTGGCCGCCATGGAGACCGCCGTCGCCGCGGGCAAGGCGCGCTACGTGGGCGCCGGCGACCTGGAGGCGTGGCAGTTCTCGACCCTGGCGACCTGGCAGCGCGCCCGCGCGGGCCGGGTCCCGCTGGTGAGCGTGGGCGCGGAGTACTCGCTGCTCAACCGGGGCGCCGACCGGTCGCTGCGGCCGGCGGCGGCGCAGGCGCAGGCGCACGTGATCGCGTGGTCGCCGCTGGGGCGCGGGGTGCTCAGCGCCAAGTACCGCAACGGCGTCCCGCCGGACTCGCGCGGCGCCTTCCCCCACATGGCGCCGTACGTGGAGCCCTACCTGGACGACCACAGCCGGCGGGTCGTGGAGTCGGTGTGCACGGCCGCCGAGGGCCTGGGGGTCTCGCCGCTGGCCGTCGCGCTGAGCTGGGCGCGCGACCAGGAGGGCGTGGCCGCGGCCGTCGTGGGGCCGCGGACCCTGCCCCAGCTCCAGGAGATCCTGAGCGTGGAGGGCGTGGAGCTGCCGCCCAAGATCCGCGACGCCCTCGACGACGCGACGTCGGCCCGCTAGGGCGTGTTCTGCGGATACTCTCCCTAGGCCACCGCGACCACGGCCGGGCCCGGCGGGCCCGCGGCCCCGCCGGGCCGGGTCACCGGCCGGTGGCGGCGGGCGGGATCGGGAAGTTCTGCGAGAACACGTTCTCCGGGTCGTACTGGGCCTTGAGGGCGCGCAGTCGCGACAGGGCCGGTTCGGGGAAGGCCTGGGCCAGGACCTCGGGACCGGTGCGGGTCTCGAAGTTGAGGTAGAGCCCTTCCATGTCCGCGCCCAGCTCCCGCCAGCGCTGGTCCAGGGACGCCACCCGGCGCTTGGAGCCCACCGCCGTCACGGAGAAGTTCTGGGTGCGGTGGGCGTAGGCGGTGGCGTCGGCGGGGACGTCGTTGACCGCGCCGCCCACGGACCGCACCTGGACCAGCATCGCGTCCCCGGAGTCGAGCACGTCGGCCAGCCCCTCGGCCGCGCGGGCGGTGAGGTGCTCCATCAGCCCGCTGCGGAAGGCCCCTCCCCCGGCTCCGGCGTGCGGGGCGTCCGCGAAGGGCAGGATGGCGGCGTAGGGCGCCAGGCTCGCCCGCTGGTCCAGGACGGGGGCCACGGTGAGGAAGGGCTCGATCGCGGCGGCGGCCCGGTCGGTGTCGACCTCGCCGCCGGTGCCCGGCGCCGCGTGGACGATCGTGGCCTGGGCCATCGGCCCCTGGTCGCCGCGCGCCGGCGCCACGTACAGGAACCCGGTGACCTCGCGCGGGGCCGCCTCCTGCACCTGGCCCCAGGCGCGCAGCAGCGCGGGGGTGTCGGCGGCGTCGTAGACCAGCTGGGCGAACACGACCGCGTCGACCGGGTGGGCGCTCAGCTCCACCGAGGTGACGATCCCGAAGTTGCCCCCGGCGCCGCGCAACGCCCAGAACAGGTCGGGGTGGTGCGCGGCGTCGGCGCGCACCAGGCGGCCGTCGGCGGTGACCACCTCCGCGGCGGTGACGTTGTCCAGGGTCAGGCCCTGGCTGCGGGACATGTAGCCGATACCGCCGGCGGTGGCCAGGCCGCCCACGCCCACGCCCCCGTAGTCGCCGGAGGAGAGCGCCAGGCCGTGTGGCTCCAGCGTCCGCGCGACCTGGGCCCAGCGCGCGCCGGCCCCGGCCCGGATCCGGCCCGAGGCGGGGTCGAGGACCTCGACGCCGTTCATCGCGCCCAGGTCGATCACCACGCCTCCGTCGTTGGTGGAGCGGCCGCTGATCCCGTGGCCGCCGCTGCGCACGGCCAGCGGCGCGTCCTGCTCGCGGGCGTAGGCCAGGGCACGTGCGGCCTCCTCAGGCGTGGTGGGGCGCAGGACCAGGCCGGGGCGGCCCGGGTGGATGTAGGTGTGGCGCACGCGGGCGTAGGAGCGGTCGCCGGGTTCGACGGCGGTGTCGCGCAGCTCACCGGGCACGCCGTCGTAGTCGATGCCGGGGTGCCGCGCGGCCAGCACGGCCGGGGGCCGGACGGGGCCGGTCGGGGTGCCGGCGGTCCCGCGTTCGCGCTCGACGGCTTCGCGCAGCGCGGGCGCGACCTCGGCGCCGAAGGTCTGGATGGCGCGGGGGTCGTCGGAGGCCAGGTGGAAGGTGGCGAAGCCGTGTTCGAGGACCAGGGGCAGCAGGTCGTCGACCCACTGCTCGGCGGGGCCCTGGAGGAACTCCCGTCCCGTGGGCAGGAAGGCGCCCTGGATGTTGATCTGACGCCGGATGCGCCGGGGGTCGCGGCCTGCCTCGGCGGCGGCCTCGTCGATCGTGCGGTGGGCCGCGGGCAGGTCGGCGGTGTCCATGTAGGACAGGCTGGGCAGCCAGCCGTCGGCCTTGGCGCCGACCAGGCGCAGCATGCGCGGCTTGTAGGCGCCCAGGGCGATGCCGATCTCGTGGGCCGGGGCCGGCCCGCGCTTCATGCCGTGCGCGGAGTAGTGCTCGCCGTCCAGTCGGACGCCGCCGCGGCCCTCGGTGTCCCAGATCTGCCGGATGAGGTCGATGGCCTCGCTCAGGGCGTCGACGGCCTCCCGTGGTGTACGGCGCGGCGTGCCCATGGCCTCGATGGCGTCCCAGAAGGCGCCGGCGCCCAGGGCCAGCTCGACCCGGCCCTTGGAGAGCAGGTCCAGGCCGGCGGCGGCGCGGGCGAGCATCGCGGGCGGGCGCAGGGGCAGGTTGAGCACGTTGCCGGTCAGGCGCAGGCGGGTGGTGCGGGCCGCCACCCAGCTGAGCAGCGTCCAGGTGTCGAGGAGGCCCGGGTTGTAGGGGTGGTCCTGGAACCCGACGAAGTCCAGCCCCGCCGACTCGGTGAGCACGGCCAGCGTCACGGCGCGCTCGGGGTCCTGGGCGGAGGGCGTGACGAACGTGCCGAACTCCAGGGCGTGTCCGTAGTCGGGCATGGGGCCACTCTCCTTGACGGGGAAGATCATTGCTTCAGCAAATGATACTGACGCCAACTCATCTTCCCGACAACGTATTCCTGGTACCCTCGGGGCATGGCACCCGACACCGCGGACCGCTCCCCCCTGGAGGGAGCCGGCACGGGCCAGGACCCGGAGCCCTCCCCGCCGACCACCCTGGGCTGGTCGCTGGCGGTCGTGCTGCGCCACTGGCACGAGCGCACCGAGACCGTCCTGGCCGACATTCCGCACGGCGCCCGCGGCTACCACGTGCTCACGTCGACCGCCCACGGCGAACCGCCCACCCAGGCGGCGCTGGCCGAGCGCCTGCTCATCGACCGCAGTGTCATGACCTACCTGATCGACGACCTGGAGTCGGCGGGACTGGTGCGCCGCCGGGTCGATCCCGAGGACCGCCGGGTCCGGCGCGTGTGCGCCACCGAGGCCGGCCGCACCGTGCTCGCCGACGCCCGCCGCCGCGTCGACCTGGTCGAGGACCACGTCCTGGCCGGGCTGGACGAGGCGGCCCGGAGCCGGTTCCGCGTGTTCGCCGACAGCGCGGCCACCGCCATCCAGGCCCGCTCCCCCGAGACGGATCCGTGCGCGGCGGTCACCGAGGCCGTCCAGGGCGGATCCGGTCCCGCCCGGAGCGGACGCCGATCACGCGGGTGAGCACCGGGCGTCACCGCGAATCGGTACGCTCTCCCAGAGTCCGCGAAGTGTGCAACGAGGGGAACGACCCCAGGTGTCCGAGACAGTCGAACAGGTCAGCGCAGTCCTCGACCGGATGGGTGCGCCCCCCGCCCTGGCGTCCCGGCTGGCGGCCGCGCTGGGCCCAGGGGGCGCCACCGAGTTGGCGGCCAACCCCTGGCTCCTGCTGCGCCTGCCCCAGGTGACCGTCGAGCAGGCCGACTTCTGCGCCCGCAAGGCCCTGGGCGAGGCCGCCCGCCCCGACGACCCGCGCCGGCTCTCCGCCCTGACCGCCCACGTCCTGCGGATGTCCGCGCGGCGCGGGCACACGGTCGTGGAGGAGAAGCGGCTGGCCACCATCGTGGGCCAGCTGGGCGTGCCCCGCCCCTCGGACGCGCTGGAGGCGGCCGTGGCCGACGAGAGCGCCGTGGTGCTGGAGAGCATGGAGGACTCCGACGACGACTTCGACTTCGAGGAGGGCGGGGTCCCGGAGATCCCCGACTCCGAGCGGTACTACGCCCTGCCCGACGTGGGCCACGCCGAACAGCGTCTGGGCGACCAGCTGCTGCGCCTCATGACCGGCAACGAGCCGATCATGGACGCGATGACCGCCGCCGAGACCGTCGACGAGGCCGCCGACAAGGGCGGGTTCACCGTCGCCGATCCGACGCGCCAGGCGCTGGTCACGGCGACGCTGCGCCCGGTGACCGTGCTCTGGCACGGGCCGGGCGACGCGGGCGAGGTGGCGCGGGCCCTGCTGTGCCTGCACGCGATCGCCGCCGACAGCCAGGTGGGGATCGCGGTGGCGGCGCCCACCGCCCAGGCCGCGGCGGAGCTCAACGCCGACCTGGCGGCCGTGGCCGAGGAACCGCCGGTGCGCGCGGTCTCCCTGCCCGAACTGCTCGCCCAGGCGCCGGTCACCGCCGGGCTGGTGGTGCTCCAGGAGTCGATGTCGGTGGGGGCGGCGCGGGCCGCCGAGCTGGTCTCGGCGTGCGGCGACGACACCCACCTGGTCCTGCTGGCCGACCCCCGCCAGGCGCCCTCCGCCACACCGGGCCAGGTCGCGGTGGACGTGGCCGCCTCGCGCACCGCCCACGCGGGCGAGGTCACGGCCCCGGGCGAGCCGGGACCGATCGCGGAGCTGGCCCTGGGCGTGGCCGAAGGTGACGTGCCGGACGTGGCGGCCCCCGACCGGGAGATCGTGCGGGTGCCGGCCGCCTCGGCGGAGGAGGCGGCGCACCGGGTGGTGCAGCTGCTCACCGACTCGATCCCGCGCGCACTGGGCGTGGACCCCGAGCACACGCAGGTCATCGCGTCGCGAGAGGATGGCCCGGCGGGAGCCCGGGCGCTCAACGCGGCGTGCAAGGAGCGTCTGAACCCGGGGCCGGGCGCGCACGGCGGGCTGGACGTGGGCGACCGTGTGCTACTGGCGGCCGACGGCCCGGGGTACGGCCCCGGGGACACCGGCTACCTGCGCGAGGCGGGCGAGCGGACCGTGGTCGAACTCTCCGGCGGCCGTCGGGTGGAGGTCGCCGACCCCTCGGCCCTGTGCCCGGGGTGGGCGGTCACCGTGGCCGCGGCGCACGGGGGCCGCTGGACGGCCGTGGTGGGCGTGTTCCCGCCGGAGGTGCCGGTGTCCCGGCCGCAGGTCTACACGGTGCTGACCCGGGCGGTGCGCCACGTGTCGCTGGTGGACGCCACCGACGGCGGTCTGGCCACGGGTGTGCGCGACAACGCCTCCGCCCAGCGCACGACCCGCCTGGCCCGCATCCTGCGCGAGGGCTGAGCAGGAGCGAGGGCGACGGGACCGGATCGCGGCCGGGTCAGCGGTCGGTGTACTGGCGGCACTCACCGGAGAACACGGCCGCCACCTCCGCCCGTAGCACCTCTCGGGTCCGGTCAGCCGACCCGGGTTCCTGCCGGTAGACCTGGGTGGCCAGTCCCTCCAGCGCGGCCGCGATGCGCGCGGCGGCGGTCTCGGCGTCGGTTCCGGGCTCGACCTCCCCGCACTCGGTGCCGTTGCGCACGCCCCGGGCGATCTCGCCGCGCAGGGCCGCGGCCGTGCTCACCTCCACCCGGGCCAGATCCGGGTTGTCCAGCGACCGGCCCGCGAAGGAGCGCACGACGCGGAACTCCGCGCGGCGCCGCTCGTCCAAGGGCAGGTGTTCGCCGAGCGCGTCCAGGAGCACGTCGGCGATGGAGCGCTCGTGCCGTGCGCCGTCGCGGACCACCGCCGAGACCCGTTCAGCGACCTCCGCGCTGACCTCCTCGAACGCGTGCAGCAGCATGTCGTCCTTGCTGCGGAAGTAGTGCTGGACGAGACCGACGGAGATCCCGGCGGTGGCCGCGGTGCGGGCGACGGTGACGGCGTCCAGCCCGGATTCGGCGATCAGGGCGCGCACGGCGGCGGAGATCTGCGCGCGGCGGAGGGCGTGGTCTGCGGTTCGTGGCACTTGATAACCGTATCAGCATACGGTAATAATCGTACGGACATACGGTTATACGAGGAGGACCCCGTGCAGGCACTCATCGCTCCACTGCTCGCACTCGCGCTACTGACGCCGTTACCGGCCGACGACCCGACCGGGACTCCCTCCCCCGCGGCGATGGACGCCTACGTCCGCGACCACCGGGAGGCCTCCGGCGTGCCCGGCCTGGCCTACGCGGTGGTCGGTCCGGACGGCATCGAGCACCAGGGCCTCCTCGGCCGCGACGGGGCCGGGGCCCCGGTCACGGAGGAGACGCCCTTCCTGTGGGGATCGGTGGCCAAACCCGTCGCCGCGACCGCCGCCCTGGTGCTGGCCGACGAGGGGCGCCTGGACCTGGACGCGCCGGTCGAGGAGTACCTGCCCGACTTCGCCGGGTTCGGGGCACGCCCCACCGTCCGGGACCTGCTCACCCAGACCTCGGGCCTCACCGAAGCGGCGGCGTTCCCCGTCTCCGACCGCTACGGCGCCGACGCCCCGGACACCGGCGAGCGCGTCCGACGCATCGCGGACTCACCCGTGGGCGAGCCCGGCACCCACGAGTACAGCAGCGCGAACTACCTCGCCCTGGGCGCGGTCATCGGGGAGGTGGCCGGCGGCACCGACGCGTACCTGCGCGCGTCCGTGCTCGACCCGGCGGGCATGGACGGCGCGTTCACCAGCTCCGCCGAGGCCGAGGCCGCGGGCCTGGCCCCCGGGCACCGCGTTCTGTGGGGCGTGCCGGTGGCCGACGCCGACGGTGTGGACGACGCGGGAGCGGCCTTCGGCTACCTGGGAGGCGGTCTGACCGACATCGCGGCCTTCGCCCGACTGCAACTCCGGGCGGATCCGGCCGTCCTGGACGCGGACGCGCTCGCGCGGGCGCGCACCGGCGCGGTCCCCGTTCCCGGTAGCGCGCAGCAGTACGGTTTCGGCTGGCGCGAGACGCATCTGTCCGGGACGAATACGCCGATCGTCTTCCACGGGGGCGCGACACCCGGGCACGCGGCGTTACTCGTCCTGCTGCCCGAACAGGAGCGAGCGGTCGTCGTCCTGCAGAACCACTACGACGTGCTGCGCGACGGACAGATCCAGGGGGTGGCGTTCGGTCTGGCCCGCCTGCTCTCCGGGGCGGAGCCGGACCCCACGCCCGGCTTCGTCGGCGCCACGGCCCTGCCCTGGGCGGCCACGGCCGCCGCGCTCGTCCAGGCCGGGGGCGTGGTCGCGGCCCTGCGCGCCGGTCGGCCCCACTGGGCGGTGTCGGCCGCCTGGACCGCCCTGGGTCTGGGCGCCGTGGGCGCCGCCGCTTGGCTGCTCTCGTACCTCGGCCCACACGGAGCGCTCACCTGGCTGCCCGACACCGCGATCGCCCTCCTGGCCGCCGCCGTCCTCGGCACGGCGGTGACCGCCGTCCGCCTCACCCGGCACCTCCGCCCCGCCCCACGATGACGCTCCCGAACCTCAGGCCGTGTACCGGGGGAAGACGGAGGTGTCGATCCGGACGTCCTTGAGCGGCTCGGGCAGGACGACCTCGTCCCCGAACTCGGCGTCGTGATGGGCCCGGTACCCGCCGCCCTGGGGATCCCAGTACAACCGCGTGGTCCCGTCGCGCGGATCGATGAGCAGGTAGACGGGGATCCCCCACCGCGCGTACAGGGAGGGCTTCACCTTGGTGTCGTTGGTGTGGTTGCTGGGAGAGACCACCTCGACCACGCAGTCGACGGCGCCGGGCTCCACGAGCCACCCGTCCTCCTCCTCGACCGCGACGGGAACGATGAGCAGGTCGGGCGAGGCGAAGTCCTCGCCTTCAGGCGCTTCCACCGAGCACACCTGTTCCGCGACACGGTCCTCGGGGAGTTGCCTGGCCAGTTGGTCATAGAGCCGTCGGAGGACACCGGCGTGCCTCTTCGACGGGGTGGGTGACATCACGATGGCCCCTTCAATGACCTCTACCTTGACTCCCGGCGGAGTATCGAGGCTGTCGGCCAGTTCGCGCAGACTGAACGGGGACAGACGCGTGTCAGAGGACTCTTCCAGTACAGCGGTCATGGGCTCCCCTTCCTTTCGCTTCGCCATCGTAGGGACCTCCACGGCCGGTTTTCCGGGCTTTCCCTCATCCTGGCCCTACCCGAGGGCCGAAAGCAAAGGTGCACGCGGACCGGAATACGTCAGATCCGGTCGAGGAAGGCCCCGTCGACCACCAGGTTGTTGCCGGTGATGTAGCTCGCGGCGGGGCTGGCCAGGTAGGCCGTCGCCCGGGCGACCTCCTCCGGGCGGCCGAGCCGACCAAAGGGGATGCGCTCGCGGATGCTCTCGTACATCGCCGGATCGTTCTCACGGCGCCTGGCCCAACCGCCGCCCGGGAACTCGGTGGGCCCGGGCGAGACGGTGTTCACCCGGATCCCCTCCGGCGCCCACGCCCGGGCGAGCGAGGACGCGTGGTGGTTGAGCGCGGCCTTGACCGCGCCGTAGGAGTGCGGTCCGGCGGGCGCGGTGGCGTGCAGGGCCGAGGTGGTCGAGATGAGGACCACCGAGCCGCCGCGCTCGGAGGCGGCCAGGTGGGGGTACGCGGCCTCGGCCATGCGCACGAACGGCAGCAGGTCGGAGTTGAGGCCCCGCTCCCACTGGTCCGGCGTCTTGGCACTGCCACCGGAGACGTTGGAGACCAGGACGTCCAGCCCGCCGAGGCGGTCGGCGGCCTCGCCGACGAACGCCGTGAGGGCGTCGTGGTCCGACACGTCCACCGGGTCGGCGTACACGCGTGCCCCCGTCGAGGACAGCTCCCCCGCGGCTTCGGCGAGGGGCTCCGGCGTGCGCGCGCAGATCGCCAGGTCGGCGCCCTCCTCGGCGAACACCTGGGCGATGGCGCGCCCGATCCCCCGGCTGGCGCCGGTCACCAGTACCCGCGCCCCTGACAGTCCCAGATCCATGGAGTTCCTTTCCCGAAGGGGCGGGCACCCCCGGTGCCCGCCCTGGCGATGGTCCGGCTCGGAGCCCTCGGCTCCGACGGCTCAGGCCCCCGTGGAGTGGAAGCCGCCGTCCACGTGCACGGTCTCACCGGTGGTGGCCGGGAACCAGTCCGAGAGCAGCGCCACGACGGCCTTGGCCGCGGGCTCGGGGTCGCTGACGTCCCAGCCCAGCGGCGCGCGCTCGGGCCAGTGCTTGGCCAGGTCGGCGAAGCCCGGGATGCTGCGCGCGGCCATGGTGCTCAGCGGTCCGGCCGAGACCAGGTTGACGCGGATGCCGTCGCCGCCCACGTAGCGCGCCAGGTAGCGCGCGGTGGAGGTCAGCGCGGACTTGGCCACACCCATCCAGTCGTAGATCGGGTAGGACACGCTGTTGTCGAAGTCCAGCGCCACGACCGAGCCGCCCTTCTTCATCAGCGGCGTCAGCGAGGTGGTCAGCGACTTCAGCGAGAAGGTCGAGGTGTGCATGGCGGTGGCCACGTCCGACCACTCGGTGTTGAGGAAGTTGCCGCCCAGCGCCTCCTGCGGGGTGAACCCGATGGAGTGCACGATGCCGTCGAGCCCGTCGACGTGCTCGCCCACGCGCGAGGCGAGGCTGGCGAGCTGCTCGTCGTCGGTGACGTCCAGCTCCAGGACCGGGGGCGTCTCGGGCAGGCGCTTGGCGATGCGCTCGACCAGGCTCATGCGGCCGTAGCCGGTGAGGACGACCGTGGCGCCCTGTTCCTGGGCGAGCCTGGCCACGTGGAAGGCGATGGAGGCGTCGGTCAGCACCCCGGTGATGAGGATGCGCTTACCTTCGAGGAGTCCCATGGTGTCCTGTCTGTGGAAGGGGCCGGCGGGGTCCGGCGGTGGTGGGGTCGTGCGTCGGGGAGAGCGAGGGGCCTGTGAGCCCTCAGTGGCCCATGCCCATGCCGCCGTCGACGGGGATGACGGCGCCGCTGATGTAGGCGCCGCCCGGGCCCGCGAGGAAGCCGACGGTCCTGGCGATGTCCTCGGTGCCGCCCATCCGGCCGAGCGGGATGTTCTTCTTGATCTCGGCCTGGCGGTCCTCGGGCAGGCCCGCGGTCATGTCGGTCTCGATGAAGCCCGGTGCGACGACGTTGACGGTGATGTTGCGCGAACCCAGCTCACGGGCGAGGGACCGGCCGAAGCCGACGAGTCCCGCCTTGGAGGCCGCGTAGTTGGCCTGGCCGCCGGAGCCCATCAGGCCGACCACCGAGGAGATGAGGATGATGCGTCCGCCGCGCTTGCGCATCATGCCGCGCACGGCGCGCTTGGCGACGCGGAAGGACCCCGTGAGGTTGGTGTCCAGGACCGAGGAGAAGTCCTCCTCGCTCATCAGGGCCAGCAGCTGGTCCTTGGTGATGCCCGCGTTGGCGACCAGGACCTCGACCGGCCCCTGCGCCTCCTCGACCTCCTTGAACGCGGCGTCGACCTGGGCGGAGTCGGTGATGTCGCAGCGCACCCCGAACAGGCCCTCCGGCGCCTCGCCGGAGCGGTGGGTCACCGCGACGTTGTCGCCGCCGGCCGCCAGTTCCCGGGCGATCGCCAGGCCGATTCCGCGGTTGCCGCCGGTGACCAGGACCGAGCGCGACATAGATGCTCCTCTGCTACTGAGGCTGCGGTGAACAGCCAGGATGTTCGGGGTGGGATCGCCTTGCAGGGTACCGAGCTACCCACCGGTAGCCGCAACCGAGGTCAGTCCTGCGACACCTCGGTCACACGCTCCGTAGACGCAGCTCCGCCCCGTGCGCCCACGCCGGACCCACGCTCAGCCCGCCGTCCTCGGTGGTGCGGGCGGGGATCCCCTGGTCGGCCAGCCGCGTGGCGAGCGCGTCCTGGTCGGCGACGGTGACGGTCACCGACGTGAGCGCGGGACGCCGCGGTGACGGGCGCCGGGGCCCGGAGCCGGGCGGTGCGGCGGGCGCCTCCTCCACCAGTGCGAGCTCCGACCGTCCCAGGTCGAAGACCCGGGCGGCGCCGCGGGTGCGCGCGGTGCGGTCGAGGTAGCGCTCGTAACGCTCCTCGGTCCGCGCCAGACCTCCCGGTGGGACGGACATCACGACGCCGGCGAGGGCGACCGCCCCGTTCGAGTGGGTGTCCGCGGACCTGCCGGGGGTGGGTTCGGCCGCGGCGAGCCGGGCCTCGGGCGCGTTCGGGTCGACCTCCAGGTAGCCGACGGGGACACCTCCGCCGCCACCGGGCCGACGGAGGCGCTGGACGCCGCCGTGCTCGATCCCGAGCCGGTCCAGGCGCCGGGCCTCGCCGTCGGCGTCGGCCGTCGCCCACACGAGCACGTGCAGGCCCTCCCCCGTCTCCAGGCGCTCGGCCAGCCGGCGCGCGGTGCCCGTCGCGGCCGCGAACACCCCCGCCCGCGCGTGGTCGGGGACCTCCAGTGGCGCGATGTCGACGCCGGACCCGGGGCCCTCCCCCGTGACGACACCGACCAGTTCGAGGAAGGCGTTGGCGAACCGCAGGCGGGTGTTGCCCGCCCCGACGGGGCGCGGCGGTTCGCCCGGAGCCGGCGCGAGGGCGGGAAAGACGGGGGTCGGGACGGTGAAGCCCATCCGGCGGTAGAGGTCGGCGACGGTGCCGAGGTCGCGGACGAGGTGGCCGACGTGGTGGAGGCCGTCGACCACGATGCGGTGGGGAGTCATCTCGCTCCAAAATGAGAGTGGACTTTCACTTGAGAGTACACTCCTGGTTTTGATCGCGACAGGCCCGCTATCCTGGGGCCGCCCCGAGGGGCGCGACCGGCGACGAGCGGACGGGCGGTGCACAGGGCGCGTGGTGGACGAACGGACCGGACACGGACTGCGCGAGCGCAAGAAGGCCAGGACCCGGGACGGGATCCGGCGCCAGGCGCTCCGGCTCTTCCGCGAGCAGGGCTACCAGGCGACCACGATGGAGCAGATCGCCCGTGCCGCCGAGGTCGCGCCCAGCACGCTCTTCCGCTACTTCCCGACCAAGGACGACCTGGCGCGCCTGAGCGACTACCACGCCCTCGGCCCGCGCGTGGTGGAGCTGTTCGCGGCCCTGCCCCCCGACGGGGACGTCCTGGCGGACCTGCGCGCGGTGCTGCGGACGGCGGTGGCCGAACTGCCCGAGGACGAGCGCCGGGCGCGCGCCGAACGCGACGTGCTCATCGCCACCGTGCCGGAGCTGTGGTCGGCCAACCTCGGCCTGGTCGAGGAGGGGACCAGGGTCCTGCGCGACCTCCTCGCCCGCCGCTCGGGGCGCTCGACCCAGGACGCCGCCGTCCGGTCCCTGGCCGGGGCCGTCGTGGGCGTGTGCGTCCAGGCCCTGGCCGACTGCGCGGACCGCCCGGACACCGACCCCATGGAAGCCGTCGACGAGGCCCTCGGCGCCCTGCGCGCCGGACTGGAGCTGTGACCCGCTCCGCCGAAGCCGGACCTCAGGCCCATCCCGCGTCGTGGGCCAGGATCGCCGCCTGAACGCGGTTGGACATCCCCAACTTGGCGAGAATGCGGCTGACGTGCGCCTTCACCGTCGCCTCCCGCATGCCCAGGGCCCGGCCCGCCTCGGCGTTGGACCGCCCCTGCGCCACGGCGACCAACACCGCCCGCTCGCGTTCGCTCAGCACGGCCAGGCGCTCCCTGGCCTGTTCGCGCCCGGCCGCCGAACCGCCCTCGGCGGGCGCGGCGAACCGCTGGAGCATCCGCTTGGTGACACTCGGCGAGAGCATCGCGTGACCCTCGTGCACCGTGCGCACCGCGGAGATGAGGTCCCGGGGCGGCGTGTCCTTGAGCAGGAAGCCCACCGCTCCGGCGCGCAGCGCGTCGTGCACGTACTCGTCCAGGTCGAAGGTGGTGAGCAGGACCACTCGGGGCGCCCGTTCCAGCGCCGTGAGCCGCGCGGCGGCGGTAAGTCCGTCGGTCCCGGGCATGCGGATGTCGAGCAGGACGACGTCGGGGACGAGTTCCCGCGCCATGCGCACGGCCTCGGCGCCGTCACCGGCCTCGCCCACGACCTCGATGTCGGGGGCGGCGTCCAGGATCATCCTCAGCCCGGAGCGGACCAGGAGTTCGTCGTCGACCAGGAGCGTGCGGATCAACGCGGCCCTCGTTCCGTTCCGGTGTGGTGGTCGATGGGCACGATAGCGCTCAGGCGCCATCCCCCGTCGAAGCGGCGGCCCGAGGTCAGGGTGCCGCCGGCCAGGGCCACGCGCTCGTGCAGCCCCGTGAGCCCGAACCCGCTGACCGGCGGGGGCACGGACGGAGCGGTGGCGGGCCCGTTGGCCACCTCGACGGCCAGGCCGTCGGGCACCGTGCGCAGGTCCACCGTCACCTCCGCCCCGGGAGCGTGCTTGGCGGCGTTGGTCAGTCCCTCCTGCACCACCCGGAAGGCCGTGCGCTGGACCTGGGCGGGCAGGTCGGGGACCAGGCCGTCGCCGGTGCGCACCACCGTCATCCCGGCGCCGCGCCACTCCTCCACGAGCCGGTCCAGGTCCGCCAGCACCGGCTGCGGCGCGGTGGGCGCCGCGGCTCCGGTGTCGTCGCGCAGCACGCCCAGGATGCCGCGCAGCTCGGCCAGCGCCTCCCGGCCCGTCGTGCGGATCACCCCGGCCGCCTCGGCGGTGCGCTCGTCGGGCGCCGAGACCTCCAGGCCGCCCGCGTGCAGCACCATCAGGCTGACCCGGTGGGCGACCACGTCGTGCATCTCGCGGGCGATGCGGGTGCGTTCGGCCCCGATGGCGCGCTCCGCCATGAGGTGCTGTTCGCGTTCCAGGCGCTCGGCGCGCTCGTGCAGGCGGTCCACCAGCTGGCGCCGCGTCCCCACCCACAGGCCGACGGTCATGGGGACGACGAGGAAGATCGAGACGTTGACGAAGAGCGTGATCCCGGAGACGTCCAGTCCGATGCCCATCGCCAGGGTCATCAGTGCGAACCAGCCCGCCAGCAGGCGCCGGTCGTTGAAGTGGACCGCGTAGGAGTAGAGCGCGAACGCCGCCGGCACCAGGTCTCCGAAGGCGAGCAGCAGGACGCACGCCAGGCCGAGCAGCCACATGGGATGGCTGCGGCGCAGCAGAACGGTCACGCAGAACATCGCCGTGGGGATCAGCCCCAGGAAGAGGATGAGGGTGAGCGCGCTCGCCGCGTGGTGACGGGGCAGACTGGCCAGCAGGCCCTGGACGAGTCCCATCTGCGGCATGATCTGCAGGACGAGGACGAACGGCGCCAGACCCAGGGCGTAGCACCAGTCCGCGAAGCGCAGCCGCCGGCTCCACCACCATTCGGCGTTGTGGCGCCACAGCCCGCCGACCTCCCGCGCCTGACGCGCCATCCACTCCCTCATGCGCCGGATTCTATGGCCGCACCGGTGCGGGCCGGCTCGTTCTCACCGTGGCGCGCCACCCCCGGACGATCGTCGGCCCCGCCCGCGTCGTCGCAGTTCGGCGGGGCCTCCCGCCACCCGGCACGAGTGAGACCCCGTCGGCGACCCCCGACGAAAGTCGGTGCCTCCGCCAGACGAAGGAGTCCCGAACCCGGTCCGCACCATGCCTTTGGCCGAGGCGCGAATCGGCCCACGGGTGGACGCCGCGACCGTGGGTCGGCTCCTAGCGTGGAGGCACACCGAGACGGACACCGGTTCGACTCGGTCCCCACTTCTTCCGTTTCGTCGTCGTATCTGGAGTTGTCAGCCGTGACAGAGCCCATCGCCACGCCCGTCCCCACGGTCACCTCACCACCGGTGGTGGTCGCGCGGGGGCTCACCAAGACCTACGACACCGGAGCCAGCCAGGTGCACGCCCTGGCCGGGGTGGACGTGGATTTCCACCGCGGCGCCTACACCGCGATCATGGGCCCCTCCGGCTCGGGCAAGTCCACCCTCATGCACTGCCTGGCCGGACTGGACACCGCCACGTCCGGCACCGTCCACCTGGGCCGCACCCAGATCACCGGTCTGCGCGACGCGGAGCTGACCCAGCTGCGCCGCGACCGCATCGGCTTCATCTTCCAGTCGTTCAACCTGCTGCCGATGCTCACCGCCGAACAGAACATCCTGCTGCCCTCGCAGATCGCCAAGCGCGCGGTGGACCGCGAGCGCTTCGACCACATCATCGACGTGGTCGGCCTGCGCGACCGCCTGGACCACCTGCCCGCGAAGCTCTCCGGCGGCCAGCAGCAGCGCGTGGCCGTGGCCCGGGCCCTGCTCAACGCCCCCGAGGTGGTCTACGCCGACGAGCCGACCGGCAACCTGGACTCGCGGTCCGGCTCCGAGGTGCTGTCGTTCCTGCGCGACTCCGCCCGGGACCTGGACCAGACCATCGTCATGGTCACCCACGACCCCATCGCCGCCTCCTACGCCGACCGCGTCGTCTTCCTACGCGACGGCCGGCTGGTCGACGAGGTCACCGACCCCACCGCCGAGCTCGTCTCCGCGCGCCTGCTGAAGCTGGAGGCCTGAGCGCATGCTGCGCACCACACTCGCGGGACTGAGGCTGCACAAGTCCCGCTACGTCACCACGGTCCTGGCCATCCTGCTCGGCGTCATGTTCGTCACGGGCACCATGGTCTTCGCCGACACCCTCAACGCCAACTACGAGAAGTCCGTCATGGGCTCCGCGACCGCGGTCGACGCGATCGCGGTGGCGCCGGAGCAGGAGCCGGAGGACGTCGAGGAGGGCGCCGCGCCGCCGCGGCTCACCGAGGAGCAGCTGGACCACGTCCGGGCCCTGCCGGAGGTCGACCGGGCAGGCGGGATGGTCGCGGGGCAGGCCGTCCTGCTCGACGACGAGGGGCGCGCGTTCGGCACCGTGCCGCCCGCGGCCGTCAGCGTGGGCGAGGTGACCCGCTTCTCACCCGACGAGGGCGAGATGCCCGCCGACGGAACCGAGCTCGCACTGGCCACCTCCACCGCCGACCAGGCCGGGTTCGCCGTCGGCGACACGGTGACGGTCCTCGACTCCGAGATGGAGGAGCGGGACTTCACCGTCACCGGCCTGGTCGACTTCGGTGTGGACCGGAACTTCAGCTACATCGGCGCCATGATCCTGGACCCCGACACGGTCGAGGAGATGACCGGCGCCACCGGGTACATCGAGATCGACGCCCTGGCCGCCGAGGGCTTCACCGACGAACAGGCGGCCGAGGCCGTGGCGGGCGCCCTGGGTTCGGACGCCGAGGTCAGCACCGGTGAGGAGTTCGGCCTGGCGATGGCCGAGAGCTCGGGAGCCGACACGGAGATGCTCCGCATCGGCCTTTTGCTGTTCGCGTTCGTCGCGATGTTCGTCGCCGGGATCGTCATCTACAACACCTTCGCCATCCTCATCGCCCAGCGCCAGCGCGAACTGGCCCTGCTGCGCTGTGTGGGCGCCACCCGCGCCCAGGTCTTCCGATCGGTCCTGGCCGAGTCCGTGGTCGTGGGGCTGTTCGCCTCGGCCCTGGGCGTCCTGGCCGGTGTGGGCATCGGGATGGCCGGCGCGGCGTTCGGCGGACCGCTCATGGGGATGGACGCCGGCGTGCCGGTCGTCCTCACTCCCCTCGCGCTCCTGGCGGGCCTGGTCGTCGGCACCGTCGTGACGGTGTGCTCCGCGCTCGTCCCGGCCATGCGGGCCACCGGGGTGTCGCCGTTGGCGGCGCTGCGCACCAGCGCCACCGCCGCAGGCCTGGAGAAGGGCACCGGGCGCGTCCGGGTCGTGGTCGGCCTGCTGGCGTTCGCGGTCGCCGCCGCGCTGGTGGTGCTGACCCAGAGGGCGGACCCCAGTCAGACGGGTCCGATCATCGTGACCGCCTCGGCCGTGATCGCGTTCGTGGGCGTGGTCGTCCTGGGACCGCTGATCGTCCGCGGCTGCGTACGGCTCGTGGGCGTGCCGTTGCGCAGGGCGGGAGTGTCCAGCATGCTCGCCGTGGACAACTCCACGCGCAGCCCGCGCCGGGCGGCCACCGCGATGATCGCCCTGACCGTGGGCGCCACCCTGATCACGGGCTACTCGGTGGCCAGCGCGTCGATGGAAGCGTCGTTGACCCGCCAGTTGGACGAGCGGTTCCCCATCGACTACCAGATCAATCCGCAGTTCGCGGCGGAGCTCCTGCCGGAGGACGCCGAAGCGGCGGAGGGCACTGACGCGGACAGCGAGTCGCAGGAGGCGCCCGCCGAGGACGCGGAAGGGACGGAAGGGACCTCGCAGGAGGCGCCCGCCGAAGGTACGGAAGGAGCCGAGGGCACCGCGCCGGAGGCCGAGGAGGCGTCCGGCCTCGAGGACGGGCTGGCCGTGGTCCCCGCGTCGGTGCGCGAGTCCCTGGAGGCCTCCCCCGTCCTGGCGACGGTCATCGGCGAGCGCAGCGTCTACGTCGACCGGCCCGAGGGCATGCCCCTCCCCGTCTCGACCTACTCAGGCGCGCAGATGGGGACGGACCTGCCCGCCGACACCTCCGAGGGCGACATCGCCGACCTGGGACCCGGCAAGGTGGCCGTGTCCGAGAGCCACGCCGAGGGCGCCGGGGTCGGAGACACCTTCACCATCCCCGTGGAGGACGGCGAGGACCTGTCCCTGGAGGTCATCGCGGTCCTGGAGCCCATGAACTCCCTGTGGGGCGCGGTGCTCGACCAGCAGGACTACGCCGAGGCCTTCCCCGAGACGTCGGGGTACCAGGCCCTCATGGTGCGCGGCGCCGAGGACGCCGACGCCGCGGAGGTGCGCGACGCCGTCTACGAAGCGGTGGACGCACACCCGACCCTGCAGGTGATGTCGGTCGCCGAACTGCGCGGACAGATCTCCGACACGATGGACATCGCGTTCTACACCATCGCGGCGATGCTGGGCCTGGCCATCCTCATCGCGGTGTTCGGCATCTCCAACACCATGGCGCTGTCGGTGCTGGAACGTACCCGCGAGTCCGCCCTCCTGCGGGCGCTGGGGCTGGCCCGCGGCCAGTTGCGGCGAATGCTGAGTGTGGAGGCCGTGCTGCTGTGCCTGATCGGCGCGGGTGTCGGCATCGTGCTGGGGATGATCTTCGGCTGGGCCGCCGTGGACTCCGCACTGCCGAACACGGTGCTGTCCATCCCCGTGACCCAGATCGCGGTGTTCATCGTGATCGCCATCCTGGCCGGACTCCTCGCCTCGGTGCTGCCGGGCCGACGGGCCGCCGGGACCTCCATCACGGGCGCGCTCGCCAGCGAGTGACCCCCGGCCCACGGTGACGCGGCGCGGGCCCCTCCGGTCGGAGGGGCCCGCGCCGTACTGTGTGTCCGTACACCTTGGGGAGGTCCGCTGTGGGTACGACGACTCCGGTCTCGGCCGGCGAGGTGGCGTGGGGAACCCCCGCCGCCCGCTGGATGCTGACGGCGACGGTCCTGGGGTCGGGGATGGCCTTCCTGGACTCCACGGTCGTGACCGTGGCGCTGCCCGCCATCCGGTCCGACTTCGACACGGGACTGTCCGGGCTCCAGTGGATCGTCAACGGATACATGATCACGCTGTCGGCGCTGATCCTGCTCAGCGGATCGCTCTCGGACCGGTTCGGGCGCGTGCGCCTGTTCATGGCCGGGGTCGTGGTGTTCGCCCTGGCGTCGGTGCTGTGCACCTTCGCGCCCGCACTGGAGTGGTTGGTGGCGGGGCGCGTCGTCCAGGGGCTGGGCGGCGCGATGCTGACCCCGGGCAGTCTGGCGATCCTGCAGGCGGGGTTCCGCAAGGAGGACCGGGCCCGCGCGATCGGCGCCTGGTCGGGGCTGACCGGTGTCGCCGGGGCGGTGGGACCGTTCGTGGGCGGGTGGCTCGTACAGATCGGCGACTGGCGCCTGATCTTCCTCATCAACGTCCCGATGGCCGCGGCCGTGCTGCTCATCGCCTGGTTCAAGGTGCCCGAGTCGCGCGACGCCTCGGCCGACCAGGGCCTGGACTACGCGGGCGCCCTGCTCGGTGTGCTGGCGCTGGGCGGGATCACCTTCGCGCTGATCCAGTGGGGCGCGGTGGGCGCCACGCCGGCGGTGGTGGCCGCGGCCGTGGTCGGCGTGCTCGCCCTGGCGGCCTTCGTCCTGGCCGAGGCGCGCGGCCGGCACCCGATGCTGCCGCTGGGCATCTTCTCCTCGGTCTCCTTCAGCGTGACCAACGCGGCCACGATGCTGGTCTACGGGGCGCTGGGTCCGATGCTCTTCCTCCTCGTCATCTTCCTGCAGGAGGTGGGCGGGTACTCGCCCATCGCGGCGGGCGCGGCGTCACTGCCCATCACGGTCCTGATGCTGTTGCTGTCCGCGCGCTCGGGCAAGCTGGCGGCGCGGATCGGCCCGCGACCCCAGTTGCTGGTGGGTCCACTGCTGCTGGCCGGCGGTTTCCTGCTGCTGTCGCGGCTGGAGCCGGACGCCCCCTACCTGACCGGTGTCCTGCCGGGCGTGCTGCTGGTGGCGCTGGGACTGGCGTCGGCGGTGGCCCCGCTGACCGCGACCGTCCTGGCCTCGGCTCCCGAACGGCACGCGGGTCTGGCCTCGGGGGTCAACAACACCTTCGCGCGCGGCGCGCAGCTGATCGGGGTGGCCGCCGTGCCGGTGGCGGCGGGCATCGGCGGCGGCGGTGAGGGCGCGGACGACTCGGCGGGCGCGGCGGCGATCGCACAGGGCTTCGGCCCGGCGATGCTGATCCTGGCGGGGATGTGCGCCCTGGCCGCGTTGTGCGCCCTGGCCGCGTTGTGCGCCCTGGCGCTGCCGCGACGGCCCGCGGTGCGGGCGGAGCGCGGCATGCGCGAGCGCGAGGAGTCGGGGCGGGGTAGGGACGCGGCGGACGAGGCGGTCGCACCCGAGGCGCCCACGCCGCCGTCCCGGTTCTGCGGGGCGACGGAGCCGCCGTGGCAGACCTGCCCCGGGTCCAGCGCCGGGACCGACCGGGACACCCCCGGCTAGGGCGTGTTTTTCTGCAGGCTTTCGGGTGAGCTCGCGGTCGTCAGGTCGTCTCTCGCACGACGATGTGCGACGTTCAGCCTGGTGGTGCTTGACGAGCGCAGAGGTGCCGCGAGAGGCGGTCCTGACGGCCGCGAGCCCGGAATGCTGCAAAAAACACGGCCTAGGTGCACCGGCCGTGGAGGCCGGCCAGGACATGGCGCGGTAGGCGTCCGTCGTCCTCGGCACGGCCCTGGGGCCGTACCGCGCGGTCCCGGCCTACACGTCCTCGGAACGGTCCTCAGGAGCGGACTCGGACTCGGACTCGGACTCGGACTCGGACACGATGCTCACCGCCTGCTCTTCGGCGCTGCGTTCGGCGCCCCAGCGCTGATGGGGCACGACGTCCGAGCGCTCGGCGCGTACCCCGGCGTTGATGCCCAGCGCACCGCGGCTGTCGTCGTCCTCGAAGTCGTAGCCGAGAATGTTGAAATCGGCGTCGATGGAGCGCTCGCTGCCGGCGATGTCGCTCTCCTGGGGGTCGTCCCCCATGTCGGTATCGACGTCGTAGGGTCCTTCGCTCACAGTGTCCCCCTCCTTACCCCGATGCTCCGATGATCGCAGGTGATGGGGGACATGTCAGCCTCGTGCCGCCGCCCGGTTCAGGGGCGGCGCTGTTCGGCGCGGCGCAGACGCAGGGGACGCAGGGCGGCCTCCAGGGCCACGGCGCCGTCGAGTTTGCTCTCGCCCTCCACACGGTCCTCGAAGTGGATGGGGATCTCCATCATCTTCTGGCCGCGGCGGAAGGCCCGGTAGTGCATCTCCACCTGGAAGGCGTAGCCGGTGCTCTCGATGCCGGGCAGGTCCAGCACGCGCAGCGCCGAGGCACGCCAGATCTTGAACCCTGCGGTGACGTCGCGCACGGGCATGGACAGGAGGGTCTTGACGTAGGTGTTGGCCCATCCGCTGAGCAGTCGGCGGCTCACCCCCCAGCGCTCGGACAGGCTGCCGCCGGCGACGTACCGGCTGCCGATCACCACATCGGCGTTGGTGGAGTGCAGGGTGCCCAGCAGCTGGGGCACGTAGCCGACCGGATGGCTCAGGTCGGCGTCCATCTGGACCACGAACTCGGCGCCCTCGTCCAGCGCGTGCGTCATGCCCGCCACGTAGGCGCGGCCCAGGCCGTCCTTGGTGGTGCGGTGGACCACGCTGATCCGGCCCCGGTGCTCGACGGCGAGCTTGTCGGCGATCTCGCCGGTGCCGTCCGGCGAGTTGTCGTCGACCACCACGATCCGCAGTTCCGGCAGGTCCAGCGCCATCAGCTGACCGACCAGGCGCGGCAGGTTGGCCGCCTCGTCGTAGGTGGGGACCACGACCGTCAGCCGCGACCGCGACCAGGGAGAGGGCAGGGCCACGGGCGACGGGGTCACGTGGACCGGCGCGGACGGTGACCGCTCCGGGGGCGTCGGCTGGGAGGGCATGCGCGGTGACTCCTGGGTGGGGACGGCAAAAGGACACTGAGTCGCATAACACCCATTGCGCACCAATCGCGCAAGGGGCGTGAACGGTAGGGTACGCGGTCCCCCGCACCCGGCACGAGGCGAACGCCTCGCCGCACGCGGCCGGAACCGGCCGTACCCCCGACCGCGCCCACGTCACTGCCCCCGCGCGTCCATGACGACGGCGACGTGCACGAGGGCGCCGGTCTCCTCCAGGGTCATCAGGACCTCGGGGTCGGCACGGTTGTCCGTGACCAGGTGGGCGATCATCTCCGGGGCGACCGTGGGGACCATGGTGTCCGCGCCGATCTTGGTGTGGTCGGCCAGCACGATGACCTCCTCGGCGCAGGCGGCCAGGGCGCGGTCGACACTGGCCACCGCGGGGTTGGGCGTGCTCAGGCCGCGGTCGGCGCTGACCCCGTTGCCGGTCAGGAAGGCCCGGTTGACGCGCAGCCCGTCGAGGAACTGCTCGGCCGCGCCCCCCACCAGTGCCCTGATGGGGCCGTGCAGGGTCCCGCCGGTCATCACGACCTCCACGCCTGCGGCGTTGAGCAGGGCGTCGGCCACGCGCAGGGAGTTGGTGACCACGGTCAGGTCGGTGTGCGAGGCGAGTTCCCGGGCGAAGGCCTCGGCGGTGCTGCCGGGGCCGATCGTGATCGCGTCGCCCGGGCGGACCAGCCGGGCGGCGGAGGCGGCGATGGCCGCCTTCTCCGCCGCGCACTGCTCACTCTTGCCGGCGTAGCTCTGTTCGTGCCCGATCCGGCCCGGCAGCGCGGCGCCGCCCCGGCGGCGGTCGACCAGACCCTCGGCCTCCAGGGCGCGCACGTCGCGGCGGACGGTCACCTCCGAGGCCCGGACCTTGAGCGCGATGTCACGCAGGGACATGGTCCCGTTGGCGCGGACCAGCTCCAGGATGCGTTCCCGGCGTTCGGCGGCGAACGCCGGACGGTTCTCCTCGGCCATAGACGCGGCTCACTTTCACCCGTGCTCGAAGCGGTGGGCACGGGTCGTCCCGCCCCACTTCAGAGTACGGGCCGGTCCTCCCGGTCCGCTGTCCCGGCGTCGGTGGTCTCAGGGTCCGCGGCCCCAGGGGCGGCGGGGGCTGTTGGGGGCTTCTCCATCAGAAGGGTGACGATCACGACGAGCGTGAGGGCGACCAGTCCGATGAGGGCACCGGCTCCGAAGAGCATGACGACTGACATACGGGCCTCCCGAGGGATGGGCTGACCTGCCAATAACCGAATTCCCGGTTTAGCTTGGCCTCAACCCACCGAACACCCGGAAGATGCGGCGAGAATGGGGGCATGACGGTCGACTCCGCACCCCTGGCGCCCACGGTCTGGTGGGCCCGCACCTCCGACGCCGACTCCGCTCTCCTGCGCCTGCTCGACGAGGGCGAGCGGACCCGCAACGCCCGGTTCCGCCGACAGGCCGACCGCGACCGGCACCTGCTGGGCCGCGCCCTGGCCCGTCTGGCTCTGGCCGACCTCGCCGGCTGCCCTCCGGAGAAGGTCACCTTCGACCTGCGCTGCCGCTCCTGCGAGGACAAGGAGCGCGCCGGGGCACGCGCCGGCGACGAGGAGCCCCACGGCAAGCCGCACCCCTCGGGACCGGCCCAGGGCCTGGAGATCTCCGTGAGCCACTCCGGCGACTGGGTCGCGCTGGCCGTGAGCGAGGGGCCCGCGGTCGGCATCGACGTCGAGGGCGTCTCCGTGACGCGCGACGTCGAGGGGCTGGCCGACTACACGCTGGCCGACGTCGAACGCCAGGCCTGGCTGCGCCTGCCCGCCGTGGAGCGGGCGGTGGCGTTCTTCGGCTACTGGGCGCGCAAGGAGGCCCTGCTCAAGGCCACCGGGCTGGGGTTGTCGGGCGGTCTGCGCCGGGTGGCCGTCTCCCCGCCGCACGCCCCGGCGCGCCTGCTGGCCTGGGAGGGCGGAGGGGGCCCGGACGCGGTATGGCTGTCCGACCTGGACCGGGGCACGGACTACCGCTCGGCCCTGGCGGTGCTGACCGACCGGCCGGTGGAGGCGGTCGTGCGCGCTCCGGAGGACACCACCGCCCTGCTCCGCTCCTAGACCGGCGCCCTGCTCCCCCCGCCGGCTCAGGAACGGGCGAGGTGGCGGCTGATCACCATCCGCTGCACCTGGTTGGTGCCCTCGACGATCTGCAACACCTTGGCCTCGCGCATGTACCGCTCCACGGGGAAGTCCCGTGTGTAGCCGTAGCCGCCGAACACCTGCACGGCGTCGGTGGTGACGCGCATGGCCGTGTCGGTGGCCATGAGCTTGGCCATCGCGGCACGCTCGCCGAAGGGACGCCCGGCGTCGCGCAGGCGGGCGGCGGACAGGTACAGCTCACGCGAGGCGGCGACCTGGGTGGCCATGTCGGCCAGCAGGAAGCCCACACCCTGGAAGTCGCCGATGGCCCGGCCGAACTGGTGGCGTTCGCGCGAGTAGGACACGGCCGCGTCCAGGGCCGCCTGGGCCAGGCCGACGGCGCAGGCCGCGATGCCCAGACGGCCGGAGTCCAGGGCGGCCAGCGCGATGCCGAAGCCCTGGCCCCGCGGTCCGATGAGTGCCCGCTCGTCGACCTCGACGTCGTCGAACAGCACGCCGGCGGTGGGCGAGGAGTTCATCCCCATCTTGTGCTCGGGGGCCGCCGCGCTCACGCCGGGGGTGTCGGCGGGCACGTGGAAGCAGCTGATGCCGCGGGCACCGGATCCGGGCTCGCCCGTGCGCGCGAAGAGCGTGTAGTGGTCGGCGTGGCCCCCGTGGGTGATCCAGGCCTTGGCGCCGTTGATCCGGTAGCCCTGCCCGGTGTGCTCGGCCCGGGTCGTCAGGGCGGCCGCGTCGGACCCGGAGGAGGACTCCGACAGGCAGTAGGCGCCGAGGCGGTCGCCGCCGAGCATGTCGGGCAGGTGGGCGGCCCGCTGCTCGTCGGTGCCGAAGGCGGCCATCGGATAGCAGGACAGGGTGTGCACGCTCACGCCCAGCCCGACCGCGAGCCAGCCGCGGGCCAGCTCCTCCACGACCTGGAGATAGACCTCGTAGGGCTGGTCCCCGCCGCCGTGGTCGGAGGAGTAGGGCAGCCCGAGCAGGCCGGTCTCGCCCAGGGTCGCGAAGACCTCGCGGGGGAAGACGGCGTTCTCCTCGTCGCCGGCCGCGCGCGGCAGGAGCTCCTTGTCGACGATCTCCCTGGTCAGCTCGAGCAGCTGCTCGGCCTCCGGAGTGTGCAGCATGCGTTCGACCGCCATGAACCTCTCCCAGCGTGCGCGCGGACCCACCCACGACCGAATTTAGTAGGTCGTCCAACTATATGGTGACGAACGGCACCTTATCTCACCAAGCGAGACAGCGGAACGGCCGAGCCCTCGACACCGGGGTCCGCCGCACCCGGTATCACTGGACGAAGCGCACCGGGACACCCGCACAGGGCGTACGTCTGTACATGCACCCCCTCGGCGTCCTAGATTCCCTCGCATGGACCTCGAACTCCGCCACCTGCGCACCCTCTGCCTCCTGGCCGACACCGGCAGCGTGACCAGAGCGGCCGCCGCGCTCTCCACGTCCCAGCCGGCACTGACCACGCAGTTGCAGCGGATCGAACGCGAGGTCGGCGGGCCGCTGTTCCACCGCGGCCGATCGGGCGTCAAACCCACGGAGCTGGGAGAGTTCGTCCTGGTCAGAGCCCGCTCCGTCCTGCTGTCCATGGACGACCTGGTGAACGACATCACCGCGCGCGGCTCCTCGCCCTCCACACTGCGCATCGGCGGCGTGGGGTCCCTGGCACTGGAGTTGTCGGCGCGGATGCCGGAGGTCGTCCCGCACGTGCCGGTCCAGGTCCGCACGGAGTACTCCCCCAAGCTGGTCACCGACCTGGTCCGCGCCGGCCGGCTGGACGCCGGGACGACGATCGACTACGCGGACCGCGACCCCTCCACGGACGGCCCGCTGGCCTGGGCGATGCTGGCCGTGGAACCGCTCCACGTGGCCCTGTGGGCCGACCATCCCGCGGCGGACTCCCCCGTCGTCCGGCTCGCCGACCTCGCCGACAGCCCGTGGGCTCTCACGCCCACGGACGGCGCGGGCTGGCCCGACTGCTTCTACCTCGCCTGCCAGCGCTCGGGATTCACCCCACACGTGCCCTTCCGGCTCTACGAGCGCTCCGAGATCCGCGACCTCATCGCCGACCGCCGGGCGATCGCGCCCTGCCAGTCGAACTTCGAGACCGGTGCCGACGTCGTGATCCGCCCGCTCGCCGGCGCCCCGATCCAACTGCGCCACCTCCTGGTCTGGCGCCGCGACGGCGCCGTGCACCAGTACGCCGACCAGATCGCCCGTGTGGCCCGCCAGATCCTGGACCGCGGGCCCCGTGACACCAGCGCACCGGTCGCCCCGCCGGCCTGAACCGCCCTGGTCCCGCGGCGTACCGGACCGCCGCACTCGCCCCCTCGAGTCAACGTTGTCCCGGCTCCGCACCACGTCAGGAGGCCGGCGCGTCCCGCGCGTAGTGGCAGTGGCCCACGGCACACGTTTACTACTCACTGGTAAGGTACCGACCAGTAGGTGTGCTCCCGCGACCCCAGGGTTCACCTCTCGCCATCCCCCCGGGGGTCCGCTCCCCGCTCAAGCGGACACAGCACTACAGGTTCAGGACACCACCATGCGATCACTGAAGGCATGCGCCTCCGCGCTCACCGTCGCACTCCTCGTCTCCTCCTGCTCCGGCGGCGCGAACGACGACGCGCCCGAGGCCATGGCGAACGACACCATGGGCGTCACCGACGACACCGTCGTCATCGGGACCCACCAACCACTCACCGGGTCCGCCGCCCCAGGCTTCCGACACGTGTCCACGGGTGCCCGGGCGGTCTTCGACTACATCAACGACAACGGCGGCATCCACGGGCGCCGGATCGACTACCAGGTGCAGGACGACGGGTTCGACCCCGCGCGCACCGCCGAGGCCACCCGGGTCCTGATGGAGGACCACGAGATCTTCGCGATGCTCGGCGGACTCGGCACCCCCACGCACGAGGCGGTCATCGCCGACCTCAACGAGGCGGGCGTGCCCGACCTCTTCGTCTCCTCCGGCGCGCTGGCGTGGGACCAGCCCGAGGAGTACCCCTACAGCTACGGGTTCCAGGTCGACTACACCAAGGAAGCCAAGATCCAGGGCCACTTCCTCGCCGAGAACTTCGCCGGCGAGGACGTCGCCCTGCTCTACCAGAACGACGACGTGGGCCCCTCCTCGCACGCCGGCATCGAGCAGTACCTCACCGAGGAGATCGTGGCCTGGGAGTCCTACGACCCCGGCGTGCCCGAACTGGGCGGACAGATCGCCGAGATGAAGGCCAGCGGCGCCGATGTCGCCGTCTGCTACTGCATCCCCGCCTTCCTCGCCCAGGCGGTCATGGAGGCGGCCGCGGTCGGCTATGAGCCCCAGTGGATCGCGCCCAGCTTCGGCGGCGACGTCCTGATCGCCGGCGAGCTCATCGAGCAGTTCTCCGAGGACACCCCGGCCGAGGACATCCCGTCCGAGGCCTTCCTCGACGGGCTCATCATCACGTCGTTCCTGCCCCCGGTCGCCCAGCCCGACGACCCGTGGACCGCGTTCTTCCGCGAGATCCACGAGGAGTACAACGAGGACACGCCCTTCACCGACACCACGGTGTACGGCATGGCGCAGGCCGTGCTGTTCGCCCAGGTCCTGATGGAGACCGGCCCCGACCTGACCCGGCAGTCGCTCATCGACACCCTCCACTCGCGCGAGTGGACGGGACCCGGCCTGGTGCCCTTCCAGGCGACCGAGAACGACCACAGCGGCTACTCCGGGGTCATGGTGATGCAGCACCACGCGGGCGAGGAACTGGAGATCCTCCAGGAGCCGATGGCCACCGACAGCGACGGCGGCGAGATCCTGCCCTTCGAGCTGGACCGGCCCGACCCCGACGAGGTCGCGCTCTTCGACGGAGCGGGCACGGAGTAGGGGCGCGACCGAAGCGGCCCCGGTGGGCGGGTCTCAGGCGCCCGCCCGCCGCTGCGTGGAGGCAGCGCGCGATCGCAGCCACCACACCACCGCGATCCCCACCGCGAGCACGGTCCCGCCCACCGCCACCGGCACACCCACGTCCGCTCCCCCGGCCCCGACCAGCACCAGCGCCGTCGTCGCCGGGATCCCGCCCAGGAACGTGCCGAGGGCGAAGGGCAGCGCGCCCGCCCGTGTCAGGCCGAAGCCGTAGTTGACCGCCTGGTAGGGGACCACGGGCACCAGTCGCAGCTGCACCACCGCCACCAGGGCGCGGCGGCCCGTCAGGCCCTCCAGCCACTCCACGACGCCCGACGGCAGCCGCCGGGCGATCGCCTCGCTCGCCGCGTAGCGCGCCACCGAGAACTGGACCAGCGCTGCGACCACCCCGCCGACCAGAGCCAGCAGCACACCGGGCACGAGCCCGAACAACAATCCGGCCGCGGCGTTGAGCAGCGGCCGGGGCACCAGCGCGAACACGGCCGGCACGTAGGCGCCGAGGTAGACCGCCGCCCCCGCGGGCCCCGCGGCGCCGACCCAGGCCCGGACCGCGTCCGCGTCGGGCCCGTAGCGCCAGGCCGCCACCAGGGCCACCACCCACACGACGACCACGGCGATCCGGGCCACCCGTCCCCCGAGCGCCCCTCGCGCCCTCTCCCCCACGAGCTCGTCCATCCGGTTCAGCGACGATCCAGGCGCGGGAAGACGACCTTGGTGAGCACGATCGTCAGGGCGGCCGCGGTGGGGATGGCCAGCAGTGCGCCGACCAGGCCCATCAGCGTGCCGCCGACCAGGGCGGCGGTGATGTTGGCGGTCGGGCTGACGTCCACCGCCTGGCGCATCACGCGCGGCGAGACGACGTAGCTCTCGATCTGCTGCCACACGAGGAAGAACACCAGGCTCGCCAGTCCGAGCCACGGATCGTTGACGGCCACCACCAGCGACGCGGCCAGCGCCCCGATCGTGGTCCCCACCAGCGGAATGAGCGCGGTCACGCCCACGACCAGGGCCAGCGTGAGGGCGTAGGCGGAGCCGATCGCCCAGATGAACAGGAAGGCGACCGTCCCGCTGATCGCGGCCACGATGAGCTGGCCCGCGATGAAGGCCCCGATGCGCTGGACGATCTCGTCGCCGATCTCGCGGACCCCGTCGCGGTTGGAGCGCGGCACGAGCCGGTAGATGAGGTCGAGGATGCCGTGCAGGGACGCCATGAAGAACAGGGTCAGGATCAGGACGGTGAAGGTGGCGAACAGCGAGTTGAACACCACCTGGCCCACGCCCACCAGCCCGCCGAAGAGCTGCGAACCGAAGTCGGCGTCGGTGAGGGCCGCCTGGATCCGGTCCAGGATGTCGTAGCGCTGCTCCAGGTCGGCGAAGAACGGGGTGTTCTGGAGCTGCCCGAGGGTCTGCGGCAGGTGGGTGACGAAGGTCGTCACCTGTGCGGTCAGCGGCGGGACGATCGCCCACACGAACACCACGGCGAAGAGGACCAGGGCCAGGCACATGGCGAGGATCGCCGCCCACCTCGGCATGCGCAGCCGGCGGCGCAGCCCCTCCACGGCCGGGTTCAACCCGACCGCGAGGAACAGGGCGACCAGGATGTACACCAGGACCGCCCGTACCTCGATCAGCGCCTCGACCAGGATCCAGGCGCTGAGCACGCCCAGGGCGCCCACGAAACCGAAGAGGAAGTAGTTGGGCCGGCGGGGCGGGCTCTCCCCCGTGGACAGTGCCAGCGGACCCGTGCCCCGTTTCACGTCGCCGTCCGGGCGGCGTCGGGGATCCTCAGGGTGAACATCGCACCTCCGAGCAGGTCACTGTGTCCGGCCACGAGCGTACCGCCATGGGTCGTCGCGATCTCGCGGGAGATGGCCAGTCCCAGACCGCTGCCGCCCGGGTCCCGCTCACGCGACTCGCTCAGGCGCGCGAAGCGCTCGAAGACCCGTTCGCGGTCCTTCTCGGGGATGCCGGACCCGTCGTCGTGCACCTCCAGCACCGCCTCGGAGCCCTCACGGTGGACGAACACGTCCACGCGCGAGCACGCGTGCCGTTCGGCGTTGGCGACCAGGTTGGTCAGGACCCGGACCAGCTGGAGCCGGTTGCCGCGCACCCACACCGGGTCCGGGGCGTGCACCCGCGGCGCCACGCGCACGCGCATGCCCGCGCACTCGGCCGACACCAGGGCCGCCAGGTCCACGCGTGCGCGCTCCCGGCTCGCCGAGGTGTCCAGACGGGCGAGTTCGAGCAGGTCGGCGACGATGTGCTCCAGGCGTTCGGTGTCGGCGAGCAGGCTCGCCAGCAGGAGTTCGCGCGCATGGGGGTCGGGCTCCGGCTCGGAGAGCTCGACCTCCAGTTTGGTGTGCATCCCGGTGATGGGGCTGCGCAGTTCGTGGGAGGCGTCGGAGACGAACCGGCGCTGGCGGATGACGGCCTCCTCCAGGCGGTCCAGGCCCGCGTTGGCCGTCCGGGCGAGTTCGGAGATCTCGTCCTGGGTGCAGGGGACGGAGATCCGGCCGTGCAGCCCGGACCTGCTGATCCGGTGGATCTCCTCGGTGATCTCCGCCACCGGCCGCAGAGCGCGGCCGACACCGAACCAGATGATGGCCCCGGTGCACCCGAGCAGGGCCAGGCCCAGACCCACGAACGCCACCTCCGGGAGCAGGGTGTCGAAGACGGCCGGGGGACGCACGCCCGCCAGGACCAGCACGTCGCCGTAGGCGGTGTCGTCGATCTCGTAGCCGACGACCATGACGCACTCGCCCTGCCCGGCACCGATCGCGGCCCCGCAGGCCATCGTGTCCAACCGGAAGTCGGGATCGGCCTCGTCGTCCTCGGCCATCGCGGGCATCCCGCGCAGGGCGTCGCTGGCGGCCAGGACCTCCCCGGTCCCGCGCTCGACGATCTGGAGGCGCAGGACCAGGCCGTCGGTGGGGATGGCGCCCGGGTAGCGCTCGTGCAGGACCTCGTCGGCGACCAGCCGGGCCGCCTCGGCGGCGTCGTCGCGCAGCTCCATGACCAGGGTTCGGTGGACGAGGATGATGGTCAGCACGACCCCGAAGGCGAGCGCGACCGCCATGGCGGTGACCGCGCCGAAGGTCACCCGGGCGCGGATCGACCGGGGGCGCAGCCCCCTCCCAGACCTCCTGAGTGCACCGATCCGCTCCGACACCCGCCCATTGTCACCCAGAGCGCACAGGAAACGACGAACGGCGCACGGTGTGGCGGTCAGGAGCCCGTGCGCACCGGGTCGGGGCACGGTCTCCCCGCAGGGCGGTGGCGGGCGCCGGGCCGGTGCCTACTCGTAGGGGTCCGGCGGGTTCTCGACGGCCGCGCGCTCGATGACGTCCACCTCGTGCTGGGTCACCTCGTCCAACGGGCCCTGGGGCTCGACCCAGGTGCCCCGGACCGTCCACCAGCTGTCCGCCTCCGGGATGTCCCCGTCGTCGATGAACACCTTGTTCACCACGGCGTCCGCGGCGCAGCACGCCATCTGCAGGCGGGCCAGGTACCAGCCCTCGCCCTCGGGGTCGGGCACCGCGAAACCGGTCAACTCGACCTCGCGGCCGGCCAGGGCACGGTCCTCGTCGATCCAGGCGCGCATGATGAACGCCTGGATGTCCATCGCCACGACCTCGCCCGGCCCCGCCTCCTCCAGGCCGTCGTCGAAGCGTCCGGCCCGGGCGCTGTCACGGGGCGGTGCGGCCGACTCCGCGCTGGTCTCCACCGTGTAGGCGCCCAGCGCGGGCGGCGCGACGACGAAGACCGCCAGGACCGGGAGCAGCAGCATCCACGCGATGCCCGGGGCGCGCGAGTGGTCGTGCCCGTGGCCGCCGCCGTGGCCGTACTGTTCGGCCACCGCCGCGGCGTCGTCCGCTCGCGGCTCGGCCGCCGCGGCCGTGCGCGCGCCCCGGGGCTCCGCCTCGGCCTGGTCGACCTCCTCGCCCTCGCCCCGCAGTTCGGCGGCCACGACGAGCACTCCGAGCACGACCATGACCACGCCCGCGCCGATGAGGAACGGCCCGAAGGCCGGCTTGACCCAGTTCAGGTACAGGTCCGTGGGGATCGTGCTGGTCAGCGCCGCGGCACCGAGCAGAACGAGGGTCAGACCCTGGCCGATGCGGTTCAAAACAGAATCCCTCCGAACAGGAACGTGCTGAGCAGCCCGACCACCACGCACAGCGGGGCGAAGCGGACCGCGAAGCGCCAGCCGAACATGCCCGCCTGCATCGCGATGAGCTTGAGGTCCACCATGGGGCCGATGACCATGAACGCGAGCTTGGCCGTGGGCGAGAAGTCGGTGAGGCTGACCGCGACGAAGGCGTCGGCCTCGGAGCAGATGGACAACAGGATGGCGAGCAGGGCCAGGACGAGGACGGAGACGATCGGCATCCCGGCCACCGTCACCAGCCACTCCCGCGGCACCATGACGTTGAGGCTGGCGGCGGCGAGTCCGCCGACCACCAGGTAGCCGCCCGCGTGCATCATGTCGTGCACCATCGAGTCGCGGAAGACCACCCACTTGGACGTTCCGGGCGCGTGTTCGCTCGCGGGCAGGCGCAGCCAGTCGGCGCGGCCGAAGCGGACCCAGATCCAGCCGACGACCACCGAGGCCAGCAGCGAGGCGCCGAAGCGGCCGAAGACCATCTCGGGCTGGCCGGCGAAGGCCACGGCGGTGGCGATCATGACGACCGGGTTGATGGCGGGCGCCGCCAGCAGGAAGGTGAGCGCCGCCCCGGGCGCGACCCCCCGTCTCATCAGGCTGCCCGCGATGGGCACCGAGGCGCACTCGCAGCCGGGCAGCACCGCTCCGGAGAGCCCGGCCACGGGCACGGCCCGGTTCGCCTTGTCGGGGAAGAAGCGCTGGTAGACCGATGTGGGGACGAACGCGGTCAACGCGGCCGAGAGCGCGACGCCGAACACCAGGAACGGCAGGGCCTGGAAGCTGATCGCGGTGAAGATCGTCGCCCAGGCCAGGAAGGCGTCGCTGGTGAGGGAATCGGACCACCAGGCGTGGGCCAGGGCCATCGCCGTGATGAACAGGGCGAAGAGCCAGACCGTGCCGGTCCTGCGCGAACTGCGCCGGCGCCCCCAGTCGGAGGGCGGCAGGTCGTCGTCGCGGTTCCAGCCCTCGGCGAGGGAGTCGCCGAGTGACGCCTGTGTCGTCGGGTCGGCACCTGGCGTAGTCCGGTCAGGCACGTGGGTACTCCGAGATGTGGGGTGGGATCTCCACGCATGGTAGCCGAAACCGTTTTCGTCCGGAGCCCGACGACCGACTCCTGTGGACGAACACGGTCCGACTCAGCCGAGGTAGCCCATACCGGCCATGAACATCGTCGTGTCCACCGTCCACACACCCGCGTACCAGACCAGACCCACCGGCACCATGGCGGCGAGTGCGCGCGGCCGGTCCCCCGGCTCGCGGGCCACCACCAGGACGAGCACCACGCCCACCAGCACCGCGAAGGCGGCGCCGGCGTACATCGGGACCGGGGACATGGGCGGGGGCGCCTCCGGCGACGTGATCCGGAAGTGCGCCCGGTCCAGGACCGGGAGCAGGGCGTCGGCGAGGAAGACGCCGCCCAGGAGGCCGAGGCCCACGAGGCGGCGCGAGCGCAGCGCGTGGCGGATCCACGTCCCCGCGCCGGTCAGCAGCGGGCCGGCCACGCACGCGGCCAGCAGCCACAGCCAGGCCGGGACCAGCCGGCCGACGGGGTCGAGCAGGGCGGCGGGCCCGCCGGTGAGGGCCGCCGCCACGGCGTAGTAGCACACCACGGCGCTGAGCAGCGCCAGGGCGCCCGCGACGAGCACCTGCCAGGGGGGCAGTCGCGTACCCGCCCACAGGCCGACCAGGATCACGACGGCGCACCAGCCGGCGGACGCGTCGGTGAACAGCGAACCGATCCACCAGGGCAGCAGTCCCGCCCCGAGGAGGGTCAGGGCGCCCAGGACGGGCCCGGCCAGGGACGCGAGGAGGAAGACGACGGGCGAGGGGCGGTCCCGGGAGGGTCGGGCCTTCGGCATACAGGGGATATCGTGCCCGGCCGCGGCGGCGGTTCCCACGGGGACCGGGCCGGCGCGTGGCAGCACGGCCGTCCACCGGATCCGGTGGACGGTCGTGCGGTGCTCGTGCGGTGCTCAGCCCGGTGCTCAGCGCTGCCCGGCGCCGCCGTCGCCGAAGCCGTCGTCCTCGGAGCCGTCCTCGCCCCCTCGGGAGCGCGGGGCGGCGTCCGCCGGGTCGGCCGGGGCACTGCCCTGGCTGCGGTCCACGTCCTCGGGCAGGGCCCCGGTGGCCTCGCCCCAGCACTCGACGTTGCGCAGGTCGGGCATCTTGGACAGGGTGAACTGGGGGTCGAGCCCGTTGCGGTACTGGCGGCTGTAGTCGGCCAGCAGGCGGAAGGCCACTGCCGACAGCGGGGCGATCGCCAGCAGGTTGATCGTGGCCATCACGCCCATCGCCACGTCCGCCAGGTTCCAGACCACCGTCAGCGGCGCGATGCTGCCGATGAACACCGACAGCAGGACGGCCCAGCGGAAGTAGGTCATGAAGCGGGCGTCTGCGGCGAGGAACATCAGGTTGGACTCGCCGTAGTAGTAGTTGCCCAGGACCGACGTGAAGGCGAGCAGGAACAGGATCACGGTCAGCGCGTGGATCGACCAGTCGCCCAGGCTCGTCTGCAGCGCGTTCTGCGTGACCTCCACGCCGCCGCCGGTCTCGTACTCGGGCTCGCCGACCAGGACGATGAACGCCGTCACCGAGCACACCAGGAGGGTGTCGAAGTACACGCCCAGGCACTGGACCAGCCCCTGTTTGGCCGGGTGCGAGACCGAGGCGGTGGCGCCGGCGTTGGGCGCCGACCCCAGCCCGGCCTCGTTGGAGAACATCCCGCGGCGCATGCCCTGCACGATGGCCACGCCCACACCGCCGGAGACGAACTCCCGGACTCCGAAGGCCGAGGCGAAGATGTCGCCGATGACACGGGGCACCTCGGTGATGTTGAGGACCACCACCGCCAGGCCGAGCAGGATGTAGGCCACGGCCATCAGCGGCACGAGCGTCTGGGCCACGTGGGCGATGCGCCGGACACCGCCGAAGATCACCAGCGCCACCAGCGCGGTCAGCACGACCCCGACCGCCGTCGCCAGGAGGAGCCCGCCGCCGAGGCCGAGCGCGCCGGCGGACGTGCCCACCGCCCCGGAGATGCTGTTGGCCTGGACGGAGTTGAACACCAGGGAGAACGTCACGGTGATGACGACGGCGAACAGGACGCCCATCCACCGCTGGCCCAGCCCGTGGAGCATGTAGTAGGCGGGGCCGCCGCGAAAGCCCGTCGCGGTCCGCACCTTGTACAGCTGCGCCAGGGTGGACTCGACGAAGGCCGCCGACCCCAGCACCGTCGCCATCAGCCACATCCAGAAGATCGCCCCCGGGCCGCCGAGGACGATCGCGGTGGCCACGCCCACGATGTTCCCGGTGCCCACCCGGGAGGCGGCCGAGATCGCGAAGGCCTGGAACGAGGAGATCTCCCGCTTGCCGTCGGGCGCCACACCCGGCGCTCCGCGGATGACGCGGAACATCTCCGGCAGCAGCCGGAGCTGCACCACGCCCGACCTGACCGTGAAGTACACGGCCAGGATGATCAGGAGCGGGATGAGGAAATAGCTCCAGAAGAAGTCGTTCACGGCGACGATGGCGTCGTTGAGGACGTTCACGCGTTCCCCTTCAAGGCGACGAGGTCACCCCTGCGCTGGTGAGGGGCCGTCTCGTCACTGTCCACGCCGCCTCGGCAGGCGCGCGGCCCGGACACGCGAAAACGCGGTAAAGGGCGGTAAAGGACGTTTCGCGCGGATGGTGTGCGGGGGGCGCGCCGCCGGTCATGCGAGCGGCACACATGTCGGCGGGGCGCCGTGTGGGAACCTCCACCATGGCCGACCGGGTGTGATCTGCCTAACGTTCGGCTCATGGAACCGAACACCTCCCCCGCCCCCGTCCCCGAACAGCCGCGGACACCGTTCTTGCGCGTGGTGACCGCCAGTCTGATCGGCACGACGATCGAGTGGTACGACTTCTTCCTCTACGGCGCCGCCGCGGCGCTCGTGTTCAACCACGTCTTCTTCCCGGAGTCCGACCCCCTGGTCGGCACGATGCTGGCGTTCACGACCTACTCCGTCGGGTTCGTGGCCAGGCCCCTGGGCGGCCTGGTCTTCGGCCACTACGGCGACCGCATCGGGCGCAAACGGCTGCTCGTCATCAGCCTGCTGCTGATGGGCGGTGCGACGTTCGCGATCGGTCTGCTGCCCACCTACGCGGCGGTGGGCGTGGCCGCGCCGCTGCTGCTGACGCTCCTGCGCGTGGTCCAGGGCTTCGCGCTGGGCGGCGAGTGGGGCGGCGCCGTCCTTCTGGTCTCGGAGCACGGCCAGGCGCGCCACCGCGGGTTCTGGGCCTCCTGGCCGCAGGCCGGGGCACCCGGCGGCAACCTGCTGGCCACCGCCGTCCTGGCGGTGCTCGCCGTTGTGATGACCGACGCGGCCTTCCTCGACTGGGGCTGGCGGATCCCGTTCCTGCTCTCGGGCGTCCTGGTGCTGGTGGGGCTGTGGATCCGCCTCGCCGTGACCGAGTCCCCGGTGTTCCGCCAGGCGCGGGAGCGGGCGGAGCAGTCCGCGCGGCCCGAGCGCGCGCCCATCATCGGCGTGCTGAGGGACCACTGGCGCGAGGCGCTGATCGCCATGGGAGTGCGCATGGCGGAGAACGTCTCCTACTACATCGTCACCGCGTTCATCTTGGTCTACGCCACCCAGCAGGCGGGCCTGCCCAACGGCCAGGTCCTCAACGCGGTCCTGGTCGCCTCGGCGGTGCACCTGGTGACCATCCCCGCCTGGGGCGCGCTCTCGGACCGGCTCGGCCGGCGCCCGGTGACCGCGATCGGCGCGGTGGGCGTGGCCGTGTGGGGCTTCGCCTTCTTCCCGCTCATCGACATCGGCGCCTTCTGGTCGGTGACGCTCGCGGCCACCGTGGGCCTGATCCTGCACGGCGCCATGTACGGCCCGCAGGCGGCCTTCTTCTCCGAGCTGTTCAGCACGCGGGTGCGCTACTCCGGCGCGTCCGTGGGCTACCAGCTGGCGTCGATCGTGGCGGGCGGACTGGCGCCCCTGATCGCGACCGCGCTGCTGGCCTCGTTCGGCACGGCGACGCCGGTCGCGCTCTACATGGCCGGAATGGCGGTGCTGACCCTGATCGCGGTGGCGCTCGCCAGGGAGACGCGGGGCCGGGATCTGAGCGAGGTCTCCGCCGTCGCCGACGGGACCGTCCGAGAGTAGTCAACGACCCCGGTAACAAGCACTCGGGCCCGGCGAGGAATCGCCGGGCCCGAGTGTGTTGCTGCGGTGGGCGGCCTGGGCCGCCCGGGGTGGATCAGCGCTGCGGGGCCGAGTCGAATCGGCTGCCGCCACGGTAACCGCTGCCGCCGCCGCGGTTGTCACCGCCGCGGTAGCCACCGCCACCGCCGCCACCGCGGTAGCCGCCGCCACCACCGGCGCCGCGACGCTCGCCGCGGTAGCCGCCTTCGCTGCGGAAACCGCCCTCACGGCGCTCGCCGCCGCCTTCGCCGCGCTCACCGCGGTAGCCGCCGCCCTCACCGCGGTCGGTGCGGGGACGGTCGCCGCGGTAGCCACCGCGGAATCCGCCGCCGCCACCGCTGCCACCGCGGTAGCCGCCGCCACCGCTGCCGCCGCGGTAACCGCCGCTTCGGCGGGGGCCGCCGCGGCCGCGGCGCTCGCGCACCGGCTCCGGCGGCTCGATCCACGGCTCCCAGGACGGCTCCTTGGCTCCGGTCACCTCGGAGAGGAGCTCGTCACCGGGGTTGACGAGGTGCTGCTTGGCGTCGACACCGGCGTCGCTGAGCAGACGGCGGGCCATCCGGCGCTGGTTGGGCGCCACCAGGGACACGACCGTGCCCGCGGAGCCGGCGCGCGCGGTACGGCCGCCGCGGTGCAGGTAGTCCTTGTGTCCGGTCGGCAGATCGATGTTGACCACCAGGTCGATGCCGTCGACGTGGATGCCGCGAGCGGCGACGTCGGTGGCGACCAGGGCCTGGATCTTGCCTTCCTTGAACTTGGCCAGGGTGCGCGTACGCACGCTCTGCGTCTTGCCGCCGTGCAGCGAGGCACAGGGCACGCCCGCCTGGATCAGCTGCTCGCTGATCGTGTCGGCGCGGTACTTGCTGCGCACGAACAGGATGGTGCGGCCCTCGCGCGCGGCGATCAGGGTCACGATCTTGTTCTTGTCGCGGGGCAGCACCTTGAGCAGGTGGTGCTCCATGGCGGTGACCTGCGAGACCGGCGGGTCCACGGAGTGGGTCTGCGGGTCGTTCATGTACCGGCGCACCAGCTTGTCGACGTCGCCGTCGAGGGTGGCCGAGAACAGCAGGGTCTGACCGCCGGGCGTCACCTGGTCGAGGAGCTCGCTGACCTGCGGCATGAAGCCCATGTCGCACATCTGGTCGGCTTCGTCCAGGATCGAGATCTCCACGTCGCCCAGGTCGCAGGCGCCCTGCTCGATCAGGTCGGTGAGACGGCCCGGGGTGGCGACGAGGACGTCGACACCGCGGCGCAGCTCGTTGATCTGACGGGTGTAGGAGCTTCCTCCGACGACGTCGCCGACGCGGACGCCGAGGACGCGGGAGTACAGTCGCAGGGCGTCGCGCACCTGGTGCGCGAGCTCGCGGGTGGGAACCAGGATCAGTGCCCGGGGGCGGTTCGCCGAGGCGCGGCGCTCAGCGCAACGCATCAGGACCGGCAAACCGAAGGCCAGGGTCTTGCCCGATCCGGTACGGCCGCAGCCGAGGACGTCGCGGCCCTCGATGGCGTCCGGGATCGTGGCTGCCTGGATCGGGAACGGGGTGGTCACACCGTTCTTCGCCAACTCCTCGACGATGTCCTGGGGAAGCCCGAGGCTGTCGAAAGCAGGCATTACGGCAGTGTCCGTCAAGTGACGTGTACCTTCCTCATCGTTTGGCGGCGTTTCGAGGAAGGCTCCACACGGTCACGGAGGACCCAGCGAAGAAATCACACAAACGCGCCTGATCACACGCGGATGCGGCCCCTACGTAAGTGGGGCTCCTGCACTTCTTGGGTTCAGAAGTGGCGTCGACGGGGTCGACACGTTCTCCGCGTCTTGTGCGGCCCGGCGCGCTCGGATGCGCGCGGCATTCATCGACCGCTTGGTGAAGCGTACTAGAGATCGCTCCGGATCGGGGACGGGATGGGTGATTTTCCCCGGTGATACGGGTCTCCCCCAGCCCCGTCCCACAGGCGTCGCGGCGCCGGTCAGCCCTGGCCGGAGGCCATACCGGCGGCCAGCGCGGTGAGCCTGCCGACCTGGGCACGGCGCTCAGCGGCGGCCTGCTCCTCGAGCGTGTTGTCCGGCGCCTGGCGGAGCAGGGCCTTGGTCGCGGTGGCGGCCTCGCGGTCGGTGGCGAGCACGGCGGCGATCGCGTCGTCGACGGCTCCGGGGAGCTCGTCGGCGGGGACCACGAGCTCGGCCAGTCCGAGGTCGCGGGCCTCCCGCGCGTCCACCCGGCGGGCGGTCAGGCAGATCTCGACGGCGCGGTGGACGCCGACGATGTCCACCAGGGGCTTGGTCCCGGTGAGGTCGGGGACCAGGCCGAGCGCGGGCTCCTTCATGCAGAACTTGGCGTCGTCGGCCAGGATCCGCAGGTCACAGGAGAGCGCGAGCTGGAAGCCGGCGCCGATGGCGTGTCCGCGCACGGCGGCGATCGTCACCAGGTCGGGGCGGCGCAACCAGAGGAAGCCCTCCTGGAGCTCGGCGATGTGGCTCTCCAGGTCGGCCGCGTCGGCCGAGCCGTCGGCGAGGCCGGCGACGATCGAGCGCTCGCCGTCGACGCCCTCGGGCGTGAACATGTTGAGGTCGATCCCGGCGGAGAAGATGTCACCCTCACCGGAGATCACGACGATTCGGACATCGGCGGGCAGGGTCTGGCCGATATGGGCCAGCGTCGTCCACGTCCGCCCGGTCATCGCGTTGCGGCGCTCGGGGCGGCTGATGGTGATCCGGGCGACCTGCCCCTCGACCGCGAGCCTGAGCCCGGCGCGGGTGAGTTCGTCCTCGGTGGGCGGCGTGCCGGACGCGTTCGACGCCTGTGCCATGTCATCCTCCGTCGTGTTCGGTGTCACCCCTGAGATTACTCATCGGTAACCCAGGTGGCCCACCCGAGGCCACGACAGGGCCGGGCGCCAGGGCGTGTATGACGGATGCCGCCCGTCGCGAGCGGCGTTCCAGTGGTGGCCTCGCAAGGCCGAAGAAGGAAGCATCCTGGTGTGGCTGTTGACTGATGAGAACGCAGTGAGGGTGCCGCTGGGGCGTCGCGCAGCAGGGTGAGTGTCCGCCATACACGCCCTAGTACTACATAGCTAGATCTGGATGACTTGCAGGCGCAGGCGCCGCTTGAAGTGGTGCCTGCGCGCTGCGGCCTGGTGGCCGCGCCGATGAGCGGACCAGTAGAGCCCCAGCTCAACGGCCTCCTCATCCTTGCCGATCAGGTTGAACAACCGGCGGATCTCCCCGATGGTCAAGCCGATCAGCCCCCGCCCGGACCGTCGGCGCCTGCTATCGGCCCTCTGGGGCGGTTTCTGTCCTGGTGTCCGGTGTGTCCCCGGGGTCGCCGCTGGTTGTCCACAGACCCCGGGCCCCCTTTTTAGACCCGTGGCGCACCACAGCTAGAAAGGCCAGAGCGAGCATCGCCAGGGTGATATGCCGGTACCAGGCCGGATAGATCCGGAACTGGTACTGGTCCAGCCCGGCCTGCTGCTTGGCGGCCTCGAAGCACTCCTCGATCGGCCACCGCGAGCCGATCACCCGGACCAACTCGCACACATCCTCCCCGCGCGGGTTGTAACAGTGGAAATACGCCAACTCGCCACTGTCGGTGCTGCGGCGGAACACGTACTGGTGCCCCGCAGTCCCGGACTCGGCCAGCGCCCAGTCATAGACCCGGAAGCCCTTCGCGCCGATCCCGCACGAGCGCCTGTGCCACTCGCCCGGCCCGATCGCGTGGGCGAGGAGTTCGACGGTGTCCTTCGAATACCTGCTCGTGGAGAACGAGACGCGGTCGGTGTTCTTCGGTACCGCCATGCAATAGGCGATGCCCTGTTCTTCCAGGAAGGCGCGCAGGCCCGGGCTCTGGCCGAACTCCTCGTCCGCGGCCACCCAGGCGAAGGGCACACCGGCTGCCACGGTCCGGGCGATCATGGCCTGGACCTGCTGCGGGCGGGTGGAGAAGACCAGGTCCTCGGGCACCCGCGCCTGGGCCCGGCGCTGGGGGTCATCGCACCAGGACGCGGCGGGCATATAGAGTTCCCGGTCGATCAGGACCCGGTCGCCGGTGGTGTTGGCATAGGCGAGGAACGTGCCGATCTGGCAGTTGTCGACCCGGCCCAGCGTGCCGGAGTACTGCCGTTGCACGCCCGCTGACTTGGTGCCCTTCTTCGCGAATCCGGTCGGGTCGGCGATCAGCACGGCCCGCTCGTCGGCGAAGTGCTCCATGGCGTAATCGCGCACATCATCGCGTAGTTCGTCGGCATCCCACGCGGTCAGGTTGATGAACCGCTGGATCGCGGTGGGGCGCTTCTCTCCGGTGAACTCCGAGATCGTCCAGGAGTTCTTCCGCTCGAGGGGGGCGAGCAGTCCCCGCAGGTACTGCCGGAAGTGCTCGCGCGGCTCGGGCCGCACCCACCGGCTTTCGAAACGGGCGCACAACTCCTCGAACTGCGATTTCCACGCGTGCAGATCTGCGGCTGTCACCGCGTCCACGGACTCCTCAGGCTGGGGCATGCGCATACCGTCACACAGCCCCAGCCCGCACCGGCAGAGAAACCAGAAGATCGTTACTGAAGATCTAGCTATGTAGTACTAGGCCTTGCGCGTGTCACCGCCGCGTCCGCGCAGTTCCGCACCCGCCTCGCTGAGCAGGCGGTGGACGAAGCCGTAGGAGCGGCCGGTGGCGTGGGCCAGCACGCGAATGCTCTCGCCCGCGTCGTAGCGGCGCTTGAGCTGGGCCGCGAGCTCGGCCCGGTCCTCCCCCGACAGCCGGATCCCCTTCTTCGCTCCGTTGGTCACTGGGCCCTCCTCGCCTTCGGTCCGCCGAAACAGTCACATGATCCGGCATCGGACCCGCCGTCCGCCACATCCGACGGGCACGGCACACCGGCGGCCGCCCCGAAACCGGTTTCGGAAGGGCACAAACCTCGTCCGTAAAAGAAGGGGAGTGGACCTCCCGGCGATCCGGGCGTCCACTCCCCCTGCGGTTCCCGCGGGTCAGGCCAGCGCGATGAGGTCCTCGAACTCGGCGTTCCACACGTCCTCGACGCCGTCGGGCAACATGATGACCCGCTCCGGCTGGAGCGCGTTGACCGCGCCCTCGTCGTGTGTCACCAGCACGATCGCGCCCTTGTAGTTGCGCAGTGCCGCCAGGATCTCCTCGCGGCTGGCCGGGTCCAGGTTGTTCGTGGGCTCGTCCAGCAGCAGCACGTTCGCGCTGGAGACGACCAGGGTGGCCAGGGCCAGCCGGGTCTTCTCCCCACCGGAGAGCACCCCGGCCGGCTTCTCCACGTCGTCGCCGGTGAACAGGAACGAGCCGAGCGTGCGGCGCGCCTCGACCTCGGGCAGGTCCGGCGCGGCGCTCATCATGTTCTCCAGGACCGTGCGCGACACGTCCAGCGTCTCGTGCTCCTGGGCGTAGTAGCCGAGCTTGAGCCCGTGCCCGGGCACCACGCGGCCGGTGTCGGGCTTCTCCACGTCGCCGAGCAGCCGCAGGAGCGTGGTCTTGCCCGCGCCGTTGAGGCCGAGGATGACCACGCGGCTGCCCCGGTCGATGGCCAGGTCCACCCCGGCGAAGATCTCCAGGGAGCCGTAGGACTTCGACAGCCCCTCCGCCATCAGCGGGGTGCGCCCGCTCGGCGCCGGGTCGGGGAAGCGCAGCTTGGCGACCTTGTCGGACTTGCGCACGCCCTGCACGCCGTCCAGCAGCTTGTCGGCGCGGTTGAGCATCTGCTGCGCGGCCCGCGCCTTGGAGGCCTTGGCGCGGAACTTGTCCGCCTGCTTGCGCAGGGTGTCGGCCTGCTTCTCCGCGTTGGCGAGCTCGCGGCGGCGGCGCCGCTCGTCGGCCTCGCGCTGGGTCAGGTACTGCTTCCAACCCATGTTGTAGATGTCGATGGCGCTGCGGTTGGCGTCGAGGTAGAACACCTTGTTGACCACGTGCTCGACCAGTTCCACGTCGTGGCTGATCACGATGAGCCCGCCCTGGTGCGACTTGAGGAAGTCGCGGAGCCAGACGATGGAGTCGGCGTCCAGGTGGTTGGTCGGTTCGTCCAGCAGCAGCGTGTCGGCGCCGCTGAAGAGGATGCGCGCCAGCTCGATCCGGCGGCGCTGGCCACCGGAGAGGGTGCTCAGCGGCTGGGAGAGCACGTTGTCCGGCAACCCGAGACTGGAGGCGATGGCCGCGGCCTCGGACTCGGCGGCGTAGCCGCCCAGCACGTGCAGCCGCTCCTCCCAGCGCGCGTAGGCGCGCACACCCCTGTTGCGGGTCTTCTCGTGGTCGCTGGCCATCTTCTTCTCGGCCTCGCGCAGCCCGTTCAGGGCCTCGTCGATCCCGCGCGCCGAGAGCACCCGGTCCTTGGCGATGACGTCGAGGTCACCGGTGCGCGGGTCCTGCGGCAGATAGCCGATGGTGCCCGAGGAGGTGACGGTGCCGTCGGTGGGCACGCCCTCACCGGCCAGCACCTTGGTCATCGTGGTCTTACCCGCTCCGTTGCGGCCGACCAGGCCGATCCGGTCACCGGCGGCGACCCGGAAGGATGTCGGCTCCAGCAGGAGCCGAGGTCCCACGCGCAGTTCGAGGTCGGTGGCGATCAGCATGACAGGGGCTTCCTAGAGGTGGTGAGCGGTGTGGTCGCGGCGACGGCGCCCGGACGCGGACGAGCGGAAGGTCCGGTGGGAGCGGGAGGGGTGTCGGGCGGTCGACCGACCCAGCCTAACGCCACGGGGCGCGGTCGGGCCAAGCGAAATCCGGCCGAGCGGCGACGGCCGTCGAGCGCCCCGGCAGAGCGCGGCGCCCGCCTCCCGGCTCAACGGAAGGCGGGCGCCGGTGATTCCCGAGCGTGTCGAGGGACTCAGTCGCCGTCGGTCGGGCTCTCCTCGTCGGTGCGGCGCGGGCCGGGTGGCGCCTCGGCCTTCTCCTGCGGCTCCTTGGCGCCCGGAGCGTGCTCCTCGGGGTGCGCGGGCGGCCGGTTGCGCAGCAGCGCGGCCAGCACCGCCGCGATGGGGGTGGCCAGGAACAGGCCGGGGACGCTGCCGACGATACCGCCGACGGTCAGGGCGATCAGGACGACCGCCGAGGGCAGTTCGAGGGCCTGGCCGTAGATGCGCGGCGCGAAGACGTTGCTCTCCAACTGCTGGACGATCACGACGACGGCCACGACGATGAGGGCCACGCCCCAGCCCTCGGTCACGAACGCGACCAGGGCGGCCAGCAGACCGGTGAGGAACGCGCCGATGATCGGCAGGAAGGCACCGACGAAGGTGAGCACGATCAGCGGGATCGCCAGGTTGGTGTCGATGAGGAGCACCAGGGCGATGCCGATGCCCACGGCGTCGAAGAGGCCCACCATGGCCACGCCGCGCACGTAGCGGCCCATCACGCCGTAGGAGACCTGCCCGGCGTGGAGCAGGCCCGGGCGCGACCGCGGCGGGAGGAGCGTCGCGATCCAGTCCATCAGCTTGTCGCCCGAGTGCACGAAGTACACGGTGAGGACGATGATGAGGACGATGCCGAGCAGCACGCGGAACACCGCGGTCGTCGCGGTCCACGCGCCGCCCAGGAGCTGGTCGGTGTTCTCCGTGATCAGGCCCTGGGCCTGGGCCCAGGCGCTGTTGATGGCCTCGGTGATCAGGGCGGGGTCGAGCCCGAAGGGCACGTCCAGGTTCTGCAGCTCGACGACCGCGTCGGTGACGCTGTCCACCAGGGGGCCGAAACCGCTGACGGCCGGCCCGACGATCATCGTGATGACCCCGCTGAAGACCAGCAGGCCGAAGAGGACGGTGATCGCCGTCGACGGCCCTCGGCCGAGCCCGTTCCGGGTGACCGTGTTGGGCCGGCGCAGCCAGTTGGCCAACGGCATCAGCAGCGCGGTGAGGAACACCGCGATGATGACCGGCAGGGTGACCACCGAGAGGTAGGTCAGCGCGTAGATCAGCAGTCCGGCCACCACACCGATGACCAGCATCCGCCAGGCGACGTCGCTGATGCTGCGCAGCAGGTCGCCGGCGCCCACGTCGTCGCGCTCCTCGGTGTGCCCCTCGGCGGGCTGCGCCGCGGGGCTCGCGTAGTCCTCCGCCAGTTCCCCGGCCCGTGCCTTGAGGCGCTCGGCTCGGGCTCTGCGGGCGGCGATCCACTTGTTCAGGAGCGCCCAAACTCCCGGCCGCTGGGCTTGCACATGGACTCCATTCTCTGGGGTGGCACGAGGGACCGTCGGGTCGCGACGGGTGTGGCGACCACCGGGTAGGGAGATTCCCGAACGTTACACCTGGTTCTCCCGTCGCGGCGGAGGACTCGGTCCCTCAGAACTGCCACGGCTCGCGCTGGTGTCCGGTGTGCACGATCTCGTTGCCGAAGGGCGCCAGGGCGACGGGGATCATCTTCAGCGACGCCCAGGCCATGGGGATGCCGATGATGGTGACCGCCAGGCCGATGGCGGTGGCGATGTGGCCGAGGGTCAGCCACCACCCGGCGACGATCAGCCAGATGACGTTGAGGACCGTGCTGCCGCCGCCGGCGCCCGGTTTGCGGGCCATGTCCCGGCCGAAGGGCCAGAGCGCGTAGCTCGCCATACGGAAGGAGGCGATACCGAAAGGAATGGTGACGATGAGGATGCAGCAGATGATTCCGGCGAAGACATAGCCGACCGCCAACCAGAATCCGGCGACGATCAGCCAGATGATGTTGAGGACGAGCCGCAGGAGGGCCACGGTGATTCGACTCCTTGTTCCGATGCGGGGGTACGGCCGTTGACGGGCCGCACTCGTGTTCTACCGTCTGTGACGCCCGTGCACCACGACCTGTTGCGTCCGACGACCCTGGTCGTTCCCCTAGGGGCAGTGTCGTGCCTGTCCACGCGAGGATCGGCACCCGCGCGAGCACGGCTACGACGGTTTCGGGCGCGGCGTGTCGGGAAGGGGTGGGAGACGTTCCGGGTCGCATCGGGACGCTCCGGACACCGCGGGGCACCGCCGGCGCACAGCGCGGCCGCTGCGCAGGGTGAGGACATACGGTCGCACCCAATCTCGGAACTCTGAGTAGACCGCAATGTGACCCGGACATCAGGGGAACCCCCTAGGCAGGAGGGTCTGCGCACCATACGATGTGCTGTGTCCTTCACAAGGCACCAGATCTTGGGATTTGCGACAAACTCGGGCAAACGACCGAAGACCAGTCAGTGGACATCAGGTTTCGGTAACGGTTGGGCGAGTAATTTTCCTACCCCCCGTGCATGATCGGGAGTAGGGATGGCATGATTACGTACCGGCTCGGACGGAGGCCGTCACCGCCTCCGCCGCCGTTCGTGTGAGAGCACTCCGATACAAGCGGTCAGCGCCGCCGCGGGGTCTCGTGCTTCTCGTGGTCTCAGCCACACCGGGGAACATCGCCACCACCGCGCGGCGTTTGCGTCGTGCGGAGTGACTCACGCCGCATGACCAACTTTTGGTGACTGCAGCTTTTTCCGACAGCTTACTAGTGATTTCAGTAGAGGTGGTTCAAGCATGTCTCAGGTACGTCGGCAGGCCGCGCTGCGCCCCCGCCCGAGCTGGGGGTGGCAGGATGCCGCCGCGTGCCGGGGCGAGGACCTTGTGCTCTTCTTCGGCCCGGACGGCGAACGCCAGCCGGAGCGGGAGATCCGCGAGCGCAAGGCCAAGGAGATCTGTGCTGCCTGTCCGGTACGCACTGACTGCCTGGACTACGCGATCTCGCGTCCGGAGAAGTACGGCACGTGGGGCGGGCTGAACGAGGACGAGCGCGCTTCGGAGCGTCGTCGCCGTATGCGCCGCGCCAACGCCGCCTGACCGAGCGAGGCTCCCGAGTCCGGCACAACTGATCTCCCCCGGTGGCCCCGGCCCCCTCATGACCCGCGGCGCCCCGACGTTCCACGTCGAGGGCGCCGCGGGTTTTCTCATGCCCGTTCTCAGTCCGTGCGGGGCGCCAGGTGCTGGTCGAACCAGTCGAGTGCCTCCACGGCCATGTGCCGCCAGTCCTGCGCGCCCTGGAGCAGTTGCTCGGCCCCGGACACCACCCGCAGGTCGGTCTGCGCGCTCATCCGCCCGCGCGCCCACTCGTTGAGCTCGCGTACGAAGGAGTCGCGGCTCTCCAGCAGGATCAGCGCCGGCGCGCGCACCTGGGGCAGACTCGCCTCGGCCAGGTCGATCCGGCCGCCGTACACCACGACCGCGCCCAAGTCCTGCGGCCGCTCGGCGGCGGTCACCAGGGCCGCGGGCGCCGCCGCGCCGGCGCCGAACACCCCCAGGGGCTCGGTGGCCGCGTCGGTGGCCCGGCGCATCCAGGTGACCGCGGCGTTGAGCCGCTCGCCCATCGCCCGGGCGTCGTCGCCGTCGGCCTCGGCCTCGGCCTGGTCCTCGGCCGACGCCTCCGTCCAGAGGTCCAGGAGCAGTGTCGCGTAGCCGGCGCGCTGGAAGACCGAGGCGATGGCGCGCCAGCGGGGGTCGGTACGCCCTTCCCCGAAGGCCATCACGACGGCGCCGCGCAGCGCGCTCGGCATCGTCAGGTCACCGTCCAGATAGACCTGCCCCGCCCGGATCCGGACCGCGCGGGCGGTGTTCTCCTCCGGACGCACACGGCCGCGCTCGGCCAGGATCGCCATCACGTCGGCGTCGGAGAGCTGATCGAAGTCCCGGTACCACTCCCCCACCGCGTGGAAGTTGTCGGGCGCGCTGAGCACGACCAGGGCGTCGGCCTCCTCGCGCAGCAGCTCCACCGCCTCCGGAGAGGCGACGGGGACGGCCAGGACCACCTGGGAGGGGCCGGCCTGGCGGACCATGCGCAGCGCGGCCCGCGCCGTGCCGCCGGTGGCGACGCCGTCGTCGACCACCACGCAGTCGCGCCCGGCGATACGCGGCGCCGACCGCTCCCCCCGGTACACGCGGCGGCGACGGTCGAGTTCGGCGCGTTCCTCCTTCACGGTGTCGTCCAGGGCCTGCCGTGGAACGCGCAGCCTGGCCAGGGCCAGGTCGTCGAAGTACACGTGCCCGTCCTCGGAGATCGCGCCGACCCCGGTCTCGGGACGGCCGGGCAGGCCGATCTTGCGGACCACGAGCACGTCGAAGTCGGCGTCCAGCCGCCGGGCGAGCTCCGCGCCGACCGGAACGCCGCCGCGGGGCAGGGCCAGCACGATGGGGTCGTTGACGGCGTAGGCGCGCACGCGCTCGGCGAGGCGGCGGCCCGCCTCGGAGCGGTCGGTGAAGGGCAGCGAAACGGGTACCGGATTCATAGTCCTCCCGGCGCCGCACCCCCTCGGGAGGCCCGGCGCCGCTCCTCTCGGCCGTCGCGGGATGAGCCGTTGGAAAAGTGGTACCGGCATACCCCGGGGCGCGGGCGTTCCAACCCCGGCCGGGGGCAAAAAGGACGCGCTCAGGTCGCCCGGGCGCTGTTCCTGAGGGCCGCCATGAGCAGTGCGTCGTGCCTGCGGCCCTCCCAGAGCAGCGCGTCGCGCATCCGGCCCTCGACCGCGAAGCCGCAGGAACGGTAGACGGCGATGGCACGCATGTTGAAGGCGTAGACGTACAGCCACACCCGGTGCAGGCCGATCTTGTCGAAGGCGTAGTCCAGCACGAGTTCGGTGGCCTCCCGGCCCAGGCCCTGGCCGGCGAACTCGATCGCCGACAGCGCGATGCGGTAGCCGGCGCTCTCGTTCTCCGGCGCCACCGAGTACACCGACAGCTCACCCAGGTAGCGGTGGTCGCCGGGCGAGGTGATGGCCATGTCCATCCGGTCCGTGCGTCCCGACCTGCTCTCACACCATTCCCTGGCCTGCGCGTAGGTCAGGTGCCGATGGGTTCCGGTGAGTCTGCGGATCTCCTCGTCCAGGCTGGCGGCGAAGTAGGCCTCCGTGTGCTCCGAGGCCAGAGGGACCAGGCGGACACTCCTCCCGGAGAGGGTCGGTGTGTCTCGCAACGCGCTCATGTTGATCATGTGTGATCTTCCGGTTCCGTCCGGGGCCGTGGCTGGCACGTCTCCCGGAGTCGGGCGTCGGCGGGCAGGGGCGGAGTGCGCCGTGCGCGGGAGCGGACCGTCGGGGCGCGGGACCAGATCGGGGGGAAGGCCGGGTGCGAAGAGGAGGAGGGCTGCGGAGGCGTCCGTTGAGGGTGGCGGTGGGCGACGGTTGGAAGGGGCTGCGCCGAAGGCGTCCGTTGAGGGTGGCGGTGGGCGACGGGCGGGCGGGCCCTCTATGTAAATCGGCCGCGGCCCCGATGGCAACCCCACCGCACGATGTGGCGATACGAAGTGTCCTCTTCCGAACGGAATGGATAGCATCTGCGCGCACCGACGAGCAGCCTGGAGCCGCATTGAGCAGTACGACCGACGCGACCGCCACACCGCCCCCGGAGGCGCGCAGAGCCAGGGTCGCCGTCTCCACCCTCTTCTTCGTCAACGGGTTCACCTACACGAACGCCGTGCCGTGGCTTCCGGTGATCAAGGCCAACCTGGGCCTGACCAACACCGAGCTGGGCCTGGCGATCGCGGCGATGCCCACGGGAGCCATTCTGACCGGGATGCTGGCGGGCCCGCTGATCCACTGGTTCGGCAGCGGCCGCACCGCGGTGGGAACGAGTCTGCTGTCACTGGGAGCGCTTCCATTCATCGCGCTGGCGCAGAACTGGTGGATGCTGGCGGCCGCCCTGTTCGTGCTGGGCAGCGCCGACGCCTGGACCGACTCCGCGCAGAACTCGCACGGCCTGCGGGTGCAGCGGCGCTACGGGCGCACCATCATCAACACGTTCCACGCCGTGTGGAGCCTGGCCGCGGTCACCGGCGGCCTCCTGGGCGCGGCGATGGCCGGGGCCGGTGTGCCGATCCTGTGGCACCTGGGCGGGGTCGCCCTCGTGCTGTTGGGCGTCAACCTCGCCATCAGCCGGATGCTGCTGCCCGGCCCGGAGAACAGTGAGCGCGAGGACGGCACCAACGGCCAGGACGGGCAGCGGCAGCGGATGCCGGTGCGCGGGGTGGTTTTGCTGCTCATGCTCGCGGTCCTGCTGATGTTCGCCGGCGGGATCGAGGACTCCGCGGCCTCCTGGGGCGCGGTGTACATGACCACCGAACTCGACGCGTCGCTGTTCATGGCCGCGATGCCGTTCGTGGCCTGCCAGGCGATGATGACCGTGGGCCGACTCCTCGGCGACCGGGTGACCGACCGGTTCGGCGCGGCCGCGGTGGGGCGCGCCTGCGGCCTGCTGGCGGCGGGCGGTATGGCCTTCGCCCTGTTGCTCCCGCACCCGGTGACGACGGTGATCGGGTTCGGCGTGATGGGTCTGGGCGTGTCCACCCTGTTCCCGCTTACCCTGGCGGCCGCCGGGAACATCCCGGGGGTCCGCACCGGCGACGGGGTGACCATCGTCGGGTGGCTCGGCCGTGCCGGGTTCCTGGCCTTCCCACCGCTGGTGGGCTTGATCGCCGACACGCTGTCCCTGGGCGCCGCGCTGTGGGTGATCTCGGCCGGCGGTGTCGCGGCCTTCCTGCTGGCCTCGGCCCTGCGCCCGAGGGAGTGAGCGGGTTCCCGGCCCGCTGACACGACGAGGGCCCCGGCCGTGGAAGTTCCACGGCCGGGGCCCTCAGGCGTTCACGACCCGGGGGCCGTGCACGCGTGTACTAGGCCACCGGGGACTCGCGGCGGGCGCCGGCCCACAGGGCCAGCACGCCGATCCCGGTCACGACCGCTCCCCCGAGGACGAAGCCCTCAAGGTCGACGCCGGTCGTGGGCAGGGGGCCGTTGTCGTCACCACTGGACGTGGTGACCGATCCCGTGTCGGCGCCGGAGTTGCTCGGCGCCGAGCTCTCCGGGGCACCGGTGCCCGGAGCCGAGAGGCCAGGAGCCTGGCTCTCGTCACCCGAGTTGCCGCCGGTCCCGGGGTTGCCCCCGTCACCGCCGGTACCACCGTCGCCACCAGTGCCGCCGTCGCCGCCGGTACCACCGTCACCGCCGCCGTCACCGCCGCCGGGGTTACCACCGTCGCCGCCGCCGTCACCGCCGCCGGGGTTACCGCCGTCGCCGCCGCCGTCACCGGGGTTGCCCCCGTCACCGCCGCCGTCGCCATCGCCATCGCCGTCACCGTCGCCCGGCGGGTCGACCGGAGGGTCGACGGGCGGGTCGACCGGACCGGGCGAACCGCCATCGTCGCCGTCACCCGGAGGGTCGACCGGAGGGTCGACAGGCGAGTCAACGGGCGGGTCGACCGGAGGCTCCGGGGAGGTACCTTCGTCGCCACCCGGGGTATCGAACGTCACGATGTCGGAGACGGTCTCTAGAGCACCGTCGACGACCGGACCCACAGGCAGTCCCTGAGTCTCCTCAGGCGCTTCGGGGGTGGCCTCTGCACCGGTGTCCGCGAACACCGGGCCGACCGAGAATCCCGCCATGAACAGCGCGGAGGCCGTCACGGTGAGAACTCGCTTCTTGGGGGTCATCCCACTCCTTTCTTCTTTCATGGGGATTTCTACTGAGAGGGGATGGCATAGAGGTGGTCGTCGTGGACCACGATGGCGTTCTCGCCCAGGAGCCCTTCGGGCTGCGCGGCGCCCTCGGGCACGTCGCTGGGCATGCCCGAGGCGCTCACGGCGACCGGAGCGCCGTCGAGCTGCCCGAAGACCTGGTCTCCGACGGCGATCTCGGGAACGAAGCCGGAGACCACCGCGGCCTCGCCGGACTCCGGGTCCATGACCACGGGACCGTAGGCGACCACGCGGGTCCCGATCGGCCCGGAGCGGTGGCGCACGTCCTCCAGGTCCGCGGGGTCGATGTCGGCGCCGCCGACCACGCTGCCGTCCTCGCGGTCGTGGAAGGCCAGGTGGACCCCCTCCCCTCGGAGGGGCTCCCAGCGCACGATCACGTACTCGCGCAGGGCGGTGACGATCGACTCCATCTCACCGGCGTCCTGCGGGCGGTGGGCGTGGACCTCCTCGCTGCCGCCGTCGGTGTCGACCCATTCCCACGGTCCGTTCACGACCGCGGTGAGGACGCGTTCCCCGTCGGCCACCAGGGGCGCGGAACTGCCCGGGGGCTCGACCTCCACGAGCTCGTCGTCGACGGGCACGAACGCGGTCTCCGCCGTCCGTACGAGCACGGAGTCGCCCACGTACTGGGCGGTGGCGTCCGTGGGCAGGGACACGCTCGTGGGCGCGCCGCCCTCGGTGGGCCAGAACCACAGCGTGTCGGCGGTCTCCAGCACGATCGCGCTCTCGCCGCCGTACTCCACGAAGCGCGGCGGGTCGAGGAACTCTCCGGACTCCACGGGCAGGTCGACGGCCCACCGGCGCTCACCGTCGGCGCCGAACAGGTTGAGGCGGTCGTCGGGGTCGGTGTAGGCGAGCAGCTCGCCGTCGCGGCTCACTCCCGGCCGGGTGTCCGGGGCCAGCGGCTCGTCGAAGACCACGGTGTCGGCGAAGCCGGGGGGCGCGGGGTGGCCGAGCGCGACGCCGCCGTCCTCCTCGGCCTCGGCCGCCGTGGGGGGACCGGACAGGAACCGGGTCGCCACGGCGCCGGCGCCCACGAGGAGCACCAGGGCCAGGACCGCGGCCCCGGCGATGACGAGGGTCCGCCCCCGGGAGGACCTGCTCCCGCCCGCCACCGGCGCGGGCTCGGGGGGCGCGGGCGGCGGGGAGGCGGGCGCCGCCTCGTCCGCCGCACGCACCACACCGTCGGGTGTCGCCAGCAGCAGCCAGTAGCCGTTGGCGTCGCGCGCGTCGACCAGCACCGGCTGCCCGATCCTGGCGGCGTAGCCGGTGGCGACGTCCAGCGCGGCGCGGCGCGTCTCCTTGGGAGCGGCCCCGGTCACGAGCCGGCGCTGCCCCTCGATGAGGATCTCGGCGCTGTGCTCGTCGGGAGCGATGACGATGACGGCAGTGGGCCGGGACTGCCCCGGTCGGGACGCCCGGCTCATGGTGCCTCCGAAGGCATGGGGAACGTGGACCTGTTCGTGTACGTGATGACGGGGGACCTCGGTCAACGGTGGGTCACCGCTGCCCTGGGGGGGTTACCGAGCGGTGGCGCTGGCACACGCGTAGTCAATGCTGCACGAAATGATACTGACTGGCGGCCGTGCCGCCTATTCCGGCCAGGGGCCAGACCGGCCGCCGCGCGTCGGCGACGATGCCGCCGCACCGGGGCCCTCCCTTCTCTGACCTGGTGGTTCGTTCTCACGTCGATGCGTGGTCGCACCGTCCACCGCGACCCGACGTTGAAGTGGACACATTCCGAGCACCCGTGGTTCACGCCGAAAATGGCCGATTCCGGCCAGGACTCCCGCCGGTTCCGCGCCGTCAGCGCCGGTCGTACCCCTCGATCGTGTCGATGACCGCCTGCTCCCGGCGTTCGACGAGGCGGTTGGCCCGCTCGAAGCCGAGGGTGGCGATCTCGGCGCGGGCGGCGGCGGTGCGCGCGGTCGGCCACATGGCGTCGATCTCCGAGTTCAGGCTGGACCCCGCCAGGACGGCGATGGCCATGACGTACAGCCAGGCCAGGATCGCGATGGGCGCGGCCAGCGACCCGTAGATGCTCACCTGGCCGAACGAGGCGTCCAGGTAGGCGCGCAGCGCCACCGATCCCGCGATGAGCACCAGGGTGGCCAGCAGGGCGCCCGGCAGGTGGCGCCACAGGGGGGTGCGCACCGGCACGCTGAGCGCGTAGAGGAAGGTGACGGCGGCCAGGGCCAGGAACACCACGATCGGCCAGTAGAAGACGTTGAGCCGCCCCACGGTCACGGGCAGCATTCGGTGGACGAGGTCGGGGCCGGCCACCAGGATCGGCAGCACCAACAGCGCGAAGAGCAGCGCCCCCAGGTAGCCCACGAAGGCCAGGACGCGCTGGCGCAGCCATCCGCGGAGCTCGTCCAGCCCGTAGGAGATGGTGATGGAGCGGATGAACACGTTCATGGCGCGCGAGCCCGACCACAGCGAGACCAGGAAGGTGACCGACAGCAGGCCGCCCTGGACCCCGCCCAGGAAGTCGTCCACGAGGGGCTCCACGACGGTGCCGACCGTGTCCGGGGTCAGGACCCGGGCCGCCAGGTCCAGGATCCACAGCCGGATCTCCTCGACGAGGTCCTCCCCGAGGACCGTGGCCAGCGGCCCCAGGGCGCCGACCAGGCACAGCAGCAGGGCGGGCAGCGAGATGAGGGAGAAGAAGGCGGACTCGGCGGCCAGGCCGACGACGCGGTCCCTGGCGAAGGCCCGCATGGTCCGCACGACCAGCAGCAGCACGTTGTGCGTGCGGGGATGGCGTTCCAGCCACGCCCCGACGATCCTCCAGAGTCCTTCCCAGAATCCCACCACGGGAGAACGCTATCGGCCCCGCGGCCGGGTCACGCGCGCCGCCGCCCCTTCGGGTGACCTGGCTCACCCCGCCGGTTCGCGTCTGGACAAAGCCCGGACCAGCGTGACATTCTCATTGCATGATCGCTGCTCTGGACCCCATGCTCTGCGTGCGCCGCCACGTGGACTTCCTGCGGGTCCGTAGTGCCATCTGTTGCAGCGTCGGTTAATCTCGCCGCCTTTTTGACGCACCCTTGATTCAGGTGTGCGCGCGGCCCCGGCGCTCTCCCCTGCTTCGATTCCCACACACGTGGACTCACTCCTGTTCGCCCGGCACGATGACGTGCGGCGCTGGGAGCCAACGGTGCGGGCGCCGGGACCGTGTGCACCCCGCGACCCCATCGGAGACACCCGCGATGCCTCCCTCTTCCGCGCAGCCCGGCAAGTCCGCGACGGCCGCCAAGCCGCGCCGCCGCCGTGGCGAGGGCCAGTGGGCCCTCGGCTACCGCGAGCCGCTGAACAAAAACGAGGAGAACAAGAAGAACGACGACGGGCTCAACGTCCGCGATCGGATCGTCAACATCTACTCCAAGGCGGGCTTCGACTCCATCGACCCCGCCGACCTTCGCGGGCGCTTCCGCTGGTTCGGCCTCTACACCCAGCGCGCCCCGGGCATCGACGGCGGCAAGACGGCCGTGCTGGAGCCCGAGGAGCTCGACGACCGCTACTTCATGCTGCGCGTGCGCATCGACGGCGGACAGCTGTCGGCCGCGCAGCTGCGCGCGGTCGCGGAGATCTCCCGCTCCTATGGCCGCGACACCGCCGACATCACCGACCGCCAGAACGTGCAGTACCACTGGATCCGGGTCGAGGACGTGCCCGCGATCTGGGACAAGCTGGAGTCGGTGGGCCTGTCGACCATGGAGGCCTGCGGCGACACCCCGCGCGTCATCCTGGGCTGTCCGCTGGCCGGTGTCGCCGAGGACGAGGTCCTGGACGCCAGCCCGGAGATCTTCCAGGTCAACGAGGACCACATCGGCAGCCCGCTGTTCTCGAACCTGCCGCGCAAGTTCAAGACCTCGATCTCGGGCTGCTCGTCGTACTGCACCAACCACGAGATCAACGACGTCGCCTTCGTCGGCGTGCGCAACGAGGCGGGCGAGGCCGGCTACGACCTGTTCGTGGGCGGCGGCCTGTCCACCAACCCGATGTTCGCCCAGCGCCTGGGCACGTTCGTGCGCCCGGACCAGGTGAGCGAGGTGTGGGCGGGCGTCTGCTCGGTCTTCCGCGACTACGGCTTCCGCCGCCTGCGCACGCGCGCGCGGATCAAGTTCCTCATCAAGGAGTGGGGCGCGGAGCAGTTCCGCCAGGTGCTCCAGGACGAGTACCTGGGCTACGAGCTGCCGGACGGCCCCGCGCCCGAGCTGGACCCGGGCCTGGAGCGCGACCACGTCGGCGTGCACCGCCAGCGCGACGGGAAGTTCTACGTCGGCTTCACGCCCAAGGTGGGCCGGGTCTCGGGCACCACGCTGCTGCGCGTCGCCGACATCGCCGAGGAGCACGGTTCGGACCGCATCCGTACCACCGCCGACCAGAAGCTCGTCATCCTCGACATCACCGAGGACCGGGTCGCCTCGATCACCGCGGCGCTGGAGGCGGAGGACCTGCAGGTCAACCCCAGCACCTTCCGCCGCCAGACGATGGCGTGCACCGGGATCGAGTTCTGCAAGCTGGCGATCGTGGAGACCAAGGGCCGCGCCGCCACGCTCATCGACGAGCTGGAGAAGCGGCTCCCCGACTTCGACGAGCCGCTGACCATCAACGTCAACGGCTGCCCGAACTCCTGCGCCCGCATCCAGGTCGCCGACATCGGCCTCAAGGGCCAGCTGATGCTGAACGACCGGGGCGAGCAGGTCGAGGGCTACCAGATCCACCTCGGCGGCGGCATGGGCCTGACCGCGGCGTTCGGCAAGAAGATCCGCGGGCTCAAGGCCACCGCGGACGACCTGCCGGACTACGTCGAGCGCGTCCTGCGGCGGTACCAGGCACAGAAGCAGGACGGCGAGGCGTTCGCGACCTGGGTCGGCCGCGCCGACGACGCCGACCTGACCTGACCTGACCCGGGTGGGGCGGGCCCGCCGGCCCGCCCCGCCCTCCGACGAAGGAAGAGGTGCGCCATGTCCGAGAGGGCCGCGCCCTACTACTGCCCCTACTGCGGTGACGAGGACCTGGTGCCCGAGGAGGGCGCCGCCGTCAAGGGCGAGGGATACCCCTGGTCCTGCCTGTCCTGCGCCCGCGTGTTCCGAGTGAAATACGTCGGGTTGCGCTCCGCGTCGCTGAGCGCCCCCTCCAGACCGACGGAAGGGAATTCATGAACGCCACGATCACCCCGGTGGGCGGCCCCGAGCTCGCCGAACGCGCCGCGCGCGAGCTGGAGGAGGCCTCCGCCGCGGAGATCATCACCTGGGCCGCGCGGACCTTCGGCGACGGCCTGTGCATGACCTCCTCGATGGCCGACGCCCTCATGGTCGACCTGGCGTCCAGGTCGGTGCCCGGGATCGACGTGATCTTCCTGGACACCGGTTACCACTTCCCCGAGACCATCGGCACCCGTGACGCCGTGGCCTCGGTCTACGACATCAACCTCATCAACGTCGAGCCCACCCGGACCGTGGCCGAACAGGACCTGGTCCTGGGTCCGCGCCTGCACGGGCGCGACCCGGCGATCTGCTGCCACCTGCGCAAGGTGGAGCCCCTGCAGCGGGCGCTGGAGCCCTACAGCGCGTGGCTGACGGGCCTGCGCCGCGAGGACTCGGTGACCCGGCGCGACACGCCGGTCGTGCAGTGGGACCGGCGCCGGCAGATGACCAAGGTCAACCCGATCGCGCGGTGGACCCAGGAGCAGGTCGACACCTACATGGCCGAGAACGGCGTCATGGTCAACCCGCTCCAGTACGACGGCTACCCCTCGATCGGCTGCGAGCCGTGCACCCGGCGCGTGGCGCCGGGCGAGGACCCGCGCAGCGGCCGCTGGGCGGGCACCGGCAAGACCGAGTGCGGCATCCACGTCTGATCCCACGGGCGGGGGCCCCGGCCCCCGCCCCCGACGCTGCGACGGAGACGATGAGTACGACCCTGCTGGCCGTGGCCCACGGCAGCGCCGACCCGCGTTCGTCGGCGGCGGTGTCCGCCCTGTTCGAGCGGGTGCGCTCCCTGCGCCCGGACCTCGACGTGCGCGTGTGCTACCTCGACCACACCGCGCCCAGCGCGGAGGAGGCGCTCGCCGACCTCGCGGCCTCCGGCGCGGGCGAGGTCGTCGTCCTGCCGACCCTGCTCACGTCGGCGTTCCACAGCAAGGTGGACCTGCCCGGGGTCCTGGCCGGCGTGCGCGAGCGCAGCCCCTGGCTGCGCGTGCGCTACGCCGACACCCTGGGCCCGCACCCGCTCCTGCTGGAGGGCGTGGAGCGCCGTCTGGCCGAGGCGGGGGCCACCGCCGACCCCGGGACCGCCCTGGTCCTGGCGTCGGCCGGGTCCAGCGACCCCGAGGCCAACGCCACCATCCGGGCGATGGCGCAGCGGCTGGCCGAACGCGGGCCCTGGCGCGAGGTGGTCGCGGCCTTCGCCTCGGCGGCCTCGCCGCGCCCCGCGGAGGCGGTCGCCGACCTGCTGACGCGGTCCCGGGTCGCGGTCGCCACCTATCTGCTGGCGCCCGGGTACTTCTCCGACCGGATCCGGGCGCAGTCCGCCGGCGCCTACGCGGTCTCCGAGGCGCTGGGCGACATCCCCGAGCTCGCCCGCGTGGTCCTGGAGCGTTACGATGCGGCGGTCTCCGAACCGGCTCTGAAGGGGGAACAGTGAGCATCAGGGACCAACTCCGCGGCCTTCCGGTGTTCGCCGGACCGTTGGCGACCTTCGATCCCTCCTCGGCCCCGGCCGACCCCGCGGACCTGTTCACCCGGTGGTTCACCGAGGCGGTCGAGGCGGGCGTGAGCGAACCGCACGCGATGACCGTCTCCACCGTCGACGACCTGGGCGCGCCGTCCTCGCGCGTGGTGATCATGAAGGACTTCACGCCCGAGGGCTGGTGGTTCGCCACCACGACGACCTCGCGCAAGGGGCGTGACCTGGAAGAGAACCCGGCCGTGGCCCTGGCCTTCTACTGGGGTCCGCAGGGGCGCCAGGTGCGCGTGCGCGGGACCGCCGAGCGGGCGAGCGCGCAGGAGTGCGCGGACGACTTCCTCGCCCGCCCCCTGGAGTCCCGGGTCGCGGGGCTGCACGGGCACCAGAGCAAGCCTCTGACCGACCTCGCCGAGATCGACCGCGCCGCCGAACGGAGCCGGGAGCGCCTGCTGGCCGACCCCGACCTCGCCCCGGACGACTGGGGCCTGTACCTGGTGACGCCGGTCGAGGTCGAGTTCTGGCAGGGGGACCCGGACCGCCGCCACACCCGCCTGTCCTACGGGCGCGCCGAGCCGGGCGCCCCCTGGCACCGCACCCTGCTGTGGCCCTGAGGCCGTCCGCCTCGGCCTGCTGACCGAACTGGATTCGGTTTGACGGCGTCCGCGCGGGTACGATGCCGTCACTCTCCATTTCGGACCCGAAGGACGCGACGATGCCCCCGACCCACGAGGTGTTCAACCAGGCCCCTCCCCTCGGCGACTACGCCGCGGCGCAGGACCCCGCGCTGTTGGAGGGCCTGCGCCGCGAGGGCGCCGAGTGGGCCGAGCCGGAGGTCCACGAGGTCGGGGACGCCGCCGGTTCCGAGCGCGTGCGCGCCTGGGGCGAGTCCGCCAACACCTACCCTCCGGTCCTGCGCACCCACGACCGCTACGGGCACCGGATCGACGAGATCGACCACCAGCCCGCCTACCACGTCCTCATGGACCAGGCCGTCGAGCACGGCCTGCACGCCGCGCCCTGGGCCGACGAGCGCCCGGGCGCGCACGTGGCCCGCGCCGCCAAGTTCTTCCTCTGGAGCCAGGCCGAGAGCGGACACGGGTGCCCGCTCTCGATGACCTACGCCGTCGTGCCCGCGCTGCGCCACGCGCCGGCGCTCGCCGCGCAGTACGAACCGCTGCTGACCTCCCGCACCTACGACTTCGGCCTGCGCGCTCCACTGGGCAAGCGCGGGGTGATCGCGGGCATGTCCATGACGGAGAAGCAGGGCGGCTCGGACGTGCGTGCCAACACCACGCGCGCGGTCCCCACCTCCGAGGGCCACTACCTCCTCACCGGGCACAAGTGGTTCACCTCCGCACCGATGAGCGACTTCTTCCTCACCCTGGCCCAGGCGCCCGAGGGCCTGAGCTGCTTCCTGGTCCCCCGGGTCCTGCCCGACGGCTCCCGCAACGCCCTCTTCGTCCAACGGCTCAAGGACAAGCTCGGCAACCACTCCAACGCCTCCGCCGAGCTGGAGTACGACGGCGCGGTCGCCCACCTGGTCGGCGAACCGGGCCGCGGCGTCCCCACCATCATCGAGATGGTCAACTGCACCCGCCTGGACTGCGTCATCGGCTCCGCCTCCGGCATGCGCGCCGCGCTGACCCACGCGCTGCACCACGCCGAGCACCGCGCCGCGTTCGGGCACACGCTCATCGACCAGCCCCTGATGCGCAACGTCCTGGCCGACCTCGCCCTGGAGTCGGAGGCCGCCACCACCCTCATGACCCGCCTGGCGGGGGCCATGGACCGCTCGGTGCGCGGCGACGAGGCCGAGACCGCGTTCCGCCGCCTGGGCGTCGCGGTCGGCAAGTTCTGGGTGACCAAGCGCCAGCCCGCCCACGCCGCCGAGGCCCTGGAGTGCCTGGGCGGGAACGGGTACGTCGAGGAGTCCGGCATGCCGCGGCTCTTGCGCGACTCCCCGCTGAACTCCATCTGGGAGGGCTCGGGCAACGTGGCCGCGCTGGACGTGCTGCGCGCGATGGCCCGCAGTCCGGAGTCGCTGGAGGCCTTCCTCGGCGAGGTGGGCACCGCCTCCGGCGTCGACGACCACTTCGACGCCGCCCTCAAGCGCCTGCGGCAGATGCTGGCCGACCCCGACGAGGCCCAGTACCGGGCGCGCTCGGTCGTGGAGCTGATGGCCCTCACCCTCCAGGCGTCGCTGCTGCTGCGGCACGCGCCGACCCCGGTGGCCGAGGCGTTCACCCGCTCGCGGCTGGGGGGCGAAGGGGGACGGGTCTTCGGCACGCTGCCGCGCGGGATCGACACCGCCCTGATCCTGGACCGCGCACGCCCCCGCCGCTGAGCGGAGCCGTCGGGGGACCGGAACACGCGGGTCCCGGACCGGCCGGGCCCGCACCGGTCGGGCCCCGGCCGACCGCGACCGGCCGCGACCACGAAGACAATTCCTGGTTTCCGCCGATCCCGAATACTCCGACAAACCCAGATAATTCCTGTGACATACCACCCGTTTCGCCACTCCTGCGATGATCATCGGCCCAGGTCGGCATACTTCGGGGACGGGAGCGGAAGTAAGTAGTCGTCACCAACACGACCGCTCGCTTTCGGACGGGTCGCGAGTCGGTGCGCCCCACCCGGAAACGGGAGCCCCGGGGCGCACCGGACCGCGGGCCCCGGGAGCCCCGACACCAAGAGACTGACGACGCCTATGGTGGAAGTCTGGCCAGGTAGCTCCTATCCGCTCGGTGCGACCTACGACGGTTCCGGCACCAATTTCTCCCTCTTCTCCGAAGCGGCCGAACAGGTCGAACTGTGCCTGTTCGACGACGACGGCGAGGAGACCCGCATACCACTGACCGAATACGACGGATTCGTCTGGCACGGATACCTCCCCGGGATCGGCCCGGGGCAGCAGTACGGATACAGAGTCCACGGCCCCTACGCGCCGGAACAGGGGCTGCGGTGCAATCCGCACAAACTTCTCACCGACCCGTACGCCAAGGCCCTCAACGGCGACCTCACCTGGCACGAGTCGCTGTTCAGTTATCACTTCGCCCATCCCGACCGCAAGAACACCGCGGACAGTGCGCCCTATGTGCCCAAGTGCGTGGTGGTCAGCCCGTTCTTCGACTGGGGCAACGAGTCACGCCCGCGCACGCCCTACCACGAGACCGTCATCTACGAGGCGCACCTGCGCGGTCTGACCATGCGCCACCCCGGCATCCCCGAGCACCAGCGGGGCACCTACTCCGGGCTGGCGCACCCGGTGATGATCGACTACCTCACCTCGCTCGGGGTGACGGCGGTCGAACTCATGCCCGTGCACCACTTCGTGCCCGAGCACGCCATGGTGGCGCGCGGACTCACCAACTACTGGGGGTACAACACCCTGGCCTTCCTCGCCCCGCACAGCGGGTACGCGGCGCGGGGCTCGCGCGGCCAGCAGGTCCAGGAGTTCAAGGCGATGGTGAAGTCGCTGCACGAGGCGGGCATCGAGGTGCTCCTGGACGTGGTGTACAACCACACCGCCGAAGGCGACCACATGGGCCCCACGCTCTCGCTGCGGGGCATCGACAACATCGGCTACTACCGGGTCAGCGACGAGGACCAGCGCTACTACCTCGACTACACCGGCTGCGGCAACAGCCTCAACGTCCGCTACCCGCACTCGCTCCAGCTCATCATGGACTCGCTGCGCTACTGGGTCCTGGAGATGCACGTGGACGGGTTCCGCTTCGACCTGGCCTCGGCGCTGGCACGGGAGTTCCACGACGTGGACCGGTTGAGCACCTTCTTCGACATCGTCCAGCAGGATCCGGTGATCTCCCAGGTCAAGCTGATCGCCGAACCCTGGGACGTGGGACCGGGGGGCTACCAGGTCGGCAACTTCCCGCCGTTGTGGACGGAGTGGAACGGCAAGTACCGCGACACCGTACGGGACTTCTGGCGGGGCGAACCCGTCCTGGGCGAGCTCGCCTCGCGCCTGGCCGGGTCCAGCGACCTCTACCAGAACGACGGCCGGCGCCCGGTGGCCTCGATCAACTTCATCACCTGCCACGACGGTTTCACTCTCGCCGACCTGGTCTCCTACGACCACAAGCACAACGAGGCCAACGGTGAGGACAACCGGGACGGAACCGACGACAACCGGTCCTGGAACCACGGGGTGGAGGGGCCGACCCAGGACCCGGAGATCATCACCCTCCGGCGCCGCCAGATGCGCAACTTCCTCACCACCCTGTACCTGTCCCAGGGGGTGGTGATGCTCTCGCACGGCGACGAGGTGGCGCGCAGCCAGGGCGGCAACAACAACGCCTACTGCCAGGACAACGAGATCTCCTGGATCGACTGGAAGGGCGCCGGGCTGGACGGGGAGGAGCCCGACAACGACCTGTTGGACTACGTGCGCACGCTCGCGCGGCTGCGCAGGGAGCATCCGGTCTTCCGGCGCAGACGGTTCTTCCACGGCAGTCCGGTGGAGGGGTCGCGGTCGGGCCGGGACGGCCTGCCCGACATCGCGTGGCTGCGCCCGGACGGCAAGCCCATGTCCGGCGCCGACTGGAACGCGAACGGACGGGCACTGGGGGTGTTCCTCAACGGGGAGGCCATCACCGAGCCCGACCCGCGCGGTCGCGGGATCCGCGACGCCTCCTTCCTGCTGCTGCTCAACAGCGGCGCGCAGGCGGTCGACTTCACGGTGCCGGGCAAGGAGTACGGGATGGCGTGGGAGACCGTCCTGGACACGGCCGAACCGGACGTGAGCGGTCGGCCGTCCGTGCCCGCCGCCGGGCCGGTGCGGGTGATCGACCGTGCCCTGGTGCTCCTGCGCAGGGTCTCGCACCGGACCGGTCAGGCCGCCCGCCGTTTCTGAGGGGCCCGGGCGGCGCGTCTCGCGCCGCCCGGCTCCCAGGAGCGGTACGCCCTACCCTTGATGACCATGTCGTCGAACGAACCCGCCCACGCGCCCTTGCGCGAACTGCTGCCCGCCCCCGGCGCCACGGACGTGGACCTGGCCTCCGTCTACGCCTACCCCGTCGGCCTGGACCGGCCCTGGGTGCGAGCCAACATGGTCGCCAGTGCCGACGGCGGCGCCGTCGGCCCCTCCGGACGCAGCCGCGACCTGTCCTCGGTTCCCGACCGCCGGATCATGGGCGTGCTGCGCGGGCTGAGCGACGTCGTCCTGGTCGGCGCGGCGACGGCGCGCGCCGAGGGGTACGGTCCGGTCCGGTCCCGCCGGGCGTGGGCGCACCTGCGCGAGGGCCGTCCGGACACGCCCCGCGTGGCGGTGGTCTCGCGTTCGCTCGACCTGCCCGAGGCCCTGCTGACCGAGGCTCCGCAGGACGCGCGCACTCTGGTCTTCACCACCTCCCACGCCCCTCCGGAGCGGATCGCCCGGGTGCGCGAGCACGCCGAGGTGGTCGTCGTCGAGGGGCGGTCCGTGGGTCCGGAGCACGTGGTGAACGGCCTGGCCGAACGCGGGCTGTACCGGGTGCTCACCGAGGGCGGCCCGCACCTGTTGGCGGAGTACGTGGCCGCCGGGCTCCTGGACGAGCTGTGCCTGACCGTGAGCCCGCACCTGCTGGGCTCGGGCGCGCCCCGCATCGTCGCCGGGGGTTCCGGCGCACCGGGGGCGCCGGAGCACGCCTCCGTCCAGAACACGCCCGTGCGCCTGGCACGCCTGCTGGAAGCCGACGGCCACCTGTTCGCGCGTTATCTCCGGTAGAGGCGCTCCCGGGGGACCCGCGGGCCACACGTCGATTTCGGCCACCCCCCAACCACGCATGAACCTCCCCGGAATCGGACATACCCGATGTGTGCCTCTGGTGGGCGATTCCGCCCCGGGCACACCGCATCGACGGGGCTTACCGGCTTGGCCCCCCGGCCGAGAGGATGAACGTAGTGCCGACGTCCGACCACGGGTCCCCTCCGGTCTACCGAGAGATCGCCGAGGAACTACGCGGACAGATCCGCTCCGGACGGTACGCCGACGGCGACCGCCTCCCCGGTGAGAACTCCCTGATGGAGCGCCATGGTGTCGCGCGAGCGACGGCACGGCAGGCGCTCTCCGTCCTGATCAACGAGGGCCTGGCCGTGGCCGTGCGCGGCTCCGGCATCTACGTCCGCCTGTTCCGACCGGTACGAAGACACGGGGCCCGCCGCCTGTCCAAGGAACTGTGGGGCAACGGACGGGCGATCTGGCAGACCGACGGCGAGGACCGCGGCTACGAGGTGGACCGCCTGCGGGTGGAGGAGGCCTCCGCCGTGGACCACGTGCGGCGCGCGCTCGACCTGTCCGAGGGCGAGGCCGTGCTGCGGCGTTCACGGCGCTACCTCGTCGAGGGACGGCCGGTGCAGAGCGCCGTCTCCCACCTGCCCCTCTCCCTGCTCGGCTCGGAGCAGGACTCCCCCGCGGCCCGTCGGATCCGGGAGCACGACTCCGGGCCGGGCGGGATCTACGCGCGCCTGGCCGAGCTGGGCCGGGCGCCGGCCCGCTTCACCGAGGAGATCCGGGTGCGCATGCCGACCCCGGAGGAGAGCGAGGAGCTGAGCCTGACACCCGGGACGCCGGTCCTGGAGGTGGCGCGCACCGCCCTGACCGAGCAGAACGTGCCGGTGGAGTTCAACGAGATCACCATGGACGGCTCCGCGTACGTACTCCAGTACGACTTCGACGCCTGAGCCGACCGCACGCATCCCCGTCCGTACACACGAGGAGGGGCGCCCGTGGGCGCCCCTCTGCCGTTTCGGTCGGCTCACGCTCGGTCGACTCGACTTCCGTTTCCTGTGCCTCGGCCACCACCCCGCTTGGAGGCGAACACCAGATACCCCAGCGGCAGGATCGCCGGCCCGACGGCCAGCGCCCCCGCCGCGGCGAAGAACGGGCTCTCCGGCTCGGTCATCACCCACTGGGCCATCCCGAACCCCAGGAAGACCGCCAGCGCCACCGCGCCGACGGCGATCGCGCCCGCCAGCACCAGCAGACCGCGATCGGTCCAGGGCTCGGGCCTGGCCCGGGCGATGCCCGCCGCCGTGGCCCTGGCGCTGAGCTCCGCCGCCCAGCGCACCTCGCTCCCGACCGCGGCCACCCCGGCGGAGGCGGCGCGGGCGCGGACCCGGGCCCCTGCGGTGGCCTGGTCCAGCCACCACAGTCCGTATCTGATTCTTCCTACACGCAGTGGTCGGCGAGTCACTCTGAGTGCTTGTTGTGCCGCTACTGCCATGCCACCTGCCTCAGTGCACTTCGACCGCTGACCCTGTTCCGTGGCGTACCCGGCACGATCCGTCCCGAACGTTGCGCAACGTGAAGTTACTGGTATGTGGCCCCTAAGGATGATTTACCTTGCTTAATTGATATCTGCGTCCTTTGTCGTACTTGGGGCCGTGGCAGCACGCGGACACGATTCGGGGTAGCGTCTCACCATGGCTGACTCAGTGGATCCGACCCCGGACACCAGCGGCGGGGCACCGGACCTTCCCCAGACCGACCAGGAGTGGCGGGAGCGCCTCAACGCCCAGGAGTACGCCGTGCTCCGGCAGGCGGCGACGGAACCCGCCTGGACCGGCGCGTACGTGGACACCAAGGCCACCGGGGTCTACCGTTGCCGGGGATGCGGGACCGAACTGTTCCGCTCCAGCGAGAAATTCGACTCGCACTGCGGCTGGCCGAGCTTCTTCGACCCGGCCGACAGCGACGCCGTCACCCTGCACGACGACACCTCGGCGGGCATGGTGCGGACCGAGGTGCGGTGCGCCACCTGCGACTCCCACCTGGGTCACGTCTTCCGCGGCGAGGGATACGCCACTCCCACCGACGCCAGGTACTGCATCAACTCCGTCGCCCTGACGCTGGAGCCGACGGAGTAGGTTGGCGTAGCATCCAGGTTCCGGGTCACGAGCCCGTCGACCACCGCCCCCGGTGGCCGACGACGTCTCCGGCGGTCGCGCCACGGCCACGGCCGGATCAGGGATAATCGCATGACGTGTGACCGGGCGCGCCCCATCGGCCCGCGTCGCACGGCGCGGACGGACCGAGCACACGGGCGCCCGCGCACCCGCCAGACCCGGATGGCACCGGGTCGACCCCTCACAGCGGTACCCGATGTGCGGGCGACCAGACCGACCCGCGACGAAAGCGCTCGATGACCGACGACTCACCCACCACCTCCGCCTCCCCGCGACCCGCGGCCCGGCCCAGACTCGGTATGGCACAGGGATCGGCTCCCTGGCTGGCCCCGGCCCTGGCCGCCGCCGGGGCCGCCGCCTTCGCCGCGCGCGGCTCCCGGGTCCGCACGGCGGCCGCCCTCCCCGTGGTCGCCCTCGCCGCGGGCATGACCTGGTTCTTCCGCGACCCCGAGCGGGGCCCGGCGACCGGTCGGGTGCTGTCCGCGGCCGACGGCGTCGTCCAGAGCCTCGACCCCCAGCCCGACGGACGTATCCGGGTCGCGGTGTTCATGAATCCCCTCAACGTGCACGTCAACCGTGCTCCCCTCGCCGGCGTGATCACCGGCGTCGAGCACCGCCCCGGGGGTTTCCGCCCCGCATTCGACAAGGACAGCGAGCGTAATGAGCGCGTCATCTGGACCCTTGAAACCGAGATCGGTGAGGTCACGGTCGTTCAAATCGCCGGCGCGATGGTCCGGCGTATCGTCCCGTATCTCGCTGCGGGGCAGAAGGTCGAGCAAGGCGAGAGGATCGGCCTCATCCGGTTCGGGTCACGCGTCGACGTCTACCTTCCGACCGGGGTCGCCCCGGCGGTGGAGGTCGGCCAGAAGGTCCGCGCCGGAGAAACCCGTCTTGACGCCGACTGACGGCGCGGTCCTGCCCCCGCCGGCCGGTCCGGCCGCGGAGACGGCCCCACGGCTGCGCCTGGGCCTGGCCGACTACCTGACCCTCGGCAACGCCCTGTGCGGCTTCCTGGCCGTCTGGGCGCTGGCCACGGCCCAGTCCGCGCACGCGGCCTCCGGGGCCGCGGGCCCGCTGCCGCACGCGGCCATGGCCACGGTCGTGGGCCTGATGCTCGTGGCCGCCGCCCTGGACGTGCTCGACGGCCGTGTGGCGCGCAAGCTCGGCGGCAGCGGCATGGGCGCGGAGCTGGACAACCTCGCGGACGTGGTCAGCTTCGGCTTCGCCCCGGCGTTCTTCTTCGTCGTGTGGGGCATGCGCGCCGAGGGGCTGGAGCCGTTCGCCGTCGTGGCGGGCGGTGCCGTGCTCCTCGCGGTCATCGTCCGGCTGGCCCGGTTCTCCTGCCAGGCTCCGGGCGCGGACTACTTCACCGGCCTGCCGTGCCCGTTCGGCGCCATGGCCGTGGTGACGGTGGTCCTGCTCGACCCGCCGCCGCTGGCGGGCGTGGCCGCGGTCCTGCTCATCTCCTGGCTCATGGTCAGCCGGATGGAGTACCCCAAGCCGCGCGGCCGCAAGGCCTACGCCGTCCTGGGCGTCCTCGCCGTCGGCGTGGCCCTGATGGCCGCCTGGGGCCTGGGCGTTCCGGCCGGGCAGACGCTCATCTACCTCATGAGCGCCGCCGTGCTGGGCTTCATCGTGACGATCCCGTTCTACGTGCTGGCCACTCGCAGATCGGCCCGCGCGGAGCACTGAGTCCCCGCGTGAACGTGCCCCGGCCGGACGGTTCCCACCGTCCGGCCGGGGCACACGTGTGTTCGCGCCTGGTGCGGACTACGGCAGGGCGTCGACCAGCTCGGCCGCGCTCTTGCGGCGGCCGGTGTAGAAGGGCAGCTCCTCACGCGTGTGCAGGCGGGCCTTGGCGCCGCGCAGGTGGCGCATGAGGTCCACGATGCGGTGCAGCTCGTCGGCCTCGAAGGCCAGCAGCCACTCGTAGTCGTTCAGACCGAACGAGGAGACGGTGTTGGCCCGCACGTCCGGGTAGGGCGCGGCCATACGGCCGTGCTCGGCGAGCATCGCGCGGCGCTCGTCGTCGGGCAGCAGGTACCACTCGTAGGAGCGCACGAAGGGGTACACGCACAGGTGCTCACGGGGCTCCTCCCCCGCCAGGAAGGCCGGCACGTGGCCGCGGTTGAACTCGGCCGGGCGGTGCAGGCCCATGACCGACCACACCGGGGTGCTCTGCTGGCCGACGCGGGTGCGCCGGAAGGCGGAGTAGGTCTCCTGGAGCAGTTCGGAGCTGTCGGCCACCCACCAGAACATGACGTCGGCGTCGGCACGGAAGCCCTGGACGTCGTAACTGCCGCGGGTGGTGACCCCGCGGTCGGCCGCCTTGTCGAGGAGGGTCCGCAGCTCGTCGGCGGCCGCGGCCCGGTCCAGGCCCTGGAGGGAGTCGACCTTGAAGACCGACCACATGGTGTAGCGGATGAGGGAGTTGAGGTCGGTGCCGTCCTGGTCGACGGCGGTGTTGTGCTGGCCCGTCACGGGTTGACTCCTTGTTGGTTCGGTCCGTCGGCGTCGCCGCCGCGGTGGGTGTGACTGTTCGTCTGGAGGGTGCCCGCCAGGCGCGCGGCCTCGCGGCCGGCGTCGGCGATGCACGCGGGGATGCCCACGCCGCCGTAGACGGCGCCGCACACTCCCAGGCCCCGCTGCCCGTGGACGGCCGAGCGCACGCGCTCGACCCGGTCGGCGTGCCCGACCGCGTACTGGGGCAGGCCGTGGTTCCAGCGGGTGAGGCGGGTCTGCACCGGTGGCGCGGCCCGTCCGGTGACCGTGGTCAGGTCCGCGAGCGCGGCCGCGGTCAGCTCCTCGTCCGAGCGCTCCAGCGCCCCGTCGCCCGCCCGGCCGATCGAGCACCGCACCACCACGAGGTCGTCGCCGGGGTTGGCGGCGGCGATCTCCTCGGCCAGCCAGGGCCACTTGTTGGTGGCGTAGGTCGCGGCCTTGATGGTGAGCCCCTCCCCCGCCGGAACGAGGAAGCCGGTGCCGGTGAGCGGCTCGGGGAAGGCCGAGGCGGGGAAGGCGAAGGTGAGCAGCGCCATGCTCGCGTAGTCCACGCCCCGCAGCCCGGCGGCCGCCTCGGGGGCGTGGTCGGCGAGCAGGCGCGCGGCCTCGGGGGCGGGGCACGCCAGCAGGACGCCGTCGCAGTCGAGCGCCTCGCCGTCCTCCAGGTGGACCCTCCAGCCCTGGGGGCGCCGCTCCACCGAACGCGCGCGGGCACCGGTGCGCACGTCCTCGCCCAGCCGCTCGGCCAGGCGGTCGGTGAGCGTGGCGACGCCGCCGCGCAGCGAGGCGAACACCGGCCCGGCGGCGGTGGGCGAGGCGCCCCGGCCCCGGAGGCTGGTGTGCACGGCGCGCATCAGCGAGCGGTCCCGGCGGGCCATGGGAGCGATCTGCGGCAGGGTCGATTCCAGGGAGAGCCGGTCCGCCCGCCCCGCGTAGACACCGCCGAGCAGGGGCTCGACGAGGCGGTCCACGACCTCGGCGCCCATGCGCGCGCCCACGTAGGCGGCCACGGGCACGTCGCCGCGCACCGGGGTGCGCGGCCAGACCAGGTCCAGTCCGGCGCGCAGCGTCCCGGGCCAGGACAGCACCCCGCTGCGGGCGAGCTCGCGCAGGCTGCCCGGCACGCCCATCAGCTGCCCCTTGGGGAGCGGGCGCACGCGCCCGCGGCTGTAGACGGCCGCCGCGCCCCGGCCGGGGTGCACGATCCGGTCGGACAGGCCGAGCTCGGCGAACAGCTCCAGCGCCTCGGGGCGGCGGGCCAGGACCGCCTCCGCGCCCGCGTCCACGGGCACGCCCGCCAGGGCGGAGGCGCTCAGCTTCCCTCCGGGGCTCCGGGTGCTCTCCAGGACGGTGACGGTGGTTCCGAGCCCGGTGAGGCGGTGGGCGGCGGTGAGTCCGGAGACCCCGCCGCCGACCACGACGACGTGCGGTACTTCAGGCATGACCCCAGCTTTCCAGATGCTCCGGGTCACAGCGATCCGCACTGCCGGTTGGGGCCCGCCCCGCGGCGGTCCCCGCGCGCGGGCGCCACCGGGACGTGGCCCAGCCGTTGCGGGCTCGTGACCACGGGGGCGCAACGCGTGCCGGAGCGGATGCGTCGGAGGGACATGGATACTTCAGCGTTGCCCCCGGCGCGGACCGTCGGGGCCGTGATCGCGGCCGGCCTGTCGGCCTGGCTGCTCGTCGCCTGCGGGGCCGCCGGGGGCGGCGCCTCCGCCGACCGCTCCACCGAGGCCGTCTCCCAGGGCAGCGCTCCGGAGATGGCCGACGAGGACGCCGCGGCCGGCGCGGCCGAGGAGAGCGCCGACGGCGCCGAGACCGGTGAGGGCGGTGAGGGCGGCACCGGTGGCGGTACCGACGTCGAGATCGATGCCCGTGACCTCATCCACACCGCCGACCTGTCCGTGCGGGTGGACGACGTGGCCGGGGCGTCCGAGGCCGCCAAGGACGTCGCCGTCGAAGCGGGCGGCTACGTGGCCTCCGAACAGCTGTCGACCCCGGCGGGCGGGACGCCCGAGTCCTCCCTCACACTGCGCATCCCCAACGAGGGCTACGACGACGCCCTGGGCGAGCTGGCCGAGCTGGGCGACCGGTCCAGCCTGGAGCGGTCGGTGGAGGACGTGACCGAGGAGGTCACCGACGTCGAGAGCCGGATCGAGTCGGCCGAGGCGTCGCTGGAGACGCTGCGCGGCTACCTGGACGAGGCCCAGGACGTCGACGACCTGCTGGAGGTGGAGCGCGAGATCCAGTCGCGCCAGGCGGAGCTGGAGTCCCTCCAGTCGCGGATGGAGTCCCTCAGCAACCTGACGTCGTACTCGACGGTCCACCTGCGGCTGATGCCGCCGGAGACCTACCTGGAGGAGCCCGAGGAGGACTCCATCGGGTTCCTGGGCGGCCTCGAACGCGGCTGGCGCGCCCTGCTCTCGCTCGGCGAGGGTCTGGCGGTGGCCGTCGGCTGGGTCCTGCCCTTCGCGGCGGTCGTCCTCGTCGTCGGCGCCGGGCCCTGGATCTGGTGGCGCCGCCGCCGGGCCGCCCGCTCGGCCACGCCCACCGCCGAGCGCACGATCGACTCGGCTCCGGACACCGCCGACGGCGGCTCCGACGCGCCGGACGGCGGCGACGGGCGGTGACCCGAGCCTTCGGGCCGTGAACAGCACGGTGCCCGGTCACCCTCCGGGGGCGTGACCGGGCACCAGTGCACTCTCCGCCCCCCTGCGGGCGCGGTCCTACGGATCCCCTGGGGGTTGGCCGTCCTGCCTGCCGGTGCCCCGGCGGTGTGGGCCGCGGGTGCGGTCCTACGGGTCCCCTGGGGGTTCGCTCGGGGCGCGCCAGTGTTCTGCAGGCCGTGGGCGCAGCTGAACCGAGCTTGCGAGGGCCGGCACGCACTCGGCCGAAGAACACTGGCCTCTCGGCGCCCCGAGCACACGGCCGAGCCTGCGAGGGCGCCAGAAACAAGAAGGCTTCGGTGTTAAGCGCCCTGAGTCTCTTCGTGCACGAACGCCGTCAGCCGCTCGAGGACCTCGGGGTCGGTGCTGGGCAGCACGCCGTGCCCGAGGTTGAAGATGTGCCCGTCGGCGGCGCGGCCCCGGTCCAGGATGTCGCGCGTGCGCTCGGCGATGACCTCCCAGGGAGCGAAGAGGGTCGCCGGGTCCAGGTTGCCCTGGAGCGCGGTCCCCGGCTGGACGCGCTGGGCGGCCTTGTCCAGCGGCACCCGCCAGTCGACGCCCACGACGTCGGCCCCGGCCTCGCTGAGCAGGCCGAGGAGCTCGCCGGTGCCCACACCGAAGTGGATGCGCGGCACCTCGTACTCGCTGAGCTGGCCGAAGATCCACGAGGTGTAGGGCAGCACCGAGGTGCGGTAGTCCTCGGCGCTCAGCGCGCCGACCCAGGAGTCGAACAGCTGGACCGCGCTGGCCCCCGCCTCGATCTGGGTGCGCAGGAAGCCCAGCGTGATGGTGGCCAGGCGGCGCATCATCTCGTCCCACAGCTCGGGCTCGCCGTACATGAGCGCCTTGGTGTGCTCATGGTTCTTCGACGGGCCCCCCTCGATGAGGTAGGAAGCGAGGGTGAAGGGCGCGCCGGCGAAGCCCACGAGCGGCTTGTCGCCCAGTTCACCGGTGAGCTGACCGACCGCCTCGGTGACGAAGGGCAGGTCGTCCGGCTCGATCTCGCGCAGGCGCTTGATCCCGGAGGCGTCGCGCACCGGGTCGGCGACCACGGGGCCGACGCCGGGCTTGATGTCCAGGTCGATACCGATCGCCTTGAGCGGGACGACGATGTCACTGAAGAAGATCGCGGCGTCGACGTCGTAGCGGCGCACCGGCTGCATCGTGATCTCGGTGATCATGTCGGGGCGCGCGCACGCCTCGAGCATCGGCACGTCGGCACGGACCCGTCGGTACTCGGGCAGGGAGCGGCCGGCCTGGCGCATGTACCACACCGGTGTGTGGTCCACCGGCAGGCGCCGGCAGGCGCGGAGGAATGGAGAGTCTTGAAGCGTCACTCCTCGATCGTGCCATGCCCTCCGCCGTACTCGGACTCGGCTCGCCCCCAAGGACGCCCCCCGCGGGCGCGGTGGGGGCGCGATCGCGCGCGGCTCAGCGGTTCCGGGTCCCAAGATCATCACAAAACCCCGACACGCCGCGCCATGTGCGGTCACCACGTGGTGACTCGTGCCACGGTCGTTGGCGTGCCCACCCCTCGTCCGCGCGGGGAGAACCGGGGATATCCGGACGAGCCCGCCAGGACGTGATCACCACACAATGAAGGCTGACGTTCCCACCATGCCCGATGTCGGAAGTGCCGAGGACGCGAACGAGACGTTCCGGCGAGCGGTCGAGGCCCTGCGCGGCGCCCGTGTCCGCCCCGAGATCACCGTGCGGGAGATTCCCGCCCCCCAGCGGCTGGCCCCTCACACGGCCGCGGTCTCGGCCGAGGTCAGCGTGCGCGACGAGGAGATCGCCTGGGGACGCCTCATCATCCTGTACGACCCCGAGGGCGTACGGGACTGGCCGGGGCCGTTCCGCGTGGTCTGCCAGGTCAACTCCGAACTGGAGTCGGACATCGCCACCGATCCCCTGCTGGGGCCGGTCGCCTGGAGCTGGCTGACCGACGCCCTGGACGCCGAGGAGGCCTCGCACCACACGTTGAGCGGCACGGTCACACGTGCGACGACCGAGGGATTCGGCACGAAGTCGAGCGAGGGTTCGACCACGGAAGTGGAGATGCGAGCCTCGTGGACACCGGAGACCGACGACCTGTCCTCGCACGTCAGCGCGTGGTTGGCCCTGCTGGCCTCGGCCTCAGGGCTGCCGCCCCTGGACGTGGCCGACATCGCCCGGCAGCGCCAGCGGCCCTGAGCACGGACCGGTGCGCCACCGGCCGAATCGGCGTTCGGTGGTGACAGCGCATACCGTAGTGGTGTGGCGAACGCGTTGAACTCCAAGACAGAACCCCGCGAACCAGGCGACGACGACGCTGAGAGGGCGCCGCTGCTGCGGGAACCACGCGAGGGCCTGCCCGAGGTCACCTCCGACGCCGACGCCCTGGCCGGCGTGGTGCGGGCCCTGTCGGCCGGGACCGGTCCGGTCGCGGTGGACGCCGAGCGCGCCTCCGGTTACCGGTACGGCCAGCGCGCGTATCTGGTGCAGCTGCGCAGGGAGGGCTCGGGGTCGGCGCTGATCGACCCCATCGCCTGCCCGGACCTGAGCGCCCTCAACGACGCCCTGGACGGCGCCGAGGTGGTCCTGCACGCCGCCCACCAGGACCTGCCGTGCCTGTCCGAGGTCAACCTGTGCCCGGAGCGGCTGTTCGACACCGAGCTGGCGGGACGGCTGCTGGGCTACCAGCGGGTCGGCCTGGGCTTCATGGTGGAGCGCCTGCTCAACGTCCGCCTGGCCAAGGAGCACTCGGCGGTGGACTGGTCGCAGCGCCCGCTGCCCGAGGACTGGCTGCGCTACGCGGCGCTGGACGTCGAGATCCTCATCGAGCTGCGCGACGCCCTGGAGACCGAGCTGGCCGAGACCGGCAAGCTGGAGTGGGCCCGCGAGGAGTTCGCGTCGGTCCTGGCCGCACCGCCCAAGGAACCGCGCGCCGATCCCTGGCGCCGCACCTCGGGCATCCACCGGGTGCGCAACCAGCGGGCCCTGGCCGCCGTGCGCGAGCTCTGGTACGAACGCGACCGGATCGCCCAGGAGCGCGACGTCTCCCCCGGCCGCGTCCTTCCGGACGCGGCGATCGTGGAGGCCGCGGCGACCATGCCGCGGACGACGGCGGACCTGGCGGGGATCCGGCAGTTCGGGATCAAACTCGCGCGCCGCTACCTGACGACATGGATCAAGGCGATCAACCGGGCGCGCGAGATGGAGCAGGCCGATCTGCCGCGGCCCAACGCGCCCGGTGACGGCCCTCCCCCGGTGAACCGGTGGGCGGACCGAGCACCGGAGGCCGCGCGGCGCCTGGAGGCGGCGCGGGCGACGGTGACGGGCATCGCCGAGGACGTGGTCATGCCCACGGAGAACCTCCTGCTGCCGGACACGGTGCGACGCCTGGCCTGGTCGCCTCCCGAGACCGTCGATCCCGACTCGGTGGGCGCGTTCCTGCGCGAGCGCGGGGCCCGGGAGTGGCAGATCGGTCTGACCGCCGAACCCCTGTCCACGGCGCTGCTCGAAGCCGAGCAGGAATAGGTCCTGGACCGGCCGGCGCGGGGCCAACACCGCCTGGCCGGCGAGTGGACAAAACGTTGCTGGTACCCCCAGCGGACACATCCAACCCAAACGTGACCGAAGTCACCACCCCTAGAGGGTGGTTGACGCCTGTTCCGTGGCCCCGTGTCCGATTAAGTTATAGAAACGTGCCCGGACGTTCTCGGGCACGTGAGGAACATACGGGTTAGCGACCGACCGTCGGCGAAACACGGCCGCGGCGTTCGATCAGGGAGAAGTGGTGAGTCTGCTGTCGTTCTGGAGTTCCCTCCTACGCGGCACCCGCCTGGCGGGTCTGTCCGCGCAGCGGTCGGCCGGCACCGCTCGTGCCGGCTCCGGCGAGCACACCCGCGAGCGGGACGAACGCGCCACCGCCCATGAGGAACCGGTCGCGGGTGCCCACGCCGCCGTCCCGGCCCCCGCCTCCACGTCCCTGCCCGCGACGAGCGCGATGCACGCCGTGGCCGAGCCGGCGGAGGGAGCGACCCGTGTCGTGCCCCGTTCGGCCGAGCCGCACGTGCCCACCGCGGGCATGCGCGCCGCCTCCCTGGAGCGGACGCTGCGCTCGCTGGTGGAGCGCCTGGGGACGGAGCACCCGGACACGATCACCGCGCGCAACAACCTCGCGACCAAGTACGCGCAGATGGGCCGCCGCCAGTCGGCCGTCCAGCAGTTCGAGCTGGCGCTGGCCGAGGCCGTCTCGGTCTACGGCGACGAGCACCCCCGCACCGAGATCATCCGCGAGAACCTCGCCTGGGCCTACGAGGACGCCGGGCGTCCGGCGGAGGCGGCGGGCCAGTGGGAGATCCTGCTGGGCGAGCGGGAGAGCCAGTTCGGTGCGGCCGACGCCGACACCGTGGAGGCGCGCATCCGGCTGGCGGTGTGCCTCCGGCGCAGCGGGCGCCCTGAGGCTGCGGTGGCGCACTACGAGCAGGCGATCCGCGACGTGGGCTCGACCGAGCGCCGCGAGGAGCTGCGCCTGGGTCTGAGCGCCGCGCTGAGCATGACGGGCGGCGCGGAGGCGGCCATCGACCAGCTCCGCCTGGTGCTGGCCGCGCGGCGGCGCCGACTGGGCAAGGGCCACCTGGACACCCTGTCGGTGCACCACCGGCTGGGACGCGCCCACACGCAGGCGGGCCGGCCCGACGAGGCCGTGGACGTGCTGCGGGAGGCCTACCGGGTGGCGCTGAACTCCTCGGGCGACCCGGAGGTGCGGCGGCTGACCATGCGTCTGCGCCGGGACCTGGCGGGCGCCTACAACGCCGCCGGCCGCCACCGGGAGGCCAACGCCCTGCTGTGAAGGGCCGCGGGGCTCCGGCATCCGGCCCCCGCGGAGTACCGCGCGGAGGTGCCCGCGCGGGATCCGAACGGCTCGAAGGCCCCCGACACGCCACCGCGTGTCGGGGGTCTTCCCGTGTCCGGGGAAGGGACGATTCAGGTCCGGCGCCGGTTCGTGGCCCCCTCCACTCGCGCAACTTGTTACCGGCGAGTAGCATGAACGCATCGAGTCCGTTCACATCTTGGAGAAGGAGGGCCCATCGTGCCGCGAACTGCCCGCGATGTCGTGTTTGTCGACGGGGTCCGCACCCCGTTCGGCAAGTCAGGCAAGGGCCTCTACGCCGAGACACGCGCCGACGACATGATCGTCCGTGTCATCCGCGAACTGATGCGCCGCAACCCGGGTCTGCCGCCCGAGCGCATCGACGAGGTCGCCATCGCCGCCACCACCCAGATCGGTGACCAGGGCCTGACGATCGGGCGCAGCGCCGCGATCCTCGCCGGTCTGCCGAAGAGCGTCCCCGGCTACGCCATCGACCGCATGTGCGCCGGCGCGCTCACGGCCGTCACCACCTCCGGCGCGGGCATCGCCTTCGGCGCCTACGACGTCGTCATCGCCGGCGGTGTCGAGCACATGGGCCGCCACCCCATGGGCGAGGGCGTGGACCCCAACCCGCGCTTCCTCTCCGAGAAGCTGGTCGACCCCAGCGCTCTGGTCATGGGCAACACGGCCGAGAACCTGCACGACCGGTTCCCGACCATCACCAAGGAGCGCGCCGACGCCTACGCGGTGCGCAGCCAGGAGAAGGTCGCCAAGGCCTACGCCGACGGCAAGATCCAGCCCGACCTGGTCGAGATGCTGGTCCGCTCCCTGGAGCAGGGCTACGGCCTGGCCACCCAGGACGAGCCGCCGCGCCCCGGCACGAGCATGGAGTCGCTCGCCGGCCTCAAGACCCCGTTCCGCGCCCACGGCAACGTGACGCCCGGTAACGCCGCCGGCCTCAACGACGGTGCCACCGGCGCCATCCTGGCCGCCGAGGACGTCGCCGCCGAACTCGGCCTGACCGCCAAGATGCGCCTGGTCGACTTCTCCTTCACCGGGGTCGAGCCCGAGGTCATGGGCGTGGGCCCGGTCCCCGCCACCGAGAAGCTGCTCGCCCGCCAGGGCCTGAGCATCGACGACATCGGCCTGTTCGAGATCAACGAGGCCTTCGCGGTCCAGGTGCTCGCCTTCCTGGAGCACTTCGGCATCGCCGACGACGACGCCCGCGTCAACCCGTGGGGCGGCGCGATCGCCCTGGGCCACCCGCTGGCCTCCTCCGGCGTGCGCCTGATGATGCAGCTGTCGCGTCTGTTCGCCGAGCGCCCCGACGTCCGTTACGGGCTCACCACCATGTGCGTCGGCATGGGCATGGGCGGAACCGTCCTGTGGGAGAACACCAACTACGAGGGGGGCAAGTGAGCAGCGCTATCGAGCAGTCCCACCCGTCGCCCGCCACCACCCTCAACGGAGACGCGATGCGTCACAGTCACCTCTCGGAACTGTTCAGCGACGAGGTCGTCACCAACGCGATCTCGCGTGACGTCGAGCTCCCCTACGGCGCCGGCACGGCCGTCCTGATCACCCTGGACAACGGCCACGACCACACCAAGCCGAACACGTTCGGCCCCGGCGGCCTGCTGAGCCTGGACGCCCAGATCGAGGCCGCCCGGGCGCGCACCGACATCGTGGCCGTCGCGATCACCGGCAAGCCGTTCATCTTCGCCGTCGGCGCGGACCTGACCGGTGTGCCCAAGATCCAGACCCGCGAGCAGGCGCACGCCATCGGCAAGCTGGGACACGACGTGTTCCGCAAGCTGGGCGAGCTGAACGTACCCACGTTCGCGCTGGTCAACGGCGCGGCGATGGGCGGCGGCACCGAGGTGGCACTGCACTGCACCTACCGCACCATCTCCTCGGGCGTCCCGGCGCTCGCGCTGCCCGAGGCCTTCCTCGGACTCGTCCCGGGCTGGGGCGGCACGTACCTGCTGCCGAACCTGATCGGCGCCGAGAAGGCCCTGAAACTGATCGTCGACAACCCGCTCGCCCAGAACAAGATGATCAAGGGCACGCAGGCGTTCGAGATGGGCATCGCCGACGCGGTGTTCGAGCCCGCCGACTTCGTCGAGGAGTCCCTGCGCTGGGCCGCCCAGGTCCTCAAGGGCGACGTCACGGTCGAGCGCCCCGAGGTCGACAAGGGCGAGGCCTGGGACAACGCGGTCAACATGGCCCGTTTCACGGTCGAGGGCAAGCTGCACGGCGCCGCCCCGGCTCCGGTCCGCGCGGTCGAGCTGGTCGCCGAGGCCAAGAACCGCACCCGCGACGAGGGCTTCGCCGCCGAGGACGACGCGCTGGCCGACCTCATCATGAGCGACGAGCTCACGTCGGGCCTGTACGCGTTCGACCTGGTCCAGAAGCGCGCCAAGCGGCCCGCGGGCGCGCCCGACAAGTCGCTGGCCCGCAAGGTCACCAAGGTCGGCGTCGTCGGCGCCGGTCTGATGGCCGGGCAGCTGGCGCTGCTGTTCGCCCGCCGCCTGGACGTGCCGGTCGTCATGACCGACCTGGACCAGGAGCGCCTGGACAAGGGCGTGGCCTACGTCCACGGCGAGGTCGACAAGCTCCTGAAGAAGGGGCGGATCAACAACGACAAGGCCAATCACCTCAAGGCCCTGGTCACGGGTTCGCTGACCAAGGACGCCTTCTCCGACGCCGACTTCGTCATCGAGGCCGTCTTCGAGAAGATGGAGGTCAAGCAGCAGGTGTTCGCCGAGGTGGAGGCGGTCGTCTCCCCGGAGGCGATCCTGGCCACCAACACCTCGTCGCTGTCCATCACCGAGATGGCCTCCAAGCTCCAGCACCCCGAGCGGGTCGTGGGCTTCCACTTCTTCAACCCGGTCGCCGTCCTGCCGCTGCTGGAGATCATCCGCGGCGAGCAGACCGACGACGCCGCGCTGGCCACGGCCTTCGGCACGGCCAGGAAGCTGAAGAAGACCGCGGTGCTGTGCAAGGACGCTCCGGCGTTCGTCGTCAACCGCCTCCTCACCCTGTTCATGGGCGAGGTGCTGGGCGCGGTCGGCGAGGGCACCGAGCCCGAGACCGCCGACCGCGCGGTGGCGCCCCTGGGCCTGCCGATGTCGCCGCTCATGCTGCTCCAGCTGGTCGGCCCCGCGGTGGCGCTGCACGTGTCGGAGACCCTGCACGAGGCGTTCCCCGAGCGGTTCGCGGTCTCCTCCGAGCTCGCCGAGATCGTGAAGGCGGGCAAGACCGCGATCTTCGCCCCGGACTTCACCATCGACCCGGAGGTCAAGAAGCTCTTCGCCGGCGGCGACAAGCCGTCCGAGGAGAGCGAGATCCTGGACCGGGCGCTGCGCGCGCTGGCCAAGGAGATCCAGATCATGCTGGACGAGGGCGTCGTGGCCGAGGCCGCCGACATCGACCTGTGCCTGATCACGGGCGCGGGCTGGCCGTTCCACACGGGCGGCATCACGCCGTACCTGGACCGTGCCGGCGTGTCCGAGGCCGTCAACGGCAAGCGGTTCCACGAGGGCGCCCCGAAGGCCCTGTAAGCCTCCCGGAGCCCTCGGACGGGCCCGGTCGCCATCGGCGGCCGGGCCCGTCCCGTTTCCCCACGAATCCAGCGAATACCGAGATTCCACGCATTTCGATCACAAGATCATACCGACCAGTAACCCTGTGTAATGTCGCACGCGTGGCAATCTCCCCAGAGCATCAGATTTACTCAGAACTGTTCTCGGACTCCCCGGACATGGCCGTTCAGTTCCTGCGCGGACTCGGCGCGAAAGTCCCCGACTACGACCGCAGCGAAGTCACCTCGTGCGACCTCGGACATGTCGATCCCGTCGAGCGCCGCTCGGACGTGGCGATCATGCTGCGCGGCCCAGGCCCCAGCGGTGCCCTCGACAGACTGATGGGGATCGTGGTGGAGGTCCAGCGCGACGAGAAGAAGCGCAAGTGCTTCACGTGGCCGGAGTACGTGGCCGCACTACGGTCGAAGCACGAGTGTCCGGTCACCCTGCTGGTCATCTGTCCCAAGCAGTCCGTGGCCGACTGGTACTCCGAGCCGATCGAACTCGGGCATCCCGGGCTCGTACTACGTCCCTTGGTCATCGGCCCCAAGGACATCCCCGTCGTGACAGACCCGGGCACGGTCGCCGCGTCGCCCACCCTGGGGGTCCTCTCGGCCGCCGCCCACGGAATGACGAAGCCGGATGTCCTGGAAGCCCTGCACACGGGCCTCGACGCGATCGACCCCGAAGACGCGGCGAAGTATCTTGGATACTCGCTGCATCTGCTCGCCAACACCGAAGGACAGAAGGCACTGGAGGCCCTCATGATGGCGAACACGTTCGACTACCACAGCCCCTGGGTGGACAGCCTCAGGGCCGAAGGCGAGGCCAAGGGCGAGGCCAAGGCGATCCTGCGGGTCCTCGCCAGGCGCGGAATCCCGGTTTCCGCGCAGGCACGCGAGCGGATCAGCCGATGCACGGATCTGGAGACGCTCGGCACATGGATCGACAGGTCCGTGAGCGTGGCGACCGAGGACGAACTGTTCGCGGAGTAGACGCCCGACCGGCCCGGCCGCCGTCGGCGGCCGGGCACGTGGCGGGTCAGGGGGCGGTGGGGATCATGTCCTGTTCGCGGTACCAGGCGGCCATGGCGGCGATCGTGTCGGTGACCGGTCGCGGAGCCACGCCCAGGTCCTCCTCGGCCAGCCGCGAGGAGATGTGGCGCCGCCCGCCCTCCTTCAGCACACCGATGCCCGTGCGGGTGGCGGTGGGCTCCGTCCCGGTGAGCGTGGCCCGCAGCTCCATGAGCCCGGCGGCGGCCGTGGCCAGGCCCGCCGGGACCGGGCGCGGCGCCCGGACCCCGGTCGCGTCCGCGATCGCCTGGATCAGGCGGGGCAGCGGGAGCTTGCGTCCGGCCATGACATAGCGGTCGTGGCGGCCCGTCCGGGCGGCGCGCACGCAGGCGAGTGCGACGTCGCGGGCGTCGACCACGTAGTTGGCCAGCCGCGGCGCCGCGCGGACCGACCCCTTGGCCACGTCCAGGAACAGCCGCCCCGCGGACGTGGGGCCGGCGTCGCCCGGGCCCCACATCCAGCCGGGCAGGACCACCACGACCCGGGTGTCCCCCGTCCTGCCCGAGGCGACGAGGTCGGCCACCACCTCCTCCGCGCGGACCTTGCTGGAGGGGTAGCACCGCGACCGGTCCAGCCCTGCGAACCGCTCCGGCGGCGGGGTGCGCTCGTCGGCCGGGTGCTCGGGGCCGCGCAGGGCCAGGGCGTTGATGGAGCTGGTGTGCACGAACACCGGCACGCCGGCGTCGGCGCAGGCCTGGAGCAGGGCGGCCGTCGCGCGGACGTTGACCTCCTCCAGCGGCGCGAGGAGCTCGGGGGCCTGGAAGTACTCCCGGAAGTAGGCTGCGGTGTGGAAGACCTCGTCCACGCCGTCGAGCAGACTCCGGTAGGAATCGGGCTCGGTGACGTCGCCCGCGGCCAGGCGCAGCCGGGGATCGTCCGTGGGAAGCAGTCGCCGTGCCCGGTCGGGATCGCGGACGAACGCGACGACCTCGTTGCCCTGCTCGAGCAGGAGCCGCACGAGGTTGCCGCCCAGCAGCCCGGTCGCTCCGGTGACCAGGGCTCGGCGTTCGGCGGGGAGGGACGGGCGGTGGGTGTGCGCCATGACTTCCACTCCTCATATTATATGCTTGGCATATAGTAATCCTATTTTATTAATGATCGAATCCGGGTGACAGAGCGATGAACAATGCCGCCGAATGGGAGACCCCCCTGTGGCAGATGACCGGCTTCCGGCTGATCAAGCTGGGCGAGCTGGTCCAGGCCAGGACCGCCGCGGTCTTCGGCGACCTGGAGATCACCTCGCGCCAGTTCCACGTGCTCACGGCCGCCGCGTCCCTGCCCACGCCCTCCCAGAAGGAACTGAGCCGGGTGCTGGGCGTGGACCCCAACGTGATGGTCGGTCTCGTCGACGACCTGGAGGCCCAGGGACTGGCCGAGCGGGTCCGCAACCCCCAGGACCGGCGGCGCTACATCGTCACGCCCACGGACAAGGCCCGGCGCCTGCTGGAGGAGTCCCACGCGGTCGTGGCCGAAGCGGAGAAGGAGCTGTTCGCCTCACTCTCGGACCAGGAGCGCGCCCACCTGCACGAACTCGCCGGGCGCATGCTCACCGCCAACCCCCGGGTCACCAAGCACGAGTAGGCGGGCGCTCCGGGCCGCCGCGCACCCACGGCCTCAGCCCTCCCTGATCCCGTACCGCTCCTGGAACCGCTTGAGCGGGGCCGGCGCCCACCAGTTGGCGCGTCCCGCCAGGCGCATGAACACCGGAAGCAGAACGGCGCGGATGAGCGTGGCGTCCACCAGGATCACCACGACCATGCCGACGGCGAGCATCAGCAGGTAGAGGACGCTGGAGGTGGCGTAGGCGGCGAACGACGCCGCCAGGATGACCGCGGCGGCGCTCACGAGCGGGCCGCTGCGTTGCAGGCCCGCGGCGACCGCACCCGTGGTGTCGCCGGTCGCGTCGTACTCCTCCTTGATCCTGGACACCATGAACACCTCGTAGTCCATGGACAGGCCGAAGGCGATGCAGAACATCAGGATCGGGAACGTCGCCTCCAGGGTCCCGTCGGCGGTGAACCCGAGCACGCCCGACAGGTTCCCCTCCTGGAAGATCCACACGCTCACGCCGAACATCACCGCCAGGCTGAGCACGTTGAGAACGATCGCCTTGGCCGGGAGCAGCAGGCTGCCGGTCATGAGGAACAGGATGGCGAAGGTGATCGCGACGATCAGCCCGAACACGAGCGGCACCTGGCCCAGCAGCGCCTCGCGGAAGTCGGTGAGGTCGGCCGGGTAGCCGCCGACCTCGGTATCGGCCGGGGCCGCAACGTCGCGGACGCGCTCGATGAGGCCGGCGACGTCGTCCAGTGCCGCGGCCTCGGGCACCACGGAGAACCAGGTCGCCTCGGCCGAGCCGAACCGCTCGACCGCGTCGGGCTGGGGGCCGGACAGCGCCCGGCCGTCGGCGTAGCCGCCGGTGAGCGCGTCCACCTGAGAGACGCCCTCCACCTCGGACAGCGCGGTCGCGTAGGCGTCGATCTCGGCCTCGTGGGCCTCCTGCCCCGGCAGCTCAGCCAGGACCTGCACGGCGTCCATCTCCTCCTGGGCGAAGTCCTCCTCGATCCGGTCCTGCACGTCGCGGCTGGAGGTGCCCTGCGGCAGTACGCGCGCGTCCGGCAGTCCGAAGTCCAGCCCCACCACGGGCGAGGCCAGCAGCAGCACCAGGCCCAGCGCCGGGATCCCGTACAGCAGGGGACGGCGCATCATCCGCAGCGACGTCGTGTGCCACCAGCCGCTGTCGGCGCGCGGCTCACGCTTGGGCCGTACGCGGTGGCCGACCTTGGCCAGGGCCGCGGGCAGGATCACCAGGGCCGCGAACACCGAGGTGAGCACGACCCCGACCCCGGAGTAGGCGAAGGACCGCAGGAAGGGGAAGGGGAAGAGCACCAGACAGGACAGCGCGACCGCGACGGTCAGACCGCTGAAGGCCACCGTGCGCCCGGCGCGCGCCACCGAGATCCGCACCGCCTCAGGGACCTCGCGCCCGCGCGCCAGCTCCTCACGGAACCGGTTGATGATGAACAGGCTGTAGTCCACGCCGAGCCCGATACCCATGACCAGGGTGAGGTTGGCGGCGAAGGTGGACACGTCGGTGAAGTAGGTGACCCCGCGCAACAGGGCCAGTGTGGTGACCACCGAGAAGAGCCCCATGGCCAGGGTCAGGGCGGCCACGGAGATCCGCCGGTAGATGACCAGCAGCAGCACGAACACGAGCGGGAGGATGATCAGCTCGGCCCGCACGAAGTCGGCCTGGGCCTGTTCGGCCGCCTGGCGGAAGACCTCGTCCCCGCCGCCGACCGCCACGGTGACGACGTCGTTCCGCCGGGTGAAGTCCGGGGAGATCTCGGCGAGCGCGGTGCGGGCCTCGGTGACCGTGCCCTCCATGCGCGCGGTCACGAGGGCCTGCGTGCCGTCCTCGGAGCGCATGGCCGGGGATCCGCCGCGCGACCAGTACGACGCCACCTCCGCCACGCCCTCACGGTCGGCCAGCTCCCGTTCGACGGCGGTCGCCGCCTCGACCACGGCCGCATCGTCGACCGTGCCCGTCCGGGCGGTGACCAGCAGCAGGAAGTGGTGCTTGCCCGTGCCGAACCGCGCCTCCATGGCCTGCTCGACGCGCAGCGACTCCGATCCGGGGCTCTCGAAGCGGCTGAGCAGCAACCGGTCCATCGTGCCGGCCGCCAGGAGGAGGCCGACCAGGGTCAGGGCGACACTGACCAGGATCACCCACCCGGGTCGTCTGACCACTCCCCCGCCCAAGCGGGAGAGGAGACCCGGACGCTCAGGGGTCGCCCCCGCCCGGTTCGGGGGTCGTCGTGTGGAGGGTGGCGTTGTCATGTCGTGCCTTCCAGGGCCGGCGGGCGGTGTGTGCCGCGCGACCGCAGACCGCCCGACACTGGCTCTCGGCGAGACCATATCGTATGTCTGCCATATTAATAAGACACTGGATCATATGTCTCGCTTACTGTTTGCTTCGCAGGGTGAACAGCCCTGCGGTGCACCAGGAGGAACGCTGTCCGAGCCGGGGGCGCGGGCTCACGAGCACGAGCCCGCGTGGAACACACGCCGCGGACGCAACGACGACGGGCCCGCGGTCGTACCGCGGGCCCGTCGTGCTGAGACGAACGGTCTAGGCCGTGTTCTTCTGCGGGCTTTCGGGTGAGCTCGCGGTCGTCAGGTCGTCTCTCGCAAGACGATGTGCGAAGTTCAGCCTGGTGGGCTTCACGAGCGCAGAGGCGCAGCGAGAGGCGGTCCTGGCGGCCGCGAGCCCGGAATGCCGCAAAAAACACGGTCTAGATCGTTGATGGGAAAATGTGTCCTGGTCAGTGGTCGTAAGCCACCAGCGACCGCTTGATGGGGGCTCCGATCTGCCAGTTGTGCCAGATCGCGGCGTTCAGAGCCAGGATCCTCTGACACACCCGAGCCCAGAGCCCTTCGGTGGTGCGGGCGTTGTGGCGCTCCAACCCCAGCTGGTTCTTCAGCGTCCAGATGATGGCTTCGATGCGCTGGCGCAGCCAGCCCGGGAACACCCGGGCCCTGTCCTTGGGCTCGTCCTTGCGCCGGGGCCGGATGAGCACGTGCCCCAGATCGGTGGCGGCCTGCTCGATTCCGGCCCCGGCGAAGCCCTTGTCGCACACGATCGGGCACGGCCCCGGGGCGCACTCCTGGGCGTGGAGCAGGTGCAGCGCTTGTTTGCGCTCGTCCAGCTCTTTGGGGTGGGCCAGGGAGAAGGCCGTCACGGTGCCCTCGGCGGTGGTGACGAGCACGAGCTTGGACCCCCAGTAGAACCGGTGGTGGGAGGCATCACGCCCGTAGCCGCACATTTCGCCCAGACCGGAGCGTTCCACGGTGGTGCGCGAGGCCCCGCACGGCACGGGGGTGCCGTCCATCAGCCGCAGGTTGTCGTGCCAGGTCGGGGTGTGGCGGGCCAGCCATCCGATGGCGGTGAGCATGTGCGGGGCCAGGCGGGCCAGGTGCCGGTTGTACTCGGACTGGCCGGGCAGGCGGGGGAAGAGGTGGCCGATCCGGGCCGGGGCCACCCGTAGCCAGCGGCGTTCGTCGTCGCAGCGCAGCAGGACCTGGGCCACGGCCACACAGATCAGCTCCGCGTCGGTGAGCAGGCGCGGCCGGCCTGGTCCGCGGGCTTGCTTGGCAGAAGGGATCACGTCGTCGTCCAGGTGGACGTAGAGTGCTGTCAGAAGGGCGTCAAGGTCAGTCTTCACACACCGATCTTCGACGCCCTTCGCTGTGTCCGCAGGGGTTTCAGGAATTTCCCATCAACGATCTAGTGTTCTGAGTCGTTAATTCGATGAATAATTGGTTACGATGGTCTCATGGCGCAACGCGGCAGGAAGAAAAGGCTCCTGGTAGTCAGTGACGAGGACCGGCGCACGCTGGAACAGATCGCACGGCGGCCCACGTCAGCGCAGGTCATGGCGCAGCGCGCACGGATCATCCTGCGCTGCGCCGAGGGCGGCACCGATGCCGAGGTCGCCCGGGTGCTGGGGGTCTGGCCGCAGACGGTGGGCAAGTGGCGCAACCGCTATATCGACGGCGGGCTGGAGGCGCTCTCCGACAAGGACCGCCCCGGCCAGCCCCGCAAGATCACCGACGCCCACGTCGAGGAGGTCATCCGCCAGACCCTGGAACAGCCCTCGCCCGACGGCGGTACACACTGGTCGACCCGGTCGATGGCCGAGCGGACCGGGCTGAACCAGACCGCCGTCTCGCGGATCTGGCGAGCGTTCGGGCTCAAACCCCACCTGGTCGACGAGTGGAAGCTGTCCAACGACCCGTTCTTCATCGAGAAGGTCCGCGACGTCACCGGCCTCTACCTCAACCCGCCGGACGCGGCACTGGTGCTGTGCGTGGACGAGAAGTCCCAGATCCAAGCGCTCAACCGGTCGGCCCCGGTGCTGCCGATGATGCCCGCCGTGCCCGAGCGCCAGACCCACGACTACATCCGGCACGGTACGACCACCCTGTTCGCGGCCCTGGACGCGGCCTCGGGCAAGGTGATCTCGGCTCACCACCGCAGGCACCGCTCCGTCGAGTTCCGCAAGTTCCTCAACCAGATCGACCGCGAAACGCCCCCTGGGCTGGATGTCCACCTCATCGTGGACAACTACGGCACGCACAAGGCGCCGATCGTCAAGGACTGGCTGCTGGCCCATCCCCGCTTCCACCTGCACTTCATCCCGACCTACTCCAGTTGGCTGAACCTGGTGGAGCGGTTCTTCGCCGAGATCACCCGCAGGATGATCCGGCGGGGGTCCTACACCTCGGTCAGCGATCTGGAGCACGCACTCCAGGGGTGGATCGATACCTGGAACGAGAACCCCCGGCCGTTCGTGTGGACCAAGACGGCCGAGGAGATCTTCGAAACCATCGCCGCGTATCTTCATCGAATTAACGACTCAGAACACTAGATGCGTTCGAGCTCCCGCCGGGAGAGCTCCGACGTGGTGGGGACGCCGGCTTCGTCCTCCTCGCCGCCCTCGGAGATGCCGATGCGGTCGTGCACCCACCGCAGAGGCCGCGGCAGCCACCAGTTGGCCCCGCCGAGCAGCCGCATCGTCGCCGGCACCATGACGGCCCGCACCAGCGTGGCGTCCACGATCACCGCCAGGGCCAGGCCGATCCCGATGACCTTCAGGAACAGCAGGCCCGAGGTCCCCATCGCCAGCAGGACCACCACGAGCAGCAGCGCGGCGCTGGTGATGATCCGCCCCGTGCGCTGCAGGCCGATGGCCACCGACGCGGTGTTGTCCCCGCTGCGCACGTACTCCTCGCGTACACGGCTGAGCAGGAACAGCTCGTAGTCCATCGCCAGGCCGAACGAGACGATGGTGATCAGGACCAGGTAGGTCGGGTCGATCGTGCCGACCGCGTCGAAGCCCAGGAGCGCGGCGAACGCCCCCTCCTGGAAGCCCCACACCACCAGTCCCAGGGACGCGCTCAGTGACAGGGCGCCCATCAGGACCGCCTTGATCGGGAGCACCACGGATCCGAAGGCGAGGAAGAGCAGGAGCAGGGTCGCGGCGGCCACGAAGGCGACCGTGACGGGCACCGCGTCGACGATCGCCGCCACGTTGTCCGTCTGCATCGCGGCGACCCCGCCCACCAGGACCTCCTCGGCGCCCTCCGGCAGCGGCTCGGACCGCACGTCGGAGACCAGGCCCTCGATCTCCGGTGAGTCCGACTCGCCCTCGTAGGCCACCTGCACGTGCGCGATGCCGTCGCCGGTGCGCTCCACCGTGGCCGCGACGGCCTCGGGCAGGTCCTCCAGCCGCTCGGCGTACTCCTCCAGGCCGCTCTCGGACGCGTCGCCGACCACCGCCACCTGCAGCCGGCCCAGACCGCCCGCCGGGAAGTCGTCGGACAGCGACTCGCTCGCGATCCGGCTCTCGGCGTCCTCGGGCAGGTAGCGCTGGTCCGTGGAGCCGAGCTGGGCCGAGGCCAGCCCCGAGCCGAGTACCAGCAGCACGCCGCCGACCACGACCAGCGAGACCGCGGGGCCGCGCATCACGGTGCGGGCCAGGCGGGCCCAGCCGCCGGCCCGTTCGTGGACCGCGCCGGTGACGGTGCGGCGGGGCAGGGGGATGCGCAGGCTGTCGATCCGCGGCCCGACCACCGACAGCAGCGCGGGCAGGAAGACGAGGGCGGCCACCAGGTCGAAGGCCACGACCGCGATGCCGCCCCAGCCGATCGACTGCAGGATCGGCTGGGGGAAGAAGAGCAGGCCCGCGAAGGCGATGCCGACGGTGACGCCGGAGAAGGCCACCGTGCGGCCCGCGGTGTCCACGGTCCGGGCGACCGCCTCGGCGATCGGGCGGCCCCGGCCCGTCTCCTCGCGGAAGCGGCTGACCATGAACAGGCCGTAGTCGATCGCCAGGCCCAGGCCCAGGATGGTGGCGACGTTGATCGCGAACACCGACACGTCGGTGACGTAGGTCAGGGCGCGCAGGGCGGTGAGGGAGCCGAGGATGGCCAGGCCGCCGACGGCCAAGGGCACCAGGCCCGCGATCAGTCCACCGAAGATCAGCACGAGCAGGAGCAGCAGGATCGGCAGCGTCACCAGTTCCGCGCGCACGACGTCGCTCTCGGCCATGGCCGACAGCTCGCTCTCGACCGCCACCGGGCCGCCCAGGTGGACCTCCAGCTGGCTGGACTCGAGGACCTCGGCGACCTCCTCGTACTGGTGGAGCCGCTCGGCGTGGTCCGCGCCGGACAGGGTCACCGGCACGTAGGTGGCGTGCATGTCCTCCGAGACGAGCATCCCGCGCTCGGTCTCACCGAGGTCCTCGTCGAGGTAGGTCTCGGCTCCGGCGACGGCGTCCTCGGGCAGGTCGTCCACGACCCGCTCCACGGCCGCCGCGAAGGACGGGTTGTCCACCCGCATCTCGTCACTGCGGTAGACCGCGACGATGTCGACGTCGTCGTGTCCGAGCTCCTCCTCCAGGACCTCCACGGCGCGCGAGGACTCCGAGCCGGGGTCCTCGAAGCCGCTGTCGCTGACATCGGAGAACACCGCCGAACCCCAGACACCGGCGAAGACCGCGAACAGCGCCGTGGCCACCAGGACCCACCACCGGCGGCGGTGGGCGGCCAACCCCAGGCGCCCGAAGATCCCCATGTGCGTACGCATGCGTCGCCCCCCGCGAACAGTCTTCATGTGAGTGAACGGTGTCAGCTAACGGTGTTCACTAAAGCGTTCGGGCGTTACGATGTCAATGTCGCATTGTTGAGTCACGCGCCGTCGACCGGGCGCGTGGAGACGGGGTGTTCCGCAGCACATGACCACATCGCAGGTCCCGGCGCCACCGGCCGGAACGAGCGCGCCCACCCGGCGGGAGCGTGTGCGCGAAGCCACACTCCTGGAGATCAAGGAGACCGCTCGGCGCCACCTGGTCGAGTTCGGACCGGCGGGCGTGTCCCTGCGCGCGGTCGCCCGCGAGATGGGCATGACCGCCCCCGGGCTGTACCGCTACGTACCGGGGATCGACGCCCTGCTGGTGGCGGTCACCGCCGACCTGTTCGACGAGCTGGCCTCCGCCGTGGCCGCCGCGGACGCCAGTGTCCCCGACCACGACACCGACCAGCGCATCCTCAGCTCCCTGCGCGCCTTTCGCACCTGGGCGGTCGGGCACCGCGCCGAGTTCGCGATCATGTTCGGGCCGCGCAGGGCCCCCGAGGCCGACATCTCCCCCGCGGTGGCGGCGGGCCGCCGGTTCGGCGCCACGTTCTTCACGCTCTTCGACCGCCTGCTGGCCGAGCGGCGCTTCCCCCTGCCCGACGACGAGAGCGTGCCCGCCGACCTCGCGCGCGAGCTGCGCTCCTTCGCGAGCACCTGCGGCACCGACGCCGACCGCGTCCCCGTGACCGCGATCAAGGTCCTCGCCTCGTGCTGGGTGCGGCTCTACGGGGTGGTCTGCATGGAGGTCTTCGAGCACATGCACTTCGCCATGACCGACATGAACCCGCTGTTCGAGGCCGAACTCCACGACGTCCTGACCGAGCTCGGTGTGCGCTACACCCCACCCGGCGACGAGGACGAGGCGGCCGCGCATTCGAGCGAATCGTCGGATTAGGCCCCATACTGGAGCTCTGCGACACTTGCCGGAATCGCGCGCGGAACCGGCTCAGCCCGGTGCGTCGGAACGATAGCGAGGACAGACCCCGTGGAGAACCGACCCGGCGGCGAACAGCCCGGGGCCGCGCCCTCCGGGCCGCACGGCCCCGGCCATGCCGGCCCCAACGGCCCCACTCACCATGCCGTCCACCAGGACCGATGGGCCGCCGGGCACTTCGCCCCACCGGCGGCCGCCACGCCACCGGCCGCCCCACCGCCGAACGCCCCGCCGCCTCCGGGCGGTTACGGCGCCGCCCGGCCGCCGGCGTGGCACATGCCGCCCCCGCCGCAGCCCCGGCCGCTGCCGCCGCCTCCCCCGCCCTCGTCCTCGTCCGGCCAGAACGGCGCGGGCGTGCTGTTCGGCGCGGGCGTGGCCGCCGCCGTCGCGCTGTCCGCCCTGGCCGCGAGCGTCCTGATCGTGGTGACCACACCGCGCGAGGATCCCCCCACCGGCGGGACCGACCTGTCGCTGTACTACGAGGACACGCTGGCCGCGCCGCCCGAACCGGTCACGGTGGACGTCGCCGACCACCCCCTGTACGCGGCCGCGATGCCGGAGCCCGTCGACTGTGACACGCCCGAGCTGCGGGAGGAGTCCGACGAGTCGTGGGAGGAGTTCGCGACCGCGGTCGGCGGCTGCCTGGACGACCTCTGGGCGCCGGTCCTGACGGACCTGGGCCTGGTGGCGCAGGCCCCGGAGTTCGCGGTCACCTCGGAGTCCCCGGACCCCGAGGACGCCGAGGGCTACACGCTCGCCTACTACGAGGGTGACTACACGCGCATCACCGTGGTCCTGCCCAACGTGCGCGAGCTCGGCGCGCAGGTGCGGGCGGACGAGCGCGAGGAGGTGTGGCTGGCCCTCATGGGGCACGAGTACGGCCACCACGTGCAGCAGACCACCGGCATCCTGGGCATCAGCCACGACCTGCGCATGTCCGCGGGCACCGAGGCCGACGAACTCGACGCCCTGCGGCGAACCGAGCTCCAGGCCGAGTGCATGGCGGGGATCGGGCTGCGCGGGATCACCGACGGCGGCGCCGGCACCCTGGAGGTGGTCAACGCCAACTTCAACGGCGGCGGCGACCTGCCCACGCACGGCACCGCGGCCAACCGCGCCTTCTGGCTGGAGCAGGGCTGGTCACAGCCGACGGTGGGCAGCTGCAACACCTACGACGCCGAGGACGGCCGGGTCCTCTGACCCGGCGGCCCGGCTGCCACTGGCCGCGAGGCCGCGAGGCCGCGAGGAACCGTGCCTAGCCGCGGGCGGCGTCGCGGTAGGCGTCCCAGCCGTGCAGCTTCACACGCTCGCCGCGCTCCAGGTCCCGGGCCTGCTCGGCCTCGGCGGTGTCGATGCGCAGCCAGTCCTGGTAGTCGTAGTGCACGAGCCCCCGCTCGTCCAGCAGCCGCTCCAGCGGCACCGTCTCCGGGGCGGCGGCCATCAGGGCGCCGGCGTCGGCGAGCAGGGAGCGGACGGTGGCGGCGGCGTCGGACTTGTTGGTCCCGATGACCCCCGTGGCGCCGCGTTTGATCCACCCGGCGACGTAGTCGCCCGGGACCACGGCCCCTTCCGTGTCCTGCACCCGCCCGTCCTCCTGCGGCACGGTGCGCCGCCGGTCGTCGAAGGGCACGCCCGTCAGCGGCACCCCGGCGTAGCCCACGGAGCGCAGCACCATCCCGGCGTCCAGGTCGGTCGTCTCACCCGTGCCCTCGAGCCGGCCCTCGGCGTCCAGCCGCGTGCTCTCGACCCGGACCCCCTCCACGCGGTCCGTGCCCAGGATCCGCATCGGGCGCGACCAGAAGTGCAGGTGGACGCTGCGCGGCAGGCCCCTGGGCGCACGCTCGGCGAGCTCGGAGAGTAGGCGCAGGTTGGTGCGCGCGGCTCGTGAGACGTCGCGCAGTTCAGGAGCGCCGCCGCCCACCTGGACGGGGTCGATGTCGACCTGGTCGGCGCGCACGTGGACGTCGGCGCCGGGCAGGTCGATCAGGTCGCGCAGCTCGGGGGCGGTGAACCGCGCCTGGAGCGGGCCGCGGCGCGCCAGCAGGTGCACCTCGCGTACGCGACTGGCGGCCAGCGCGTCCAGGACGGGCTCGGGGATGTCGGTGTGGCGCAGTTCGTCGGCGGTCTTGGCCAGAATGCGGGCCACGTCCAGCGCGACGTTGCCCGCGCCGACCACGACCGCCCGCTCGGCGTCCAGGACGAACCGCTCCAGCTCGCTGTCGGGGTGGCCGCAGTACCAGTTGACGAAGTCCGTGGCGGCGACGCTCCCGGGCAGTTCCTCACCGGGCACCCCCAGACGGCGGTCGACGCTGGCGCCGGTCGCGTAGACCACGGCATGGTAGACGCGCGAGAGGTCCTCGCGGGTCAGGTCGGTCCCGAACTCCAGACCGCCCACGAAGCGCACCTCGGGACGCTCCAGGACCGTGCGCAGCGCGCGGGCCACGCCCTTGATCTTGGTGTGGTCGGGGGCGACGCCGTAGCGCACGAGCCCGTAGGGGGTGGGCAGGCGGTCCATGACGTCGACCTGGACCGGAACACGGTACTGCCGGGTCAGGGCGTCGGCCGTGTAGACGCCCGCCGGTCCGGAGCCGATGACGGCGACGCGCAGAGGACCGGCGGCGTCGGGGCGCGCCGGCTCGGATGCGGGTGAGGTCATGGCGCCATTGTGGCAGCCGCGGCGGCCACGTGGCCCGAACCCCTTGGACGACGCGTGGTCGAGGGGACTTAAAACGTATTAACCAGTTGATCGACCTCTCCCCGATGAGCCCGTCGGCAGTGGCCGCGAGTGTGATCCACTTCATTGCGATCAGGTAACAGGAAACTGACTTTACTGATCTGCCTTCAGCGCTTCTGAACAGGGATGACGCTGCCCTCGACCCCGCCATTGACCCGACCGCGGCCCGCACCACTCCCTCCGTTCACTCCGACCCAGGGTCTTGTCCACCTGGCATTAAGACGTTTAAATCCAAGGACGCACACGGCTCGTGCGGTCCTCCGGGGCCCCGGTCCGCGTGCGCCACCAGCCAACGAGCCTCCCAACAGCCATCCCCCAGGTCGTGGAAAGCGCTTGCTCAGTTTCGCGCGGCGCGTCTCTCCAGATCTGGGCCAGACGAGAGAGATCCACGTGAAGAAGACACCGGTCGCGGTCACCGCGCTGGCCCTGACCCTCATGGCGACCGCCTGCGGCGGTACCGGCGGGTCGGACGACGAGACCACCCTGCGCTTCGCGATCTGGGGCAGCGACGAGCGCTACGAGATCGTCCAGGGCGCCGTCCAGGCGTTCATGGACGACAACCCCGGCATCCAGGTCGAGACGACCGTCGCCGAGTACGACCCCTACTGGCAGCGGATGAACACCGAGATGGCCGGCGGCAACGCCCCCGACGTGTTCCTCATGAGCGACCGGCACCTGCGCGAGTACACCGGCCGCAACGTGGTCATGGACCTGGCGCCGCACGTCGGCGAAGGCGTGCGCACCGACGACATCACCCCCGAGGTCATGGGGCTGGGCACCGACGGCGACCACCTGTGGGGCCTGCCGATGAGCCAGATCACCATCACCATGCCCTACAACCCCGGACTGTGGGAGGAGGCCGGGGCCGAGGCCCCCGAACTCGGCTGGACCTGGGACGACTACCTCGAAGCGGCCCAGCTGGTCTCCGAGCACACCGACGAGGAGATCTACGGCGCCAGCGACTTCGGCGGCATCGAGTCCTGGTTCAAGGTCTACCTGAGCCAGAAGGGCAAGTCCCTCTACACCGAGGACGGCGAGCTCGGCTACACCGCCGACGACGTCGTCGAGTGGTGGGAGATGGCCACGGAGTTCCGCGAGGCCGGAGCCACGACCCCGGGCGAGATCACCAACGACACCACCGCCGGGACCCCCTTGATCCAGCGCCGGTCGGCGTCGGAGTTCACCCCGGACTCGACCTTCGCGCCCGACCAGGCCGACCAGTTCGACGGCGACTTCGCCCTCGCCCCGCTCCCCCAGTCCGACTCCCTCGGCCTGTACGCCGAGCCCGCCATGCTCATCAGCGCCAGCGCCCGCACCTCCCACGAGGAGGAGTCCCTGGCCCTGATCGACTACATCGTCAACGAGCCCGCCTCCGCCGAGGCGCTGGGCATGACCTTCGGGCTCCCCGCCAACCAGACCAACCGCGAGCACATCGCCGGGGACCTGGAGGGCGCCTGGCAGCAGGTGTACGAGTACGAGGAGCTGGTCGGCCCCGAGCTCAAGGAGGGTCCGCCCGCCCCGCCGCAGGGCGCCAGCACCCTGTTCGACCTCTTCACCACCTACTACGAGGACGTCATGTTCGACCGGGCCGCCCCGGAGGAGCAGGCGCGCGCCTTCTACGCCGAGGCCGAGCAGGTCATCGCCGACAACCAGGACTGAACGGCGACATGACGACCACCTCCACCCGCTCCGCCGCCCGCCGGTCCCGGCGGCGGAGCGGCACCTACGGCGACCACCCCGCCACGGGTTACCTGTTCCTGTCCCCGTGGATCCTCGGTGCCCTGCTGCTGTTCCTCGGCCCCATGCTCGCCTCGCTCTACCTGTCCTTCACCGACTACGACCTCTTCTCCACACCGAACTGGATCGGGCTGGAGAACTACGAGCGGATGCTCACCGACGACCCCAGGTTCGGCAACTCGGTGCTGGCGACCGTACGGTTCGTCGTCTTCGGCGTCCCGATCCAGCTCGCCGCCGCCCTGGGAGTGGCCCTGCTGCTGAACCGGGCGAGCCGGATGTCGGGCGTGTACCGCTCCGCGTTCTACGCGCCCTCGTTGCTGGGCGGCAGCGTCGCGCTGGCCCTGGTGTGGCGCTCGCTGTTCACCGCCGACGGTCCGGCCGACCAGCTCTCCGGCCTGTTCGGAATGCCCTCGCGCGGCTGGGTCAACGACCCCCAGCTGGCCCTGGCCGTGCTGGTGCTGCTGATCGTGTGGCAGTTCGGCGCGCCCATGGTGATCTTCCTGGCCGGGCTCAAGCAGATCCCGCAGGAGCTCTACGACGCCGCCGCAGTGGACGGCGCCAACGCCTGGCAGCGGTTCCGGTCGATCACGGTGCCCATGCTCTCGCCGGTGATCTTCTTCAACCTCGTCCTCAACACCATCAACGCCTTCCAGGTGTTCAATGCCGCCTTCGTGGTGAGCGGCGGCACCGGCGGTCCGAGCGACACGACGCTGTTCTACACGCTCTACCTGTGGCGGAAGGGATTCGTGGAGTTCAACATGGGCTACGCCTCGGCCATGGCCTGGGTCCTGCTCCTGGGCATCGCGCTGGTCACGGTTCTGATCTTCCGCAGCGCCCGCTCCTGGGTGCACTACGCGGGGGAGAAGCGATGACGCCCGCACGCATGCGCAAGCTCGCCTGGCACGCGCTGGTCCTGGCGATCCTGGTGGTCATGCTCTACCCGCTGGTGTGGATGCTGGCCAGCAGCCTCAAGCCCAGCCGCGAGATCGTCACGAGCGTCGCGCTCATCCCGCAGACGTGGGAATGGAGCAACTACGCGGCCGCGCTCGAACCGCGCGTGGGCGTCCCGGTGTGGCGGTTCTTCCTCAACACCACGCTCATCTCGGCGGGCGCGGTGGTGGGCAACGTCCTCACCTGCTCACTGGCCGCCTACGCCTTCGCCCGCCTGCGGTTCCGCCTGCGCACGCCGATGTTCGCGTTCATGTTGGTCACGATCATGCTGCCGTACCACGTGGTGCTGATCCCGCAGTACACGATCTTCCAGCAGCTGGGCATGGTCGACACCTTCTGGCCGCTGGTGCTGCCGAAGTTCCTGGCCACCGACGCCTTCTTCGTCTTCCTCATGGTGCAGTTCGTCCGCCAACTGCCCCAGGACCTGGACGAGGCCGCGCGCATCGACGGCTGCGGACCCTTCCGGATCTTCACCCTGGTGATCCTGCCGCTGCTGCGGCCCGCGCTCATCACCACGGCGATCTTCACCTTCATCTGGACCTGGAACGACTTCTTCCAGCAGCTGATCTACCTGTCCTCACCGGACAACTACACGCTGCCGCTGGCTCTGCGGCTGTTCGTCGACACCCAGGAGTCGGTGGCGAACTTCGGCCCGATGTTCGCGCTGTCGGTGCTGTCGATGCTGCCGGTCCTGCTCTTCTTCGCCGCCTTCCAGCGCTACCTGATCGACGGCATGGCGACGTCGGGCCTGAAGGGGTGATGTGACGTGTTCCCACGCCTGGGCCTGTTCGCCGAGTCCCTGCTGGTCGGGGTGCTGACCGCGCTGGCCGCGCTGCTGGTCGTGCCGGCCCTGGCCGCGGTCGCGGCCGGTTGCTCGGTCCTGCGCGAGTCGCGGACCGGGCCGGCCGGACTCGCGCTGTTCGCGGTGCGCCTGCGCGAGGCACTGTGCGCCGGCCCTCCCGTCCTGCTCCTTCCGCCCGCGGCCGTCGCCGTCCTCCTGGTGGGCCACGGAGCGGCCGGGGCGGGGCTGCCCGGGGCCCAGGCGTGGTCCGCGGCGGCCACCGTCGCCGTGACGGCGGCCGCCGCGGCGCTGCTGCGCATCGTCGCGTGCTGGCGGCCGGGCATGGACTGGCGCGGCGCCGCCCGCGCCGGGGCGGACCGGATCACCGGCGACCTCCACGGGTCGGCCCTGGTGGTCCTGGCGGTGGTCGCGGCCGCCGTGATCGCCACGGCGGTGCCCGTCATGGCGCCGCTCGTGCTGGGCCAGGCGCTGTTGGCCGCCGCGGCCGTGGAGGTACGCGCCGAGGGAAGGGAGGCGGTCCGGACCACGGGGTGACGAACGGGGCGGGGGTCCCGGCAGTTCACGTCCGGCTCCGTGCGAGCCGGTGGAAAGGCACCACACGTGTACGAGCAGACAGGCACACAGGAGAGCACGAGGACGGAGTACGTCCGACGCGACGTCCTCAAGGGCATGGCCGCCACCGGGGTGGCCGTCCCGCTCACCACGATGGCGGTGGACGCGGGCTGGGGCGAGACCGTCGCCGCCGCGACCCTGCCCACCGAACCCGCGGGCGCGCCCGACGTCGGTGTCCGGTGGCTGGAGGGCGTGCCCTCCGAACTCCCCGGCGCCACCTGGGGAACGCCCTGGCCCAAGGGCGCCGTCGCGGAGGGGTCCTCCTTCGCCCTGCACGGCGCTGACGGCACACCCGCCCCGCTGCAGACCTGGCCGACGGCGTTCTGGCCGGACGGGACGGTCAAGTGGACCGGCCACGCCATCCCCGGCTCGGTGGCCGCCCACGAGGAGTACACGCTCGGGGAGGGGACGCCGGCCGAACCGGAGACGGCGGTCTCGGTCGCGACCGGCGGCCGGGAGGTCACCGTCTCCACCGGCGTGATCACGGCGAAGATCCCCACCCGGGGCCAGTACGTGGTCTCCAGCGTCGAGCGCGACGGCGTCGTCATCGCCAGTGACGGTGAACTGGTCGCGCTCAAGCAGGACGACATCGTCGACGACGTCGAGGCGGCCCCGGCCCGCCGGCACGCCTACCGCAGCTGGGTGGACGAGGTGACGGTCGAGCAGGAGGGCCCGGTGCGCGCGGTCGTGCGCGTGGAGGGCACCCACCGCGCGGCGCGGCGGGGCAAGGTGAACGGCCGCCAGGGGTGGCTGCCGTTCACGCTGCGGCTGTACTTCTTCGCCGGATCCGACTCCTTCCGCGTGGTTCACAGCTTCGTCCTGGACAGCGACGGCACGACGGACTTCGTGGCCGGCCTGGGCATGCGGTTCGCCGTGCCGATGCACGACGAGCTCTACAACCGGCACGTCCGGCTGCTGTCGGGCGGGGAGCGCATGGTGGCCGAGGCCGTCCAGGGCGTGACGGGGCTGCGCCGCGACCCGAGCGCGCAGGTGCGGGCCGCGCAGGTGGCCGGGGAACGGCTCCCCGACATCGGCACCTGGGACCCGCGGGTCGGCGAGTGGATGCACTACGTGCCCGCCTGGGGCGACCACACGCTGAGCCAGCTCACCTCCGAGGGGTTCTCCGTGCGCAAGCGCACGGCCTCCGGGCACGGGTGGGTGCCGGTCGACCAGGGCCGGCGCGCCGCGGGCACCGGGTACGTGGGCGGAGTGGGCGGCGGTCTGGTGTTCGGCATGCGCGACTTCTGGCAGCGCCATCCGGCACAGCTCGACGTGCGCGGCGCCCACACCGACGAGGCGCAGGCGACGATCTGGATGTGGTCGCCCGAGGCCGGTCCGATGGACACGCGCTTCTACCACGACGGCATGGGCCAGGACACCCACGCCGACCAGCTCGACGGCCTCAACATCAACTACGAGGACTACGAACCCGACTTCGGCACGCCCTACGGCATCGCCCGGACCACGGAGCTGACGTTCTGGGCGGTGGCGGCCACGCCGTCGGCCGAGCGGCTCGGCGCGATGGGGCGCACGGTGAGCGCCACGCCGCAGATCGTCAACTCGACGTCGCACCTGACCTCCGCCGGCGTGTTCGGCGGCCTGTTCGCGCCCGTGGACCGCACCGACCCCGTCAAGGCCGAGATCGAGGCCAACCTCGACTTCCTCTTCGACTACTACTCCGCGCAGGTCGAACAGCGCCACTGGTACGGGTTCTGGGACTACGGCGACATCATGCACACCTTCGACGAGGACCGGCAGGTGTGGCGGTACGACATCGGCGGCTACGCCTGGGACAACTCCGAGCTCTCGCCGGACCTGTGGCTGTGGTACGCCTTCATGCGCTCCGGGCGCGCGGACGTGTTCCGCATGGCCGAGGCGATGACGCGGCACACGGGCGAGGTGGACGTGTACCACCTGGGCCAGTGGGCGGGGCTCGGTACCCGCCACAACGTGCAGCACTGGGGGTGCAGTGCCAAGCAGCAGCGCATCTCCACGGCCGGGTACCGCCGGATGTTCTACTTCCTGACCGCGGACGAGCGCACCGGGGACCTGATGCGCGCTCTGGTGGACTCCGACGAGACCTTCCTGGCGCTGGACCCGCTGCGCAAGATCCGGACCGAGCCCTACGAGCCGGACCGCAACGCGCTGGCGATCGGCCTGGGCACGGACTGGAGCGGCCTGGCGTTCGCCTGGCTCACCGAGTGGGAGCGCCGCGGGCCCAAGGCCGAGACCGCCGAGGCCAAGCTGCGCGGCACGATGGAGTCGATCGCCGCCATGCCCAACGGGTTCATCCAGGGCGAGGGCCTCTACGACCTGGACTCCGGGGTGTTCGCCGAGGCGGAGGCCGCGGTGGGCGTGAGCCATCTGTCGGCGATGTTCGGCCAGGTGGAGGTGTGCGCCGAGCTGATCGACCTGGTGGACATGCCCGAGTTCGAGGAGGCCTGGCTGCAGTACTGCCGCCTGTACAACGCCACGCGCGAGGAGCAGACGGAGGAGGTGGGCGAGCACTTCGGCAACCTCATCCTGCGCCAGGGCCACTCGCGTCTGGACGCCTACGCCGCCGTGCGCCTGGGCGAGGACGCCTACGCCGAGCGCGCGTGGCGGCAGTTCCTGGACCCGCAGGACGGCTGGGAGTACCCGCACGACCGCGACTGGAGCTCGACGGAGTCCGAGCACACCCTCAACCCGGCCGACAGCGCGCCGTGGGTGTCGACCAACACGACGGCGCTGTTCGGTCTGGCCGCGATCCAGAACCTGGCCCTGATCGGCGACAAGCTGCCGCGTACCTAGGCCGTGCCGCGGGCCCGGGGGCGCGCCGCCACGAGCGCCCCCGGGCCCGCGAAGTTCCGCTCCGCCCCTCCCCCGCCTCCCGACCCCCTGGAGAACGCAGTGCGCACCAGCCGTCTGATCACGGGGCTCACCGCCCTCGCCCTCGCCACCTCGGTGGCCGCACCCGCCCACGCCGCCGGACCCGGCCAGGGCCTGGGTCCGGCTCCGCGTCCCGAACCCGCGCTCCTGGAGGAGTGCACCGGCACGGCGCCCGTCGTCTGCCGCTTCGACGTCGACCCCGGCCGGTACGACGTGACCGTGCAGCTCGGCGGCCCCGAGGCCGCGCACACGGCCGTGTGGGCCGAGGCCCGCCGGTTGATGGTCCCCGCCACCGGCACCGACGCGGGCGAGACCGCTCGCGCGACCTTCACCGTCGACGTCCGCGATCCGGAGGGCGAGCCCACCGGCGGGGCCGGTCCGGGCGAGCCGGGGCTCACGCTGGTCTTCGACGGCCCCGCCCCCGGCGTCGACTCGATCGGGCTCGCGCCCGCACCCGCCGACCGGTCCGACCTCTACCTCCTCGGCGACTCCACCGTCACCGACCAGGGCACCCACCCCTATACCGGCTGGGGCCAGATGCTGCCCGCCCACTACCGGCACGGCCTGACCGTCGCCAACTACGCCGACTCCGGGGAGGGCAGCGAGTCCGTCCTCGCCCACCCGGCCCTGCTGCCCGCGGTCGAGCAGCGGCTCCGGCCAGGGGACACGGTCCTGTACCAGGTCGGGCACAACGACAAGCAGACGAGCGCGGAGGAGTTCCGCGCGAACCTCACCGAGGCCGTCACCCGCATCCGCGCCACCGGCGCCGAACCCGTCCTGGTGACCCCGGTGGTGCGGCGCTGGTTCACCGGCGACAGCCTCAACGAGGTAGGCCTGATCGTCAACGGTCTCGGCGTGGACCTGCCCGCCGAGATGCGCGCGGTCGCCGCCGCCGAGGACACCGCCCTCATCGACCTGACCGAGCTGAGCCGGGACCTGGTCGAGGGGTTGGGCCCGGAGGCCGCGAAGGACCTGTACCTGACCCGTGAGCTGCGTGACGACACGCACCTGTCGATCGCGGGCGCCGCAGTGGTCTCGGACCTGGTGGCCGCCGAACTGCGCGACCAGGAGCTGGTCCCGGACCGCGTCGAGGCCCGCCCGGAGATCGGCCGCGCGCCGGACGCCGGAACCGGCGAGCGCGAGATCCAGCCCTAGGACGGAGGGCCCCACCGGACGCCGTGAGGCCGTCCCGCCGTCGGCGGGACGGCCTCACGCACGTTGTTTGAGGGCGCTTGTCAGGGAGGCCCACGCCTGAGGTTCGAAGGCGAGGTACCCGAGACCGCGCTGCGTCGAATCCCGTACAGCGGCGGCGCCCGGGGTCCAGCCGACCTCCACGCAGCTCCGGCCGGTGTCCGCGCTGTAGCTACTGATCCTCCAGCCGGATACGGCGGATTCGTCGTGCTTCATCGCAGCTCCCTTTCGATCGAGGCGATCAGGTCGGCGGACTCACCAGGGCTCAGGCTCGCCGCGCGCAGCCGATCGTATCGGGCCACCAGTTGCTCCGCGTCCGAGGATTCCAGGTAGAGACCACCGGCCGGGCACTCCAAGTAACCGATGATGGGAAACGGGTCATCCATCTTGATCAGGCGGAATCCTCCATCGAGGCTCGCGAGGACACCGTGGTCCAGCGGAATCACTCGCACGTCGATGTGAGGTTCTTCGGCCTGCTTCAGAAGGTGGCGTAGTTGCGCCCGCATTACTTCCCTGTCCCCGACGACCCGTCTGAGCGTCGCCTCGTCCATGACGACGTGCAGCTTCGTGGGCTCGTCGCCCTCCAGGATGCGTTGGCGGGTCATACGCAGCTCTACACCCCGTTCGGTCTGTGAGGCGGAGTCTGTGGGGTTCACCGCGCGCATAAGTGCTTCGGCGTACTCGGAGGTCTGGAGGAGGCCGTTGATCGCCGTGCTGTCGAAGGCATCAATACGCCGTGCTCGACTCTCCAACCACACGTAGTCGATGAACCAGTCCGTGGTGTCGCGGGCATACCTGTCCCACCAGCCGGTCTTGGTCTGTTCGGCACCCAGTTGAGCCAGCGCTTCACGCTGGTACCGCCCCTCTACCCCGTACAGGTCCATCAGGGCGAGCAGTTCGGGCTGGGGAATGGGCTGAATCCCCGACTCGATGCGACTCAGCGTGCTGAAATCACGACGTACGTGCTCGCCGACCTCCTTGAGTGTCAGCTCGTTCTCAAGGCGGAGTTCTTTCAGGAGCTTGCCCAGCCACTGGGCCCTCAGTGTCGCCTTGCGCTTGCGCGCCATCCAGACTCCTAGTGCCAAATTTGGTAGACCGCTTGACACCATCCTAGGCGTGGCTCACCATTGCAGCAAGTGAGCAGAGATCACGCGGAGCGACTGGAGTGTGCAGGCACCTCTGGCCTGCTTCGAACAGACCACTGCCCGGAGCGGTCAGATGAGATTCGGCCCTCGTAGACGCTCCGGGCAGTGCCCTACAGGAGAGGCGACCCCGATGACCGAAGTCCACGCACTCCCAGCCCTCATTGTCCCGAAGGAGTGGGACGGCGTCGACACCTCCATCGACGCCGAGATCCCCGAGCTGCTCTCCGAGGACCAGTTCGACCGCTATGTGCAGACCGTCGCCGACCTCGTTCGCACCGCAGGACTGAACGTCGTCGTCTCCGAGAACGACCACGGCCACCTCGACGTGAGCCACCCGGACACCGGCTTCACCCTCGAACTCGATCTGCGGGACGACCGCAGCGCCGAGTGGGCGCTGAGCGCTGACGACGAGACCGAACCCGGGACGCCCGCACTTCAGACGGCCTCGTTGGTCGACCGTCTGCTCTCCTCGGGTCAGGGCTGACGACGAGGGTGCCCCGACCTGGCAGTCGGGGCACCCTCGTACGACGTCTGGGGGGGTGGGGTCAGGCGGTCTCGTCGGCCAGTTCGTGGCCGTGGCCGGCCTCGGTGCGCCGCAGGACGGCCTCGGTGAGCTTGCGGGACAGTTCCTGGGGGGTCAGGCCCTGCTGCTGGAGGATGCGGTCGCGCTTGGCGTGGTCCAGGAACTCCTGCTCGATGCCGAAGGTGCGCACGGGCACGTCGACGTCGTGGTCGCGCAGCAGGCGGGCCACGGCGTCACCGACCGCCCCGGTGCGGCCGTTGTCCTCGATGACGGCGACCACGCTGTGCTCGGCCGCCTCGGCCACCAGGGCCTCGTCCAGGGGCTTGACCCACACCGGGTCGATGACGCCGACGCCGATGCCCTGGTCGGCCATCCGATCGGCGACCTCGCAGGCGACCTGGGCCATCGTTCCGACGCCCACGATGAGCAGGTCGCGGGAGCGCCCGCCCTCGGTGGCGCGGCGGAGCACGTCCATGGAGCCGAGCTTGTCGATGGCGGGAAGATTCTCGGCGACCGCGCCCTTGGGGTAGCGCACCACGGTGGGCGCGTCCTCCACGGCGATCGCCTCGCGCAGCGAGGTGCGCAGCCGCTCGGCGTCGCGCGGGGCGGCCAGGCGCAGGCCCGGGACCACCTGGAGGATGGACATGTCCCACATGCCGTTGTGGCTGGCGCCGTCGTTGCCGGTGACGCCCGCGCGGTCCAGGCAGAAGGTGACGCCCTGGCGGTGCAGGGCGGCGTCCATGAGCACCTGGTCGAAACAGCGGTTGAGGAAGGTGGCGTACACGGCCACGACCGGGTGCAGGCCGTTCATGGCCATGCCGGTGGCCGCCGTGGCGGCGTGCTGCTCGGCGATGCCGACGTCGAAGATGCGGTCGGGGTGCGCGGCCGCGAACTTGTGCAGCCCGGTCGGGTGGAGCATCGCCGCGGTGATGGCGACGACGTCCTCGCGCTCGTGGCCGATCTCCACCATGGTGTCGGCGAAGACCGAGGTCCACTTGACGACGTTGGGGCCGGGCTTGGCCTCACCGGTGGCGGCGTCGAAGGGGCCGGGCGCGTGGAACTGGTCCTCGTCGTGGTTCTCCGCGGGGGCGTAGCCCTTGCCCTTCTGGGTGATGCAGTGCACGATCACCGGTCCGCCGAAGTCGCGCGCGCGGCGCAGGGCCTTCTCCAGGGCCTGCTCGTCGTGGCCGTCGATGGGGCCGAGGTACTTCAGGCCCAGGTCCTCGAACATCATCTGCGGCTGGATGGCGTCCTTGACGCCCTTCTTGAGGCCGTGCAGGGCCTCGTAGAGGGGCGGGCCGACCACGGGGGTGCGGTTGAGGGTGCTCTTGGCCAGGTCCAGCGCCTGCTCGTAGCCGGGGGCCAGCCGCAGGGACGACAGGTGGTCGGCGAGCCCGCCCCGGGTGGGCGAGTAGGAGCGGCCGTTGTCGTTGACCACCACGACCAGGCGGCGGTTCTTCTTCTCCGCGATGTTGTTGAGCGCCTCCCAGGCCATGCCTCCGGTCAGGGCGCCGTCACCGATCACCGCGACGACGGTGCGGTCGGTGCGGCCCTGGACCTCGTTGGCCTTGGCCATGCCGTCGGCGTAGGACAGGGCGGTGGAGGCGTGGGAGTTCTCGATGAAGTCGTGTTCGGACTCGGCCCGCGAGGGATAGCCGGACAGCCCGCCCTCGGACTTGAGGTTGCTGAAGTCGTGCCGCCCGGTGAGGACCTTGTGCGCGTAGGCCTGGTGACCGGTGTCGAAGAGGATCGGGTCCTTCGGGGACTCGAAGACGCGGTGCAGGGCGATGCTGAGTTCGACGACGCCCAGGCTGGGCCCCAGGTGGCCGCCGGTCTGGGCGCAGGAGACGACCAGGAAGTCTCTGATCTCCTGGGCCAACGCTGGGAGCTGGTCGGCCGGGAGCCTCTTGAGAGCTTCCGGATTCTGTATCGACTCGAACAGTGTCACTGTCTCGTCAGTCCCCTCGTCCAGCGTGTCCGTCAACTGTGCCCCGCCCGACCCCTGACATGGATCGGAACCGGCTACCGGCAGGTATACATACCCGAGTTTATGGGCCCGATCCGACGGGTCCCGCCCAGGTCGGGCTACCCCGGACCGCGAAGTCCCGTCCGGCCGCCCCGCTCGGTGGGCCGCACCGCACGCGTTGACGGCCCCGCCCTACGGTTTGGGCGTACATTACCGCCTTTGGGACGCGGTGCGGCCGCCGCCGACCCGGCCGGTCCCCAGGGCGTGTCCTGTGGATACTCGTCCTGCTGTGCGGCGCCCCAGCGGCACCCACAGAACACGCCCTACCCGAGGACGGCCTGGGCGAGCAGGCCCAGGGCCGAGACGGTGACCAGGCACAGCATCGCCAGGCGCAGCCATCCCGCGTCGACCCGCCGGCGCAGGAGATTGCCCACCCCGAAGCCGACGGCCACACACGGGATCATCGCCAGCCCCGCCACCAGCGTGCGGGTGTCCATCTGACCGCCCACCGTCAGCGCGGTCAGCGACAGTGTCGATCCGAACAGGAAGAACGCGGCCAGCGTCGCCCGGACCCGGGCGGGCGGCTCGTGCTGGTAGAGCAGCGCCATCGGCGGGCCGCCCACGGAGGTGGCGGTCCCGGCGAAGCCGGACAGGCAGCCGGCGACCACCAGGGACACCGGGGTGATGCGCACCCGGAAGGACCACACCGACAGCACGACCGCGGCGAGCACCATGGCGCCGACGGCCCCGGCCAGGGCGCGGGGCGCCAGCACGGCCACCACCCACACCGCCACGATCGTGCCCGGCAGGCGCGCGGGAAGCCCCCACGCGATGCCCCGCCAGTCCACGTGCCGCCACTCCTGGAGGAGGGTGAGCACCGGGAGCAGGACGGCGGCGATGAGCATCGCCCCCGGCATCAGCGTGGGGTCGAGGAAGGAGATGACGGGAGCGGCGACCAGGCCGAGGCCGAGGCCGACGGTGCTCTGGACGGCGGCTCCGGCCAGGACGGCCGCGCCGGCGATGAGCAGCACCACCCAGATGTCGGTGGAGCCGGCCAGTCCCTGGGCGGCGGGGCGTGCGATGTCTTCGATCATGAGGACGCCGAGGCTATATGTCGATCCATCCGACCGGGATTAGGAGATCCGGACATCGGATGTCCGCACCGGGGAACGGTCGGCACACGCCACGGCGCGCCCGCCCGGAGCCCTTGTGGAGCCGGACGGGCCCACGCCACGGCGCACCCGCCCTGGCCCCCTGTGGGGTCCGGGCGGGCGCGCCGTCGGGTCCTCGCGGGCACCCGTCTTCTCCGCCGTCCCGCGCCGCCGCGGGCCCGGGGAGGAACGGTCCCTAGGCGCCGCCCCTGGCGTGGGTCTTGCGACCGCGCCGGGAGATGGCGTCCAGGATCACCGCGACCAGCAGCACCGCGGCGGTGATCATGAAGCGCACCGAGGTGTCCATCTGCAGAAGGAGCAGGCCGGAGGCGATCGCGCCCAGCACCAGACCGCCCAGAAGCGCGGAGTAGGCGTTGCCCCGACCGCCGAACAGGCTCGTACCGCCGATGACCGCGGCCGCGATGGCCATCATCAGTTCCTCACCGCCACCGGTGGACACGCTCGCCGCGAAGTTACGGGAGACGAGCATGATGCCGCCCAGGGCCGCCAGCGTGGAGGCGATACCGAACACCGAGATCCGGATGAAGTCCACACTGATGCCGGCGCGCCGAGCGGCCTCGGAGCTGCCGCCGACCGCGTAGACCATGCGGCCGTACCGGGTCTTGCGCAGGACCAGGTCCAGGGCGACCACGAACCCGACGAAGATCAGGAAGGCCAGCGGCACACCCTTGTACTGGTTGAGCACCCACACGCCGCCCGCCAGCGGCACGGTCAGCAGCGCCGACCGGAAGAGCACCTCGGCGAGGGGCTTGTAGGGCAGCCCGGCCAGACGGCGCTTGCGCTCGACCGTGAACACCGCGGTCATGTACAGCGCCACGGTCAGGACCACGAGCGCCCAGCCCACGAGCGGGACGAAGTAGGTCTGGGTCAGCATGGCGATGGCGCCGTTGGGGCTGGTGTTGACCGAGCCGGAGCTGTCCAGGAGGTAGACGTGCAGGCCCTGCCACCCCAGAAGGCCGGCGAGGGTGACCACGAAGGCCGGAACGCCGAGCTTGGCGAAGATGACGCCGTGCAGGAGGCCGACCGCGAGGCCGACCAGGACCGCCACGCCGATCGCGACCCACTCGGAGACGCCGAAGCGCACCGCCAGCACCGCCAGGACGGCGGCCGACAATCCGGACACCGAACCGACGGACAGGTCGATCTCGCCCAGCAGCAGGACCATGATCACGCCGGTGGTCATCAGACCCACGGCCGCGATCTGCACGGTCAGGTTGGACAGGTTCTGCGGCGACAGGTACCGGTCGTTCATCGACTGGAACACGATCGCGATGAGGATCAGGCCGACGATGACCGGGACGGGCCCGAGTTCGCCGCCGCGCAGGTTGCGGCGCAGCGCCTTGAGCCAACCGCTCGGTGAGGCGGCCGTGACCAGGAGCCGGGGGTCGCGCTTGGGCCCGCCGGGCGCGCCCGCCCCTTCGCCCGACGCGGGCGCGGCGTGAGTCTGCTGTGTCATCGGTTGTCCTCCGTGGCCAGGGCCGAGTCACCGGTGCGGCTGGAGCGCCGGGTGACCGGGTTGTCGGCGGCGCCGGTGATGGCGGCCACGATCTCCTCGTAGCTCGTCGAGGCGATGGGGTAGTCCCCGGCGGTGCGGCCCAGACGGAGCACGACGGCGCGGTCGGCGACGGCGCGCACGTCGGCCATGTTGTGGCTGATGAGCACCACGCCCAGCCCTTGGTCGCGCAGGCGCTCGATGAGGTCGAGCACCTGGGCGGTCTGGGCCACCCCCAGTGCGGCGGTGGGCTCGTCGAGCATCACCACGCGCGGCTGGCCGAGCAGGGAGCGGGCGATCGCGATGATCTGCCGCTGGCCGCCGGAGAGCGAGGCCACGGGGATGCGCAGGTTCGGAATGCTGACCGACAGCGAGTCGAGCAGCTCACGCGCCCGGCTCTCCATCTCGACCTCGTCGAGGGTGCCGGGGAAGTGGAGCTTCTCGTTGCCGAGGAACAGGTTGCCGACGATGTCCAGGTTGTCGCACAGCGCGAGGTCCTGGTAGATCGTCGCGATACCCAGCTTCTGGGCATCGGACGGGGCACCGATGGTGACCGGCTGCCCGTCCCAGGTGATGACCCCGCCGCTGTCGGCGGGGTGGGCCCCTGCGATGACCTTGACCAGGGTGGACTTGCCGGCGCCGTTGTCGCCGAGCAGGGCGACGACCTCTCCGGGGTCGACGTGGAAGTCGACCTCGCTCAGGGCACGGACGGCCCCGAAGGTCTTGGAGATCCCGGACAGTTCCAGGACGGGTGTACTCATGCGCTCTTTCTCTCTTCTCGACCCAGCGGGGCGGACGGACTCACCGTCCGCCCGCCCCGCCCGGGGCGTGGCGCCTGGCCCGGTTAGAGGGCTTCCTGGCAGAAGTCGGTCTCCTCGTAGTCGGCCGTGCAGATCTCCTCGATGGAGTAGATGCCGTCGGAGACCACGGTGTCGCCGATGTTCTCCTCGGTCACCGAGATCGGCTCGAGCAGGATGGAGGGCACGGCCTCGCCGTTGGCGTCCTCGACGTCGGTGAGGGAGTACTCGCCGGCGTCCAGGTCCTCGCCGGTGGCCAGCGAGACCGCCATCGCGGCGGCGATCTCGGCCTCCGGCTGGATGGCCTTGTAGACGGTCATGTGCTGCTCACCGGCGATGATGCGCTGGATGCCGTGGAGCTCGGCGTCCTGACCGGTCACGGGGGGCAGGTCCTCGGTGGACACGCCCGCGCTGCGCAGCGCGGAGATGATGCCGGAGGCCATGCCGTCGTTGGCGGAGTAGACGCCGATGATCTCGTCCACGCCCAGGGAGGTGATGGCACCCTCCATCTGGCTGTTGGCCTCGTCGGGCGACCAGTCCGGGGTGTCGAACTCCTGGCCGATCTCGACCTGGCCGTCGAAGATCTCGTGCGCGCCGGCCTTGAAGTCCCCGGCGTTGGGGTCGGTGGGCGAGCCGTTGATCATGACGATCTCGCCGTCGCCCGCGGTGCCGCTCTCCTCGAGCGCCGCCAGCAGGGCCTCGGCCTGGACCTGGCCCACGCGGTGGTTGTCGAAGGAGACGTACATGTCCGCGCCGCCCTCGGCGAGGCGGTCGTAGGCGACCACGGGCACGCCCTGCGAGCGGGCCTCGTTGACGGTGCCGGCCGCGGCCTGGGAGTCCACGGCGCCGAGCACGAGGACGTCGACCCCGTCGGTCAGCATGGCCTGGGCCTGCGTCTGCTGCTCGTCGACGTCCTGGTCGGCGTTGGCGTAGGAGAGCTCACAGTTGGGGCAGAGCTCGGTCAGGGCCTCTTCGAAGAAGGGCCGGTCGAAGGCCTCGTAGCGCGCGGTCTGCAGCTCGGGGAGCAGCAGGCCGACGTGGAAGCCCTCCTCGACCGTGTGCTCGGCCTGCTCGCCGTCTTCACCGGAGTTGGTGAGGGCACTGCAGCCGGAGACGAGTAGGGCCAGGGAGGCCGCGACGGCGGCGAGGCCGCCTGTGAACTTCTGGTGGGTTGCGAAGCGTCGGGTCATCAACGCTGTGCCTTTCTTCACGGGGGATTTTCGGTGTGGGAACTCGCGAGCAATGATGTGAAGTACAACCCCGCGGCGGGCTTGCCGTCAACTCCTGAACACATAACTGAAACATCACGGACGTTGCCTTCAAGCACTAAAGGCATGGAAACCCCTGGCCAGAGCGGCTCGCAGCACACGTGACCTTGTGTGAAGGGTACGCGCCGATCACTCGTCTCTGAACTTTTTACCTGCCCCTGACCTCGGAGGATGTCGCCGAACGCACCCTCGGGAGCCTCGTCGGCGGCGGACTCGGGCGACGCACGCGCCCCCGCCGACGCTGCGAGACGGTGACGCTCCCCACAGTGACGAGCCCTACAAGCCTTGGGCGAGCGCGGCGTGGCGCACCGTGCACACCCTGGTCAGACGGTGCGGGTGAGCGAGGGCCCATGGCGAGGCCGGGGCCGTCGCAGGACGCGCCCGCGGCGCCGGGTCGGCCACGCGCGACAGTAGGAGCCGCCGGCCTCGACGGGCCGGGCGCCTCACACACGGCGTGCGCCGGTCAGCTGACGCGCTGAGCGGCGATGAGCAGCGCGCCGTACAGGGAGGCGTCGCCGCCCAGCGCGCTCGTCACCAGTTCGAGCCGGCCCAGCGCGCTGCCGAGCCCTCCCAGCTCCATCGCGCGGCGCATCGGGTCGAGCAGCAGCTCACCCGCCTCGGCCAGGTCGCCGCCGACGACCACCCGGTCCGGGTTGAACAGGTTGGCGATGATCGCCGTGCCCTGCCCGAGCGCCGTGCCCGCCTCCGACACGATCCGCCGGCAGCCCAGGTCGCCCTCCAGGGCGGCGGCCACGACGTCGGGCACGCCGACCGGACCGGGTCCGCGCGAGACGTCCACGTTCTGGGGCAGCATGTCCAGCAGGTAGTGCGCGCCCGTGAACGTCTCCAGGCAGCCGCGGTTGCCGCACCGGCACACCTGACCGCGCGGGTCGAGCGCGATGTGGCCGACCTCCCCCGCCGTGCCGCCCGATCCGCGGAAGAGCCGGCCGGACAGGATGATGCCCGCGCCCACGCCCTCACCGATGATCAGGGTGATCACGTGCTGGGCGCCCTCGCCCGCGCCCCGGTGCTGTTCCGCCAGCGCGGCGAGGTTGGCGTCGTTCTCCGCCACGACCGGCAGGCCCAGCCGCTCGGTCAGCGCCTTGGCCGGACGGTGGCCCGCCCAGCGCGGGACGCACGAGATCCGGCCGACCTCGCCGGTGCCCGGGTCGATCGGCGCGGGCACCGAGGCCACGACCGCCGACACGGTGCCCACGTCGATGCGGGCGCGCTGCAGTGTGGTCTCCGTCAGCCAAGCGGCCCGGCGCACACCGCGCTCGGCGTCGGCGGCCACGTCGTAGGCGATCGCCTCCCGGGCGAGCATGTTGCCGTCGCTGTCACCGACCGCCACCTGGATCCGGGCGGGCATGAAGTCCACGGCCACCACCGCGCCGGGCGGACGCAGCAGGGTGACCGCGCGGGCACGGCGCCCGTTCGAGGCCGTGTCACGGACTGAGACGGTGCCCGCGGCGCGCAGTCCGCGCACGATGTTGGACACGCTGGCGGCGGACAGCCCGGTCGCCCGCGCGAGCTCGGCCTGGGTGCGCGTGCCCTCCTTGCGGAGCGCGTCCACGATGCGGCGTTCGTTGGCCTGGCGCAGGGCGGACTGTGATCCCGGTGTCCCGGCGGTGTCGGTCACCCGGTGGCCCCTTCTTCGTCTCTCGTGCAAGCGCGACGGCGCTGCTGAGACGAATGCTACAAGCATTGAACGCAAGCGGGGACGGCGCCGGTACCGTGCTCTCCCATGCCCTAGGGTGCGTTCGTGCCAGTACCGATGATCAGCACCGCCGAGCGCGGTTGGCAGTCCCGCGCGGTCTCGCTCCTGCCCGACCGGGGCGCCGGCGTGCGCGTCGTAGCGGTGGAGGGCCGTTCCGGCTCGGGCAAGAGCACGGTCGCCGACCACCTGCGCGCGGACCTGGCCGCACGCGGCGAGCCCGTCCACGTGCTGACGATGGAGGACCTCTACCCCGGGTGGGACGGGCTGGCGCGGGCGCCGCACCTGCTCCGGGACTGGGTGCTGGCCCCGCTGCGCCGCGGGGAGCCGGCCGCCTGGCACCGCTACGACTGGGAGCGCGGGGGCTTCGCCCCGGAGTGGACCCGGCTCCCGGAGGACGTCGCCGCCGGGGGCACGCTGGTGGTGGAGGGCTGCGGAGCCGGCGCGAGGCAGGCCCGCGCTCTGACCGACGCGCTGGTCTGGGTGGCGGTGCCCGGCGCCGAGCGGTCCCGCAGGCTGGACGCGCGGGGGGACGCCGCCGTCTACGGCCCCCACCGGGACCGGTGGGCCCGACAGGAGGAGGACTTCTACGCCGGGCACCGTCCCCGTGAGCACGCCGGGATGGTCATCGACAACCCCCGCGCGGCCGACCCCCGCTAGGGCGAGGCCACCGGCGCGCCCTGGACGAAGGCGGTGATCCGGTCCAGGCTGTCGCCGTCGGTGAGGATGCCGTTGTGCCGGAGCCCGGACGTGGTGACCAAGGCGGCGCGGTCGCCGAAGGCGGCGAGCATGCGGCGCGACTGGGCGTGCGGAATCATCGGATCGTCCTGGTCGTGCAGGAGCAGCACCGGTTGGGTGAGGGTGTGCGCCTCGTGAACGGCGTCGAAGCGGGTCCACACCGTGGTGTCCCCGGCGAAGTGGTAGCGCTCGATCGCCGTGCGCAGGCCCGCCACGGTGCGCGGCCGCAGCCGCAGACCGGCGGTGAACCCGGCGATGACGACCTCGAAGTCGGCCACCCCGGAGACGAGGACCAGCCGGTCCGCCTCGATGCCCTGACGCAGGGCGTGGACCGAGAACAGCGCGCCCAAGGAGTGGCTGACGACGGCGCTGAAGCGACCGTGCCGGGACTGCAGGAGGCCGATGATCTCCTGGGCGTCCAGGATGGTACCGGCCCGGCCGCCGGTCGCCCCGTGGCCGGGGGCGTCCCAGGACACGGGGCTGTAGCCGAGGTCGAGCAGGCGGCGTACGAGCGGCGCGAACCGGGAGGCCCGTGAGAGCCACCCGTGCGCGAGCAGGACGGGGCGGGCGCCATCACCCCAGGCGTAGGTCGCCACCTCCCATTCCCCCACGTGCAGGTGCTCGGTGCGTGCCAGGTCGTGGACGTCGCGGTCCGCCTGCGCGACCGGGCGGACCCGGCCCGTGCGGACCCAGAGGCGACGGGCCAGCTCCCCGGCGAGTGCGGGGGCGGGCAGCGCGAGGGCGTTGAGGGCGGTTCCGGTGATCGCGATGGTGTTCACTGCGGACTCCGATCCGTGCGGCGGGCCGCACCAAGAAAACTATACGAACGATCGTATTATTTGTTCGCCAGGGCCTTCGCGTCAAGGGCTGGGTGTTCTAGGATGAGATCGACCGATCGTCTACCCAGGAGGCATGGATGAGCACCCGGACCGACGGACGGGTCCAGCGCGGCGACCAGACCCGCCGGACGGTGCTGGCCAGCGCCCTCGACATCGCCTCGGTGGAAGGGCTGGACGGTCTCTCGCTCGGGCGGCTCGCCAAGGAACTCGACGTCAGCAAGAGCGGGGTGTTCGCGCACTTCGGATCCAAGGAGGAGCTCCAGCTCGCCACGATCAGGGCCGCCCGGCGCGTGTTCGTCGAGCACGTGGTGCGCGAGGCGATGACGGTGCGCCCCGGGATCGGCCGCTTGTGGCGGCTGTGCGCGAACTGGATCGAGTACTCGCGCGCACGGGTCTTCACCGGCGGCTGCTTCTTCTACACCGTGAACGCGGAGTTCGAGTCCCGCCCGGGCCGGGTGCGCGACGCACTGGTCGAGGCGCACCAGGAATGGCGCCAGGCCCTCACCCAGGCCGCCCGGGACGCCCGGCAGCTGGGCGAACTCTCCGACACGGCCGATCCGGCGCTGCTGGCCTTCGAGGTCCGGGCGTTCATGGAGTACGCGAACGCGGTCTCGCTGCTGGAGGACGACCTGGCCACGCCCTACGACATGGCGCACTCGGCGATCAGCGCCCGGCTCGACGCCCTGGTCACCGGCGACGCGCCGCGTCCATGGGCCGAGGCCGAGCCGGGAGCCTGAGCGCCGCGCGAGGCCGCCGCGGGTGGCCGCCCCCCGGCCCGGGTCAGGGGCGGCGGAGCAGTCCGAACGCGGCCGCGGCGTACCCGGCGCGCGCGGCCCCGGTGGCGCCCTCCACCCGGGCCCAGAGGGCACGCGCCCACTCCGCCCTGCCCGGCCGGTCGCCGGGGTCGGGCTGCACGACCAGCTCCGGGTGCAGCAGGAACGCCAGGGTGAGCACGGGGTCCGTGCGGCCCGAGGGGTCGTTCTCCTGCCACAGGCCCGCACCGGCGCGGACCGCCGCTTCGAGGTCGTCGGCCAGCACGCGCAGCGCGTCGGCGTCCGGGGCGCGGTGCGCGGCCATCAGCCGGATCACCGCCGGACGCGCCAGCAGCAGGCGCTCGTGGGCGGTGCGGTCACCGGGCGCCGACGGGCGGGTGTCGCGGAACAGGGCACGCAACCCGGCCGGGGAGGCGTCCCGACCGCGAAAGACCGGCGGCAGGTCCGGGCGCAGCTGAGCCACGAACGACGCCACCGCCAGGTTCACGTCGACCACGCCGCGTTGGAAGGGCGAGCGGTCGGCGAGTGTCACGCGCAGGTCGTGGCCGACCCACCAGTCGAGCGCGGCGCGTTCGGTCGGGTCGCCGAAGACCGAGGCCGCCTGGGTCCAGTCGCGCTGCATCGCGGCCGCGAGTTCGCCGGCGTCGGCGTACGCCCTGCCCGCGAACCGGTAGGTCGGCGCCGCGCCATGCGCACTCGCCCCGGGCTCGGACGCCGAACCCGCGAACCCGGCACCGGGATCCGGCGGCACTGCCTGACCCGAGGTGTACGGGGCGCCCGTGTATCCCACGCCGAGGTCCGGCGGTACACGGCCCGACGTGTGCGGGGTGCCCGTGGGATGCGAGACAGGCGGAGCCGCCCCGGGACCGGGCGTGTACGGGGTGCCCGTGTACCCGTCACCGGGATCGGGCGGAGGCACCGCGTGCTCAGAGGTACGCGGAGGACTCGCGTGCCCCGACGTGTACGGCGGCCCCGTATATCCATCACCGGGATCCGCCGGCACAGGACCCGACGTATACGGGGTCCCTGCGTGCCCCGAGGTGTACGGGGCGCCAGTGGGAGGCGAGACGGGCGGAACCGGCCCCGGACCAGACGTGTACGGCGGACCCGTATACCCATCACCGGGGCCGGGCGGAGGCACCGCGTGCTCAGAGGTACGTGGAGGACCCGCGTGCTCAGAGGTGTGCGGGGTGCCCGTGTGTGCCGCGTCCTGGGTCTCCTCGGGGGTCGCGAACCGTGTGTAGGCGCGGGTCGGAGGGATCCCGGGGCCACCGATGGCCAGGGGCCGCCCGGTGACCAGGTGGTCCATCAGCGCGGCCGCGTCGGGACGCCGCTCGGGATCCTTGTCCAGACAGACGCGGACCACCGTGGCGAGGGGTTCGGGCACCCCTCCGGTGTCCGGCTCGCTCGACAGGATGCGGGCGATGCGCGAGGCCTGCGTCGGTCCGGGGAAGGCCTCGTGCGCGGTGGCCGCGAACACCATCACCGATCCCCAGGCGAACAGGTCCACCGCCGGGGTGAGCCGGGCACCCTCCAGCTGCTCGGGCGCCATGTACCCCACGGTGCCGATCACACCGCTGGCCGTCACGGAGGTCGCCTCGACGGCGCGCGCGATCCCGAAATCGATCACCCGCGGCCCGTCCGGGGCCAGCATGATGTTGTCCGGCTTCAGGTCCCGGTGCACCACGCCCGCCGCGTGGATCGCCGCCAGGGCCGTGGCCGTGGACACCGCCAGCCGCAGGAGCGCGGAGCCCGTGCGCGGACCCTTCTCGGCGACCGCCTTGGTAAGCGTGGGGCCCTCGATGTACTCCGTGGCGATCCACGGCCGCTCGGCCTCGGGGTCGGCGTCCAGGATCGCTGCGATGCAGAATCCACTCACGCGTCGTGCCTGGTCCACCTCGGCCGTGAAGCGCCGACGCATGTCGGTGTCCTCGGCCCAGGCGGCGTGCAGCAGCTTGACCGCCGCCCGCGTGCCGTCCGGCCGCTCCCCCAGGAACACCTCGCCGAACCCGCCGCGCCCCAGGGAGCGCGTCAGCCGGAATCCGCCGACCGTCCGCGTCGTCTCCTCCACGGTCCTCCACTCACCTCGCCGTACTGCCGGACTCCGCCGATCCTATGGTCCCGTCCGGACTCGCCCGGGCCCGGACCGGCGGCGGCGCGCACGGCCTGGCCCGGATCAACCCCCGCTGATCCTGCGGGCCTGGGCGAGGTCGGTGCGGATGCGCTCCACGCCCGAGGTCAGCTGCGGTAGCTGGGCGCTGGAATGCTCCAGTTCCATGACCCGGTGGGCTCGGCGCGCGGGCGTTCCGCACACCACGCGGCGGGCCGCGGTGCACGAGAGCGCACCGATCAGGCCCAGGAGGGAGACCACCGACAGCAGCCCGACCATCGCGTCCGGGGCTTCGAAGACGTAGTCCGCGACGATCGCCGCCGGGAAGGCGAGGATCGCCCACCGGCTGTACCGCACGGCGTTGGTGAGGTGGACCTGGAGGCCGACCCTGTTCGCCAGGGCGTCGTGCTCCGCCGAGACCGCGGAGAAGCGCTCCTCCCAGTGGCGCCGCTGGCGGGCCAGCTCGCGCAGGGTCGGCACGGCTCCGTAGACCATCGCCGCGCAGCCTGCGCTCTCGGGTGCGGGCGCGGACTCGACCCTGCGCCACAGGACGTCGATCCACTCCGCGACGGCCTTGTCGCCTTCCTTCGGCGGAACGGCGCTCTCGGGGTGCAGGAGGAAGGCCAGCACCAGGGCGGGGTTGACGTGGACGCGCGTGCTGACCCATCCGGCCAGGTCGCCGCGGAGCTGTTCGTGGAAGGCGATCCCGGCCCGTTCCGCCTGGCCGAGGTGCTCGGCGAGCTGGAGGAGGGCGCCGGGCCGGCCCGAGTGGTGCTGTCCCATCACGCGCAGGACGTCGGGCCTGGCGAGCAGCGCCATCTCGCCCGCCAGGGGCGCACCGGTCAGCATCGGCGCGGGATCGGCGAACAACTGGCCGAGCGCCTCCAGGGAGGCGGGACGGCCGCGAAAGACAGGTGGCAGGTCCGGGCGCAGCTGGGCGACGAAGGAGGCGATGGCGAGGTTGGCGTCCGCGGCCTGGCGCCGGAACAGGGAGCGGTCGACCGTGGTGTCGCCCAGGTCGTTGATGATCCAGGCGCCCAGGGCCGCGCGTTCGGCGGCGTCGCCGAAGACCCGCAGGGCCGCCGGCCAGTCGCGTTGGAAGGCCTCCGCGAGCGCGCGCGGGTCGGTGAAGCGTACACCGCCGAAGTGGCACGGGGGCACCCCGCCGGTGGCGTGGGGCCCGGTGGCCAGGGAGCCCGCCGGGTACGGAGCCGACGCCAGGGGGCCGGCGTGCGGCGGACCCGAAGGCGCGGCGCCGGAGTACTGCGGAGCGGACGGACCCTCAGGGGCGGGCGGGGCGCCGGGCACGGGCGGGGCGTGCGGCGCGGCGAGCGCGGTGTAGGCACGCGTGGGGTCCACCGCGGCCGGCGGGGCCACGCGGGTGGGATCGACCTGGCGCGGGGTGTCCCCCGCGATCATCGTCGGGTCGACGCCGATCCGCGTCCGGTCGGCGGGCCGGGGCGTGAGCGCGGTGCCGTCCCCGTTGGGCGACACGGCGGGTGTCGGCGCGGGCGCCGGTGCCGCCGTCCCCTCGGCCGGAGCGGAGATGAGCCGGTTGAGCAGCGTGGCGGCGTCGGGGCGCTGGTCGGGGTCCTTGTCCAGGCACGTCCGGATGATGCCGAGCAGGGGCTCGGGAAGAGCGCCCAGATCGGGTTCCCCGCCGAGGATGCGGGCGATCCGGGAGGCCTGGGTCGGCCCGGAGAAGGCCTCCTGGCCGGTGGCCGCGTAGACCATCACCGATCCCCAGGAGAACAGGTCCACAGCCGACGTCAGCCGGGCCCCCTCCAGTTGCTCCGGTGCCATGTACCCGATGGTGCCGACCACACCGCTGGCCGTCACCGACGTGGACTCCACGGCACGGGCGATCCCGAAGTCGATCACCCGGGGGCCGTCGGGCGCGAGCATGATGTTGTCGGGCTTGAGGTCCCGGTGCACGACCCCGGCGGCGTGGATGGCCGCCAGCGCGGTGGCCGTGGAGACGGCCAGCCGGTGCAGGTCGGCTCCGGTGCGTGGCCCGTCCCGGTCGACGGCCTCCTGCAGGGTGGGACCGTCGATGTACTCCGTGGCGATCCACGGCTCGGCCGCCTCGGGATCGGCGTCCAGGATGCCCGCGATGCAGAACCCGCTCACCCGGCGCGCCTGCTCCACCTCTGCCGTGAAGCGGCGCCGCATGTCCGCGTCGCCCGCCCAACTGGCGTGGAGCAGCTTGACCGCGGCCTTCGTCCCGTCGGGGGCCTCGCCGAGGAACACCTCGCCGAACCCGCCCCGTCCCAGCGACCGCACCAGCCGGTAGTCGCCGACCACGCGATCGGACGGTCGCGCGACCCCGTCCTCGCCCGTCCCGTCGTCCACAACCGCCTCGTTCCTTGATCGTTCGTCCGTGTGCGTCCCGCCCTCACCACAGGGATCCGTGGGAACTATAGCCACGAATATCCCGGTCCGGCGACGGAATCGTCGCCCCGACGGGGGCGGCGGCCCCGTCGGGACCGTCCGCTCACGGGAATCGTTCACCAGGCTGCCACAGCCGCCGGCACGATGCGGCACGCGAGGCCGGGACTATGCTTTTGACATGGGAACCCCGGCGCGCGGGCCGACGGGGACGTCGCGATGATCTCGGGACAGGACCGGCCGCCCCTCGGTGGCAGGACCTGGGAACAGGTGTGCGCCGAGCTGGAGGAAGCGGAGCGCAACGGTCCGCTCAGCGCCCGGGACTACGAGCTGCTGGCGACCGCGGCCTACATGATCGGCGCCGACGACACGGTGGTCCGGGCCCTGGAGGCGGCGCATCGGTCGCACCTGACTCGGCACGAACCACTGCGCGCGGTCCGCTGCGCGTTCTGGGCCGGTCTGCACCTGCGGCTGCGCGGCGAGCACGGGCCGGCGAGCGGATGGCTGGGCCGCGCGGCCCGGATCCTCGAACGCGAAGGCGGCGACTGCGTCGAACGCGGCTACCTCCACCTGCCCACCGTGCTCGAACACGACGCCCGCGGCGAGCACGAGGCGGCGTTCGACGCCGCACGGCACACCGTCGAGATCGCCGAGCGGTTCGAGGACGCGGACCTGTTCGCACTGGCCGTACACGAACAGGGGCGCGCGCTGATCAAGCTCGGACGGCTCCGTGAGGGGTTGAGGGCTGTTGCCGGTGGGGTGTGTATGAGTGGCTTTGCCTGTGCGGAGGTGGTCATGGGCGCGCTGGTCGCGGTCTTCCGGTCGCGTGCGTGCGTGTGCTTGGGGGAGGGGTCCTGGATGGGGGCGCCGTCGTTGGTTTTCGTGGTTCGCCGGACAGGGCCCCGCCCGCGCTGCTAGCTTCAGGATCGAACACACGTACCAGGCCACGTTCGGGAGGTGGAGTCGGTGGCCAAGCGTGGCACGACACGGTTGCGGCCCATCGAGCCCTCTTCTGTGGTTCCGGGCCCGGCCGGGGTGGCGGTGCGTGACCGGCTCCAACACCTCACCCCGACCGATGAGCAGGTCCTGCGTTCGGTGGGCGCTCATCTGGGCTCGCTGGCCTCTGGCGATCTGGCGACCCGGTGCCGTCAGGGCCGCGACCATGACGCTGGGACCTGGGCGGCGCGTAAACGCGAGTTGACCGCGAGGTCGTCGTCGCGGTGGGCGGGCTCCATCACCAAGGCCACCCACGACCAGTGGGCGCTGGCCCGCCGCAGCCAGGCCGCTCACCTGCACAAGCTCGAAGCGGGTATCCGGATGCTGGAGCACCGGCTCTCCCTCCCCTTGGGGGACAAGGGCACCAAACGCGCCCCGGGCGGGTACCGGTCGCGGCGCGAATGGCACGCCAAGTCCCGCCGCCTGGCCTGCCTCAAAGACCGTCTGGCCCAGGTGCGCCAGGACTGGGAAGCCGGGATCGTGCATGTGGTGCGGGGCGGTAAGCGGCTGCTGAACACTCGTCATCACCTGGAGCAGGCGCAGCTCACCGAGGCCGAGTGGCGGGACCGGTGGGAAGCGGAGCGGTTCTTCCTCCAGGCCGACGGGGAGTCCGGCAAGCGGTACGGCAACGAAACGATCCGCCTCACCCCGGCCGGGCGCGTCTCGATCCGGCTCCCGGCCCCGCTGGAACACCTGGCCAACGCCCCCCACGGCCGCTACGTGCTCTCCTGCCGAGTGGCTTTCGCTCACCGGGGAGAGGAGTGGACCGACCGCGTCGAAGCCGACCGGGCGGTGGCCTACCGCATCCACCACGACACCGAACGCGCCAGGTGGTATGTGACCGCGTCCTGGACCCGCCCCCAGGCCCGGGCCCTGCCGTTGGACGCGGCCTGCGCGCAGGGGGTGGTGGGTGTGGATATGAACGCCGACCATCTGGCCGCCTACCGGCTCGACCCGCACGGCAACCCGGTCGGGGACCCTGAGCGGTTCTCCTTCGACTTGACCGGTCGTGCTGCGCACCGTGACGCCCAGGTCCGACACGCTTTGACCGGGCTGCTGCACTGGACCCAGCGCACCGGCGCGCAGGCGATCGCCATCGAGGACCTGGACTTCACCACCGAGACGACCCGGGAGAAGCACGGCCGCAGGAAGCGCTTCCGGCAGCTCATCTGCGGTATGCCCACCGCCAAGCTCCGGGCCCGGATCGTGTCCATGGCCGCCGAACGCGCAATCGCGATCGTGGCCGTGGACCCGGCCTATACCTCTATGTGGGGCGCCCAGCACTGGGCCAAGCCCCTGAACAGCAAGAACCGAAATATGACTCGCCATGACGCCGCTGCGGTGGCCATTGGCAGGCGCGCCCTGGGGCGCCCGATTCGGCGTCGGACCCCGCCGCCCCGCCACCACCGGAGTGATGGTGGCGGGCCTCGGACCGTCCAGACCGAACCGGGGTCTTTGGGGTGTGAGGGACCCCGCCGCCCTGCCACGGAGCGCGTACACGATGCGCGTGCCCGGGCAGGGAAGGAGAGAACGCGGGGAACCAGCGCGTCCAGCACCGTTCGGGACGCGCGCAGTGACAGCAGATGGGTCCAACACCCACTCCTGAACACTGAATAGGAACGGTCGACCAACAGGGAGATCGCCGCCGAACTCGTGCTGAGCGAGCGGACCGTCGAGCGGCACGTGAGCAACATCCTCGCCAAACTCGGGGTGGCCACCCGTGCGGCCGCGACGGCCTACGCCTTCGAACACGACCTGCGCTGAGCGCCGCGCTGCGTGGAACCACCCATCGGGCTGGGCCCGACCACTGGGTGTTCTCCCCGAAGCGCGCCGCGTGCCCGCCGCCTAGCGTGGTGTGTACCGGCCGTACCGAGGCTGAAGGAGGAGCCGTGGACACGACGAGAGCCTTCTACCGTGTGGGCTTCCATCCCTGGGAGGACCTCGCCGAGCACGCGCCCTTCGCCGCGTCCCTGGCGCTGCTGCTGGACCGTGAGGAACAGGGGCGCGAAGCCCCCTACGGCCGGGCACTCGACCTGGGCTGCGGCAGCGCGGTCTGGGGGTGGAGCTCGCCAGGCGCGGGTGGCGGGTCACAGGGGTCGACATCGTCGAAGGGGCGCTGCGCCGGGCACGCGAGCGGATCACCGCGGCCGGGGTCGACATGCGCCTGGTCCACGGTGACGTGACCGAGCTGAGGACCTCGGGCGTGGGCACCGGGTACCGGCTGGTGCTCGACACCGGGACGTTCCACGGCCTCACCGGGTCCCAGCGCGCGGCGATGGGGCGCGAGGTCGGCGTGATCACCACCGACGACGCCACCGTCGTCCTGGACGTCTTCGCACCGCGGCGACGGGGCCCGCTTCCCCATGGAGCGAGCAGGGCCGACGTCGAGCGGGCCTTCCCCTCGTGGGAGATCACCGATGTGGAGACCGCCGACACCGATCCGGACGCGCTGGCCCGCGCGCTCCACTTCGACGAGCACTGGTACCGGCTGCGCCGGCGATGAACCGGCCGGGCCCGCCCTCGGGCGTGGGCCCGGTCACCGCCCCGACCGGTGGGCACCCCGCTGGATCCGCTGGACGAGGTCGTCGGCGAGCGCGCCGAAACCGGTGGCCGCCCACACGCTCTCCTCGACGGGCACCTCGTGGTAGGGCACCGAGCGTCCCTCGTGCGCCACGTGCAGGACGTTCAGCCGGGTCCGCGTGCGCACCGCCTTCGCGCACGCGCCGCACAGCGGCACCCGGACGGTCTGTGTGGCGCCGAGTCGGCGCCAGTCCGTCTCGGTGGTGTCGGTGCCGTGGAGGGGGTTGGCGTAGCAGTGGCGGCGCCGGGCGGGCGAACCCCTGCCGCTCGAAGCCGCCGCCAGGCCGTCCTCGGCCAGGTCGAGCAGGACCAGCGCACCGACGACGTCGGCGAGGGAGCCCTCGCGCATGGTCTCGGCGACCCTGCGAGCGGCGTCGTGGGCGTCCAGGGCCTCGCCCAGGGCGCGGGAGGCGGCGGTGCCGGGGGCCGGCCGCAGGGCGCCGAGGCGCTCGCCGACCTCGGTGATCTCGCGATCGACCTGCCGTTCCAGTGCCTCCCGCCGCGCCTGGTCGGCGTTGGCGAAGGCAGCGTGCTGCGGCAGCGTCGGCATCGGCCGCCGGCGGGTCCACCACAGGTAGCCGCCCACGAGCAGGAGCACGGCCACCGCGCCGCCGCCGATCCACGGCCACACCCCGCCCGGGCCGCCCGACCCCTCGGCCCCGGACCCGGTGTCGGCACGGGCGTCCGTCCCGGGCTCGGAGCCCGTCTCGGGAGTGGCGCTCCCGAGCTCCTGGGACTCCTCGTAGGCGCGCATCTGCTCCTCGTAGGCCGCCGCGGGGTCGTCGGAGACGGCGTACTCCACGGCCAGTTCCACCTGTTCGGCGACCGGGGCGTCGAAGTCGGTCGCGTAGGAGGCGGCCAGTGCGGCGTAGTGGGCGCGCTGGTCGGAGGGTTCGGTGGTCGAGGCCGGCATGTCGGTGCCCACGAGCCGCCCGTCCTCCAGCAGGAGGTAGTGGGCGTCGCCGCCGCCCGCCCTGTCGTGGACGGCCGCGGCCAGCCGCTGGGCGTCGCCGTCCCAGGTGTCGCCGTCCACCAGCGGGGCGAGGACGACCCGCACGGGCAGCCCGCTGCCTTCGATGGCCGCGACGGCGGCGGTCCGCGCCTCCTCGGGGAAGGCACTGTCGTAGGACGGGTCGACGTAGACCGGCGACTCCGCCAGCGCGGTGGCGATGGCCTGGGCCGGTGACTCGGCCGGGGCGTCGGCGTGCGCTGCCGCGGGCGCGGCCCAGAGCAGAGCGGCCACGCTCAGGGCCAAGGCGGCGCGGACACCGCCGGAACGGATCGAGCGGACACTAACGGGCACGGGATTCCTCCAACAGCTTCTCTCCGCTCAGGTTCTCGCGCGTCCCGTACCAGGAGGTGACCCAGCTGCGCTCGTCCAGCAACAGGTGGGGGACGCGCCTCCCCCGGGGGCCGGCGACCCTCAGCGGCGTGCGCAACGACGGTGTCAGCCGCAAGCAGCGGCCGCACAGGTGCAGGTCGGACCGGTTCGCCTTGGGGATACCGCCCTTGCCCGACGCGAAGCCGTGCAGGGGGTCGACCATGCACACCCGGCCGCCGCCGCCCGCGCTGCCCTCCTCCAGGCGCCGTGCGGCGCGGCGCGCCAGCACGGTCGCCCCGACGAGGTCGAGTTCGTCGGGGTCCTCCCCGAGCACGATCAGCGCCGTGTCGAGGTCCCGGACCGCCTGGTCACCGGCGGGCAGGTCCCCGGCCGCCTTCAACGCGGCGACCGCGCGCGCGGCCTCGCGGCGGGCCGTCGGGCGCAGCCGTCGGCCGGGGGTGGCGCGGACCAGGCGCACCAGCAGGTACAGCGGGACGAACGCGAGACAGAGCAGGACGCCGACGAGCGGGCCGAGGATGAGCAGTCCGGGCAGCAGTCCGTCGGCGGCGTAGCGTCCCAGGGGTGCGGTCGGCTCCTCGTCCTCGATCGTGTCGTCGTGGAGCCTCGCCGCCATGGGGACGGTCGCCTCGGCCTCGGGGTCGAGCCGGGCGCCGCCGAGTTCGTCCACCAGCGCCAGGGCCACCTCGACACTCGCCGCCGAGGGCATGGCGTCCGACATCGCCGTGGACAGGTCGTAGGGGTCCGAGCCGGGGTCGACGCCCAGCAGGGCGAAGGCCCCTCTGCCGGACGTGGCGTCGACGACGACGTAGACCCCGTCCTCGCCCCGGGTGTGGGCGAGCGCGTGCGCCAGCACCTCGGGGTCGCCGTCGGACTCGTCGGTGCCGGCGACGGGCACCGCGGCCACGTGGACCGGCACGGGGGCGGCTGCCACGGCGGCGTCCAGATCCTCCAGCGCCGCGGGGTCCACAGTGATGAAGGGGTCGGCGAACACCGGTGACCCCTCCCACGCGCCGATCACGCGGTCCACGCGTTCGGTGGCGGCGACGTACGGCGGCTCCGCCAACAGGTCCGCGCTCTCGGCGGCGTCCGGTCCCGGCGTGGCGGAGTCCTCGGCGGGCTCCTCGGCGGGGGCAGAGGTGACGTGGACCATGCCGGCCACGACGACCGCGGCGGCGACCGCCACGGATCCGCCCGCCCACGCCCACGAGCCGAACCGCACGCGCCGGTCGGACCTGCGCCACCAGACCAGGACGGCGGCGGAGAGGCCGAACCCCAGGGCCGTGCCGCCCACCATGCCCGCCACGGTCCCGGTGTTCTCCGGGCCGTTGGTGCTGTCCGGGCTCATGTCGTCCAGGAACTCCCGCCAGGCGGACGGGGCCTCGTCGTCCGGCTCCACGGGCTCGGTGCCCTCGGCGGGCTGGTCCAGGGCCTCGTTCAGCGCACGCTCGGCGCGCTCGGCGACGTCGGGGTCGAGGAGGGCGTCGACGTAGCCCGCCGCGAGCTGGGGAACGGGGGTCTCGTAGTCGTAGGACTCGTCGCTCATGAGGACGCTGCCCGCGTCGCGCGTCGGCAGGTCGGTCCCGGGCGTGGTGGTGGCGACGACGACCGTCTGCCCCGCGTTCAGGAGCACGTACAGGCCCTCCCTGCCGGACCGCTCCTGCACGGCGGCCAGGAACTCCTCGCCCTCGAACGCCGACAAGTCGGTGGAGACGAAGACCCGGTAGGGGACGCCCAGGCGGTCGAACTCGGCCCGGACCTGCTCCTGGACCCGCTGGAGGTCGTACTCCCCCGCCAGGAGGTCGCTGACCACGACGGCCCGGCCCTCGGGCTCCTCGGCCATGAGGGCGGCGACGTGCGCCGCGGGAGTCGTGGGCTGCCCGGTCCCGTCGGCGGCGGCGGGTGCGGGCGCGACCACCGCCACCAGGACCGCGAGGGCCGCGAGCAGCGCCGCGGCGACGGCCAGGAGGCGCACGGGGGGTCTGACAGGGTCTGCGGGGGCGTGCGGCATGGCGTGAGCTTACCCGGGGCGCGTGGGGACCCCCGCGCCCAGCTGTCACAACGAGGCCGGGGCCGCCACCGTCGGTCGGACGGTGGCGGCCCCGGTGAACCGCGCGGCGCGCCGTTGTGGGCGCGGGCGGAGCTCTGTGGACTACTGCGCGATGAGCTGGCGCAGCACGTACTGCAGGATGCCGCCGTTGCGGTAGTAGTCGGCCTCACCCGGGGTGTCGATGCGCACCACGGCGTCGAACTCGACGCCGGTGTCGGTGGTCACCTTCACCGTGCTCGGGACGCGGCCCTCGTTGAGCTCGGTCACGCCGGTGATGGAGAAGGTCTCCTCACCGGTCAGGCCGAGGGAGTCGGCGGACTGGCCCTGCGGGAACTGCAGGGGCAGCACGCCCATGCCGATCAGGTTGGAGCGGTGGATGCGCTCGTAGGACTCGGTGATGACCGCGCGCACGCCCAGCAGGCTCGTGCCCTTGGCCGCCCAGTCACGCGAGGAACCGGAGCCGTACTCCTTGCCGCCCAGGACGACCAGCGGGGTGCCCTGCTCCGCGTAGTTCTGCGCGGCGTCGTAGATGAACGACACGGGCGCCTCGGGCTGGGTGAAGTCGCGGGTGTAGCCGCCCTCGGTGCCCGGAGCGATCTGGTTGCGCAGCCGGATGTTGGCGAACGTTCCGCGGATCATCACCTCGTGGTTGCCGCGGCGCGAACCGTAGGAGTTGAAGTCGCGGCGCTCGACGCCGTGCGCCTTCAGGTAGTCGGCCGCCGGGGTGCCCGGCTTGATGGCGCCGGCCGGGGAGATGTGGTCGGTGGTGACCGAGTCGCCCAGCTTGGCCAGCACGCGGGCCCCGGAGATGTCGGTGACCGGCGCCGGCGCGGCCTCCATCCCGTCGAAGTACGGGGGCTTGCGCACGTAGGTGGAGTCGGCCTCCCACTCGAACGTGTTGCCGGTGGGCGTGGGCAGCGAGCGCCAGCGGTCGTCACCGGCGAACACGTCCGCGTACGCCGACTCGTACATGTCCGAGGCGATCGCCGAGTCCATGACCTCCTGGATCTCCTCGGCGGTGGGCCAGATGTCGGCCAGGAAGACCGGCTGGCCGTCCTTGCCCACGCCCAGGGGCTCGGTGGTGATGTCCACGTCGAGCGAGCCGGCCAGCGCGTAGGCGACCACCAGCGGCGGCGAGGCCAGGTAGTTCATCTTCACGTCCGGGTTGATCCGGCCCTCGAAGTTGCGGTTGCCGGACAGGACCGCGGAGACCGCCAGGTCGTTGTCCTGGACCGCCTTGGAGATCTCCTCGGGCAGCGGACCGGAGTTGCCGATGCAGGTGGTGCAGCCGTAGCCGACCAAGTTGAAGCCCAGCTTGTCCAGGTAGGGCGTCAGGCCGGAGCGCTCGTAGTAGTCGGTGACGACCTTGGAGCCCGGCGCCATGGAGGTCTTGACCCACGGCTTGCGGGACAGGCCCTTCTCCACCGCCTTCTTGGCCAGCAGGGCGGCGCCCAGCATGACCGAGGGGTTGGAGGTGTTGGTGCACGAGGTGATCGCGGCGATCACGACGGCGCCGTGGTCGATCTCGGTCTCCGTGCCGTCGGCCATGGTGACCTTGACCGGGCGGTGCGGACGGTGGTTCGCGCCCGCGGCCGGGGCGTCGGAGGCCGGGAAGGACTCCTTGCCCGCCTCGTCGTCGGAGACGTAGTTCTGGATGTCGTGGCGCCAGGTCGGCTTGGCCGCGGACAGGGCGATGCGGTCCTGCGGGCGCTTGGGGCCGGCGATCGACGGAACGACGTCGCCCAGGTCCAGCTCCATGTACTCGGAGAAGACGGGCTCGACCGACGGGTCGTGCCAGAAGCCGTTGGCCTTGGCGTAGGCCTCGGTCAGGGCGACCTGCTGCGCGGGGCGGCCGGTCAGCTTCATGTACCGGATGGTCTCGTCGTCGACCGGGAAGATCGCGGCGGTGGAACCGAACTCCGGGCTCATGTTGCCGATGGTGGCGCGGTTGGCCAGCGGCACGGACGCGACGCCGTCGCCGTAGAACTCGACGAACTTGCCGACCACACCGTGCTCGCGGAGCTGCTCGGTGATGGTGAGGACCAGGTCGGTGGCGGTGGTGCCGGGCTTGAGCTCACCGGTCAGCTTGAAGCCGACCACGCGCGGGATGAGCATGGAGATCGGCTGGCCGAGCATGGCGGCCTCGGCCTCGATGCCGCCGACGCCCCAGCCCAGGATGCCCAGGCCGTTCTGCATGGTGGTGTGCGAGTCGGTGCCGACGCAGGTGTCGGGGTAGGCCTGGCCGCCGCGGGCCATGGTCACGCGGGCCAGGTGCTCGATGTTGGCCTGGTGCACGATGCCGGTGCCGGGCGGGACGACCTTGAACTCGTCGAAGGCGGTCTGGCCCCAGCGCAGGAACTTGTAGCGCTCGTAGTTGCGCTCGTACTCGATCTCGACGTTGCGCTCGAACGCGTCGGGGCTGCCGAAGAGGTCGACGACGACGGAGTGGTCGATCACGAGCTCGGCGGGGGCGAGCGGGTTGATCTTGTCCGCGTCACCGCCCAGGTCGCGCACGGCCTCGCGCATGGTGGCGAGGTCGACGACGCAGGGCACGCCGGTGAAGTCCTGCATGATCACCCGCGCGGGGGTGAACTGGATCTCCTGGCTGGGCTGCGCCTCTGCGTCCCATTCGCCGAGGGCCCTGATGTGGTCGGCGGTGACGTTCGCGCCGTCCTCGGTGCGCAGGAGGTTCTCCAGCAGAACCTTCAGGCTGTAGGGAAGCCGGTTGGCGCCCTGCACGGCGTCCAACCGGAAGATCTCGTACGACTCGTCGCCAACGCGCAACGTGTCACGGGCGCCGAAGCTGTTCGCGGACACGGTGTCTGCCTCCTGATCTCGCCACTTTGTCCCCGGCATCCCGTCTGGTCGGACGGGAGCGGGACCTGCCGCTTCTGAGCGGACGCGGGGCCGATAGGCCGCGGGGTGGCCTTCGCCTTCTCGGGCGTCCGTCAGAACCGCTGCCCTGGAGCGGGCCGGGGGGACCCCGCAGTTATCTTGACGTCAAGGTATCCAACTTGTATCTCGATATCAAGTTATCGGGTCGCTCCCCGGCCCCGACGACCGCCCCCGCCGTTCGCGGTCAGTCCAACTGCGGAACGACCCGTGAGGCCACCAGTTCCAGGTGGTCCAGGTCGGACATGTCCAACATCTGCAGGTACACGCGCTCCGCACCCGCCTCGCCGAACCGGCCGATCTTGTCCACCAGCTCGTCGGGCGACCCGGCCAGGCCGTTCTCCCGAAGCTCCGGCACCTGACGGCCGATCCGATCGGCGCGCGCGGTGATCTCCGCCTCGTCACGCCCCACGCACAGCACCTGCGCGGCCGAGTAGACCATCGGCGCGGTGCGCCCGGAGGACGCGACCGCCGCCCGGGTCCGGTCGAAGGCGGCGGAGGTGTCCTCCAGTGAGGCGAAGGGCACGTTGTACTCGTCGGCGAACGTGGCCGCCAGGCGCGGTGTGCGCTTGGGGCCCGTCCCCCCGATCAGCACCGGAGGCCGGGGACCCTGCTGCGGCTTTGGCAGCGCGGGGCCCTCCGCCAGACGGTAGTGCTTGCCCTCGTACTTGAAGGTCTCCCCCGCCGGAGTCGACCACAACCCGGTGATGATGTCGAGTTGTTCCTCGTAGCGGTCGAAGCGCTCGCGCGCGGTGGCCGGGAACGGGATCCCGTAGGCCGCGTGCTCCTGCTCGTACCACCCGGCGCCGAAGCCGAAGTCGACCCGGCCCCCGCTCATCCGGTCGACCTGGGCCACGGCGATGGCCAGCGGTCCCGGATAGCGGAAGGTGGCGGCGGTCATCAGGGTGCCCAGGCGGATACGGGAGGTCTCCCGGGCCAGCCCGGCGAGGGTGATCCACGCGTCGCTCGGGCCGGGGAGCCCGTCGATGTGGTCGCCCATGTGGAGGTAGTGGTCGGATCGGAAGAGGGCGTCGAAACCCAGGTCCTCGGCCGCTTTGGCGACGGCGAGCTGGTCTTCGTACGTGGCCCCCTGTTGGGGTTCTAGGAAGATCCTCAGACGCATACGCCCCATTTTCGCCCATCCGCCGCAGGCTCCGCGCACACGCCGCGCGGATACTGTGGAAAAGCGTGCCCACAGCCGTGCCCACCGGGCTGAACCGAACTCCGCCACCACCGCGATAAGCCATCACGTGAAGCTGCTCCGCCGCGCCCGACGACGCGCTCCCTCGCCTGACAGCACCGACGCGGTGCTGCTGGCGGCCGTCGCCGACGGTTCCACCGAGGCCCTGGAAATCCTGCACCGCAGACACGCGCCCTGGCTGCGGGCCCGGCTGCGCTACCGCTGTTCGGACCCCGACCAACTCGACGCCGCCCTCCAGGAGACCTTCCTGGCGGTGTGGAAGAACGCCGGGTCGTTCACTCCCCGCCCCGGAGACCCCGACGCCGGCGCCTGGCTGTGGACGATCGCGATCCGGCAGCTGATCTCCCAGCTGCGCAAGCGGGCCAACCGATGGATCGCCGACAGCGACTCCGAACCCTACGAGACCATCGGCGACGCCTCCGCCGAGGACACCGTGCTGCTCAACATCGAGCACGGGCCACTGGGCGCCGCCCTGCACACCCTGTCGCCCGAACTGCGCTCGGCCATCCAGGCCACCGTCCTGGACGGACTCACCGTGCGCGAGGCCGCCGAGATCCTCCAGATCCCGGAGGGAACGGTCAAGACACGGGTGATGCGCGCCAAGGCACGTCTACGGGAGGCACTGACATGAGCTGGCACCTGACCCCTGCCCAAGTCGACGAGTACGTGTCGTCCACCGTCGACGACGTCACCGCCATGTCCGTGGAGGCCCATCTCATGCACTGCTCGCCCTGCCGATCCCTGGTCCCGGCCGACGAGGCGTGGCTGGCCGACAGCTGGGCCGACCTGCGCGACATCGTGGACCGGCCCCGCGTCGGCCTGCTGGAGCGCGGCCTGACCACGCTCGGCCTGCGCCAGACCACCGCCAAACTCCTGACCGCCACCCCGCAGCTCTACCGCGCCTGGCTCGTGGCCACCGTGGTGGTCCTGGCCGCCGCGCTGCTGAGCGCCCACCACCTGCCGCGCGGCTCCCTGCTGTTCGCCGTCACCGCGCCCATCGTGCCCCTGGTCGGCGTCGCCCTCGCCTACGGTCGCGGCGTGGACCCCGCCCACACCCTCACGTCGGTCACGCCGATGGCGGGCCAGCGGCTGCTGTTCCTGCGCTCGTGCGCGGTCCTGGTCCCCGCGCTGGTGATGTGCACCGTGGCCGCGGTGCTCATGCCCTCTCCCGCCACCCTGTGGACCGCCGGGTTCTGGCTGCTGCCGTCCCTGACACTGGTCGCCGGATCGCTCCTGCTCAGCCGCTGGCTGCACATGAGCGCCGCGGGCGCCGCGGTGGGCGGCCTGTGGGTGGTCGCCATGGTGCTGTTCACCGTCACCGACCACGCCTCCGTCCTGGAGCTGTTCGCCCCGGTGTCCCAGCTGTGGTGGGCCGCCGCGCTGGCCGCCCTGGTCGGCGCGCTCGTGCTGAGGGTGAGGACGGCGTGAGCGCCACGACCACGATCACCGCACCGATCCACGCGCGCGGCCTGGTCCGCAGATACGGATCACGCCGGGCCCTGGACGGTGTGGACCTGGACCTGGGAACCGGGGTCACCGGGCTCCTGGGGCGCAACGGCGCGGGCAAGACCACCCTCCTGCGCAGCCTGGCCACCGATCTGGACGTCAGCGCCGGCCGTCTGCGCGTGCTGGGCCGCGATCCCGATGACGCCGCCGGGCGCACCGAGATCCGGCGGCGGCTGGGCTACCTGCCGCAGAACCCGGAGTTCTACCCGCACTTCACCGCCTTCGGGCTGCTGGACTACATGGCGGTGCTCAAGGAACTGGGCGGGCGCCGGGCCCGCCACGACGAGATCCGCCGGAGCCTGGACCGGGTGGGCCTGACCGAGCGCCGGCATACCCGGGTGCGGCGCCTGTCGGGGGGCATGCGCCAGCGGCTGGCGCTGGCCGCGGCCCTGATGGGCGACCCCGAACTGCTGCTGCTCGACGAGCCGACCATCGGCCTGGACCCCGAACAGCGCATCCTGTTCCGCAACCTCGTCTCGGAACTGGCCGTGGACAGCACCGTGGTGCTGTCCACCCACCAGATCGAGGACGTGTCGGCGCTGTGCCAGCGAGTGGTGTGCCTGGACCGGGGACGGGTGGTCTTCGACGGTTCCCCGGGCACCCTGATCGGCCGCGCCCGAGGCCATGTCTGGGAGCAGACCGGGCGGCCCCGGGACGGGGTGACCACGTGGCGGCTGGCCGACGGCCGCTACCGCGTCCTCACCACGGAACGCAGCGATCAGGCGCCGCCAGGGGACCGGGCCCAGGTCGAGCCCACGCTGGAGGACGCCTACCTGCTGCTCACGGGCGTGCAGCGGAGCACGCGGTGAGCCGAGCTGCCACCTTCGCGCGGCTGACGGCGTTCGACGCGCGACGGATGGCGGTCAACCCGCTGCTGTGGATCGGCGTGACCGTGGCGGTCTTCAGTTATGCCTGGCCGAGCTACTGGGAACCGGCGGCTCCCACCCTGACGGAGTACCACGCGAGCCTCGAAGGCACCGCGGCGGTGATCGCGGTGACGACCGCCGCCGTGGTGGTCTTCCCCGTGATGCGCGAGGTCGGGCACTCGCGGAGGACCGTCGCCGCCCTGGGCCCCACGGGACGGCTGCTGGCCGTGAGCACGGCCGCCGTCCTGCTCACCACGGCGATCATGGCGGCGGCCGCACTGCTGCACCCGCTCATGTGGTCCGCTCCTCCGGCCGGCACGCTGAGCCCCTACGCCCACCCCACCCCCTTCCTCATCGCGGGCGCGGGGCCGCTGGCGTCGATCGCCGTGGTCGCCTGGACGCGCAGCTACATGCCCCTGGTGGCGCTGGGCCTGGCCGTTCCGGCCCTGTTCCTGTACCAGTACTCCATCGTCGACCTGGGTCTGGGGACCGCCGTCTACCAGATCTCCCGGCTGACCGACCTGGCCCAGAGCCCGTTCACCGTCCGGGGCCCGGCCGTCACCCCCCTGGCCGCCCTCCAGCTCACCTACACGCTCCTGGTCACGGCGCTGCTGATCGCGGTCATCGCGGCCGCGCGCTCCCGGCCCGCCCAGCGCAGGGCGCTGCTGGCGGCCGCGGCCGCGCTGCTCGCCGGGGTGGCCGGGACGGTCGGTTACGGGCGCCTGGCCTACCCCCATGGCACGAGCTTCCCCGACACGGCGATCCACGGGGCGACCGCGCAACAGTGCCAGGTCCGCGACGGCATCACGTACTGCCCGCTCCCCGGGTACGAGGCCTGGGTGGACGAGTGGCACGACACGATCGGGCCGTCCCTGGCCCTGCTGCCCGAGGCCGCCCGGGACGACCTGCCCGTCATCTGGCAGGACGGGGACTCCTTCAACCGCGAGATGGACGTGCGGCTCGACGACTCCGTGACCATGTTCGAGTACCTGGAGACCGGAGAACCGTACATGCGGGCGTCCCTGGTGGGCTCGGCCTCCCTGGCCGCGCTGGGCCTGGGCGAGTACGCCTGGGAATGGTGCCAGGGCACGGGGCAGTCGAGATTCGTGATCGCGGCGTGGCTGGCCAGCACCGTCCAGGGCGTGCCCGCCACCGACCGGTTGGAGGCCGCGGCCACGCTGTCCAGCGAATACTCGCCCTCCCTGCCGGACCTGGTGCTGCTGCGCGCCCTGATCGAGGACGTTCCCCGGGAGCGGATGGCGGACACCCTGGCGGAGCACTGGGTGCCGCTGTCCACCCGTGAGGGCACCACCCTCGAACTGGCCGAGCTGGTGGGAGTGTCCGTCACAGGGAACGCGGACGTCCCGGCCATGCCGACCGACTGGGTGCGGGTGTTCCCCGAACTCGATCCGGAGATGCACATGGTCTGGAGCGAGGGTCCCACCTGCGTGTGAGCGGCCATGGCGACTCCGACGCCGCCCGGTGCCCCGCCTCCTGACGCACGAGTGGCGCACGAACGGCGCGCGCCCCGGTCCGCTCGGGACCGGGGCGCGCGCCGTCGTCATCGCATCGGCCGGATCAGTCCTGGTCCTGCTCCTGGTGGCGGCGGGCCTTCTGCACGGGCTCCAGCACCGCCAGGCACTCCACGTGGTGGGTCATCGGGAAGGCGTCGAAGGCGCGGACATCCGTCAACCGGTAGCCGCTGCGCTCGAACTCCGCCAGGTCGCGGGCCAGCGTCGCGGGGTCACAGGACACGTAGGCCACGGCGCGGGGCCGCATACCGGTCACCGACCGCACGACCTTGACACCCGCACCCGCCCGGGGCGGGTCCAGCACGACCACGTCGGCGCGCACGTCCGCCCACTCGCGCAGCTGCGCGGCGACGTCGTTCTTCTCGACGCGGACCTGCTCCAGGTCGCGCAGGTTGTAGGTGGCGTCGCGGACGGCCTCGGCGCCGCTCTCCACGCCCATCGCCCGGCCCTCGGGGCCCACGGCCTCGGCCAGCGCACCGGTGAACAGCCCGGCGCCGCAGAACAGGTCCATGGCGGTCTCGCCCGGCAGGGGCTTGAGTGCGTCCATCACCGCGGCGGTCAGGACCTCTCCCGCCGCCGGGTGCACCTGCCAGAACCCGCCCGCGCTCACCCGGTACTCGCGCCCGGCGACCGTCTCGCGGACGCCGCGGCGGCCCCGCACGGCCTGGACCCGGCCGCCTTTGAAGCGCCGCAGCACCGCGCTGGAGGCCGTGAGCTCGGGAAGCGTGGTCAGCCTGGCCTTGGTGGGGGTGACGACGACGGCGCGGTCGGCACAGGTGGAGGAGGCGACCGCCTCGACCTCCTTGACGTCCGGCCAGGTCGTCTCGGTCACCCCCAGCTCCGTCACACCGGGGTGGGCGATCAGGCAGCGGTCCACGGGCTCGATGCCATGGGCGCGGTGGCGCCGCAGGCCCGCGCGGCCCTCGTCGTCGACGGAGAAGCGCACACGGGTACGCCAACCCAGACCGTCGGGGGTGCCGGGCATCTCCTCGACCACGACCTCGCGCTCGATCCCGGCGATCCGGCTGAGCTGGTCGGTGACGACCTTGGCCTTCATCCGGCGCTGGGCCTCCAGGGACGCGTGCTGCCAGTCGCAGCCGCCGCACTTGCCGGGGCCCGCGAAGGCGCAGGGCGCCTCGACGCGGTCCGGGGAGGCGTCCAGGACCTCGATGGCCTCGCCGCGCAGGAAGCGCGTGGTCTCCTCGGTGACGCGCACGCGCACCCGCTCACCCGGCAGGGCGTGGCGGACGAACACCACCTGGTCGTCGTGGCGCCCCACGCACCACCCGCCGTGCGCGACGTCGTCGACGGTCAGTTCGTACTCGTTGCCCACACGGGTCACAAGGGTTCCTTCACAGTTCGGGTCACATTACGGGTGACCCTGCACGCACAGCCACCGATCCTCACCAATCTAGTCGACGTGGCGACCGGCCTGGTGGCCTCGCGCTCCACCCCACCAGGCAGGGGGCGTCGAGTGGGACGTGCCGTTGTGGCAAGGTGTGACTGAGAGGTCTCGCGGGGCCAGGGCGTCTGTGGTGGTGCCGCCGGGTCGCCACGCGGCAGGGCGGGCATCAGCCGAACGACGCCGTGCCCGGCGGACGTGACGCGACCGACAACGCGACAGGGGTGCTGGCAGGTGCACATCGTGATCATGGGGTGCGGCCGGGTGGGGTCCACCCTGGCGCACACACTGGTGGACCTCGGGCACACCGTGGCGGTGATCGACCAGGACCCGGAGGCCTTCCGGCGGCTGCGGGGCTCGGTGTCCAAGCACGGGGTGCGCGGCGTCGGGCACGACCGCGAGGTCCTGCAGGCCGCCGGCATCGACCGCGCGGGCGCCTTCGCCGCGGTCAGCAACGGCGACAACTCCAACATCATCGCCGCGCGGGTGGCCCGTGAGGCCTTCGGCGTGGAGAACGTGGTCGCGCGGATCTACGATCCCCGCCGCGCCGAGGTGTACCAGCGCCTGGGCATCCCGACGGTGGCGACCGTGCGCTGGACCGCCGACGCGGTCCTGCGCCGCATGGTGCCCGGCGACGGCCGCCTGACCGCCGGTCCCGAGTGGCAGGACGCCTCCGGGACCCTGGCCATGACGGAGGTGGCGCTGCCCGAGGGCTGGGCCGGGCGCTCGGTGGACGACGTGGAGCAGCACGCGGACCTGCGGGTGGTCTACGTGGCCCGGCAGGGGCGGATCGTGCTCGCACGCCCTGGCGGGCTCCTGGAGCGCGGTGACGTGCTGCACGTGGTCGGCCTCGGGCGCGACCTGGAGGAGACGGTGGGACGCCTGGACGGCGACGACGACGGAACGGGGCGTGGTTGAGGTGCGGATCGCGATCGCGGGAGCCGGGAGCGTGGGACGCTCCATCGCCACGGAGCTGGCGGGCAACGGCCACGACGTGCTGCTCATCGACCGCGACACCCGGGCGATCGGGGTCGACGACCTGCCGCAGGTGGAGTGGCTGCTCGCCGACGCCTGTGAGCTGGCCACCCTGGAGGACGCCCGACTCGGCGACTTCGGCGTGGTCATCGCGGCCAGCAGCGACGACAAGGTGAACCTGGTGGTCTCCCTGCTGGCCAAGACCGAGTTCGACGTTCCGCGGGTGATCGCCCGCATCAACGACCCCGTCAACGAGTGGCTCTTCAACGAGTCCTGGGGCGTGGACCTGGCGGTCTCCCCGCCGCGGCTGATCGCCGACCTGGTCGAGGACCCGTCGGAGGAGGACCTCGACGACGAGGCCACGCTGCCCCCGTTGCCCGGCGCCGAGATCGCCGAGTCCGTGCTGCACGCCACGAGCCCGTTCGTGGGCGGCCCGGAACGCGAGCTGACGCGGGCCCTGCCCGAGGGGGTGGCCCTGGTCGCCGTCCTGGGCTCGGGCGGGGTGCGCGCGCCCGACCCCGAGCAGACGCTGTCGGTGGGCGCCACGGTGGTGTTCCTGGCCGAACCCGACGCCCTCGGTCCGTTGGAGCGGCTCCTGGGCCCGGCCGAGGACGAGGACGGCCTCCAGGGCTGACGCCCCGGCTCAGTCCTCCCGCGTACGCGAGCCGTGGTCGGCGGCCAGGGGGGTGCGGCCGCGGGCCAGCACCCACACCATGGCGGCGAAGGCGGCCACCTGCAGGGGCCAGCCCATGGCGACCTTGGACAGGCCCAGCAGCGCGAAGGTGTCGGCCCACCCGTAGTGGTCGGCGAGCCAGAGCGGGTACTGCACCAGGACCCGGATCACGCACGGCAGCACCAGCAGCCAGGTGAGCCGGGAGGCCAGTGTGACCACGGCCGGGTCCGCCCGCCAGGAGGTGAAGTCCTCCTTGTGGCCGATGAACGGTCCGATCATCAACCCGATCGCCGGCCATCGCACGAGGACCGAGATCGAGAGCACCACCGCGTAGATGGCGTTGTAGTAGATGCCCGGCAGGAAGGCGTCGGCGGCGTTGCCGCTGCGCATCGCGAAGAGCGCGGCGATGCCGATCCCCAGCAGGCTGGTGAACACGTACTGCACCGAGGAGCGCTGGAGGAGCCGGAGCGCGCCGAGGAGCAGGGCCGCGGCCACACCGGCGTAGATCGACAGGCGCAGATCCGAGCCGACGATGTAGGAGATCGTGAACGTCAGCGTGGGGATCGCGGCCTCGACCATGCCGCGCTTGCCGCCCAGCGCCTTGGCCAACTGGGCCCGGACCAGCGCTTCGACGGTGTCCTCGGTGACCTTCGGCTTTCCGGCCCCGTCGTCGGCGGGGGCTCCCTCGCCGGCGTCGCGCTGCTGCTCAGTCATCCCGCTCCCGATCAGGTTCCGTGCTCGGAGCCCCTCCCCCGCGCGCCCGCTCCCGCGGGCGGCGGACGGAGCGGCCCGCCGTGGCCCCCACCCTATTTCACGGACGGGCGCCCCCGGGGCGGCGCCGGAGCGGCCCTGGCGACGATCGGTCCCCCCTTGTACCCTTTCCCCCTCCTTGTCCCGTGCCCGAACTCACCCTCCGGGGCCATCCGTGTCCCGACCGTTGCCCTGGCCCCCAGGAGGAACCCCGTATGGACACGCCCCCGCACCCCGCCTCGCTCGCCTTCGGCGCGCGGGTGGGCCCGGTGCTCTCCCCCGGGACCTCGCACGTGTGGTCCCCGCACTCGCTGGCCACCGTGCTCTGCCTGCTCGCCCACGGCGCGCGCGGCCGGACCCGCGCACAGTTGGAGGAGCTGCTCGGCGCGGACCCCGAGAGCCGCCTCGCGGAGCTGGACCCCGCGGTCGCCGACGAGCCCGGCCTCGCCCTGGCCGCCGCCAACGAGTTCCACGTGCGCGCCGACGCGCGGCTGCGTCCCGAGTTCCGTGCGCGGCTGAGTGAGCGGACCGACGCCGGCGTGTACCCGGCGGACTTCGCGGGTGACCCCTCGGGGGTGCGCGCCCGCATCAACGACGGCGTCGCCCGGGTGACCCGGGGGCTGATCACCGACCTGCTCGCGCCCGAGCACGTCACGCCGATGACCATGGTGATCCTGCTCAGCGTCCTGTGGGTGAAGGCCGAGTGGGTCGACGCGTTCCGCCCCGAACTCACCCGTGAGCGCCCCTTCCACACCCCGGACGGCACCCGCGCGGTCCCCACCATGCACCGCTCGGGGTCGATGCCCTACGCCGAGGCGCCGGGCTGGCGCATGGTCACACTGGCGGGCCACCACGGACTGGAGCTGGACGTCCTGCTCCCGGAGGGGGACCAGGAGACGCCGGACTCGGGGGACCTGGCCGCTCTGAACAGCCGTGTCCGGCGCGAACGCGTCCAGCTGGCGCTGCCCCGGTTCCGAGTGGAGTCGCGGTACCGGCTGCGCGACCCGCTCACGACACTGGGGTCGACCCACCTGTTCGGCGGCGACTACGGCGGCATCACCAGCGATCCCCTCGTCCTGAGCGACATCATCCACCAGGCCGTGTTCACGGTGGACGAGCGAGGCGCCGAGGGCGCCGCCGCCACGGTCGCGGTCATGCCCGGGTCCCTGCCCGCTCCGGCGACCGCCTTCACCGTCGACCGGCCGTTCGTGTTCCTGTTGCGCCGGCGGGGCTCGGTGCTGTTCCAGGGCCGGGTCACCGACCCCGTTGACCCCGGGCCGGCGGTCTGAGCGGCGGGACTGGCCAGGGCGGTCGCGACTGTCTAGGGTGACGGCGACCAGACCGTCGCCCACCACCGGCCTTCGGCCCGCCACCCTCAACGGTGGCCTCCGGCCCAGCCCTGCCCGCCGAGCTCAGGAGCACGCAGATGCACGTCAGCACACAGCCGCGTACGGACCACCTGGCGTTCGCCGCCGCCCTGGACCGTGCCCTGACCCGTGAGGGGGCGTCCCACGTGTGGTCCCCGCACTCGGTGGGCACCGTCCTCGGCCTGCTCGCCACGGCGGCGGCCGCACGCACCCGCGACGAGCTGGTGGGGCTGCTGGGCGAGGACCTCCTCGGCCAGCTCGCGGCCCTGGACGAGGCCGTGGCAGGAGCGGACGGCCTGGACCTGGCCACGCTCAACGGCCTCTACGTGCCCGACGACCTGCCGGTACGGGCCGACTTCATGGACCAGGTCCGCTCACGCGGTGGCGCCGAGGTCGAGAGCGCCGGCTTCCGGGACGACCCCGACGGCGTGCGCGAGCGGATCAACGCCAAGGTCGGCGACGTGACGCGCGGACTCATCCCGAGGCTGCTGCCCTTCGGCTCCGTCAGCCCCGACACGCGCCTGCTCCTCGTCAACGCCCTCTGGGTGAAGATGGTCTGGTCGGACCCGTTCGAGACGTCCGACACCCGTGAGCGGCCCTTCCACGCGCCGGGCGGGCGGCACTCCGTCCCCACCATGCACCGCACCGGACGGATGCCCTACGCCTCGGCGCGGGGCTGGAGCATGGTCAGCCTGGAGGGCGAGCACGACCTCACCTTGGACGTCCTGCTGCCCGACGCTCCGAAGCCGTCCCTGCCGCCGGTGACCGCCGAGGCCCTGACCGCCCTGTACCAGGGCCTGCGTCCCACCCAGGTCGAACTGGCGCTGCCCCGCTTCGCCGTGGACACCGACTCCGCCCTGCTGGAACCGCTGGCGGAGCTGGGGGTCGCCGAGTTCGCCCGCGACACCGCCCGCTTCGACGGGATCAGCGAGGAGCCGCTCAAGGTCGACGCGCTGCTGCACCAGTCGGTGCTGCGCGTGGACGAGAAGGGCGCCGAGGGGGCCGCCGCCACCGCCGCGGTCATGGTGATGGCGGCCGCCGTTCCGGTCGCTCCGGTGCGCTTCGCCGTGGACCGGCCGTTCGTGGTGGTCCTGCGCCGCCGCGGGGCCGTCCTGTTCCTGGGCCGGGTCACCGACCCCGTCGACCCCGGCCCCGCCCAGGACTGAAGCCGGGCCGAAGCGGTCCCGCTCGCCGTGGCCCCAGGGCGTTGAAGGCAGGCCGTGCAGCCTGCCGTGACCCCCGGGGGTCCATCCGGGCCAAAGCAGGAAGGACCGCGCCGAAGGCGTCCGTTGAGTGTGATGGCGGGCGACGGTGTGGGCACGAGCGGGCACACCGGAAGGCGCGAAGGCCCCGTCTTCCGGGCGACCTAGCCGTCGAAGACCTCGAAGCCGGTCGCGAGCGGCACGCCGGCCCACGTGCCCGCCGCGGCCGCGGCCTGCGGCAGGAAGGACTCCTGGTCGAAACCGTCCAGGTTGGACAGGTACACGGCGTGGTCGGCGAGCGAGGCCACGCCCGCGTCCAGGTGCTCCTGGTCCAGCTCCACGTAGTGGGTGGCGCGCGGTGAGCCGCCGAAGGCCACGAAGCGGACGCCGGACCACGGCTCCAGACCGTCGGTGAGCTGTTCGCGGAAGACCCACCGGTTGGCGGCGTCGCGGACCGCGTCCAACAGCGCCGGGCCGAGCACCCGGTGGTCGGCGTGGTTGTAGAAACGCATGTCGCCGAAGTTCTCGCGGAAGTTGATGGAGACCACGACGTCGGGCCGGTAGCGCCGGATCGCCTCCGCCAGGGCGCGGCGCAGCGGCAGCCCGTACTCCAGGGTGCCGTCGGGGAAGTCGAGGAACTCCACGGTGGTGACGCCGACGGTCGCGGCCGACGCGCGCTGCTCGGCCATGCGCACGGGTGCGCACTCCTCGGGCGGCAGGCTGTCGATGCCGGCCTCGCCCTTGGTGAGCAGGAGCTCGGTGACGTCCTTGCCCTGCCCGGTCCAGCGGGCGATCGCCGACGAGGCGCCGAACTCCAGGTCGTCCGGGTGGGCGACGACCGCCAGGGCACGGTTCCAGTCCTCCGGGAGCGGCTGGGGAGCGCTGTTCTCGGTCTGTGTCATGGGTCCCAGACTACGGAAGGACAGCGCTTCCCCGCTCGTGTGCGCCCACGGTCCCGGACGCACCCCGGTCAGGCCTGCGTGGGCCCCCCGGCGGCGCCTCCCGGCGCGTCGCCGTTCACGGACCCGCCCGTGCCGCCGCCTGCCGCGCGCTCGGCCGCCTTGGCCTTGGCCGCCTCGGCCATCTGCTCCTGGACCTTCTTGGGCACGACGATCTGCAGCATGTCCCCCGGCGGCACCGGCTGGTCACCGCGGACCACGACGATGCCGGCGAAGATCTGCTCGACCTCGCCCATCTTCTCGGGCCGGATGGCGCCCTCACCGCGGATCACGCCGTGCAGCAGCCAGCGCGGGCCGTCGACGCCGATGAAGCGGACCGGCTCGGCGACCTGCTTGCCGTCCTCGGTCGTGCGGCCCTTGACCGGCAGCAGGGCCTTGATCTCGGTACCGAACGTGCCCTCGTGCTCCTGGACTCGGCCGCCCTCCTTGGTGACCTGTTCGAGGATCTCCGCGCGCCGCTCGTCCCACAGACCGGAGGTCTTGGGCGCGGCGAACGGCCGGACCTGGAGCCAGGTCTTGCCGAGCACCAGGGTCACGCCGATGACCCGCTGCTTGCCCTGGGCGTCCTTGGTGAAGTTCAGCTGGATCTGGGACCCCTGCTGGACGGGCAGCCGGAGACTGCCCATGTCCATCCGCTGGAGCTCTGGAAAGTCCTCGTGCGAGTCCCAGGGCCCGTTGGCGCGGTGGCGGTCGGCCGCCTTGGGCGACTGGCTCGTGGGGCGTTCGGGCTCGATCTCGTTGTCGAAGGAGACCGCCCCTGCGGCTCCCCGCCGAGAACGCGGGGCTTCCTTCGCGGTTCTGTCGGTCTCCTGGTCCCGCTTCTTGCGGCGGCGTCCAAACACGCCTTCACCTCTCCGATTGACGTTGGTCCCGGGATCGCACCGGGGGATGTCAGGGGACCGTCACCGCTGTGCGGCGTGTCCCCCGGTCGAACCGAAACCACCCGCTCCTCGCGCGGACTCCGGGAGCTCGTCGGCCTCGGCGAACTCCGCCCGTTCCACGCGCTGGATCACCATCTGGGCGATCCGGTCGCCGCGGGACAGCTTCACAGGCGTGTCCCGGTCGGTGTTGAGCAGGGTCACCTTGATCTCGCCCCGGTAGCCGGCGTCGACCGTTCCCGGGGCGTTGACGATGGTCAGGCCGCTCCGCGCGGCGAGCCCGGAACGGGGGTGCACGAAGGCGGCGTACCCCTCGGGCAGGGCGATCGCCAGACCGGTGGGGACGGTGGCGCGCTCTCCCGGGGCCAGGACGACGTCGGTCGTGGTGTACAGGTCGGCACCCGCGTCGCCGGGGTGCGCGTACTGGGGCAGGGGCAGTCCGGGGTCCAGGCGCTGGACCGTGATCGGAATCCGTCCGCCCTCCGGGGATGTGGTACTCACATCGGCCGAGCTTATCGCCCCCCGGACCCCGGCTCGGCGCGCAGCGCGGCCCCGGACCGGAGTCCGGGGCCGCGACGAGGTCCTACTGCTCCTCGGGCTCGGGCAGGACCACCTCGACGGTGAGCTCGCCGTCGTCGGTGACCTCGAAATCGATCCCCGCGGCACGTCCGGCGGCGGCGATGTCCCCGGCCGCGGCCCGGGCGGCGTCGGCCTGCTTGCCGGCCACCCGCACGTGCTCGACCTCGGCGCGCATGGACAGCTTGGCCTCGGACTTGGCCTTGCGGATCGCGCGCAGCACCTCCGCGGTGGCCGCCAGGACGGCGGGGTCGCCGTCGGCGGCGGCCGTGCGGAACCCGCTCGCCTGGGGCCAGGCCTGGGCGTGCACCGAACCGTCCTGCCACCAGCTCCAGACCTCTTCGGTGACGAAGGGCAGGAAGGGCGCGAACAGCTTGTGCAGGGCGCCCAGTGCGACGAGCAGCGCGGCGCGGGCGGAGGCGCCCTCGGCGGACTCGGTGTTGTAGGCGCGGGTCTTGACGAGTTCGAGGTAGTCGTCGCACAGGTCCCAGAAGAAGCGCTCGGTGCGCTCCAGGGCCCGCGTGTGGTCGTAGGCGTCGAACGCGGTGGTGGCCTCGTCGACGACCTCGGCCAGCGCGGCCAGCATCGCCCGGTCCAGGGGCTCGGTGACCTGGGAGGGGTCGACGGTGGCGCCCTCGCCGGCCACCGACATCACGAACTTGCTGGCGTTGAGGATCTTGATGGCCAGCCGTCGGCCGACCTTCATCTGGCCCTCGTCCATGGCCGTGTCGGTGCCCAGACGGCCGCTGGCCGCCCAGTAGCGCACGGCGTCGGAGCTGTACTTCTCCAGCAGTGCCACCGGCGTGACGACGTTGCCCTTGGACTTGGACATCTTCTTGCGGTCCGGGTCCAGGATCCAGCCGGAGATGCCCGTGGTGCGCCAGGGCAGCGTGCCGTTCTCGAAGTTGGCGCGCACGACCGTGGCGAACAGCCAGGTGCGGATGATGTCCTGGCCCTGGGGGCGCAGGTCCATCGGGAAGACGCGCTCGAACAGGTCCTGGTCGCGTTCCCAGCCCGAGGCGATCTGCGGGGAGAGCGAGGAGGTCGCCCAGGTGTCCATGACGTCGGGGTCGCCCATGAACCCGTTCGGCCGGCCGCGCTGGTCCTCGGTGTAGCCCTCGGGCGCCTGCGAGCTGGGGTCGACGGGCAGCTGGTCCTCGCCGGGCAGCAGCGGCTCGTCGTAGCGCGGGTTGCCGTCGCCGTCCAGCGGATACCAGACGGGGAAGGGCACGCCGAAGAAGCGCTGGCGGCTGACGAGCCAGTCGCCGTTGAGCCCCTCGACCCAGTTCTCGTAGCGCTGGCGCATGTGGTCGGGGTGCCAGACGAGCTCGCGGCCGCGTTGGACCAGCTGCGAGCGCAGCTGCTCGTCCCGGCCGCCGTTGCGGATGTACCACTGGCGGGTGGTGACGATCTCGAGCGGCTTGTCGCCCTTCTCGTAGAACTTCACCGGGTGGGTGATGGGCGTGGGTTCGCCGACCAGGTCGCCGCTCTCGCGCAGCATCTCCACGGTGCGCTCACGGGCGGTGTGCACGGTGGCGCCGACGAGCGTGTCGTAGGCCTCGCGGGCCGGACCGCTCTCCAGGCCGCGGGGCGGGTCGGCGACGATGCGGCCGTCCCAGCCGATGACGGGACGCGTCTCCAACTGCAGCTCGCGCCACCAGGTGACGTCGGTGGTGTCGCCGAAGGTGCAGATCATCGCGATGCCCGACCCCTTCTCGGGGTCGGCCAGGCGGTGCGCCCGCACCGGGACCTCGACGCCGAAGACCGGCGTGCGCACGGTGGTGCCGAACAGGTCCTGGTAGCGCTCGTCGTCGGGGTGGGCGACCAGGGCCACGCAGGCGGCCAGCAGTTCGGGGCGGGTGGTCTCGATGTGGACCGGGGCGCCGTCTGGCTTGTGGAAGGCGACCTTGTGGTAGGCGCTGGGGCGCTCGCGGTCCTCCAGCTCCGCCTGGGCGACGGCGGTGCGGAAGGTGACGTCCCACAGCGTGGGCGCCTCGGACATGTAGGCCTCGCCGCGCGCCAGGTTGCGCAGGAAGGCGCGCTGGGCGGCGGTACGGGAGTTGTCGTCGATGGTGGCGTAGGTGTGCCGCCAGTCGACGCTCAGGCCCAGGCGGCGCCAGATGCCCTCGAAGACCTTCTCGTCCTCGGCCGTGAGCTCGTCGCACAGCTCGATGAAGTTGCGGCGGGAGATGGGGACCTGCCGCTTGGGGTCGGGCTTGGCCGGGGGCCGAAAGTCCGGGTCGTAGGCGACCGAGGGGTCGCAGCGCACGCCGTAGTAGTTCTGGACGCGGCGCTCGGTCGGCAGGCCGTTGTCGTCCCACCCCATGGGGTAGAAGACGGCCTTGCCGTTCATGCGCTGGAACCGGGCGACGGTGTCGGTGTGCGTGTAGGAGAACACGTGGCCGATGTGCAGCGAACCCGAGACCGTGGGCGGCGGGGTGTCGATGGAGAAGACGTCCTCGCGGCTGCGGGTGCGGTCGAAGTGGTAGACGCCGGACTCATCCCATACGTCGACCCACTTCGCCTCGATACCGTCCAGCGAGGGCTTGTCGGGCATGCGGAAGGAATGAGAGCCGTTGGTCATGCGCCAATGTTAGTGCTCTTCGACGCGTGTTCGCTCCGCCTTCTGGACGAGGCCGGCACCGGAGCGCGGACACCCTGTCGGGCCCCCTGTGTTCGGCGTCCCGGGCGTGAAAGGATTCCGTACGCAGAGGGTGCGCGGCCCGCGCACCAGCGTACGCACAACGGAAACGGTGAACGATTCACATGGCTAAGAAGGACGGCGGTGAACTCGGTCCCGCACTCCTCGGCTTCGCGGCGGGGTTCGCGGCGGAGTTCGTGGCACGCAAGGCCCTGACCTTCGCCTGGACGCGTGCGACCGGAGAAGAGCCCCCGACGGACCTGGAGTCCCCCGAGGTGAGCCTCGGCCGCGCTCTGAGCTGGGCCGTGCTGGCGGGCGTGGGCGTGGAGGTGGCGCGAGTGCTGGCCGTGCGCGCCACGCGCAAGAAGGTGCTCGGCTCGGCCGGCCTGGAGCCGGAACTCATCTCCGACTGAGGGGACCTGCCGGGCCCTCCCGTCGCCCACCACCACCCGTGGGCCGCTACGCGGGAGGGCGGGCTTCCCTCCACGGACGCCTCCGGCGCGGTACACACACCCGGCGGGGGACGGCGAGCGCCGCTCCCCGCCGGGTCCGGTCCGCGTTCAGGACTCCAGTTCCCCGGTCGCCTCGCCGCGGGTGATGCTCTGGGCTCGCAGGTCGGCCCGCACCTTGGCCGCCAGGGCGCCGGTGGACAGGCGGTTGACGATGCCGCCGGCGACGGCACCGGTGAGGTAGGGGCCCAGGGTGGTGAGGTTGCGGCCCATCAGCCGCAGCAGGCGGTCGCGCAGCGCGGTCTTGGCGGCCGCGCCCACCGCCAGCAGGAGGGTCTCCTCGGGTTTGGTGGGGTCCACGCCCCGGCGGTGCACCCAGGCGCCCAGATAGCCCGCGTTGCGGCGCAGGGCGCCGTCCGCGACCACCGGTGCGTCGTGGAGTTCGTGCAGCTCACCGATGAGCTTGACCTCGACCGCCGCGACCAGCAGCGTCTCCGCCGCCAGGCGCGCGGGCGTGCCCAACAGGAGCGGGGGCGCGGCCCACTGCACGGCCGACAGGGCCCCGCCGGCCATACCGACGGCGGTGGTGGTGCGTACCGCGGTGCGCTGGAGGGCGTCGGCGAGCTCCTCGCCGTCCAGGCCGCCGTGGTGGCGCACGAGTGTGGCGTGGTCGCGGATGGGGACGCGGGGGGCGATCTCCTCGGCGAACGTCTCGCTCAGCCACCGTCCGGCGGCCACACCGCGCAGTCCGGCGGACCGGGCGCTGGTTCCCAGGGCGGTGACGAGTTCGCGCAGTCGTCGGCGGCGCTCGGCCGCGCCCGGGCCTTCGGCGGCGTCCCCGTCGGTGGTGGCCAGGTCCTCGGAGAGGATGCGTCCCACGAGGACGCCCACCTCACGTCGCTCGACCGCACGGCGCTCGGCGTCGCCGCCCGCGCCCTCCGGGGTGTCCTCGGGGTTCTGGTCGTCGTCCACGGCCCCTCCTCGTATCCCTGCGTGTCGGGTACCCCCGCAGGGTAACCCCCTACACGCGCGATGCGCCCCCGGAGGGGACGCATCGGGTCATGGCGCGTTCGGTCGGCGTCTGGGGACGGCTCTGGGAGCGGAACGGCGGGTGCCCGTTCCCTCCGGTCAGGTGCACTCCTTGCAGACCAGCTGGCCGGCGCGCTGTTCGGCGAGCTGACTGCGGTGGTGCACAAGGAAGCAGCGCGAGCAGGTGAACTCGTCGGCCTGACGCGGGAGCACGCGGACCGCGAGCTCCTCGCCGGACAGGTCCGCTCCGGGCAGTTCGAGCCCTTCGTTGGCCTCGTCGGGGTCGACGTCGATCGTGCCGGTGCCCTTGTCCACGCGCCGCGCCTGCAGCTCCTGGAGGCTGTCCTCGTTGATGTCCTCGTCAGTCTTGCGCGGGCTGTCGTAGTCGGTGGCCATCTCTGCTAACTCCATCCCCCTCGTTTAGTGCCTCGTCGCGCGGGTGTAACGCTTGAGAGACCTCTGTTGTGCCCGGATCGGTCGATGAGTTTTCCCGACATCGGTGAACCGTGCCCCCTCCCGGGCCACCGCTCACAGGTCAGCGGTACTTTTCGGCACCGTGACCGGAGACGGCCACACACCGGCGGCCGCACCCCGATCGGTTCCTGTCGTACTACCCAACGTCGGGTCTCCCGTAGACCTCGAAAACCCGTTTCCGCCCACTCCGGACAAGCGTGGAAGAAACCCCCGGCCATGGGCGAAAACAAAGACATGCCCACGTCAGGAGGTATTCCCTCCGTGTCCACGCCCGGGGAAGCATACCCACCCGGGGTCGACGCTCGTGACGCGGGTGGGCGTGTCTTCGGACACGTATAGATACCACGAAGCGGGCCCGAGTGCGATTCGATGCACCGCGCCCGGATTCATCGGCGCTCGGGGGCCTCGGGCGGAGCCAGCGGCAGGCAGACCGTGATGACCAGTCCGCCGCCCGCGCGCGGCCACGCCGTCACCACGCCCTCGTGGGCGCGCACCACCGAGCGCACGATCGACAGGCCGAGTCCGGCGCTGCGGCCCGAACCCACCCGGTCGCCCGATCCGCGCCGGAACGGCTCGAAGAGGCCCTCGATCTCGTAGGCGGGGATGACCTTGCCGGAGTTCTCCACCTGGATGGCCGGCACGCCCTCGTACATGCCGCTGCGGACGGTGATCTCGCCGTCCTCGACGTTGTACTTGAGCGCGTTCTCCACCAGGTTGGCGGCCAACCGCTCCAGCAGGACCGGATCGCCGACCACGGCGCCGGGGCGCAGGTCCCGGCGCAGCCGCAGCCCCGACTCCTCGATGTCCCCCGAGAGCTGGCTCAGAACCGTCTCCGCGACCTCTCCGAGGTCGACCCGGGTCCGCGACTCCAGCTCGCGGTCGCTCTTGGCCAGGAAGAGCAGGCCGTCGATGAGGCGCTCGTGGCGGGCGTTGGTCTCCAGCAGCGTCTGGCCGACGCTCTTGAGGTCGGGTGAGACCTCGGGGGCGCTGAGGGCGACCTCCAGCAGGGTGCGGTTGATCGCCAGGGGCGTGCGCAGCTCGTGCGAGGCGTTGGCGACGAACCGGCGCTGGCCGTCGAAGGCCCGGTCCAGGCGCTCCAGCATGCCGTCGAAGGTGTCGGCGAGCTCACGGATCTCGTCGTCGGGCCCGGACAGGGCGATGCGCTCGTGCAGGGAGCGCTCCGACAGGCGGCGGGCGATGCGCGTGATCTTCTGCAGCGGCGACAGGGCGCGCCCGGCCACCGCGTAGCCCAGGGCGACCGCCAACAGGCCGACCAGGAACAGCGCGAGCAGGGAGAACCGGGTGACGTGGGTGAGCACCTCCTCGATGAGGTGGCGCTGGGCCAGCAGTTCGGCGGCGCCCTCCTCCGCGAGCAGGGCGTTGAGCAGGACCGCGACGATGAGGTAGTTGACCAGCACCAGCACGGACCCGGCCGCGAAGAACAGCATCCCGTAGATGAGCGTGAGCCGCGCCCGCAGGCTGAGGTTGTCGGTGAATCGGTACACCCGCTCGGCGGCCGCGGAGCGCTCGGCGCCCTCCCGGTCGGGCGAGGCGGTGTGCAGGCGGCGCCAGGTTCCGGTGTCGCCGGGTCGGGTGGGTTCGACCTGGTCCGACTCGGCGCGCTCGCCCGGTCTCACAGCCGGTATCCGGCGCCGGGGACGGTCTGGATGACCGGCGGGTCGCCGATCTTCTTGCGCAGGGTCATGACGGTGACACGCACGACGTTGGTGAAGGGGTCGGCGTTCTCGTCCCAGGCCTTCTCCAGCAGCCCTTCGGCGCTGACCACGGTCCCCTGCGCGCGCATGAGGACCTGCAGGACGGCGAACTCCTTGGGCGTGAGGGCGATCTCGCGGCCGTCGCGGTGCACGCGGTGGTTGGCCGGGTCGAGCGTGATGCCGTGCCGTTCCAGCACGGGCGGCAGCGGCGGGGCCGACCGGCGGCCCAGGGCGTGCACGCGGGCGATGAGCTCGGCGAAGGCGAAGGGCTTGGCGAGGTAGTCGTCGGCGCCGATGGTCAGGCCCTCGACCTTGTCCTGGACCCCGTCGGAGGCGGTGAGCATCAGGATCCGGCCGGTGTAGCTCTCCTCGACCAGGGTGCGCGCGACGTCGTCGCCGTGGGTTCCGGGCAGGTCGCGGTCGAGCACGATCACATCGTAGTCGTTGACCGCGGTGTGCTCCAGGGCCATGTCGCCGTCGTAGACCACGTCCACCGCCATCGCCTCGCGGCGCAGTCCCACGGCCACGGCGTCGGCCAGAACCCGTTCGTCTTCGACCACGAGTACGCGCACGTTGTCCTTCTCGAGCGTTGATGCCTGGGAAAAAAGGGGGCCGCTGCCGGCGCATCCCCCAACACACCGGCAGCGGCGTTCTTGGTCCCGGCCGCGTCAACCGTTGTCTCACACCCGGGGTAAGGAGCCGGTAAACCACCGTACTCCTGCCCCGCCCGGAGATCGGGCGTCGGCCGGGAGCTTCACAGCTCCCTTCGTGCGCGGGGGGCCGCCGCCGACGAATCCCCCAACCGTCGGCAGCGACGTATCCCCGCACATCTCAAAACTGACACATCAAGAATAAGAAACAAGTAAGCACAGGGCACAACAGGAGAATGTGTCATGGGACACCCCCGACCCGCCCTTGGTGGGCGTGGACGCGGCGCGCCGACACCCCTCGCGTGAACCCCCTGTGACGGCGGCCTTTCCAGACTACGGAAGCGGGGCCGGCCCGCGCAGGCGATCACGGAAGTATTACGCGCGGGGGGCGGTGGTTTGACGTGTGTCACAGTGCGGTACAGGTAGGGGACGCACGCGTGGACCCCGGCCGCACCGGTCGGGACGCGACGGGCACGCGCACAGGGACGTGGCGGCCGCGGTCGCGCACACGTCGGCGTACACACACGGATGCACACCGGTGCGGCCTGCCCGTACCGGTGCCTACCCCTGGAAGAGGTGTCATGGGCGAGTTCCTCGCGGCGATCAAGGTCCGCATCAACGAGACCTACCGTTCGCTCCAGTCGGCCCAGGCCGCCGGAGACGACCACCTCGCCGACACGCACGCCGCGGAACTGGAGGACCTGTACCGGATCGCGGCCCGCAACGGCGTCGACACCCACTGCTGACGACCCCTTCGTCGGCACCGCCCGGATCCTGAGGGACCGGGACGGTCGAGGGGCGGGGAACGGCTCACGCCGTTCCCCGCCCCTCGTGTCGTTCCCGGGCTCGGACGCCCCGCGCCCTCGCGCGGGCCGTCAGCCGTCGGTGTCGGCCCCCAGCGGCGCCAGGAGCGCCTCCAGCTCCGCGTAGAGCTCGGGGCGGGCGGCGATCACCAGGTCCTCGCTGGGCGGACCGCCCCGCAGACCGCCCAGGCGCAGGCCCGCCTCGGTGGCGACCAGGCCGGGCGCCGACCAGTCCCAGGCGTGCAGGCCGCGCTCGTAGTAGGCGTTGAAGCGCCCCGTGGCCAGCCCGGTGAGGTCGACCGAGGCCGCTCCTCCCCGGCGGATGTCGCGGATGTGCGGGATGACCTCCAGCAGGACCCGCGCCTGCTGGACCCGTCGCTCGGCGAAGTAGCCGAAGCCCGTGGCGACCAGCGCCTGGTCCAGGGGCACGGCGTCGGGGGCGCGCAGCGTCCGGCCGTCGCGCCGGGCGCCGCCGCCCAGCACGGCCTCGAACATCTCCCCGCGCGCGGGGATGTTCACCGCCGCGGCGACCACGACCCCGTCCACCTCGGCGGCGATCGCCACGCCCCAGTCGGGGCCGCCGTAGAGGTAGTTGACGGTCCCGTCGATGGGGTCGACGACCCACCGCACCCCGCTGGTACCGGCCTCGTCCCCGCCCTCCTCGCCCAGAACGGCGTCGTCGGGGCGCTCGGCCAGGATCCTGGCCCGGATGAGGTCCTCGGTGGCGCGGTCCATCTTGGTGACGACGTCGGTCGGACTCGACTTGGTGTCGAGCACGGTGATGCCCGCCTGGCCCTCGGCCGCGAGCTCGCCCGCCTCCGCGGCCACGCTCACGGCGAGGTCGCGCAGGGCCTGGGGGTCTGGTGCTGACTGGGTGGTGCTCACGTGTGGTCTCCCGGTCGTGGCGTTACTCCCGCCCGCCCGGCCGGGCGGTGGCGGTGGCGGTGGCGGCGATGGGGCCGGGCCCGGATACCGGGCCCGGCCCACGCGGTCAGAGCATGTCCGGCCTGGTCCACTCCTTGCCGTGGACGTGGTGGTCCAGGAAGGCGAAGATCGTCTCGTACCAGATCCGCGCGTTCCCGGGACTGAGGATCCAGTGGTTCTCGTCGGGGAAGTACAGGAACTTGGCGTCGACCTCGTGCAGGAGGAGGTCGCGCCACAGGCGCAGCCCCTCGGAGATCGGCACCCGGTAGTCCTTGTCCCCGTGGATGACGAGCATGGGCGTACGGATGCGGTCGGCGCTCAGGTGCGGGGAGTTGAGCTCGTAGCGCTCGGGCCGGGCCAGCGGCGTACCGAACTCGCGCTCCCACACCGGCGGGTAGTCGGTGACGGAGCTGAACCCGTCCAGGGCCCACAGCGAGGCGTGGGAGATGATGGCCCGGAAGCGGTCGGTGTGGCCGGCGATCCAGTTGGCCATGTAGCCGCCGAAGGAGCCGCCCATCATGGCGGTGCGCTCGGCGTCGACGTCCTCGCGCGCCTCGGCAGCGTCGGTGATCGCCATGACGTCGGCGTGGGTGCGCGGTCCCCACCGGCCCCAGGCGCGGCGCAGCATGTCCTGGCCGTAGCCGGTGGACAGGGCGGGGTCGGGCAGCAGGACCGCGTAGCCCCGGGCCGCCAGGAGCCACGGGTTCCAGCGCCAGGACCAGCCGTTGAAGCTCATGTAGGGGCCGCCGTGCACCCAGACCATGAGCGGGGCGGGCGAGTCGGCGGAGGCCTCCTCGGGCAGGACCAGCCAGGAGCGGATCCGGGTGCCGTCGTCGGCGGTGGTCTCGATCTCGGTGAGCGTGCCCGGCATGGTCGGTGCGGACCCGGGGGTGCGCAGGCGGACGGGCTCGCCGTCGGCGGTGGCGGCGTCCAGCCGCACGGGGGCGGGCGGTGCGTCCCAGGCGTCGCGCAGGGCGAAGACGTGGCGGCCGTCCGGGGACGGGTTGAGCGCGCTGTAGGCGCCGTGGTCGCCGGTGATCCGGGTGAGCCCGCCGTCGGCGAGGTCGATCCGGAAGACGGGGCGGCGCCCGTTCTGGTCGGCCGCCATGAACACGGCGGAGGAGTCGGCCGAGAACGCGTAGGCGCGCGGCCAGAGCTCGTGCCCGGCGAGCAGGTCGCGGCCCTGCCCGGTGGCCAGGTCCACGAGCCAGAGGGTGTGGTCGCGGGGCTCGCCGTCGTAGTCGCCCTGGAATCCGCGCTGGAGCAGGACCGACCGGCCGTCCGGGGAGACCACGGGGTCGCCGAACTCGTGGTCGGGGTCGCCGGCCAGGGTCGTGCGGTCGCCGGTGGCGATGTCGATGGCGACGACGTCGTCGCGGGTCGCGCCTCGCTCGACGGGCACCGACCACTCGGTGATGAGGGTGGCGCCGTCGGGGGTGAGCGCGGGTCCCGATCCCAGCAGCGCCATGCCGGCGTCGGGGGTCAGGTCACGGGGCTCGCCCAGGCGGGCGTCGTCGTCGGCCGGCGGGTCGGCGACGAAGTAGCGGGGGTGGTCGGGGCCGATGTCGCTGTCCCAGGAGCGGACCGGGAGCGACTCGTGCAGGATGGCGGTGATCCCGGCCTCCTTCCGTGCCTTGCGGGCCTCGGTGTCGGCGTCCTCGCTGTCGGCCAGGACGTCGGAGGCGAAGGCCACCAGGCCGGAGTCGCGGGCCACGGCGAAGGCGCCGATGCCGCCGGGCCGGGAGGCCACCTGGCGGGCCTCGCCGCCGTCGGCGGGCAGCAGCCACAGAGCGGACGTGGGCTTGTCCTCGGCCTTGGCCTCGGGGTCCTGGCGGCCGGTGGTGAACAGGACCGATCCGTCGGGGAGGAAGTCGGCGGCGGACTCGCCCTTGGTGGAGCGGGTCAGGCGCCGCGGCGCGCGCCCGCCCTCGGACTCCGGCCGGACGTCGATCTCCCACAGAGCGCTGCGGAAGGACGTGGCGTCGGGGGCGAGACCGCTGACGGGGGCGACCAGACGGGTTCCGTCGGGTGAGAGGCGCAGCCCGTTGACGCGGCGCAGCTTGAGGTATTCCGGTAGTTCGTACCAGGAACGAACCAAGACGAGTCTCCTGACCGTCGACGTGGGTTGTGGGGCGACTCTATAGGGATCCCCAAGAGCGCTCCCAGGGGGCGGCGGCCGGCCACCGGCGCCCGTCGAGCGGCGGTGTCAGCAGCGTTTACCCACTGTGCCACAGCCGCGGCCCGACCCCTCGGGCCGCGGCGGTACCGGCCGTGGCCGCGCCCCGCCACGGCAGGGAGCGGCCCCGGGCGTGCTCAGCGGTCGCAGGTGCACTCCGCGCAGCGGGGCAGGGCGGCCAGGCACTGGGAGTCGGCGGCACCGGTGTACTCGCGGACCAGGTCCGTCACCATGGCCACGAACGCCGGGTGGGTACCGGGGCTCAGCGCGCGCTGGTAGCCCATCCCCAGCCGCTCGGCGGTCTCGCGGGCCTCCACATCGAGGTCGAACTTGACCTCCATGTGGTCGGAGACGAATCCGTGCGGGACGACGACGACCGCGGGCACGCCCTCGGCGGCCAGCTCCTCGATGCGGTCGTTGACGTCGGGCTCCAGCCAGGGCTGGCTGGGCGGACCGCTGCGGCTCTGGTAGACGAGCTCGTAGGGGTGGTCGCGGTCGAGCCGCTCCACGACCAGCCGCGCGACCTCGGCGAGCTGGTCGCCGTAGGGGCCCTGTGAGCCGAAGCCCAGCTCGGGTCCGCCGCCGGCCTCGGCCATGGCCGTGGGGATGGAGTGGGCGGAGAAGAGCAGGCGCGCGCCCTCGCGCTGTTCGTCGGTGAGCGCTTCCAGGGCGGCGCGGGTGTGGTCGACCAGGGGCTCGACGAAACCGGGGTGGTCGTAGAAGGGGCGCACCAGGTCGACGTCGGGAGCGTCCTCGCCCAGGGCCGCGCGGGCACGGGCGATGTCCTCCACGTAGGCGGTGCGGCTGGACCAGTTGCAGTAGGCGGAGGTGGGCACCGCCAGGACGCGGCGCACTCCGTCCTTGTGCATCCGGGCGAGCGTGTCCTGGAGCATCGGTGCCCAGAACCGGTTGCCCCAGTAGATGGGCAGGTCGATCCCGCTCTCGGCGAAGTCGGTGGTGATCGCGGCGATCAGGTCCCGGCACTGCTGGTTGATCGGGCTGACTCCGCCGAAGCGGAAGTAGTGCTCGCCGACCTCGGCCAGCCGCTCGCGGGGGATGTTGCGCCCGCGAGTGACGTTCTCCAGGAACGGGATGACCTCGTCCTCACCCTCCGGGCCACCGAAGGAGATCAGCAAAAACGCGTCGTAAGGCCTCATGGACCTTATGAAACCAGCTCCGCTGGAGCCGCTCGCGCGACCCCCGGCCGGGCGCGCCGTGTTCTCGGCCTCTTCGGCCGGGAGAACCGTCCCCCAGGCCCTCTGGCCCTGGAAGTGACTCGTGGGTAATGTCGCGTGGCATGACAGATGTGTTGTGGAACACGTGGGCCGACACCTACCAGGCCCGCCCCCGGCGGACGGCGGCGCCGGGCAGCACCGGCGAGGTCGTCTCGGCGGTCGCCTCCGCCGCCGACGAGGGGCTGCGGGTGCGCATGGTCGGCTCCGGCCACTCCTTCACCGACGTGGCCGTCACCGACGGCCTGCTGCTCTCCCCCACCTCCCTGACCCGGCTGCGCTCGGTGGACCCCGCCGCGGGAACCGCCACCGTCGAGGCCGGACTCCCCCTGTGCGACTTCAACGAGGCCCTGGCCGAACACGGGCTGGCGCTGGCCAACATGGGCGACATCGCCGTGCAGACCATGGCGGGCGCGGTCCAGACGGGCACGCACGGCACCGGCCGCGACGCGGGCGGGATGGCCTCCCAGGTGGTCGGTCTGGAGCTGGTGCTGGCCGACGGATCGGTCGTGGAGTGCTCGGCCGACCGCGAGCCCGAACTGTTCCACGCCGCGCGGGTCGGGCTGGGCGCGTTCGGGGTGGTCACCGCTCTGACCATGGCGGTGCGGCCCGCGTTCCTGCTGCACGCCCGGGAGGAGCCGATGCCCCTGGACGAGGTTTTGGAGCGCCTGCCCGAGCTGCGCGCCGGCAACGACCACTTCGAGTTCTTCTGGTTCCCGCACACCGGGAGCACCAACACCAAGCGCAACAACGTCAGCGCGGGCCCGGCCCGGCCTCTGGCGCCGTGGCGGGCGTGGCTGGACGACGACTTCCTGTCCAACACCGTCTTCGAGCGGGTCAACAGGCTGTGCCGCCGCTATCCGGGGGCGGTGCCCGCGGTCAACCAGGTCAGCGCCCGCGCGCTGTCGGCGCGCGAGTACACCGACGCCTCCCACCGGGTGTTCGCCTCGGTGCGGGACGTGCGCTTCGTGGAGATGGAGTACGCCATCCCCGCCCAGCACGTCGCGGACGTGCTGCGCGAGGCCCGGTCGATCGTCGACGGGCGCGGCCACCGGGTCAGCTTCCCCGTGGAGGTGCGCTTCGCTCCGGCCGACGACGTGTGGCTGTCCACCGCCTACGGGCGGGACACGGCCTACGTGGCGGTGCACATGTACCAGGGCACGCCCTACGACGCGTACTTCGCCGACTTGGAGGCGGTGTTCACCTCGGTGGGCGGACGTCCGCACTGGGGGAAGATGCACACCCGCGACCGCGCCTACCTGGAGGGCGTGTACCCGCGGCTGGGCGAGGCCCTGGCCGTGCGCGAGCGCGTGGACCCGGACCGCCGTTTCGGCAACGCCTACCTGGACCGGGTGTTCGGCTGAGCGGGCCGGACCGCCCCGGCGTCACGGGGTGACCGGCGCCTCCTCGGGGGCCACGACGGACCCCTGGTCGTCCCCGGCCCCTGGGACGGTCGTCTGGTCACCGCCCCCGGCCCCGCCGTCCTCCGGTGGAGCGGTGGCGCCCGGGTCCGGTTGCTCGTCCTGGCCGTCCTGGTCGATCCCGCCGTCCTGGCCGGTGCCGTCGTCGGACCCGGTGGTGTCGTCGGGAGCCTGGGTCTCGGAGGTCGGGGGCACGGGCTCCTCGTCCGTGGTGCCGGTGGTTCCGGTGTCCTGCTCGGGGGCGTCCTCGGTGCCGGCGGGGTCGGTCTCGTCCTGTTCCTGGGTGACGTGCGTGCCGCCGAGGAGGGAGGGGGAGGTCCGTTCGTCGACACCGTTGGTCCACGCCGTGAGGGAGCGTCCGGTGAGCAGCTCGAAGGCCAGGATCACCAGCATGACCAGGACGAACACCACGCCGGCCGGGACGACGACCGTGCGCCAGCCCGGACGCGCGCGGTCCGGGGCGCCGGTGTCCGGCCCCTCGGCACCGCCCTGGCCGCCGGATCCGCCGGGTCCGCCGGGTCCGCCGGGTCCGCCGGGTCCGCCGCCGACCGTGGGCAGGGCCATGGTGCGTGTGGCGTCCAGGGCGGGCTCCGCTCCGTGCGCGGCCGGAGGGAGGGCCCCGCCCACGCGTGCGGCCTCGCCGGTCCTGACCCTGCCGGCCAGCTGCTTGGCCTGCTCTCCGCCACGGGAGAACCAGTGCTGGAGCAGGGGGCTGGCGACGGTGCTCAGGATGGCGATGACGGCCGCCCCGATGACCGTGCCGTAGACGTTGAGATAGGAGGCGGCCGTGGCCGCGGTGAGCGTGGCGGCTCCGGCCCCCGCGACCTGGGACAGGCTCAGGTCGATGCGCTTCTTGATCTCCCCGGCGCTCTCTCCCGGCTCGTGGTCCTCATGATCCCCGTCGTGTCCGGTCCGACCCATCCGGTCGTCCTCCCTGCTGTCTCGCCCGCGCGAAAGCGCGGTGGGGGTGTCGGTGAGCGGGCGCGTGACGGGACGAACGACCCGTGGGCCCCAATGGCCGCATAACGCCCATAGACGGATAACTCAGACTAAGGCCCGTCCGGTTCCGGTAACGCCATGTCACCACAAGCATCACATTCTCAACTCCATCGGCGTGTCGATTTGCTGCGTGGCCCACCGCTCGTGTAAGGCTCACGGTCCGGGATCGGAGTTTTTCCGGGCCTGGGGCGGTTCGGGCGTCGGGCGATACCATCACCGCGGAGCCTTCACACGGGAACGACGACATTCCCGACGACCGCTCCCCGTCACCGACGGATCCGCGTGTCAAGATTGGCAACGGAAGCGACCGTGAGCGCTCCGGGCATCCGGAGCGGCTCCCACCGCGGCGAACGCCGCGGACGGGGAGGCGGGCACACAGTTCGGACATGCCGGGCGCGGTACTGGCCGAACCGTTGTCGGCCGACCAGACTTGGAGAACGCGGGGGCCGGTCGTGCGACCGGTTCCTCGACGGGACGCGAAAGGGAGGGCGATGCACGAGCTTCGCCTCGTGGCCGTGAGCGAGGACGGCACCTACCTGGTGCTCGCCAGCACCGGCCGTGGAACCCGTTTCATGCTGCCCGTCGACGACCGCCTCCGTGCCGCAGTACGCGGCCAGTTCTCCCGGCTCGGCCAGTACGAGATCGAAGTGGAGAATCCGTTGCGCCCCAAGGAAATCCAGGCCCGCATTCGCTCCGGCGAGACCGCGGAGGCCATCTCCGAGATCTCCGGCATACCCATCGAACGGGTCCGCTGGTTCGAGGGGCCCGTCCTCCAGGAGCGCGAGTACATCGCGCAACAGGCCCAGCGTGCGACCGTGCGCTCGCACGGCGACGCCGCGCCCGGCCCCTCCCTCGGGGAGCTCGTCGCCAAGCGGATCGGCGCCCACCAGCTGGAGACGGGGGACGCCGAGTGGGACTCGTGGAAGCGCGAGGACCGCACCTGGCAGCTCAAGCTCGTCTACCTGCACGGTGGGACCGAGCGGGTCGCGCACTGGCTGTACGAGCCCAGACACAACAGCGTCTCCCCCGCCGACGAGGAGGCCGCCCGGTTCTCCTCCGCCGATCCCCTGGACCCGGTTCCCGCGCCCGGCACCAACGTCACGCCCTTCATGCCGCGCCGCGGCGAGGTCGCCGAGCCGCCGCGCGTGGACTCCGCGACCCCGGCCGACCGCCGCGCCGACGCGCCCCGGCCCTACGCCGCGGACACCTCGGCGGACGACCCGCTGCGGCCGGCCGCCGACCCCCGCGCCGAACGCGAGCGCGAGGGCGAACACTCCGCGTACGGTTCCGACACCGAACGGCACCGCGAAGCCGACCGCCCCCGGCGCAGGCCGCTGGGTCCGGTGCACGAGGAGGCCTCAGGCCTGCGTGCCGCCGACCAGCGACCGGCCGACCGGTACGAACGCCGCGCCGAACCGCCCGTGGAGTCCTTCCGTCCCGCACCCGCCGACCCGCTGCGCGACGACCGCGCCGCGGACCCCGGCCCCGCCGCCCGCGCCGAGCCGGCCCAGCAGCGGCCGCGCCGCCGCCCCGCGCCGGACTGGCCCCAGGACGCGCCGCCCGCCCGCCCGGAGGAGTCCGCTCCGCCCGCGGCCGAGACGCCCGCCCCGGCCCGCCCGGCGCGCCGCCGACGGGCCACCATCGACCTGAACGACACCGGAGCCGCGCCCCGGCGCGCGGCTCCCGAGCCCCCGCCGGCCGCCGCCCCGGCCAGCGGAGCGGCCGAGCCGGCCCCGGCCAAGCGCAAGGGGCGGGGCCGACGCGCCTCGGTCCCCTCCTGGGACGAGATCATGTTCGGTTCCAAGAAGGGCGAGTAGGGGCGAGGGGCGAGGCCCCCACCGACGACGAGGGGTGATCGCGGCACGGCCGCAGGTCACCCCTTCGGCGTGTGTCCCGGGCCCTCCCCGCCGGTCGGCGGCCGCACCAGGAACGGGCGCACGATCTCCGGGGTGACGCCGGCGGCGAAGGCCACCGACCTGCGCTGGGAGGCGTCGATGGCGGTGTAGCCGCCCTCGCCCGCGCCCACCGTCACCTGGAGGTCGGCCAGGCCGGCGCGCCGCTGCAGGAGGGTCTGCGTCCAGGTCCACCCGATCACGGCCGACCGCTCGACGGTGGCCTGCCGGCGGCGCAGCGACCCCGAGCGCACGCTCAGCATGGTCCCGTCGTAGCCGTGGCCCAGGGACCGGTACCGGTCCAGGCCCAGGGCCACGCCCACCAGCGCCAACACGGACGCGACGACCACCAGCCACGTCCATTCCACCACCAGACCGACGCCGGCCAGCACCACGAACGGACCCACCGCGCGGATCCACCGCCGGTACAGGGCCGCGCGCGGATGGGGGGTGAGCGATCCGCGGAAGGGCGTCAGCGCCCGGGTCAGGACCGCCTCGACGGCCGCGCGGGGCCCGATCGGCAGCAGGACGGCCCGGTTGGCGGCATCGCCGAGACCGGTGACGATGGCCCGCAACCGCACCGCCCGGCGCGTGCGCTCCAACGGGTTGTCCAGGAGCTCGTGGCCGCGGATCCTGCGCTTCTCCAGCGTCACGCTGCGCCGCGTGAACAGACCCCGCTCGGCGACCAGCGACCCGTCGCGCTCGCGGAGGGAGAATCCCCAGTGGGTGAACGAGTAGGAGACCACCGCGAACACCGGCATCAGCAGCACCAGCACGCCCACGGCCATCGCCGACAGCGCGGTGAGCAGGCCGCGGTCGGTGGTGGTCACCCAGTCCAGCACGAAGTCGGCGGCCCGGTCGCCCGCCGACTGCTGGATGACACCGAACAGGGTCGCCAGCAGGGCGAACGGGGTGAGCAGGTAGGCGAGGCTGAGCGCGCCGTAAAGGTACCAGGACGGCCGCATCGAGAAGTGCGTCACCGTGTCGTCGGCCGTGCTGCCACCGGCAGCGTTACCGGCCGGGGTTCCGGCCGCCACCGCGGCGGCGTCCCGCGGGCCTTTCCCCTCCGCATCCCGGCCGCCCCGGGTCCCGGACTCCGGTGCGTCGTCGGCGAGGACGGCCCGGCGGTCCAGCAGCACCCGGCGCAGCCGTTCGGCCTCGGCCGCGTCCACGGCGTCGAGCTTGCCGTCCTCACTGCCTCCCGGCGCCCCGGCGGCGGCCTCGATCCGCACCACCGCCACGCCGAGCAGCCGGTGCAGCAGGGTGCTGGTGACGTCCACACCCCGCACCCGCTCCAGGGGGATGGTGCGCCGCGAGCGCCGCACGAGCCCGCTGCGGATCTCCAGGCGCTCCGGTCCGACCTCGTAGGAGACGGTGCGCCAGGTCACCAGGCCGCCGGCGAGCAGGGCGACCACGGCCGCGGCGCTGGCCCCGATCACCCACGGGTTGAAGCCGCCGACGAACAGGCCGACCGCGATCGGCACGACCAGGTTCCGCAGCTGGTTGATCGGGCCGACGACCATGCTGCGCGGGCTCAGCCGGCGGACCGGCTCGGCCACGGGGAACGCGGAGTCGCTCTCGCCCCACCAGTCGCGCGCGGGCGTCCCGTCGGCCGCGTCGTCGGGCGGCGTGTGCGCTCCGGCCGGGGCGCGGTCCGCGGACGGGGCCTGGGCAGGAGAGGAGACGGCGCCCGGAGCAGAGCCTGTGCCCTGGTGCGCGGCCATGCCCTGATCCGGATCCGTGCCCTGGTCCCGGCCGGTCCACTGGTCCCGGCCGCCGCCCTGATCCGGAGCCCTGGCCTGAGCGGAGCGTCCGCCCTGATCCGGGCCCTCGCCTGAAGACGTCTCCCGGGGCGGGTCACCGCCTCGGTCCGGGACGGAGGCGGGGGCCGTGCCGGCCCTGCCCTCCGTCCGCGGGTCAGCCTCGCCCGGCACGGGCTCCCTCGGCGCGGCCCCGGTCGCCTCACCTCGGGCGTCCCCGCTCGGGGTGCGTCCGGGCACGACCCAGCCGCCGCCGTCCTGGTCCCGCCGTCCCGGGGTCCGCGCGCCGTCGTCGTACATCAGGTGGCGTCCCCCCGCAGCGCTCCGGCGCGCACGGCCAGCCGCTCGCTCAACACGCGCGCCTCCTCCTCGTCCAGGCCCTCGATGCCCGACGAACCGGCGTAGGAGGCGGTCTGCACCTTCAGCGTCGCCACGCCGAAGAGCCGCTCCAGCCATCCCTGGGTGTGGTCGACCGTCTGCAGCCGGTTCACCGGGACCAGCTGCCAGGTCCGGCTGATCCACCCCTCGCGGGTGTAGATCACGTCGTCGGCCACCTCCCAGCGGTGCACCCGGTAGCGCCACGAGGGCACGATCGCGACCTGTAGCAGCGCGTAGACGCCGTAGACCAGCGGGACCTTCCAGGCGTGCTCGCGCGCCCAGTCGGGCACCCACGCCCAGCCCAGCGCGGAGACGGCCCAGGCCGCCGCGGAGAACAGCAGGAGGTTGAACACCGAGCCCAGGAGCAGCCGCAGCGTCCACACGCCCACCGCCCGGGGGCTGACACGGCGCAACGGGGGACGCAGCTCGGCCACCTCCGTGCCTTCCGTGCCTTCCGTGCCGGGGTCCTCGGGGGCGGGGGGAACAGGGTCGTGGGGCGGCGTGTTCATCACGTGGCCGATTCTAGGGCCCGGTTCCCCGGCCCCTCGTGGCACCCGACACACGTGTGCCCGAAACCGGCTCATCGCACACCCGCTGTCAGCGATTTGTCAGACCTTCTCGGCACACTTGGGACAGACATTCACGATGGAGGATCAATGACTGACGCCATCCGCGCGGAAGGCCTGGTCAAGCAGTTCAAGGGCAAACGAGCCCTGGACGGCGTCGACCTGACGGCCACAACGGGGGCCGTGCTGGGCGTACTGGGCCCCAACGGCTCCGGCAAGACGACCACCGTGCGCATCCTGTCCACCCTCCTGCAGCCCGACGAGGGCCGTGCCGAGGTCGGCGGGTTCGACGTGGTCCGGCAACCGCACGAGGTCCGGCGCCTGATCGGGCTGACCGGGCAGTACGCGGCGGTCGACGCCGAGCTGAGCGGCACCGAGAACCTCGTGCTCATCTCCCGCCTGCTCGGCCTCGACCGGGCCCAGGCACGGGCGCGCACCGCGGAGCTGCTGGAGCGGTTCGAGCTCTCCGACGCGGCCGGACGCCCCGCCAAGACCTACTCCGGCGGCATGCGGCGCCGGCTGGACCTGGCGGCGAGCCTGGTCGGCCGCCCCGCCCTGCTGTACCTGGACGAGCCCACCACCGGCCTGGACCCGCACAGCCGCAACGGCCTGTGGGACGTGGTCCGCGGACTCGTGGGCGACGGCGTGACCGTGCTGCTCACCACCCAGTACCTGGAGGAGGCCGACCAGCTGGCGGACGACATCATGGTGCTCGACCACGGCCGGGTGATCAGCAAGGGCACTCCCGAGCAGCTGAAGAACCACGCCGGCAACCAGGTGCTGGAGCTGCAGACCGTGAACCCGGCGCAGCTGCCGCTGGCGACGAAGATCATCGAGGCCGTCACCAGCAGCCCGGTGTCCTCCGACGCCGTGCGCGCCAGCGTGCCGGTGACCGACGCCGCCGTCCTCCCCGAGGTCGTGCGCCGCCTCGACGAACAGGGTGTGGCCGTCGCCGAGCTGTCGCTGCGCAAGCCGAGCCTGGACGAGGTCTTCCTGGCGCTGACCGGCCACACCGTCGAAGAAGAGACCGCGGGAACCGCCGCGAACGAAGGGAATCGAGTATGAGCGCGGTGACGAGCCCGTCGCGGTCCGGCCTGCCCGCGGGGGCGCCGACGGCGCCCGCGAACATCACACCGATCTCCACCGCGCAGCAGGGCCTCCAGCTGGCCTGGCGCAGTGTCCTGAAGATCAAGGCCAACCCCGAGGAGGTCCTCGGGCTGCTGATCCAGCCCGTCATGTTCGTGACGCTCTTCGTCTTCGTCTTCGGACAGGCGATGATGGGCGACTGGCAGGCCTACCGCGACTTCCTGATGCCCGGCATCATCGCCCAGTCGGTCGTGTTCGCGACCCTGGGCACCGGCTTCAGCCTGTGCCAGGACGTGGAGAAGGGCATCTTCGACCGGTTCCGGTCGCTGCCCATCGCCCGCTCGGCGCCGCTGATCGGCGCGGTCCTGGGCGACCTGGTGCGGTACTCCATCACCGTGGTGATGGTGCTGCTGGTCGGCATGGCCATCGGCTTCCGGCCCGAGGGCGGGGTGCTCGGCGTGCTCGCCGCCGCGGCGATCGTCCTGGTGTTCGCCTTCGCGCTGTGCTGGATGTCGGCGTTCGTGGGCATGATGGTGCGCACCCCGATGGCCGTGCAGAGCTTCGGGATGATCCTGATGTTCCCGCTGACCTTCGGCAGCTCGGCGTTCGTGGACCCGGCGTCCATGCCCAGCTGGATGCAGGTGGTGGCGGAGAACAACCCCATCACGCACCTGGTCGACGCCATGCGCGCCCTGATGCTGGGCGGCGACGCCGGCGGCCCCGTCCTGTGGACGCTGGTGTGGGCGGCGATCTTCGTCGCGGTCTTCTTCCCGCTCGCGGTGTGGGCCTACCGGCGCCGGACCTGAGCACGCGGCCCCCGTCCGATGGCGGCGGGGGTCCACGACCACGAGGGCGGCGCCGCACCGGAGGGTGCGGCGCCGCCCTGGCATCGGACTCCGCGCCCGCGGGGCCGTCCTCGGCGCGCCCTCGGGCCCGGCGCGGTCCTCATCCCGGCCCGGGGCCGCCCTCGGGCACCGTGTCCGGCAGCAGGCGCGCCAGCCACGCGCCCACCTGCTCCCGCACGGCCTTGTCGTCCGTGCGGCCCGCCTGCTCCAGCAGGCGCTCGTACTCGGCGTCGCCCAGGGCGCGCCGACACTGTTCCCGGGCCCGGCGGACCCTCGGCGTGGCCGTGTCGGCCACACCGCGCAGGACCGCCGAGGAGCCCAGCAGCGCGACCGCCCGCCGCGGCTCGTCGGCCGCCAGCATCATGGCGAAGGTGTCCAGGACCTCGGCGCTCACCGACCCCACCCCGTGCGCACCCGTCCACCAGGCCGCGGCCGCCTCCCGCCAGGCGCGGTCCCTGTCGCCCTCCGTCCAGGCGATCGTGGCCGACAGGCTCCGTACGACCGGCTCGATGTACAGGGGGGCGAAACCGCCCAGTCCCGCGACCAGCGGCTCGGCCGCCTCCAGCACGCCGCGGGCGCGACCGGGCTCACCCTTGGCGCACCACCACTCCGCTTCGGCCATGCGCAGCATCACGATGTGCTCGTCCTCGGCGGCGATGTCCACGTCGACGATGGCGTCCATGTCCCCGCGGGCCCCCTCCAGATCGCCGAGCCCGGTGCGGACCTGGGCACGGCGCAGCAGGAAGGCCGCCACGTTGCCGGCCAGGCCGGCGCGCCGCGCCATCTCCAGGCCCTCGTCCAGGAGATCGAGGCAGCGTTCGAGGTCCTGGTAACGCACGGCCTCCACCATCTGCAGCATCGCCTGGCACTGCCCCCACAGGTCGGCGCAGGCGCGGTACCCGTCCAGGGCGGCCGTGATCGAGGCCATGGCCCGGTCCATCCGGCCGCGGAGGGAGTCGACCAGGGCCAGCAGCAGCCGCACGGTGGCCGTCATCCACGCGTCCGGCTGGTCGGCCGCCCGTTCCAGACGCTGCACGGCCTCGGCCGCGCCGTCGTCGAACATCGCCTGGTACACGAGGCCGTACACGAGCATGGGGTGGCGCTCGGCCCGCTCCCCGTGCTCCTCGAGGGTGCGCAGCGCGCTGCGCACGTGCTCAGTCGCCGCGGACTGGGACGTGCAGGAGTCCGCGGCCAGGTTGAACTGAGCGCAGGCGAAGGCGATCGCGCGCCCCTCGGGGGCCCGCTCCCCCACCAGGGCCAGCACCGGCCGGGACCAGCGGGCCAGCTGCCGCCAGGAACCGTCCAGCATCCAGTACCACTGCCCGTATTCGACCAGGTCCAGGGCCAGGGCGCCGTCGCGGCGCTCGACCGCCCACCGCACGGCCGGGCCGAAGTTGTCGGCCTCCACACGCAGCCGCGCGAGCGTCTCGGTCTGACGGAGTCCGCGCAGCAGCGGGTCGCTCGTGCGCCACAGGTCCCGCACGTAGCGGGCGTGGCGGTCGCGGACGTCCTCCTCCTCACCGCTGCGCCCCAGGTGCTCCAGCGCGTAGGCCCGCACGGTCTCCAGTTGGCGGTACCGGGGCGGGGCGTCGTCCCGGGTGGCGTTGTCCGCGATGACCAGGGACTTGTCCACGAGCGCGAACAGCACCGTCCAGGCGTCCTGGCCGGCGACGGTGCCCTCCGCCCCGGCGTCGGCGCACACCCGCTCCACCGCGTCCAGGGTCGCGCCGCCGGAGAAGATCGACAGCCGGCGCAGCAGCCGGCGCTCCCCCTCGTCGAGCAGTTCCCAGCTCCAGTCCACGACGGCGCGCAGGGTCCGGTGGCGGGGCAGCACCGAGCGGCTGCCTCCGGTCAGCAGCCGAAAGCGGTCGGACAGGCGCGCGGCGAGCTGGGCGGGCGCCATCGTGCGCATCCGGGCCGCCGCCAGCTCCAGGGCGAGCGGCATGCCGTCGAGTTCCCGGGTGATGCGCACGACGTGGGCGACGTTGCCGGAGGTGACCGCGAACCCCGGACGCACCGCCTGCGCCCGCTCGGTGAACAGCGACACGGCGGGGCTGGCGACGGCCCGGTCCACGTCGGCGCCCTCGGGCGGCAGCGCCAGCGAGGGCACGGTCAGCAGCCGTTCTCCGGGCACTCCCAGGGGCTCGCGGGAGGTCGCCAGGACGCGCAGGCCCGGGCACCGCGCCAGGAGGGGTTCGACCGCGCGGGCGACCTCCTGGACCAGGTGCTCGCAGTTGTCGACCACGATCAGGGCGGGGCGGTCGCCGAGGAAGGACACGATGCGCTCGGCCGGCGAGCTGGGCGCGGTGTTCGCGCGGGCCCGCATGACGGCGTGCTCGCGCAGGTCCAGGGCGAGCGCGATGGCGTCGAGGACCTCCGCGCCGGAGGTGACGGGCGCGAGCCCGACGAACCAGCCTCCGCGCGAGAGCAGCTCGGGGGCGCGGGCGGCCAGGGCGCCGGCGGTCTCGATGGCCAGCCGGGTCTTGCCCGACCCGCCCGGTCCGGTCAGGGTCACCAGGCGTCCCTGGGCGAGCAGGCCCACGGCGGTGTCGACCTCGGTCTCGCGCGGCACGAAGCTCGTGAGGGTCGAGGGCAGGTGCAGCTGCGGCGGATCGGCCCGGGGCGCGTCGGCGGAGGTGCCGTCGGAGGCGCCGTCGGGCACGGAGCCGGCCTCCGCGGCCCCTGAGGGGCCGAGGGGTTCGGCGATCACGGGTTCGGCGGCGGACAGCTCGCCCCGCAGCAGGCGCAGGTGCACGTCCTGCAACCGGTCCGAGGGGTCCAGGCCCAGGTCGTCGGCCAGCCGGGCGCGGAAGGAGTCGTAGACCGCCACCGCGTCGGCGGTGCGCCCGGTTCCCGCCAGGGCGCGCATCAGCAGTTCGACGGGGCGCTCGCGGTGCGGTTCGGCGCTGGTGAGCGCCTCGGCCTCGGGCAGGGCCTCCGCGTGGCGGCCGAGCGCGACCAGGGCCGCCAGGTACTCCTCGCGCACCATGCGGTGGGTCTCGTTCAACCGCAGCGCGGTGTCCTCGGCGACGCCGCGGGCGGTCAGGTCGGGCAGGGCCGGTCCCCGCCACAGCGCCAGGGCCTCGCCCAGGCAGGTGATCGCGTCCGTGGGGCGTCCCGCGGCGAGCCGAGCCCGGCCGCGCCGGGTGAGCGACTCGAACTCGACGAGGTCCACCTGGCCGGGGCCGATCTCCAGCCGGTAGCCGGAGGCGTCGCCGTGGATCTCGGCTTCGTCGCCCAGGACCCTGCGCAGACGCGACACCAGGGCCTGGAGGGCGTTGCCGGTCGCGGCGGGAGCCGAATCCCCCCAGATGGCGTCCACGAGCGCCTCGGTGGCCACGCGCTGCCCCGGACGCAACAGGAGCAGGGCCAACAGGGTACGCAGACGGGCGCCGCCGATGGGCACCGGACGGCCGGAACCGTCATGGACGTGGAGGGGACCGAGAATGGAGAACCGCACCGACCCATGATGACCGATCCCGACGGCCGACGCCCGCGCGGCGCACAGGACGCGGGGCGCGGGCGGGACCCCGGCCGACGACAGCGGGGCGGACCTCGGGCGGGGTGCGGGACGGACACCGGGACGGACCTCGGACGGGGCACGGGGCGGACCTGGGGACGAGCGCGGCCCGGGCACCGGGACGGACCCCGGGCGGGGTGCCGGGCGGACCCCGGGACGGACCTCGGGCGGGGCGCGGGGCGGACCCCGAAACGAGCGCGGTGGGAACACCGGCGGGGGGCGGGACGGCGCTCTCAGGCGGCGTGTCGGGTCGCACATGGGCGGTGGTCACAGCCGCAGTGCGTGTCCGACCACAGTAGGGTTCGCTCAGGAACGTGCGCCGGTGCCCGTCTGTTCGTGGCCCGCGCGCTTCCCCATGCGCGGTGCGGGGTCGACCCGAGACCGCGGCAGGTGCACAGCGAGTTTGGCCACGTCGGCCCGAAAGCCCAGCAGGAGTCCCATTGTTCCCGGCCCTCCCACTGACCCGGATCACCGGTGCGCGGCGTACGCGGCGTACCCTCCCCGGCACACGCGCGGGCGCACTGGCGGCGGGGGCCGCTGTCGCGCTCACCACGGGGTGCGGCCTGTTCGCGCCGGGCGGGGAGGTCTCCAGCGACATCAACGTCACCAGCCCCCTGATCCAGCAGGGCCGGGCGCTGCCGGCGGCCTACACCTGCGCCGCGGACGACGAGGCCTCCGCCGAGGAGGACGGCCAGGACCCGGCCGCCGAGGAGGAGGCGCCGGAGGAGGCCGAGGAGGACGCCGACGGCGAGGAGCAGGCCGAGGCCACCGACGAGGGCACCTCCCCGCCGCTGAACTGGTCGGGTCTGCCCGATCCGGAGGACGTGGGATCGCTCGCCGTCGTGGTCGACGACCCGCAGGCGGCCGAAGTGTTCTGGGTGCTCTTCAACGTGGACCCGCAGTTGGGCGGGCTCCGGCAGGACACCGTGCCGCCCGACGCGCGCCAGGCGCAGAACAGCGTGGGCGGGACGGGCTACCTCCCGCCGTGCCCGGAGGAGGGGGACCCGCACGAGTACCGCTTCACGGTGTACGCGCTCAGCGACACCCTGGACCTTCCCGACGGATCCGAGCTGAGCCGGACGCTGGAGGCCATCGCCGAGACCGCGATCGCCAGGGGCACCCTGACCGCCACCAGTGAGTGACATGGGTCACATATCATGTGAACGAGAGGCATCTCGCGAGTGAACTCCCGACGCATCGGGACGCGCAGGGATTCACGCAAGGAAGCCCCTATCGCCCTCTGCACACAGAGCGCGACAAGGCATACAGTGGGCTGGTGCCCCTCACCCCTTTTCAGCTGACCGAATCCCGTCGGACCACCGCACGACTCCGTGCGCCGCGATCGCGCCGGATTCGCCACGGCCGGCCCGCCGGTCGCACCGGGCCCGTCTGCCCGGCGGCCACCGATCCCCCTCGGCCGGTCCTCGCCAAGCCGACCCCACGCATGTGGTGGGTGCGGCCGACCTCCCCAAGGTAGTGCGTACAACATGACCGTCACCGTCATCATCATCATCGCCGTCATCGTCGTGCTCGCCGTCCTGGTGCTCCTGCTGCTGGGCATGCGCGCGCTGAGCCTCGGCTCGCGCGACGACGACTACGAGGACGAGTACGAATACGACGAGGACGAGGCACCCGACCAGGGCGGTGATGACGAGGAACGGGCACCGCGCGGGCGCGCGCGGCGATCGCGCGGTGACGACGGCGGCAGGGCCGAGCGGCGCCCCAGGGGGCGGCGCCAGCGCGGCGTGGACTGGGACGACGACGACACCTCCCTGTCCGACAACGACTTCTGGTCCAGCCTGAGTGACGGCGAGGCGGAACCGGACCGGGGCGGGCGCGACGGCCGCGACGACATGGAGCCGACCGTCACGCACTACGAGTACGAGGACGACGACGAGTACGAAGAGTACGAGGAGGAGGCCGACGCCCCCGCGCCCGAACGCGGCGGTGCGGGAGCCGCCACCCGGGCGGTCGACGCCGCGCCCGTCGCGGACGCCCTGCCCTCGGCTCCCGCGGGTGCCGACCCCACCAACGACCTCGCCATGCTCGCCAGCCTGGGCCAGGGCGGCCCGCCGCCGGCCGCGGCGCGCGACGAGGACCCGCTGGAGGGCGGTCGCGCCCCGGGAACGGGATCGTGGTCGGGCGGCGGGCAGACCTCCCCGCCCGCGCGGACGGACCCGCTGGGGGCTCCGGCGAACCGGTCGGACGACCCACTGGGCCCGCTCGGCACGAGCGGCGGTGGGCCGTACGGCACCAGTGGCATCGGTGGCGCCAGTGGTAGCGGTGGTAGCGGATCGACCGGTACCGGCGGCACCGGATCGGGTTACGGCGCCTATGCTCCGGCCGCGAGCGCCGAGCAGGGACCGGGCGACCCGCTGTCGGACCCCCTCGGCTACGGGGGGACGAGCGGCCGCGGCGACCTCACCACCGGTGGCTGGAGCGGCGGGGCGGACCGCACGGGTGCGGCCGATCCGCTCGCACCGGACTTCAGATCGCCCCTGCCCTCACAGGAGTCGAGGGCGGGATCGCCGATCTGGTCCAGCATGGACACCGGCGAACACCAGCGGTCGGACCTGTCGGGGGCGGGCGGTACCGGCCTGCCCGGCGGCACGGGCGGCGACGCCCCCGGCCGGCCCTCCTACGGCGGCGCCTCGGCGTCCGACCCGCTCACCGGCGGATACGCGTCGATGCGGAGAACGGATCCCTCCTACGGCACGGATCCCCTGGAGCGCCCGGCGTACGACACCGGGAACCACACCCGGCCCGCCTATGACACCGGTAGCCACACGCGCTCCGCGTTCGACACGGGCGCACCCGCCGCCTACGACTCCGGCACCCACACGCGGCCCGAGTTCGACACCGGCAGCCACACCCGGCCCGCCGACACCTTCGGCACCGGTGGTCGCCCGCGCCCCGAGTTCGACACCGGCAACCATCCCCACACGAACTACGCCGCTCCCGGAGCCGAGTTCGACACCGGCAGCCACACCCGGCCCGCGTTCGACACGGGCGCGCCCACCGCCTACGACTCCGGCACCCACCGCCACACGAACTACGCCACCCCCGGGGCCGAGTTCGACACCGGAAACCACACCCGGCCCGCCGACAGCTTCGGCACCACCCCCTTCGGACACGACACCGGCAGCCACACCCGTCCCGCGTTCGACACGGGCGCGCCCACCGCCTACGACTCCGGCACCCACACCCGCCCCGAGTTCGACACCGGCAGCCACAGCCGCTCCGCCGACACCTTCGGCACCGGTGGTCGCCCGCGCCCCGAGTTCGACACCGGCAACCACCACCACACGAACTACGCCACCCCCGGGGCCGAGTTCGACACCGGAAACCACACCCGGCCCGCCGACGCCTTCGGCACCACCCCCTTCGGACACGACACCGGCAGCCACACCCGTCCCGCGTTCGACACCGGCGCACCCGCCGCCTACGACTCCGGCACCCTCCGCCACACGGACTACGCCGGCCCCGGGGCCGAGTTCGACACCGGAAACCACACCCGGCCCGCCGACGCCTTCGGCACCACCCCCTTCGGACACGACACCGGCAGCCACACCCGTCCCGCGTTCGACACCGGCGCACCCGCCGCCTACGACTCCGGCACGCACACCCGCCCCGAGTTCGACTCCGGCCACCACCTCCGCCCCGACCTGGCGGGCAACGCGCCGCTGTGGGGCGGCCCACCCGGCGGCGGACGACCCGGCTCCGGTGCGAGCGGCCCGGGGATGCCCGGACACGCGCCCTACGGCGGCGCGCCGACCGAACCGCCCTCGTTCTCCGAGCCGACCTTCCGCGGCAACGGGGCGCCCCCTCCGGTCGATCACCCGGGCTACCCCGCGGGCGCTCGGCCCGGTGGCGGCCGGCCCGCCGAGCCGCCGCACCCCGACCTCCCGCCCGGTTACGGCGGCTACGCGCCCCCGGCCGACCCCTACGGGCATCCCACCGCCCCTCCCGCCCCTCCCGGTGGCGGCCACCCCGATGTCCTCGGCGGCGGCTACCCGGCTCCGCGGCCCGACTACGGCGACTACCCGCCCGTGGAGGGCTGGAACCCCGAGACGGGGCAGCCCCAGCCCCCCGGGACCCGGCCGCAGGGCTTCTACCCGACCGAGCCCACAGGCGACCCGCGCGGGTACGGCCAGGACTACTACGAAGGCGGATACGAGGACGGCCGGTTCCGGTGATCCACGACACGTAGCGCTACCGCGGAGCCGACGGGCGGCGCGGCCGAATCACCGCTTCACACCACCGAGGTGGCGGGGAACTCCCCCGCCACCTCGGTGTTCTTGTGTCCTGTTCTGTCCCCGCCGGATGTGAACACACGGCAACGGTTACTGAAAGGCCCACAGTGAGTAACACTCCGTCACAAAAATTGGCTACAGTTAGTCACAGCTGTGGCACTCTTCGCAGTTCTCGCGTCGATTCGAGCCATGCTCATCCCCCCTCCGGACACCGACGTCCCCGAGCGCCCATGCCCGCCTTGCCTGGTCCAACCCGAATGGAGCCACCATGCGCAACGACGCCCAGGGAGCACACCCCGCACCTCCGCCGACGCCCGCGGAGTCCGCCGGGAGCCACATCGACCGCAAGGGGATCGCCGCCGACGTCGGCGCCTCCTTCGTGGTCTTCCTGGTCGCCGTCCCCATGTCCCTGGGGATCGCCGTCGCCTCCGGCGCCCCTCTCATGGCCGGTCTCGTGGCCGCCGCCGTCGGCGGCATCGTCGCCGGCCTCGTCGGCGGCTCGAGGGTGCAGGTCAGCGGCCCCGCGGCCGGACAGACCATCATCATCGCCGACCTGCTGATGACCTACGGATGGCGGGTCACCTGCCTGATCACCGTGCTCGCCGGCCTGGTCCAACTCGCCCTCGGCGCCTTCCGGATCGCCCGCGCCGCCCTGGCCGTCTCCCCCGCGGTGATGCACGGCCTGCTCGCCGGGGTCGGCATCACCATCGCCCTCGCCCAACTGCATGTGGTGCTGGGCGGCGCCCCGCAGAGCTCGGCACTGGCCAACCTGCTCGACCTGCCCGACCAGATCGCCCACAACCACACCGCCGCCGTCGCGGTCGGCGTCATCACCATCGCCATCATGTTCGGGTGGAACCGGCTGCCGTCCCTGGGCCGCCTGCGGCCGTCGATGATCCCCGCGGCCCTGGTCGCCGTGGGCACGGCGACCACCATCGCCGCCCTGGGCGAGTGGCGGGTCGAGACCGTCTCCCTGCCCGACTCCCTGGTCGACGCCTGGAGCCTGCCGCAGCTGCCGCAGGCCGGACAGTGGGACGGCATCGCCCTCGCCGTGGCCGCCGTGGCCATGGTCGCCAGTGTCGAGTCCCTGGTCTCCGCGATCGCCATCGACCGCCGGCACAACGGCCGCCGGGTGATGCTCAACCGCGAACTCATCGGCCAGGGCGCGGCCAACACCGTCAGCGGCGCTCTGGGCGGCCTGCCCGTGGCCGGCGCGATCGTGCGCAGCACCGCCAACGTCCGCGCCGGCGGCCACAGCCCGCTCTCCACGATCCTGCACGGGGTGTGGATCCTGCTGTTCGTCGCCCTGTTCGCGCACGTGGTCGAGCTGATCCCGATGGCCGCGCTGGCCGCTCTGCTCGTCTTCATCGGCGTGCAGATGGTCTCCGTGGCCCACCTGCGCGACCTGCGCCGGCACCACGAGGCCAGCGTCTACCTCGTCACCATGGGCGGGGTGGTCTTCCTCGGTCTGCTGGAGGGGGTCTTCCTCGGCTTCGCGCTGGCGATGGTGGTCTCCCTGCGGCGCCTGACCAAGCTCACCGTCACCACGGAGGAGTCCGGCGACCGCGTCCACATCACCGTGCACGGGTCGCTCACGTTCCTGGGCGTGCCCCGGCTCGCCCACGTGCTGCGCACCGTTCCCGCGGGGTGCCGCGTCGACCTCGACCTGCACGTCGACTTCATGGACCACGCCGCCTTCGAGGCCATCCACGCCTGGCGGGTCGACCACGAGCGCACCGGCGGCAGCGTAGACATCGACGAGGTCCACGAGCAGTGGTACGCGCGCAGCTCGACCCGGTCGGCCCCGGCCAACAAGACCGCCCCCGGGGGCATGGCACGCAGCTGGGCGCCCTGGGACATGCGCGGCGAGGCCGACCGGGAGGTCGATCCGCTGGCGCTGCTGGCGGCCGGCGCCCGCGAGTACCACGCCAGCACCGCCGACCGGATGCGGTCGGTCATGAGCCGTCTGGCCCACGGACAGCACCCCACGGCGCTGTTCATCACCTGCGCCGACTCACGGGTGGTGCCCAACCTCATCACCGCGAGCGGCCCGGGCGATCTGTTCACCGTGCGCAACATGGGCAACCTGGTCCCCTCGCCCGGCAGCGCCTGCGACGGCTCGGTGGGGGCGGCCGTGGAGTACGCCGTCAACGTGCTGGAGGTGCCCTCCATCGTCGTGTGCGGCCACTCCCACTGCGGCGCGATGCAGGCCCTGCTGGACCGGGGCCACCTGGAACACGGCGACGCCGGCACCGCGTACATGCGACGGTGGCTCGCGACAGGTGAGGCGAGCCTGGCCCACGTCGGCGCCTACTCCGGCGCACTGGCCGGACTGCCCACGGCCGAGGCGCTGCGCCGTCTGGCCCAGGCCAACGTGGAACAGCAGATCGGACACCTGCTCGAGTACCCGGTGGTGCGCAAGAGGGTGGAGGCGGGAACGCTGGAGCTGACGGGAATGTACTACGACCTGGAGTCGGCCCGGGTACACCTGCTGGACACCGGGACCGGACGGTTCACTCCCGTCCTCGGTGTCCAGGACGTCGCGGCCCCCGTGCCGCACCCGCGCGCGAGCGCGGCCGGGGACGATCAGCCGGTGGACGAGTCGTCGTCGGGCGCGTCGTCACGCCCGTCCTGTTGAACACCTGAGGCCTGGTAGGCGGCGAGCGCGACGATCACCCCGATCGCCGCGATCGGCAGGCCGAACAGGACCACCCAGAACATGGTGGAGTCGAACAAGAGTCACCCATTCCCGTAACCGCGGATGCCCGTCGGGCCGTCGGCCCCGGACGCCGGCCCACGGGCGGACGCGCCCCGGGACTCTCCGGGGGTACGGAGCGCAGGGCCAATCTACCGGTGCACGCGGGACGCGGGCCATCACCACGGCGCTGTAGCGCCGTACCCGATCGCGGACCGCACCCCGCCTGCTGTACCTTGCGTGCTGTCGGGGCAGGGCGGTTCCCTCGCCCCGGCGGCAATGCCGGCAGCAGAGGGGACACTGATGACCAGCGCCACCAGACCCGACTGGACGATCCGCACCCTGCCCACCGGACGGCAGTACACCAGCACGCGCCTGGGCAGTGTCACCGTCGCGGGCACCACCGCCGACGTGGTCGTCTACCTCGACCCGGGGTGGTTCACCAGGGGTCGCTCCAGGGGCCGTTCGGAGGAGGTCCTGCGCGGCGCGAACCTGACGACCGGGCCGGGGTTCACGGAGATCGGTTACCGGGTCGAGGACCAGGACATCGACCCCGACGCCTTCCTCGCCCAGGCCCCGGCCGACCTGGCCCGCCTGCGTCCGGGGAGCTGAGTCCTACGGTCGCCGCCCCGGAGTCGCGGGGGCGGGCGACCCGGTGAGTCCCGGTTGCGGGGCCACTCGGCCCTCGTCCCGCCAGAGCCGCCGCACGGCCTCCCGCACCGCCGGATCCCCGATGCGGTCCACGAACTCCTCGGGCGTGGCTCCGCACAGCTCGCGCAGCGCGGCCGACTCCGCCAGCAGGGCCCGGAGCAGGGTCGGCTGGTCGGTCGGCTCCCTCGGTCGGCCGCGACGACGCGAGCGTGACGCGGTGCCGGTCCGCGGGCAGGAGCAGTCGCCGGTAGTTGGGCTCGGTGGCGTCGATCGCTTCGAGCTGCGCCTGGTCCGGCCACAGGACGAACAGGCGGCGGCGCCCCGGGCGGGCGACGGGAGCGGCCGGCACGTAGCCCGGACGACTCACGTGCGCGGAGAACCCCGGCGCGATGCCGTCCACGTCCGCCAGGGTCATCGGGACGACCGGTTCCAGGGCCCGGGAGCGGAGCTTGCGCCGCATCTGGGCGGGCGCGGCGTTCGAGCCCACCGCCAGGACCGGGTGGCGGTCCGCCATCGGGGCCCGGCCCAACCGCGCCAGCACACCCTCCAGCGTCGACCCGCCGTCGTCGTCGAACGCCGCGGTCCACTCGCCGGCCGGCCGACCGGCTTCCGGTCTCAGAGCGACATAGGAGCGGTCCAGGAGCACGCCCGAGCCGTCGGGGATCGTGCCCGGATACGTCAACGGCCGCGCCATGGGGTCGTCCCGGAACGGTTCCCCCGCCTCACCACCGTTCACCGCGCCACCTCCCGAGGGCGTGCCGTTGGCCTGCCACGGCCATCGCCATGACGCGCACCGTGACAAGGCACCATAGTCAGGGCTCGTGATCATGGACAAGGCGATTTACCACGCCGGCGAACGGCACGACGTCGACGGCGACATCAGCGACGCCTTCGACGACGCCCGACGCGACCGGGACGACTGCTTCCTGTGGATCGGGCTCCACGAACCCACCCACGAGGAGTTCGCCCTCATCGAGGAGGAGCTCTCGCTCCACCCCCTCGCGGTGGAGGACGCGCTCACCGCCCACCAGCGCCCCAAACTGGAACGCTACGACGACACCCTCTTCGTCGTGCTCAAGACGCTGGCCTACCACGAGGACACCTCCGACGTGGAGGTGGGCGAGGCCATGCTGTTCATCGGCGAGGACTTCGTGGTCAGTGTCAGGCACGGCACCGCGAACCCGCTCTCACGGGTCCGCACGCGCCTGGAGGCCGATCCCGACCTGCTCTCCGCCGGCCCCGAAGCCGTGCTGTACGGCGTGTGCGACGAGGTCGTCGACCACTACGGCACGGTCGTGCACAAGATCGGGTCCGACATCATGGCGCTGGAGCGGGCCGTCTTCGACTCCCGCGGCAGGGACGTCACCGAGGACATCTACCACCTCAAGCGCGAGGTGCTGGAGTTCCGCAGCGCCGAGAGCCCGCTCATCCCGGTGCTCCAGGCGATCACCAGGGACCGTGTCCGCCGGTTCACGCGGACCCAGGAGTACTTCCGCGACGTCCTGGACCACCTGCTGAGGGTCCACGACCAGGTCGACGACCACAACGAGCTGCTCACCAGCGCGCTCACCGCCCATCTGGCCCTGCTGGGCCGACAGCAGAACGAGGAGGTCCGCAAGATCTCCGCCTGGGCGGCGGTCATCGCCATCCCCACCATGATCGCGGGGTTCTATGGCATGAACTTCGACCACATGCCGGAGCTGCACTGGCTCTTCGGTTACCCGGCCATCATGGGGGTGATGGCCTGCGCCTCCGGCCTGGCCTACTACCGGCTCCGCAAGAACGGCTGGCTGTAGCCGCAGCACCGCTCCCGCCCTGATGCAGCCCGACCCGTCCGCTCACCGTGGAGCGTAGAGCAGCCGGGCGCATCACTTCCCCACGGCCCTCGACATCGAAGCGCCCACGAACATCCCCACGAACACGGCAACACCCGCGGCGATCAACGCCGGCCCCAACGGGTCCGTCATCTCCGAGACGGCCCAAGCAGCAGCCAGGCCGCCCACGATCAGCGCAAAACCAACCGTGCCCATCATCCAAGCGTTCGACATGCACACCTCCAGTTGCGGGAAGCGCCGGAGCGGGCGACGCGAGACCACCAGTGTGCGGCCTGCATGCTTCCCTTTGCGGCTCAGATCGCGGCCAGGGTCGACTCGAAGGCGTTCCAGCGCGCCATGGGGCATGCCTCCATCACGGAGACCTTCGACAACTACGGACGCCTGTTCTCGAACCGGGGCGCGGGGCGATCGGCCTTCTGCGAGCTCCGTGTGCTGAGCCGGCTGGAGCAAACACGGCCGACCCTCGCTCGCTACGGCGCAGGTAGCAGGGGTGTGAGGGAGGGAGTCGGCCGGTAAGCCGGATTCTGTCGGTCCCTCGCGGGACCGGACGGCCATCCATCTGGGGCCGCCGTTGCCGACGACCTCGGTGCGGTCTACCCGCGGACTCGGGCGGGCCGCCCTCGAACATCCGCGCGGGAGCCCGAAGGCTCCCTTTTTGACCTTGCTCCGGGTGGGGTTTACCAAGCCGACCGGATCACTCCGGCCGCTGGTGGTCTCTTACACCACCGTTTCACCCTTACCACCGCGAGCGGTGGCGGTCTGTTTTCTGTGGCACTGTCCCGCGGGTCGCCCCGGGTCGGTGTTACCGACCACCCTGCCCTGTGGAGTCCGGACTTTCCTCGAACCCGTCTGCACGGATCCGCGACCGTCTGGCCGACTCCCCCTCGCCCCGCATTCTATGCCCGTTCGCATGGGCTCAGGCCAGGTGCGCGGTGTCGTTGAGGGAGCGCACCACCATGGGCCCGTCGGCGAAACAGTCCACCTCGTTCAGGCACGCCGTGTCCAGGTGCATCCGGTACAGGGCCGACAGGGGCGCCAGCAGGGCCTGCTGCAGCACCACCTTGATGGGGGTCACGTGGCTGACGATCAGCACCGTGCGCCCCCGGTGGCGTTCGACCAGGGCGTCGCGCGCGGCATTCACCCGGGCGGCGACCGCCGCGAAGCTCTCGCCCCCCGGCGGACCCGTGGCCGTGTCGGCCAGCCAGCGGTCGACGTCGTCCGGGGCCAGGTCCCGGGCCTCGGCGAAGGTCATGCCCTCCCAGTCGCCGAAGTCGGTCTCCACGAAGCCCTCGTCGACCTCCACAGGCAGCCCGAGCACCTCGGCGGCGTGCGCGGCGGTGTCCCGGGCGCGTTCCAGCGGCGAGGACACCACCACGTCGATCGGCCATGACGCCAGGCGGTGCGCCGCCGCGGCCGCCTGCGCGTGCCCGGCGTCGGTGAGCGGGATGTCACCCCGGCCGGCGAAGCGCCGCTCCACCGACATCGGGGTCTGACCGTGTCTGAGCAGGACGAGTCGGGTCGGCGCCTCGTCCGGAGCGCCCCACCCCGAACTCACTGCTCTGCCTGACCGCCCAGACCCGACTCCGCGGTGCGCACGAGGATGCGGCGGCAGTCCTCACAGCGCACGACCTCGTCGGCGGGGGTGGCCCGGATGTCGTTCAGCTCCACGGTGCTCAGCGCGAGCTTGCAGCCGCCGCACCGCCCGTAGCGCAGCGGCGCGGCCGCCACACCGTCGTACTGGGCGCGCAGCTTGTCGTAGAGCGCCAGGAGCTCGGCGGGGACCTCCGCGGCCACGCGCTCGCGGTCCCGGATGATGGTGTCGCGGTCCATCGCGATGCCGGCCGCCGCGGTGTCACGGCGGGCGGTCACCTCCGTGTACTTGGCGACCGTCTCCTCGCGCTCGGCGGTCAGCCGGACGACCAGAGCGTTCAGCTCCTCGGCGCGCTCCATGACCTCCAGCACGACCTCCTCCAGCTCGGCCTGGCGGCGGGCCAGCGAGGCGATCTCCGACTGGAGGTTCTGCAGCTCCTTGGAGCTGCTGATCTGCCCCGACTCCAGGCGCTTGGCGTCCCGGTCGGCGCGGGAGCGCACCTGGTCGACGTCGCGCTCGGCCTTGCGCTGCTCGCGCTCGATGTCGGAGACCTTCGTCTGGGCGGTCACCAGCTCGTTGTCGATCTGGTCCACGCGCTCCTTGAGCGCGGCCGCCTCGGCCGTCTCGGGCAGGGTGCGGGCCCGGTGGTCCACGCGCTGGAGTCCGGTGTCCAGCTCCTGGAGGTCGAGCAGTCTGGCCTGTGCGGCGGATTCGGCTTTCACGTAGGGCTCCTGAAGTGGCTGGGGAAGGCAGTGACGCCGCCCGCGCCGGTCGCTGTGCAGTTGAGGGGTCGCCCTGGTCAGGGCGAAGTGGTCAGACGTGCCTGAACGCCCGTGACCAGGCATCCGTCACCATCGTCGACACGCGGGTCTCCACGTTAGCCCCATTCGGCCCGCCCGTGCGCCCGAGAGCCTCCCTGAGGTGGTCCGCACCGTCCTGGAGCCAGGGCCACTCACTGGCGAAGTGGGGGGTGTCGATGAGAGCGGGGGCGCCGGGGATCGCCACGAACTCGGTCGCGGGGTGGTGGCGCAGGTCGGAGGTGACGAACACGTCGACCCCGGCGGCCCGGGCCGCCTCGAGCAGGGAGTCACCCGCTCCGCCCGAGACCGCCACGGTGCTCACCCTGCGGTCCAGGTCCCCTGTCGCGCGGATCCCGGCCGGGGTGGCGGGCAGCCCTTCGGCGACCCGTGCGGCGAAGTCCCTGAGGGGCATGGGCTCGTCCAGGGCGCCCACGCGCCCGATGCCGCGGCGGCCCTCGGGGTCGGTGGTGTCCGGGTCCAGGGGCCGCAGCGGCCCGGTCAGTCCGACCGCGCGCGCCAGGGCGTCGGACACCCCGGGTGCGGCGGTGTCGGCGTTGGTGTGCGCGGTGTACAGGGCCACGCCCGCGCGGATGAGGCGGTGCACGACCCGGCCCTTCGGTGTGTGGGCGGCCACACTGGTCACCCCGCGCAGCATGAGCGGGTGGTGCGTGATGATGAGGTCGGCGCCCCAGTCGAGCGCCTCCTCGACGACCGCCTCGACCGGGTCGACGGCGAACAGGACCCGCCGCACGTCCTGGGCGGGGTCACCGCACACCAGGCCGACCGCGTCCCACGAGGCGGCCCACCGCGGCGGGTAGACCTTCTCGAACGCGGCGGTGACGTCGGACAGGCTGGGGTGCGGGTTCGCGGTGCTCACGGCCATGAGACTAGGGCATGCTCCGCACACTCCCGCCCCTGCCGTCCCGAGCGGCACCGGAGGACCCTGCGGCCCCCGGGGGGGCATCCATCGTCCCGAGAGTCCCTACCGCCCCGGGGCCCTCCCGGTGGCTCCACCGCCCCGACCGCCCCGGGGCGGATTCAAGGGGTCCTCGCAACACCTCGTTGATCAAACGAGTGTAGCCAGACGCTCGGCTGGGGTTTCCCAGCCGAGCGTCTTGCGTGGACGCTCGTTCAGTTCCTGAGCGACATGCTCCAGATCCAGCCGGCCATGAACGGACAGGTCCGTGCCCTTGGGGAAGTACTGGCGCAGCAGCCCGTTGGTGTTCTCATTCGATCCGCGCTGCCAGGGGGAGGCGGGATCGCAGAAGAACACCGGCACCCCCGTGGCCACGCTGAACGCCTTGTGGCCGGCCATCTCGCTGCCCTGGTCCCAGGTCAGCGACCCCCGCAGATGATCAGGCAGCGCGGTGATCAGTTCGCTCAGCACACCCCCGACCGCCTCGGCGGTGTGCTCGCCGGGCACGTGCCCCAGCATCACGTACCGGGTGGAGCGCTCGACCAGGGTGATGATCGCGGACTTGTTGTGCGCACCCGTGATCAGATCGCCCTCCCAGTGCCCCGGCACGGCACGGTCCTCGACCTCGGCGGGGCGCTCGCTGATCATCACCATCGGATCGGTGAACCGGCTCCGCCTGTGCTCGGGTGAGCGGTGCGGCGTGCGTCGGAGCCGGCCGGTGCGCAACGCCGCGGAGACCTCGCGTTTGAGCCCGCCGCGGGACTGGACGTAGAGCGCCTGGTAGATCGTCTCGTGGCTCACACGCATGTCCTCCTCGCCGGGAAAGTCCTCAACGAGCCGGTTGCTGATCTGCTCCGGCGACCACCGCTTCCGCAGTCCCTGGGCGACATAGTCCCGCAGGCGGCCCGGGGCAGCGAGTTTGGCGGGTTTGGGACGCACCCGTTGGGCGCTCGCCCGACGCTGGGCGGTATAGGCACCGTAGGACCCATCGGCGTTGCGGTGGTGGTCGAGTTCGCGTTTGATCGTGGAGGCCGGGCGCCCCAGGTCGCGGCCGATCGCCCGCCGGCTCCACCCCGCTCGGTCCAGATCCGCGATCCGCTCCCGGTCTGCGAGGGTCAGAAAACGCGGGTGGACCTGCTTTTGGAGTGTGTCCAGCGCTGCTGGAGGACTGGTCATGGACTCTATGGTGGTCTGTCCGGTGGAGTAGTTCACACGGCGGCCATCAGGGTAGAACCTGGAGTTGCGGGACTTGCGTACCCCGTGGTCCCAGTCCCGGGCGGTGCGTTCGTTGATCCCGGCTCGTCGTGCGGCTTCTGGGCGGGGCACGGCGCTGTTGCGCAGGCGTTCGTACTCCTGGCGTGCCGGGTGCGGTCGTTGCTGGCGTTGGGAGCGCAGCCCGGCTTTCCTGGCCCAGGAGAACGCGGTGTTGCGGTTCACCCCGAGGCGGCGTGCGACCTCGGTGACGCTACCGATCTCGGCCATCTGCTCGAGGAACTGTGTTCGCAGACGAGCCAGTTCCTTCTTCGAAAACGACACGGTGGCCGCAACCTCCCCAAAGTCAGGGTGTTGCGACCACCGCTAGAACCCAAGCGGCCGTCCCAGGGCCCTTCGTCGTCCCGGGGCCATCCGTCGTCCCGGTAGGCCCTACGACGCCAGGGAACCCGTCCTCTCCGCAGGATCGGCGTTGCCCGAATTCCCCGCACGGGCGCCCACCGCCCCGCGCCTGGTGGCGGGCGCCGCCGTGGTGACGTCGGCCAGAGTCCCGGAGACGGTGCGCAGGCGCTCGCGGACCTCGGGCGGCGCGTCCAGGGAGAACCGCGCCCCGAGCGCGACCACCACCGCCGTGTACTGGCACACCAGATCGAGGGAGTCGGCGCTCAACCGGACCCGGCACCCGCCCTCCCCCGTGGCCTCGACCGCGCCCGGGAACGGTCCGTACACACGTGAGCGCACCTCCTCGGCCGGCAGGTCCACCTCCAGCGACACCGTGTGCAGGTGCGTCGCCGCGGCGAAGCGCCGGGTGAGGAAGGCCGCCGGATCGGGCGCGGGCAGAGCACGGGGCACGAAGCGGCGCAGGGTGGTGCGCAACCCGCCGATCCGGTCCACGCGGAAGATCCGCCAGTCGTCGCGCGCGGTGTCGTGGGCGATCAGGTACCAGTGGCCGCCGTGGGCGACCAGGTGGTGCGGCTGCACTCGGCGCTCCTCGGTACCGCCCCGCCGGTCCCGGTAGTCGAAGTCCACGACCACGCGGCCCCGGCACGCGTCCCCCAGTGCGGCCACGTCGCACGGGTCCACCGTCGAGGCGTCCGCGCCGCGCACCGCCGTGGCCGCGGCCTCCACCGCGGCCAGGCGGGGCCGCAGGCGCGCGGGCAGCGCCCGGCGGAGTTTGGCCAGCGCCCGCAGCGCGCTCTCCTGCACCCCTGCCACAGTCACCAGCCCCAGCCCGATCGCGACCGCCTCCTCGTCGTCGAGCAGCAGCGGCGGGATCTCGCGGCCCGAGGCGAGCCGGTATCCGCCCGCGACGCCGGTCGTGCCCTCCACCTCGTAGTGGAGCGACCGCAGCCGGTCCACGTCGCGACGCAGGGTGCGGGCGCTCACGCCCAGCCGTTCGGCGAGCTCGGCGCCCGACCAGGCGCGGCCGCCCTGCAGCAGTGACAGCAGCCTCAGGAGCCGCTGCGGCATGTCCTTCGCGTCCATGCGCCCAGACTGCCGGACACTGCGGCCAGGGTGTGGCCGCAAGGGTCCCTACAGTGACCGCATGACGATCACTTCGACACCTTCCGCCCTGGTCCGCGCGCTGTCCGATCGGGTGAGCGGCCCCGTGAGCACACCCGCCTCCGACCGCTACGACGCCGAGCGCACCGGATTCCAACTACTCGGCCGCCACCGCCCCTCCGTCGTGGTCGGGGCCACCGGGACCGAGGACGTGCGCGCCGCCGTGGCCGCGGCCGCCGACCACCGCCTGCCCGTCGCGGTCCAGGCCCACGGCCACGGCGTGGGCGTGCCCCTGGACGGCGGCGTCCTGATCGTCACCGGGCGGATGGCCGGCGTGCGCGTGGACCCCGACCGTCGCACCGCCTGGGTCGAGGCCGGAACCCCCTGGGGAGCCGTGGTCCGGGCCGCCGCCGAGCACGGGCTGGCCCCCCTGTCGGGCAGCGCGCCCGGTGTGGGGGCGGTGCCCTACACCCTGGGCGGCGGTGTGGGCCTGATGGCCAGGCGGTACGGCTTCGCCGCCGACCACGTCCGGCTCCTGGAACTGGTGACCGTCGACGGCCGCGTGCGCCGCGTCGACGCCGAGCACGACCCCGACCTGTTCTGGGCCCTGCGGGGCGGCGGCGGATCCTTCGGCGTGGCCACCGGGATGGAGATCGGGCTCGTCCCCGTGAGCCGGATCTACGGGGGGAGCCTGTTCTTCGACGCCGGCCCGGACATCCTGGAGGCCTGGCGCGCGTGGACCCGGGGCGCGCCCGCCGAGCTCAGCTCGGGCATGACCCTGCTGGTCCTGCCGGACGTGCCGGGGGTGCCCGAGGCCCTGCGCGGGCGGCACATCGCCCAGGTCGCGACGGCCTGGACCGGGCCGCTCGACCAGGGACCGGACGCCCTCGCCCCGCTGTGCGAGGCCGCCCCCGTCCTGATGGACACCATGCGGGAGCTGCCCTACGCCGAGTCCGCCGCGGTCTACGCCGAGCCCGACCACCCGCACGGCTACCGCTCGCGCTCCATGCTGCTGTCCGGCCTGGACCCGGCCGCGGCGACCGAACTCGTCGGCCGCACCGGGCCGTCTCTGCCGTTCATGTCGGTGGTCGGACTGCGCCACCTCGGCGGCGCCATGGCCCGCGAGCCCGAGACCGCCAACGCGGTCGGCCACCGCGCCGCCGCGTACCTGCTCAACGTCCTCACCGTCGCCGAGAACGCCGACACCGCTGAGGGGGCGGCGTTGCGCGGCGAAGCGGCGGCACTGTTCGCCGACCACACGCTCGGGCGCTCGCTCAACTTCAGTTTCGGCCCCCTGGCCCCGGAGGAGGTCCGCGAGGCGTTCGCCCCCGACGACTTCGCGCGCTTGGCCCGCGTCAAGGCCGCCGTCGACCCCGACGGCCTCGTCCGCGCCAACCACCCGATCCCGCCCCTGGCCTGAGTCACGCCCGCCCCACCCGCACCGAGCACCACGAACGCTCCGAGCGCACTGGCCACGCCCCGGCCCGCTCCCCCCGGCCGCTCCCCCGGCCGCGCCGACGCGCGGCCGGTCGGACCGACGCCGCACCTCGCGCCCCTAAGCTGGAGCGCGCTATGAACAAGAAGAAGAACGAACGACCCCTGTCCCCGGTCGGAGCGCACGTCCCGGTCGCCGGCGGCATGGCCGCCAAGGGCCTGCCCTACGCCGAGGAGATCGGCGCCGAAACGGTCCAGGTCTTCGTGTCCAACCCCCGCGGGTGGGCCACGAAGGCGGGCGACCCCGACCAGGACGCCCGCATGCGCGAACACACGGACCTGCCGCTGTTCGTGCACTCGGCCTACCTCATCAACCTGGGCGCGCCCAACGAGGAGACCGCCGAGAAGTCGCTGCAGTCGCTGGAGCACGCACTGGTGCGCGGCGGCGAGATCAACGCGCGCGGTGTGGTCGTGCACACGGGGTCGGCGGTCTCCGGCGGCCGCGAGGCGGGGCTGGCGCGCATGCGCGAGCGGCTGCTCCCGCTGGTGGAGCGCCTGGGCGAGGACGTGCCGCCCGTCCTGTTGGAGCCGATGGCCGGACAGGGTCAGGTGCTGTGCGCGACCGTCGACGACCTGGTGCCCTACATGGAGGCCCTGGACTGGCACACGAACGTGGGCGTGTGCCTGGACACCGCGCACCTGTTCGCGGCCGGGCACGACATCTCCACCGTCGAGGGCATGCGCGAGGCACTGGACGAGTTCGGCGAGAAGGTGGGCGCCGACCGGCTGCGGCTGATCCACGCCAACGACTCCAAGTTCCCGTGCGACAGCAAGAAGGACCGGCACGAGAACATCGGCAAGGGCTGCATCGGCGCCGAGCCGTTCGGCGAGCTGTTCCGCCACCCCGTCTCCGCCGGTGTGCCGATCGTCGTGGAGACGCCGGGCCCGGAGGGTCCGCACGGCGAGGACGTGGCCACGCTCAAGGAGCTGCGCGAGGGCTGAGCCCTGCGGCCCGTGGCCCGTTGAGCCCCGTGTCCCGCCACGGGCGCGGTTCCGCCGCACGGCGGGGCGCGGCCTCAGCGAACGTCCGGTGCGGTCCCTCCGGACCGGCGCCCCGTCCGGTCCGCTCGCCTGTCCGGGCCGTCCGGGCTGTCCGGGCTGTCCGCAGCGGTCGCGGCGCCGTCGGCGTCCCCGCTCTCCCCCGTGCCCTCGGCGGCGGCGCGCGCCCACGCCGCCGCCTCGGCCGGCTCCGGGAACAGCGCGGTCTGCAGTTGCACGCTCTCGGTGTCCGGGTGGGTCTCGGGTGTGCGCCCCGCGTACCGGTCCGACATGGCCCGGACGACCTCTGTGAGCTCCAGGCCGAACTCCTCGGCCTCCCTCGGCGTCATCCGCAGGCGTCCGCGGAAGTCGAACGCCGCCGAGGTCCATCTGCGCACGGCGGGGGCGTCGGGCCGGGCCCGCGCGTAGGCGTTCCACACGTCGAAGCTCTCCTGGCGATCGCGGTGGTAACGGTGCAGGACCACCGACGCGACCTGGCGCGTCTCCGGGTCGCGCAGGAAGTCGGCACCGGCCACCGACCAGCCGCCGGGGCGCGCCCGCCACCAGCGCTCCCGGCCGCCGGGGTGGCCCGGATCCTCGTCGATGAATCCGTAGCGCGAGAGCTGGCGCAGGTGGTAGCTGGTCGAACCGCTGCTCTCCCCCAGCCTGCGCCCGAGGAGGGTGGCGGTGGCGGGACCGCTGCGGCCGAGTTCGTCCAGGATCCGGCCGCGCAGGGGGTGGGCCAGCCCGCGCAGGGCCAGCGCGTCCACCTCCATCGGCTGCGGCCGCTCGGGCTCGGGCTCGGCGTCGGTGTCCCGTGGGTCGTGCCGCATGGTCACACCGCGGCCCTTCTCGATGCGGCCCGGTTCGGGCCTGTGCGGATGGCCGGGGCCCGGCGGGCGGTGGCGGATGCGGAGGTCGGGTTCATCTCGGCTCCCCTGTGGGGTGGTACCACCACCGTATGACAAAGATTCCTTTGCAAAGGGTCTGCTGCAAAGGAATCTTTGGCGATCCTTCGCGGTCACACCGCGTCACGCTCGCCGCGACCCGGGGAGCCGAGCCCGATTCCCGTTCACCTGCCCATGAGTGACAATGGAACGAGCCCATGGCTGGGCGCGTATGGGGACTAGGAAGGGAGCCACCCGATGGATCCGGTGTCATTGGTGCTCGGCGCGGCCATCGCACTCGGCGGATTCGCCTTCGGCCGCCTCGCCACCAGGCGTCAGGCACGCGAGTCCCTCGAACGGCAGCGCAGCCAGGAACGGGCGCGCGTCCTGCAGCACGGGCAGCAGTCGCCCCAGCCCCTGTGCGGCTGCGGCCACCACTTGGTCTTCCACGACAAGGAGACCAAGAAGTGCCAGACCCAGGTGGTCATCCCCGGCCGCTGGACGGGACAGTCCGGCTCCACCTACCGCCAGTGCATGTGCCAGGGCTACCGCGGCCCCATCCCGCTGGACGAGTACTACGCCCCCGACCTGGCCGAGGGCAACAACCCCTGACGCCGCCGCTCCGCCGCCGCCCGCCGCCGCTCCGCACGCCCGCGCGCCACGCTCCCGTGCACCGCGCGCCCCGGCCCGCCGTCGACCGGTTCCGGCCCCCGCCCTCACGCCCCGTGACGGGCGTCCGCCCCTTCCCGGCGCCCGACCGCAAAGGCGCGACCCCCCGGAGCCGCCCGCGCTCCCCGTTCTCGGCACTCCGGCCGCGCGACCCGCCCTCCCGCGCGCCCGGTACGCGTTCACGACCGCGGTGCGGGACCCTGGAGCACGGGGACGGCCGAGCCGTCCCGCTCACCCCTGAGTCCGACGACACCCGGGACACGGGGACGCCCAGGGTGACATCGTCCCCGACCGGCACGAGAATGTCCCCGCACCGAACACCCAGAGAGTGGACGTTAACCAGTGACGACCCCTGCGACACCCACGATCGACCAGCGCATCGCCGACGAACTCGGTGTGGGCGCGCACCAGGTCCGCGCCGCCATCGACCTCCTCGACGGCGGGTCGACCGTGCCCTTCATCGCCCGGTACCGCAAGGAGGCGACCGGGACGCTCGACGACGCCCAGTTGCGCGCGTTGGAGGAACGCCTTCGCTACCTGCGCGAACTGAGCGAGCGCCGGGCGGCGATCCTGGAGTCGATCGGCTCCCAGGGCAAACTGGACGCCGAGCTGGAAGCGCGCATCAACGCCGCCGACTCCAAGGCCCGCCTGGAGGACATCTACCTCCCCTACAAGCCCAAGCGGCGCACCAAGGCCCAGATCGCGCGCGAGGCCGGCCTGGAGCCGCTGGCCGACGCGCTCTTCGCCGACCCGTCCCTGGACCCGCAGGAGACGGCCGGGGCCTACGTCGACGAGGACAAGGGCGTGGCCGACGCCAAGGCCGCCCTGGACGGCGCCCGCTCCATCCTGGTCGAGCGCTTCGCCGAGGACGCCGACCTGACCGGGCACCTGCGCGAGCGCCTGTGGGAGAAGGGACGCCTGGGCTCCACGGTCCGCGAGGGCAAGGAGGAGTCGGGCGCCAAGTTCGCCGACTACTTCTCCTTCTCCGAGCCCCTCACCGCGCTCCCCTCCCACCGCGTCCTGGCCATGTACCGGGGCGAGAAGGAGGAGGTCCTCACCCTCAACCTGGAGCCCGAGGAAGCGCCGGCGGACCACCCCGATGGCACCACGCCCCGCAGCTCCTACGAGAACGCCATCGCCGCGCACTTCGGCATCGTCGACCGCGGCCGCCCCGCCGACCGCTGGCTCCAGGACACCGTGCGCTGGGCCTGGCGCACCCGCATCCTCGTGCGCCTGGACATCGACGTGCGCATGCGCCTGTGGCAGCAGGCCGAGGACGACGGCGTCAACGTCTTCGCCGCCAACCTGCGCGACCTGCTCCTGGCCGCGCCCGCCGGCAGCCGCGCGACCCTGGGCCTGGACCCGGGCCTGCGCACCGGCGTGAAGGTCGCCGTCACCGACCGCACCGGCAAGGTCGTCTCCACCGACACGATCTACCCGCACGCGCCGCGGCGCGACTGGGACGGCTCCCTCGACCGGCTCGCCAAGCTCTGCGCGGCCCACGAGGTCGAACTGGTCGCCATCGGCAACGGCACCGCGTCCCGCGAGACCGACCGTCTGGCCGCCGACCTCCTCCAGCGCCACCCCGAGCTCAAGCTCACCAAGGTCATGGTCTCCGAGGCCGGCGCGTCGGTGTACTCGGCCTCGGCCTACGCCTCCGAGGAGCTGCCCGACCTGGACGTGTCCCTGCGCGGCGCGGCCTCCATCGCCCGCCGCCTGCAGGACCCGCTCGCCGAGCTGGTCAAGATCGACCCCAAGTCCATCGGTGTCGGCCAGTACCAGCACGACCTCGCCGAGGCCAAGCTGTCGCGCTCCCTGGACGCCGTGGTCGAGGACTGTGTGAACGGCGTGGGCGTGGACGTCAACACCGCGTCCGTGCCGCTGCTGACCCGGGTCTCGGGCGTGACCTCCACCCTGGCCCGCAACATCGTCGCGCACCGCGACGCCAACGGCCCCTTCCGCACCCGCGAGGCGCTGCGCTCGGTGCCCCGCCTGGGCCCCAAGGCGTTCGAGCAGTGCGCCGGCTTCCTGCGGGTCAACGGCGGGGACGACCCCCTGGACGCGTCCGCGGTCCACCCTGAGGCCTACCCGGTCGTCCGCCGGATCCTGGCGCGCGCCGGCACCGACCTCCCGTCGCTGATCGGCGACAAGGCGGCCCTGTCGGCGATCCGCCCGCAGGACTTCGTCGACGACACCTTCGGCCTGCCCACGGTCACCGACATCCTCGCCGAGCTCGACAAGCCCGGCCGCGACCCGCGCCCGGCCTTCACCACCGCCACCTTCAAGGAGGGCGTGGAGAAGCTGGACGACCTGGAGCCGGGCATGATCCTGGAGGGCGTGGTCACCAACGTGGCCGCGTTCGGGGCGTTCGTGGACGTGGGCGTGCACCAGGACGGGCTGGTCCACGTCTCGGCTCTGTCGCACGACTTCGTCAAGGATCCGCGCGACGTGGTCAAGTCCGGTGACATCGTCAAGGTCAAGGTGCAGGAGGTCGACACCGCGCGCAAGCGCATCTCCCTGACCATGCGCCTGGACGACGAGGCCCCCTCCGGCGAGGAGCGGCGCGCCGGCCGCGGCGAGGGCGGCGGTGGCAGGGGCCGCCCCCAGGGCAAGGGCAAGGCCAAGGGCGGTCAGGGCCAGGGGAACGACCGCGGCGGTCGCGGCGGCCAGGCGAAGGGCGGCGCCGCGCCCTCGGGTGCGATGGCCGACGCGCTGCGCCGCGCGGGCCTGGGCACGTAGCCACCGCCTTCGCCAGCCCTGCGGCGGCCGGGACCACGGGGTCCCGGCCGCCGTGCCATGTGCCGGACGGGCGGGCCGGTCGCGCCCGGCCCGCCTGACCCGCCCGGCCCGTCTGGCTCACCTGACCCGCCCGGCCCGCCTCGGCCCGGCTCAGACGCAGTCGCGCGGGATCACCGACGTGTAGATCTTCGTGGCCACGCGCCGCTCGCCCTCATAGGCGTCGATCGTGGCGTGCAGGTGGAAGTCGGTGGCCGTCGACGTCAGCACCGTGCGCGTGGTCGTGCTCACCGACCAGTCCTCGCGGGCGAACCCCATGTTCCACACCGTCTCGCCCCGCACCGAGTCGTAGTCGTTGCCGACCCAGCTGTAGTCCTCCTCCGCTCGCCGGGTCACCTCCAGTCCGATGTCGTCGAAGGACACCGTCCCCAGGTCCTTGACCACGTTCAGCGACGCCTTGTACCGCACCAGGTCGTGGGACAGGTCCCAGCGCTGCTCCCCCGGCGCGACCTGGGTGGTCGGTACCGGGGCCGTGCCCTCCGGCTCCCCGAACGGCTCCACGCACCCGTCTCCGGCCTCCGCCGGAAGCACCGGGAGCCGCACGCGGGTGTGCTCCCCGGGGTAGACCTCCAGCGTGACCGGTTCGGGCGGTGGCCAGGCCAGCGGCCAGTAGGAGGTCGACACCGCGATCCGCATCCGGTGCCCGGCCGGGAAGGCCTGGGCCACGCCGTTGAGCGGTACCGACACGCGGTACCTGCGCCCCGGCTCCAACCGTTCGGGCGCCTCGTGCCCCTGGGCGTGGGTGAGGTTGAGCAGCCCGTAGGTCACCCGGGTGGCCTCCCCCTTGGGCGTGACGTCGCACAGGCGCACCGCGACCATCGCCACCGGGCGGTCCACCGACAACTCCAGGTCGACCGTCACCGACCCCAGGATCTCCACCCGCTCGGGCAGCGGCCTGCTGTCGAAGACCATCGACCCGCCGTCGTCCTCACGCTGGTCGTAGGGCAGGTCGGGCGGCGCGTTGTAGGAGCACCACTTGCCCGCGTGCTGGCCCGTCGACAACGGGGAGGTCAGGGTCGAGACCGCCTCGGGCTGCGGCGACTCCCCCTCCCCCAGCACGCGTCCGCTCCCCATGGCGCGCGAGACCTCGATCAGGTCCGGCGAGGGCCAGCGCCGCACACCGACCCACCGCCCCGGCCGCTCCTCGTAGGCGGTGGAGGGCGTCACGCTCTCCTGCATCCACGCCCGCATCGCGGGCGCGTCCATCACGCCGTTGTCCACCCCCTTGAGCCAGTGGTCCCACCAGCGCACCAGCTCCTGCAGGAAACCGATGGCGGGACCGGGCTGGCCCAGGTGGGGGTACTTGTGCGACCACGGGCCCAGCAGTCCCAGACACGGCGACCGCAGCCCGGACAGCAGACGGAAGACGCTGTTGGAATAGCCGTCGGCCCACCCGCTGACCGCCATCACCGGCACCTCGACCGCGTCCAGGTGCTCCGCGACCGACCCGTGCTTCCAGTACTCGTCACGGTGCTGGTGGCGCAGCCACGTGTCCAGCCACAGCCCGCTGTTCTCCAACCGCTCGTGCCACATCTTGCGCCACTTGCCCCCGACCAGTTCGGGGTCGGGCGGGCACGAGTTGTAGGCGAACATCGTCGAGGCCCAGGACAGGTTGTCGCCCAGCAGGCACCCGCCCATGTAGTGCACGTCGTCGCTGTAGCGGTCGTCCGTGGACGAGGCGGTGACGATGGCGCGCAGGCTCGGGGGCCGGCGCGCGGCCACCTGCAACGCGTTGAACCCGCCCCAGGAGATGCCCATCATCCCGGTGCGCCCGTCGCACCAGGGCTGCTCCGCCAGCCAGGCCAGCACCTCCTCCGCGTCCAGCAGCTCGCGCTCCAGGTACTCGTCGGTGAGCACCCCCTCGGAATCACCGCTGCCCCGCAGGTCCACCCGCACGCACGCGTACCCGTGCCCGGCCATGTAGGGGTGCTGCACCGAGTCGCGCTGGGCGGTCAGGTCCCGCCGGCGGTAGGGGATGAACTCCAGCACGGCGGGCACGGGGCGGTCCTCGCTGTCCACGGGCCGCCACACCCGCGCGGCGAGATGGACCCCGTCGCTGATCGGGATCCGGATGTACTCGTCCTCACGGACGTCGTTGGGCAGGTCGCTGACGGTTCGCATCGCACCGGTCCCTCCTCACTCTCGCGCCCGGTCGTCGGCGCCCCGGATCGTGAAGGGCAGCTCCCCCGCACACTCCCGGAACTTGCGCTCGCACTCGTCGGCGTCGCGGGCGCCCACGATCACGTGGGCCAGCTCGTAGCTGTAGCTGTCCTGGATGGGCAGGTCGGAGAGCCACTCGCCCTCGTGCGCCACCACTTCCGCCCAGGAGTCGGGCACCCTCTCGCGCGCGCGTTCCAGGTCCTCGGGCGTGGGCACGCGCTCGACGAACCCGTCGGCGAAACGGCGCAGGAACCACTTGGCGGCCACGTCGTACTCGCCGCCGCGCTCCAGGTCGGGTTCCTGCCCGAGCGCGATCCGGAGGCAGATCTCGTGGTTGGACACCCCGTCGACGAGTTCGAACATCCGCGCATGCGACTGGGAGTGCCGCGGATTGATCTCGATCAGGGTGAGGGCGCCGCTGTCGGGATCGTGGAAGTACTCGACGTTGAAGGTCGTGTCATCCAGTCCCACCCGGGTGATGACGCGCTCGGTCAGGTCGACCAGGCGTTCCTGTGTCTTCAGGGGCACGCGTGAGGGGTACTCGTAGCGCAGGAAGCTCGATGTGTCCGGGTAGTGCGGGGAGTCGATGATCCCGTACACGCGGGGGACCCCGTCACGGACGTAGCCCTCCACGGTGAGCTGGTCACCGACGGCCTCCTCCTCCGCCAGGCCGGCGGTACCGCCCGCCTCCTCGACGTCCCGCGGCAGCCGCACGCGGTCCATCACCCACTGGAAGGCGTCGCCGATCCGGCCGGCGCCCGCCCTGATCTCCTCCATCGCCTCGCGGAACCCGGCGTCGTCGGTGACGCGGAAGGCAAGCTCGGAGGAGAAGGACTTCACGGGCTTGACCCACAGCGGGTAGGACAGCCCCTCCGGTTTGACGGATTCGTCCAGATCGACCTCGGCGAACCGGGGCACGGCCTCGGGGATGACCGCGCGCTGTTCCAGGCGGCTCCAGTACTTGTGCTCGCACCGCACGACCGATTCCAAGGACGTGGAGCGCAGGCCGCGGGGCTCGCACAGCAGGGGTACCAGCGAACTCACCGGGAAGTCCCAGTAGCCGATGATCGCGTGGACGGTCTCCTCGAAGGAGTCCAGGCGCCGCTCCGCCAGCTCGAGCAGCGCGGGCATGTCGACCTCGTGCTCCTGGCCGATCTCCTCCCAGCCGAGCAGTGACTGGAAGCGGTAGCCGTCGGCGCCGGGCAGGTCCCGCAGCACCTGGAGATTCTGTTCGTCCAGTCCCAGGACGAACACGTTCATGGTCATCGCACACCTCCGACGGGGGGCTGTCGTCGGCGGCGGTGCCCTGGTGCGGCCTCGGCCGTCGGGCAGCCACCGTCCGGCCCCTACCTGAGACGCTGCCCAGTGTGTCGGTCCTATGCTCATTCGCACGGAGATTTTCGTAGGTTTTACCGCGCGTTGAACGACCCCGGGCGGCCGTGCCGCCCGGGGCCCTCGCCACGACCGGTCACCGCGGCGAGAACGGCACCTTCGCCCACAGGTCGCGCAGTGGCGACTCGTCCGTGGCGTGCAGCTCGTCGACGGTGTCCCACACCTTGACGGCGGTGGCCTCGCGCGTGACCGCGGGCCAGCCCGGGTCGCCCGAGGCGGCGAAGTCGCGCCAGGCGGCGACCATCCGGTCCGACAAGCGCCGATGTTCGGGCTCGGGTTCCCCGTCGAGCAGGAACCGGCCGAAGTCGGTGTCCAGGTTACCGAACGCGAACGGCAGGTCCAGGGCGTGGCAGGCGCCCAGACGCCCGCCCATCGCCGGGCTGCGGAACGCGAGCCGGAAGAAGTGCGCCCGGCCGCCCGCCGCCGCGAGCGCCTCGGCCAGGACCACCGTGTACTGCGCGAACAGCGCGTCGCCCATGATGGCGCAGTACAGGTCACGCAGGTCGGCGTCGGGACGCACCGCGCGGTAGCGGGCCAGCACGTCCTCCGGCAGACCCACCTGCGCGGCCGTGGCCTCCAGCGCGGCGTCGCCGTCGATCTCCACGCTCTGGCCGAGCTCGGTGAACAGGCGGTACTCGTCGGCGTTGTGGCCGAGCAGCACGTCGACTCCGTGGGCGGCGCCCTTGGCCACCGCCTCCAGGGGCGGTTCGGGCAGTTCCGGGCCGCCGACCACCGGGGCGTAGCAGGTGAACGGCTTGACCTTCACGCCCTGGCCGCGCGAGGGGGCGGCCAGGACGGCGTCGGTGGCCTCCAGCAGGCGCTCGGGCGGCAGCTCCGCCAGCGCGTCGGCGTCCAGGGGGACGCCCGCGGCCTCGGCGACGCGCTCCGACACGCGGCGCGCGGTCTCCAGGGTCAGGTGGTCGCCGGGCACGCTGTGCGCGATGACGCGGCGGAAGAGCCCCTGGGCGCCCGGGGAGGCCGTCAGGCACATCACCGAGCCGGCTCCGGCCGACTCCCCGGCCACGGTCACGTTGCCGGGGTCGCCCCCGAAGGCGGCGATGTTGTCCCGGACCCAGCGCAGAGCGGCCGCCTGGTCGAGCAGGCCGCGGTTGTCGGGACGGCCGGGCACGTGGCCGAATCCCTCGAATCCCAGGCGGTAGTTGACGCTGACGACCACCAGGCCGCTCTCGGCGAGGCGGGTGCCGTCGTAGGTGGGCTCGGAGGCGGCGCCGACGATGTAGGCGCCGCCGTGGATCCACACGAGGACGGGCGCGCGGTCGCCCTCCCGCGCGGCGGTCCACACGTTGAGCACCAGGCAGTCCAGCGACGTGTCGGGGTTCCAGGGGGCGGCGCCGACCATCTGGGCGCCCTGGGGCGCGGGCGGGCCGAAGTCCACGCACTCGCGCACGTCCGTCCAGGCCGGCGCGGGGGCCGGGGCGGCGAAACGGTGGGGTCCGAAGGGTGCGGCGGCGTAGGGGATGCCTCGGTAGACGGTGACCGCGCCGCTGTCCGAGCGCGAGGAGGCCACCCCCCGAATACTCCCGCCGGTGGTCGTCACGGTCTGTTCTGCGTCCACGAGTTCCTCCCAGGAGATCCGTCCCCCCACCTAACAACGTTAGGTAACCCTGCGCAAGACCCGGAAGCGATCCTCCCGCCGGCGGCGTCGCCACCGTGGACTTCCCAGCCCCGGTGGCCCTGGCGGCCTCGGCCCCCGGTGCCGTACCATCCGGTAACATACCACCCGGTCGGTACGACCATGAGGACAACGAAGGGGCTTCCCCATGCGCGCCATTCAGATCACCGAGTTCGGCGGACCCGAGGTCCTCGTCCCCACCGAGCTGCCCGACCCCGAACCGGGCCCCGGCCAGATCCTGGTCGACGTCACGCGCGCGGGCGTCAACTACGCCGACACCCACCAGGCGGAGAACAGCTACCTGGCCCCCTCGTCGCTGCCCATGGTGCCGGGCGCCGAGGTGGCGGGCCGCGCCCCCGACGGCCGCCGCGTGGTCGCCCTGACCTCCGGTGGCGGCTACGCCGAGCGCACCGTCGCCGACCCGGCCATGTGCTTCGACGTCCCCGACGGCGTGTCCGACGAGGACGCGCTGGCCCTGGTCGTCCAGGGCGCCACCGCGTGGGTCCTGCTGCGCCGCACCGCACGCATGGACCCGGGCGAGTCGGTGGTGGTGCACGCCGCCGCCGGAGGCGTGGGCACGCTCGCCGTCCAGCTCGCGAAGGCCTTCGGCGCCGGGCGGGTCATCGCCGTGGCCAGCAGCGAGGCCAAGCGCAAGTACGCGCTGGACCTGGGCGCCGACGCCGCCGTGGACTCCGCGGCCCCCGACATGACCGCGGCCCTCATCGAGGCCAACGAGGGTCGCCGCGTCGACATCGTCCTGGACATGGTCGGCGGCCGGGTGACCGACGAGAGCGTGCGCGCGCTGGCCCCGTTCGGCCGGCTGGCCTTCTACGGGATGGCCTCGCGCGAGGCCCCCAAGCCCGTGCAGCTGCCCAACCTCATGCGCTTCTCCACCACGGTGGGCGGCATGTGGCTTCCGCACGCCTGGCTGCTGCCCGGCGACGTGGTCGGCCAGGCCATGAGCGAGATGCTGGCGATGGTCGGCGACGGACGGCTTCGCCCCGTGATCGGTGAGTGCTACCCGCTCTCCCAGGCGCACCGGGCGCACGAGGCGCTGCGCGCCCGCGGCACCATCGGCAAGCTCACCCTCGACCCCTCCGCCTAGGAGCACGGGCGGCCCGGCGAGCGGCCGGGCGAGCGGCCCCACCGCGCCGAGGACCGGGCGTGGGTGGGGCCGGTCCGCCCGTCAGGACCGCTCGGCCGCCACCGCCGCCCGGACGGCGGGCGCGACCTCGGCCGCGAACAGCTCGACCTGCCGGACGGGGTCCTCGGCCGGGCCGAAGACGAAGGTGTCCATCCCATGGACCAGGACCAGTTCGGTCAGCTGCTCCACCCACTGCTCGACGGGACCCTCCAGGAACCCCCGCGAGGCACCATCGGTGATGGTGCCCCAGACGTTGTAGGCGCGCCGGATCAGCGCGGGGTCGCGGCCCGCCTGGGCCGCGCCCGCGTCGATGCGCGCCTGCATGGCGGGCAACCGGTCCGGGGTGGCGTACCCGCTGGAGGGCAGCCACCCGTCGGCCATCCGCCCCAGCGCGCCGAGCAGCCGCGGGCCGAGCACGCCGAGCCAGACGCCCATGTCGTGGACCGGCCTCGGCCCCGGTTTGACCCCGGCCAGCCGGTAGTGCCGGCCCTCGTAGCGCACCGAGCGCCCGTCCGACCACAACAGGCGGACGACCTCGACCGCCTCGACCAGGGCGTCGGCCGCGTCCCGCGGGCCGCGCTCGTCACCGCCCATGGCCACCACGCCCTCCCAGAACGCCCCGGCGCCCAGCCCGAGTTCGAACCGGCCGCCGGAGAGCACGTCCAGGCTGGCCGCGGACTTGGCGATGACCGCGGGCGAGCGCAGCGGCAGGTTGGCCACGTCCGGGAAGACCCGCAGCCGCTCGGTGCGGGCCAGCACGGTGGCCATGAGGCTCCATGTGTCCAGGTGCCGCCGCTGGTAGGGGTGGTCCTGGAACCCGGCGAACTCCAGCCCGCCGTGCTCGGCGGCGGCGATCACGCCCCACAGCTCGCGCAGGGACTCGGCGTCGGCGTTCGGGGCGGGGAACACCCCGAACTCCACCTCGCGTCCGTAGTCGCCCATCCCGACCCTCCTCCCCTACTGTTCCGCCGACCCGTACACGAGGTCGACGTAGTCGCGGTGTCGTTGGATCCAGCCCTTGACGAAGGGGCACAGCGGCAGCACCTTCAGTCCGCGCGTGCGGACGTCGTCCAGGGCCGCGCGCACCAGGGCGCCGCCCAGTCCCCGCCCCTCGAAAGCGGGGTCGATCTCGGTGTGGGTGAAGGTCACCAGCTCGTCGGTGAGGATGTACTCGGCGAATCCGGCCACCTCCCCGTCCGCCGTGATCTCGTACCGGCGCCGGTCGCGTACGTCGACGACGTCGTTGGCCATGGGCCCTCCCACTGTCGGTCTCGGTCACGGGCCGTGGGCCCGCACCCTCATCCTGCCGTCCATCACCCTCCACAGCCCAGAGGGACGCTCCACGAAAAGTCGGGCCACCACCCGCGCGGCGCTCACCCCTTGCGGCGCGCGCCCGCCGAGACATAGAGTCTTCCCTGCATACCGACCAGTCGGTCTAAGGAGAACGTATGACTTCCCGGTTCGGCGGCCGCACCGCCATCGTCACCGGAGCGAGCCGGGGCATCGGCCTGGCCATCGCCCAGCGACTCGTCGACGAGGGCGCCCGCGTCTGCGTCACCGCGCGCAAGCCAGAGCCCCTGGCGGAGGCGGTGGCGGCCCTCGGCGGACCCGAGCACGCGATCGGCGTGGCGGGCGGCGCCGACAAGCCCGAGCACCAGGACGAGGCGATCGCCGCGACCCTGGAGGCCTTCGGCAGCGTCGACCTGCTGGTCAACAACACGGGCATCAACCCCGTCTACGGCCGCATGGTGGACCTCGACCTGGCCGCGGCCCGCAAGATGGTGGAGGTCAACGCGCTCTCCGCGATCGGGTGGGTCCAGAAGGCGCACAAGGCCTGGATGAGCGAGCACGGCGGCGCCATCGTCAACGTGTCCTCGGTCGCCGGGACCAAGCCGGCCCCCGGTATCGGCTTCTACGGCGCCACCAAGGCGATGCTGAGCCACATCACCACCGAGCTGGCCCTCGAACTCGCCCCGGACGTGCGCGTCAACGGCGTCGCCCCGGCCGTGGTCAAGACCAAGTTCGCCTCCGCCCTGTACGAGGGCCGTGAGGAGCAGGTCGCGGCCGGCTACCCCCTGGGCCGGCTCGGCCTCCCCGAGGACGTCGCCGGCGCCGTCGCCTTCCTGCTCTCCGAGGACGCCGCCTGGGTCACCGGCCGCACCCTCGTGCTGGACGGCGGCACCACTCTCACCGGAGGCGTGTGACATGGACCTGAACAACACCGGAGCCGTCATCACCGGGGCCGGCAACGGCATCGGCGCCGCGCTCGCCCGCCGGTTGGCGGGTGAGGGCGCCCGCGTCGTCGTCAACGACCTGGACGCGGGCGCGGCCGAGGCCGTGGCCGCCGAGATCGGCGGGATCGCCGTGCCGGGCGACGCCGCGAGCGAGGACGGCGTCACCGCGCTCATCGCCGAGGCCGGCGCCCACCTGGGCGCGATCGACCTCTACGTGGCCAACGCCGGAGTCGGCACCGGCGGTTTCCAGGACGCTCCCGAGAGCGACTGGGACCTGTCCTGGCAGGTCAACGTCATGGGCCACGTGCGCGCCGCCCGCGAGCTGGTCCCCGGCTGGCTGGAGCGCGGAAGCGGACGGTTCGTCTCGACCGTCTCGGCCGCGGGCCTGCTCACCATGCTCGCCAGCGCGCCGTACTCGGTGACCAAGCACGCCGCCCTGGCCTTCGGTGAGTGGCTGTCGGCCACCTACGGCGACCGCGGGATCACGGTCCAGTGCGTGTGCCCGCTGGGCGTGCGCACGAACATGCTGGACGCCTCCGGCGAGGTGGGCAAGGCGATGATGGACGCGAGCGCCATCACCCCCGAGGAGGTCGCGGACGCGGTCATGGCGGGCCTGGCCGACGAGCGCTTCCTCATCCTGCCGCACCCCGAGGTCGCCGACTACTACGCGGCGCGCGCCGCCGACACCGACCGCTGGCTGTCGGGCATGCGGCGCCTGCGCTCCAAGGTGTTCGCCGAGGAGGGCAACGAATGAGCGACGACCTGCCCGGACTGGACCTGGAGCGGCTGCGCGCCCACCTGGAACAGGCCGTCCCCGGACTGGTCTCGGGGCCGTTGAGCGGCGAGGTGGTGGCGGGCGGCAAGTCCAACCTGACCTACACCGTCACCGACGGCACCGGACGGTGGGTGGTGCGCCGTCCGCCGCTGGGCCACGTCCTGGCGACGGCGCACGACATGCCGCGCGAATACCGCGTGATGACCGCGCTGCGCGACACCGCCGTCCCCGTCCCGCGCACCTACACCCTGTGCGAGGACACCGAGGTGCTCGGCGCGCCCTTCTACGTGATGGAGCACGTGGCGGGCACCCCTTTCCGCACGAGCGAGGAGATCGCACCGCTGGGCGCCGCGGGCGTGCGGTCGGTGGCCGAGGAACTGGTCACCACCCTGGGCTCCCTGCACGCGGTGGTGCCCGAGGAGGTCGGGCTGGGCGACTTCGGCCGACCCGCGGGCTTCCTCGAACGCCAGGTGCGCAGGTGGGGCAAGCAGCTGGCCGCCTCACGCAGCCGCGACATCCCCGGGATCGACGAGCTGCACGAGCGGCTCGCGGCCACGCTGCCGGAGCAGTCGGCCCCCGGGATCGTGCACGGCGACTACCGCCTGGACAACGTGCTCGTGAGTCCTGAGGGGAAGGTGAACGCGGTCCTGGACTGGGAGATGGCCACGCTGGGCGACCCCCTGGTCGACCTGGGCCTGATGCTGGTCTACCGCGACCAGCCCTCGGACGTCGGCGGGACCTCGGCGCCCGCCACATCGGCGGAGGGTTTCCCCACCTCCGCCGAACTGGTGGACCTCTACACCGCCGCGACCGGGCGCGACGTGTCCCGGCTCGGCTGGTACGTGGCGTTCGGCTGCTTCAAGCTGGCCGTGATCGCCGAGGGCATCCACCTGCGCCACAGCAAGGGGCTCACGGTCGGGGCGGGCTTCGACAGGATCGGCGACATGGTCGCCCCCCTGGTCCGACGCGCCCACGCCACTCTCAAGGAGGACTGATGGACTTCGCCTACGACCAGGAGACCGAGGAGCTGCGCGAGAAGCTCCTCGGCTTCATGGACGAGTACGTCTACCCGGCCGAGCCGGTCCTGGACCAGCAGCGGGCCGAGCTCGCCGACCCCTGGGCCACGGCCCCGATCGTCTTCGAACTGCAGGCCAAGGCGCGCGAGCTGGGCCTGTGGAACCTGTTCCTGGCCGGCCACCCCGAGCAGGGCGGCCTCCCCAACCTGCGCTACGCCCCCCTGGCGGAGATCACCGGGCGCAGCCCCCGTCTGGCGCCGATCGCGCTCAACTGCGCGGCGCCCGACACCGGGAACATGGAGGTGCTGACGATGTTCGGCACCCCCGACCAGAAGAAGCGCTGGCTGGAGCCGCTGCTCGACGCGAGCATCCGTTCGGCCTTCGCGATGACCGAGCCGGCGGTGGCCTCCTCCGACGCCACCAACATCGGCACCACCATCACCCGTGACGGCGACTCCTACGTGGTCAACGGGCGCAAGTGGTTCATCACCGGCGCGCTCAACCCGCTGTGCGAGATCCTCATCGTCATGGGCAAGACCGACCCGGACGCCGAACGCCACCGCCAGCAGAGCATGGTGCTGGTCCCGCGTGACACCCCCGGCGTGCGGATCGAGCGGGGCATGACCGTGTACGGCTACGACGACGGCGACCACGGCGGGCACGCCGAGGTCGTCTTCGACAACGTGCGGGTGCCCGCGGAGAACCTGATCGGCGGTGAGGGCGAGGGCTTCGCGATCGCCCAGGCGCGGCTCGGTCCGGGGCGCATCCACCACTGCATGCGTGCGCTCGGGATGGCCGAGCGGGCCCTGGAGCTCACGTGCCGCCGGGTCCTGGACCGGGTGGCCTTCGGCCGCCCGCTGGCCGACCAGGGCGTGGTCCGGGAGTGGATCGCCGAGGCGCGCGTGCGCATCGAGCAGGTGCGCCTGCTGGTGCTCAAGACGGCGTACCTGATGGACACGGTGGGCAACAAGGGGGCGCACACCGAGATCCAGGCGATCAAGATCGCCACCCCGCGGGCCGTGGAGTGGATCCTGGACAAGGCGATCCAGGCGCACGGAGCGGCCGGGGTCAGTCAGGACGTGCCGCTGGCCGCCTGGAGCGCGGCCGTGCGGACGCTGCGCCTGGCGGACGGGCCCGACGAGGTGCACCTGCGCTCGCTGGCCCGCGCCGAGCTGCGCAAGTACGCCTGATCCGGAGGGAACCGGGGGCGCCACCCCGGTTCCCTCCCGAGTCAGGAGCGGGGCCGGGGAGCAGTTCACCACCCCGGCCCCCGTGTCAGGTGCGGGGCCGCAGGCTCGTCAGGAGCAGGTCGGAGAAGTGGCGGGCGACGTCCTCCCCGGAGAGCGTGCCGTCCTTGCGGTACCAGGTGCCCAGGTGGTGCACCGATCCGAAGAAGTAGTCCACGACCAGGTCGGCGGGCACGTCGTCGCGGAAGGCGCCCTCGTCCTGGCCCTGCCGGATCAGGTCGCGGAAGTGCTCGTGGTACCGGCGCCGCTCGGCGCGGACCGTCTTCTGCTTGGCCTCGCCCAGCTGGTGGATGGAGCGGAAGAAGATGACGGTGTCGTCCAGGTTGGCGACGCTGGTGACGATGACGTCGGCGGCCGCGGCGCGCACGCGCTCGGCGACGGGCTCCTCGCGGCCGGCGATCTGCAGCAGGTGCTCGGTCTGCATGCGCAGGACCCGGGCGTAGACCTCGTAGAGCAGGTCGTCCTTGGAGCCGAAGTAGTGGTACATCGCACCCTTGGTCACCCCGGCCGCGACCACGATCTCCTGGACCGACGTGCTCTCGAACCCGCGCTCGGCGAACAGCCGGGTGGCCGCTCCGAGCAGGCGTTCGGGAACCGATCCCCCTTCGGTCCCCTGGTCCGTTCGCTGTCCTCGCGCCATGCCCGGCCTCACTTCGTACCCCGTCGTGCCCCCTGGGGGGCTCTGTCACCGGGCCAGCATACCGACCGGCTGGTACCCCAGGGTGCGGGGAGTCCTCAGCCTATCGGGGCCCTGGCGCCCCCGGGGCCCGAGCGGCTCGGACCCGCCGCGCACGCGGAAGGGCCCCGCCCCCTCCGCGTGCGCGGCGACGGCGGGGCCCGTGACGGTGTCCCTACTCGGCGCCCTCTTCCAGTCGGAGCGCCACTCCCAGCGCGAAGAACGTGGGCGCCCACTCCCCGATGAACAGCCCCCACCGGTCGGCGCGATCGGTGCCCGCGCTCTCCTTCTTCTTGGAGAGCAACCAGGTAGCGACGCTGAGCCCGATGGAGGCGACCCCGGCGGCGTAGGCCATCTCGGAGGTGACTCCGGCGTTGGACAGTTTGGCGATCATACGATTCCTCCGTGTCGATCCGGTGACATGGAGTCGCCTGCCCGCGGGGACGCCAACACAAGCCCTTCTCCCGGTCATAGTGACGAAAGGAGGTCCGGGCCTCCTCCCCCGCCCGCCGACAGGATCTCGCGGGCGCGGGCGTACTTGGCCCGCAGCCGCGCCGCCTGGTCGGCGGGCAGGGCCGCCAGGCGGGCCTCGTCGGCGTTGTGCGCGTTGTCGGCGAGCTTGACGAGTCGGCCGAGGGGGTCGGCCGCGGCCCGGCGGACCAGGTCGTCGTAGGACTCCCCCGGGCGGCGCGTGACCGCCTCGACCGCGGTGACCACCACCTCAGGGCAGCCCCGAGCCCGCAGATCCTCGGCGGTGAGCGGGGTGTCCTCCAGGACGTCGTGCAGGACCCCGGCCATCTGGGCGGGCTCACCGTGTCCGGCGAGCCGGTCGCGTACGGCCAGCACGTGCTCGGCGTAGGGGCGGCCCGCCTTGTCGGTCTGCCCCTCGTGCGCCCACCGGGCCAGCCGGGTGGCCTCGTCCAGCGTCATCACCATGGGTCCCTCCCTCTCACCGCTCGGGGCGGAGTGCGTTCGACGGCGGAGCGCCACGTGCGGCTCCGCTCGTGCACCGATTCTCCGGCACCGCGCGGACCTCTCGCGCGCTCGTGGGCGCCGACCGCCCGCCCCCACTACTCCTGTGCGGCCTGTTCCAGGTAGGCGTCGGCGAACTCCGCCGAGGGCGGGATGGGGGTGATGACGTCGATCAGCACGCCGTCCGGGTCGGCGACGATGAAGTGGCGCTGGCCGAAGTCCTCGCTGCGCAGGTCCAGTTCGGGTCGCAGGCCCTCCTTCAGGACCAGCCGGTCCCACTCGGCGTCCACGTCCTCCACCTCGATGTTGAGCAGGAGCCCGCGGACCGGATGGCGGTAGGCCTCGGGGAGGGTGGGGTGGGTGTGGTCGAGCAGGGCCAGTTCGAAGTCGGGCGGTCCGGGTCGGCGCAGACTCACGTACCAGTCGGCGGCGAAGGTCTCCTCGAACCCGAACAGGCGGGTGTAGAAGTCGCGCGACTCCGCCAGGCGGGCCGTGCACAGAACGGGATAGAAGCCGGTCGGCGTCATGGGTGCGCCCCTTTCACATACTGTCGGTATGTGAAAGTACACTAGTGACGTACCGCTGGTATGTCAATGGAGGGGACCCATGGCAACGAACGGACGCGCCGAACAGCGCGAGCGGACCCGCAGGACCCTGGTCGCGCGGAGCCGCCGACTCTTCGCCGAACGCGGCTACGCCGACGTGGGCCTGGCGGAGATCGTCGCGGCCGCCTCGGTGACCAAGGGCGCGCTCTACCACCACTTCGACGGCAAGGCCGACCTGTTCCGCGCGGTGCTCGCCGAGGTCCAGGGCGAGGTGGCGGCCGCGGTGGCCGCCCGCGCCGACGCGCACGGGGACCCCTGGGAGCAGCTGACCGCGGGGTGCCGGGCCTTCCTCACCGCGAGCACGGCGCCGGACGTGCAGCGCATCATGCTCGTCGACGGGCCGGCCGTCCTCGGATGGGGCGAGTGGCGCGCGCTGGACGAGGCCTCCTCCGCCCGGCACCTGCACGAGGCGCTGACCTCGCTGGTGGCGGCGGGTGTGCTGCCCGAGCAGCCGGTGGCGCCCGTGGCCCGCCTGCTGTCGGGCGCGATGAACGAGGCGGCCCTGTGGCTGGCCGACTCCGCCTCCCCCGGCGACCTGGAGGACGTGTGGGCGGCGCTCTCGCGCATGCTGGAGTCGCTGCGGGCCCGCTGAGGTACCGGTCCGCGCGCGCCGGACGCTATCGTGACGGGCATGTCGGAGACCTCGCAGACGGACCAGGAGTTCCGGGCCGACTTCGTCCGCCGCTTCTCCGAGTTCTGGCAGTCCCAGGGCCGGCCCCGGGCCGAGGGCCGCATCGTCGGATTCCTGCTGGTCGCCGACCGGGACGCGGTCAGCGCCGAGGAGGTCGCCGAGGGGGCCCAGGTCAGCCGGGGCACGGTCTCGGAGTCGGTGCGCCGCCTGCGGGAGCTGGGGTTCGTGACGCTCATCGAGGTGCCCGACCGCCGCACCCGGCTGATCACCATGGACGAGGACGTGTGGGGCGGGTTCCTGCGCAACGAGCGCGGCTACCTGCGCGACCAGCGCGACCTGGCCCGGTCGGCGCTGGAGCGCCTGCCCGGGCTGGGCGCGCCCGCCCGCAACCGGCTGCGGAACATGCACGACTACATGGCCTGGCTCGACGACTACCACGACACGCTCCTCGCCCACTGGGAGGAGTACAAGGCGCGGCGCGACTGACCCGGGCCGGGGGCTCAGACCCTCTCGTGCGGAATGACCAGCGGCGTCCGCGTGCGCGGGTCGGGCACGACGTCGCAGGGCAGCCCGAACACCTCCTCCACCAGCTCCGCGGTGACCACGGAGCCGGGCGGCCCGTCGGCGACCACGCGCCCGCCGCTCATCATCACCAGCCGGGTCGCGAACCGGGCGGCCTGCGCCAGGTCGTGCAGGACGGCCACGACCGTGCGGCCGCCCCGGTGCAGGGCGCCGAACAGCTCCAGCAGGTCGTACTGGTGGGCGATGTCCAGGAACGTGGTGGGCTCGTCCAGCAGCAGGACACCGGTGTCCTGGGCCAGCACCATCGCCACCCACGCCCGCTGGCGCTGCCCGCCGGAGAGCGCGCCCACCTGCGTGTCGGCCAGTGCGGTCAGACCGGTGAGCTCCAGGGCCCGGCTGATCGCCTCCTCGTCCTCGGGGCTCCACTGCCGCAGCAGGGTGCGGTGCGGGAAGCGGCCGCGGGCGGCCAGCGCGCGCACGGTGATGCCCTCGGGGGCGATCGGGCTCTGCGGCAGCAGCGCGAGCCGGCGGGCGACCGCCTTCGCCCGCTGGGCGCGGATGTCGGCGCCGTGCAGCAGGACGCGGCCCGCCGTCGGGGTGTTGACCCGGCCCAGGGCCTTGAGCAGCGTGGACTTACCGCACCCGTTGGGGCCGACGATGACGGTGAACTCGCCGTCGGCCACCGCCAGGTCCAGATCGCGCACGACCGGCTCGCCTCCGTACCCGAGTGTCAGGCCCTCCGCGGCCAGGATCGGTCCCTCGCTCACAGGTTTCCTCCGGAGACTCTCACGTGTCCTACCTTCCATGGGGTGGCGGTGCGGGCGGGTCCGGGCCCGACCGGTCTCGAGGACGCGAGGCCCGGTCGTGCGCGGGACACTCGGTCGGCCCGCGGCGGCGTCCCCCGCGCCTCGGGGCGGGTGGAGACGCGCACGAGAGCCCCTCCTCGGGCGAGGAAGGCGGTCACAGGTTTCCCTTTCGCCATTCCCTGATCAGCAGGTAGCCGAGGTAGACGCCGCCGAGGCCCATGGTGAACAGGCCCACCGGCAGGCCGTCCCCGATCGGGGACTGCTGGACGGCCAGGTCGGCCAGGACCAGCAGCAGGGCGCCGACCACGGCGGCCACGGCCATGTTGGGGCCGGAAGCACCCGTCATCCGGCGCGCGATCTGCGGCGCGGTCAGGGCGACGAACGCGATCGGCCCGGCGACGCTGACCGCGGCGGCCGTGAGCACCACCGACAGGGCGATGGCGGCCGTGCGGGTGGACCGGGCGCGACCTCCCAGGGCGTCGGCGAGCTCGTCGCCCATCTCGTTCACCGCGACGGCGCCGGCCAGCACCACGACCACGGGCACGGCCAGGGCCAGCACGCCCCAGATGATCCCGGCGTGCTCCCAGGAGCGGGCGCCCAGGCTCCCGTACAGGTAGGCGTGCAGGACGCTGGCCTGGTCGCGGGCCATGACCGCGACCACGAAGTCGCTGACGGCGTGCGCCATCGCCGCCACGCCGATCCCGGCGACGATCAGGCGTCCGGGGTGGCGCAGTCCCGTACCGGTGGCCGTGGCCACGATGAGCATGGCCAGCGCCGCCCCGCCCAGGGCTCCCAGGGGCACGGGCACGATGCCGGGCAGTGCCAGCGCGGCGATGGCCGCGCCCGCCCCGGCGCCCGCGCCCAGGCCGATGACGTCGGGGCTGCCCAGCGGGTTGCGGGTGACGGACTGGAAGAGCGCCCCGGCGAGTCCGAGGGCGGCGCCGGTCCCCGCGGCCACGGTCAGGCGCGGGCCGCGCAACCGGTCCAGGACGAAGGTCTCGGTGGCCTCGCCGGCCCCGGCGATCACGGCGGGCAGCCGGGTCAGCGGGATGCCCAGGCGGCCCAGGGTCAGAGTGGCGGCCGCGGCGGCGAGCAGGAGCGCCAACAGGACCGCGGCCACCAGCAGGGACCGCGGGTGGACGGGCAGCGCCACCGCGCTTCCCCACCGGAGCACGCGCTGCCCGGACCCCGCGCGCCGCGGGGCGGCCTCCCGTGCGGGCGCCGTCGCACGGCGGGTGGACAGGGCCGGTCTCATGTGGTCTCCCGCATGCGGCGGACGGCGTACAACAGGACGGGGGCGCCGACGAAGGCGGTGACGACGCCGACCATGAGCTCGGTGGGGCGCACGATCGTGCGGGCCACGACGTCGGCCACCAGGAGCAGGGTCGGCCCGGCCAGGAGGGCGAAGGGCACCTGGACGCGGAAGTCCACGCCCACCAGGGCGCGCACCACGTGCGGCACGGCCAGGCCGACGAAGGCGATGGGGCCGGCGGCGGCGGTCGCTCCGGCGGCCAGCACGGTGGCCGCGATGAGCCCGCCCGAGCGCACCCACGCGGTGTTGGCGCCGGTGGCCACGGCCGCCTCCTCGCCCAGGGCCAGGGCGTTGAGCCCGCCGGAGACGGCCAGGCCCAGGGCCGCGCCCACGGCCACGACCGGCAGGACGGAGACGACCACGTCGAAGTCGCGGCCGCCGAGCGAGCCGACCACCCAGTGGCGGTAGCCGTCGAAGACCTCGGGGAAGGTCAGCCCGACGGCCTGGACGTAGGCGGTGAGCACCGCGGAGACCACGGCTCCGGCCAGGACCAGGCGGACCATGCCGCCGTCGCCGCCCCGGCTGCCCACGGCGTGGGCGGCCAGTCCGGCCAGGATCGCCCCGGGCAGCGCCCACCACACGGTCGCCGAGACCGAGGTGGGGCCGAGCACGGCGGTGGCGGTGACCACCGCGGCGGCGGCGCCCGCGTTGACGCCCAGGAGTCCCGGGTCGGCGAGGGGGTTGCGGGTCACGCCCTGCATGAGCGTCCCGGACAGCGCCAGGGCCGCCCCGGCCACGATGCCCAGCACGGTGCGCGGGTAGCGGCTCTCCACCACCGTGGCGGTGAAGCCGTCGGCGTCACCGGTCAGGACCCGCCACACCTCCAGGGGCGTGGTGGGCTTGCTGCCCAGGACGAGGCTGAGGAGGACCGCCCCGGCCAGCGCCGCCACGCCCGCACCGATCATGACGAGGGTGCGGGCGGGGCGGGTCCGGGGCGGTGTCGCGATGGTCTTCACGGTCACCCGGTCGGTCGGTGTCAGCCGTCGAGCTGCTCGGCGGCCTCTTCGATGAGGGGCACGTAGCGCTCGACCACCCACGGCACGGTCAGCGGGTTGATGATGGAGGAGGCGGTGACGAAGGAGGGGTCGTCACTGGCGACCACGGAGCCGCGCTCGATGGCGGGGATGGCGCCGTACAGGTCCTGCGACTCGATCTCGGCGCGGGTGTCGGGGTCGCTGTAGAAGGTGAAGACCAGGTCGCTGTCGGCGATGGTGTCGGCGTTCTCCAGGCCGATGACGGCCGAGTCGGTGCCCTCGGTCTCGGGCAGGTCCTCCACCACCGGGTCGACGGTGAGGCCGAGTCCGCGCACCATGGCCACGCGCTGCTCGTCGGGCAGGAACACGCCGAGCGTGCCGGGGCCGTCGGTGTAGACGTAGGAGAAGGTCAGGTCGGCGAACTCCGGGTTGGCCTCGGCGGCCTCGGCGAACTGGTCCTCGATGCCCTCGACGAGCCCGGCGGCCTCCTCGGGCTTGCCGAGCGCCTGCCCGATGATCTCGATCTGCTGGTCCCAGTCGGTGCTCCAGGGCAGGTCGGGGTAGGCGACCGTGGGAGCGATGTCGGTCAGGACGTCGTACTGCTCCTGGGTGACGCCCGACCACGGGGCGAGGATGACGTCGGGTTCGAGCTCGATGATCGCCTCGAAGTCGATGTCGTCGGCTCCGGCGAACTGGGTGGGCAGCTCCTCGCCCGCGTCGGTGACGGCCTCGTGGATCCACGGCAGGTAGCCGGTGTCGTCGCTGCCCCACTCGTAGCTCTCGATGCCCACGGGCACCACGCCGAGGGCGATCGAGGTCTCGGTCGAGCCCTGGCCGAGGGTGACCACGCGCTCGGGCTGCTCGGGGATCTCGGCGGTGCCCAGGGCGCTGTCGATGCTCACCGGGAAGCTTCCGTCGGCGGTGCCGCCGCCCTCGCTCCCGGTGTCCTCCGCGCCGTCCGCACCGCAGGCGGCCAGGCCCAGGGCCAGGAGAGTGGTCAGTCCGAGGCCGCCGACGCGGCGGAGGGTGGAGTCCATGGTTGAGCTGCTTTCGTCGTCATGAGGAGTGGCCGCGTCAACGGCCGGATCCGTGTGGGGGCGGGTGACCCCCAGGGGACACACGGACAAAGGGGAGAACCCCGACAAACGAAGGTTAGTCTAACCTCACTTCGAGGACATTTCAAAAATTCTGAAATCCGTTCGACCTGCCCGCCCCGGCCCGGAACACCCCGCGAGAACCCCGGCCGGGCCGCAGGTATCCCACAGAGCATGAGCTTCGACACACCACGCCCGGACGCCGCGAGGCGGCGGCGTCTCCCCCTCATCGCACTCCCCCTCCTCGCGCTGGTCCTCGGCACGGCCGCTCCCGCACACGCGGCGGAGTCCGGCACGACGAACGGGTGGCCGGCCGCCGGAATCCTCCTGGGCCTGCTGCTGGTCGCGGCGGCGATCGCGCTCCCCGTCCTGCTGAACCGCTCGAACCGGAAGGGACGGCGCACCCGCGGCGGCGGCGGAGGCGGAGGCGGAGCCGCAGCGATCGGACACGACTCGCACGACGCCGACCGCTCCGGCGGATGGAGCTGGGACGGCGGAGGCTGGGGCGGCGGTGGAGACGGAGGGGGCGACAGCGGCGGTGGCGGCGGCGGAGACGGCGGGTGAGGGGCGGACCAGTCCGGAACCGGGCCCCGGCGGCGTTCCTTCGGGTCGGCCGTTCGCGGTGATTGCGGAACCGGCCCCGCACGGGATACGGAAGGGGGACGACAGCGACGAAGGGAAGCCCATGTGCCTGCACGGAACCGGTGAGACCGTCCGAGCGCGGACCCGCGGCACCGAGGCGGACGCGCCGCCCGCCGCGCCGACCGGGCAGCGGACCCTCGGCTACCGGCGGGTGGCCGACCTCAGCCACGTGGTGTCGCCGTCCATGCCCACGTTCGATCCGGAGAAGCCCCGGCGTGAGGCGGTCGATCCCCCGCTCGCCGACGGGGCGTTCGGCTTCTTCCAGCAGCGCTGGACGTTCCTGGAGCACACCGGCACCCACCTGGACGCGCCGGGCCACGTGATCGGCGGCGGCCGTCTGGTCCCGGACATCCGGTCGGAGGAACTGGTGGTCCCCGCGGTCGTCATCGACGTGCGCGCACGAGCCGCCCAGGACCCGGACACGGTGGTGACGGTCGAGGACGTGGAGCGCCACGAGCGCGAGCACGGGCCGGTTCCGGCCGGAGCGGCGGTCCTGATGTGCTCGGGGTGGGACGCCCGCTGGGGGCAGGGGGACGACCAGGTGCGCGGCGTGGCCGCGGACGGCTCGTGGCACTTCCCGGGCTTTGATCCGCAGGCCTGCGAGTACCTGGTCTCGCGGCGGGCGATCAGCGGTGTGGGCGTGGACACGCTGAGCACGGACCCGGGCGCCTCATCGGACTTCCCCGCCCATGAGGTCATCGGACGCGCGGACCGCTGGGGCCTGGAGGCGCTGACCGGCCTGGACCGGCTGCCGCCGACCGGCGCGACCCTGATGGTGGGCGTCTTCCCCGGCGAGGACGCCTCCGGCGGCCCCAGCCGCGTCCTCGCCCTCTGGTGAAACCGGAACCACCTCGGAGCCCGACAGGCGCGCTCGCCGCTAGGAAGCCCGGCTCTGGGGGGTTCGCCCGAGGCGCCGGGCCCCGTACCCAGGGGTGGAACGCAGTCCGTACGGCCTGCGGGTGTGCAGGGGCCGACTCGGGGCGCGCCAGAGGACTAGGCCGTGTTCTTCTGCAGGCTTTCGGGTGAGCTCGCGGTCGTCAGGTCGTCTCTCGCAAGCCGATGTGCGAAGTTCAGACTGGTGGTGCTGCACGAGCGCAGAGGTGCCGCGAGAGGCGGTCCTGGCGGCCGCGAGCCCGGAATGCCCCAAAAAACACGGCCTAAGCGGAACGCCGGTCGGACTCCTCGTCCGGCGGGGTGCGCGGGACGATCGTGGGATTGACGTTGTCGATCACCGTCTCCCGCGTAATGATCACCTGACCCACATCCTCACGAGAAGGCACCTCGTACATCACCGACAACAACACCTCCTCGATGATCGCCCGCAACCCACGAGCACCCGTCCCACGAATGATCCCCTGCTCAGCGATCGCCTCCAAAGCATCCGGCGTGAACTCCAACTCCACACCGTCCAACTCGAACAACCGCTGATACTGCTTCACCAGAGCATTACGCGGACGCGTCAGAATCTCCACCAACGCCCGACGATCCAGATCATGCACACTCGTGATCACCGGCAACCGACCGATGAACTCCGGAATCATCCCGAACTTCAACAGGTCCTCCGGCATCACCTCACCGAACAACGCCGACTCCGCCACCTCGGACTTGGGCCGCAACACCGCGTTGAAACCCATCCCCTGACGACCCGCACGCGACTCGATCAACTTCTCCAGACCCGCGAACGCACCACCACAGATGAACAGCACATTCGTCGTGTCGATCTGGATGAACTCCTGGTGCGGATGCTTACGACCCCCCTGCGGAGGCACACTCGCCGTCGTCCCCTCCAAGATCTTCAACAGCGCCTGCTGCACACCCTCACCCGACACATCACGCGTGATCGAGGGATTCTCACTCTTACGCGCGACCTTGTCGACCTCATCGATGTAGATGATCCCCGTCTCGGCCTTCTTCACGTCATAATCGGCCGCCTGGATCAACTTCAACAGGATGTTCTCCACATCCTCACCGACATACCCCGCCTCGGTCAGCGCCGTCGCGTCCGCGATCGCGAACGGAACATTCAGAATCCGCGCCAGCGTCTGCGCCAACAACGTCTTCCCCGACCCCGTCGGCCCCAACAACAAGATGTTGGACTTGGCGATCTCCACACCCTCATCGCCCGGACGCTCACCCTCCGAGCGCACACGCTTGTAGTGGTTGTACACCGCCACCGACAACGACTTCTTCGCCTGATCCTGACCGATCACATACGAGTCCAGGAACTCATAGATCTCACGCGGCTTCGGCAGACTGTCCCACGCCAGATCGGCGGTCTCGACCGTGTCCTCTTCGTCCACGATCTCGTTGCACAGCCCGACGCACTCGTCGCAGATGCAGATGTGGCCCGGGCCCGCGATCAACCTGCGGACCTGGCGCTGGTCCTTGCCGCAGAACGAGCACTGCAGAAGTGGCCCGCTGTCACCGGTGCGTGTCACTCGAATGTTCTCCTCACACGGGCGGCGCCCGGGGCGATCGGCGGCGGGAACGAACCCCCGTGCCAGATGTTCACATCATCCGAATGTTCAAGGTATCTCCTGTCAGGGCAGGTGACAAAGCCACACTCCGCGCCCCCAGGGACAGACCCTCGCACGTGTCCCACCTCACTCCTCACGATCTCACACCCTGGCGTGCGCCCGAGATGGCCGCCGCGTGTCCCGCGCCGCGCCCGCGCGCGCGCGCCACGACGCGGCCCGAGCACACACGGACGGCGGCCTCGGCCGTGTCGCCCGGCTCCCGCGCGCCCACGGCCGCGGCGATCTCCCCGGTCTCGTCGAGCACCAGCCGCAACCGGGGGCGCGCGTACCCGGGAAAGGCCCGGCGCAGGCTCGATCCAAGGTCAGCGGCGCACAGCCGGGCCAGCGGCATCCGCTCGGCGGGGTCGTCGGTGACCACCACGGCGGCCACCCCGGCGTGCGCGGGGGCCGAGCGCAGCGCGTCCTCGACCGACTCCAGCCGCGACAGGCCCAGGGCCAGCACGACCCCGTCCTCGCCGAGTCGCGCCGCGCTCCCCCGGAGCACGTCCAGGGCGGCCGGCGGCGACCAGGGTTCGTCGGCGGGCACCGCGGCGACCGCGTGGTCCAGGTGCGGCAGCGGCCAGGAGTCGGCCAGGTCCAGCCCGGCCAGGCCTTCGCAGGCGCGGATCACGTTGAAGGGGTCCACCAGGCCCGGCGCCACGACCGCCGTCTGCGCCGCCCCCACCAGGGTGGTGAGCACGGTCTCGGCCAGTCGGACCCGGCGCCGGCCCGGCTCCCCCGGCTCCTCGAGGGCTTCCAGGGCGAGCCCGAGCAGGACCGCGCCGAGCCGGTTGAGCTGGGTGTAGGAGCGCCGGGTGGGCTCGTCGGCCAGGACCTCGGGGGTCAGCACCGAGCCCAGTCCCGGCGGCCCGCCGAAGTCGGTGAGCGGGAAGCGCTCGGTCCAGGCGCGCGCCAGGGCGCCGAGGGCGTCGGCGACCGTGCGGACCGCGTCCGCCTCCGTGAGGCCCTCGGTCCGGGCCTCGCGGTCGGCCCGCTCGGCGGCCTCGGCCAGGACCGCGAAGTACAGGGCGCGCTTGCCGGGGAAGTTGGAGTAGACGGCGCCTCGGGTGAGGTCGGCACGGGCGGCGATGCGGTCGACCTTGGCGTCCCGGAAGCCGCGCTCGGCGAACTCCTCGCCGGCGGCGGCCAGCACGCGGGCTCGGTTACGGGCCCGCTGCTCGACCCTGTTGAGCCGGACCATCGTCCTCCCTCGTTCGGCGTCGTCCCATCCTAGGCCGGAACACGACGAACATCCGGCTGGTCGCGGTGTCCCCGTGTCCGGGGCCTCTGGGCGCATCCGCCGCCGCTGACGGACATGACCCGCCTCGTCCGGGCCCGTGGCCCCCTGGCGTCCTCCGAACAGGGGCGCCCCGCCGCCCGCGCGCCCTAGGCCGTGTTTTTTGCAGCATTCCGGGCTCGCGGCCGCCAGGACCGCATCTCGCGGCGCCTCTGCGCTCGTGCAGCACAACCAGGCTGAACTTCGCACATCATCTTGCGAGAGACGACCTGACGGCCGCGAACTCACCCGAAAGCCTGCAGAAAAACACGGCCTAGCGGGCGGGCGCAGCCGCGTCCCGGTCGGCCAGGGCGCGCTCGGTCTCCTGGTCGGCGGGCAGGTGGACGACCATCCGGAGCCCGTCGCCGCCGGGGAGTTCGAGGTCCTCGTAGGTCAGGCGCAGCTCACCGCCGCCGGGGCGGTGCCAGCGCACGTCGCCGAATCCCGGCGCAAGGCTCCGCTCGTACCGGAACCGGTGGGCGAAGGCGGGGGCGGCCTCCTCCAGTTCGGCGGCGAGGGCGGCGGCGTAGGGATCGCCGAGCGCCACGGCGGTGCGCAGGACCCGGACGTGGTGGTCGGCGACGGCGTCCCAGTCCGGATAGGCCTCCCGGGCCCGGGGGTCGGTGAAGACGTAGCGCGCCAGGTTGGTCCCGGGGGCGTCGAACAGCCCCAGGGGACGCGCCCAGCGCTCGAAACCGGGGCTGGCGGCCAGGACGTCGTCGAGTCCGTTGCGCACGAAGGCGGGTGTGTCGCCCAGGCGGTCGAGCAGGGCCCGGACCGAGGGGCGCACGTCGCGGGGCGGCTCGCTCATGCCCTCGCAGACGGCGCCGGAGGCGACCTTGGACAGGCGCAGCAGGTGGACGCGTTCCTCGGCGGTCATGCGCAGGGCGTCGGCCAGGGCCATGAGGACCTCGGCCGAGGGCCGGCGGTCGCGGCCCTGTTCCAGGCGGATCAGGTACTCGACGCTGACCCCGGCGAGCACCGCGAGTTCGGAGCGGCGCAGCCCGGGAGTGCGTCGCCGCTCGCCGTCGGGCAGCCCGGCCCCGGCCGGAGAGAGTGCTTCGCGACCCGCCCGCAGGAAGGAGCCCAGTTCGTTGTCGACCACGGGGCCAGGCTAGCGGGCCGGGACCGGTCCCGCCCCGGGTGGCCCTGTGGGGGCCAGTCTCACCGCGGTCTCCCTCGCCGCCACGGGCGGGGACACAGTGGCCCCATGACCGCACACACCTGTTCCCGGGAGCGCCGCGCCCGGCTCCGGACCACCGACCTGCCGACCCCTTCGTCCGTGGCGGAGGTGGGCTGAGCGCATGCGCTACCGACTGCTGGGCCGCACCGGCCTGCGCGTGTCCGAGATCTTCCTGGGCACGATGACCTTCGCCGAACCGCACGAGTCCCGGCGCGTGCTGGACGCCTACGCCGACGCCGGGGGCAACGTGGTCGACACCGCCTCGGCCTACGGCGAGAGCGAGTCGGTCCTGGGCGAGCTGCTCAAGGGTCGGCGGGACCGCTTCGTGCTCGCCACGAAGTACACGCTCTCGCGCGATGCCTCCGACCCCAACGGCGCGGGCAACCACCGCAAGAACCTGCGGCTCTCGCTGGAACGCAGCCTGCGGCGCCTGGAGACCGACCACATCGACCTCTACTGGGTGCACCTGTGGGACCGGTACACCCCGTTGGAGGAGACCATGCGGGCGCTGGACGACGCGGTCCGCGCGGGAAAGGTCCTCCACGTCGGGATCTCCGACACCCCCGCCTGGGTGGTCGCCCGGGCCAACGCGCTCGCCGAGTGGCGCGACTGGACGCCGTTCGCGGGGATCCAGGTGCCCTACAACCTGCTCCAGCGCGACATCGAGCGCGAACTGCTCCCGATGGCGGACGCCTGCGGGCTGAGCGTGGCCGCCTGGGCGCCGCTGGCGCGCGGCGTGCTGTCGGGGCGCTACTCCGGTCCGTCTCCGGCGACGGGCGGCAGGGTCGACCCGGCCGGACTCGGCGACCGTGACCACGCGGTCGCCGCCGAGGTCCGGGCGGTCGCCGAGGAGGTGGGGGCCACGCCCGCGCAGGTCGCGCTCGCCTGGACCATGGCGCGGTCGTCCGCGGTGCACCCGCTCGTGGGCGCGAGCAGCGCCGACCAGCTCACGGAGAACCTGGGCGCGGTGGACGTGGAGCTCCCCGAACCGGCGCTCCGGCGGCTGGAGGGCGCCGTGCCCTTCGACGTCGGCTTCCCCGGCGACTTCATCGCCGAGTGCGAACCGTCGCCGTTCGTGTTCGGCGACACCGATATGAGCCTGGTCCGCCGTCCCGGCGGCTCCCTCGACCGGAGCCGGGACCGGCCCTGAGCGGGGTGAGGTGGGCACATGGCCCGGCACGGCGCCCGACGCGACCGCGAGCCCTCCGGTATCGGGACGGCCCCCCTCGACCCCGGGCTCACAGCGGATGCCGACGCAGGAAGTCGGTGAAGGCCTCGGCGACCTGACCGGTCGCGGTCAGGGGCAGTGCGTGGTCCGCCCCCTGGATCACGACGTCGTCGGCGTGCGGCAGCAGGTCGAGTACGCGTTGGCGGACCTCGGCGAAGCGCGGGCCGCTGGCGCCGCCGCCGATGTGCAGGGCCGGACAGGCGATCCGCCGTGCGTCGGCGGCGTCGAACTCCCAGCGCAGCAGGGCCGGCAGGTCGCGGTCGAAGAAGGCGGCCGCGTCGCGCTCCATGCCGGCCGACGCGCCGGGCAGGAGCCGGCCGAAGGTCTCGCGGTCCCAGTCCAGGACGGACAGGAACTCGTCCAGCGCGGCACCAACACCGTGCTCGTGGCGGAACCGGATGAGTCGGCGGACGGTGTCGCGGAACGCGGACGCGCTGGGCGTGCCGGCGGGCGGGGGTTCCAGCAGGGTGAGCGTGTGCACGCGCTCGGGCGCGTCCGCGGCGAGCCGCAGTGCGATCGCCGCGCTGTAGGAGCCGCCCAGGACGTGGGCGCGATCGACCCCGAGCGCTGCCATCAGGGCGGCGCACTCGGCGGCCTCGTCCGGGATCGAGCCGGGCCCCGGCGCGGGCGCGCTGTCGGCGTATCCGCGGCGGTGGTAGAGGATCGCGCGGTAGCGGTTCGCCACGGCGGGGTGCTCGGCCAGGGGGCGGAACTCGTCCGCGATGAGCGCGGTCTGGATGAGGACGACCGGCTCCCCGGAACCCTGGTCGAGCACCTCGAGTTCGGTGTCGCCGACGGCGACCCGCTGTGCGTGTCCCATGTCCGTGCCCCCGCCCAGAGTGCTGTGACCTGCGGCCGGCGGCACGGACCGGGGTCCGGTGGGCCGAGCCGGACGCGACCCTAACACCGGCCCGGGTGGGCACGGCCGCGCCCCGCCGGTGAGTGGTCACCGCTCACGGGACCGCCCGGGGTCAGCGCGGGACGAGGGGGCGGACCTCGCGCGCGACGAAGCGGACGAAGCCCTCGGGGTCGGGCTCGTCCGCGGTCGGTTGCATGACCACGGTGTCGGCGCCCGCCTCCGCCAGCCGCCGGACGGCCGCGGCGACGGTCTCGGCGTCTCCGGCCACGCCGTGGTCCGCGGCGCCGGTGACGCCCCAGGCCCGGAGTTCGGCGGCGAGGCGGTCGTGGGCGTCCGGACCGGTGGCCGCGTGCAGGTAGACCACCACCTCGGCGCGGCCCGGGCGACCGGCGGCGCGGCGGCCCTCGTCGACCAGCCGGCGCGCCTCACGCAGCCGGTCCACGGTGACGTCCGCGTCCAGGACGGTGCCGTCGGCGGCCTCGCCGGTCAGGCGCAGCGTCCGCGGCCGCGCCCCGCCGGCCAGCACGGGGGCGGGCGCCAGGGGCGGCCAGTCCAGGGCGACCCCGTCCAGGCGGACGTAGCGGCCCTGGGTGTCGACCCGCTCGCCGCGCAGCAGCGCGCGCAGGGCGTCCAGGTGCTCGCGCAGCAGGGTCAGGGGCGACTCCACGCGGGCGCCGGCCTGGCCCATCCAGTCCTGGACGCCGTGGCCGACGGCGACAGTGGCCCGGCCGGGGAAGAGCCGGTGCAGAGTGGCGATCTCCATGGCGGTCAGCGCCACGTTGCGCAGCGGGACCGGGAGCAGTCCGATCCCCACGCGCAGGTGCTCGGACCAGGCCAGTGCCGCGGCTGCGGTGGCCACGCCGCTCTCCAGGAAGCAGTCCTCCCAGAGCCAGAGTTCGTCGAGTCCGGCCTCGTCGGCCGCGCGGACCACACCGCGCAGGCGTTCGGGAGCGAGTTGGGGGCGAAAGACCGCGCCGAGGGTTGTCATGGACCCTTCCTACCGCCGCGGAACGGGCGCGCACAATTCCTTCGCAGGTCGCCGCGCCGTCACCCGGCGCGGGCACAATGGCGCCCCTCCCCGCGCGTCCCCCACCTGAGAGCGAGTGCCAGCCCGTGTCCCCCTCCGCCCTCCTCATCGGGCCCGCGCGCCCCGCGAGCACCGCCGTCGGCACCGGTGGGCACCGGCCCGAGATCGACGGCCTGCGGGCCGTGGCCGTGCTCCTGGTGGCGGCCTACCACGTCTGGCTGGGGCGGGTCTCCGGCGGTGTCGACGTCTTCCTGATGCTGACCGGGTTCCTCATCACCGCCTCCCTGGTGCGCGCGGCCACCGGCGAGGGCATCCGCTACGGCGCCTTCCTCGCGCGGCTGGCCGCCCGCCTGGTGCCGACCGCCGCCGCCGTCGCCCTGGCGACGCTGGCGGCGACCTGGCTCCTGCTGCCCGAGACGCGATGGCGCGAGGCGCCGGGGGACGCGGTCGCGGCGCTGCTCTACCACACGAACTGGCGCCTGGCGCTGGACTCGGTCGACTACCTGGCGCGCGACGGTGACGTCAGCCCCTTCCAGCACTTCTGGTCCCTGTCGGTCCAGGGGCAGTTCTACCTGCTGTGGCCCGCGCTGATCGCGGCCGCCGTGTGGGCGGCCCGGCGTGCGGGGCGCGCACCGCGGCCCGTGCTCATCGGCGCCCTGTCGGCCGTTCTCGCCCTCTCCCTGGCCTACTCGGTACTGATGACCCGGGCCGACCAGCCATGGGCCTACTTCGACACCGGTGCCCGGCTGTGGGAGTTCGCGCTCGGCGGGCTATTGGCCCTGCTGCTGCCGGTCCTGCGGCCAGCGCGGGCGACCCGGGTGGCGCTGGGCTGGACCGGCCTGGCGGCGCTGGTGCTGTGCGGCGCGCTGCTGCAGGTGTCGTCCGTCTTCCCGGGCTACGCGGCGCTGTGGCCCACCCTGGCGGCCGTGGCCGTCATCGTCGCCGGGACCTCGGGGTCGGCCCTGGGCGCCGACCGACTGCTCGCCCTGCGGCCGCTGCGCTACCTGGGGTCGATCTCCTACGCGCTGTACCTGTGGCACTGGCCGGTGCTGGTGGTCTACCTGGCCGTCGCCGAACGCGACCTGGCGACCCCGCTGGGCGGGGCCGCCGTCCTCGCGGTCTCGGTGCTGCTGGCGGCGGCGACCACCCCGGCGGCCGATCGGCTGGCCCGGCAGGCCCGCGGCGGCGGACGCCGGGCCGTGCTGCCCGGGGTCGCGGCGGCCCTGGCCTGCCTGCTCCCGGTCCTGGGGGCGTCGGCCGCCTGGTCGGCACAGCAGAGCGCCGAACGCGCCCGGTGGGCGGAACTGCTCACCGACGGGTCGAGCTACCCGGGCGCGGCCGCCGGGGCCCGGGTGCCGGACCTGCCCATGTACCCGCCCCTGGCATGGGCCGCCGAGGACGCGCCCGTGACCTACGACGACGGCTGCAACCAGACGACCACCGGGACGGAGGTGATCACGTGCGTCTACGGGGCCGACGAGCCGGTGCGCACCGTGGCGCTGGTCGGCGGCTCGCACGCGGCGCACTGGTTCCCTGCCCTGGAGGAGATCGCCCACGCCCGCGACTGGCGGCTGGTCAACATCGTCAAGGGCGCCTGCCTGTTCACCGACGCACCGCAGACCTACCTGGGCGAGCCGTACACGGCGTGCGCGGAGTGGAACCGCGCGGTCATGGCCGAGCTCCGGGAGCTGCGGCCGGACACGGTCTTCACCACCGGCACGACGACCAGCCGGGACGGTTCGGCCGGGTTCGGAGAGGAGCAGGTCGTGGACGGCTACGTGGACCGCTGGCGTGAGCTCGACGGGCTCGGGATCGATGTGGTCGCCGTACGCGACACCCCGAGGTTCGGCTTCGACGTGCCCGACTGCCTGGCCGTATCCGGCCCCGAGGAGTGCACCGCGGCGCCGGAGGACTCACTGGCACCCGTGTCGCCGTTGGCGGGCCTGGACCTGCCCCCGAACGTCACGGTGCTGGACCTGACGGATCTCTTCTGCGCCCCGGACGTGTGCCGCCCCGTGATCGGCAACGTCCTCGTCTACTGGGACAGCAGCCACATCGGGGCGACGTTCATGCGCACGCTCGCACCGGAGCTCGAACGCCGGTGGAACCAGGCCGAGGGCCGGGCGAGCTGAGCCGGGCGGGTCCGCCTCGCCGGCCCCGGGTGCCGCCGTCGACCCGATCAGCGTCCCGTCGCGCCGTCGATCCGCTCCCGGAGGATGTCGGCGTGGCCGGCGTGGCGGCCGGTCTCCTCGATCATGTGGACGAGTGCCCAACGGGTGCTGGGTGCGGGGCGGCGGGACCGCCGGGGCCGCGGGACCGGTGCCGCCAGATCGGTGCACCCGTCCAGGACGGCGTTCGCGCGCTCGACGACCTCCCTGTAGCGGGCGACCACCTCGGCCACGCCGTCCTGCGGCGCGGCCTGGAACGTCGCCGGCCAGTCGGTGACGTCCTCCCCGAGGAACATCGACCGCTCGACCGCGGTCAGGTGGTGGAGCAGGCCGAGCAGGTTCGTGCCCGAGGGCACTCCGGGCCTGCGGACGTCCGGTTCGGGCGCGTCCTCGACCTTCGCGGCGATCGAGGCGCGCAGGTAGTCGAGGAACCCGCGCAGGACGTCGGTCTCGCTGCTTCCGGTCCGGGGCGGCGGACTGTCGCCGCGGCGGTCGCGGCGGGAGGTGGTGGGCATGGTGCGGTCCCCTTCTCGTCGGCTGCGCCCAGTCTCACTCCACGCGCCCCTCATGGCACGAGAACATGCTGTTTCGGCAAGCCCGCCGCCTGAAACCGGCCGAGGCGTTCACGAGTACCACGTGGGACTGGGGGGCGCCCCAGAAGAGAAAACGAAACGACCCGGCGAGGCGGCCGAAGGCCCCCGAGCGGGGTCGTTTCCGAACGGGAGTGGACCCTGGGCAAACCAACGACAACCCTGCGCAGCTCGCTGCCAAGCTCGAAGCACTCCCCCGCGAGCTACCCGCACCGACGGCACCGCTCCCCCAGCGCAAGAAGCCCACGAAGAAGCCGGGCACCGCGAAGCGCCTCAAGCCCCACGAGATAGATGAGCTGATCGCCGCTTACCAGGTACGAACGTCTACAAGCTGGGAGAGCGCTTCGGCATCACCCGGCAGACGGTGAGCGCCGTCCTCAAGCGCCACGGGGTGCGAATACGCGGGCAGCGCAAGCCCGGAGTAGGCGCACCTGACCGTCCTGCACCGTGACTCTTGAGACGTTCATACGAAAGCTCGCAGGTTCGCGCAGACCCCTTGCGACAGGGTTACACTTATTACAGTTAGAAGGAGGATGACATGAGCACGGCTCCCACACGGGTGGTGGAGGAGATCTCTCCGCCGACCTCGCCAGAACAGAAGAAGTCCGCCCGCAGAATCGTCAACCTGATCCTCGACGGCACCACAGAAGTCATGCTGCGTCTACCCGAAGGAGAGGAGCATCGACTCGACAGCGAAGAGCTAAGGGTTCTGCTGGCCATCGCCCTGGCACGCGCAGAGGGCCAGCGCGTCTCCGTGATCAGTCATGACGTCATGCTCAGTCCACAGCAGGCGGCAGAACTCCTCGGCGTGTCCCGACCGATGGTGTACCGCTTCATCGAACGCGGGGACCTGGAAGCAACGCGTGTCGGCACACACTGGCGCCTCTCGACCACGGACGTGATCGCTCTGGCAGAGCGCCGATCACTACTCATGGACCGCGTGGACACAGGCTTCGACCGGGTCACCGAGGCCATGCTCTCTCAGCAGAAGAGCAGCACTGCCAAAGGCGACGCAGAGGAGAGTTGGCGTACCGCGACTCCCGAAGAGAAAAAGCGGTCCCTGGAGCGAGTACGCAAGAGGACGAGGGGTCGGCGCACGTGAGCAACGGGGATCCCTGTTCGGCATCGTCCTGGATGCCAATGTCTACATCGACGCGGTCGGCAACGACAACCTCAGTGTTCTGGGCGACCCACTGGGGTTTGAAGGCATACCCTCTCTTCCTCCTCGACAGGTGCACCCAAGTCTGCACGTCCTCGGAGTCATCCGTGACGGCGGCATCACAGGCAACGGATACACCCTGGAGGTCAGTGAGCACATCCTCGCCATGATCGACCACACACTGCTCCGGGCAGGATGGCCGGAGCCAGATGTGGACACCTATATCGATCTCATTTGTGACCTGGCCGAGCTATCCGGAGGCTCCTACCACCCAGAAGTTCCACGAACACAGCATGATTGCGAGGATCCAGAGGACAACCTCATCCTTGACCTGGCTGCTTTCACGGATGCCGCCATCATTGTCAGCAATGACAGTGACCTGCTCATCCTCGGTCGACGAAACGGGTGGCGGGGGAGGATCATCATCTCACCCGATGACTTCACCAAACGAGCCGAGGTCGCGACACGCCGAAAGTAAGGCCGCTGTCCTGTGACGCACATCCCGTGAGCCGACGGTCAACGAAAGAACGGCCGACCAGGACTCGGGCCTGCTTTCGCAGGGGCGAAGCCTCGCATCGGGGGTCTGGGGGTCGTCCCCCGGAGGGAACGACGAAACGACCCGGCGAGGCGGCCGAAGGCCCCCGAGCAGGGTCGTTCCGGAGTGGAGTGGGCGCGAAGGGACTCGAACCCCTGACCTATTGCTTGTAAGGCAATTGCTCTAACCAGCTGAGCTACGCGCCCTTGCGTCGCGGATGATCATACCGTCTCGTGGCGGCGGACGCGTCCCGATTTCCTCGGCCAGGGACCGGGTCCGGGCCAGGTACTCGCGCACGTCGCGCGGCTCGGCCGGGCCGGTGAGCACGCTCCAGCGCACGGTGCCCTCTGTGTCGATCAGGAAGGTGCCGCGGCGGGCGACGCCGCGGTCGGCGTCGAAGACCCCGTACTCGTCGGCCACGCCTCCGTGCGGCCAGAAGTCCGACAGCAGCCGGAAGGGGAACTCCTCGGCGTCGGACCAGGTCCGCAGGGCGAACACCGAGTCCACCGACACCGCCAGGACCGTCGTGCCCAGGGCGGCGAACTCCGCATGGTGCCCGTGCAGGTCGGCCAGCTCTCCCGCGCAGACCCCGGAGAAGGCCAGCGGGTAGAAGACGAGCAGCACGGGGCCGCCGCGCAGCTCCGACAGGACGGTGGGGCTGCCGTGCTGGTCCCGCAGCGAGAAGTCGGGCGCCGTCGCGCCCTCGGGGATCGGGTGGCTCATGCTCAGTCCGTGTTCGTCGGGGCAGGCCGGTGCCGGCGCCCGCCGTTCGACGGACGCCCCTCAGCGCCGCGCGTCCCGTGGTCGGACGCGCGGCACCGGATGCCTCACCCTGTGCGGGTGGTGCCCGTCACCGCTTGGGAACGACCAGGCGCGTGCCCGACCACTCCGATCCGATGCTCACAGCGCTGGTCTGCGACAGACCCGACGTGTTGGCCGCCTCGGCGACGTCGCTGGGCGACACGTGAAGCTCACGTCCCGCCTTCGGGGTCAGCACCAGGATGGTCCCCCCGTCGGCGATGAGCGTCACAGTGTCCATCAGCGCGTCGGCCAGGTCCTCCTCCTCGTCCGACCGCCACCACAGCAGTGCCGCGTCGACGTCACCGTCGAAGTCCTCGTCGACCAGCGCCTCGCCCGTGAGTTCGGCGATGGATGCGCGCAGTCCCTCGTCGACGTCGTCGTCGAAGCCGAATTCCTGCACCACCTGACCCGGCTTGAATCCGAGTCGGTCAGCCAAGCCGCGTTCGCTTTGTGCCTGGCCCGCGGTCGCGCTCACGAAAGTTCTCCTCCACAGATGGTTTTTCTCGATCTTGCCTGCACGAAGCAGTTGTCACAACGATGCCGGGCCCTCGCGGTGCCCGTCTCTCGTGTTCTTCACCATCGCTGATGGCCTAGTTCACACGCTAGTGGCATATCCCGTCAACGCGCTCGTCGATCACCCCGATGACAGGAACGACAGCCGCACCGTGCGCTCGGGGTTGTCCACGTTCAGATCGACCACGGCGATGGACTGCCATGTTCCCAGTTCGAGCTTTCCGCCCAGGACGGGAACGGTGGTCTGCGGGGCGACGAAGGCCGGCATCACGTGCGATCGGCCGTGTCCCCTGGATCCGTGCTGGTGGCGCCAGCGGTCGTCCGCCGGCAGCAGGTCGTCCAGGGAGGCGAGCAGGTCGTCGTCCGACCCGGCCCCGAGTTCGATGATCGCCACGCCCGCGGTCGCGTGCGGGACGAACACGTTGAGGAGTCCGTCTCCTCCGGACTCGGAGACGAAGTCGCCGCACTCCCGGGTGATGTCGGTGATGCTCTCCGATCCGCCGGTGTGCAGCTCAAGGATCTGTGTCCGCATAGCGCCACCTTCGCGCAGCCGGAGCGCTCGTGCAACCATGCGGGGTCCACGATCGGATGGCGGAGGGCGCCCACAGGGTCCATACTCGACCCCGACAGCCGTGAACCCGGACGAAAGGAGGGGAAACGGTGACCGTGTCGTTACGTTTGGGCCCCCTGCTCCGGCACGTGGGCGAGAGCACCGCGACGGTGTGGGTGGAGACGGATGCCCCGTGCCACGTGCGGATCCGTGTCGACGGTGACGTCACCGCGACGGCCGAGACCTTCACCGTGCACGGCCACCACTACGCCGTGTGCGAAATCGAGGGCCTGCCGACCGGCGCGGCCCTGCCCTACGAGGTCTACCTGGACGACGACCGGGTCTGGCCAGAGCCGCACAGCGCCTTCCCGCCCAGCGTCGTGCGCACGGTGGACCCGCGGGCCCCCACGCGACTGCTGTACGGCTCCTGCCGCACCCCCACCGGCGACGCGCCCGAGGGCGTGGTCCGGTACGGGCCCGACATGCTCCGCGCGACCGCGCGGCGCCTGGTCGGCGAGCCGGTCGAGGGCAACCTCCTGCTCCTGCTCATCGGCGACCAGGTCTACGCCGACGAGATCCAGGAGCCCATGCGCGCCTTCGTCGCCCAGGCCAGGAGCGCCGCCCCGGACGAGGGCGCGCCCGCCGACGAGGTCGTCCACTACGACGAGTACGCCGAGCTGTACCGGCAGGCCTGGAACGACCCCCAGGTGCGCTGGCTGCTGTCCACGGTGCCCACGCTGATGGTGTTCGACGACCACGACGTGCGCGACGACTGGAACACCTCGGCCGCCTGGCGCAGCGCCATGGACGCCCGGCCCTGGTGGCGGGCCCGGGTGACCAACGGCCTGGGCGCCTACTGGGTCTACCAGCACGTGGGCAATCTCTCTCCCGCCCAGCGCGCCAAGGACCCGCTCTGGGCCCGTGTGCGCGAGGCGCGCGGTGACGCCGGCGAGGCGGTCGACGACCTCGCCCTGCGCGCGCACGACGATCCGACCTCCTACCGCTGGAGCCACCAGCACGACGTGGGCCCGGTACGGATCCTCATGGCCGACACCCGCTGTTCCCGTGCCCTGAGCGAGGACGCGCCCGCGGAGGGCTCACGATCGATCCTGGGCGCGGAGGGCCACGAGTGGCTCGACGAGCGGCTCACGAGCGGGCCCGACCACGTGGTCGTCGCCTCCACCGTGCCCGTCCTGCTGCCCCCGGCCGTGCAGTACCTGGAGGCCTGGAACGAGGCCGTGTGCGCCGGAGCCTGGGGCGAGCGCGCCCGCGGCCCGGCCGAGCGGCTGCGCCAGGCGCTCGACCTGGAGCACTGGGGCGCCTTCCAGTACTCCCTGCGCCGGCTGGCCACGGGCGTCGGAGAACTCGCCCGGGGCGAACGCGGCCCCGCCCCCGCCACGGTCCTGCTGCTCAGCGGGGACGTGCACTTCTCCTATCTGGCCCGGGCCCGGGGCCTGGGCGGCACGGAGGGCGCGGCGCGGGTGACCCAGCTGGTGTCCTCACCGCTGTGCAACCAGCTGCCGGTCAACCTGCGGCGGATGGCGCGGCTGTCCATCAGCTGGCCCTTCCGGATGGCGGGACGGGTCCTGACCCGGCTGACCCGCGTGCCCGAGAGCGGCCTGCGCTGGAACCTGGAGGAGCGGCCCTACTTCGGCAACACCATCGGCGAGGTGTCCTTCGACGGGCGCGCGGCGGAGGCGATCTGGTACCACCACCCCGACGGCGGCCCGGACGCCCTGCCCAGGGTGCACAGCCGGACCCCGGTCTGACCGCCGCACCGGCGAGGGCACCAACGACCGCGTGCGGGCTCCCCGTCGGGAGCCCGCACGCGGTGGTGTCGGCAGGGAGGGCCTTCTAGGGCGTGTATGACGGATGCCGCCCGTCGCGAGCGGCGTTCCAGTGGTGGCCTCGCAAGGCCGAAGAAGGAAGCATCCTGGTGTGGCTGTTGACTGATGAGAACGCAGTGAGGGTGCCGCTGGGGCGGCGCGCAGCAGGGTGAGTGTCCGTCATACACGCCCTAGATCGTTGATGGGAAAATGTGTCCTGGTCAGTGGTCGTAAGCCACCAGCGACCGCTTGATGGGGGCTCCGATCTGCCAGTTGTGCCAGATCGCGGCGTTCAGAGCCAGGATCCTCTGACACACCCGAGCCCAAAGCCCTTCGGTGGTGCGGGCGTTGTGGCGCTCCAACCCCAGCTGGTTCTTCAGCGTCCAGATGATCGCTTCGATGCGCTGGCGCAGCCAGCCCGGGAACACCCGGGCCCTGTCCTTGGGCTCGTCCTTGCGCCGGGGCCGGATGAGCACGTGCCCCAGATCGGTGGCGGCCTGCTCGATTCCGGCCCCGGCGAAGCCCTTGTCGCACACGATCGGGCACGGCCCCGGGGCGCACTCCTGGACGTGGAGCAGGTGCAGCGCTTGTTTGCGCTCGTCCAGCTCTTTGGGGTGGGCCAGGGAGAAGGCCGTCACGGTGCCCTCGGCGGTGGTGACGAGCACGAGCTTGCACCCCCAGTAGAACCGGTGGTGGGAGGCATCACGCCCGTAGCCGCACATCTCACCCAGACCGGAGCGTTCCACGGTGGTGCGCGAGGCCCCGCACGGCACGGGGGTGCCGTCCATCAGCCGCAGGTTGTCGTGCCAGGTCGGGGTGTGGCGGGCCAGCCATCCGATGGCGGTGAGCATGTGCGGGGCCAGGCGGGCCAGGTGCCGGTTGTACTCGGACTGGCCGGGCAGGCGGGGAAAGAGGTGGCCGATCCGAGCCGGGGCCACCCGTAGCCAGCGGCGTTCGTCGTCGCAGCGCAGCAGGACCTGGGCCACGGCCACACAGATCAGCTCCGCGTCGGTGAGCAGGCGCGGCCGGCCTGGTCCGCGGGCTTGCTTGGCAGAAGGGATCACATCGTCGTCCAGGTGGACGTAGAGTGCTGTCAGAAGGGCGTCAAGGTCAGTCTTCACACACCGATCTTCGACGCCCTTCGCTGTGTCCGCAGGGGTTTCAGGAATTTCCCATCAACGATCTAGGGCTTGTGGGAGCGCGGACGCCGCGTGGACGGGGCGCCGCGGCGCCGGCGGCGCACGGCCATCCCCAGGTCGCTGCCGCGCTCGAGGAACTGCAGGGCCGCGCGGTGCACGGACGAACGGCCGCCCGTGGGCGCGGAGGGCGCGCGGTCGGCGTTCTCGGCGTCGGAGCCGTCCAGGTGCGGCATGACGCGCGTCGGATCGGTCTCCTGGGCCGCGCCCAGGTGCGGCAGCAGTTCCGTCTCCTGCTGGTCCGTCTCCTGCTGGTCCGCCTCCTGCCGACCGGTGCGGTCGGGCTCCGGTGCGTCCCGGTCCGGGCGCGCGCCCAGCTGCGGGACGACGTCCGTCCGCTCCTGGTCCTCGAACCGGTGCCCGGGCAGCGGGCGGACCGGGCGGGTGTGCTCCAGGGCGGAGCGGGGCGAGGCGTCGCCGTCCTGGTCCGTGTCCCGGCTCTCCTCGTCCACGACCCGCTTCCACTCCCGCTCCCGCTCGCGCTGGCGCCGGTCCTCGACCGCGCGGGTGCGCGCGAGCCGTGCGCGGTCCTTGCGCCACTCGCGCCAGAGCCGGACCAGCGGCGTGACCACCGGCCAGGTGACCCTCGCCGGGCGCGACAGCGCGTGCCAGAGGTAGGCGGTGGTCCCCCACGCCTCCATGGCGCGCCGCGCGCGGGTGATGGTGAAGAAGGTGGGAAGGGCCAAAAGCAGCTGCGGCCAGGCCAGGGCCAGGCACGCCAGCAGCGGGTAGAGGCCGCCCCCGATGAGCGAGGCCATCGCGCCGACCACGACCGGGACCAGGGCCAGGACCACCCGCAGGTTGGTGAACTGGCGGAAGCGGTGCAGGGAGCGCCGGGCCGAGACCGGCGGTGTGAGGCCCTCGGGCAGGGGCGTGGGCTGGACCACCAACGCCAGCAGCAGGGACCCCACCCCCACGCACGCCGCCAGCAGGATCGTCCATCCGGCGGCGGCCATCGTGCCGCCGACCGCCAGGGCGACCGCTCCGAGCACCGGAAGCGGCAGTGGCACCCAGAAGAGCACGCGTCTGCGCAGTTCGCCCTCCTGCGTGGGCTGGAGTACGAAATCGGTCACCGGCGCAAGTATCCGGAACCACTTCCTCGGTCGCTCGACCACTGCGTGACCCCCAAAGAACGTCGAGACAAACGGGGCGCCGGCCACCGGACGAGGGGAGATCCTCGTCGGGGCTCACGGCTGCGACCCGCCCACGTCAAAGCTATCCCTAATCGTATGGTCCCCGGGCACACACGGGCAGTCACGCCCAATTCGTTTTCCGACCGCTCCGGCCGGAACGGGGGGCGCTCGACCCCGGAGCCGTGACCAGCTTTTCGTATACCTGGGACACTCCGTTGGTCTCCGTCCTACCCGACGCCTGTGAAACCACCGTAAAAGCCCACACGAATCGGCGAAATACGGTCGATGACCACCACGGCGACGCCCGGTCCGCTCCGGTCAGTCCTCGCCGTGCTCGGCGAGCCGTCCCAGGGCGACCGCCACCCGCAGCACGAACGACCCCCGGCCGTCGGAGGGGATGCGCCCGGTGAGCTCGCCGATCCGGCTGAGCCGGTAGCGCACGGTGTTGGGGTGCACGAACAGCATGCGCGCCGTGGCCTCCAGCGAGGAGGCGTGCTCCAGGTAGACCGAGAGCGTGTCCAGCAGGGGCGAGCCCGCGCCCTGCAACGGGACGTAGACCTCCTCCACCAGCTGGCGGCGCGCGTCGGTGTCGCCCCGCAGCGCCCGCTCGGGGAGCAGGTCGTCGGCGAGCACCGGGCGGGGCGCGTCGGGCCAGGCGACCGCGGCCCGCAGGCCGTTGACCGCCGCCCGCGCCGAGGCGCCCGCCGCGCGCAGGTCGGGCACGGCCGGCCCCACGACCACGGGGCCCGGGCCGAACAACCCGGACAGGGGCTCGGCGGCGGCCACCGGCAGTTCGTCGGCCGCGTAGCGGTCGCCCACGCCGACGACCACCACCACGCGCCGCCCCTGGCGCCCCGCGAGCACGTCGTGTCCCAGGCGCCGGGCGGCCGCACGGATGTCGTCGAGGACCTTGGTCCCGCCCTCCTCGCCGGCGTCGCCCGCGACCGCGATGACGGGGGTGTGCGACCAGCCCAGGGCGGAACCCCAGGTCTGCAGGCCCTCCTCGCGGTCACCGTGCAGGAGGGCGTCGACGATCAATGCCTCCAGCCGCGCGTCCCACGCTCCCCGCGCCTCGGCGGCGCGCGCGTAGACCTTCGCGGAGCTGAAGGCCACCTCGCGGGTGTAGCGCAGGACCGCCTCGCGCAGCTGTTGGGCGCCGCCCGGCGCGGCCAGCTCCTCCACCTGGACCTCGACCACGTCGATGACGACGCGGATCATGTCGACGGTCTGCTGGAGGGAGACCGAGCGGGTCAGCTCCCGTGGGGCGGTGCCGAACACCTCCACGGTGATCGCCGGGCGCCCCCGCACCGGGTTGCGGAACCAGTCGACGAAGGCGGCCACGCCCGACTGCGCCACCAGGCCGATCCAGGACCGGTCCTCGGCCGACATCCGGCGGAACCAGCCCAGCCGTTCCTCCATGCGCGCCACGGCGGCGGTGCCGATGGTGCCCATCGAGCGCTCCAGGCGGCGGACGGTCTCGGCGCGGACGCGGTCCTGCTCCGTGGCATCCTGGACGGTGGAGCCCTCGTCCGGTGACGGGTGGGATTCGGTGTTCACACCCCTAGGTTCGCATCTCCGCCCGACCGGCGGTCGGACCACCCTCGCCCGGACGGTCCCGCACAAGGGGGCGCGGCCCCGGTTCCACCGACTTTCCACCAGTGGGAGTAGCGTCGAAAAGTGACCAGTCCCACCGCTTTTCGGCTGGCCGCAGCGGGATCGGACGCGTTTTGTCGGGAGTCTACAAACGACGTCGACCGAACTTCGTGTCTCTCCCCATCCAACTGGTGAACTTCTACAGGGCAAGGTTGATGTCGTGCTTGTAATCGTTGCTCCCGGCCAAGGTGCCCAGGTTCCCGGATTCCTCTCCCCGTGGCTCGAACTGCCCGGCGTCGCCGAACAGTTCGCCGCGTGGTCCGAGGTGACCGGGCTCGACCTGGTGCGCTTCGGCACGACCGCGGACGCGGACGAGATCCGCGACACCGCCGTCGCCCAGCCCCTGCTGGTCAGCGCCGGCCTCGTCGCGGCCTCCGCCATGCTCGGTCCCGCCTCCCACCCCGGCCCGGCCCTGCCCGCCGACCCCTCCGTCGTGGACGCCGTGGCGGGTCACAGCGTCGGTGAGTTCACCGCCGCCGCGATCGCAGGCGTCCTGTCCCCGCACGACGCCCTGGCCCTGGTCGCCGAGCGCGGGCGCGGCATGGCCGACGCCGCGGCGCGCACCGAGACCGGCATGACGGCGATCCTGGGCGGCGAGCGCGAGGAGGTCCTGGCCGCGATCGAGGCCGCGGGCCTGACCCCCGCCAACGACAACGGCTCCGGCCAGATCGTGGCGGCCGGCACCACCGAGCAGCTCGCCGCGTTCGCCGAGAACCCGCCCGCGCGGGCCCGGCTCCGCTCGCTGCAGGTCGCGGGCGCCTTCCACACCGAGCACATGGCCCCGGCCGTGGAGCGTGTCCGGTCGACCGCGGCCCACCTGTCCGCCTCCGACCCCACGGTGCGGCTGCTCTCCAACGCCGACGGCGAGGTCGTGCGCGGCGGGTCGGAGTACCTGGACCGCCTGGTCTCCCAGATCTCCTCCCCCGTACGGTGGGACGCCTGCACGCGGACGCTCGCCGACCTGGGAGTGACCGCCCTCATCGAACTCACGCCGGCGGGTACGCTGACCGGCCTGGCCAAGCGCGCGCTGCGCGGCGTCGACCTCCTCGCGGTGAAGACGCCCGACGACCTCGACCGTGCCGCCGCCCTCATCAAGGAGCACGCGGGCACCACCCCCCACGCGAGCCCCGCCCAGGAAGGTTGACCATGTTCAACTCCCCTAGCACTTCCCCGGGCGCGGCGATCGTCGCCTTCGGCGACTACCAGCCGGGCCAGGTCGTCACCAACGCCGACCTCATGGAACGCGTGGACACCACCGACGAGTGGATCCAGAGCCGCGTGGGCATCCGGGAGCGCCGCATCGCGGGCCCGGACGACACCGTCGAGAGCATGGCGGTGGTGGCCGGCGGCAAGGCGCTGGCCGCCGGCGGCATGTCCCCGGAGGACATCGACCTGGTGATCGTGGCCACCTGCACAGCGCAGGACCAGATCCCCAACGCGGCCGCCTCGGTCGCCGCCAAGCTGGGCATCGTCGCCCCGGGCGCCTTCGACGTCAACGCCGCCTGCGCGGGCTTCTGCTACGCGCTGGGCATCGCCTCGGACGCGGTCCGCGGCGGCAGCGCGCGCAACGTGCTGGTGATCGGCTCGGAGAAGCTCAGCGACTGGGTGGACTGGGACGACCGCTCCACCTGTGTGATCTTCGCCGACGGCGCGGGCGCCGCGGTGGTCACGGCCTCCGAGGAGCACGGTGTGGGCCCCGTGGTGTGGGGCTCCTCCGGCGAGCGCGCCGACAAGATCTACCTGCGCGACCACAAGTACCTCTACCAGGAGGGCCAGGCGGTCTTCCGCTGGACCACCACGGAGCTGTACAAGGTCGCGCTGGAGGCCCTGGACCGGGCCGGGGTGGACCCCACCGAGATCACGGCGTTCGTTCCCCACCAGGCGAACCTGCGCATCGTGGAGTCCATCGCCCGCAAGCTGGGGGCACCGCAGGCACTCGTGGCCCGCGATATCGTCACCGCTGGCAACACCTCCTCCGCGTCCGTTCCGCTCGCGCTCTCGCGCATGGTGGAACGCGGGGAGCTGCCGTCGGGGAGCATCGTCCTCACCCTGGGCTTCGGCGCGGGGCTGGTCTATGCCGCACAGGTGATCCGCATCCCCTGACCCGCACCGCGCGGACCTGAGGTGTCCGCCGTACGACTCCGGTCCGCCCCGTCGCACGGCGACCTCGAACCAGACACAGAAACAGCGAACAAGGAGAATCACGACATGGCTCACACCGAGCAGGAGATCCTGGCCGGCCTCGGCGAGATCATCGAGGAGATCGTCGGCACCGAGGCCTCCGAGGTCACCCCGGAGAAGAGCTTCGTCGACGACCTCGACATCGACTCGCTGTCCATGGTGGAGATCGCCATCGCCGCCCAGGACAAGTTCGGCGTGGAGATCCCCGACGACCAGCTCAAGGACCTCAAGACGGTCCAGGACGTCATCACCTTCATCCAGAAGTAGGCGCGCCCGGGCCGCCGGAGCACCACCGGCACCGGCGGCCCCGCACGCGCGTGAGACGGCCATCGACGGCGACGGCTCCCGCGGCGCACCTGCCCCGAACCCACTTACACCCGCCAACGTCTTCCGGGTCCGCAACCGGGAACGATCCACGAGAAGGGCGATCGGATCATGTCCAAGACCGATGTCGTCATCACCGGCCTCGGCGCCACCACCCCCCTCGGGGGTGACGTCGCGACCACATGGTCCGCGCTCCTCGACGGCCGCTCCGGCATCTCCATGCTGGACGAGTCCTGGCACGAGAGCCTCCCGGTGCACTTCGCCGGGCGCATCGCCCAGGAGCCCTCGGAGAAGCTGCCGCGTCCGCGCCTGCGCCGACTCGACCGGACCCAGCAGTTCGCGCTGATCGCCGCCCAGGAGGCCTGGGCCGACGCCGGCACCCCCGACGTCGACCCGCTGCGCCTGGGCGTGGTCGTCTCCAGCGGGATCGGTGGCATCCTCACCATCCTCGAGCAGTACGACACCTTCCGTGAGAAGGGCTGGAAGCGGGTCTCCCCGTTCACCGTGCCCATGCTCATGCCCAACAGCCCCGCGGCCGCGGTCAGCCTGGAGTTCACCGCCCGTGCGGGCGCGCACGCCCCGGTCAGCGCGTGCGCCTCCAGCGCCGAGGCGATCGCCAACGGTGTCGACATGATCCGCGCCGGGCGCGCCGACATCGTCATCGCCGGCGGTACCGAGGCGGCCATCCACCCGCTCAACATCGCCTCCTTCGCGTCGATGCGTGCGCTGTCCACGCGCAACGACGACCCGCAGACGGCCTCGCGCCCCTGGGACAAGGACCGTGACGGCTTCGTCATGGGCGAGGGCGCCGGCATCGTGGTCCTGGAGTCGGCCGAGCACGCGGCCAAGCGCGGCGCGCGGGTGTACGCCCGTGCCGCCGGCGTCGGCTACACCAACGACGCCTACGACATCGTCCAGCCCGACCCCGAGGGGACCGGCCAGGCGCGCGCCATCACCGAGGCGCTGGCCGACGCCGACCTCCGGACGAGCGACATCGCGCACGTCAACGCGCACGCCACGTCCACCCCGGCCGGTGACGTGGGCGAGACCCGGGCGATCCGGACCGCCCTGGGCGACGCCGACGCCGACCGCGTGGCGGTGACCTCCACCAAGTCCATGACCGGCCACCTGCTGGGCGGCGCGGGCGCGGTGGAGTCGATCGCCACGGTCCTGGCCCTGTACGAGGGCCGGATCCCGCCGACGATCAACATCCAGGAGCTGGACCCCGACGTGGCGGTGGACATCGTCCGCGACAAGCCGCGGGACATGCCCTCCGGCGACGTGGCGGCGATCAACGAGTCCTTCGGGTTCGGCGGCCACAACATCGCCCTGGTGTTCCGACGCGCCTGACCCCGCGTTCGAACCGCACCCCCGGCGGGTGCCGCCCGTGATCGGCGGCGCCCGCCGGCGGCGTTCGCGGCCCGTCCCACCAGGCGTGACACCGCGTGACCGGCAGGAATCGCCATGAACAGGCCGAACCGGTATGATCTGCGGACCGCAGGAGTGTCGTGACACCCGTCACGCCCCTCGTCCGCGTCGGCCACGGCGGGCCGATGATCCGCCGAACGCGCCGTGAAGGTGAGCTGAACAGCCGGGGACAGGCCTTTCAGGCCGACCCGGTCCGGCGACACCATGGAACCGTGTCTCCCCTGAGTTCCCATCACGCACCCGCGACGACCACGGCGCCCACGCCCCCGCCGACGCACCGGCGTCCGGCCGCGGGCCCGCGTTACCTGCCCATCGTGGACCTGGACTCGGGTTCGGTCGTGGCCGTCGAGACCGTCGCTCCCCCGCCGCCCACCGCGCGGGGCGGCTTCACCGCCGTGACCGCGCAGGAGTGCGAGGCGGTGGCCGAGTGGCTCCTGGCGCTGGTCCGCGACTCGGCGGGAACCGAGAGCCTGCTGCCGCTCGTGCTGCCGCTGCCCGCGCGCACCCTGTCGGGCGGCGACACCTTCGTCACCGCGGTGGAGTCCCGGATGCGGCGGGCGGGCCGCCGTCCGCGCGACGTCACCTTCATGCTCAGCCCGGACCTGGCCGAGCTCGACCGCCAGACGGTGGTGGCGGGCGTGGCCCGCCTGCGCGCGGCCGGGTTCCGGTGCGGGTTCGGGACGGCCATGGTCCGTCCCGACCTCATGATCGACGCCACGCCCTTCCTGATGCGCATCGATCCCCAGATCGTGTCCGGGCTGACCACCGACCAGCGCCACGTGACCGTGATCGAGGGCCTGGCGCGCATCGGCCGCGGCAGCGGCGTGTTCGCCATGGCCTCGGGGGTGTCCACGGCCGAGGAGGTCGTGCGGCTGCGGCGCTGCGGCCTGCGCGTGGCCACCGGCCCCTTCTTCGCCGACGAGACCTGGCGGCCGGGCGAGCGCGTCGCCGCGGTCCCGGAACCGGCCACCGAGGGCCAGGGCGCGGAGCAGGACTCCGGTCCCCCGGTCACGGAGTACATGGTCCCCCCGGTGGGCCTGGACGCCGACTCCACCGCCGACCAGGTGCTCACCGCCTTCACCGACGACCCCGCGCTCAACAGCGTCATCCTCATCGACCACCGGGACCGCCCGCTGGGCGTGATCGACCGGACGCGGTTCCTGCTGTCCGTGACGGGCCGGTACGGGCACGCGCTGCACGCCAAGCGTCCGGCGCTGAGAATGGCCGAGGCCCCGCGCACGGTCCCGGCGTGGATGTCGGCGATCGCGGCGCTGCGGGTGGCCGGGCAGGACAACGAGCGCGTCTACGACGACCTCATCGTCACCAACACCTACGCGCAGGTCTTCGGCGTGGTGCACGTGTCCGACCTGGTGCGGTCGCTCTCCCGCAGCTGAGCGGGCCGCGCGCCCCCCGGACACGACGGCGCCCCGCGCCCTGATGCGGGGCGGGGCGGGACTGGGGCCGTCCGAGGGCGCCGGTCAGTGGGTGCCGGGCCCCTTGGTGCCCGAGGGACTGCTGGTGGCGGCGGAGCCGTCGGCGGGGGCGTACCCGTTGTAGCGCGGCTCCCCTTCCCGCCTCAGGTCCTGTGCACGGGCCAGCTCGGCGCGGGTCGCCTCGTCGTGGAGGTAGTCGAGTTCGGGGCGCCTGGGCAGGCGCCCGTCGCCCGAGGAACGTCCCATGAGGCGGCGGCGCAGCCAGGGCACGCCGTACTTGCGGGCCCAGCGGCGGTTCTCCCGGCGGCGCAGGATGGCCGGCAGCTGCTGGGGCGGGGTGCTCCAGGGGTCGGTCCAGGACTCGCGCGGCCCCATGGGCACGCCGAGCAGGTCCGCGATCCTGGCGGCGACGATCTGGTGGCCGGCGCCGTTGAGGTGCAGGCGGTCCTCGCTCCAGGCCCGGGGGTCGGTGAGGGCGTTGAGCGCCCACATGTCGACGATCTCGGTGCCGGTGCGCTCGGCGACGGCCCGCATGTGCATGCTGAACACGGCGATGCGGCCGCGGTAGTAGCGCAGCACGGGGATCCAGCCGGTGTCGTGGCCGGAGATGATGACGACGCGGATGCCCGCCTCGCACAGGAGCCGGATGCCGGTCTCGAACTGCTCGGCCAGCTTGTCGAGGTCGTTGCCGGGCCGCAGGACGTCGTTGCCGCCGGCCAGGACGGTGACGAGGTCGGGGCGCCAGGCGACGGTCTGCTCCAGCTGCTCACCGAAGATGTGGCTCATGCGGCGCCCGCGCACACCGAGGTTCGCGTAGCGAAAGTCCGGGACGGCCGAGCCCAGGTGTTCGGCCAACCGGTCGGCGAACCCGCGGTACTCGCCACCGGGGCCGCTGTCGTCTTCCATCCCCTCGGTGATGCTGTCGCCGATCGCGACGTAGGACCGGATGGTGTCCGGTCTGCTCGCGCGCGCGGCCGCTGGGGGATTCGTCTCTAGGTCTGTCACGTCAACCAATCATCCGGCTCGACCGTCCCACGCCGACGGAGCGCCGAGGGTGCGCGGGAACGGAATCCTGGTACGGGCCGCGGTGGGACGCCGACCCGTGTCCGAACACCGTCGACCCCTGGTCGGCCGCAGGACGGCCACCCGGCCGAAGGACGTTCGGGCGAGGACAGTGCCCGCCAAGCATACCCGCGACCGGCGGCGTCGTGCCTGAATCGGGTGCAATCGGACTGCCCGTGGCCGCCTGTGGCCGAGTCCTCGACACCCCGGCGTGTCGCCGCGTCCCAGGTTTACACGGCAGGCATGCCAGTCAATAACGCCGGTTTGGCCGCGTATCAGTTGAAGTTTCGCTATGACGTAGGTCACATGTGGTGTGGGCGCTTCCTGGGGAAAGGCCCGTGTCACGGAGATCACTCGGCCTGATGACGAAGTGGTAGCGGCGGACCTGGTCGTCCCGGGGGTACCCATGTGGCTCCCGGGCACGTACGATCACGGACAAGTGCTCACGGCTCCCCTGCTCCTCGGCCCGCCGTGCCAACGCTCGGCACCCCTCCGGCGGACCGGTCCCCCTCTCGTCCCAGGGGCGCGTACTGTGGTGCACCGAACCGAAGGCCCGTGCGGTTCCTCCCGAATTCACGTGCAGCACCAGGAGGTCGAGGTCCCCAGCGGATGAACGCCGTCTCTCCGATCTGCCTCGTCGACCTCGCTCCCGCCCTGCGGTGGTCGAAGTCGCCGGACGTGGCACCCCTGCTCCACCACGACCGGCTGATCGACGGCTGGTGGCACTCGCTGCCCGTCGCCCGCGTACTCGACATCGCCGGTCCGCCCTGGCTCGCCCACGGCATCGCGCGCCTGGCGATGGAGCAGTGGTCGCACGTGCCCCTCGCCGAGTTCCTGCCCAGCCTGCGCACACAGCCGGTGGACTGCTCCGACCTCTCCGAGCCCGTCCGCGGCGCGGTGACCGCCACCGCCGGGGACTGGGAACACCTCATCTCCGCCTCCCCGCAGGAGATCCTCGAATGGTCGCTCTCGGGCTGCGCGGCCGTCGACGTCGTCAGCACGGTGGCCTGGCGGGCCCTCCAGCCCTGCTGTGAGCTCCCGGGCGGCCCGACCCCCTCCCCCGCTCTGATGATGGAGGCCGTGCGGACCATCGCCAACTGGATGCCCGCCTCGGCCCCCGACCACGTGCGCAGCGCGCTGGAGTACCTCGACGCCGCCACCGGCGCCTCCGGCCAGGAGAACGGACCGGACTCCTCGCCCGCCCCGCCCCAGTCGCCGGCCACCCGCGCCATCCGCACCCTGAGGGCTCTGCGCGCCCAGCGGGAGGAGACCGGCGACGAAGCGGGCGCCGAACCGCACTCCGGCCTCGCACCCGACGGCATGGTCAGCTCCGCGGCGATGATCCCGGGGTCGGCCCTGGAGGAGACCGCTCCGACCCCGCCCACCGACGGCGTCGGCGACCTGCGTTCGCAGTTCCGCAGTTCACTCCTGGGCCCCGGCCGCACCCTGCGCCGCCCCAGCTTCGGACCGCCCAAGGCCATGCGCCCCGACCACGTCGAGGAGCGCCCCTGCGCGCCCGCCCTGGGAGAACACCCCCTGGTGGACCTGCTGGAGGAGATGTTCCGGTCCTGGCCGGACCTGGAACGCACGGTGGCCGCCGAACGGCTCTTCGCCACCGACCCGATCAGCATCCGCGTCCTGTCCGAGCAGATCGCGGTCGACGTCACCGAGATCCGGGCGGCCCAGCGCCGCGTGGAGGAGCGCCTGCTGCGCTGGCTCAACTCCCCCGAGGGCGCGACCATCACCAAACACCTGCGCGACCTCTCCGAGCAGCTGGGGTCGGCGACGACCATCGACCGGCTGATCAACGCCCACCCCGACCACCCGGTGGACGTGCCCACGCTCAGCACCCCGCTGTGGCGCGTGGTCATCACCCTGTTCACCGACCGCCGGATGCACAACGGCTGGCTCATCGCGGACGACCCCAGCACCCTGCGCTGGCAGACGCGCGAACTCCTGGGCGACTCCCCCAGCCTGACCGACGCCGGCATCCGGCTGGGCCGGATCGGTATCCGCCAGCAGGAGCTGCGCGCGTGGCTGCTCAGCACACCCGGGGTCAGCCTGCGCGACGGCCAGGTGCACGTGGACCCGTCCGTGCCCATCGAGGCGCCCGCGGGCGCCCAGGCCGGGCACATCGCGCCCGAGGACGCCGGGACCACCACGGAGAACGGCCTGCCCATCCGGCGCCGCCCGGACCTGCCCTACCCCGCCCCGGCCGAGCAGACCGCGGACGAGCGGCGCGGGTACCAGGACAGACGGGAGTACGACCGCGGATACGCGGCCTACCCGCACACCCCGGACCCCACGCACGTACCGGCTCCGCCCCAGCCCCCGCTGGCACCCCAGGCCCCGACGCACTTCCCTCCGCCCCCCGCCGCGCACACCCCGTACCCGCTGCGCGACGCGAGCGACCCGGCCATGGCCACCCGCTGCTTCCGCGCCCCCGACGGGCGCTGGTGGCACCGCATCGACATCACCGCCGACCACCTCAACGGCGCCCCGGTGGCGGTCCCCAACGGTTACGCCACCCATCTGGGCCTGCAGCCCGGTCGGCTGCTGTGCCTGACCGCCCCGGGCGCGGACCTGCTCGTACTGGTGTGGCGCGACCAGCCGGCGTTCGACTCGCTGCGGCCGCTGCTGCGCCGCCAGGCGGCGCAGCCGGGCGACCGCATGTTCATCACCGTGGCCGGTGACCGCCTGGACGCCCGCAAGCTCCCGGCCACCGACCTGAGCAACTACTCCCCCGCGGCCCGCGCGCTGCACCTGAGCGGGTACACCGCCCCGGCCTCCACCGAGGACGCCCTGCGGATCCTGTCCCGCCGCATCACCGACAACGACGACGACTCGATGGCCGACCCGCGCTCGCTGGTGGAGCTCCTGGAGTCGCGCGGCGACCACGACATCGCCGGGGAGCTGCGCGCGGGCCTGTTCGCCACCCGCTGACCCGGACGTCCCGTCCCGCGCCCGGTCACGGCTCGTGCCGTGGCTCCGCGCAGGACGGGTCGCCCCCGCCTCAGTCCAGGGCCCATCCCGGCAGCGCCTCCGTGCGCCCGCCCCACTCCGGGTCGACCGCCCCGGCCGGGCCCGCGCCCAGCACTCCGCCCACGATCGCGGCCACGGTGTCCATGTCCCCACCTGGAGTGACCGCGGACCACAGCGCCGACTCCAGTGTCCCCCGCAGGTGTTTGGCCACCACCCACAGGGCGAACGGCACCGTGTCCAGGGCCCGCACCCGTGACCCGTTCCCCAGCCGGTGGGCGGCCCCGACCGGTTCGGGAAGGATCAACAGGGCCCGCGCGGCGCGCACCCGCTCCCGCAGCGCCCCCTCGGGCAGGTGGTCGACCACCCGGCCCAGGAACGTCCCCGGCGCCTCGGCCTCGCCCCGTGCCACCAGGGCGGCGGCCACCGCCACCGCGACCGCCCCGTCCACCGCTTCGGGGTGGGTGTGGGTGATGCGCGCGCTCACCGCCGCCCGCTCGGCGACCGCCACCGTGTCGTCGGCGAAGAACGCGCCCAGCGGCGCCACCCGCATCGCGGCCCCGTTGCCCCAGGAGCCGGAACCGTCGAACAGCCCCGAGGCCAGTTCCCGGTGATCGGCGCCCTCGCGCACCAGTCGAAGCATGCGTCCCGTCGCCGGGCCATAGCCGCGGTCGAAGTCGTGGTGGTCGGCGAAGGAGGCCGCGAGCCGGTCGGCGTCCACCTCCCCGTGGCGGACGACCTCCCGGTACACCGACGCGGCCATTTCGGTGTCGTCGGTCCACTCCCACACTCCCGGGGGCAGTTCCCGGGCACTGTGCCGGGACCGGTTGCCGGGGACGAAGAACTGAGAGCCGAAGGCGTCACCGACGGCCAGGGCGGACAGGCTGGAGAGGGCACGCCGGGCGTTCTCGGACGGGAGGAAGGGAACGAAGGAGGGAGAGGAAGAGGTACTCATCGCCCACCATCCTTCCCCGGAGGACCGCCGGCGTCCATACGCCGGGTCCCGGGCCCTGACGGAGACCCGGCGCCGACGCTCACCCGTGCCGTGCCAGGGCGCGGGCCAGGCGCCGGACCCCCTCCGTGACCTCGCCCGCGCCCGAGGTGCCGGCGAAGGAGAGCCGCAGGTGGGGGGCAGGGGGCTCCGCCGCGAAGTAGGCCCGCCCGGGCGCCACCGCCACTCCCTCGCGCAACGCCTCGGCCACCGCCGCGGACTCGTCGGCGCCCTCAGGCAGGCGCAGCCACAGGTGGTAGCCGCCGCTTCGGGAGACCGGCTGCTCCAGCCGGGGCAGCTCGCGCACCAGGGCCTCGGCCATGGCGGTGCGCCGTTCGGTGAGCCCGGCGGCCAGGGCGCGCAGGTGCCGCGGCCAGGCCGGGGCTCCCACGAGTTCCAGAGCGGCCTCCTGCAGCGGGCGCGGGACGAAGAAGCTGTCCACCACCTGCAGGGCGCGCAGCCGGCGCAGGACGGGCCCGCGTGCGGCGAGCGCGCCCACCCTCAGGTTCGGTGAGGTGGCCTTGGTCAGCGAGCACACGTGCACGACCGTGCCGTGGTCGTCCTGTGAGGCCAGGGTGGGCGGGAGCGGCGCGGCGTCGGTGTGGGCGAGCCGGCGGGCGAAGTCGTCCTCCACGACGAAGGCCCCCGCCTCGCGGGCGATGCGCAGTACCTCCCGGCGCCGTTCGGGGGCGAGCACGGCGCCGGTCGGGTTGTGGAAGAGCGGCTGGCACACGAGCAGGCGCGCCCGGGTGGCCGCGAAGGCGTCGGCCAGCAGACCGGTGCGCAGCCCGTCGGCGTCCACCGGCACGGGGACCGGCCGCACCCCGCAGGCGCGGGCCGCGGCCAGCAGGCCCGGGTAGGTGGGCGACTCCACCAGGATCGAGGCCCCCGGCGGCGCGAGGGCGCGCAGGGCGGTCGTCAGGGCGCTCTGTCCGCCGCCGGTGACCAGGACGTCGGCGGCGGTCAGAGGGCCGGAGGGGCCGCCGATCTCGCGGGCGAACCAGCCGCGCAGCTCCGCCAGGCCCTCGACCGGTGGCAGGTCCCAGGCTCCCGGTCGACGCGCCGCCCCGACCAGCGCCGCCGTGAGCGCGCGTTCGGGGCGCAGGTCGGCGTGCGGATAGCCGCCGTGCAGGCCGATCACGCCGGGCAGCGGCGCGGCGAGGGTGGCCAGGACCCCGGTGTCGTCCACGGTGCGCCGGAGGCCGTCCTGGGCCGCCTCGGCGCTCAGGGCGACCTCCTGCCAGGAGGTGTCCGCCAGGCGGCGCGAGCGCGGACGGGAGGCGCGGAAGGACCCGGCCCCGGGCCGGGTGAGGAGGAACCCCTCCGCGGCGAGTCCGGCGACCGCGCGCGAGACCGTCACCGGGCTGACCCCGTACCGCTCCACCAGCTCCCTGCTGGAGGGGAGTTTCTCTCCAGGTGGGTAGCGGTCGAACTCCCGACGCAGGCGTGCCTGCAAATCAGCGACACTGCTACTCTTTTTCATGAGACTAGAGAATAGCGCTACTGCTCCGGATCGGGTCGCGGCGCGTAGCGGAACCGTGCTGGCGGCCTCGGGCGTGCTGGCCTTCTCCTTCACCTTCCCCGCCACCCTGTGGTCGCTGGAGGGCTTCGGCCCGTGGACGTCGACGGCTCTGCGCTGCGCCCTGGCGGGCCTGGCGGCCGCCGCCCTGCTGTACGCCGAGCGGGCGAGCGCGGCGGACCTGGTCCCGCCGCGCCGCCACCTCCCGGCCCTGCTCGTGGTCACCGCCGGGTGCGTGATCGCGTTCCCCCTGTTCACGGCGCTGGCCTTGCAGACCACGTCCGCCGGCAACGCCGCCGTGGTCATCGGCGCGCTACCGCTCGCCACGGCCTCCTACGCCTCGGTGCGCACGGGGGCGCGCCACTCGCCCCTGTTCTGGGCGGCGGCGGTCGCCGGCGCCCTGGCGGTCGTCTGCTTCACCCTCCTGCGCACCGGCGGTGCGCCCGGACCGGGCGACCTCTACCTGTTCCTCGCCCTGGCCGGGGCCGCCGCGGGCTATGCCGAGGGCGGGCGTCTGGCGAGCCTCCTGCCGGGTCGGAAGGTGATCTCGTGGGCCCTGCTCCTGGCGCTGCCGCTGACGGCGCCCCTGTCGGTCCTCGCGCTGGCCCTGGAGCCCGTGCACATCACGGCCACGGCCCTGGCGGGCCTGGCCTACCTGGCCCTGATCAGCCAGTTCGGCGGGTTCGTGGTCTGGTACCGGGGGATGGGGCTGATCGGCGTGGTGCGGGCCAGCCAGCTCCAGCTGGCCCAGCCCCTGCTGACCCTGGTGTGGGCGGTCCTGCTGCTGGGAGAGCACCTGACCGCCGCCGCACCGCTGACGGCGGCCGTGGTGCTCACCTGCGTGGTGGTCACTCAGCGGGCGCGCTGAGCCCGACGCGGTCGGCCGGGGCGGCGCCCAGACCGGCGTAGACGTCCAGGTCGGCGTTGGCCCCGGTCAGGACGGTGGCCACCAGGTCGCCTGGGACGTCGTGCACGGTGAGCGCGGCCAGGCCGGCCACGGCCGCGGGTTCGGGCAGGACGCCGAGGGTGCGGGCGGCCAGGTGCATGGCCTCCGCCATGTCCCTGTCCTCGACCAGCAGCATGTCGTCCACCAGGGCGCGGACCCGGCGCACCGCCGCCGGCACGGGTGCGCTGATGGTGATCCCGGCGGCGAAGGAGCTGCGCCGCTCCATGGGGACGGCGCGGCCCTCGCGCCAGCTGTGCGCCATGGCGGGGGCCGCCGCGGCGCCGACCCCCACGATCCGGACACCGGGCCGGTGCGCGCGCATCCACCGCGCCACTCCGGTGATCAGGGCGCCGTCCCCGACGGGGAGCAGGAGCGTGTCGACGTCCTCCTCGCGGGCGAGTTCGACACCGATGGTGCCCGCGCCCTCGGAGATCGCGGCATCGCGGCCGTCGACCACGTGGTGGCGGTCCCGCTCCTGGGCCGCGTACTCCTCGGCGGCGGCCTTGGGATCGCCCTCGACCGGGTGGATCCGCGCGCCGAAGGTCCGCATGCGCCGCAGTTTCACGGGAGAGGCGTCGGCGTGGACGAACACCTCGGCGCGCAGGCCGTGGCTGCGCGCGGCGTAGGCGATCGCCTGCCCGAAGTTGGCGCCGCCGGATCCGCACACCACGGTCTCGCCCGAAGGCAGGCCGCGGACCAGGAAGTCGGCTCCACGGCCCTTGAAGCTGCGCAGCGGATTGAGCGACTCGACCTTGGTCAGGACGGGCCGCCCGAGTGCGGCGGCCAGCTGTTCGTCCACGTACTGCGGCGTGCCGAGGAAGACGGGGTCGATGGTCTCGGCGGCCTCGGCGATCCGGTCCAGGCTCAGGTCCTCGGCGCCGGTAGTGTCGTCCATCATCGGGTGCGCTCCCCTACGTGTGCGGCGGCTGTGTGCCCTCACGCTAGGACCTGGAGCGGTGGCGGCGATTGTGGATTCTCCCGTGTCCACGCACAATCGTTGCGTGCGCACCTCACCCCTGCTCGACGAGATCGACCACCTGCTGCTCGACCTGGTCCAGACCGACGCGTCCCGGCCCCTCCACGAGCTGGGAGACCGGGTGGGCCTGTCCCCCAGCGCCGTCCAACGACGCCTGACCCGGCTGCGCGCCGCCGGGGTGATCCGGGCCCAGGTGGCGGTCGTGGACCCGCGCGCCGTGGGCGCGGGTCTCACCTGCGTCGTGCTGGTCGCCCTGGCCGACGACGACCCCGACCACCACGCGTCGTTCCGGGCGCGCATGCGCGCCGAGCCGCGGGTGCAGCAGTGCTTCGGGATCGTCGGCCAGTGGGACTACGTCGTGGTCCTGCTCAGCGCGGACATCGCGGACAACCGCGCGCTGTCCAGCCGCCTCTTCGTCCAGGAGGGACGGGTCGCCCGGTACGAGACCCTGCCGTCCTTCGAGACGGTCAAGACGGGGCTGGCCGTGCCGATACCCGAACACCCCCGCCGGGAACCTGGCACGACACCCGAGATCTGATGTAGGTCGGCCTCGGTTCCCCGACCCTCACCCGCCGACCGGGCGCGCTCGACTCTCGGGCGCCCGTCCGGGCCGGGGTGATCTCGTGGGCTCTGCTGTTCGACCCGCCCTTGGCGGAAACCCCGTGCAGCGGTATGTGTCGTCCGTGGGACTTCGGGTAGTGGATCGGGCAGGGAAGAAGATCACTCGCCGACAGCCATTCCCCCTTCAGTTCAGCGCGACCGGTCGACCGGACCGGAGACTCTGAAAGGAAGTGTTCCCCTTGCGTTCCCACAAGCGGGACGGCCCGCGAACGAGAGCGGTGCCGGCTGTCCCTCCCTCGGGCGCATCCCCCCGCACCTGAATCGACCGGTTTCCGCGGCGGTACCAGCGGCCTCTCGAACCCTGCGGAGTATGCCCCTTCTCCGCCCCCGGCGCCACGACGTGGCCGGGAATCCCACCCGCCGTGTGGGCGCTCCGGATCAGGCCCGGAGCGGGCTCCTGGACACCTGGACCAACGGATCCCCCGCCGCCCTGCGGCTTCGTGAGCGGCCCGCCCGCCCCGGCGGGGTCCGCGGGATGAGCGGACCTTCGACCCCTGGGAGTCGGCGTCGTCCGGATCCGCTCAAGGCGATCCTCACCGCGCCCGCCGCTGCGTTCCGGTTCGTGGACCGGACCGCCAGGCAGGCCCTGGAAGGACGCTTGCCCGGCACTGACAGCGATGGCTGAGGCGATGGCTGGTCCGCCGGCACACTCACGGGGGCCGGTGGACCAGAACGAGGGACCTGCCGAGCTGACCGGCGCGGGCCCTCAGGAGACAGGCAACGGGGATCGAGACCAACGAAGAGGAGTACGACGATGAGGAGAACCATGAGGACGAGTGCGATGAAGAAGACCGGCCATCCCCTGGCGAGGTTGGAGGGACTGCTGAGAGGTACGCCGAAGAGCTCCCGCAGGCCGGCGAGGACGACGTCGAAGAGGCCAGGGACGCCGAGGAGCCCGTTGACGAGGCTGGAGGGCCTGCTGCGGAGTGCGACGCACAGCCCCGGGAAGACGACGAGGACGTCGCCGAGGAGGGGTTTCCCGGGTACCGGGCGCGCGAGGCGCAGCCCTCTGCGACGGGTCGTCGGTCGGCTCAGGAGCCGGGGCATCGGTTGATCCGTCCCCATGCATCGCGGTTCCCGAGCCGGGAACCGCGGGAAAGGGGCGACGAGCAGGCCGAACCGGCGCCATGGCGGGGAGAGCCGCGGGAGATCCGCTCCCTCGGCGGCTCCCCGTCGGCGTGCCTGGCGGGTGTGCTGGAGCGGGCACGCCCACCCCGACCTGAATCCGGAACCGCAGGGCCCCTGCTTCCGAAGCCGGAGTGACGCGGGGGCGGTGGCACGACACCCGAGATCTGATGTAGGTTAGCCTTACCTAATCAGCTTGAGGTGGTTGCTATGCCGTCTTCCGTTCCCCGACCCTCACCCGCCGACCGGGCGCGCTCAACCCTCGTCTCGGGCGGTCCCGCGACCGTGGCCTCCTCCGCCTGGCCCACAGAGAGCGAGCCGTTCCAGCTGCCCGACACCGTCAACCACGTCCACCCCGGTGGAGAGGTCAGTCTGCTGCTGCCCGACGGGCACCCGCTCCTGGGCGCCGAGCCCGGCGCCGCCGCCGACGGCTCCGTCGTCATGGTCGAGTTCACCGACCTCGCCCCCGTCGAACTGCGCGATCCCGTCCGGGCCATGCTGTGGCTCAGCGGCACGCTGAACGTCCTGGACTCCCCCGCCGCCCGGGAACGGGCGCTGGACGTGATCCGGTCCGACCCCGACGACCGGCTCCTGGAGATCGGCCACGGGCGGACGATGGTGCTCCTGAGCCCCACCCTGCTGGTCTACTCCGACCCCGACGGCGCCCACCTGCTCCACCCCCAGGAGTTCGCGGCGGCCCGCACCGACCCCTTCAGCCGGTGGGAGGCGCCGTGGCTGCGCCATGTGGACGCCGACCACCCCGACCTGCTCGAAGCGCTGACCGAGCGCATTCCGCCGCACCTGCGCACCGGGACGCCCCGCCCCCTGGGCGTCGACCGCTTCGGCCTGCGGCTGCGCGTCGAGGGTGCCGACGGCGACCACGACGTCCGGCTGCCCTTCCGCAGGCCGGTGCGCACCCCCTACGACCTCGCCGCCGAGGTACACGGCCTGGCGGGCCTGTCCCCCTTCGGGTCCGACCTGCCCTGAACCCGACACCCGTCCGCCCCGGAGCCGGCCGGAGCGGGTCTAGAAGCTCGGCCCCACCATCCAGCAGACCGTGATGATCACCAGGGCCGAGCCGAAGGCCGTGCCCAGCGACCAGGACATCCACAGGGTGAGCCGGCGCCGCCAGGGGTCGGCTCGGTCGAAGACCATCGAACACAGGTGGGGCGGGGCCAGCACGAGCGCGACGGCACCCGGCACGGCCCACAGGAGCGCCAGCGCGAGAGCGAGCTCCCAGTTCCCCCACGTGAAGAGCGGAAGGAAGAACGCGCCGAACGCGACATTGAACCCGATCGGGGCCAGCAGCACCGCGCTCAGGAGCCAGATGCCCACCAGGATCCACGGGCTGCCCTCGCGCGGAGGGGCGGTCGGCGGCAGGGGCGTCGGGAGTTCCATGGCTCCAGCCTGGACCTCCCGTGCGCGGTTCGGATGAGTACGCCTACTCACCCCCGGACACACGCGCGAGGCCGGGACCCGAAGGTCCCGGCCTCGCGCGTCGAAGAGCCCCCTCAGAGGTGTCCTCGACGTCCCTCAGACGTTGAAGCCCAGCATGCGCAGCTGGTCCCGGCCGTCGTCGGTGATCTTGTCCGGACCCCACGGCGGCATCCAGACCCAATTGATCTTGACCTCGCGCTCGAACTCGTCCAGCGCGCTGACCGCCTGGTCCTCGATCACGTCGGTCAGCGGGCACGCCGCACTGGTCAGCGTCATGTCCAGGGTGATGACGTCCTTGTCGGCGTTCACCCCGTACAGCAGCCCCAGGTCGACGACGTTCACGCCCAGCTCGGGGTCGATCACGTCCTTGAGCGCCTCGCCGATCTCCTCGACCAGCTCCTGGGCCTCGGGCGACAGGGGGGCCTGCTCGGGGGCGGCGCTCTCAGCGGCCGCCTCGGTGGTTGTCGTCTCGTTCTCGCTCATCAGGCGCCTTCCTTCTCCAAGGACTGCGACACCGCGTCCTTCCACGCCATCCAACCCAACAGGGCGCACTTGATCCGCGCGGGGTACTTGGACACCCCGACGAAGGCCACCGCGTCCTCCAGCACGTCCTCATCGGGCTCACCCTTGCCCTTGGACTGCATCAACTCCGTGAAGGCGCCCAGGGTGGCCATGCCCTCGGCGACCGTGCGGCCGATGAGGAGGTCGGTCAGCACCGAGGTGCTGGCCTGGCTGATCGAGCAGCCCATGCCCTCGTAGGAGACGTCGGTGACGACGGCCTTCTCGTCGAGCGTGGACCCCTCGGCGGGGGTCAGTGCCACCCGGAGGGTCACCTCGTCCCCACACGTGGGGTTGATGTGGTGCGCCTCCGCGTCGTGCGGATCCCGCAGGCCCTTGTGGTGCGGGTTCCGGTAGTGGTCCAGGATGATCTCCTGGTACATCGCGTCCAACTGCATGGTCTGGCTGTTCCTCGTTCTAGGGCCGGGTTCCGAAGAACTTCTGCGCGTCCCGGATCGCCTCCACGAGCGCGTCCACGTCCTCCAGGGTGTTGTAGAGGTAGAAGGACGCCCGCGTGGTCGCGACGATACCCAGCTTCCGGTGCAGCGGCCAGGCGCAGTGGTGGCCCACCCGGACCTCCACGCCCCTGTCGTCCAGGACCTGGCCGACGTCGTGCGGGTGGATGTCGTCCACGACGAACGACACCGCGCCGCCGCGGTCCACGGCCTCGGTCGGGCCGACGATCCGCACACCCTCCAGCTCGCCGACGCGCTTGAGCGCGTACTCCACGAGCTCGTGCTCGTGCGCGGCGACCCGGTCCATCCCCACCGCGGTGAGGTAGTCACAGGCCGCGGCCAGGCCGACGGCCTGCGGGGCCATCGGCACACCGGCCTCGAAGCGCTGCGGCGGATCGGCCCACGTGGAGTGCTCCATGTGGACCACACCGATCATGGACCCGCCGGAGATGAACGGCGGCATGGCCTCCAGCAGCTCCCGGCGCCCCCAGAGCACCCCGATCCCGTTGGGACCGAGCATCTTGTGCCCGGAGAAGGCCAGGAAGTCCACGTCCAGGTCGGCGACGTCCACCGGCATGTGCGGGACCGACTGGCAGGCGTCCAGGACGACCAGGGCGCCGACCTCGCGCGCCCTGGCGACGATGGCCGCCACCGGGTTGACGGTGCCCAGCACGTTCGACTGGTGGGCGAAGGCCACGACGCGGGTGCGTTCGTTGACCAGCCCGCCGAGGTCGGACAGGTCCAGGCGGCCATCGTCGGTCACCGGGAACCACCGCAGCGTCGCACCGGTGCGCCGGCACAGCTGCTGCCAGGGCACCAGGTTGGCGTGGTGCTCCATCTCGGTGACGACGATCTCGTCGCCGGGCCCCACCTGGAAGCGGCGGAGCCCCTCCTCGGCGGTGGCCGCGTTGCTCATCGCGTAGGTCACCAGGTTGATCGCCTCGGTGGCGTTCTTGGTGAACACCACCTCGCCGGCGTCGGCACCGATGAACCCGGCGATGGTCTCCCGGGCCGACTCGTAGGCGTCGGTCGCCTCCTCCGCGAGCTGGTGCGCTCCCCGGTGCACCGCCGCGTTGTGGCGCTCGTAGAACTCACGCTCGGCGTCGAGCACCTGCCAGGGCTTCTGTGAAGTCGCCCCGGAGTCCAGGTACACCATCGGGCGCCCGTCACGGACGGTCCGGGAGAGGATGGTGAAGTCCTTCCGGATCGCCGTCGTGTCGAGCGGAACCGCGCCGGGCCCACCGAACTCGCGGTCAGTCACGTTATGCGCCCGCCTTCACGAATCGCTCGTAGCCGTCCGCCTCCAGGACGTCGGCCAGCTCGGCGCCGCCGGACTCGGCGATGCGCCCCTGGGCGAAGACGTGCACGAAGTCGGGCTTCACGTAGTTGAGGATGCGCGTGTAGTGCGTGATGAGCATGACGCCCATCTCGCCGCCCGCCTTGGCGCGGTTGACGCCCTCGGAGACCACCTTGAGCGCGTCGACGTCCAGGCCGGAGTCGGTCTCGTCCAGGATGGCGACCTTCGGCTTGAGCAGCTCCATCTGCAGGATCTCGTGGCGCTTCTTCTCACCGCCGGAGAACCCCTCGTTGACGCCGCGGGCGGCGAAGTCGGAGCTGATGGACAGGTCCTTCATCGCGCCCTGCAGTTCCTTGGAGAACTGGCGGAGCTTGGGGGCCTCGCCGCGGACCGCCGTGACGGAGCTGCGCAGGAAGTTGGACATGGACACGCCGGGGACCTCGACCGGGTACTGCATGGCCAGGAACACGCCGGCGCGGGCGCGCTCGTCGACGCTCATCTCGAGGATGTTCTCGCCGTCGACGAGGACCTCGCCCTCGGTGACCTCGTAGCGCGGGTGTCCCGCGATCGCGTAGGCGAGCGTGGACTTGCCGGAGCCGTTGGGGCCCATGATGGCGTGGGTCTCACCGGAGTTGATGGTGAGGTCGACGCCCTTGAGGATCTCCTGCCGCTCGCCCTCACTGATCAGGACGTCGGCACGCAGACCGCGGATTTCGAACTTCGTCATTTCAGCCTCAGGAATTCTTCTCATCCAACGACACGAGCACGTCGTCGCCGTCGATCTTCACGTCATAGGTGGGGACCGGCTGGGTCGCGGGCGGGTTGATCGCCGCGCCCGAGCGCAGGTCGAAGCAGGAGCCGTGCAGCCAGCACTCGATGGTGCCGTCCTCGACCTCGCCTTCGGACAGGCGGACCTCGGCGTGCGAGCACACGTCCCGCACGGCGAACACCTCGCCCTCGGTGCGCACCAGGGCGATCGGAGTCTCGTCGTCGACCTCGACGGCGAGCACCCCCTCGTCGGGGATCTCCTCGAGACCCGCGACCTTCACCCAGCGCGCGCCCTCACTCATGCGCGGCCAGCTTCTGCTCGACCTTGGCCATGATCTCCTCTCGCAGCTCCTCGACCGGGATCCGGTTGATGAGCTCGAGGAAGTAGCCGCGGATGACCAGGCGGCGGGCCTCCTCCTCCGGGATGCCCCGGGAGCGGAGGTAGAACAGGTGGATGTCGTCGAGCCGGCCGCTGGCGGCGGCGTGCCCGGCACCCTCCACCTCGCCGGTGAAGATCTCCAGGTTGGGCACCGAGTCGACACGGGTGTCGTCGGTGAGCTGGAGGTTGCGGTTGTGCTCGTAGGAGTCGGTACCGGTCGTGCCCTCGCCGATGATCACGTCACCGATCCACACGGCGTGCGCGCCCTTGCCGCTGAGCGCGCCCTTGTACTCCACGCGCGAGCGGGTGTGCGACATGTTGTGGTCGATGAGCGACCGGTGCTCGTGGTGCTGGCCGTCGCCGGTGAAGTACAGGCCGTGGAGCTCGGCGTTGGCGCCGCGCCCCTTGTAGGCCACCTTCGGGGAGAGCCGGACCAGGTCGCCGCCGAGCGTGATCACGATCGACTTGTAGGTGCCGTCCTTCTCGACCTGCGTGTTGTGCTGGGAGACGTCGACTGCGTCGCGGTCCCAGTCCTGCACGCTGACCAGGGTCAGCCGCGCGCCCTCGCCGACGTGGACGTCCACGCTGCCCGCGCGCACGCCGCCACCGGTCTGGTTGAGGACCACGACGGCCTCGGCCAGCGGCTTGACGTCGATGACGAACTGGTCGTAGCGGGTGCCGCCCTGGGCCTCCCGGTTGATGACCACGGGGCGCTCCAGCGCGGCGCTCTGCGCGACCGTGACGACGGTGGCCTGCTCGAAGGAGGTGTAGGCCTGCGCCGTGACGCGGTCGGCGGGGAAGCCGGCCGTGCCCAGGCGCGCGTCGTCGCGGCCGACCTGCTCGACGGTGACGCCCTCGGGGGCGTCGATGTCGACCTTGTCGGTGCCGTCGGCGACCGCGGTGCCGTCGTGCAGGCCCTTGAGGCGGCGCAGCGGGGTGAACCGCCACACCTCCTCACGGCCGCCGGGGACGGGGAAGTCGTTCACGTCGAAGGACCCGTGGGTCGCCAACTTGGAGAACGGGATCTCCCCGAGGCCGTGGCTGTGGGCCTTGGGTTCGGTGTTCGGGCTGGTCAACTTAACCAACCGCTCCTTCCATCTGCAGCTCGATCAGCCGGTTCAGTTCCAGCGCGTACTCCATGGGCAGCTCGCGCGCGATGGGCTCGACGAACCCGCGCACGATCATCGCCATGGCCTCGTCCTCGTCCATGCCCCGGCTCATCAGGTAGAAGAGCTGGTCCTCGCTGACCTTGGAGACGGTCGCCTCGTGGGCGAGCTCGGCGTCGTCCTCGCGCAGGTCGTTGTACGGGTAGGTGTCCGAGCGGCTGATCGTGTCGATCAGCAGCGCGTCGCACTTGACCGACGACTTGGAGTGCGAGGCCCCTTCCTGGACCTGGACCAGGCCTCGGTAGGAGGCGCGGCCCCCGCCGCGTGCCACCGACTTCGAGACGATGGTCGAGGAGGTGTTGGGCGCGCAGTGCACCATCTTGGAGCCGGTGTCCTGGTGCTGGCCCTCGCCGGCGAAGGCGATCGAGAGGGTCTCGCCCTTGGCGTGCTCGCCCATCAGGTAGACGGCCGGGTACTTCATCGTGACCTGGGAACCGATGTTGCCGTCGATCCACTCCATGGTCGCGCCCTCTTCGGCGATGGCGCGCTTGGTGACCAGGTTGAAGACGTTGTTCGACCAGTTCTGGATGGTCGTGTAACGGCAGCGGGCGTTCTTCTTGACGATGATCTCGACGACCGCGGAGTGCAGCGAGTCCGACTTGTAGATCGGCGCGGTGCAGCCCTCGACGTAGTGGACGTAGGCGCCCTCGTCGACGATGATCAGCGTCCGCTCGAACTGGCCCATGTTCTCGGTGTTGATCCGGAAGTAGGCCTGGAGCGGGATCTCCACGTGCACGTTCTTGGGAACGTAGATGAAGGATCCACCGCTCCACACGGCGGTGTTGAGCGCGGCGAACTTGTTGTCGCCGGGCGGGATCACCGAGCCGAAGTACTCCTGGAAGATCTCCGGGTGCTCCTTGAGAGCGGTGTCGGTGTCCAGGAAGAGGACGCCCTGCTCCTCCAGGTCCTCACGGATCTGGTGGTAGACGACCTCGGACTCGTACTGCGCGGCGACACCGGAGACCAGGCGCTGCTTCTCCGCCTCGGGGATGCCGAGCCGGTCGTAGGTGTTCTTGATGTCCTCGGGCAGGTCCTCCCAGGAGGTGGCCTGCTTCTCCGTGGACCGCACGAAGTACTTGATGTTGTCGAAGTCGATCTTGGACAGGTCCGCGCCCCAGTTGGGCATGGGCTTCTTGCCGAAGAGCTTCAGCGACTTGAGGCGGAGCTTGGTCATCCACTCCGGCTCGCTCTTCTTCGAAGAGATGTCGAGGACGACGTCCTCGTTCAACCCCCGGCGGGCGTTCGCCCCGGCCGCGTCGGAGTCGGACCAGCCGTACTCATATGTTCCGATCCCCTCGAGTTCGGGGTGCGCGATAGACGTCATGCGCGGACTCCTCCTGGACTCAGTCGTCCGTTTGGTGTTGCGATCCTCCACCCGCCGCCTGGCGGATGGCCTTGCTCACGGGCGTGCCGGTCTCCCCGCCCGCCCCGTCTCCCCGAGGGGTGACGTGCGTGGTGCACACACCGTCGCCATGGGCGATGGTGGCCAACCTGCGCACCGGGGTGCCCAACAGCCGCGCGAAGGCCTCGACCTCGGCCTCACAGAGTTGCGGGAACTCCGCGGCCACGTGCGCGACAGGGCAGTGGTGCTGGCACAACTGGTCGCCGCCTCCGGGCGCGGGCGCCTGGCCCGCGGTGGCGGCGTAGCCGTCGTTGGAGAGCGCCTCGGCCAGCAGCCGTACCCGTTGTTCCTGGGGAACGGCGTCCAGCTGGGGCTTGTAGCGCCGCTCCAGGTCGGCGACCTGGCTCCGCGCGAACTCGGCGACGGCCTCGGGCCCGACGGTGTCCGCCAGGAAGCGCAGAGCGCTGGAGGCGAGATCGTCGTAGGCGTGGACGAAGTGGTCCCGTCCCGCCTCGGTGATGGCGAAGACGCGCGCCGGCCGTCCCCTGCGGCGGCGTCCGCCGTGGGGTCGGGCATCGCGAGCCTCCACCAGGCCCTCACTGGTCAGGTTGTCGAGGTGGCGGCGGATCCCGGCCGGGGTGAGGCCGAGTCGTTCTCCGAGGTCGGAGGCGGTGATCGGCCCCTTCTCCAGGATCAGACGGGCGACCCGGGCTCGGGTACCGGTCTCGGCACCGCGTTCGGGGCCGGACAGCGGGTTGGGCGCACTGGTCGCGTGCGGCACAGTGATCCCCTCCCTTCTCCGGACACGGTTCCTGGTTTAGACAACATCAGTGTGGCCTAAATAAGTCCGCGGAGGCAAACCCGCGTCAGTGACCCACTTCATGCCATTCGTCACGAAGGTCAGGCTTGCCTAACTGGGCGTTCACTTCCGCAGAACAGGACTGCGCCGTAGGCGTCCGTTGAGGGTGGTGGCGGGCGACGGGCGGGCACCGGTGGTCGAACGGGCACGGAGGCCGCGGCTGTTCCCGGTGACCACATGCTGGGACCGACGTCCCAGGAGTTGGACGCCGGCCGACCCGGGGCCGCGCACCCGCCCGACCGTTCAGCCGGGTCGATGAGCCGACCCCCCGGGGCGCACGTACACTCAGGGCCCATGGACACAGCCGCGGTCGAGGTCGTCGACCTGGTCAAGCGCTACGGCGCCACCACCGCCGTGACGGGGCTCAGCTTCACCGCCCGCCGCGGTGCGGTGACGGCGCTGCTCGGACCCAACGGCGCGGGCAAGACGAGCACCATCGAGATCTGCGAGGGCTTTCGCGCCCGCGACGGCGGCAAGGTGCGCGTGCTGGGCCTGGACCCCGCGACCGACTCCGCCGCGCTCAAGCCCCGGGTCGGCGTGATGCCCCAGTCCGGCGGGGTGCCCACGGGCGCCCGCGCCGCCGAGTGGCTGCGCCTACTGGCCTCCTTCCACGCCAGCCCGATCGAGCCCCGGGTGCTGCTGGAGCGGCTCGGCCTGACCTCCGTGTCCACCACGCCCTTCCGGCGCCTGTCCGGCGGCCAGCAGCAGCGCCTGTCGCTGGCCTGCGCGGTCGTGGGCCGGCCCGAGCTGGTCTTCCTGGACGAGCCCACCGCCGGGCTCGACCCCCAGGCCCGCAGGGCCACCTGGGACCTGGTCACCGCCCTGCGCGCGGCCGGCGTCGCGGTCATCCTCTCCACGCACCATATGGAGGAGGCCGAGCGGCTGGCCGACCACGTGGTGGTCATCGACCGCGGCGCGGTCGTCGCCCAGGGATCGCCGGCCGGACTCACCGAGGACCGCCGCGAGGTGTGCTTCCAGGCGGCCGGCCCGGTGGACACCGAGGCGCTGGGCACCGCACTGCCCGCGGGCGGCCGGGTGAGCGCCACCGAGACGCCCGACGGCCGACGCGAGTACGTGATCACCACCGAGGACCCCGACGCCCTGGGACCGGAGTTCCTGGCCACGGTCACCGCCTGGTGCGCCTCGGTCGGGCTGCTCGCCGAGGACCTGCGCGTTCGGCGGCGTACCCTCGAAGACGTCTTCCTCGAACTCACCGGCCGGGAACTGCGGGACTGATGACCGAGCACACCTCCAGCACCTCCATTCCGACTCCCGCGTCGGACGGCGGCACGACGCCGGACGACATCGCGCTGTTCACCCCGGCCCCGGGGGCCGCGCCGCTGTGGCGCATGGTCGCCGCCCAGGCCGGCCTGGAACTGCGGGTCATGCTGCGCCACGGCGAACAGTTCCTGCTGACCATGGTCATCCCCGTCCTGCTCCTGGTGGGCTTCAGCCTGACCACGGTCCTGGACGTGGGCGAGGGCCCGCGGGTGGACGCCCTCACCCCCGGCGTGCTGGCGCTGGCCGTGATGTCGACGTCGTTCACCGGGCTGGCCATCGGCACGGGCTTCGAGCGGCGCTACGGCGTGCTCAAGCGCCTGGGCGCCACACCCCTGTCCCGGTTCGGGCTGCTGGCCGCCAAGACGCTGGCCGTCCTGGCGGTGCAGGCCATCCAGATCTCGGTGCTGTGCGCGGTCGCGCTGGCGCTGGGCTGGTCGCCCGCGCTCGGAGCCGGCACGGCGGCCGCGGCCCTGCTCCTGGTGCTGCTCGCCACGGCGGCGTTCAGCTCGCTGGCCCTGCTGATGGCGGGCACCCTGCGGGCGGAGGCGACGCTGGCGGGCGCGAACCTGGTGTACGTGCTCATGCTGGGCCTGGGCGGCGTGCTCTTCCCCACCAGCAGCTTCCCCGGACCCGTGGAGAACGCGGTGGCGCTGCTGCCGATCACCGCGCTGAGCTCGGGACTGCGCACCGCGCTGGCCGACGGCTCGCTGCCCGGCCTGGGCGTGTACGCCGTGCTCGCCGTGTGGGTACTCGTGGCGGGCCTGCTGGCCAGCCGCCTCTTCCGCTGGGACTGAGACCCCGGCGCACCCGCCCCCGGCCGATGGTCCCTAGGGTGGGGCCATGGCGATCGATATGGACGCGGTGACCGAGGTCCTGCGTGAGGCGGCCGAGACGGCCGTCCTCCCCCGCTTCCGCTCCCTGAGCGCGGGCGAGGTGACGGAGAAGTCCCCTGGTGAGATCGTGACGGTGGCCGACCGCGAGGCCGAGGAGCTGATCACGCCGCGACTGCGCGCGATCGCCGACGCCCCCGTCGTGGGCGAGGAGGCCGCCTCGTCCGACCCCTCCCTGATCGAGGCGTTGCGGACCGAGCCCCTGGTCTGGCTCGTGGACCCGCTGGACGGAACGCGCAACTTCGTCCGCGGCAGCACCGACTTCGCCGTGATGGCCGCCCTGGTGCGCCAGGGAAGCACGGTCGCGGCGTGGATCGTGCGCCCGACCGAGGGCCGCGCCTACGTCGCCGAGCGCGGCTCCGGCGCCTGGCGCGACGGCGAGCGCCTGCACCGCGCTCCCGCGCCCGTCGAGCCCTCCAGGATGCGGGGCGCCGTGCTCAGCCGGTTCCTGGGTCCGGCGGCGCGAGCGCGCGTGTCCGCCGCCGAGCCGAAGTTCGCCGAACTGGGATCGGGCGCGCACTGCGCCGGGGTGGACTACCCGCTCCTGGCCGAGGGCGCGCTGGACTTCGTGCTGTTCCACCGGACCCTGCCCTGGGACCACGCTCCCGGCACGCTGCTGCTCACCGAGGCCGGCGGCGTGGCGCAGCGCCCGGACGGCTCCGAGTACCGGCCCGATGACGACCGGGTGGGCCTGCTCGACGCCGCCGACCCCGAGGCCTGGGAGTCGGCCCGTTCGCTCCTGATGTGAGCACCTGGCGCCGGCGGCGCCGGGACCGCCGCCACGGGCGGCACGGGCGGCGCGGGCGGCGCGGGCGGCGCGGGCGGCGCGCAGCGCACGGGCGCCACCGGATCAGCCCAGGGGCAGCAGGCGCCACTGCTGGTGGGCGTGCCCGCCGTCGGGCGCCTGGACCACCGCCGTGCCGTTGTCGGGCGCCCCGCCCTGGGCCTCCAGCGCCTGCGAGGTCGCGCGGTTGACGAGCCGGACCACGCCGTCACCGACCTCCACCGGCGCCCAGTGCTGGTGGGGGTCCCCGGTGCGCGTGAGGAGCGTGGCCCCCGGGCCGTCGGCGGCGATCTCCAGGACCTTGCCGCTGCCCACGCCCTCGATCTCGTAGTAGCCGTCGTCCACGGGAACGAACCGCCACTGCTGGTTCTCCTGGTCGTGGCGGTCCCACAGGTGGGTGGCGGCGCCGTTGGCGGTGGCGGCCTGGGCGACGTCCAGGACACGGTCGCCGTGCACGTTCTGCAGGACGTACACGCGTTCCGGGTCGATCCCGGCCGGGTGGACGGGTTCCTCCTCCTCGTCCTCCTCCGGCTCGGCCTCCTCCTCGGGGCCGCCCGAGGGCTGGACGAGGATGCCGGACTGCACGATCAGCGCCGACTCCTCCGGCTCGGCCGAGTCGGCCGCGAAGCGGCCCGAGACGTAGCCGACGATGAGCGCGATCAGCAACAGCGCGGTGGCCCCGGCGGCCAGTGGCCACCGCGGCGCGAACGCCTCGTCGTGCGTACGGGGGACGCGTGCGCGGCGTCGGGACATGAGGGGAACTCCCAGGGGGACGGGTCAGACCGCGTCCACCGCGGCCCTGGACTATTTGACACCACTGGCCCGATTCCCGCATGTCGACCTCCGTCGTCCGCCGAAGCGCGTGGTCGGTAGTGTCCGGCCATGGAGTTCATCGGTGTTCCCTGGTTCATCGCGGTCCGCCACCTGGCGCCTCCGCTGTTCCTGCTGGCGGCCGGTGCCGCGCTCATGGCCTGGCGGCCGCCGCGGCGGCGGGGGCTGGTGTGGGCGGCCCTGGTGACCAACCTGGTCGCCGCGGCGCTGCCCTACGGGTGGATCGGGTTGCAGATCCTCACCGACCAGGCCGAGCGGACGGTGTTCGGACTGGTGATGACCCTGCTCCAGCCGGGCGTGGTCGTGGTGGCCTGGCTGCTGCTGTTGGCGGCGGTCCTCGCCCAGCGGCCGGCCGCCGGGGCCTCCTCCCCCGTGCCTGCGAGCGCGGTGAACGCCGAGGAGACGCGGAGCGGGGACCAGGGCGGTGAGGCGGGCAGGGCCACGGAAAACGTAGGATGATTGGGATGAGTCCCCGCACCTCACCCGCGTCCACGTTCTCCCTGCGCTCGGCGGCCGAGGCGATCCCGCCGACCTGGCTCGTCATGGTCGGCATCATCTCGGTCCAGACCGGCGCGGGCGTGGCCAAGAACCTGTTCGAGGTCCTGCCCCCGGCCGCGGTCGTGTGGCTGCGCCTGCTGACCTCGGCGGTGCTGCTGGTCCTGGTCGTACGGCCCGCCCTGCGGGCGCGCACGCGCGGCGACTGGATGGTGGTCATCGGCTACGGTGTCGCGCTGGCGTCGATGAACCTCTTCATCTACCAGGCCTTCGCCCGCATCCCCCTGGGCATCGCGGTCACCATCGAGTACCTGGGCCCGCTGGCCATCGCGATCCTGGGCTCGCGGCGCCGCATCGACCTGCTGTGGGCCGTCCTGGCGGGGCTGGGCGTGGTGGCGCTGGGGCTGGAGTCGGGCGAGATGGACCCGCTGGGCATCCTGTTCGCGGTCCTGGCCGCGGCCGCCTGGGCGGGCTACATCCTGCTGAGCGCCGCCACCGGGCGCAGGTTCAGCGGCGCGTCGGGGCTGGCCATCGCCAGCGTCGTCGGTGTCGTGCTCCTGGGGCCGCTGGGCGTGGCCGAGGGCGGAGCCGCCCTGCTGGACCCGCGGCTGCTGCTGTTCGGACTGGCGGTGGGCGTGCTGTCGTCGGTGGTCCCCTACTCGCTGGAGCTGAGCGCGCTGCGCCGGATGCCGCCGCGGGTCTTCGGCGTCCTCATGAGCCTGCAGCCCGCCGCGGCGGCGCTCGTGGGCCTGGTCCTGCTGGGCGAACTGCTCACCGTGTGGCAGTGGCTCGCGGTGGCGTGCGTCATCGCCGCCAGCGCCGGATCGACGCGCGCCTCCGCCGCACACGGCGACGGCGCGGAGGAGACCGAGGGGACGCCCCCGGACCCCTCACGTGAAGGACCGCGCCGGGACTAGGAACACCTTTCCGGGGGCCCGAATTGGGGGTCGGCCGGTCGGCCGAGGGGAACAAAATTGACTACTTTGAGTTTCCATTCGTGATCAAACGGTTATTTCACCTGGTGGGTCGGCGCCGACCTTTGGGACATTTTCCGCATACGAAGGGAACAACATGCGCACCGCAGCCAAGCTCACGATGACCGTGCTGTTCACCGCCGGCCTGCTCGGGCTGGGGATGGCGCCCGCCTCCGCGGCAGGCGATGCCTACGAGACGTGCGTGAAGGAGCAGACCGCTTCGGGCCTGCTCGCACTCAACCTGGACCTGCTGGACCTGGACCTGCTCAACCAGTGCATCGCGCAGCACAACAGCTAGCCGACCGGTGCGGGGCTCCCCCGAGGGGGCGCCCCGCACCGCCGCTGGGGGCCGTCGCCGCAGGTGGCGGCGTCCGGCGGGGGCGGGCACGGACGCGCGACATCATGTACTACGCTCTGTCGTATGTTTGCATCCCCGGCCGCCGCGACGACGGCCACGACCACGGTTCCCCCCCTCGCGGCCGAGGACATCTCCATCCTCGGCATGCCCCTGTGGGGCTGGCAGATCGCCCTGGCCGTCCTCGGGGTCCTGGTGCTCGTCGTCCTGGCGCGCACGATCTGGACCCCCACCGTCCGCTCGCTGCGGGCCTGGGCGCTGGGCAACATCGTCGTCAACGCCGGGATCGCCGTCACCGGCGCCACCGTGCGCGTGACCTCCTCGGGGCTGGGCTGCTCCGAGTGGCCCAAGTGCACGCCGGACAGCTTCGTGCCCATCGACACCGAGCACGCCGCACTCAACGCCGCGATCGAGTTCGGCAACCGGACGCTGACCTTCCTCGTGCTCGCCGTCGGCGTCATCACCCTGATCGCGGTCCTGCGGATGGCTCCGCGCCGCCGCGACCTGACCCGGCTGGCCGTGATCATCCCGTTCGGCGTCCTGGGCCAGGGCGTGGTCGGCGGCATCACCGTGTGGACCGACCTGCACCCCGCCTCCGTGGCCACGCACTTCCTGCTGTCCATGGTGGTCACGTTCCTCGCCGTGGCGCTGTACGTGCGCTCCCAGGAGCCGGAGGGCACCCCGCGGATCTCCGTGGGCCCGATGCTGCACTCCCTCAGCGTCGGCCTGGTCGTCGTGGGCTTCCTGCTGCTGATCGCGGGCACGGTCGTCACCGGCACGGGACCGCACGGCGGGGACGCCGAGGCCCCGCGCTGGGGACTGGACCTGGCGATGGTCACGCGCATCCACTCGTCGCTGGCCTGGCTGACCCTGGTGGGCGCCCTCGCCGCGACCGTGATCGCCTTCCGCACCGGCACCCGCCGACCGGTACGGATGAGCAGCGTGGCCCTACTCGTGGTGGTCCTGCTCCAGGGCGTGGTGGGCTACGTGCAGTACGCCCTGGCCCTGCCCGAGTCGCTCGTGGTCCTGCACGTGCTCGGCTCGACCGTGACGTGGGTGATGATCGCGCGCCTGTACTTCGCCACCAGCCGGCTGGTGCCGCCGGGCGCGCCGCTCAGTACCCTCCCGGCCGAGGCGGACCCTGCTGGCCGTGACGGGGAGCGTAGTCCTGTTGAGCCCTCGTCTGGGCGATGACGTGCGCGAAGTCCGACCGGCGCAGGAACCCCGAGTCGTCGGGGCGCTCGGTCCAGGCCGGCGCCACCGGCTGAGGGGCCCGGCCCAGGAAGGCGTCCCGGGCCACGTGCATCAGCGCGAGGAAGGAGTCGCGCCGCACCTTCCAGTCCTGGCGCGGCACGCCGGTGTCGAGCTTGCGGTGCAGTAGCGCCAGCTCCGTGGCGGCGAGCTGGTACTCCTTCATCGCCGCGCGTCCGCGCCGGCCGGCGTTGCGGGCGGCCCAGTCGCGGGCCCGCTTGCGGCCCGGCATCGAGCTGAGCATGGTGATGTCGGCGGGGGTGACCAGACCGGTGGAGATGTAGGGCGGCAGGTAGCGGCTGATCGCCCCGATCTGCGAGCGGCGGTCGCCCCGGGCGATCACCAGCAGGACCACCAGCACGAAGAACAGCACCAGGTAGGCGACCCCCAGGCCGGTCCAGCCGAAGTAGGTCGACCCGTTCCACATGCCGTGCAGGGCGACGGCGGCCACCCAGCCGACGAAGGGGGCGGCCCAGCGCAGCGCCCCGGTCCGCGTGGCGGCGTAGGCCACGCCGATGCCGATCATCGCGGTGTAGAGGGGGTGCCCGAACGGCGCGACGAGGCCGCGGATGGCGAACGTGGCGACCAGCGTGCCGTCGAAGAACGCGCTGAGGAAGTACAGGATGTTCTCGGTGAAGGCGAAGCCGATGGCCACCATCCCCGCGTAGATCACCCCGTCGGTGAAGCTGTCCAGCTCCTGGCGGCGGCGCCACAGCAGGATGAGCAGGACCATGCCCTTGGCGCTCTCCTCGACCACCGGCGCCACGAGCGAGGTCGTCACGTAGTCGCCCAGATCCTGTCCGAAGAGCGGCACCGCGAGGTTGACCTGCCCCCAGGTGTTGAGCACCAGGGACACCACGACGGCCACGCCCGCGCCCCAGACGAAGGCGAAGAACAGCACCTGGCCGGGCTCCGGCTCGATACGGTCGAGCATGAGGATCAACGGCACCAGGATCGTGACCGGCACGACGGCGGCCCCGACGGCGACCATGAAACCGACCGCGCCGTCGACTCCGGCGGCGGCTCCGCCGGCCAGGGCGAGCAGCCACAGATAGGCGAGCATCCCGATGAGGCAGACGACGCTGACGGTCGTGCCGAGGATGAGGGTCATCGAATAGCGCGAGCGGCGGCCCTGGAGGATGGCCTTGCTGTCGAGTCGGGGCATGGGCATCGATGGTAGCGGTTACCCGTCTCGGCCTGCGCCTTCCCCCATGCGGGAGCGTGCCCGCGCTTTACTGGTGGAGTGAGTCCTGTCCGTGGAGGGCAGAATCGGATCAGTTACTTGAGCGTTCAACCGAACTGGAGACCATCCATGGACCAGCCCGTGCACACCACCTCGTCAGGCCCCGCCACCGGGGCTCCGCTGACTGCGCTGCGCGTCATCGTGCTCCTGCATCTGGCCGCCATCCTGTGGGAGGGGGCCACCGCCGGACAGCTCGTGACGTTCAACACCGACGCGCTCCCCGCGCACTACTTCGGCGCCTTCGGCGTGCACGCCGCCGCCGGGGCCCAGCTTCTGGCGGCGGCGTGGCTGTGGTCGCGCGCACGCCGGGCGGCCCTGGGCCTGGCCGTGCTGAGCCTGGTGGCGTTCGGCCTGGGCTTCCTCCAGGCGGCCCTGGGCACCTACGGGCCGCTGCAGGTCCACGTGCCCCTGGCGGTGGCGCTGATGGCCCTGGTGGCCTGGACGGCCGCGCTGGCCTGGAGGCGTCCCGCCACGAGCGCCTGAGCCAGGACGGCACGCGCCGCGCCGCCCCCGGCCCCCAGCGGTCCGGGGGCACGTGCGCGCGGTTCCCGTGCTCCGGCCCGGCCGCGCGTCCACGGCCGCGGTCACCGTCCAGGGCCGTCGCCCTCCCGGACGCGCCGCCACGCCTCGGTGAAGAGCTCCGGCAGCGGCCGCAGCGCCAGGAAGCGCGCGAGGGGGCCGGCGCAGGGCTTGGCACGGTCGTCCCGGAGGCCGTACAGAGGCAGCTTCCAGGTCTCCAGGGGCAGGTTCGGCGACCTGGCGTCGGTCCACCCGCCCGGCAGGAACACCGAGCGACCCGCGCGCCGGCGCTCGGCCGCCACCACCAGTCCCGCCGCCACCAGGTCCGACCGCGCCCCGCGCAGACGCGCCGCCGTCCAACCGTTGACCGCCCGCACCCGCCGGTCGGTGGGCTCCAACAGGGTCAGAACCTGCAGGTACAGCCGTGCGGCGTCCCACGACACCCCCAGCGCGTCCACCACCTCGTCCACCAGATCCGGGACCGACGCCCCCGGGTCGCAGTCCCACGAGCCCTCGGTGCGACCGCCGGCGGCCACGTGCGCGGCGATCGCGGTGAAGCCCGGACTGCGCAGCAGACCCACCACGTGCGGAAGGTCCCAACCCTGCGTCCCGCCGCCCGGCCCGTCCAGGCACGCGCGCGGGACGGCGGAGCCGCCCTCCCCGCCCAGGGCCGCCGGCCGCAACCACACACGCGCGACCCCCGAGTCGTCCTCGACCGCGACCACCGTCCCGTTGTCGGCGCTGGAGGGCACCGGGACACCGTCGCGCCCCAGACAGGGGCGGTCCCCGAGGGACTCCATGAGTCGTCGCGCCCGGGCTCCGCGCCACACGTCCGCCGCGGACAGCAACAGGCCGGGAGCGGTCAGCCGCTCGCGCACGGCCCGCAGCGCGGCCGGAATCCCCTGGCGCACGGGGTCGCCCGTCGGAAGCTCGGCGTGGGCCCAGGCGATGAGCTGCGCGAGCGCGCCGAGCGTCACCGGCAGCTCCGCGGCGGCCTCCACGGAGTGCCTGAGCCTGGCCACCGGACGGCCGGCGTACTCCTCCATCTCGATCCAGGAGGACGCGTCCCGGCACAGCGCATCCTCGGCGCCGGGGTCGGCGACCAGGCGCAGGTGTTCCAGCCCGGTGCGGTTCAGGCGAGCGGATCCGAAGGCCGCCACGGTCCCCTCGGGCAGCGCCACGCGGCGCCCGTAGCGGCTGTTCCAGGCCTCGGCGAGCCGCTCGGCCACGCCGACCGCTCCCCCGGGCTCCCACAGGGCGGCGACCGCCTCGGGGTCCTCCGGAAGCACCGCTCGGTAGAGCTCCAGCGCCTCCTCGCCCCCCACCCACCGCAGTTCGTGCGATCCCAGCGCGGCCTCGGCGGACGACAGGCCCAAGGCCGCCCGGGCGGCGGCGTCGGGGACGCCGCGGTACTCGGGCCAGTGCCCCGCCAGCAGCAGCGCCGCGCTCGACCGCGCCAGCCCGGTGCGTTCGGCCAGGGCCGTGACGGCGCCGGGATCCCAGGCGATGGCCCCGCGCCGGGCCAGGGCCGTGACGAAGGCGGTGAGCTGCTCGGCGGTCCCCCACGTCGCGACGACCCGTTCGCGCGCCTGCTCGACGAGGCCGTCCTCCAGGGGAAGGGGGTCGCCCGAGCGCAGTTCGACGAACGCGAAGCCGACCGCGCGGTCCCCGTGCGGCGGGCTCGTCCTCAGCGGCAGGCGGCGGGAGGCGCCCCGCACACACGGCCGCGGCGCCGTCGCACTCCGCAGTACCCCGAGGTCCAGCCGTGCGCCGCGGTCGGCGAAGACCGTGGCCGACCAGCGGGCGAGGAAGTGCCGCAGGTCCTCCCGCCTGCGCTCCGGCGTGGTGGGCAGGGCCGCGTGCCACGCCAGGGCGGCGATGCGACCGGCAAACCTCCACCAGTCGACGGCGGGGGTCGGTCCGCCGTTCGGCTCGAAGCGGCCCGGCTCCCCGACGAGGAACCGCGAGACGTGTTCGACGTGCGCGGTGGTGTCGGCCCGGGCGTCGGCGCGGCCATGGCGGGACCCGCCCAGGAACCACGTCAGCGCCTCGGTCAGCCCTTCGGGTTCGGGTGGGGAAGTCGTCGGCATGGACACGGTTGTACCGGTCTCCCACGACAGGTCGGCGGCCGCCCCCGCCCGGCGCTCCGCCCGAGCGCGAGCAGGAACCGGCGGACGGGCCGCGCGAACTCGATGTCCGATGACCGCCGGTGTCGAGCGCGCGCACGCGCGATGCTGCGTCCATGACGACGAACACGGCGACGACCCTCACCCACGAGACACACCCGATCGCGCCGCGCGTCCTGGAACGGCTGCGCGCGTGCGACGACGCCGGACGCGCCCGGGAGGCCTTCACGGACGCCGAGGGCGGCGCCCCGATGCGCTGCTGCCTGCGCAGGAGCCGGACCGGCGAGCGCATCATGCTGGTGTCCTACGCGCCGCTGCGGAGCTGGGCCCTGGAGCGCGGCGTGGACCCCGGCCCCTACGACGAGGTCGGCCCGGTCTTCGTCCACGCGCGGCCGTGCGAGGGCCCGCGGGGCACCGGCTATCCACGCGCGTTGCACGGGCCGCAGCGGACCCTGCGCGCCTACGGCGACCACGGACGGATCCTGGGCGGCCGCACGGTGGAGCTGTCCCAGGAACGGGCCGGGGAGGTCGACGACGTCCTGGCGCGGATGTTCGCCGACCCCGCGGTGGCCCTGGTCCACGTGCGAGCGGTGGTGTTCGGCTGCTTCCTGGCCGAGGTCCGCCCGCTGCGCTGAGGCCAGGGCAGCGACGGCGGCGTCGTCCCCTGGCAAGGGGCGGCGCCGCCGGTGTCCGTGGGCCCGGACGCGCTCAGGCCAGCAGGCCGGCGATCAGGGGATCGATCGTGACCGCGACGAACAGCAGGGCCAGGTAGGCGTTGGACAGGTGGAAGAAGCCCATGGTCTTCAGCCGGGCTCCGCTCACACCCGCGAGGGAGCGGCTGAGCAGGCGGTGCGCCTGCACGACCAGCAGCGCGCCCAGGACCAGCGCGACCACGCCGTAGAAGACGGTGGTCCCGGCGACCGGCCAGAAGATGAGCGAGACGATCGCGGTGGCCCAGCTGTAGAGCACGCACTCCAGCAGCACGCGGCGGTCGCTGGCGACCACCGGCAGCATCGGCACCTTGGCGGCGGCGTAGTCCTCGCGGTAGCGCATCGCCAGCGTCCAGGTGTGCGGCGGCGTCCAGAAGAACACGACCAGGAAGAGCACGAAGGGCGCCCAGTCCAGGCTGTTGGTGACCGCCGCCCAGCCGATCAGCACCGGCATGCACCCGGCGATGCCGCCCCACACCACGTTCTGCGCCGTGCGCCGCTTGAGGAGCATCGTGTAGACGAAGATGTAGAACGCGATCGCGAAGACGGACAGCACCGCTGAGAGCACGTTGACCAGCAGCAGGAACCCGAGCGTGGACCCGATCGCCAGGGCCAGGCCGTAGACCAGGGCGCCGCGCGGGGTCACCAGGTCCATCGCGCCGGGGCGCTGGCGGGTGCGACGCATCTCACGGTCGATGTCGCGGTCGATGTAGCAGTTCATCGCGTTGGCGCTGGCCGCGGACATGGTGCCGAAGACCAGGGTGGCGACCGCGGTCCACAGCGGGGGCACACCCCCGGCGGCGACGAACATCACGGGGATCGTCGTGATGAGCAGGAGCTCGATGACGCGGGGTTTGGAGAGGGCGACGTAGGCGCGGACGTACTGGCCGACGGTGGCCCTGCGGGAGGCCTCGGCCTGCTCGGCCGCGTCCGCGCGCGGGGCTCGGTCTGCGAGGGCCATCAGTGCCGCGTCCCCTCGGCCGGACGGTTCGCTCGCGCCCGTGTGGGGCGTACCGGCTCGGAATCTGACACGCGGATACCTCGATGACTCTAGGGAATTCGACACTCGCCACGCGGGGCCGAGCGGACCGACTGTGCGTCAGGATCAGCGAAAACCCCGTCAACGACACATCGTAGTACTAGCTCGCGCGAACCGGTCCCGGCCCCCCTCGCAACGCGAGCGCCCGGTCCGCGGCCCGGCGCCGCCGCCGACCGTGGGGCGCAGCAGCAGGTTCGCACACGCCCCGCAGCGCTTCCAGCGTGCCACGCTCCGGCCGCGGGCGCGCACCGCCGCCCCCGCGGGGGTCGCGCCGCCCCGGACCGGCGCGAGGGGGACCCCGCCGGTCCGTAGGGGCTCGATGGGCCGACGGCCATGTGAGGTGTCGGGCAACGACATCACCACCCTCGGACGATAGGCTCGCGGTTGGCCGTCCCTGTCGGGACTTACCAGACCGCCGCGGCTGTTGTCCGGGATGATGACGCAGGGACCGCAGGGTCCCGGATCCGGCGTCGGCGGTGTCGTGCCCCGCACACCCCCCGCGGGCCGCAGCCACCGGACCCGAGGGCGCCGGCGCCGGCCCCGACGACGAAAGCCCACAACAGCCGCCCCTCGCGCCCACCCGGGCACGACGGGTGCCCGAGAAGGAGAACGCAAGTCCGTGAACGCCCACACCCCGCAGACACTGGAGTGGTCGGATCTCGACCTCCGCGCCGTCAACACCGTTCGGGCCCTGGCGATGGACGCCGTGGAGAAGTCGGGTAACGGACACCCCGGTACCGCGATGGCCCTGGCTCCCGCCGCCTACCTCCTGTTCCAGAAGGTCATGCGGCACGACCCGGCCGCCCCCGACTGGGTGGGCCGGGACCGGTTCGTGCTGTCGATCGGTCACTCCAGCCTCACCCTCTACATCCAGCTCTACCTGGCCGGCTACGGCCTGACCCTGGACGACCTCAAGGCCCTGCGCCAGTGGGACAGCCTCACCCCGGGCCACCCCGAGGTCGGCCACACCCCCGGCGTGGAGACCACGACCGGCCCCCTGGGCCAGGGCGTGGGCAACGCCGTCGGCATGGCCATGGCCGCGCGCCGCGAGCGCGGGCTGTTCAACCCCGAGGCCGGTCCGGGCGCGAGCCCGTTCGACCACCACGTCTTCGCCTTCTGCTCCGACGGCGACGTCCAGGAGGGGGTGAGCCACGAGGCCAGCGCCCTGGCCGCCACCCAGAACCTGGGCAACCTCATCATGATCTGGGACGACAACCAGATCTCCATCGAGGACGACACCCGGATCGCGCACTCCGAGAACGTGCTGGAGCGCTACCGCGCCTACGGCTGGCACGTCGAGGAGGTCGACTGGACCGCCACCGGCGAGTACGTCGAGGACGTCGACGCCCTCTACCAGGCGATCCTGCGCGGTAAGGCCGAGACCGAGCGTCCCACCTTCATCAAGCTGCGCACGGTCATCGGCTGGCCCGCCCCGAACAAGCAGAACACCGGCGCCATCCACGGCGCGGCCATCGGCGCCGACGAGATCACCGCCACCAAGGAGATCCTGGGTCTGCCCGACGAGCCGTTCGGGGTCCAGGACGACGTCATCGAGCACACCCGCCGCGCCCTGGACCGGGGTCGCCAGGCGCGTGCCGAGTGGGAGAAGACGTTCCAGGCCTGGCGCCGCGGCGCCGGCGAGCAGGGCGACCTCTTCGACCGCCTGCAGTCGGGCAAGCTGCCCGAGGGCTGGACGGACGCGCTGCCGTCCTTCGAGGCCAGCGAGAAGGGCATGGCCACCCGCAAGGCCAGCGGCGAGGTGCTCAGCTCCATCGCCCCGGTCCTGCCCGAGCTGTGGGGCGGCTCGGCCGACCTGGCCGGCTCCAACAACACCACGCCCAAGGGCGAGCCGTCCTTCCTGCCCTTCGACCGCGCCAGCAGCATGTTCCCCGGCAACCCGTACGGGCGCGTGCTGCACTTCGGCGTCCGTGAGCACGGCATGGGCTCGATCCTCAACGGCATCGCCCTGCACGGGCCCACCCGCCCCTACGGCGGCACCTTCCTGGTCTTCAGCGACTACATGCGCCCGGCCGTGCGCCTGGCCGCGCTGATGAAGCTGCCGGTCACCTACGTGTGGACGCACGACTCCATCGGCCTGGGCGAGGACGGCCCCACCCACCAGCCGATCGAGCACCTGTGGGCGCTGCGCGCCATCCCCGGCCTGGACGTGGTCCGCCCGGCCGACGCCAACGAGACGGCCGTGGTCTGGCGCAAGGTCCTGGAGACCGGCGACCGCCCGGCCGCGCTCGCACTGACCCGGCAGAACCTGCCCGTGCTGGACCGCGAGGAGTACGCTCCCGCCGAGGACGCGGTCAAGGGCGGCTACGTCCTGGCCGAGGCCGACGGCGGCACCCCGGAGGCGATCATCATCGCCACCGGCAGCGAGGTGCCGATCGCCCTGGAGGCGCGCCGGGCCCTGGAGGCCGACGGCACGCCCACCCGCGTGGTGTCGATGCCGTGCGTGGAGTGGTTCGAGTCCGAGAGCCAGGAGTACCGGGAGCAGGTCCTGCCCTCCTCGGTGCGCACCCGGGTCTCGGTCGAGGCCGGTATCGCCATGGGGTGGCGCTCCTACGTCGGCGACGCCGGCGCCTCGGTGAGCCTGGAGCACTTCGGTGCCTCCGCGCCCTACCAGACCCTGTACGAGAAGTTCGGCCTCACCGCCGACGCCGTCGTGGCCGCCGTCCGCGACAGCGCGGCCCGAGCCGGACGCTGACACCGCGGGCCCCGCCGGAGTATCCGGCGGGGCCCGCCCCCTGTGTGCGAGTGGGCGGCGACGCCCTGTGAGAAAGGCGCGAGAACATGACCAACGCACTCAAGACCCTGTCCGAGTCGGGCGTGTCCGTCTGGCTGGACGACATCAGCCGTGAGCGACTGCGCACCGGCAACCTGACCGACCTGATGTCGACCCACCACGTGGTCGGCGTCACCTCCAACCCCACCATCTTCGACAAGGCGCTCGCCGAGGGCGACGCCTACGACGAGCAGGTCCACGACATGGGCGTGCGCGGGGTGTCGGTGGACGAGGCCGTCCGCCTGCTCACCGCCTACGACATCCGCTGGGCCGCGGACACCCTGCGCCCGGTCTACGACGCCACCGACCGCCTCGACGGCCGCGTGTCCCTGGAGGTGGACCCGCGCCTGGCCCGCGAGACCGAGCGCACCGTCGCCGAGGCCAAGGCCCTGTGGTGGCTGGTGGACCGGCCCAACCTGATGATCAAGATCCCCGCGACCGCCGAGGGCCTGCCCGCGATCACGCGGGTCCTGGGCATGGGCATCAGCGTCAACGTCACGCTGATCTTCTCCCTGGAGCGCTACCGCGAGGTGATGGACGCCTACCTGGAGGGCATGGAGCTGGCCCGCGCCAACGGCCACGACCTCTCCCGGATCCAGTCGGTCGCGTCCTTCTTCGTCAGCCGTGTGGACTCCGAGGTGGACAAGCGGCTGAAGGCGATCGGCACCGACGAGGCCGAGGCCCTCGTGGGCAAGGCCGCCGTGGCCAACGCCCGGCTGGCCTACCAGGCCTACGAGCAGGTCTTCGCCTCCAAGGAGTGGCAGGCCCTCGCCGAGCACGGCGCGGCGCCGCAGCGCCCGCTGTGGGCGTCCACCGGCGTGAAGGACCCCGCCTTCGAGGACACCCGCTACGTCACCGAGCTCGTGGCGCGCAACACGGTCAACACGATGCCGCAGGCGACCCTGGACGCGACCGCCGACCACGGCGTGATCGCGGGCAACACCGTCCTGGGCACCTACCAGCAGGCGCAGGCCGACTTCGCCGCCCTGGAGAACGCCGGAGTGAACCTCACCGAGGTCTTCGCGCTCCTGGAGGAGGAGGGCGTCACCAAGTTCGTCGACTCCTGGGAGAGCCTGCTCAAGGGCCTGTCCGCCAAGCTCGACGCGCTGTCCTGACCCGGAGCGTCCACGTCACCGGCCCCGGGCCCGCACCACGAGCGGGCCCGGGCACGGCTTTCCACCCTCGGCCCCAGCCACGAGTCCCCGGCCGCTCTCAACGAGGAAGAGTCTCGCAGTGAAAGAACCGGTGATGCCCGGAGCGGTACCCAACCCGCTCCGCAACGCCCTGGACCGACGCCTGCCCCGCATCGCCGGCCCCAGTGTCCTGGTGCTGTTCGGTGTGACGGGCGACCTGGCCCGCAAGAAGCTCCTGCCCGCCATCTACGACCTCGCCAACCGCGGCATGCTGCCGCCGGGCTTCGGCCTGGTGGGCTTCGCGCGGCGCGACTGGGAACACCAGGACTTCGCCGCGCAGGCCTACGAGGCGGTCCGGGAGCACGCCCGGACCCCCTTCCGCGAGGACGTGTGGCGCCAGCTCAGTGAGGGCGTCCGCTTCGTCCAGGGCGATCTGGACGACGACGACGCCTTCGACCGCCTGGCCGAGACCGTGCGCGAGCTCGACGCCGCGCGCGGCACCGGCGGCAACTACGCGTTCTACCTGTCGCTGCCTCCCAAACTGTTCCCGACCGTGATCACCCAGCTCAAGCGCAGCGGTCTGGCCGAGTCCCCGCAGGCGCGGGCGGGAGCCGCGGCGGCGTCCGCCGAGACCGACGGCTCCTCCCCCGCGCGGGACGAGCCCGCGGGCGTCACGCCGTGGCGCCGGGTGGTGATCGAGAAGCCCTTCGGGCACGACCTGGAGAGCGCCCAGGAGCTCAACGCGGTGGTGGACGACGTGTTCCCCCCGTCGTCGGTGTTCCGCATCGACCACTACCTGGGCAAGGAGACGGTCCAGAACATCCTGGCGCTGCGCTTCGCCAACACGCTGTTCGAGCCGCTGTGGAGCCGCAGCTACGTGGACCACGTGCAGATCACCATGGCCGAGGACATCGGTGTGGGCGGGCGCGCGGGCTACTACGACGGCATCGGTGCCGCGCGCGACGTCATCCAGAACCACCTGCTGCAACTGCTCGCGCTGGTGGCCATGGAGGAACCGGTCTCCTACAGCGCCGACGCGATCCGCGCCGAGAAGGAGAAGGTGCTCTCCGCGGTGTCGCTGCCCGAGGACCTGGCCACCGGGACCGCCCGCGGCCAGTACTCGGCCGGCTGGCAGGGCGGGGCCTCGGTGGCCGGCTACCTGGAGGAGGACGGCATCCCGCCCGACTCCGTCACCGAGACCTACGCGGCCCTGAAGCTGTCGGTGGGCACCCGGCGCTGGTCGGGCGTGCCCTTCTACCTGCGCACCGGCAAGCGGCTCGGCCGACGGGTGACGGAGGTGGCCCTGGTGTTCCAGGCGGCGCCGCAGCAGATGTTCCCGCGCACCGACGTCAGCGAGCTCGGGCAGAACGCCCTGGTCCTGCGCATCCAGCCCGACGAGGGGGTGACGCTGCGGTTCGGTTCCAAGGTGCCGGGCGCCACCATGGAGGTGCGCGACGTCAGCATGGACTTCACCTACGGGCAGTCCTTCACCGAGGCCAGTCCCGAGGCCTACGAGCGGCTCATCCTGGACGTGCTGATCGGCGACCCGCCGCTCTTCCCGCGCCAGGAGGAGGTCGAGCTCTCCTGGCGCATCCTGGACCCGGTCGAGGAGTTCTGGGCCAAGGAGGGCCGGCCCGAGCAGTACGGGTCGGGTACGTGGGGGCCGGAGTCGGCCCACGCCCTGCTCGCCAGGGACGGCCGCCAGTGGCGGCGGCCGTGACCACCATCGCTTTGGGGAGGCTTGGATGACGCTCTATCTGCCGCGTACCACCACGGCGCAGATCACCGAGGCGCTCATGGCCGAGCGGCACAGCGTCGGCGGCGGTGCCATGAACATGGTCCTGACCCTGGTCATCGTCACCGACGAGGCGGACCACTACGACGCCGTGCGCGCCGCGACCGAGGCCGGGCACGAGCACCCCTCGCGCGTGGTCGCGCTGATCCGGCGCGACCCGGGCGCGGAACCGGCGATCGACGCCGAGATCCGCCGTCCGGGCACGTCCGGTCCGGGCGAGGCCGTGCTGCTGCGCCTGTACGGCCCGCTGGGCCAGCACGCCGACTCCGTGGTCACTCCGCTGCTGGTGCCGGACGCGCCGGTCGTGGCGTGGTGGCCGGGCGTGGGCCCGGTCGACCCGGCCGAGGACCCGGTGGGCCGTTTGGCCCAGCGGCGGATCACCGACGCCCTGCGCGCGCCCGACCCGGTACGCGACCTCGCCGACCGCGTGGCCAACTACCGGCCGGGCGACACCGACCTGACCTGGACGCGGCTGACCCCGTGGCGCTCGCTGCTCGCCAGTGCCATGGACCAGCCCTGCGGGTGGGTGACGGCGGCCCGGGTGACGGCGGAGGACCACTACCCGAGCGCGGAGCTCATGGCGTCGTGGCTCTCGGACCGTCTGGAGGTGTCCGTGGAACGGGCGACCTCCCACGGCCCCGGGCTGACCGAGGTGCGGCTGACCACCGAGCACGGGGACATCACCATCTCCCGTGTGGACGGGCGGGTGGCCACCCTGTCCCGGTTCGGGCAGCCGGACCAGACCGTGGCGCTGGCGCGGCGCAGTGCTTCCCAGGCCCTGGCCGAGGAGCTGCGCCGTCTGGACGCCGACGAGATCTACGAGAGCGCGGCCCGCCACTTGGGGGCCTCGCTCTCCGGAAGCGGAGCATGAGGATGAGTGAACCGGAGGTCGTCCGCCACCCCGACGGCGGAGCACTGGCGGACGCGATCGCCGACGCGCTGGTGGAACGGACCAACGCGGCGCTGGCCGAGCGGGACGTCGCCCACCTGGTACTGACGGGCGGCGGGATCGGGATCGCGGCGCTGCGGTCGCTGCGCCGCGCCGCCGAGCGCGCGGGCCTGGACTGGTCGCGGGTGCACCTGTGGTGGGGGGACGAGCGCTTCCTGCCCGCCAAGGACGCCGAGCGCAACGAGACGCAGGCGTGCGAGGCGCTCATCGACCACATCGACATCCCGGCCGACCACGTGCACCCCATGCCGGCCTCGGACGGGATCGACGGCGACCACGTGGAGCACGCGGCCACGCGCTACAAGCGCGAGCTGACGCGGGCCGCCCACGGTGAGGCGTCGGTTCCCGACTTCGACGTGTGCATGCTGGGCGTGGGGCCGGACGCACATGTGGCGTCGCTGTTCCCGGGCCTGCCGCAGGTGCGCGAGGACGAGGCGGCGGTGGCGGCGGTGCGCGAGTCGCCCAAGCCGCCGGCGCGCCGGGTCACCCTGACGATGCCGGCCCTGCGCTCCGCCCGCGAGGTGTGGGTCCTGGCCTCGGGCGAGGGCAAGGCCGAGCCGGTCCGGCTGGGGCTGGCCGGGGGCAGTACGGACGAGGCGCCGGTGGCGGGGGCGCGGGGCAGGGAGCGCACCCTGTTCTGGGTCGACGAGGCGGCCGCCGCGCGGATCTGACCGAGGGCCGCCCCGGGTGCGCCCGGGGCGGTCGGCGGCGCGGGGATCAGGCCGGGGAGAGCTCGCGCACGGTCGACATGTCGTCGAAGGGCAGCAGGTCGTCACCGACGATCTGGTAGGCCTCGCTGCCCTTGCCCGCGACCAGGACGACGTCCCCCTCACGGGCACGGGAGAGCGCGAGAGCGATGGCCCGGTGGCGGTCGCCCTCCCGCTCGAAGGCCGTTCCGGTCTTGCGCAGGCCCTGGGCGACCTGGTCCATGATCGTCTCGGGGTCCTCGTAGCGCGGGTTGTCCGAGGTGAGGACGCAGAGGTCGGAGTAGGTGCCCGCGATCTCACCCATCCAGGCTCGCTTGGTGGTGTCGCGGTCCCCGCCGCAGCCGAAGACGGTGATGACCCGGCCGGGGGCGAAGCCGCGGATCGTGGCGAGGACCTTGTCCAGTGAGTCCGGTGAGTGGGCGTAGTCCACGATGACCGACACACCGTCCGGTGTGCCGAAGTGCTCGAAACGGCCCGGGATCTGCGGCATCCGCTCCAGCGCGGCCAGCAGACCGCCGAGATCGTGGCCCAGCACGTGGCAGGCGGCCAGGGCGGCCAGGGCGTTGGACACGGAGAAGCGGCCCGGGACCGGGATGGCCGCCGGGTACTTGCGGCCGTCGTGGTGGAGGACGAAGCGCGTGCCCGAGGCGTCGACGACGAGGTCGGTGGCGCGGTAGTCGGCCTCGGCGTCGATGGCGTAGGTGGTCACCGCGCCCGGCATCAGCGCGGGGATCCCGGCGCCGACGGGATCGTCGGCGTTGACCACCGCCCGGCGGCACATCCCGCCGAACAGCAGCAGTTTGGCGTCCCGGTAGCTGTCCATCGTGCCGTGGTCGTCCAGGTGGTCCTGGGACAGGTTGGTGAACACGCCCACGTCCACGAACGACCCGTCCACCCGGTGGTTCAGCAGCCCCATGGACGTCGCCTCCAGGACGACGCTGTCGCAGCCCCGTGCGCGCATGCGCGCCAGGAGGTACTGCAGGTCCGGCGCCTCGGGGGTGCTCAGCACCGACCTGGGCATGGGGATGCGGTCGTCACCGGTCCGCGCGCCGGAGGTCCCGATGACCCCGACCCGGGCGCGCTTGGAGATCCTCAGCAGCGATTCGTACATGGACGAGACCGACGTCTTGCCGTTGGTGCCGGTGATGGCGACGACGTCCATGCCGCGCCCCGGCTCACCGTGGAAGCGCACCGAGGCCAGTGCGACGGCGGTGCGGGTGTCGATCACGCGCACCACGCGCACGTCGGCGGTGTCGGGCCAGGTCCCGTCCGGCACCTCGTCCTCCACGAGGACGGCGACGGCGCCCCGCGCGAGCGCGGTGCCGATGCCCTCGACTCCGCCGGTCGGATGGCCGGGCCGGGCGACGTAGAGGGATCCGGTCGTCACCCGGTCGGCGTCCAGGCAGGGCGCCGCGGTGATCAGGACGTCCTTGTCGCCGCGCACTACCTGGTGGTCGTGGCCGTTCAGCAGCTCGCTCAGTTTCACAGCGGTCCCTTCGGAAGTGGCGCGGCCGTCGGACGACCGGTGCCGGTGGGCGCAGCCGACGGGATCGCCGCGGGCTGGCGAGGGGTAGGGCGGCGCGGGTCGAGATCGCGGGCGCCGCGGAGAGACCGCCGCGGTGGCGGCGGAACAGGATCGTCAGGGGTGGCGGTGAGGTCGCTAACCGTGTCCGTGCAGGGCCCGCAGTCCGGTGCGGGGCGCCTCTGGCACGACGGAGGTGGACCGGCTGACCGTCGCGGCGGAGCCGGCGGTATCAGCGGCCGAGGGCGTCACACGGGAGGCCCGGACCGGGCTCTGATTCACCGCGTGTGCGCCATCCATGCTCCGAGTGTACGCGCATGGTCCGTGCACGACGGCGGGCCGGCCCCCGGTAGAGCTCCGGGGGCCGGCCCGCCGTGGGTGCGGGGTCAGGCGCTCCGGGCGGAGCGCCAGAACACCGGAATGAGGATCGCGGCCGCCACGACGTGCGTGGACAGCAGGACCGCCTCGGTGGCGACGTCCCCGCCGACCGACATCGAGGGCAGGAACGACAGCAGGAGGACGACCACCGCCGCGGCCGTCCACACCGCCCGGGCGCGGTGCCTGAGAACGAGTTCGGTCAGGGCGAGGGTGCCCCATCCGAGGAGGCCGAAGACCGCCGTCCACATGGCGAAGGCGGCCACCGGCACGGGACCGGGCTCCATGCCCGGCATCGAGATCACCATGCCGACGCCCGCGAGCGGGGCGAGGGCGCCGATCAGCGCGTTGACGACGGTCGCGGCGGCGACGGCGCCCAGACGGCGCGGCCAGGCGCGGCGGACGGTCTCGGGGGAGGTCGTGGTCGTGGTCGTGGTCATGGTCGTTTCCCTGCCTCTGGTAGGTACGGAATCGACCGTACTCACGGGCCGCAGATACTTCCAATGCGTGAGGCGATCCGATCTATACGCCAGCGTCCACGGCGACATGTCGTGGGATATGCTCGCGCCATGGACGTACTCAGCGACGTGATCTCCACCGTCCGGACCGGACGCCCGGTCGCGGCGCGGGTCGAGTGGTACGCGCCCTGGGGGCTGCGCCTGCCCGGCAGCGGCGGCGGGTCGTTCCAGGTCGTCCTACAGGGCTCGGCCTGGCTGCTGGTGGAGGGCGAGGAGCCCCGCCGGCTGGCCGTGGGCGACGTGGTGTTCCTCCCGCACGGCCAGGTCCACACGCTGGCCGACTCCCCTGGGACCCCCGTCACCGACCTGCGCGGCGCGACGCACCTGAGCGAGGGCGGGGTCGAGCTGGGCGGCGGCCGACCCGGCGCGCCCGTGGCCGACCTGGTCTGCGGACGCGAGGGCCTGCGGCCGTTCCGGACGGCCGCGCTCGGCGACCGCTCCGACGACGCCGTGCCCGCCTGCGTCACGGTCGGCGGCTCCTACCACTCGTGTACGACCCGGCGCCATCCGCTGATCGCCGAGCTCCCCCGGGTGGTCCACCTACCGCATCGCGTGGGCGCGCGCCCGGAGCTGGCGGCGGCCGTGGACCTGCTGGGCGGCGAACTGGACCGGCCCCGGCCCGGCAGCGACGCGATCATCCCGTCCCTGCTGGACATGCTGCTGCTGTTCATCCTCCGGGCGTATCTGGAGGAGCACAGACCCGACAGCGCCTGCGGCTGGGTCGGAGCGCTGCGCGATCCGGCGGTGAGCGCGGCGGTCCGGGCGGTGCACGAGGACCCGGCCCACCCGTGGTCGGTCGCGGAGCTGGGCGAGCGCGCGGGACTCTCCCGCGCGGCCTTCTCCAAGCGCTTCACGGGCATGGTCGGCCAGTCCCCGCTCGCCTATGTCACCTGGTGGCGGCTGACGTCCGCGGCACACCTGCTGAGGGAGGGCGACCTGCCGCTCAGCTCGATCGCGGCGAAGGTGGGCTACGGGTCGCAGTTCGCCTTCGCCAACGCGTTCAAGCGCGAGTTCGGCCTGCCGCCCGGCCGCTACCGCGCGGGCGCGCCGCCGAAGGACGACGAACGCCACGTGAGCGCGGCGAACAGTGGGACGCACACCAGCGCGTAGGGGGTCGGCCCCAGGAAGATCCCGAGGGGGTCGCCCGTGAACAGCGGAGCGCTCCCCGCCAGGACCAGCAGGGCCGTGACCACCGTGGCCGTCCCCGCCGTCCACACCGCCCAGCGCGGCCGGTCACCGGCCCGCGCCAGGACGGCCGCGGCGGCGGCGAAGCCCAGGATCAGCAGGAACGGCACGACGATCCAGGCCACCATGCCCGCACCGAAGTCCCCCTGCGCCAGGAACGTCGTCACCACCAGATGGGCGCCGCCCAAGAAGAGCGCCGCCCCCGCCGCCGCGTAACCGAGCCGAGTGTTCGTCATGGCTCCCCTTTCCTCACCCCCAGCCTGGCCGGGACCGGGGGCCCGCGCCTCCCCCGCCAGGGGGACGGCGCTCACTCCCGGGAGGGAGCCCCCGAGGCGGGATCCGCCGCCCCTACAGCATCCCGGGGCACGACAGCCCCTCCTCGGGCACCGTCCCGTCGATGAGGTAGTCGTCGAGTTCGCTCTCCACGCACGAGCTGACGCCGTAACCGTAGATCGTGTGCCCGGCCCCTTCGTAGGTCACCAGGGTCGCCGTCTCCAGCTGATCCGCCAGCCGCTGCGCCCAGGCGTACGGCGTGGCCGGGTCGCCGACCGTGCCGACGACCACGATCGGCGGCGCGTCGGGAGCGGTGAACCCCGTGGGCGCCTCCTCCGTCTCGGTCCAGTACGCGCAGGGCAGGACGGTCCACACCCCACCCGAGAAGAAGGACGCCTCCGCCGTGGTCCTGGCCGCGGCCTCCCGATAGGCCTCGACGTCGGTGGGGTCCTCGCGGTCGGCGCAGTTGATCGCGGTCATCGCCGAGGTGGAGTCCTCCCACTCGTCGGCGGCGGCGCGCGGACGCGGCGAGGCGCCGACGGCCCCGAACGCGTACTCGTACAGGTAGGAGAACGACGTGTCGATCTCCTCCTCGTCCTGCGCCCGCACCGCACGGATCGCCTGGGAGATGTCCTCCCACAGGTACTCGTCGTAGAGGGCCATCGTGATCATCCACGCGAAGGTCCAGGAGTCCACCGGTTCCCCCTCGACCTCGGGGAGTTCGGCGTCCAGGTAGGCGAAGACCTCGTCCATGTCCGCCTCCGCCCCGTCCGCGCTGTCGAAGGGGCACGCGGCCATGTCCGTGACGCAGTACTCGACGAACAGCTCCCAGGACTCCTGGAAGGCGACGTCCTGCTCGTAGGCGGCCTCGGCGTTGGTGTGCTCGGTCTCGACCGCGCCGTCCAGGACGAGGGCGCGCGTGGCCTGCGGGTACATCTGCGCGTACAGGGCGCCGACGTAGGTGCCGTAGGAGTAGCCGAGGTAGGTGAGCGCGTCGTCGCCGAGCGCGTCGCGGATGATGTCCATGTCGCGGGCGACGTTGACGCTGCCGATGTTGTAGAGGAAGTCCTCACCCGCCTCCTCCGCGCAGTCCTCGGCGTACAGGCGCGCCGCCCGCTCGAGCGGGACCAGCTCCTCGTCGGTCAGGTCGGCGGGATCGGTGTCGCCGATGTTGGCCAGGACACGGTCGATCTCGTCCCAGTTCCCGCACTCCAGCCCCTCGCTGCGCCCCACACCCCGCGGGTCGAAGGAGACCAGGTCGAAGGAGGCGCGGACCCGGGGGCTCATGGTCTCCCAGAACAGGGTCTCGGAGCCGGTGACGCCGGGTCCTCCCCCGTTGATGACCAGGGAGCCCAGGGGCTCGTCGCCGGTGGCGGCGGCACGGACCATGTGCAGGTCGAGCGTGCGGCCGTCGGGATCGGCGTAGTCGAGGGGCACGGAGACGGTGCCGCAGTCCAGGGCTCCCAGCCAGTCGCCCTCCCCGCCTTCGTCGACGGCCGCTTCGAGGTCATCGCCGGTGTAGCACGTGTCCCACTCGATCTCCTGGCCCGCGAACGCCTCCGGTGTGCCGGGCTCGACGGCCCTGTCCGCCGCCGCCTCCTCGATGTCGTCCGGCTCCTCCTCGGCCGGGCCGGGTCCGGGTGCGCCCGTGCACCCGGTGAGAAGGACCGTGGTCATGCCTGCGAGGAGGGCCCGTGCGCCATAGCGCATGCGTCGGCTCCGTTTCTGCCGGCCCGGTCGGGGGGACCGGGCGTGATGGTGTCGCCGACGTAGACGGTCCTTCGGTACGTCCGGTTGCCAGGGACGATGTCAAGATCGCGACACATTACCGATTTCGACGCCGGTGGTCACCACGCGCACCGGTCGGCCGCGTGCGGCGCGCACGGGCAGGGGGCCGGGGCGCTCAGAGCCGGCTGACGTCCGTGGACAGGAGCGGGGGCAGCGTGCCCGGGGCGGCGGCCACCAGGACCGGCCGCAGCGGATCGCCGAACCCCAGCACCGCCTCGGGCTCCCGTGCACGCGGGTCGGCGTGGGCGATCCACTCCACGAGTTCGCCCGCGCGGCCGACGTCGGCGCCCGGCCGGCTGAGCGCCAGGACCGTTCCCGCCACGTCGCAGCGGACGTTGAGGTGCGTGGTGGCGGCGAAGACGCTCTGCGCCCACGCCCCGCGCGAGACCGCGCGCGGCTCGGCGCCGGGTGAGCGCAGGCGCCGCCAGGCGGGGGCGGCCAGGCCCACCGCCCGGTCGCCGAAGGTGAGGACGAGGCTGGGCCGTTCCTGGGCGGTGAGGGAGGCCTCGGGGTCGGGCAGGGAGGCGTCCATCCACACGCCGACCGGCCCGGAGGCGGCGCGGGCGAGCGCGGCGCGGGCCGCCTCCACCAGCTCGGTGTCCACCTGGGTGCGCGCGATGGGTCCGGCCCGTGCCCCGAGCGGGCCGTCGAGGGGCGTGTACCCGGGCAGGACCAGGGGCCAGTCCACCGCGGCCCGGCCCCTCAGGGCCGTCTCGCCGTGGGCCAGGCACACGATCGAGCGCCGGTGGACGATCTGGTAGGTGGTGCAGGCGCCGACCTCCCGGGCCGCCAGCGCCAGTCCCAGGCTCATCGCCTTGGTGCCGGTGGTGATGTCGACGACCACGGGCGCGCCGTCCCCGACGGCCGCGGCCTCGGCCGCCAACCACTCCAGCGCGACGGCGGCGACCGCGTCGGCGTCGGAGCCGTCCACCGGGTCGGCCGTGAAGCGGACCCGGTCGCGGTGGCCGGACTCCTTCAGGCGGGCGGCGTCCGGTCGGGGCTCGTCGGGGCGCTCGGCCGCGTACAGGGTGCGCGCGGCCGCCTCGCGGACGTGGTCGCGCACGCTCTGCCGGGAGGGCAGGACCAGGGCCCGGCCGGGGCGGTGGGCGTGCAGGGCGGTGAGGGTCCCCAGCCGGCTGCCGCCGAGGGAGGTGATCAGTCGCGGGCGGTCGCCCGGGCCGGGGTGGCGCGCCGGCGGGCGGGGCCGGGAGGCCGGCGGCGCGTCGGCCCCCGGGCGCGCGCCGCGCCGTGCGGGCGGACGCGGCGGAGCCGGCGGAGGGAAGAAGGCCTTGCGCAGGTCGTCGAAGGACGTGAGGCGCTCCAGGAAGTCGGTCATGCTCCACACGTGGACCTGCCGTGCGGTCAGCGCGGGATTGACGGCGGTGATCTGCTCGCGCAGGCTCGGCACGGCCGGCCCGGTGTGGACGAAGAGCACCTGGGCGGCCGTGCCGAAGACGCGCCGCGCCTTGGCCACCGTCCACCCCGCGCGGCCCACGACGTCGCCGGGCCGGGTCTTGGCCTCCACGCACAGCACCCGGTGGCCGTGCCGGACCAGGGCGTCGAAGTCGGCGATCGAACCGTCGGCGTGGAAGGGGTCGGCGACCCGGCGGGGGCCGAGCACCTCGGTGTCGGGCGCGGCGGCCAGGTGGCGGCGCAGGTGGGACAGCACGCGCCCCTCGGCGATCACGCCGCGCCGCACCATCGGTGACAGGTCCGGATAGCGGGCGTCCAGGGCCTGTCGGCCGCCCTGGGCGACCAGGCGCACCGGTTCGGGGTCGCGGTCCTCGCTCCACTCGGCGCCGTGCACGCGTGCCAGGGTGCGCAGGTCCACGCGGCCGGTGGCGACGGGCCGTTCGGGCCAGGCGGGATCGTGGGTGCGCAGCGCGTCCCGGCCGGGGTCGAGGTAGTGGCGCCACCGGCGCGTCGGCGGGTGGCGGTCGGGGGGCAGCGCGCGCTCGTGGAAGAGCGCCGACGCCACGCTCATGACCTTCGTGCCGCCCGTGTAGTCCAGGAACCAGGGCGCGCCGCCCAGGGACCGGTGGACGGCGGCCAGTGCGTCCTCGGCCGCCTGGAAATCGTGCGGGTCGGGCCCCACGCTCAGCACGCGCACCGAGGCGGTGTCGGTGAGGGCCTCCACGGCGGCGGCCACCCGGCGCGCCACCGGCAGGGTGCCGTCGCTGGCGAGCAGGACCAGCCGCTCGACGGACAGGGTGAGAGCGGACAGCAGGGCGGGGGTCGGGCTCCGACCGACGAGCACCACGGCGGCACGGGGGCTGTCCACGGCCTCCCTCTCGGTCCGGGGCGAGTGCGAACGCCCACGGTACCGGTCCGGCGCCGGGGGCGTCCGGCCGTGCCGACCGGTCACGACCCCACCATGTCCCTCTCCTTGTCCCCCGCCCGCTCCCCGCCCCTGGCCTTGCCCCGTCCCCCGCCCTGGCCCTGGTCCCGGCCGCCCGTGCGCCCGGGGTCCGGCGCGGCCCTGCCCTTGTCCGGCGCGCCCCGGACCGGGGTCCCGCTGATGACGAACGACCGGCACGCGGTCACCACGCCCCTGCCGTCGCGCACCAGGTCCGAGGGCACGAGCAGGTCCCTGCGCTCGGGGTGGGCCGAACCCACCACGGAGGAGACGATGAACCACACGCCCTCCTGCGGCTCGGGCAGGTTGGCGCGGGTGCGTCTCTCGGCGACCAGGGGCACGCCCGCGGGTACGCCCGCCGCGCCGCGCACCGGGACCCGGACGGCCTCGACCCGTGCCGGTTCGGGGGCGCGCGGCCAGCGCTGGATGACACGGGAGCGGGCGTCGACGACTGTCACCACATGCGGCGTCAGGTTGACCACCGGCATCCGGCGACCTCCGTTCCTCTCGGCGCGTGCCCGCGTTCGGTGTGCCGCGACCACCTGTGTCACCCCCTGCCAGGGGGTCTCACCGCAGTCTCTCGGACACAGCCCTTCGACCTTGTCCGACCCGCCCGAGCGAAATCCATGTGACCGTTGTTGCCCATGTCCGATTCAAATAGGGGAAGCGCACATGTCCCACCCCGCAGGCAATTGACAGTTTCCTCACGGCGGAACTATTTTGGCGTGTGACCTCCCGTGAAAGCGGGGGTGTCGGCTGAGGTCTCGCGACTCTTTCACGCGCTTTCCCGGAGGGCTGGGAAAGCGACCCGGCCCCGGATCACACCGGGGAGAAGAGTTCGTGAGCACGCACCACTGCTCCGCCTGGGAGCTGTTCGGTTCCACCGCGTTCCTGCGCGCCTTCACGCGTGTGATGGGGTGCGGACCCTGCTCCACGGACGGAACCGCCCAGGGCTGCTCGGGCCATTCCGAACAGTTCTGCGACTACGTCGACCTGTGCGCCGAGCACTGCCCGTGCCCGGTCCACCAGGGCGACGCCGAGAGCGTCCTCGCCGTGCGCATGGGTCGCGCGGTGCCACGGGACGGCACGGTGGACCGCACCGCGGCCCACCGGCTTCGTGATGCCCTGGACGACGTCCGTCGCGACCGCTCCTACAAGAACCTGCGCCGCGTCTACCCCCAGCACGCCGCCAACGGCACGGTGCGCTGCGCCTTCTCCGAGCGCCCCCGCCGGTGGGCCCAGCGCCGCGACGTCGCCCGGGTGGCCACCGACGTGGTCGAGCAGGAGGCGCTGGCCATGCTGGTGCTCACCGCGGGCTGGGGCAATCCCGCCGC